>NZ_JAGEKH010000004.1:0-647017 GCF_049887795.1 Sphingomonas sp. NFX23
GCTAACGGAGCGTTACCCTTCATTACGACAACCTCTCCAACTGGGCCCCGGCCTTCGCCGGGGTGGTGATCGGTAAGCCGGGGTGGTGGCCAGTAACAGGCATTCGACCCCAAGCATGTTTCCCCGCGAAGGCGTGGACCCAGACTGGGCTCCCGCCTTCGCGGGAGAACAAGGAGGAGGGGGCTGCCATGCGAGAGCACCCCCTTCCTCATCTCCATAACCCGATCAGCCCTCGGTGCGAGGCAGGCCCAACGGGTTGTCGTGCTTGACCGCCTTGGGGAGCAACGCGTCGGGCAGGTCCTGGTAGCAGACCGGGCGCAGGAAGCGCTCGATCGCAGCCGTACCGACCGAGGTCGTGCGCGGGTCCGACGTCGCGGGGAAAGGCCCGCCATGCACCATCGCCGGCGCAACCTCGACGCCCGTCGGCCAGCCGTTCGCGAGGATGCGACCGGCCTTGCGCTCGAGCACCGGCACCAGCGTCGCAGCGTCGGCATAATCACCCTCGTCGATCTGCAGCGTGATCGTCAGCTGGCCCTCGACCTGTTCGAGAACCTGGCGGACCTCGGCGAGGTCGGCGCAGCGGACGATGATCGAGGCCGCACCGAACACTTCATGCGACAGCGCAGGGTCGGCGACGAACGCCTTGCCGGTGGTCGAGAACAAAGCCGCACGACCGCGGTTTGCGCCCTCGGCCTCGGTGCCGCGAGCGAGCGTCTCGACCGCATCGTGACCGGCGAGCGCGGCGACGCCCTTGTCGTAGCTGGCATGGATGCCGGGGGTCAGCATGACCTGTGGCGCAGCCTCGCCAAGGGCGGCAGCGGCGGCTTCGACGAAGGTGTCGAGGTCTGGACCATCGACCGCGACGACGATTCCGGGGTTGGTGCAGAACTGGCCCGAGCCCATCGTCAGCGAGCCAACATAGGCCTTGCCGAGCGCTTCGCCGCGCGCCGCGAGAGCCGCGGGGAACAGGATTACGGGGTTGACGCTGCTCATCTCGGCATAGACCGGGATCGGCTCGGGGCGGGCTGCGGCGAGTGCCACCAGGGCCAAGCCACCGCCGCGCGAACCGGTGAAGCCAACCGCCTTGATGCGCGCATCCTTGACGAGTGCGGCGCCGAGTTCGTTCGCGGGACCCTGGACCAGCGAGAACACGCCCTCGGGCAGGCCGCACTTGGCGACCGCGGCCTGGATCGCCTTGCCGACCATCACCGACGTGCCGGGATGCGCGGGGTGACCCTTGACCACGACCGGGCAGCCGGCGGCGAGTGCGGAGGCGGTGTCGCCGCCAGCAACCGAGAAGGCGAGCGGGAAGTTGGATGCACCGAACACCGCGACCGGGCCGACCGCGATGCGGCGCTGGCGAAGGTCGGAGCGGGGAGCGGGCTTACGATCGGGCTGTGCTTCGTCGATGACGACCGAGGCCCAGGTGCCGGCGCGGAGATGCTTGGCGAACAGGCGGAGCTGACCGGTGGTGCGACCGCGCTCGCCTTCGAGGCGTGGGCGGGGCAGGCCGCTTTCCTGGATAGCGCGGGCGACGAGCGGATCGTGGATAGCCTCGATCTCGTCGGCGATCGTCTCGAGGAATTTCGCACGCGTTTCGGGGTCGGTTTCGCGGAAAATGTCGAACGCTGCTTCGGCGAGCTTGCAGGCTTCCGCAACGTCTTCTTCGCTCGAAACGGCAAAGGCCGGTTCGATCTTCGCATCGGTCGACGGGTCGATCGCGAGGAAGGTGACGTCGCTGTCTACGGCGCGCGCGCCGATCGGGAAGGTACCGTCCATGTCAGTTCTCCAAATCAAATCGAGGGACGCGCCAACCGGAACGGCGGTGCGTCGGGAAGTCGTCGGCCAAGATGCGCCGAGGCCACAAAGGTCGCGCTATCACTCTCGGCACATTCTTCAATGTGGTGCGAAGGCGAACCATGTTCCAGTGCGTAGCAGCAGTCGCGGACGGCAATGTGACACCGAGGCCATGGCTTGGGTAGAGTGTACGGATCAGATTGTATCGCACGCGCACTCCCCGTCCGTCCCATATGTGCTTGCTGCCCGGTAAGGCAAAACCGATTGTCCGACTAATCTTGGGAGCGATAACACGCAAGAGCGAACGGCGGCGGCGCGATGTTCTCTGAGTATACGACCACGGTAACTCAGATTACATGCTGATAATATGGCAATCACCTGCTAAAAAGCGCGGCATGAGCCTCGCCACGCGCAAGCCGCGCAACACTTCGGGCCGCAGAAGCGGCGCACCCACCATTTCCGACGTCGCGGTTCTCGCAGGCGTCTCACCGATGACCGTCTCGCGCGTCATCAACGGGGAAGCGAAGGTCCGGGAGGCGACGCGCGAGGCGGTCAATGTCGCAATCGATACGCTGCGATACGCACCTAACCGCGCCGCGCGCAGCCTGGCCGGCGGCGGGCAGATGCGGATCGGCCTGCTCTACAGCAATCCGAGCGCGGCGTATCTGAGCGAGTTCCTGGTCGGCAGCCTGGAACAGGCGAGCCGCAGCGACGTCCAGTTGATCGTCGAGAAATGCGACATCGGCGACCATGAGATCGAGGTTGCGCGGCACATGATCGAAAGCGGGATCGACGGCGTGATCCTGCCGCCGCCGCTGTGCGATTCGCGCGCGGTGCTCGACGTGCTGACGGAAGCCGGCGTGCCGACCGTCGTCGTCGCGACCGGATCGCCGCCGGATGGGTCGGCTGCGGTCACGATCGACGATTTCGAAGCTGCCCGCGCGATGACCGAACACCTTGTTAAGCTGGGTCATTCGCGGATTGGGTTCATCATCGGCAACCCGAACCAGACCGCGAGCCGGCTTCGTCACGAGGGGTATCTCGCGGCGATTGCCGATGCCGGTCTGGCGCCAGACGAGTCGCTGGTGGTGGGCGGCCTGTTTACCTATCGCTCCGGGCTCGACGGTGCCGAGCAATTGCTCGACGCGAAGGATGCACCCACCGCGATCTTCGCCAGCAACGACGACATGGCGGCGGCGACCGTCGCGGTCGCGCATCGCCGCGGTCTGGACGTGCCGGGCGACCTGACGGTGTGCGGGTTCGACGACAGCGCGCTTGCGACGACGATCTGGCCCGAACTGACAACCATCCACCAGCCGATCGCCGACATGTCGCGCGCGGCGGTCGAACTGCTCGTATCGGCGATCTTCAATCGTCGCAGCGGCGGCAAGGATGCGAACGGCCATGTCGTGCTCGATTACACGCTGGTCCGCCGTCAGTCGGACGCTGCGCCGCGTCGCCGACCACCGTCGCGCGTTCACTTATAGTGTTTGCAGGCGCTTGACCGACCGACGACCCTCGCGGTAGCGCTCCCATCAGATAATCGACCGCGTTCAGGAGAGTTTGCAGTGGACCGTGTACCGGTGAAGCCGTTCCGATCGCGCGACTGGTTCGCCGATCCCGCCCGCTCGGACATGACCGCGCTCTATCTCGAACGCTTCATGAATTACGGGCTGACCCCGGCGGAACTGCGCTCGGGCCGGCCGATCATCGGCATCGCGCAGTCGGGCAGCGACCTGTCGCCGTGCAACCGCATCCATCTGGAACTCGCCAAGCGGACGCGGGACGGGATTCGTGATGCGGGCGGCATCGCGATGGAGTTCCCGGTCCATCCTATCTTCGAGAATTGCCGGCGGCCGACCGCGGCACTCGACCGCAACCTGGCGTATTTGGGGCTGGTCGAGACGCTGTATGGCTATCCGATCGACGCGGTCGTGCTGACCACCGGTTGCGACAAGACCACGCCGTCGGGCATCATGGCGGCGTCGACCGTCGATATCCCCGCGATCGTGCTGTCGGGCGGACCGATGCTCGATGGCTGGCATGACGGCGAGCTGGTCGGTTCGGGGACGGTTATCTGGCGCAGCCGGCGCAAGCTCGCCGCGGGTGAGATCGACGAGGAGGAATTCCTCAACCGCGCCACCGACAGTGCGCCGTCCGCCGGGCATTGCAACACGATGGGCACGGCCTCGACGATGAACGCGGTCGCCGAGGCGCTCGGGCTGTCGTTGACGGGTTGCGCGGCGATCCCTGCGCCGTACCGCGAGCGCGGGCAGATGGCGTACGAGACCGGCCGCCGGATCGTCGAGATGGCGTATGAGGATCTGCGCCCCTCGAAGATTCTCACGCGCGAGAGCTTCTTGAACGCGATCCGCGTGGTCAGCGCGATCGGCGGGTCGAGCAACGCGCAGCCGCACATCATGGCGATGGCGCAGCACGCCGGCGTCACGCTGTATCCAGAGGACTGGTCGGATCACGGCTACGATCTGCCGTTGCTGGTCAACATGCAGCCGGCGGGCAAGTATCTCGGCGAGCGGTTCCACCGGGCGGGCGGCGTGCCCGCGGTGCTGCACGAACTGATTGCCGGCGGGAAGCTCGACACGAGCTGCCTGACCGTCACGGGGCGGTCGATCGGCGAGAACATCGCCGGGCGTGAGACGCGCGACCGCGAGATGATCAAGCCGTTCGACGCGCCGATGATGGAGCGCGCCGGCTTCCTGGTGCTGAAGGGCAATCTGTTCGATTTCGGGATCATGAAGACGTCGGTGATCTCGCCGGCGTTCCGCACGCGCTATCTCTCGACTCCGGGGGCCGAGGATCGGTTCGAGGCGCGGGCGATCGTGTTCGAGGGCTCGGACGATTATCATCACCGCATTAACGATCCTGCGCTGGAGATCGACGAGGGCTGCATCCTGGTGATCCGCGGCGCCGGGCCGATCGGGTGGCCCGGCTCGGCGGAAGTCGTCAACATGCAGCCGCCCGACGCGCTGATCCAGCGCGGCGTGCTCGCGCTGCCGACGCTCGGCGACGGGCGCCAGTCCGGGACGTCGGACAGTCCTTCGATCCTGAACGTGTCGCCTGAGAGCGCTGTCGGCGGCGGGTTATCGTGGATTCGGACGGGCGATGTGGTCCGGATCGATCTGGTCGCTGGGACCTGCGATGCGTTGGTCGAGGCCGACGAGATTGCGCGGCGAAAGGGCGAGGGGCTGCCACCGGTGCCTGAGAGCAATACGCCGTGGGAGGAACTCTACCGCGAGAAGACCGGGCAGCTTGCCGAAGGCGGCGTGCTCGATTTCGCGGTAAAGTATCGTGGGATTTCAGCGAAGACGCCTCGACATAACCACTGAGCCTGAGGCCTGGCGTCTGAGGGTGGGGCTTGGTGTCTCACCCCATCTTTAAGCGACTGATCATCTTCCGCGCCAAGAATGCATATGGCCGAGCCTTGCGATCAATGCGCAGGGCTCAGCCAATCTGGTTTCGCGCCTCCGCTGGATTGACCGAGGGAGGCGGCCAAGCGTCTCGAAACGCGGTATCATGAACCGAAGTCGTCCCCCAAAAAGCGCCTCCCCGGCGGAGGCCGGGGCCCAGTTGGGGGACGTTGCTAACGGAGGAAGGTCCGCCGTTACTTCCGCCTTGCCAACTGGGCCCCGGCCTCCGCCGGGGTAGTGCTATTGGAGGGAGGTCGTTGGCTGTCTGACTTAATACAGGCCAAGTCCAACTTCTGCATGAGCCATCGGACCTAACCGGACCGCGACCCAACCCGTGGTCCGGTGGTCGGTATTACCCCACCATGTCTTCCAGCTCGCGGCCACGCGTTTCCGAAACCATCTTCCAGACGAAGAAGAACGAGACGAACGCGGACAGTGCGTAGAAGCCGTAGGTGAGCGACAGACCGAGCGAGATCGCCATCGTGGGGAAGCTCACCGAGATCGCGAAGTTGGCGAACCACTGCGCAAAGCCCGCGACCGCCAGACCCGAACCGCGGATCTGCGTTGGGAACATCTCGCCGAGCATCACCCACATGATCGGGCCCCAGCTCAAGTTGAAGAACACGACATACGCATTGGCTGCGATCAGTGCGATCAGGCCGTTGCGATCCGACAGGTGCAGCGAACCCTCGACGATCGCGCCGCTGGCGAAGCAGATCGCGACGATCGACAGCGCGACGGTCATGCCGGCCGAACCGATCAGCAGGAGCGGCTTGCGGCCGACCTTGTCGACCAGCGCGACGGTGAGCAGGCAGGCGATGATCGACAGCGAGCCCGACAGGATGTTGATCAGCAGTGCATCGCTCTCGCTGAAGCCGACCGACTGCCACAGCACCGAGCCGTAGTAGAACACGATGTTGATGCCGACGAACTGCTGGAAGATCGCCAGGCCGATGCCGGTCCAGACGATCGGGCGAATCTTGCCGCTCGCCTTGTCGATCAGGTCGGACAGCTTGGGACGGTGCGCGTCGACCGACAGCGAGCCGCGGATCTCGGCGACCTTGCGCGTGGCCTCGGCGGCACCGAACAGGCGCGTGAGAACGACCTGCGCCTCGTCGTAACGGCCCTTGAGCACCAGGAAGCGCGGGCTTTCGGGGATCAGGAACAGCGTCGCGAGATAGATCGCGGCGGGGATGACCTGCATCCAGAACATCCAGCGCCATGCCGGGTAATCGAGCCAGAACAACGCGGTCGACGATCCGGCGATGCGCGCGAGATACCAGTTGGCGACGAACGCGCCGGTCAGCCCGGTGATGATCATGATCTGCTGCACGCTCGAAAGCCGGCCGCGGACGTTCGCGGGAACGACTTCGGAGATGTAGACCGGGGCGAGCACGCTGGCGGCGCCGATGCCGAGGCCGCCGACGATGCGCGCGAGCACGAACATCGTGGCCGACGTTGCCGCACCTGCCGCGAGTGCGCTGACGATGAAGAGCACCGCGGCGATCATCATGACGTTGCGGCGGCCAAGGTTGTCGGCAAGCCGCCCGGCCATGAACGCGCCGACCGACGAGCCGATCAGGATCGCGCCGACGGTGAAGCCGGTGCCGAGCGACGACAGCGCGAACGTGCTCTCGAGCCCCGCCTGCGTACCGTTGATGACGCCCGAGTCATAGCCGAACATGAACCCGCCAATGGTCGCGACGATGACGATCATCGCAATCAGGGCTCGGTTCACTTGGGGCGCGGATTCTGCCGCTATAGTCATTGGTTTTCCTCTCCGTGACGGCGCTCTAACGGCGACGCTTATCGTGAATGGGGTGTCGTGAAATGGGTTGCACTAAAGTGTGACGGGTTCGACCGGGACGCCGGGAATGGCGACGCGGAAGGTGAACAGGTTTCCGGCGAGCGGCTGGGCTGCGAGCGCCTCGTCGTCGAGGCCTTTCGCGGCGGTCGTCGCATAGGCGGTGCGACCGTCGGGCCCACCGAGCGCGATCTTGGTGATGTTCGCGACGGGGAAGCGGACAATGTCCGTGCAAGTGCCGTCTGGCGCGAACCGGCGTGCCGCCCAGCCGCCGAAGAACCCGACCCAGACGCCACCTTCGGAATCGCAGATCGCCCCGTCGGGGTGACCATCGTCGGGGCCGATCGTCAGGAAAAGCCGTGGCTCGCCGACATTACCGTCCGCGTCGATCGGGTAGGCGTCGATCCGCTTGCCGAGCGTGTCGACCGCATACAGCGTGCGGCCGTCGGGCGAGATCGCTGGGCCATTGGTGATCGCGACGGGCGGGATCTCCGTCTTGGTTAGTTCACCGTCATGCCAGTGATAGACGTGGCCGGTGTCCTCGGACTCAGCGTTATCCATCGTCCCGAACCATACGCGCCCGGTGGGATCGCGCGCGGCATCGTTCAGGCGATTGCCGGGAGTTTCGGCGTGAACGACCGCAATCTCGTCGAATGCGCCGGTCGCCGGATCGAACCGGTGGAGCGCGCCACGGACGCCGGCGAGAAACCCGCCATCGTCTGCCGGAATGATCCAGCCGATCTGGTCTGGCGCCTTCCAGGTGTCGAGCGCTCCCGTCGCCGGATCGAACCGGTGCACGCACGGCGACTTGATGTCGACGAACCAGAGCGCGGCGTCACGCGCGATCCAGATCGGGCCCTCGCCGAGCGTCGCGCCGACGTCGCAGATGCTTTCCGCGGTCGTTTCGGCGGGAACCGCGCGGCTCATCTCAACGCCACCCGGCATCGACGAAATAATCGTGACCGGTGCACATCCGCGCATCGTCCGACGCGAGGAACAGCACCAGCGCCGCGACGTCCGCAGGCTGCACGCGCGTTTTCAGACACTGCGCCGCGATGATCTCGGCCTCACCCTCGGGCGTGTACCATTTGAGCTGGCGCGGCGTCTCGACGTTGCCCGGGACGATCGTGTTGACGCGGATGCCGTCACCACCCAGATCGCGCGCCATCGCGCGGGTCATACCCTCGATGCCGGCCTTGGCCGTCTGGTAGATCAGCAGTTCGGGCAGCGCGAGATGCCACGAGATCGAGCCGAAATTGAGGATCACGCCACCGCCTGCGCGCTTCATCGACGGCACCACGGCTTGCCCTGCGAAGAACAGGTGGCGCAAATTGGTCGCCATCCGCTCGTCCCAATAAGCGGGCGTGATCTCTTCGATCGTGTGGCGATCGTCGTTCGCGGCATTGTTGATCAGCACGTCGATCCCGCCCAGCCGGTCCTCGATCGTCGCGACGGTCGTCTTCAGCGCATCGACGTCACGCAGGTCGAGCGGCAGGAATATCGGTGCGGTCGCGACGTCGGGCGTCAGCGTCTCGATCAGCGCCTCCGCGGCGTCTTTGGCCATATCGACGAACGCGACATGCGCCCCCTGACGCGCGAACGCCTCGACCAGACCGGCGCCGATCCCCGACGCGCCGCCGGTGATCAGGACGCGCTTGCCCTTCAGGCTAGGATAGATCGCCGTCTGGTCGGCCATTTCGGTCTTCTGCAACACGCGCTTACGCCCCTTGATTCTTGGTATGGCCGAGCAGCCCCCGGCTCGCGAGATTGCGCATCAGGTCGCCGATCCCGTAATTCCACGGCGCCGCATCCTTCGACGTCGTCACCGGATTGACCAGCGCGCCGAGCTTCGGGTTCGAGATCGTGACGACGTCGCCGACCGCATGCGTGAAGCCGCGGCCGGGCTCGTCGCGGTCCTGCGTCGGTGCGAACAGTGTGCCGAGGAACAGCACGAAGCCGTCGGGATATTGATGCTCGCTCATCGCCTGGCGAACGAGTTCCTCGGGATCGCGGCTGATCTGGTCCATCGAACTGCTGCCGTCGAGCCGGTAGCCGTCGGCGCCTTCGATCGTCAGCGCGATCTGTGCCGCGCGGACGTCGTCCATGCCGAAATTCTCGTCGAACAGCCGGATGAACGGCCCGATCGAGCAGGACGCGTTGTTGTCCTTGGCCTTGCCGAGCAGGAGCGCCGACCGCCCCTCAAAATCGCGCAGATTGACGTCGTTGCCGAGCGCCGCGCCGACCGTGCGGCCGTTGCGGTCGACGACGAGCACGACTTCGGGTTCGGGATTGTTCCAGGTGGAGTCGGAGCGGATACCGATTTCGCCACCCCAGCCGATCGTCGACAGCGTCGGACCCTTGGTGAAGATCTCCGCATCGGGGCCGATCGCGACCTCGAGATACTGCGACCACATGCCGTCTTCGATCAGCGCGGCCTTCAGCGCAGCGGCTTCGGGCGAGCCAGGGACGACCGAGCGAATGCTGCCGCCGACGCGCTCTTCGAGGCGGGCACGGACCGCGGTCGCCGCGGACGCGTCGCCACGTGCGCGCTCCTCGATCACGCGTTCGAGCGCGGATACGGCGAAGGTAACGCCCGATGCCTTGACGACATGGAGATCGATCGGGCTGAGCAGACGGGTCTTGCCATCGGCCGCTGGCGTCAGGTTCAAGTCGCCGAGGGCACCGAGATCGGCGCCGGCATCGGTATCGAAATCCCCACCCGCGACCAAATCGGCGACTGTCGGCGCGACGGCGGACATTTCATACACGCGGCCATCGCGAACGATCACGGGCGTCGGACCGTCGCCAAGGTCGATACGACCGAGCAACGCCGCCTGTTCCCAGTCGACGGGCAAAGCCCCCGCCGACGTGAATGCGATCTTCACGATGTTATCCCCTCCGTTTTTGTTAGCGGTACCGTACGCTGCGCAGCGTCAGCGTCAAGTCCCCAATCCTGACGTCACGTCGGTGACCCGTCCCAGACGTAACGACGATTCAAGTAAACGCGACCGATTAATCGCACAATTAAAATATGGGAAGGCGGTGTCCGGCAGCCGATAACTGCGTACAGAAAGCCTCACAGGCGCTACCAAAACTGTGGTATCGATATCATCCGCGTCTAGCCTTGCACTCATGCGCGAGGTCCCATGGGTGCCTAAAGCACGGCGAGAGCGACTTGCGAGTTGGCGCGCCCGGAGGGGTTCGAACCCCCGACCGAGGAGGTAGAAGCTCCTTGCTCTATCCAGCTGAGCTACGGGCGCGCGCTGCGGCGACGACTAGCGCGGATTGTGCGGGCTTGGAACCTCGATCATAACGCCGGGCATGGAAATTGGAACGGATCAGGCGCCCGGGCTCGAACCGGTGGACGCGAGCGCGGTCGGCGGCGCGCAGTTTCGCTATTTCGATTTCGTGATGGCGGCGTTCGTCACGATCCTGCTGCTGTCGAACGTGATCGGGGCGGGCAAGCGCGCGGTGATCGACCTGCCGTTCATCGGCGCGTGGCCGTTCGGCGCGGGCATCCTGTTCTTTCCGGTCAGCTATGTGATCGGCGACGTCCTGACCGAGGTCTACGGCTATGCGTATGCGCGGCGCTGCATCTGGGCGGGGTTCGGCGCGATGTTGTTCATGGTGTTCATGTCCACGGTCGTCGTCGCGCTGCCGCCCGATGCCGGGTGGACGGGGCAGGCGGCGTATGAGTCCGTGTTCGGACAGGTGCCGCGGATCGTGTTCGCGTCGATCTGCGCGTTCTGGGTGGGAGAATTTGCCAACAGCTTCGTGCTCGCGCGGATGAAGATCTGGACGCAGGGGCGGATGCTGTGGACGCGGACGATCGGCAGCACGGTCGTGGGGCAGGCGTTCGACAGCCTGATCTTCTACCCGCTCGCCTTCTACGGCGCACCTGATTGGCCGGTGGAGGCGATGCTGATGGTGATGGTCAGCCAGTTCTTGCTGAAGGTGTCGTGGGAGGTGTTGCTGACGCCGCTTACGTATGTGGCGGTGGGGTGGCTGAAGCGGCGCGAGGGTGTGGATGTGTACGACCGCGGGACGGACTTCTCGCCATTCCGGACCAGGGTTTAGCGCCGGCAACGTAAACATTCCCCCTCCCCGGCGAAGGCCGGGGTCCAGTTGGAAAGGTTGCAATAATGGAGCGCGACCGTCGCCAGCAACGTGTCCCAACTGGGCCCCGGCCTTCGCCGGGGGGGGCGTGTTTCAGCGTTCAATAAGGAAACGGGTTCAGGTAACGGAGGTTACGCGCTGACGGCTTCCAGCAGGCCTTCGAACAAACGACGGCCATCGGTGCCACCGTGCGCCGCCTCGATCCGACGCTCCGGATGCGGCATCATGCCGAGCACGTTGCCCTTGTCGTTCAACAAACCCGCGATGTTGCGCGCAGAACCGTTGACGCTCTCGGCATAGCGGAAGGCGACGCGGCCTTCGCCTTCGAGGCGGTCGAGTGTCTCGGTGTCGGCGAAGTAATTGCCGTCATGGTGTGCGACCGGGAAGGACACGCGTTCACCCGCGGAATAGCCCGACGTGAACGTCGAGCTCGCCGTCTCGACGGTCAGCGCGACGTCGCGGCAGACGAAGTTCAGCCCCTCGTTGCGCATCAGCGCACCGGGAAGCAGACCCGCCTCGGTCAACACCTGGAAGCCGTTGCAGACACCAAGCACGGGCAAGCCCTTGCCAGCCTGCTCGACGACCGCGCGCATGATCGGCGACCGTGCCGCAATCGCGCCCGAGCGCAGGTAGTCGCCATACGAGAAGCCACCGGGGACCGCGACCAAGCCGACATCCGCCGGCAAGTCCGCATCACCGTGCCAGACCATCAGCGGCTTGACGCCGGTCACCGCCTCCAGCGCGACGGCGATGTCGCGGTCGCAGTTGGAACCCGGAAAGACGATGACGGCGGTCTTCATGCGCGCTCGACCCGGTAATTCTCGATTACCGTGTTGGCGAGCAGCTTGCGGCACATGCCGTCGATCGTCGCGTCGTCGGTGTCGTCGGCGACTTCCAGTTCGATCAGCTTGCCCTGGCGGACGTCGTGCACGCCGTCAAAGCCGAGGCTGCCGAGCGCGTGGTGGATCGCCCGGCCCTGCGGATCGAGCACGCCAGGCTTCAATGTCACGAAAACCTTGAGTTTCATTTACTTGCCCCGGTTCTTGCGATGCTTTTCGAGGTCGAGGACGGCGTTGTCGGCACCCTCGGGCAGCAGGCCGAGACGGCGTGCGACCTCTTGATACGCTTCGACTTCACCACCGAGATCGCGACGGAAGCGATCCTTGTCCATCTTCTCGTTGGTTTCCATGTCCCACAAGCGGCAGCCATCGGGGCTGATCTCGTCCGCGAGGATGATGCGACCGAAGTCGTTGTCGAAGATGCGGCCGAATTCGAGCTTGAAGTCGACCAAGCGGATGCCGACGCCGGCGAACAGCCCGCACAGGAAATCGTTCACGCGGATCGCGAGGTCGGCGATGTCGTGCATCTCCTCCTGGCTCGCCCAGCCGAACGCGGCGATGTGTTCGTCGGAGATCATCGGATCGCCGAGCGCATCGTCCTTGTAGTAATATTCGATGATCGTGCGGGGCAGCTTGGTGCCCTCCTCGATCCCGAGACGCGTCGAGATCGAGCCCGCGGCGACGTTGCGCACGACGACTTCGATCGGGACGATCTCGACCTGGCGGATCAGCTGCTCGCGCATGTTGAGCCGGCGGATGAAGTGCGTCGGCACGCCGATATGATCGAGCAGCGTGAAGATGTGCTCGGAAATCCGGTTGTTGAGCACGCCCTTGCCGTTGATCGTGCCCTTTTTCTGGGCATTGAACGCGGTCGCGTCGTCCTTGAAATACTGGATCAGCGTGCCCGGCTCGGGACCCTCGTAGAGGATCTTGGCCTTGCCTTCGTAGATCTGGCGGCGGCGAGCCATGCGCGGTCCCCTGGAAATCGAGCGATGAAAATCGAGCGGCCCCAGCCTACGCGAGATCGTTCGCGAAGCCGAGGCCGGAATAGGCCGCGCCTATAGGCGAAGGGTGCGGGGGGTGCAATCGCGGCGCATGACTGCCCCCGGAATACTGCCCGATGTCATCGCAAGGGCGGGGACGGCGTGTCGTGGGCAGTCGCGAGCGGTCGGCCGGTCCGACGATCTATGCGCGTCATCAAGTCCGTCCACCAACGCTGGATCCAACGCCGCCAAACCAGGAAGGCCAGCAAGGCCACCACCAGTGGCGGGCCAAGCGCTGCCAGCACCCATAGCAGCGCCGTGACGGTCAAGCCGATCGAGCCGAGCGCAGTGTCGCCAGCATCTTGCAGACGGTCGACCAGGCCGGTCCCGCGGCCGGTCGTATAGTCGAACGACATCGGCGTATTGGCGAGACTTTCGCGCTGTTCGGATGCCGTCGCGGCCGCCGCCGTGGCTTGGCCTTGCGCGACCGCCTGTTGCTGGCGGAGTTCGGCACGTTCGCGCGGGGCCAGATCGGCACGGGCCAGTTCGCGGTCGATCCGGGCGCGTTCGGCAGCGACGTCGGTCCGTTCGGTCGCTGTCGCCGCGGCGGCGGTGGCGACATCGGTTCCGCTGATATCCGCCCCCGTCAGCGTTGCGCCCACGCTCTCCGCTTGCTTCACCCCGGCCCGGCCAAAGGCGCGCGCCAGGGGGGCGGCGATCTTGACCGACAGGCTTGCGCTGACGTCGCCTTGCTGCCCAACCGTGTAGCGCAATCCCGTTATCCGGCAGCGCGTTGGCCCGAGCCGTTCGCAGGCCCGCGCATGTTCCTCCTGAAGATCCGGGATCCGGGACGAGGGTAGCGTCAGGTCATAGCTGTAGTCGAATGCCACCCCGGCGACAGAGTTGCCGGCGATGTCGGGCTCCCCGGCGCTACTTTCGGGAGCCTTGCTGCATCCGGCGAGGGACAACGCGATAGCGCCACTAACAACCCACTTCATGGACAGTCTCCCGTGATCGATCTAATCACTATCGATTAAGTGGGATATGCCGTCAAGCGTGCTCAGGTCACGGCGAGCCGTTGCGAATATGCCGGATCGCGCCAGCTTTCGGTCTCCACCGTATCCCGCAATATCTCGCCTGCGCGCCAGACGTCTTCATGGCTGAGATATAGCGGCGTCAGCCCCAGCCGGAGGATGTCGGGGTCGCGGAAGTCACCGATAACGCCTCTAGCTATGAGGGCTTGGGTCAAGGCGTAAGCGTGCGGGTGGCGAAAGCTGATGTGGCTGCCGCGTTTGGCGGGATCACGGGGGCTGACGCAGTCGAGGCCTAGCGCGTCGCCGGCTGCGGCGAGGATGTCGAACAGTTGCGCGCTCTTGGTGGCGACGGCGTGCTGGTCGATGTCGGCCCAGAGGTCGAGCGCGGTTTCCAGTGCTGCGGTCGAGAGCATCGCGGGAGTGCCGGCGAGCCAGCGTTTTATGCCGGGGGCGGGACGGTAGGCATCCTCGAACGCGAACGGCGCGGCGTGGCCCATCCAGCCGGATAGCGGGCTGGCGAGCGTGTCCTGCCAGCGCTTGGCGACGTAGAGGAACGCAGGCGCGCCGGGGCCGCCGTTGAGGTATTTGTACGTGCAGCCGACGGCGAGATCGGCGTTCGCGCCGTTGAGCTCGATCGGGACCGCACCGACGCTGTGGCTCAGATCCCAGAGCATCAACGCGCCGGCATCGTGCGCGCGGGCAGTCCAGGCGGCCATGTCGAAGCGGTCGCTGGTCTTGTAGTGAACGTGGGTGAGGAGGAGGACCGCGGTGTCTTCGTCGAGCGCGGCGGCGAGGTCTTCGCGGGCCACCACTTTGAGCCGTGCGCCGGGGACGCAGGCGACTGCACCCTCAGCGATGTGCAGGTCGGTGGGGAAGTTACCGGCCTCGCTCAAGACCGTGTAACGCTTCGGATTGCTGCGCAGCCCGGCAACCAACGCCTTGAAAAGGTGCGTCGAGGTGGTGTCGCCGATGATCACCTCGTCCTCGCCCGCGCCGATCAGCGGCGCGATCTTCGCACCGATCCGTTGGGGAGCCTCGATCCAACCTTCGTTCCAGCTTCGGATTAGGCGGTCGCCCCATTGGCGCGTCGCGACGTCGGCGAGCGCTGCGGGCGTGGCCTCGGGCAGGGCGCCGAGCGAATTACCGTCGAGGTAGATCACGTCCTCGGGGAGCGCGAACTTGTCGCGGTAGGCGGCGAGCGGATCGGTCGCGTCGAGTGCGCGGGCGTCTTCGAGGGTCACTGGCTCTTTCCGAAATAGGACAGGATCAGGCGTTTGGCCTCGGCCCAGGCAGGCGTTTCCGGCGCGATCAGTTCGACATGGCCGGTCGCGGGGATGGTGTGGAGCGTGGCGGTGTCACCGGCCGCCCTGGCCTTGGCGATATAGTCGGTCGCCATGACGAAGGGGATGATCCTGTCCTCGCGGCCGTTGACGAGGTCCTGCTTTACCCCGAGCGGCAGGAGGCGCGCGACCGAGGTGTCGGCGTAGACGTCCGGATGCTGCGGCGTGGGCGTGCTGACCAGTTTCGCGACGACTTCGGTGCCGCAGCCATTGTCGGCGTTAGTCGCGGTGGCTTCGAGATCGGGCAGGCCGCCGAGGCTGATGACATGGTGGATGCGGAGTGGGTGCGCGGTGTAGAGGGGGTTCGTCGTGGGAAGCTTCGCGCGGGCGGCGAGCCAGAGCGCAAGGTGGCCGCCGGCTGAGTGGCCAATCGCTAGAACGTGGCGCGTATCTAGGTTGAACGTCTTGGCGCTGACCTTGAGTTGGTCGGTAGCCTTTGCAGCATCCGCAAACGTACCGGGATAGCCGCCGCCGGTGCGGTCGACGCCGCGATAGTCGATGTTCCAGACCGCGACGCCGGTGTTCCGCAGGTCGTCGGCGATCCAGTTCATCAGGCTGCGATCGGCGATGCTCGTCGTCCAGCAGCCGCCATGGACCATCACGACCACGGGGAACGGCCCCTTGGTCTTGCCCTTAGGAAGCCAGACGTCGATCTTCTGCATCGGGTCAGTGCCATAGTCGACGGTCGCATCGGGCACCGGTTTCGGCCGCTTGGTCAGGTCGGGCCAAGTCAGCAGCTTGGGCGGCGGCGAAGCAGGCGTTTGCGCCACGGCGGACGTGGACATTGCGGCAAGCGCGAGAAAGGCGAGGCGGATCATAAGGTTGGTGTAGCGGGCTCGATCGACCGCGTCATGCGGGCATATCGTCGTGATCGAGCGCGCAGGCCGCTTGGTACGTTCATGCTTTGATCGTTTCGTTCCCGGCTGCTATCGCTGCGCGCAATGGCCACCGATTTCAAAGATCCGTTCGACTCCATCGTCGACGCCCCCTTCGATAGCGCGCTGTCCGAGCGGTATCTCGTCTATGCCTTGTCGACGATCACCGCGCGGTCGCTGCCCGACGTGCGCGACGGGATGAAGCCGGTACATCGGCGGCTACTGTGGGCGATGCGGCTGCTCAAGCTCGATCCGGCGCAGGGCTACAAGAAGTGCGCGCGTGTCGTCGGCGACGTCATCGGCAAATACCATCCCCACGGCGATCAGTCGGTCTACGACGCGATGGTGCGTTTGGCGCAGTCGTTCGCGATGCGCTATCCGCTGGTCGACGGGCAGGGCAATTTCGGCAACATCGACGGCGATAACGCAGCCGCCTACCGGTATACCGAGGCGCGGCTGACTCAAGTCGCGATCGACCTGATGGACGGGCTCGACGAGGACGCGGTCGCGTATCGCCCGACCTATAATGGCGAAGATCACGAGCCAGAACTGTTCCCCGGGCTGTTCCCGAACCTGCTGGCGAACGGCGCGAGCGGGATCGCGGTCGGCATGGCGACGAGCATCCCGCCGCACAACGCCGCCGAGTTGCTGGAGGCGGCGATCGTCCTGATCGATACGCCCGACGCGGACGATGCGGCGATCCTGCAGCATGTGAAGGGGCCAGACTTCCCCACCGGCGGGTTAGTGGTCGATCCACCTGCCGTGATCCGCGAATCCTACGCGACCGGGCGTGGCGGATTCCGCGTCCGTGCGCGCTGGGAGACCGAGCGCGAGAAGGGTGGCGGCTGGCAGCTGATCGTCACCGAGATCCCGTACGGCGTGCAGAAGGGCAAGCTGATCGAGCAGATCGCCGACCTCATCAACGCCAAGCGTCTGCCGATCCTCGCCGACGTGCGCGACGAATCGGATACCGAGATCCGGATCGTGCTCGAGCCGCGCAGCCGCACGGTCGATCCGCAGATCCTGATGGACGGGCTGTTCCGGCTGACCGATCTCGAGACGCGGATCAGCCTCAACCTCAACGTGCTCGACAAGGATCGCACGCCGCGCGTGATGAGCTTGCGCGAGGCGCTGGCGGCGTGGGTCGATCACCAGTTCGTCGTGTTGCGCAGGCGGACCGAGCACCGGCTGGCCAAGATCGCCGACCGGGTCGAGCTGCTCGACGGCTATCTGATCGCGTACCTCAATCTCGACCGCGTGATCGAGATCATCCGTACCGAGGATGAACCGAAGAAGGTGATGATCGCCGAGTTCGGGCTGACCGATCGCCAGGCCGAGGCGATCCTCAACATGCGGCTGCGGTCGTTGCGCCGGCTCGAAGAGTTCGAGATCAAGACCGAGCGCGACAAGCTCGACAAGGAGCAGGCGACGCTGGCGGCGTTGCTCGCCGACCCGAAGAAGCAGCGTGCGCGGATGAAGCGCGACATGGCGAAGATCCGCGATCGATACGGGCTTGAGACCCCTCTCGGCAAACGACGCACGACGATCGAGGAGCACGCGCCGACCCGTGACATCCCGCTCGAGGCGATGATCGAGCGCGAGCCGATCACCGTGATCCTGTCGCAGCGCGGCTGGATCCGCGCGATGAAGGGGCACAATGATCTGGCGAGCCCGGAGGCGTTGAAGTTCAAGGAGGGTGACGGCCCGGCCTATGCGTTCCACGCGCAGACCACCGACAAGCTGTTGCTCGCGGCGGAGAACGGGCGGTTCTACACACTGGCGGCGGACAAGCTGCCGGGCGGACGCGGGTTCGGCGAGCCGGTGCGGGCGATGATCGATCTCGACGGCAGCGTCGGGATCGTCGCGTTGCTGCCCGCGAGCAAGCATCCGAAACTGCTGGTCGTCGCAACCGATGGCCGCGGCTTCTCGGTGAGCAGCGCCGAAGTGATCGCCGAAACCCGCAAGGGCAAGACAGTAATGACGCCGCGACCGGGTGCACAGTTGAAGATCGTCCGGCCGATCGGCCCCAATGACGATTACGTCGCGGCGATCGGCGACAATCGGAAGATGTTGGTGTTCCCGCTCGCCGAGCTGGTCGAAATGACGCGCGGGCAGGGGCTCCAGTTGCAGCGCTACCGCGACGGCGGACTCGCCGACGCGATCACGTTCGTCTTTGCCGAGGGCCTCAGCTGGGCGATGGGCGGCGGCACCGGCCGCACTCGGACCGAATCGGACCTTGGCCCTTGGCGCGCTGCCCGCGGAGCCGCCGGGCGGATGCCGCCCACGGGGTTTCCGCGCGATAATCGGTTCGGATAATGGATGAGAAAGGCCCCATTCAGGGTCCTTCAGAGCCTCTTAACGAACCCGCGGTACCGGGGAGCATGCCATCGACCGCCCTCGAACAGACTGCAAAGCCGATCGTGACGAGTGATATGGTCGCACGCGGGCTTGAACTCGTGCCGATCCCCGCGGTTCATATCGTCCTGAACGCGGGGCAACTCGAGCTGTTCGCGATGAATCGCGCGTATCGTCTGGCGGGGTTCGGCGTCGTTGCGGAACGATCGCCGATGATCGCCGAGCTCGGCGACCGGATACGGGCGTTTCTCGGGTCGGAGCAGATCAGGTCCGACTTCGATTGGGTCCTGGGCGACGAGATCGACTGCCGCCATTACCGCGTCACGATTGCACGATCCGATCCCATATTCCGGGAACGGTGTACGATCAGTTTCATCGACCTGACGTCGCAGGTCCAGACCGAGCGCAGTCTGCGTCGCGAGATGACGACTGACAGCCTGACGGGATTGTTGAACCGGGAAGGGTTCGCGGACCTGATCGAGGAGCTCGAAGACCATACGGTCAGGGCCGTGCTTGCGATCGACCTCGATCGGTTCGGCCGGCTGAACTCGTGCCTTGGCTCGTTGGCGGGAGACGAATTGCTCATCACGGTGGCGCGTCGGATCAAGGGTGCGTTGCGCGCGCGCGACACGCTGGCGCGGATCGGAGGGAATCAATTCGGTATCCTGATATCGATCGATCAGGATCGTGAGGAGGCGCAGGCGCTTGCCGAGCGGATCCACCGGACGTTGCAAACGCCGTTCCGGTTGACCGATTACGAGATCAACGTCGAGTGCTCGGTCGGTATCGCCTTTGGTGCCGATGAGTCCGGCGACAATGTCGATCTGGTCCGCCACGCGCAGTTCGCGGTCAAACGCGCCAAGGTGAGTGGTCGCGCCGAGTTCTACCAGGTCCAGGATTTCGCGATCGCCCGCGCGCAATTCGGTATGGAGACCGCGCTCCGCCGGGCTATCGAGCACCGCGACCTGCGGCTGGCGTATCAGCCGATCTGCGACCTGGCGACCGGCCGGATCGTGTCGTTCGAAGCGCTGGCGCGTTGGACCGACAAGGATGGCCACGAACATTCGCCTACCGAATTCATCGCGGTCGCCGAGGAATCGGGGTTGATCGTGCCGCTGGGGCGATGGGCGATCGAGGAAGCGGCGCAGACGCTTGCGCGCTGGGACGCGGCGAACGGCGGACCGTGCGGCGTGAGGCTCGCCGTCAACCTGTCGGCGATCCAGCTGCAGCGCGATGCGATCGCCCCGGTGCTGCAGGCGGCGCTGGACTCGACGGGGCTGTCGGGAGATCGGTTCACGCTCGAACTGACCGAGAGCGCGATCGTCTCGGATCCCGACCGGATCGCCGGGACGATGCACGCGCTGAAGGCGCTCGGGACGAACCTGGCGATGGACGATTTTGGCACCGGATATTCGAACCTCGCCTATCTCCAGAAGCTGCCGATCGACATCCTCAAGATCGACCGAAGCTTCGTGACGGGCATGCTGGCGGACCGCGACAAGGTGTCGATCGTCCGCGCTATCCTCAGTCTCGCGCAGGCACTGGGGATGCGGACGACGGCCGAGGGGGTCGAGACGCATGAACTCTCCCAGACGCTCGCGGCGCTGGGCTGCACGTACGGGCAGGGTTATTTCTATGCACGACCGCTGGAGCCGGATGCGGCGTATGCGATGATCAACTCTATAACTGCTACGAACTGACTGGCGCCCACGCCGGCTCAAAACGGGTTAGGCGGAAACCTCCGCCACCAGTCCGTCGGCGATGACCGCCACGCGCTCGGCGCGCGGAAACCCTTCCGAGATCCACTGCGTCTCGACTCGGCGCAGCATTGCAGCCACGTCCGGCCCCTTGCGAAGTCCGCGCTCGACCAGAGCCCCGCCGGAGAACGGGAACGCAGGCGGCGTCCAGTTCTTGATTGCGGACACGTCTTCGCCAGCGATGAGCAGACGGTCGACTGCACCGGCCACGCCGACGCGATAGGCCAAGGCGAGCGGGCCTTCCTCACCGGGTCCCGCAGTGGCAGCCATGAGGCGCTTGCGGTCGACGTTCGACAGCTTCAGCCTCGCACCAACGGCTTCAGCGGCGGCAGGCGCGATCGCCACGGCAAGGCGGCGGATCGGATCCGGCACGATGCCCGCCGCCGTTTCGCGGTCGGCGAGCAGCGCCAGACGTGCTGCCCCTTCGGTGTCTATCTCGGGCAATACCGCCCGGAAGATGCCGCGTTCGACCATCAGCGTGACGACGGGCACGGCGTTGGCAGCGACCAGTAGTTTCAGCACTTCGCTCGCCACGCGTTCGCGGGACAGCGCCATCAGGTCGTTCGCGCGCGTGGTGCAGGCGTCGAGCCCGGCTTGGTCGATCATGCTGCCAAACCGCGCGTGGAAGCGAAAGAAGCGGAGGATGCGGAGGTGATCCTCGGCGATCCGCTGCAACGGGTCGCCGATGAAGCGCACGCGCCGCGCCGCGAGGTCGTCGAGGCCGCCGAAATAATCGAAGATCTCGCCGGTCGCGGGATCGGCGTAGAGCGCGTTCATCGTGAAGTCGCGCCGCGCAGCATCCTCGCGCCAGTCGTCGGTATAGGCGATGATCGCGTGGCGGCCGTCGGTCGAGACGTCGCGGCGCAGCGTCGTCACCTCGACCGGACCTGCGGGGGTGACGGCAGTGATCGTTCCGTGTGCGAGACCGGTCGGAACCGCCTTGATCCGCGCATCCTGGAGTCGCTCGATCACCTCCTGCGGGGGCAAGCGCGTGGCAATGTCGACATCGGCGACGTCGATG
Source organism: Sphingomonas sp. NFX23 (assembly GCF_049887795.1). Classification (NCBI taxonomy): domain Bacteria; kingdom Pseudomonadati; phylum Pseudomonadota; class Alphaproteobacteria; order Sphingomonadales; family Sphingomonadaceae; genus Sphingomonas; species Sphingomonas sp. NFX23. The sequence goes on from NZ_JAGEKH010000004.1 coordinate 21,350, forward strand.
CCAAGCAGCGTATCGCGCACCGCACCGCCGACGAAGCGCGACTCGCCCTCCGCCGCGCCGAGAACGTTGGTCAGTGCTTCGAGGCCGTCACGGTCTCGCCACGCCGCCGCCGGGAGTATCATGACCACCTCAGGCGGCGTGCGAGGTTGACGATCATCGCCGCAGTCGCACCCCAGATGCGCCGCTCGTTCCACATGATCTCGTAATAATGCCGGTCGTGGCCCTGCCATTCGAGCGTCGCCTCGACATGGTTCGCCTCGTCGAGCAGGAACGCGAGCGGGACTTCGAAGACGCTGGCGACTTCCGCTTCGCTCGGGGTGAAGACCAGGTCGGGCGGGATGATGCCGATCACCGGCGTCACCTGGAACCCGGTGACGGTGCGGTAGCTGTCGGCCTCGCCGATCACCTGGACCTTGTCGCGAGGGAGGGCGATTTCCTCCTCGGCCTCGCGCAGCGCCGCGGTAACGACGTCCTCGCCGGGATCGATCCGGCCGCCGGGAAACGCGATCTGGCCGGGGTGGCGGCTCATCGTGTCGGTGCGCTGCGTCAGGATCACGCCCGGATCGGCGCGGTCGGTCACCGCGATCAGCACAGCGGCGGGAAGCAACGTGTCGGCGGCGGTGAGATCGCCGTCATGCTGGTCGCCGGTGAGCAGGATCATGTGCGACCCGGCGCCCTTCGCCAGCGCCGCGGTCATCCGTTCCGTCAGGCTCATGCAGCGGGCTCCAGCGGGAAGAACGCGCCATCGCTCCACAGGCCGGTGGGAGTCGCGTTGTCGGCGATCGCGCGCTCGGCGAGTTCGTAATAGACCGAGCGGACGACCAGCGCCTCCATCCCGCCGCGGACGGCGAGGTAGGGGCGCGGACCGCCATCTCCGTCGGTCGTGTCCTCGACGAAGCGCAGCGGATGCTCGGGGCCTGCGGTAACGAGGTCGCCGGTATTGAGCCGGAAGGCGAGCTTCGAATCGCGACCGCTGCCCTCGGCCTTCATCTCCACCGCGATGAACGGCGCGTCCTCGACCTCGATATCGAGCTTTTCGACGGGCGTGACGAGGACGTGGCTGCCATCGGGCTCACGGCGCAGGATCGTCGAGAACAGCCGGACCATCGCCGGGCGACCGATCGGCGAGCCCTGGTGATACCAGGTGCCGTCGCGCGCGATCCGCATCTCGCTGTCGCCGCAGTGTGTCGGGTTCCATTTCTCGACCGGCGGGAGCTTGGCCTCTTCGACGAGCTTGGCGATCTCGGCGAGACTGAGCGATGCGATATCAGGGATGGGGTCCATGGGCATGGCGGCGGACTAGGCGGGCAGGGGGCCGAGGTAAAGCGGTGGCTTATGCGGATGCGGCGACCGGCATGGTCTCGGCAACGCGGGGGCCTAGCATGCCGGTGCTGTCCGGCACGGCATCGCCGCGCGCGAGCAGGCGGTGGCGCTCGACCGGGCCGGGGGCGGCCCAGCCTGCCGTGCGCTCGGCGGAGAAGCCGAAGAACCGGCCGTAATAGTCGGGGTCGCCGATCAGCATGAGCGCATCGTCGAGTCCCGTGACGGCAGCCGCGTCGAGCGCCTGCGTCATCAGGCGACGACCGATGCCGTCGCCCTGATGGTCGGGTACCACGGCGACCGGGCCGACCATGATCAGCGGAAACAGTCTGTCGTCGTCGACCAGCGCAATCGGCCAGCACTGGATCGAGCCAACCAGCACGCCATCCTCGACCGCGGCGAAGCTGAGCGCGGCGACCGGCTTCGTGCCACCGCGGATCGTGTACGCGGTTCGCGTGAACCGATCCGGGCCGAAAGCGGCATCGAGCAGCATCTCGACCGCTGTCGGGTTGATGCTGGCCAGGGGAACGAGAGTGATCAACGGCATCTCCGGCCCGGACTGCGCCGCGTACACGCGGGAAGGGCAGCGCGCTTTAGCCTTGGCGACGCTGAACGCAAGGATAACCGGATCGACGCTCGGACGACCCGGCGCTCGAACGGTGTGACTTTCATCTCGCGGTGCGTCTGCTAGAGGCGCGCAGATGGAAGACAGTCTCCAACTCGAAGTCCACGATCTCGAAGTGCAGGTCCTGACCGGCATCTATTCGGAGGAGACGCACCTGCCGCAGCCGCTGCGGATTTCTTTGACCGTGGACATGGTCTGCCCGAGACACTTCGCGCCGGATACGCCGTTGTCGGCATCCAAGAACTATCTCGATTTGAAGAACGCCGCGACCACCGCGCTGCCGGCCGGCGTGCATTTCACGCTGATCGAGGGCGTTGCGGATCATATCTGCGAGACGTTGTTCCTGCAGGATGCGCGCGTCCTGCGGGTGCAGGTCAAGATCGTAAAGCTCGCGATCGCCGAAGCCGACGAGGCGATCGGCGTGACCCTCGTCCGACATCGCCGCTGATCGCGTGCTGCTGACACTGGAGCCGGGCGGGGACATCGCGGCGCTGGTTCGTGGCGCGATTGGCGAATCGCGGGTCGTGTTGATCCCCGCGAACCTCGATCCGCTGACGATGGCGCAAGCGAGGGCGGCGATCGGCCCCCTCGCGATCGAGTTGGCGCCCGCGGTTCGCGTGAATGCGGTGGCACCGGCCGAGGCGGCTCGACACGCAGATGTAGATGCCGCGGTCGCGTTTCTCGAGCAGGCGCGCTCCACTACCGGACAATTACTGGCCGTCGGCTAGCCCGCGCGCTTCCGAGGGTAGTTCAGCTTTTCCGAGTCCGTCCGCACGGTCCCAGCGCGGCAAGGACGAACGCGTAATCCTCCCGCGCGATCGTCGCATCTGCGGCCTCCAGCGATCCCGTGCTCCGGTCCGGCAAGGTCTGCGGCAAGGCGCAGCTCAGCCGGTACCACAACAGCGTCTCCGGGGTGGGGGGCGCCGCCGATTCATCAACGATCTCGCTCAAGGCCACCGCCCAGCGTGGCTGTTCACCGGGACGACGCAGCACCGATAGCGACACCGGGCTTTGGTCCGCGGTCGTCAGGAAGATCTGGGTCTCGCCTTCACCGGGTAGCGCGCCCGGCACGTGAAACGCGTTGCCGATACCGGTGATGACCGGCGGCGCATCGCTCGCCAGTGCATCGCGGGCGATCTTCCGTGCGCGTGCATCTGCGGACGGCGTCCAATCCAGCTGCGCGTCGGGCGCGACCAGCTGGACCTGATTCACGGCGCCGGGCACTGGTCTGGCGAAGATCAGCACGCGCGCCTTCTTGAATTTAGGCACCCGGCCGGCTGCGTCGGGCATTACGTCGAGCAGATACCCGATTCGCGGCGGCAGCCCGTCGGCGCCGCGGACCAGCGCGGTGACGTCGACCTCGACATATAGTCTGACATGACCCGCCGCGAGATTCGGTGCCTCGGCCGGCTTGATCTTGGTCGTCGACCGGACGGTCGCGTCGGCGATCACGGGGGCGGAAAGCACCAGGTCGGCGATGTCGGAATATCCAATGCCGCCAGCCGCTTCGCGCTGCACCGCACCCTGCGCCACACCGGCGTCGCCGGTCAAAACCCGGGGTGTAGCCGGGGTTTCCTGAGCGCCGATAGGAGTTGCCACGATGATGACGGAGAGGGCCGAAGCCGTAACGTGAAAGAGAAGATTCATGTCTTCAGGCTACGCTACGCAAGCTGAACGATACAGAAATAATTCTGCCATCCTATGGTTGTACGTTTGTTGCGTCCGACAAAGCGTTTGCGTGTCGCAGAACGTGGCGATAGGACTTGCTCACTGCCCCGTGGTTATTCCGGCCAACGGCAGACGCATGTGCCGCGTACCCATTGCGGGCACGTGCGTACGGAGCAGGCAGATTAAGGGAGTGTCGTTTCTGAATGGCCTATACTGACCAAAAGATGTCCGGAGGCAAAATCGTCGCGATCGTGATCGTCGCGCTGATCCATGCGGCCTTGGGCTATGCTTTCGTCACTGGCCTCGCGTACCAGTACGTGAAAAAGGCCCAGGAAAAGATGACGACGTTCGACGTGGAGCCGCCACCGCCGCCGCCTCCGCCCGACGAGCCCCCGCCGCCGCCACCCGACCAGCCAAACCTGCCGCCGCCACCGACCACGGTCGTGACGCCGCCGCCAGTCGTGGTAACGCCGCAGCCAGCGCCCGCGCTGACGACGTCGAGCATCATTCCTCGGTTCCAGCCGACGGCACCGCCGTCGCCGCCCGCACCACCAGCACCGCCGGCACCGCCGCCGACGCCACGTGTCTCGCAGGCTGCTGGTCTCAAGGGTAACCCAGGGCAATATTTCGGCGCGGACAATTATCCGCCGTCGGCACAGCGCGAGGGTGCTCAGGGTCGCGTTTCCGCGAAGCTGACGATCGGTACGGATGGTCGCGTGACCGACTGTTCGGTGACGTCGTCCAGCGGCAACACGACGCTGGATGATGCGACCTGCCGGATCTCCAAGGCGAGGGTGCGTTTCACGCCTGCCAAGGACGAGAACGGCAATGCCGTCGGGTCGTCGTACCAGCTGAACATCAGGTGGGTCCTGCCTCAGGAATGATCCATCCTACGTCAACCGCACCAGATAAAATTCAGTCAGAGGACTAAGCGAACATGATCACCACCATTCTTGCAGCGGCAGCGCCCGCCGCAGCCGACGCCAACCCGTACGGCCTGCAAGCCGCACTTCGCGAAGGCGGCCTGATTTCGCAGACCGTGTTCGGCATTCTCGTGCTGATGTCGGTCGTGTCGTTCTACATCCTGTTCTCGAAGCTGTTCGAGCAGCAGAAGATCATCGGCCAGGGCAAGCGCGTCCGTCAGGCCTTCTGGTCGTCGAACAGCCTTCGCGAAGGTTCGGCCAAGCTCGAGAAGAACTCGGCCTACAAGCAGATCGTCGACGACGGTCTGGCCGCTCAGGATCAGCATTCGAAGCTGACCGATCCGGTCGAGGCGCATGACTGGCTGCACGGTTCGCTGGCTCGCTCGGAAGCCGCGATCAACTCGAAGCTGGGTGGCGGTCTCGCCTTCCTCGCAACGGTCGGTTCGGTCTCGCCGTTCATCGGTCTGTTCGGTACGGTTATCGGCATCTACCGCGCACTCGTGAAGATCGGTGCGTCGGGTCAGGCATCGATCGACAAGGTCGCAGGGCCGGTCGGTGAAGCACTGATCATGACCGCCCTTGGTCTGGTTGTCGCGGTTCCTGCCGTTCTGTCGTACAACTGGCTGCAGCGCCGCAACAAGTCGATCGCAGAGGACCTGTCGGCCTTCTCGAACGACGTGCTCGGCTTCCTTGCCTCGAACGGCGCAGTGCGTCCGTCGATCGCAACGGCAGCCAAGCCGGTTTCGGCCAAGCCTGCCACGACGACCACGACTGCCGGCCAGACCGGTGGCGTACCGCGCGCCAACTAAGACGCGAAAGGCGGGGCTGCTGTTCGCAGCCGCCCCGCTTCATTGCCGCCGGCGGTTCCGGTGGCGATTATATGGATAGGATAGTTCGCACATGGCGATGAGTGTTGGTGGCGATTCCACCGAGAGTTCGATATCGGACATCAATACGACGCCGCTGGTCGACGTCATGCTCGTGCTCCTGATCATCTTCCTGGTGACGACGACTGTCGCGGTCCAGGCTGTGCAGCTGAAGCTGCCGGATGTTCGGTTCGATCCGACGATGACCAAGCCTGAGAACGTCTCGCTGTCGGTAACGTCGGCTGGCGGACAGTGCCAGGTGTACTGGGGTCTTTCGCCGGTAACTCACGAAGAGCTGCTGCAGCGTGCTGTCGACAAGCTGAAGGCTGAGATCGCACGTCAGGGCGGTGTCAACGCGGCTGGTCTCGAATTGCCCGAGGCTCACATCCGCGGTGACGTGAACGCACCGTATCGCTGCATCGGCGCGACGATCTACACGATGCAGCAGGCTGGGTTCGCCCGCGTCGGCTTCATCTCCGAACCGCCTCCCGGCGGCACCACTGAACGTTGATGGCGAACGCTGATGCCGAACGCTGATGATCGCTCGGACGTATTTAGGAGTAGTATAAGATGGCAATGAGCGGCGGCAAAGAAGATGGCGCGCCGATGATGGAAATGAACATGACGCCGTTGATCGACGTCCTGCTCGTTCTCCTCATCATGTTCATCATCACGATCCCCATTCAGACGCACGCGGTGAAGGTCGACCTTCCGGTCAACAGCAAGAACCAGCCGCAGAACCCGGTCGATCCGCAGAAGAACAAGATCTCGATCGATCCCGCCGGTACGGTCGCATGGAACGGTTCGCCGGTCGACGAGGTCACGCTGCGCCAGTATCTGGACCAGTCCGCCGGCATGACGCCAGAGCCCGAACTCCACTTCCAGCCCGATCCCGAATCGAAGTATGAAGTGGTCGATCGCACGCTGGCCGTCATCAAGCGGTCCGCGATCACCAAGCTCGGCTTCATTGGCAACGAGCAGTATCGCAACGCCTTCTAAGACGTCCTGCGTACAGTATCGAAAGTCCAAAGGGCGGTCCTCCGGGGCCGCCCTTTTTTTGTCGTCCGGTCGTCGCCGAACGGCGGACGAACGGCAGCGGCGGAACGCGTCGTGGTGCATCGTAAGGAGATAATCCGCTTACGGAACCGAACTTGATCAATGTGCTTGTATGACAGTCATCGAAGTGACACACCGTTGTCACAAAAATGAAACCTTCCGATACGCGAAGGTCAGTGGAGATGGATGATGCGCAAGACCGTCCTGTTCGTTCTAGCAACCTTGGGTGCAGCCACGCCGGCGTTGGCGGACCAGGCCGCGACGACGGATCGCACCGGCTACACCGCGATCGCGGCAGGCGACCTGTCGACGGCGGAACAGCGCATCGTCGCCGAGCGGAAGATCTTCCCGCAGCGCCCCGAACTCATGCTCAATCTGGCGTCGGTCTACCATCGTACCGGCCGCGAATCGGAGGCTCGAGCTCTGTATGCGGCGGTGCTGGACCGTCCCGCGGTCGCGATGGACCTGCCATCGGGCGCAGTGGCGTCGTCGCACGATCTGGCAAGTCGTGCCTTGGCGCGGCAGTCACAACAGATCGCAACTCGCTAACGACTGTGCGATGATTACGACTCGCCGCTCGTCAGAGCGGAATGATCTGAAAGCCAGCTTATTACCTTGTTCTCCCGCGAAGGCGGGAGCCCAGTCTGGGTCCCCGCCTTCGCGGGGAAACAAACTGAGGCCGGCAGATAGGATCTGTATCTGTCGGGCGTCGAGCCACTATTCGCTGTAAAACCCTACGTCGTATGGACGTGCCGTCTAAGCAGCGGGCGAGCCGTCTGCGGTTGGGTCGCATACCGACGACATTTGTCATTTTTGTCCGCGGGTGCGCGGTTCCTAAAGCGATCGTACCGTTGTCGATGCCCGTAAACATCGACGACCAACAAAAGCACGGCACTACCCCGGCGAAGGCCGGGGCCCAATCGGGGACGCTGTCAATCGACCGTGAGCGCCGTGACCGAGATACTGCTACTGACGCCGAGGCCTCCGCCGGGGAAGTCGGGTGCGGGGAGGTGTGATCCGCTTCTTGCCTCAAGGTCCGCGGTAGCCGCCTGCGTCGCTCCGAGCCTAAAGCCGAAGCCCTAAAGTCGCGGCAGCGTCACCCCCCGCTGCCCCATATATTTTCCCGCCCGGTCCGCATAACTCACTTCGCAGGGCTCATTCCCCTTGAGGAACAGGAACTGGCACGCGCCTTCGTTCGCATAGATCTTGGCCGGCAACGGCGTGGTGTTGGAGAATTCCAGCGTCACATGCCCCTCCCATTCCGGCTCCAGCGGCGTCACGTTGACGATGATCCCGCAGCGCGCATAGGTCGACTTGCCGAGGCAGATCACCAGCACGTCGCGGGGCACGCGGAAATATTCGACGGTGCGGGCGAGCGCAAAGCTGTTCGGCGGGATGATGCAGACGTCGGTCTTGCGATCGACGAAGCTGTTTGCCGCGAAGTCCTTCGGGTCGACGATTGCGCTGTCGACGTTGGTGAAAATCTTGAACTCGTCGGCAACGCGTGCGTCATACCCGTAGGACGACAGCCCGTACGAGATGCAGCCGTCGCGACGCTGCGCTTCGTGGAACGGTTCGATCATCGCATCGCCCAGCGCGCGCTCGCGGATCCAGCGGTCGGACATCACGGACATGGCAACTCCCTTTTCGCGAGCGGCTTTCGCGCGGATGGGAGCAGACGGCAAGAGGGACGCGCCGAATCACGTATCTGCTCGTTGCCCAACTCCCGCACGAAGCATCTGCTTACGCGCGTAGGCTATTGATGCGGTCGGGCGGTGGCGTCACAATGCAACGTCACGATCGCCGCGATCGAGACTGCGCCATCGGTGCTGGCCCGACGGCTAGAAGGGAAGCTGGCTTGAAGTTCATCGAGACCCCGTCACCCAATTTCGACGATCGTTCGCTGCCTATCACGATGATCGTGCTGCACTATACCGGCATGAAGGACGGCGCGTCGGCGATCGCCCGGTTGCGCGATCCCGAGGCGAAGGTGTCGTCGCATTACCTGGTGGAGGAGGACGGCACGGTCCTGCGCATGGTCGCGGAGGACAAGCGCGCTTGGCACGCGGGCAAGTCGCACTGGCGCGACGTCGACGACGTCAACTCGGCGAGTATCGGCATCGAGATCGTCAATCCCGGCCACGAGTTCGGGTATCGCCCGTTCCCGCCCGAGCAGATCGCATCGGTCGTGCAACTGGTCGCCGAGATCAAGGATCGCCACGAGATCACGCGCGGCAACATCGTCGGCCATTCGGACATCGCTCCGGTGCGCAAACGCGATCCGGGTGAGCTGTTCCCGTGGCACGAACTGGCGCGGCGTCGCCTGGCGCTGCCGCGGCCGACCAAGAATTTGATGGACCCAGGCTGGACCGAAGGCGGCTTCTGCCTCGCACTCGAACGGTTCGGCTACGACGTCGAGAACCGGATGGCGGCGACGATGGCCTTCCAGCGGCGATTTCGACCGGAACTGGTCGACGGCGAAGTCGATGCGGAGTGCCGGTGCATCCTGCTGGCGCTGTTGCTGCCGAAGCCGATGGGCGACGACTGACGAACACAACGGTCTCTCCTCCCTGAAGTGAGCGACAGAGGGGGCGCGCGTTACGCCCTTCCCCCCTCCCTGGAAGGGAGGGGCAGGGGGTGGGTCGGTTTCCGCATCACGGCACGGTTGCGACCAAAGCTGACCTACCCACCCCCAACCCCTCCCTTCCAGGGAGGGGGGAGCGTTGGCTTCGGGGAGCGCACGCTAAAAACGGTGGTGCATCGCCCGCACCCGCGCTAGGGCTCGCCTCGCCAGAGGGTCGGGCGGCCGCGGGTGTTTTCGGACACGCGAGGAAAGTCCGGGCTCCGCGAAACGACGGTGCCGGGTAACGCCCGGCGAGGGTGACCTCAGGGAAAGTGCCACAGAGAGCAGACGGCCAACCCTCGGCTTCGGTCGGGGCGGTCAGAGTGAAAGGGTGCGGTAAGAGCGCACCGCGCGCCTGGTAACAGGGGCGGCACGGCAAACCCCACCGGGAGCAAGATCGAATAGGGGTGGCACATGGGCTTCGTTTCAGCTTGTCACCCGGGTTGATTGCTTGAGGCGACGGGCAACCGTCGTCCTAGAGGAATGGTCGCCTAACTTCCGTATCGAAGGATCGGAAATGGACAGAACCCGGCTTACAGACCCTCTGGCATCCTTCCCCGAACCATTGCAGACTGCGGCGAAATAGCGCTGGGCTGCGACGTGGGGAATGTGATGCGTATCAAGACGATCGCGCTGGTGGGTGCAGGCGTGTTGGCGATGGCGGGTGGGCTCGTCCCCGTTGGCGCGCAGACGCCGCCGTCGACGACGACAATTCAACAGGACTTCGACGCAGCGACGGCGCTGGATGCGAAACCCGATCGCGCGGCGTCGCTGGCGGCCTGGGAGAAACTGGAAGCGCGAACCAAGCCCGGGTCACGCAGCCGCGGCATCGTGCTCGTCCGCAAGGCACCGACATTGTTCGCCCTGAACCGCGCCGACGAATCGGTTAAGGCTGCACGGGCCGGGCTCGCCTTGCTGCCGGCGGACGATGCCAGTCTTGCAGAAGACCGGACACGCGCCTTCCTCATCCTCGGCCAGGTCGCGACCGATACGCTCGATTATGCGGGCGCCGTGACCGCGCTCCAGCAGGCGGAGGCGAGCGCGATCAGCACCGCCGACAAGCTGGGTGCGATGCTGTCGCTGGTGACAGCACAAATCTTCATCGATCCCACCGCTGCGGCGGCGACATTGGCACGCAGCGACGCGTTGGTCGGCACGGTGAAGCTCGAGAAGAGCGTCGCCGCGCGGTTCGCGCGCGAGCGGACCCTGCTGAAGCTCAACACCGGCGACATCGCCGGCGCCCGCGCCAGCGCGTTGCAGGCGATCAGGCTTCTCGGCGGCCTCGAAACCGACAAGGTTGATATCATGGACGCATCGGCGCGGTCCGATGCCGCGATCGCGTACCTGCTGAGCGGCAACGCGGACGAGGCACGGCGGTACATGGCCTATACTGGTGCCGGACGCATGGTGAAGGGATCGTTCGACCCTGCCGCGGAGATGCGCTCGCCGGATTGTGGCGGCGATGCCGGTCTCAAGCCGCAGGACGTCGCGGTGGTCGAATTCAACATCGCGTCCGACGGCACGATCGACCAGGCGGCGCCGATCTATGCCGCGGGCGGCGGCCAGGTCGCGCTCGAGTTCGCGCGCGCGGTCAAGGGTTGGTCGTGGCCTGCCGAAAAGGTGCAGGCGATCCCGGCCTTCTATCGCTATCACGTGCGGGTCGAGATGCGCTGTTCGACCGCGTTCGAGCGGCCGTCGATCGACGACGGACTGGACGACGTCCTGGAACAGTGGCTGTCCAGCAAGGGCGTCACGGTCGCCCCTGCACCGACCGGCTCGCAGGCGGCAGCACTCGCCGGACAGCGCGCCGAACTCGCATCTGCGAACGCCCAGTCGCCTAATGGTTTGCGTACGCTCGCCGCAATCTATCGCCTGACGAACAATCCTACGGTAGCGCGCGAAGAGCGTGCGGCATTGGCTGCGCGGGCGCTGGCGATCGCGGTCGCCAACGATGCACCGCCTAGTGCGCGGCTGACGTTCGACCTGCCGGGTCGCGTCGATGCGGTGACCGACATCTGGCGGCCGGGGGTATTCGAACGGACGCTGACGCCGATGGTATCGGAACCCGTCTATGCGAACGACCCCCAGGCGCGAGCGGCGATCCGGCTGATGATGGTCGATGGCGCCGTCGCACGAACGAGGAAATCGGAGAAGAACGACACGGCGATCGTCACGCTTCGGCAAGTGGCGGACGACAAAGCCTTGAAGCCGAACGATCCGCTGCGCGTCGGCGCGCTGATCCGCATCGCATCGATCGAGGAGCGCAACGGCGAGATCGATGCGGCGCGGGCGACATTCGCGTCGAGTGGCCTAACCGCGAACCAGTGCGCGATCATGGATGCACCACCGAAGATGGTATCCCAGCCGGGATCGGAAGCGTTCCCGATGGAAGCAATGCGTTGGGGTTTCGAAGGGTGGACCCAGGTTCAGTTCGACATCGGCGCGGACGGCAACGTCATCAACCAGCGCGCACTGTTGAGCTACCCGCCGTTAATCTTCTCGGAAGCGGGCACCAAGTTCTTCACCAAGGCCAAATACGCCAAGACGTATCGTCCCGACGGCGGGCTCGGTTGCGGCGCCACGACGACCCGTATCAAGTTCATGCTGCCAGACTCCGCGCGGCGCGGCTCGTAAGCGAAAGATAGCCCCTTCCCACGGCTAAGGTGGGAAGGGGGAACGCCTTACACCAGCACCTTGTCCGGCCGACCGACCTCTTCGAGCACGGTCGTCGAATCGATCTCCATCATCGGTTTGATCAGCCCATCGCGGATATCGTAGACCCAGCCGTGGAGCAGCACTTCCTGGCCGCGCGCGAACGCACCCTGGATCGTCTTGGTGCGCGCGAGCCGGATGAGCTGGTCGCGGACGTTGACCTCGACCAGCCGGTTGACCTTCTGCTCGCGGTCTGGCTGCGCGTCGATCTCGTCGGCATGGTCGTGCAAGACGCAGCGCGCGGTCGAGAGCCAGTCGTCGACCGGCCCGGTGGTGCCGCCATCGAGCGTCGCACGGATCCCGCCGCACGCATAATGCCCGCAAATGATGATGTGCCGCACGCCGAGCACATCGATCGCATATTGCAGCACCGACATCAGATTCATGTCGTCGTCGTTGACGAGGTTGGCGATGTTGCGGTGGATGAACATGTTGCCGGGCGGCGTCATGGTCATCTGCTCGGGGCCGACGCGGCTGTCCGAACAGCCGATCCACAGGAACTCCGGGTTCTGGCCGACCAGTTGGCGCTGGAAGAAGTCGGCGCTCTCCTCGATGATCTCGGCCGCCCACGCCTTGTTGGCGAGCAGGAGCTGCTTGTACTGCCTCATGCGAAACGGACCTCGGTCTGGGGGGCGTTGATCAGCTTGACCGTGCGCATCGCGAGATCGCCGCGGATAAGCACGGTGATGCCGCGATACTGCGCGCCCTTGATGAACGCGTTGATGATGTCGACGTTATCGAGATCGACATAGCTGGTCGACGACAGGTCGATCAGCAGGTTTGCATTGTCGGGCACCTTGGCGAGCGACTTCTGCAACTCGTATTTGTGGATGAAGTACAGGTTGCGACGCGCGCGAACGAGGCAGTCCTCGTCGTCGCAGGCAAAGGTGATCGCGGTGCGGAAGTTGCGCGCGACGACGAACACGAAGCCGACCGCAAGGCCGATCACGATGCCTTCGAGCAGGTCGGTGAACAGGATCGCCGCGACCGTGACGACGAACGGAATGAACTGCGTCCAGCCCTGCTTGAAGCGCTCGGTATAGAGCTTCGGCTTGGTCAGCTTGTAGCCGGTCGCGATCAGCACCGCGGCGAGCGCCGACAGCGGAATCAGGTTCAGCACCGCCGGGATCAGCGCGACGCTGACCAGCAGCCAGAAGCCGTGCAGGATCGTCGACAGCTTGCTCTCCGCCTTCGCATCGACGTTGGCGGACGAACGCACGATCACCGAGGTGACGGGCAGGCCGCCGATCAGGCCCGACAGGATGTTGCCGCCGCCCTGCGCCATCAACTCCCAGTTCTTGTCGGTCGAGCGACGGCGCGGATCGATCTCATCGACCGCCTTGACGCTCAGCAGCGATTCGAGGCTGGCAACGATCGCGAGCGTGACCGCGCTGCTCCAGACGATGCCCATCGTGATCCCGGAGAAATCGGGGAAGGTAAACAGCGACGGGAATTGCGACAGCGTCTGGGTGATCGGCACCTGCACGAGATGCGTTGCCTGGAGCTGCCAGTCGGGCTTCACGGCGCCGAGCAGCATGTTGCCGAAGATGCCGATCAGCACGACGACGAGCGGGCCGGGGACGAAGCGCAACGGGCCGTCCTTGGGCTTGGCACCGTCCCACCAGAACAGGAAGGCGAGGCTTACCGAGGCAATCAGGATCGCGCCCGGCGTCACGGCCGCGCTGAGGCTGTCTAGAATGCGCGAGAAGGTATTGATGCCGTTCGCGGTGGTGAATTCGAAGATACCCTCGGCCTCACGGTCGAAGCCGACAGCGTGCGGGATCTGCTTGAGGATCAGGATCAGGCCGATCGCGGCCAGCATGCCGGTAATGACGGAGGACGGCACGAATTCGCTGAGGATGCCGGCACGGGTCAGCGAGAAGCAAATCTGGAGAACGCCCGCCAAGACGACGGCCATCAGGAACATCTGATAGCTCGGCATGCTCTCGATCGCGGTCAGCACGATCACCGTCAGGCCGGCGGCGGGGCCGCTAACCGACAGCGGCGATTTGGAGAACAGGCCGACCGCGATACCGCCGACAATGCCTGAGATGATGCCGGCGAACAGTGGCGCCCCGGAGGCGAGCGCCACGCCGAGACAGAGGGGCAGCGCGACGAGCGCGACGACGATGGAAGCGGGAAGATCCGCGCGCCATGTGGTAAGCTTTGGAATGAGAGTCGGCACCAGGGCTCCTGTCCTTAAGGTGTCGGCCGGGAATACGTCCGCACCGGACGCATCTATCCATGCCACATGACAAATAGTTCATGTTCAGTAATCGATGAACGGTGTCTGACTCAAGGCGGAATGTTGCGGCGCGGAAGATAGTCGTATCCGAGGAGTTTCGGCCGTCTTCGCTGCGTGTGGTTGCGTTGTCCGTGGGGACGCCTATCTCGGACCGCTATGGCTCGAAGCACGACACGATCTTCAGACTGGGGTTTTCCGCGCTGGCGCGAATATGGCGCAAGCACCGAGGCGGTGACGGTCCGGCTGTGCGATCGGCATGGCTGCAACGAGCCCGGCAACTGCCCGGCGCCAAAATCGCCCAACAGTCCCGACCGCTGGTATTTCTGCATGAACCACGCGGGCGAGTATAATCGCGGCTGGAATTATTTCGAAGGCTTGAGCGCGGAGGAAGCGGCCGAGCGGGAGGCGGCGGAGACGCGTACCGCGGACGGCTATACCGATCCGAAGCATTATGCCTGGGCTGGCTCGGGCGACGGCAGCCGGTCGCGCGACGAGATGCGCGCGTTGGAAGTGCTCGATCTGGAGCCCGATGCGACGTTCGAGGACGTTCGTGCGGCGTGGCGGCGGATGGCTAAGGCGAACCATCCGGACGTGCGCCCGAACGACAAGGATGCTGCGAAGCGGTTCCAGGGCGTGCAGGCGGCGTATGAGGTTCTGAAGGTGGCCGAGGATCAGCGGACGTGGAAACCGGCGTGATCCGCGTCCTCGCCAGTCGCTGGCAGGGAAGCGTTCTGGTCTGCGGCAAATGCTCGAAGAAGCTGGACGGCGGGTTTGGCGAGAAGGGGCGGACACCGCTGGTGAAATTGCTGCGTCAGGCACTCGGCGTCAAAAAGGGCCGCAAGTCGGATCGCGGCGTGGTTGAGGTGAAGTGTCTTGGCGTGTGCCCGAAGAACGCGGTGGTGATGGTCGATGGCGCCCGGCCGGACCGGTGGATGCTGGTCCCGGCTGGTGCGGACGTGACCGAGGTCGTTGCGAACCTCACCGAAGACGCAGCAACCTGACGATCCTGCCCCGCCAGGGGGAGGTGGCTGGCCCTTGCCAGACGGAGGGGGAGGAAGGGGTAACCTCCGTTGCGTGTTCCTCCCCCTCCGTCACCTTCGGCGACACTTCCCCCTTGCGGGGGAGGATCGAAAGGTTCAGCCGGCGTACCGCTCGGCCGTCTCCCGGATCAGCGCAATCATGTTCGGAATTCCCTGAGTCCGGTTCGAACTCAGCTGCTTGCTCAGATCGAACGGCGCCAGTTCCGCCGTGATGTCGGTAGCGACGATCATACCTGGCGCCTGATCCTGCACCGTCAGCAACACCAGCGCGATGATCCCCTTGGTGATCGCCGCATTCGAATCCGCCAGGAAGTGCAGCCGGCCATCATCGGTCGTGGTCGGATACACCCACACCGAAGCCGAACATCCCCGCACCAACGTCGCATCTGTCTTGAGCGCATCCGGCATCGGTTCGAGCTCTTTGCCGAGATCGATCAGCAGGCGATAGCGATCGTCGGGTTCGAGGAAGTCATATTCCTCGCGAATGTCGGTGAGAGTGGCCATGCCGTGGGCGGTAGCGGGTCGGCCTTAGCGCCACAACTACAGTGTTCCCCCGCGAAGGCGGGGGCCCAGTCTGGACCCCCGCCTTCGCGGGGGAACATCCTCTCTACGACTTAAAGATCCACCCCGGCAGCGATCGCCTCGAGCTTCTTGATCCGCTCCTTCAGATCCGCGATTTCGATCCGCGATCCGGTCGACACCGCGACCGGCATGCGGCCGTCCTGCATGTGATCCAGCTCCATCCGCCGCAGCGAGAGCCATCCGCGCCATCCGGCCAATCCACCGGCGACGATCATCGCCAGCCCCGCAAGGCTCGCCAGCGCCAGGGTGATATAGACGTTCGGTTCGATCATGTCCGCCTCCTAGCGGTCGCGGAGCCGCTCGATCTCTCGGTCGAGATCGACGCTCTTGTGGTTGTCGGTGATCACGCGCTCCAGCACCTGGATGCGCTCCTTCATCTGCTGGACCTCGTCGCGCAGCCGCGCGGCCTCGGGATCGTTCATCAGCGAGACGCCCTCGCCGCGTCGTGCGCCCTTGTGGCGCGATTTGAAGATGCCGGTAATCATCACGATCAGGACGATCATCACGACCATCACCTGTCCACCATTCATGGCACTACTCCCTTGTTATCGTTGTTCAGTTGAGCGGACGGTCGGCTAGCGACGGGGTCGGGGCGGCGTCCCGGAGAAGGTCGATCTCGTTGGAGAGTTCGATCCCGCGGTCTGTGACGATCCGTTCCAACACGCGCACGCGTTGCTCCAGACGCTCATTATGGGCGGCATATTGGGCGGCCTTTTCGGCGGTCTGCGCATTGAGCGCGGTGGCCATCGTTTCCTTGTGCCTCAACCAGCTCTTGAACATCTCGCTGCCGATCCCGAGCGTGACGGGTACGCCGACACAGACGATGGCAAGCATGAAAACCGTAAATCCGTCCATGATCGTGTCCTTCAGCGGTCGCGGAGGGCGTCGATCTCGCGAGCGGTGCGCTCGGCGGGATCGGTAGCGATGCGTTCGAGGACCGCGATCCGCTCCTCGAGGCGGGAAACCTGACCGGTGAGGCGTTCGTTCTCGCTGCTGAGCAGTTCAACCTTGCGATCACCCGCCGGGTCCTGCTTGTGCCTGCTGCCCCAGTTCCCAGCGCCCCAGTTCATCGAGTTGCCCCAATCGTCGCTCGGCGGATAGCCGTGCTTCGTACGGATCCAGTTGTTCGCGATCCAGCCGATGGTGGTGATGGCGATGATCGCGATCACGAACCCAGGTCCTGCCCAATTCATATCGTATCCCCTCAGTTCGGCTGGAGGCGAAGCGCCTCGATTTCGCGGGCGGTGCGCTCGGCGGGATCGGTGGTGATCCGTTCGAGGACCTGGATCCGCTCCTGCAAGCGGTCGATCTGGCCGGTGCGGCGCGCATTCTCGCTATCGAGCAGCGCGATGCTGCGTTCCGCATCCCGGTTCGCAGCCTTGACCGCGATCCGCGCCTTGCGGCGACCAAATGCCTGGATCGTCAGCGTTGCCAGCGTGCCCAGTATGATACCCAGTATGAGTGCTGCTTCCGGTGGCATGGTATTTCCCCCTTTTCGATCGACGCAGCGTCTCAGCGCAGGCTGTCGATCTCTGCCGCGAGGCTGTTGCTTGAGCGGCTGGTATAGTGCGTCTCGATGTCGGCGAGCCGGCGGTCGATGTCGCGGAACTTGCTGCGGACCTCCGCGGTCGAGCGCTTCGGGTTCGAGCGGACGCCCTGCCAGAACTTCGCGTCGTCGGGCGTCTCGTACAGGCCGATCGGCTTGGCATGGCCCATCCAGGCGACCATCCAATAGGCCAGCAGCGTCCAGGGAAAGCCCCCGGCGAGCGTCAGGACGACCATGCCGACACGGACGAAGAGCGCATCGACGCCAGTATAGTCGGCGATCCCGGCGCAGACGCCCTTCCACTTGGCGTTCTGCTTATCGAGGTAAAACTGTGTGCGGCTGCCGGACATCTCAGTTCCTCCGATCAGAAGTGCGGTCGGACTGAAGGTCCGACAGATACGGCGATTGCGTGGTACCGAGACCCGGCTTCCAGTCGGGATTGTCGGCGGCGATGATCCGTTCGACGGTCATCACGCGGTCTTCGAGGCGGCGGGCGAGCATCTGCATCTCGTCGAGCAGGCGTTCGTCCTCTTCGGTGATCCGCGGCGCCTGCTTCCACTTGGTGATGTAGTGCAGGATCACCCACGGCAGCCCGATGAAGAGCACGGCGCAGACGAGAACGGGCATCAGGTCATCCATCTCAGTCGTCCTTCTTCATGCGCGCCTTGAGCGCGGCGAGCTGGGCGTTGACCTTGTCGTCGCTGCGCAGCTCGGCGATTTCCTCTTCGAGCGTCTTGACGACCCCGAGCCCCATCGCATCCGCGCGGCCCTCGGCCTCGTCGACGCGGCGGTCGAGGATGTCGAAGCGGCTGAACGCCTCGTGCGTCTTCGGGCCGTTGTACATTTCCCGAAGTCGCGTCCGGTTGTTCGCGCTCTCCAGCCGGGTCTGCACCGCGTTCTGCTTGGTGCGTGCCTCGCGGAGCTTGGTCTGGAGTTTGGCGATGTCCTCTTCCGACGCCCGAAGTGCGTCGTCGAGCACGCCAACCTCGGCCTTCAACTGCTCGGCCATGTCGAACGCTTTCTGGCGCTCGACCAAGGCAGCCTTAGCGAGGTCCTCGCGGTCCTTGCTCAGCGCCAGTTCGGCCTTCTCGGTCCAGTTGTCCTGAAGCTGCTCCAGCTTCGAGATATGGCGGCGCATCTCCTTCTGGTCGGCGATGGTGCGCGCAGCGGAGGCGCGAACCTCGACCAATGTTTCCTCCATCTCCAGGATGATCATGCGGATCATCTTCGACGGATCTTCGGCTTTCTCGATGAGATCGGCGAAGTTGGCGGCGACGATGTCGCGGGTGCGGGAAAAGATGCCCATGTAAATCCTACTCCAGGGGTCGGCCCGAGGCTCTTGGCGAGCCGTCGGGGTCTTATGCCACGATTGCGGTGGTTGCCGCGATAGGCGTCATGTTGGTTGCGGTCGCAGGTCCCACGGCGCCGATGACGCAAGTTGCGCTGGCGACGATGGTGCAGAGGGCGGCGACGACGGTGCGGGCGATGGTGGTGTTGAACATGGTGGGTCCCCTTTAAGGATGGTTGGTTCCGCTATTCGGCGGGTTGCCTGAAGCATTGCATCTGTCGTGCCAGTTTCGAAAATGGCGGAATTGCAGGGGTTTGCGCGATTTCAGGTGTTCGGGGCGTGGCGGAAGCTTGCCAAGAGTTGGGAATTCGCGCCACATCTTCGCCATGGAGCGAACCACACAGGTCATCGGCGAGTCCGGCACGTTCATGGCAGCGCTGGAACGCGCCTCGCGGGCGGCGGCTTTGGATCGCCCGGTGCTGGTGATCGGCGAGCGGGGGACGGGCAAGGAACTGGTCGCCGAACGCCTCCACCGCCTGTCGCCGCGATGGGATCAGCCTTTGGTCATCATGAACTGCGCGGCCCTGCCCGAGACGCTGATCGAAGCGGAATTGTTCGGGCATGAGGCTGGCGCGTTCACCGGCGCGACCAAGGCGCGGGTAGGGCGGTTCGAGGAGGCCGATGGCGGGACGCTGTTCCTCGACGAACTCGGCACGTTGTCGATGGCGGCGCAGGACCGGCTGCTGCGCGCGGTCGAATATGGCGAGATCACGCGGATCGGCTCATCGCGGCCGATGCGTGTCGACGTCCGGATCGTGGCGGCGACCAACGAACATCTGCCGGACAAGGTCGACCGCCACGAGTTCCGCGCGGATCTGCTCGATCGCTTGTCGTTCGAGGTGGTAACGTTGCCGCCTCTGCGCGCGCGGACAGGCGACGTGGTGGTACTTGCGGAACATTTCGGCCGGCGCATGGCGTCGGAACTGGGGCGCGAACGCTGGGAAGGCTTCGGCCCGGCAGCGATGGATGCGCTGATCGCGTATCGCTGGCCCGGCAACGTCCGCGAACTGCGCAACGTCGTCGAGCGCGCGGTGTATCGCTGGGAACAGGCGGGACCGATCGATGCTATCGAGATCGACCCGTTTCAGTCGCCACACCGGCCTGGCGCGTCGACTGCGCCGAAGCCAATGGTTGTGGCGCCGCGCGCGGCCGAACCGGACGAAGGTGAGGACCCGGTCGTCGCGTGCGAGGAAGGTCCCTCGGACTTCAAGTCCCGGGTGTCCCGCTTCGAACGCGACTTGCTCTCGCGCGCCCTCTCCGAACACCGCTTCAACCAACGCGCCACCGCCGAAGCCCTAGGCCTGAGTTACGATCAACTCCGCCACGCCCTGAAACGCCACGACCTGCTTAACGCGGGCGGCTAAGCCTACTTCCCCCCTCCCTGAAAGGGAGGGGCCGGGGGTGGGTAGGCTTCCGCATCAGGCGACGTCAGCGGCACAAGCCAGCCGACCCACCCCCAACCCCTCTTTTCCAGGGAGGGGGGAAGAAAAGCGTCACGCGCTCTTCCCCACCAATCCCGCCAGCTTCTTCAACTTCGGCGCGACCACCGGCACGGTTAGCATCGTGCTAGCCAGCGCCATCAGCAGCAGCGCGGTGAACGTCTCATTCGTAATGATCTTCTTATCCAGCAGGATGTTGACGAAGATGATCATGATCAGCGCCTTGGTCTGCAGCAGCCAGCCGATCGCCGACGCCTCGCCCGGCCGCCACTTCAGGATCCGTCCGGCGGCGTGAACCCCAGCCAGCTTGCCGCCGACCGACGCGACCAGCAGCAACGCCGCCGCCCCGAACACCGCATAGCCGCCGACCGCCCACTGCGTCTTCAACCCCGTAGACAGGAAGAACACCGGCATCACCGCGAGCAGCACGAAGTGACGGAACTGGTCCATCTTCGCTGTCGTGAACCACTTGGAGTCGAGCACCGCGCCCGACAGGAACGCGCCGACCATGAAGTGCAGCCCCGCCCAGTCCGCCGCAAACCCGCAGCCGGCAAGCCAGATCAGGCTGACATACCAGCGATCACGCTCTTCGATCCGCTCCATCAGCTTCCGCACCAGCAACGTGGCGACAGCGAACCCGACCAGGAAGCCGCCCTGCCGCCCGACGCGCTCCCAGTCGAGCAGGATCAGCGCGAGCACGCCCCAGATCGCGATGTCGTCGAGGCTCGCATAGCGCAGGATCCGCTGGCCGATCGGCTGACGCAGCACGTCGAGCTTTTCGAGAAACAGCACGAGGATCGGCAAGGCGGTGACTGCGCACGCCATGCCGATACCGAGCACCACCTGCCATGTCGCGCCGTTCGGCCCACGCCACCCTGGGTAGCGCAACATCAATACCGCCGCGATGCTGCCGGTGATCAGCGGCACTGCAAGCGCGAGCCCTGCGGTGACGCCGGTTTCACCGCGCCGCTTCCATGCCTCACCGAGATCGAGTTCGATACCGGCGACCCACACGAACATCATCACCGCCCACCACGCGATGCCGTTCAGCGAACCCAACGTCGCGGGCGTGAAGATCGTCGCATAATAATCGGGATACGCCGCGCCGAGCACGCCGGGCCCCAGCAGGATGCCGCCGATGATCTGCACCACCACCAGCGGCGCCCAGTAATCGGTCCGCCCGAGCCGCCACACCAGATACGGCACGGTGAAGATGATGAGCATCGCAAGGAGGAAGACCTCCGTCGGCGTCATGGCGTGCATGTGGATCCCCCGCGCCGGTCGGTTCCCCCCGCCGGCTTTGTTACGGTAGCGGTATTATGCGGTCGGCGCGGACACGGCAATATGCGGACGCCGGGATTACCCCGCGCCGGTTCATTCTTTCCAATGCTTCATAACGGGACAGGTGTCGTCAAAGAGCGGCGGACAGACTGGTCGAGGCGCGACGTTCCGTGCGATCAGGAAACCGATATCGCCGGCGGGCCACCGCTGCGGAACGAAGAGGATCTCGGATGAAACGATCGTTGCTCGCCCTCGCGCTGTTCGCCGCGCCCGCGTTCGCGCAAAGCTCGGCGCCGTTCACCGTGAACGGGCAGGGGTTCGCGACGTTGCAGGAGGCGGTCTCGTCGATCCGGCTCGGCACCGCGACGATCCTGATCGCACCGGGCACGTACCGGCAATGCGCGGTGCAGGCCGGCGGCCGCATCACCTTCAAGGCGGTCAAGCCCGGCACCGCGATCTTCGAGAAAGTCGCCTGCGAGGACAAGGCCGCGCTGGTCCTGCGCGGGCAGGGCTCGGTCGTCGACGGCCTCGTCTTCCGCGGCTACCGCGTGTCGGACGGCAACGGCGCCGGCATCCGCACCGAGATGGGCGACCTGACCGTCACCAACGCGATGTTCCTCGACAGCCAGGAGGGCATCCTCGGCGGCGAACCTACCGGTCAGAAGATCCTCATCGACCATTCCACCTTCGCCGGGCTTGGCCAGTGCGACGAATCGCCCGGCTGCTCGCACGCGATCTACCTCGCCAACAAGGGCAGCGTGACGATCACCAATTCTCGGTTCGAGCGCGGTACGGGCGGGCATTACGTCAAGCTCCGCGTGCCCAACGTGTCGATCACCGACAACAGCTTCGACGACACCGCGGGCCGCAAGACCAACTACATGATCGACCTCCCCGAAGGCGCCACCGGCCTGATCGCGCGCAACACCTTCGTGCAGGGGCGCAACAAGGAGAACCACACCGGCCTGATCGTGGTCGCGGCAGAGGCGCAGACGTATCGCTCGACCGGGCTACGGGTCGAGGGGAACGACGCGAGACTGTCGCCGGGGGACGGTACGAGCCCGGCGTTTCTGGCGGATTACAGCCACGACAAGCTGGCGCTGGGCGCGAACCGGCTGGGCACCGGGTTACGGGCGTTCGAGACGCGGTAGCTTTCCAAAAAGCATGTTCTCCCGCGAAGGCGGGAGCCCAGACTGGACTCCCGCCTTCGCGGGAGAACATGCTTTGCAATGAAGGTGCGCGGCGCTCAGTTAGCGCAGGTGCTCGCAGCCCCCGGATCGAGATCCAGACACCGCCCATCCAGCCCGCTAACCGGCAACCCGATCGTCGCCGCCAAGGTCGGCACGATATCCACCGTCTCCACCGAAAGCGGTTGCTCGAACCCGGTCATCCCCTTGCGCCAGAACAGGATCGGCACGCGGCGGTCGTAATCCCACGGCGACCCGTGCGTCTCGACATAGCCCCCCGCCGGCGAGACGATCGTCGTCACGCGCGGCTTGAGCAGGACTACCATCTGGCCCGAGCGCTCGGGATAGAACGACGCCCGCGCACGCTCGATCAGCGTCCACGTCTCGGGCGGAGACTTCGCCATCGGCGTCGCCATGATCTCGGCCGCCGAGAAGGCCGCCGCGATCTGCGGCATCGCCCGATAGCGACGCAGCGACTCCGCAAGCACCTTCGCCTGCGTCTTCGCCGGCAGCGTATCGTCGATATACACGTCGCCTTCGGTCCCGAGCAACACGCTCCCCGGCAGCCCCATGTCCTTGGCGATCGCGGTGCCGACCTGCTTGGCGAGCACGTTCTCGTCCATGTGCGCCTCCATCGGCATCGCGCGCTGCTGCTGGCGTTCGGTCGCGTCGTGCGCACCGTGGTCCGCGGTCAGCACCACCTCGTAATCGACCCCAGTCTCGTCCATCACCGCGAAGAAATCACCCAGCGTCTTGTCGAGCTGCGCCATCTGGATGCACATCTCCGACCCCTGCGTCCCGTAGGTGTGCCCGACATAATCGGTCGCCGACGCACCGATATCGATGATGTCGGTCTGCGGACCCTTGCCGAGCTTCATGTCCTGCACCAGCGCCGCCGCCATCGCGAACACCGCTGCGTCGGACGCGGGCGAAACCCGGAAGCCCTTCGCGTCGCCGGCCTCACGCTCGAAGCGCCCCTGACCGTACGTCTTGCCGGCGATAACGATCGGATGGTTCACGCCTGCGCAATAGCCGGGCAGCGGCAGTGCCGCCTGGGGCTTGGCGATCAGCGCGGCGACCGCGTCGCGCGTGCGCTGCACCGCCGGCGGCACCGCGCGGCCCGCATAGGAAACGTACGTCTTGCCGTCCCACCACCAGAGCTCGTCGACCTTGTGGCCGCCCATCATCACCGCCGCGCGATCCTTCCCCGCGACCGATACCGAGCGCGTCCGCGGATCGCGTGCCTTCATCATCTCGCCGAGCGTCGGTACCTTCAAATGCATGTCGGACACGGTGTAGCTGTCGTGCGTGCTGCCGGTGACGCGCTCGTCCTCCGAGCAGTAGACGACCTTGTCGGGCCGTCCGGCGCGCTGGTCGATCCAGTTGTTGGCGATGATGCCCGTATGCGCGGGCCGCATGCCGGTCAGGATCGTCGAGTGGCCCGGGCACGTCTCGGTCGCCGCATGGCTCTGATACCCGCTCGGGAACACCGCGCCGTTCAGCAGCCGCGTGAAGCCGCCGATATAATGGTTGCGATATTGCTGGAACAGGTCGGCGGCGAACTGGTCGACCGAGATCGCGACGATCAGTTTTGGCGGGGTCGTCGGAGTCGCCGGCGCAGGTGGCGCGGGTGTCGGTGAGGTCTGGGCAGAGACCGAAGCGGCCGAAGTCAGCAGGATCGCGGCGATAAGTGCTTTCACGAACAGTCCTTTAGCAAGCGAAGACCATCGAGCGCGGCCGTCGCTTTGAAGTGCAATACGACAAGGTCACCGCTATGGCTTTACGCGATGAACGAAACAAGGATGGCCATGCGCGGATTACGTTGCGTCCTCATGACGGTCTTGCTGGCCGTCTGCGGGCTGGCGAGTGCGCCCGCGCTTGCGGAATCGCTGAACGGCTCCAGCCAGCATCTGATGATGAAGCTGGTCGCCGAGAGCGATCACCCGAAGGCCGGCGCGCCGCTGACGATCGCGCTCGCGACGACGCCCGAGACCGGCTGGCACGGCTATTGGCGCAATCCCGGCGATGCGGGTTTTCCCGCGACGTTCGACTGGACACTGCCGACGGGTGCGAAGGCGGGCGAGCCCGAATGGCCGGTGCCGACGACGCTGCTGATCGCTGGCCTAATGAACTATGTCTACGAGGCGCCCTATGCGCCGCTCGTGACGATCCAGGTACCGGCCGGGCTGGCCGAGGGCACGAAATTCCCGATCCGCCTGAAGACGAGCTATCTCGTCTGCTCGGCAACGATCTGCGTTCCCGAGGAAAAGGCACTATCGCTCGACCTCACGATCGGTGACGGCGCGCCATCGCAGGCCGCCGCGTTCGCAGGCTGGCGTCAGGCGATCCCCAAGCCACTCGACGCCGGTGCGACCTATGCAGCGAGCAACGGGACGATGCGGATCGCGGTGCCGTTCCCGGCGAGCGCGAAAGCCGACAAGGCGTATTTCTTCCCCGTCAACACCAGTGCGATCGAGAATGGCGCGCCGCAGACCGTCACGCGCGACGGCGACCGGCTGACGATAACGACGAAGGTTGCGGCGAACGCGAAGACCGGCGGCCCGATCGAGGGCGTGCTCCGGATCGGCGACGGACAGGGGCTCGGCGTCAAGGCGACGCCCGGTGCGGTGGCCGAAGCGGCCGGCGGCGGCGAGACGGGCGCGAATGGCGAGAGCCTCTGGCTGACCGCGCTGATCGCGTTCGCCGGTGCGGTGCTTGGCGGCCTGATCCTCAACATCATGCCCTGCGTGTTCCCGATCCTCAGCCTCAAGGCACTCAGCCTCGCCCGCGGTGGTGCCAGCGAGAAGGACGCGCGCGGCGAGGCCTTGGCCTACACCGCAGGCGTCGTGCTGGTCTGCCTCGGCCTCGGTGGCGCGATCCTGGCCTTGCGCGCAGGCGGATCCGCGGTCGGCTGGGCGTTCCAGTTGCAGCATCCCGGCGCGATCGTCGCGCTGCTGCTGCTGAGCACCGCGATCGCGTTCAACCTCGCCGGACTGTTCGAGGTCCCGACCCCACGCTTTGCCGGCGAGAGCGGCGCCAGCGGCGCATTCGCGACCGGCGCACTCGCCGCGTTCATCGCAACGCCGTGCACCGGGCCGTTCATGGGCGCAGCGCTCGGCGCGGCGCTGGTGCTGCCGTGGCCGGCGGCGCTCGCCGTGTTCGGCGGGCTCGGCATCGGCTTGTCGCTCCCGTTCCTCGCGATCGGGTTCATCCCGTCGTGGCGGCGCTGGCTGCCCAAGCCCGGCGTCTGGATGGAGACGTTCCGCCACATCCTGTCGGTGCCGATGTTCCTCACCGCGATCGCGCTGGGCTGGGTGCTCGGGCGCCAGACCGGCGTGGATACGCTGACGCTCGCGCTGGTCGCGGTGCTGGCGGTCGGCGCGGTGCTGTGGATTGGCGGCTCGCGTCAGCGCAAGGGCAAGTCGTTCGGCGTGGTCGCGCAGGTCCTGCTGCTCGTCGTGTTCGTCGGTAGCGCAGTATTGATCTCGCGCGCGCCACCAGTGTCCGCGAAAGTAGCGACCGCGGGCGACGAGGCGTTCACCGAGGCCAAGCTCGCCTCGCTGCGCGCCGAAAAGCGCCCGGTGTTCGTCTACTTCACCGCCGACTGGTGCCTGACGTGCAAGGTCAACGAGAAGGCGGCGATCGACAC
This sequence comes from Sphingomonas sp. NFX23, assembly GCF_049887795.1. Lineage (NCBI taxonomy): Bacteria > Pseudomonadati > Pseudomonadota > Alphaproteobacteria > Sphingomonadales > Sphingomonadaceae > Sphingomonas > Sphingomonas sp. NFX23. The sequence goes on from NZ_JAGEKH010000004.1 coordinate 47,460, forward strand.
CGCCGGCGTCCGCGACGCCTTCGCCAAGCACAAGGTCGCGGCGCTGATCGGCGACTGGACCGACGGCGACCCGGTAATGGGCCGCTTCATCCAGGCCCACAACCGCGCCGGCGTGCCGCTGTACCTATACTACGCACCAGGCGCAGCCGAGCCCACCGTGTTGCCGCAGGTTCTGACACCGGGTCTGCTCGTAGGCCTTGGCGCCTAACCACGATCCTCCCCCGCCAGGGGGAGGTGGCTGGCACTTGCCAGACGGAGGGGGAGGTAAGGGAAACCGCTGTTCCGTGTCCTCCCCCTCCGTCACCTGCGGTGCCACCTCCCCGTTGCGGGGGAGGATTAACCGCAGCCAGCCTACTAATGCTTGCGCATTCAGACCTTGTGCAGCGCAGCGATGCGTTGCAGCATGGAACCGCAACGCTTGATGGGGAATTGACCGTTTCGATGGGGAAACAAGCGTTCGACGAGATCATGGGCACACCGGGCGACACGACCGCCCGGCCCGAACTGGCGGCTCTCGGCAAGTGGATCGAGGATACGCCCGACGCCGAGCTGCGACGCCGGCAGGAAGCCGCCGAGACGACGTTCCGGCAACTCGGCATTACCTTCGCGGTCTACGGCGAGAACGAGGCAGCCGAGCGGATCATCCCGTTCGACATCGTCCCGCGCGTATTCCTGCATGACGAATGGACGCGGCTTTCAGAAGGTCTCGTCCAGCGCGTCGAGGCGATCAACGCATTCCTCGACGACATCTACGGCGAACGACGCATCCTGAAGGAGGGTATCCTTCCCGAAGACCTCGTGCTCGGCAACGCGCAGTTCCGGCCCGAGATTGCCGGTATCCGCCCGCCGCACGGTGTATGGGCGCATATATGTGGGATTGATCTCGTCCGCACCGGCCCCGACGACTTCTTCGTGCTCGAAGACAACGCCCGCACGCCGTCCGGCGTAAGCTACATGCTAGAGAACCGGGAGGCGATGCTCCGGCTCTGCCCCGAGCTGTTCCGCGAGTTCCGCGTCGCTGCGGTCGACAGCTATCCTGACCTCCTGCTCGAAACGATGAAGTCGGTGGCGCCACACGGCACCGGCTCCAACCCGACCTGCGTGCTGCTGACCCCCGGCCACTACAACTCCGCCTATTACGAGCACAGCTTCCTCGCGGACTCGATGGGCATCGAACTCGTCGAAGCCGCCGATCTGGTGGTCGATGACGACATCGTCTGGATGCGGACGATCGCGGGGCGTGTGAAGGTCGACGTGATCTATCGCCGGATCGACGATGATTATCTCGATCCGCTCGTGTTCCGTCCGGACTCCGCGCTGGGCGTGCCCGGTCTGATCGCAGCCTACGCCGCCGGCAACGTCGCGATCATGAACGCGCCGGGCAACGGCATCGCCGACGACAAGGCGATCTACAGCTACATGCCCGACATCGTGAAGTTCTACTCGGGCGGCGAGTGCAAACTCCGCAACGTCGAGACGTGGCGCTGTCGCGAACCGCAGGCGTTGAAGTTCGTCCTCGACAATCTCGAAGACGTCGTCGTCAAGCTGGTCGACGGCTCGGGCGGCTACGGCATGCTCGTCGGCCCGACCGCGTCCAAGCAGGAGATCGAGGACTTCCGCGCCGCGCTCATTGCGGAACCACATCGCTACATCGCCCAACCGACGCTCGCTCTGTCGACCGTCCCGACGATGGCGAAAGGCGGCCTCAGCCCCCGCCACGTCGACTTCCGCCCCTTCGTCCTGAGCGGCGCGAAGGGCGTCCAGGTCGTCCCCGGTGGCCTCACCCGCGTCGCGCTCAAGGAAGGATCGCTCGTGGTCAATTCCAGCCAGGGCGGCGGCACCAAGGACAGTTTCGTCTTGATGGCCGACCAGTCGCAGCGAATGAACGCCGGCGGGATGACGCAGACGATGGGCGGCATGACGCAGACCCTCGGTGCCCAGACGTCCGGCGGGACCGCCTGATGCTCTCGCGCACCGCATCCTCGCTCTACTGGCTCGGCCGCTATTTCGAGCGCGCCGACTTCATCGCCCGGCTCGTCGAAGCCACCGTCCGCCTCGACGTGCTCTCGTCGCAACCCTCGGGCGACGCCGCCTGGGCGTCCGCGCTGGCCGTCACCGAGACCGACGAGGCTTTCGCCGCGACCGGCGTCGAGATCGGCCAGCGCGACGTCGTCCGGTTCCTGACGCTCGATTCGAGTCATCCGGGATCGATCGTCCGTTGCCTCGACATGGCGCGCAACAACGCCAAGGCGGTCCGCACCGCGCTGACCCGCGAGGCGTGGACCGCGATCAACCGCGCATGGTTGCTGTTCGAGAACCGCGCCACGCCCGGCAGCACGACCTCGCAGCTGAACCTCGTCGAGGCGGTCAAGAACGAGACGCGCGGCTTCGAAGGCGCGGTCCACCGCATGCTCCGCAACCAGACGACGTGGTTCATACGTCTCGGTCAAGCGGTCGAGCGCGCGGACAACACCGCACGTTTGCTCGACGTCAAATATCACATCCTGCTGCCCGAGGGCGAACGGCTCGGCGGTGCGATCGATCGCGATCAGTGGACGACGATCCTCCAGACCGTGTCCGCCGTCACCGCCTATCGCTGGCTCTACAATGACGGGCTGCGGCCTGCCGACGTCATCGACCTTCTGCTGGCGCGTTCCGAGCTGCCGCGCAGTCTGGCCGCGTCGGTCGAGGAGACGGTCGACGTGCTCAACCTGCTCGCCAAGCGGACGGGCAACCACGGCGAGGCCGACCGGATGGCCCGGATGCGGGCGTCGCGAATGGCGAAGACGCGATCGGGAGAGGTCATCGCCTCCGGGCTGCACCAGTATCTGCAAGCATTCATCGCCGAGAACGCGCTGCTGCACGGCGCGATCGGCCGTCAGTTCAAGTTCCTCTGATGCGGCTGTCGATCGATCATCACACGATCTACCGCTTCGCACAGCCGCAGGGCCGGCTGGTGCAGATGCTCCGGCTGACACCCGAGAACACGCATGACCAGACGATTGCGTCGTGGCGGATCGACGTCGATTGCGACGCGCGGCTGCGGCCGGGGCGCGACGGCTTCGGCAACGCGGTGACGATGCTGTATGCCGAAGGGCCGGTCGACGGGATCGAGATCACCGTAAAAGGCGAGGTGCTGACCAGCCATTCGGACGGCGTCCTGCACGGCGTGCACGAAACCCTCCCACCCGCGCTGTTCCTCCGGTCCACTGAGGCGACCATCCTCGATACGGCCATCGCGAAGTTCGCCGCCAATGCAGCCGAGGGCGCACGCGACCGGATCGGCGCGCTACATAGGTTGAACCGTGCGTTTCATAAGCGGTTTGCGTTTGATGCCGGGCGTCCCGAACCCGGTCGGACGGCCGCTGCGGCGTTTCGCATGGACAGCGCTACGCCGCGTGACATGGCGCAGATGTTCGCCGTCGCCGCGCGGTCGCTCGGGGCGCCGGCGCGGTATGTGTCGGGGTATCATCACAACGATCACGAGGTCGTGCATCTGCCGACGCCGCACGGCTGGGCGGAGGCGTTCGTCGATGGGCTCGGCTGGGTCGGGTTCGATCCGTGCACGGGGATGTCGCCGGAGGAGCATTACGTCCGCGTCGCGATGGCGCTGGATGCGGCGGGAGCCGCGCCGGTGGCGGGGTCGAGGTTGGGCGAAGGCGGGGAGGAACTCGACGTCGACGTCGTGGTGCAGCGGGAAGACTAAGCTTTAAAATTTGTTTCCCCGCGAAGGCGGGTACCCAGACTGGGCTCCCGCCTTCGCGGGAGAACAAGGGGGCGACCGCAGGAGACAAAAAGGCGACGGATTTCTCGCGATGCACCACCCCGGCGAAGGCCGGGGCCCAATTGGCAAGGTGGTCGTAACGGAGGGCCGCACTCAATTAGCGGCGTTTCCCAATTGGACCCCGGCCTTCGCCGGGGTGGTGGTTCTTGAGGTGGGCTAACAAGCTCGGCAACCACCTCTGACAGAATTCAAACCAACGCCGCAACCCGCGCAGCCTTCGTCACCAGATCCGCATCCTCTAACCGCCGCCACCCCGCCGGCCCCAGAACCTCCAGCGGCCGATACCGCGTCTTGTACTCCATCCGCGGCGAGCCCTTCACCCAGTATCCAAGATACACGTACGGCAGCCCCGCATCGCGCGCGCGGAGGATGTGGTCCATGATGATGAAATTACCGAACCCCGGTCGCGCCGTGTCATCGGCCGCGAAGAAACTGTAGACCATCGACAACCCGTCCGCCTGCCGATCGGTCAGGCACGCACCGATCAGCGCGCCCTGCACACCGTCGACACTCGGCTCGCGATACTCGACGATCACCGAATTGACCGGCGAATGCTCGATCATGTCGGCGTAATCGTCCTCGTCCATCCCCGCCATGCCGCCGCCAGGATGACGCGTGCCGAGGTAACGCCGCAGCAACTGGAACTGCTCGTCGGTCGCCCACGCCTTGCACGCAGTCACCTCGATATCGCCGAGCCGCTTCAGCAGTTTACGCTGCGTCGCGTTGGGCACGAATTCGTCGGTCACCACACGGACCGAGACGCACGCGATACACCCCGCGCACGACGGCCGATACGCTACCCCCTGGCTGCGACGAAAGCCGATCCGCCCCAGCGCGTCGTTCAGCTCGTTCGCATGCGGACCGGTCAGTTCGGTGAACACCTTGCGCTCCTGCCGATCCGGCAGATACGGGCACGGCGCAGGGCTGGTGACGAAAAAGCGCGGGAAACGGAAAGGCGCGGTCACCGAGCGAAAAGTCCTTCAGGCAGGCGCGATCAGCCGCGTCGCCCCGTATATGGCCGCCCTGTGGCGACGTGCAATCGGTTTACCACGAATGTCGGTTAACGCGTTAAATCACCGTATCAGAATGGGATTATGCCAATTCGACGGTCGACGTCTCGTATCCGCCAGCCCGCAGTGCCCCCACCAGCCGATCGAGATGCGCACGGTCGCGAAGCTCGCATTCGATGTCGGTGATGAGCCCCTTCGCCGGCAGCGTCGTGAAGACGCGCTGGTGATAGATCTCGATGATGTTGACGCGTTCCTGGTCGAAGATCCGCGCGACATGGAACAGCGCGCCCGGCTTGTCCTGCAACCGGATCCGCAGCCGTGCGAGGCGCCCCGACCGCGCCAGATCGCGCAACAGCACGTTGGCGAGCAACCGCGTATCGATATTGCCGCCGCACAGCACGATCCCGACGGTCTTCCCCGCGAACCGCTGGGGATGCGACAGCAGCGCGGCGAGCCCGGCGGCACCCGCACCCTCGACTACCGTCTTCTCGATCTGCAGCAGCAGGCTGACCGATTCCTCAAGGCTGCGCTCGCTGACAAGAACGATGTCATCGACCAGCTCGGCAACGATCTTCGAGGTGATCGCACCCGGCTCCTTGACCGCGATGCCCTCGGCCAGCGTATCGCCGGCGCAGGCCATGTCCGTGCCGTTGATCCGGTTGTACATAGACGGGAACAGCTCGGCCTGCACGCCGACGACCTCGATCGGGTGTCCGCCGGCCTGCTGGCTCAACGCGCGCGCGACTGTCGACATGCCCGAGATCAGCCCGCCGCCGCCGATCGGGATGACCAAAGTATCGAGCTGCGGCACGTCCTCCAGCATCTCGATCGCAACGGTGCCCTGGCCGGCGATGACGCGCGGGTCGTCGAACGGGTGGACGAAGGTAAAGCCGCACTCACCTTCGAGGATGCGAGCGTGTGCGTAAGCCGCGTCGAACGTTTCGCCGTGTAGTACGACGTTGGCGCCGTGGCCTTCGGTCTGCATGACCTTCACGGTCGGCGTGTTGGTCGGCATCACGATCGTCGTCGGAATGCCCAGGCGGTTGGCATGATAGGCGAGGCCCTGCGCGTGATTGCCCGCCGACGCGGCGATGACGCCCTTCGCGCGCGCCTCGGCCGACAGCTGCAACAGCGTGTTGAGCGCACCGCGCTCCTTGTACGCCGCGGTGAACTGCAGGTTCTCGAACTTCAGATACACCGTCGCGCCGGTCATCTTGCTCAGCGTCTTGCTGATCAGCGTCGGCGTGCGAACGATCGAGTCGCGGATCCGGTCATGCGCGACGCGGACGTCGTCGATCGAGACGGGGAGGGTGGGTGCCGCTACGGCAGCGTGGGTAGCCATGCCCGACCCGCTAGACCATCTGGCGCGCATGGGAAACACCGCTTATGCGCGGACGCTATGGCAAAACTGGCATTCATCGGAACCGGCGTCATGGGCGCGCCGATGGCGGGACACCTCGCCGCGGCAGGGCACGACGTCACCGTCTACAATCGGACTCAGGCCAAGGCGTTGGCATGGGCCGAAAAATATGGTGGCAAGGTCGCTGACACGCCCGGCGCTGCGGCGAAGGATGCTGATGCGGTGTTCGCCTGCGTCGGCAACGACGACGATCTTGCCTCAGTCACTCTTGGCGAAGACGGCGCGTTCGCCGCGATGCGCGACGACGCCGTGTTCGTCGATCACACTACCGTCTCGGCCTCGATCGCGCGACGCCTCGCGGGTGAGCGTGCGCTGGTAGTCGACGCACCGGTATCGGGCGGACAGGCTGGCGCGGAGAACGGCAAGCTCTCGATCATGTGCGGCGGCTCGGCCGATGCGATGGCAAAGGCCGAACCGTTCATGCAGGCCTATGCCGCACGCATCGTCCACGTCGGCGAGGCAGGCGCGGGCCAGACCACCAAGATGTGCAACCAGATCGCTATTGCCGGCGTGATCCAAGGCGTCGCCGAATCGCTGCGGTTCGCGCAAAATTCTGGTCTCGATCTCGACAAGGTGTTCGAGGCGATCTCGGGCGGCGCGGCGCAGAGCTGGCAGATGGTCAATCGCTGGCCAACGATGGCGAAGGACGAATTCGACTTCGGTTTCGCGGTCGACTGGATGCGCAAGGATCTCGGGCTGGCCCTAGACGAGGCGCGACGCAACGGCGCTGTGCTGCCGGTCGCAGCGCTGGTCGATCAATTCTACGCCGATGTTCAGGCGATGGGCGGCGCCCGCCAGGATACGAGCGCGCTGGTACGGAGATTGCCGAAGTGATCAAGCGCAACACCACAGCACTGCTCCCCTGCATCGAGAATGCCTTCGTCACTGCAACACTGCTCCCCTCCCTGGAAGGGAGGGGCCGGGGGTGGGTTGGCCCGTCGTTCAGGCGGCACGTTGCCCCAACCAGCCGACCCACCCCCAACCCCTCCCTTTCAGGGAGGGGAGCATTGTTGGCTCTTTCGGCGCTACTCCTTCCGACTCCCGCGCTCGCCGACGGGATCGTCGACAACGTCAACGGGGTCACCATTGCTGACGGCGGACGCGTGATCCACTTCAAGGCGATCCTCGTAGACAAGGATGGTCGCGTCACGCGGCTCGTCCCCCCCGGCGAGGAAGCGCCCAAGCTGAGCCGCAAGGAACTCAAGAAGAACGCTGGCAAGCCGCTGTACGACTGGCGCGTCGACCTGGGGGGCAAGACGGTGTTGCCGGGCTTCATCGACGCGCACGGCCATGTCCTCGAGATGGGCTTCGGCGCGCTGTCGCTCGACCTGTCGATGACCAAGTCGCTCGACGAGGCGAAGTCGCGAATCGCCGCTTACATCGCCGGCAACCCCGATCGCAAATGGGTCCTGGGCCGCGGCTGGAACCAGGAGGCGTGGGGGCTGGGTCGCTTCCCGACCGCCGCCGATCTGGAGTCCGTCTCCGGCGGCCACCCGATCTGGCTGTCGCGCGCCGACGGGCATGCCGGCTGGGCGAACCGCGAGGCGATGCGCGAGGCCGGGGTCACCGGCGCGACCGTATCGCCGGCGGGCGGGCGGATCGAGAAGACCGGCGGCGCCCCCGCGGGCGTATTCGTCGACGGCGCGCAAGGACTGATCGAGAAGGTCGTGCCGCAGCCACTGCCCAAGGAGCGCGATGCCGCGTTCCTGACCGCGCAACGCATCCTGCTCGGCTACGGCGTCACCGCGGTCGCCGACATGGGCACGACGCTCGACGACTGGCTGACCTATCGCCGGATGGCGGACATCGGCGGGCTTCGCGTCCGCATCATGAGCTATGCGATGGGCGTCGAGACCGCGAGCCGGATCGGCGGCAAGGGGCCGACGCCGTGGCTGTACAATGATCACCTGCGGATGGGCGGCGTGAAGCTCTATGCCGATGGTGCGCTCGGCTCGCGCGGTGCGTGGTTGCTGAAGCCCTACTCGGACGCACCGGGCCAGTCGGGGCTCGGCTTCCTGACCGACGATCAGCTTCAGAACCAGATGAGCCGCGCGGCGATGGACGGGTTCCAGGTTGCGGTCCATGCGATCGGCGACAAGGCGAACCGGGAGGTGCTCGACGCGATCCAGGTCGAGAGCGAGACCTACACCGGCGATCGCCGCTGGCGGATCGAGCATGCGCAGATCGTCGATCCGACCGACCTGCCGCGCTTCGGCAAGTTCGGCACGATCGCCTCGATGCAGCCCACGCACGAAACCAGCGACCGGACGATGGCCGAGGCACGGTTAGGGCCGAACCGGTTGGCCGGCGCCTATGCGTGGAAATCGATGCTGACCAACGGCGCGAAGCTCGCCTTCGGGACCGACTTTCCCGTCGAGAAGCCCGATCCGTTCGCGACTTGGGCGGCGGCGTTCACCCGTCAGGATGCCGATGGGCAACCACAAGGTGGCTGGCAGCCGCAGGAACTCGTCACGCGCGAACAGGCGTGGTGGGCGATGACCGGTGCGGCCGCCTATGCCGGGTTCGCCGAGAAGCAGTTCGGTGCGCTCGCGCCCGGCCAGCGTGCGGACTTCATCGTCGTCGACCGCGACCCGACAATGGCCTCGCCGACCGACCTACGCGCGACCAAGGTCAGCGAGACGTGGATCGGCGGCGAAAAGGTCTGGGTGCGCAAGTAACCGCGCGGGTTATTGCCGCATCCGGATCAGCCCTTCCTGCGCAACGCTGGCGACTAGTCGGCCGTCGCGCGAGAAGATGCGCCCGCGGTTGAACCCGCGGGCATGCCCGGACCACGGTGCGTCGCACGCATAGAGCAGCCAGTCGTCGGCGCGAAAATCCTCGTGCAGCCACAGCGAATGGTCGAGGCTTGCGGTCTGCAGCCCCGGCGTGATCCAGTTGACGCCGTGCGGCAGCAGCGCGGTACCGAGCAACGCCATGTCGGACGCATAGGACAGGATCGCGCGGTGCATCGCCGGATCGTCGCCGATCGGCGCGACCAGGCGGAACCAGTTGGCATGCGCCGCGGGTTGCGGAACGGGCTCGATCCAGCTGCGCGGGTTGACGGGACGGATCTCGATCGGGCGCTGGCGCAGCATGTGCGCGCGGTATTTCTCGGGGATGCCGTCGATGCTCTCCAGGCGCAGTTCGCGATCGGAGCGCAGGTCTTCGGGCGGGGCGACATCGGGCATCGCGTCCTGATGATGAAGGCCGTCCTCCGGCGTCTGGAACGACGCCGCCATGTTGAGGATCGGCTGCCCCTTCTGCATCGCGATCACGCGCCGCGTCGCGAAGCTCCGCCCCTCGAAATCGCGCACCACGCGGTAGACGATCGGGTAATCCTCGTTGCCCGGCCGCATGAAATACGCGTGCAGCGAATGTGCCGCCTTCGGTGCCTCGGTCGAGCGTTGCGCGGCCTGCAACGCCTGCGCGATGACCTGCCCCCCGAACACGCGACCGACGCCGCCCGGCTGACGCTTCCCGACATAGAGATCGGTGTCCACCTCCTCGATCTCGAGCAGGTCCAAGAGCCCCTGCGCGAGTGCTTCGGGCGACGTATCGGCAGTATCTAAGCTCATCTGACCTCCGTGTTCACCCGCGAAGGCGAGTGCTGGGATGCGCATGCCCCGCATGCGCAAGGATCGTCCGGCGGACGATCCGACCCAGCACTCCCAGACTGGGGCCCCGCCTTCGCGGGGGCACACCCTACGGTCAATACCCCGCGGCTACGGCCAACCGATCCGCATGGAAGTTCGCATCCCCGAACATCTCGGCCAGCACCCGCGCGCGCTTCATATAGAAGCCGATGTCGTATTCGTCGGTCATGCCGATTCCGCCATGCATCTGCACGCCCTCCTGCACGCTCAGCGTCGTGGCCAGCGCGGTCATCGCCTTGGCCACCGATACCGCCTCGTCCGCGCGATCGCTGCCCTGGTCGAGCAACTGCTGCGCCTTCAGCACGGCGGCCCGCGCCACCTCCATCTCCGAATACAGATGCGCGGCGCGGTGCTGAAGCGCCTGGAAGCTGCCGATCAGCGTGCCGAACTGCTTGCGCTCCTTCATGTAGCCAATCGTCATGTCCATCGCGCCACCGCCGACACCGAGCAGCTCCGCCGAAGCCCCGGTCCGGCCTGCGCGCAACAGTCGATCGAGCGGCGAACGGCCCGCATCGACTTCGCCGATTACCGCATCCGCATCGACCTCGACGCCCTCGAACTCCAGCCGCGCCGCCAAGCTCGAATCCGCGAGACGCTCGGCATTCGCGGTCAGCCCCGCAGCGTCCTTCGGCACCGCAAACAGCGTGATACCGTCCGTGTCGTCGGCGCTACCGCCGGTCCGCGCGGCGACGATGATCAGGTCGGCGGTGTGGCCGTGCGTCACGAACCGCTTGGCGCCGGTCAGCTTGAACCCGTTCCCCGAGCGTTCCGCCGTCATCGCCACCGTATCGCGATGCTTGGCACCCTCATCGATCGCCAGCGCCGCCACGGTCTCGCCGGCGATGATGCTCGGGAACCAGCGTTCGGCCTGCCCCGTGCCCTTGAGCGCCTCGACCGCCGCGACCGCGGTGGAGAGGAACGGGGAGGGGGACAGATTGCGTCCGATCTCTTCCAGCACCACGCCCGCCTCGACATGGCCGAGCCCGAGCCCGCCCTGGTCCTCGCCGATCAGGATGCCGGTAAAGCCCATCTCCGCGAACTGCTTCCACAGGTCGCGCGAGAAGCCGGTCGTGTCGTCGGCATCGCGCAAAGCCCGCATGTGGCTCACGGGTGCATGCTCCGCGACGAAATCGCGGATGGTGTCCTGAAGGACGGTCTGGTCGTCGTCTAGATACAATGGCATGTTTTCGTCCTTCTGCTCCCTCGCCCCGTCGGGGAGAGGGTCGGGGAGAGGGGCTGTTGGGTCGGATCGCCCGAGCCTCACTGCCCCTCTCCCGCCTACGCTTCGCTGCGGCACCCTCTCCCCGAAGGGGTGAGGGAATTACGCCGGCAGTTCCAAAATCCGCTTGGTGATGATGTTGAGCTGGATCTCGCTCGTCCCGCCCTCGATCGAGTTCGCCTTGGTCCGCAGCCACGACCGCGGGATCGCCCCGCCGCGCGACCGATCGCTGTCCCATTCGAGCGCATCCGAACCGCCTGCCGCCATCATCAGTTCGTACCGACCCTTGTTCAGCTCGGTGCCGTAATATTTCATCATGCTCGGCTGGGCAGGATGCGCCTTGCCCGCCTTGAGCTCGTCGATGAACCGCTCGGACATCGCCCCGAACGCCTTCGCGCGTACCTCGAACAGCGCGATCGACGCACGCAGCAACGGATCGGCCAGCCGCCCGTCATGCCCAAGCCCGACGGTCGCGATCGCCCCGTCGATCAGCGGGTTGCCGCCGCTCGACGCCAGCCCCATCCCCGAGATCATCTCGCGCTCATGCCCGAGCAGGTATTTCGCGACGTCCCAGCCCTTGTTCTCCTCGTAGACGCGGTTGACCTTGGGCACCTCGACATTGTCGAAGAACGTCTCGCAGAACGGCGAATTGCCGCTGATCAGCAGGATCGGCTTGGTCGACACGCCCGGCGAGGCCATGTCGAACAGCACGAAGCTGATCCCGCCCTGCTTCGAGGTCTTGTCGGTGCGGACGAGGCAGAAGATCCAGTCGGCCTTGTCGGCGTAGGACGTCCACACCTTCTGCCCGTTGACGAGATAATGGTCGCCCTTGTCCTCCGCGGAGGTCGCAAGCCCGGCAAGGTCGGATCCTGCATTCGGCTCCGAATAGCCCTGGCACCAGCGGATTTCGCCGCGCGCGATCTTGGTCAGGTGATCGAGCTTCTGCTCCTCGGTGCCGTATTTGAGCAATGCCGGTCCGAGCATTGAGATCCCGAACGAATTGAGCGGGTTGCGCGCCTTAATTGCTGCCATCTCTTCGCGCAGAATCTTCGTCTCCGCAGGCGACAACCCACCGCCGCCATAGGCCTTGGGCCAGTCGGGCACGGTCCAGCCCTTGGCGGCCATCCTGTCGAGCCACTCCTTCTGCGCAGGGCTCGACGGCTTGAACTGGCGGCCTCCCCAGCAGACGTCGTCCTCCGAGCGCACCGGTTTGCGCATCTCGGGCGGGCAATTCTCCGCGAGCCACGCACGCGTTTCGGACCGGAAAGTATCGAGGTCGGACATCGGATCAGCTCCTGCTTAGTCGATTGCACAGCGCGGCGACGGCGATCGCGTCGTGGTCGCGGTAACGGTTGGTGATGACCTGCACGCCGATCGACAGGCCGCGCGGGTCGATCCCGACGGGCACGCTGGTCGCGGGCAGGTTGGGGAAGGTGGCGAGCCCCGCCCAGGCGAACTGGACGCCGAACGGGTATCCTCGCCATCGATCGTCAGCGTGCGTCGCGCGACGTTGCGCTCGGCGATATGCGGGAAGGCGTTCACGCCGCTCGCCGGCGCGATCACCGCGTCGAACCGCTCGAACAGCAAGCTCCAAGCGCGCTGCAGTCGCGCCTGCGAGTCGAGGAGGTCGAACCAGTGCGACAGCGTCGCGACCTTGCCATCGCGCGCAGGCCCGCCGCGGGTCATCGCGATGCCGAGCATCCGCATATAGTCGGCATGCTGAGCAGCGAGGTCGATCGGCGGGCGGGCACTCGAAATGGTGGCGCCGGCCGCGGCGAGGGCTTCACCGACGCGCTCGATCGCGCCGATGATCGACGAATCGACCCGTGCCGAGGGATGCGCGGTGAGCAGCAGGATGCGTGGGCGGGCTAAGTCGACGGTCGCGCGCGGCAAGGGGATGTCGGCGAGTATATCAAGCGCAACGGCCAGATCCTCGGGATTGCGCGCGAGCGGCCCGATCACGCCGAGAGCCGCACTAGCCCCATCGGTGCCGGGCACGCGGTGACCCAGATCGGACAAGGCGCCATAGGTCGGCTTGTGCCCCCAGACGCCACAGAACGCGGCAGGCACGCGGATCGAGCCGCCGATATCGGAGCCGAGCTCGAGCGGTACCATCCCCGATGCGAGCGCCGCCGCGGCACCACCCGACGATCCGCCGGGCGTCAGCGTCGGGTCGAGCGGATGGTTCGTCCGGCCGTGGATCGGATTGTCCGCCTGCCAGTCGCTCAGCCGCACCGGCACGTTGGTCTTGCCGAGGATCACCGCGCCCGCCGCCTTCAGCCGGGTGACGGCGACGGCATCGCGGTCGACGATGTTGTCGCGGTGGACGCCGACGCCCCAGCTGGTCGGCAAGCCGGCGACGTCGAACGACTCCTTCACCGTCATCGGCACGCCGAACAGCGGCCGATCGTCCGGCCCTTCCGCATCGAGCGCCCGTGCGGCCTCGCGCGCCCGCGCAAAATCCCGGATCACGACGGCGTTTATCGCACCGTCGCGCGCCTCGATCCGCGCGATCGCCGCGTCGCACGCGGCGAGCGCGGTCGTCTCGCCCGCACGGATCGCAGCCGCAGTCTGAAGCGCGGAACGCTCCATCAGCGATCGACTACCGGCAAGAAACGACCGCGACCGATCACTTCAGCCGACCGCCCGATGCCGCCGCGTCCTTGAGCGACTTCGCCACCGGGAACCCGTATTTCTCGAGCCCCGCGACGACCTTTGCCAACCCCTCGGACTGCGCCCAGAACATCGGCCCGCCGCGGTAGACGGGCCAGCCATAGCCGTAGATCCAGACCACATCGACGTCCGACGCCCGCTGTGCCTTGCCCTCTTCGAGGATCAGCGCGCCTTCGTTCACCATCGTGTAGAGCGTCCGCACGACGATCTCCTCGTCGCTGATCTCGCGCGGCGTCACGCCCGACTTCTTGCGGAAATCGTCGATGATCTCGGTCACCCGCGCAGAGTTCGACGGCGTCCGCTTCTCGTCGTAATCGTAGAAGCCCGCCTTGGTCTTCTGGCCCCAGCGGTTCTCCGCCGCCAGCGCATCGCGGATGTTCTCGATCCGGCTCGGATCGCGGTGCCAGCCGATGTCGACGCCCGCGAGATCGCTCATCTGGAACGGACCCATCGGCATACCGAACGCGACATGGACCTTGTCGATCTGCTCCGGGCTCGCGCCTTCCAGCAGCAGCTTGGTCGCCTCGACCTGGCGCGGCATCAGCATGCGGTTGCCGATGAACCCGTAGGTGACGCCCGCCACCACGGCCACCTTTTTGATCTTCTTCGCGAGCGCCATGACCGTTGCCAGCACGTCGTCCGCGGTCTTGTCACCGCGCACCACTTCGAGCAATTTCATCACGTTGGCCGGCGAGAAGAAGTGCATCCCGACCACGTCCTCGGGCCGCTTGGTGCACGCCGCGATCGCATCGATGTCGAGATACGACGTGTTCGACGCCAGGATCGCGCCCGGCTTGGCGATCGCGTCGAGCTTGGTGAAGATCTCCTTCTTCACCTCCATCGTCTCGTAGACAGCCTCGATGATCAGGTCGCATTCGGCGAGATCGGCGAAGTCGAGCGTTGGCTTCAGCGCGCCCATCGCCTGCTCGACCTGCTCGAGCTTCATCCGGCCTTTGGCGGCGGTCGCTTCGTAGTTTTTCCGCACGACGCCGGTGCCACGGTCGAGCGCGTCCTGCTGCATCTCGACGATCGTCACGGGGATGCCCGCGGACAGGAGGTTCATTGAAATGCCGCCGCCCATCGTGCCCGCGCCGATCACGCCGACGCGCTTGATCTCGCGAAGCTTGGTGTCGGCGGGAACGTCGTCGATCTTGGCCGCCTGACGCTCGGCGAAGAAGATGTGGCGCTGGGCGGCCGACTGCACGCCGGTCATGAGCTTCATGAATTCCTGGCGTTCGAAGGCGATGCCCTCCTCGAAGCTGGAGCCATCGGCGGCCTTTTCGATGCAAGCAATGTTGGCAAGAGGCGCCTCGAAGCCACGGAAACGACGGCCATTTTCCTTCTTGAACGCCGCAACGGCGTCGGGATCGGCCTGCGCCGTCTTCTCGGACGCGCGGGGCAGGGGACGCTTGGTCGCGATCTCGCGCGCGAAGGCGACGGCATCGGCCTCAAGGCTGTCTTCACCGACGATCTTGTCGATCAGGCCGGCGTCGAGCGCCTTCTTCGCCGAGATCGGATCGCCCTTCGCGGTCATCTCCAGCGCGAGCTTCACGCCGGCGATCCGCGGGATACGCTGCGTGCCGCCAGCGCCGGGGAGCAGGCCGAGCTTCACCTCGGGCGTACCGATCTTAGCCGAAGGGACCGCGACTCGGTAATGGCAGCCGAGCGTCACTTCGCAGCCGCCGCCGAGCGCGGTGCCGTGGATCGCCGCGACGACGGGCTTCGACGACGCCTCGATCATGTCGACGACGGTGGGCAGGCCGGGCTCGACCATTTCCTTGCCGAACTCGGTGATGTCGGCGCCCGCAAAGAACGTGCGGCCATCACAGCGGATCACCATCGCGGTGATGCTGTCGTCGTTGACGCCCTCCTTGATCGCCGCTTCGAGACCCTGCCGGACCGCCGCGCCGAGCGCGTTGACGGGGGGATTGTTCGAGATGATGACGAGCACGTCGTCATGGCGTTCGGTGCTGATCGGGCTGGTCATTCTAGTCTCCTGGTGCCGGCCCCGTCATCCCGGCGAACGCCGGGACCCAGAGCCAAATTCGGTGTGCGTGCGGCCCTGGGTCCCGGCGTCCGCCGGGATGACGGCCGTTGGGGGATCAGGTCATCGCCGCGTAGATCATCGTCTTCAGCTCGCGGCGGATGGGATAGAAACTGCTCGGCGAAAGCTGCGTCATGAACACCATCGACAGGCGCTCGACCGGGTCGACGAAGAACGCGGTCGAGAACATCCCGCCCCAGTAGAACTCGCCCTTCGACCCCGGCACCATCGTCTTCGCGACGTCGTCGGTGATCGCGAACCCGAGCCCGAAGCCGGTGCCCGCGTTAGACGCCTCGCTGAACAGCGACTTCGACATTGCCGCGAGATCGGATTTTCCGGGCAGGTGGTTTTGAGTCATCAGGTCGAGCGTCTTGCGCCCGAGGATGCGCGCGCCATCGAGCTCGCCGCCGTTCAGCAGCATCGTGTTGAACCGGTGGTAGTCTAGCGCGGTTGAGACGAGCCCGCCGCCGCCGGAAACGAGCTTCGGCTGCCGGCTCCACGCACTCTCAGTCCCGCGATCGTACATCACGCGGCCCTTGCCCGGCGCGAGCGTGTAGCAATCGGTCAACCGGTCGAGCTTGTCGGCAGGAACCTGGAAGAAGGTGTCGTCCATCTTCAGCGGCGCGAAGATGCGCGTCCGGAAGAACTGGTCGAGCGGCAGGCCCGACACGCGCTGCACGACCGCGCCGAGCACGTCGGTCGCGACCGAGTAATTCCACGCGGTGCCGGGCGAAAATTCGAGCGGGATCTTCCCTAGTGCGCCGATGAACCCGTCGAGGTCATACCCGCCATGCCAGCCCTCGATCTTGCCGTCGCGGTACGCGGCATCGACGTTCGAGCGGTTCTGGAAACTATAGGTCAGCCCCGAGGTATGGCGGAGCAGGTCGACCATCCGCATCGGCTCGGCGGTCGGCCTGGTCACGAACGGCACGCCGCCACCGCCGCCATCATAGACGCCGATATCCTTGAACTCGGGCAGCACGTGGTGGACCGGCGTATCGACCGCGACGAGGCCCTGCTCGACCAGCATCATGAACGCGACCGAGGTGATCGGCTTGGTCATCGACGCGATCCGGAACAGCGATCCCTCGTCGACGCTCTTGCCGCCTTCGCGCGCCGCGCCCGCGTTCGAGAAATGGACGATCTCGCCGTCACGCGCGATCAGCAATTGCGCGTTCGGCAGCTTGCCCGAATCGATGTAGCGGGCCTGGAGCAGCGTATCGATCGCCGCCAACCGGCTCGCATCGAAGCCGTGCGCGGCAGGTTCAGCGATTTTCACGATTCGACCGTCCGTGTCATGACTCGCTCCATACCCCTAGTTCGAACTTGGTGCCTCTATTGCCTTGAGTGCGGCAGGAATCAACTATAACCTGTCTTCGAACAGGCGATAAGCCAAACCCGAAATTCAACTCTGGAGTCCACCGGTCTTGGCAAGCGAACCGATCATCGCACTCGATCCCTCCTGGCCGGCGATGTCGCTCGCCGATGCCGAGCGAATGCTGACCGCGCCCGGCGCGAAGTTCGAGATGGAGATGCTGACGATCGACGGCATCGAAACGCGCATCTGGAAGAACGCGCCGCCGTCGTTGCGCTGGCTAGCCGAGGCGGCGCGCGCGCATGGCGAACGGGTCTTCACGGCCTATGAGGACGAGCGCGTCACCTACGAGGCGAACTTTCGCGCAATCGCGGTGCTGGCGCACCGGTTGCGCGAGATGGGTATCGGTCCCGGCGACCGCGTCGCGCTGGCGATGCGCAACCTGTCCGAATGGCCGGTCGCGTTCTTTGCGGGCGCGAGCATCGGTGCGATCATGGTGCCGCTCAACGCGTGGTGGACCGGCGCGGAGATGGAATACGGCCTAGCCGACTCGGGCGCGCGCGTGCTGATCACCGACGACGAGCGTCATCACCGGCTGGAGGCGGCCTACGCGACGCTGCCGGCGCTGGAGCACGTGTTCGTCGCGCGCGCCGCAGAACCGCTGACGGGGATCGTCACGCGGCTTGAGGACGTGATCGGCACCCCGCACGACTGGGCTGCGCTGCCCGATGTAGGCCTCCCAGAAGCGACGATCGCGCCCGACGACGACGCGACGATCTTCTACACCAGCGGCACCACCGGCGCGCCCAAGGGAGCACTCGGCACGCACCGCAACATGATGTCGAACATCATGTCCGGCGGCTATTCCTCCGCCCGCTCGTTTTTGCGGCGCGGCGAGGCACCGCCCGAGCCGACGCCGCGTGTGACGCTGACGGTGATCCCGCTGTTCCACGTCACCGCCTGCTCCGCGGGGATGATGGGGGTGATCGCGACCGGCAGCACGATGATCTTCATGCGCAAATGGGACACCGTGCGGGCGATGGAGATCATTCAGCGCGAGAAGGTCAACATCACCGGTGGCGTGCCGACCATCGCCTGGCAGCTTTTGGAACATCCCGATCGTGGGAAATACGACCTCTCGTCGCTCGAATCGATTGCTTACGGTGGAGCGCCCGCTGCCCCCGAACTGGTGAAGCGCATCTATGCCGAGTTCGGCGCGATGCCCGGCAATGGCTGGGGCATGACCGAGACGATGGCGACGGTCACGCATCATGGGGGAGAGGACTATCTCAACCGCCCGACCAGCGCGGGGCCTCCGGTTGCGGCTGCCGACTTGAAGATCATGGCGGACGACGGCGTGACGGAGATGCCGCTGGGCGAGGTCGGCGAACTCTGGGCGCGCGGGCCGATGATCGTGAAAGGCTATTGGAACAAGCCGGACGCGACCGCCTCGACGTTCGTCGATGGCTGGGTTCGGACCGGAGACTTGGCGCGCCTCGACTACGAAGGATTCTGCTACATCGTCGATCGCGCCAAGGACATGATCATCCGTGGCGGCGAGAACATATACTCCAGCGAGGTCGAGAACGTCCTCTACGCGCACCCCGCGGTGACCGACGCGGCGCTGATCGGCATTCCACATCGTATTTTGGGGGAGGAGCCCGCAGCGGTGGTGCACCTCGCGCCGGGTGCGGTGACGACCGAGGCGGAGTTGCAGGGCTGGGTGCGGCAGCATCTGGCGGCGTTCAAGACGCCGGTCGCGGTGCGCTTCGTGCACGAGACGTTGCCGCGGAATGCGAATGGGAAGATCTTGAAGAAGGACCTGCAGGTGTTGTTCGAGGATCGGGCCGGGGTGTCGGCATAATCTTCTGCCCCCTCCCTGGAAGGGAGGGGGCATGTGGTGCTCTGGGCTTCGGTGGTGGTCGGTCGCAGCCGCGCTCCTGATCGAAATTTATGGTGGAGCGAATGGGAAGACCTGAGGAGGAATAGCAGGCGTTGTTCGAGGATCTGGCCCGAGTGACCGCGTAAATCTTCTGCTCCCCTCCCTGGAAGGGAGGGGCTGGGGGTGGATCGATTGCCGCATGCTCGATGCAGCGTGAATCGGACCGATCAACCCACCAACTCATCCCTTCCAGGGAGGGAAGCACGTTGCGCTTACAAACGGCTGGCAGCCACCACCACATCGACGGCTGTCTTCCACCCTACAAGTCGCGCCTGCCGCTCGTCCTCTCCCAGCGACGGCGTAAACGTCTCGACCTCGCCGCGCATTGAGGTGGCCTCATCGAGCCCTCCGAACAGTCCCGCACCCACGCCGGCCAGCATCGCCGCGCCCAACGCGGTCGTCTCTGCAAATCTCGGCCGCTCGACCTCGATGCCGAGCAGGTCCGCCATGTCCTGCGCCATCCAGTCGTTGGCGACCATGCCGCCGTCGATGCGCAGACTGTGCCAGTCGATGCCGTCGGCGGCGAAGGCGGTCTTCAGGTCGTGCGCCTGGTACGCCATCGCCTCCAGTGCCGCGCGGGCGACATGCGCCTTGCCCGTGGCGAAGCTCAGTCCCGAGATGCTCGCGCGGGCGTCCGGTTCCCACCACGGCGCGCCGAGGCCGCTGAGCGCTGGCACCAGGTACACGCCGCCGGTGTCGGGCACGCTGCGGGCCAGCGCTTCGGTTTCGGCGGCCGTGCCGATCAGGCCTAGCGTGTCGCGGAGCCACTGGACGAGGCTGCCGGCGACGAACACCGACCCCTCCAGCGCATAGGCGCGCTCGCCGCCGAGCTGCCACGCGACCGTTGAGAGCATACGGTGGCCCGAAGTCGGCGGTGTCGCACCGGCGTGGGTGAGGATGAACGCCCCTGTACCGAACGTGGCCTTGGTCTGGCCGGGCGCGAGGCAGGCCTGGCCGATCGCGGCTGCCTGCTGATCGCCGGCGATGCCGCAGATCGGAATCGCCCCGCCGAACGCGGTCGTCTCGCCCAACCGTCCGGCGCAATCGACGATCTCAGGCAAGGCTGCGCGGGGCACGCCGAACAGCGCGCAGAGTCCGTCGTCCCAGCTGCCGGTGTGCACGTCCATCAAGGCGGTGCGCGAGGCGTTGGTCGCGTCGGTCACGTGCAACCCGCCGGTCAGTTTCCAGATCAGCCAGCTGTCGACCGTGCCGATCGCAAGGCGCGCTCCCGCGTCGGCGAGATGCGGCCATTCACGCATGGCCCACCCGATCTTCGAGGCGGAGAAATACGGGTCGAGCAACAGGCCGGTCTTGGCCTGAACCTCAGCTTCGTGGCCCCGTTCGCGCAAGTCCCGGCAGGTCGCAGCGGTACGCCGATCCTGCCAGACGATCGCGGGCGCGAGCGGTTCGCCGGTCGCGCGGTCCCAGAAGACGATCGTCTCGCGCTGGTTGGTGATGCCGATCCCGGCAATCCGGTGCGCGCCGCCTGCCTGCGCGACCATCGCCGCGGTTACGCGCAACGTCTTGCGCCAGATCTCGGCGGCATCATGCTCTACCCATCCGGCGCGGGGGTATGTCTGGTCGAGTGCGCGGGCTTCGCTGGCGATGCAGCGGCCGTCGGTCGCAAACAGCATGGCGCGGGTGGACGTGGTGCCCTCGTCGATGACGAGAATTAGATCGTTGGCGTCGTTCGGCATGCTTGAATGCTAGCCACGATTACGGGATGGGGGAACAAAGGAAAATGCCATGACGGACGAGGGCCTTCGCCACGAAACGAACCAGCCGCAGGGCGGGGACAGCGCCGTTACCGAAGGTCCGCCGGCCGAGAGTGCGTTCGGATTGCCGATCGCGGTCGGGGTCGAGGATGCGATGCGAATCGCGCAGCGGCGCGATCGGTTGCTGGCGGCGCTGACGCTCACCGCTGGCGTCGGCCTGATCCTCGCCACGCCGTTCGCGTTGAAGTCGGGGGCGGAGTTCTTCCTTCCGCTCACCATCGCGCTCGTGATCTCGGTCGCGCTCGTGCCGGTGCTGGAATGGCTCGAGCGACGCCATGTGCCGTCGCCGCTGGCTGCGATCCTGTGCATCCTCGTGTTCCTGATCGCCGCGAACATCGCGATCGCGGCGATCCTCGTGCCCGCGACCGACTTCTTCCGCCTCCTGCCGACGCGGTTGGACCGGATCCAGAACAACCTCGCACCGCTGCTCGATCTTTATTCGAGCCTCGAAAAATACGTGAACAAGACGCTGCGGCAGGTCGCGTCGACGCCGATCAAGCAGCCGGCGACCGCTGGCGTCGCCGCGCCGGGCTCGATCCTCGAACTTGCGGCGACGTCGGCGCCGGCCGTTATCGTGCAATTCCTGTTCGGCGTGCTGATCGTGTTCTTCTTCCTCTCAGGCTGGACGCGGATGCGGCGCCAGACGATCACCGGGCGGACCAGCTTCGACGGCGCGATGGCGACCGCGCGCGTGATCCAGGACATCGTCGACGACGTGTCCGCGTATCTTGGCACGATTACCCTCATTAACATCGTTTTGGGGATCATTACCGGGGTAGCGCTGTGGTTCATTGGCATGCCGTATCCGGCGATGTGGGGCGGGATCGTCGCGTTGCTCAACTACATCCCGTATTTCGGGCCGGTGATCGGCGCGTTCCTGCTCGCGCTGGGCGGGCTGATGACGTTTTCGGACATCTGGATGGCGATGCTGCCGCCGGCGCTGATGTACGGGCTGCACTTGGTCGAGGCGAACGCGATCACGCCGTTCGTCGTCGGGCATCGGCTGACGATCAGCCCGTTACTGATCCTGATCTCGCTGAGCTTCTGGGGATGGGTATGGGGCACGTCGGGTGCGTTGCTGGCGGTGCCACTGCTGATCATCATCCAGACGGTCGTGAAGGCGGCGGGCAAGCCCGATATCGCCGGGTTCCTGTTCGAGCACGGGACGCTAGTGCAGCCCAAGACCGGGCGAAATCGCCGTCGCGGCGATCCGCCCGAGGCACAACGTGAAACTGGCGGATAATTTGGGTTGACGGTATCCGAACCCTCGCCTAGTTGCCGCCTCCACGCTGTTTCAGCGGGTGTAGCTCAGTTGGTTAGAGCGCCGGCCTGTCACGCCGGAGGTCGCGGGTTCGAGTCCCGTCACTCGCGCCATCGTTTAGATGGTTCGAGATGGTGTTGAGGTTTTGACGAGCCTTCCCGCGTGTCCCTTGGGGCGCTAGGTTTCGTCATTGGGAATGCGGGTGTAGCTCAGTTGGTTAGAGCGCCGGCCTGTCACGCCGGAGGTCGCGGGTTCGAGTCCCGTCACTCGCGCCACCCTATGGGTGGCCGGGGCCCTTTTAGATTTTGGATGCAGAGAGCATTCCGTCCTGCCACCGGGTCAGGACCACTTCCCCCCACACCGTTCGTGCTGAGTAGAGACCGAGTAGCTTCGTCAGAAGCGTATCGAGGGCTCGTATCGAAGCATGGGTTCCGCGCGCCAGCCTGTCCTTCGATACGCCCCCTCGATACGCCGCTGCGCGACTGCTCGGTGGCTACTCGGGACGAACGGTAGGGGCCGGGGGGGGGGCAGCGGAGCGCATCGGCACAGGAAGACGACAGGCGGGGCTGAGTTACCGCCCAAGCTCCATCCACCGCAGCACCGGCTTCAGCGGCGCGATCCAGATCAGGCCGGTGAACACGTAGAATACCAACTGCCCCAGCCAGTGCCAGCTGCCGACGATGTTCGACAAGCTGACGATGGCTACGCACCACACCAGGATCAGGAGCAGGATGCCGAGCATGCCGACGGGTTTGCGCCAGGTTGGCGTCATGGCGTAATCCAGTCTGATTCGGTGGCGATGGCGTGGAGTGGGACGTCCCACGGGTCTGGCGTCAGCGTGTCGACTTCCTGCACCGACAACGCAACCCCGACGCGCCAGGCGTTCGGGTGCGCGAGGAAGGCGCGGTCGTAATAGCCGGCGCCCTGGCCGATCCGGTTGCCGCTGCGATCGAAGCCGACGAGCGGCGTCAGGATGATGTCGGGTTCGAGTTCGGCGGCGTCTTCGGCGGGCTGGTGCAACCCGAAGGGTCCGGCGATCAGCGCGGCCTCGGTCGCCCACGACAGGAAGCGCATCGGCAGCGAGCGGCGGACGACATGGGGCAGGGCGATGATGCATCCGGCATCGACCGCAGCGCGCGCAAAGGGCGAGGGATCGGCCTCGCCGCCGAACGGGACATAGGAGGCGACCGTCAATCCGGGTTTCAGCCGTGCCAGAAACGCGGACGGCACTGGAAGCTCGACCGGCGGGCGCGCTTCCCGCGCGGCGCGGAGTGAGGCTCTCAGCGCGCTCTTGTTGGTCATGCGCTTGCGACCCTGAGATAGGGGGAAGATGGTGGTGTGGCGGGCCCACCATGGCCGTGTGCCGGGTTATCCACTGACGCACGGTACGTCAGGTGGGGACCATGTGCTTCGGACCAGGATCCTAACAGGGACAGCCCCCTATGGATGATGAATAGCCTCAGGGATAATAAAGGCTCGTACCGGGCAGAACCCGCCACAGCCAATCTAGGCGTTGGGCGGGCTAAGCTCAAGGGCTTGTGCGAGGCCTTCGAGACGATCGGCGATCCGGGTAAGTGCGATCTCGCTGACCGCGGAGCCTTCGGGTGGGCGATGCGCGGCTTCGTCGAGGTCGTCGGCGAGCATCAGCGCGACGAACAACATCGCGCGCTCCGCGCTGAGGCCGCCTGCGGCACGGTCCGCGGTGGCCCAGCGTTCGGCGACCATCGCACCCAGCAGGCGCACGCGCGACTCTTCGCCGTCACGGCAGGCGACGGCGTGGGGACGGCCGCCGATATCGAGCATGACCTGGGCCATCAGTTGGGGCTCCCGCGCGTGATGACGTCGTCGAGCGCGGCGACGGCTTCGGCCATCCGCGCCTTGAGCGCGGCGTGGCGCTTGGCGAGCGCGTCGCCGGCTTCAGTGCGGGCTGCAATGGCGGATTCGATCCGTGCGATCGCGGCGTCGATCCGTTCGACGGCAGTTGGTCCGTCGGGAAGTGTTTCTGACATGCCATGCGAGATAGCATGGACGGGGGGTGCGACAAGTCGGTTTAGGCGAAACCCATCACCATCCACGGTGTTGACAGGGCGCCCCACCGCCCCGCAAAGGCTGCGCGCCCGGAACGGACTCGCGGGCGTAGCGGAGAGACAGCAATGACGGTCAAGGTTGCGATCAACGGTTTCGGGCGCATCGGCCGTCTCGTCGCCCGTGCGGTACTCGAACAGTCGAACGGCGCACTCGAACTCGTCGCGATCAACGATCTCGGCGATGCGAAGTCGAACGCCTGGCTGTTCAAGCGCGACAGCGTGCACGGCAAGTATCCGGGTGAGGTTTCGGCCGAGGGCAACGAGCTGGTCGTCGATGGCAAGCGCATCCGCGTCACCGCCGAGCGCGATCCCGCCAACCTGCCGCACGCCGAGCTGGGCGTCGACATCGTCCTCGAATGCACCGGCTTCTTCACCGACAAGGCTAGCTGCCAGAAGCATCTCGATGCGGGCGCCAAGAAAGTACTGATCTCGGCACCGGGCAAGAACGTCGACCTGACCGTCGTTTACGGCGTCAACCACGACAAGCTGACCGCCGAGCACACGATCGTCTCGAACGCGTCGTGCACCACCAACTGCCTCGCGCCCGTCGCCAAGGTGCTGAACGATGCGATCGGCATCGAGCGCGGCCTGATGACGACCGTCCACGCCTACACCAACGACCAGAAGATCCTCGACCAGATCCACCCCGACCTGCGTCGCGCGCGTGCTGCGGCGATGTCGATGATCCCGACCACGACGGGTGCCGCGCGTGCGGTTGCCGAAGTGCTGCCGGAGTTGAAGGGCAAGCTCGACGGCTCGGCGATCCGCGTGCCGGTGCCGGACGTTTCGCTGATCGACCTGACCTTCACCCCGTCGCGCGATACGACGCGTGAAGAGGTGAATGCGGTGCTGAAGGCGGCGTCCGAGAGCGGCCCGCTGGTCGGCGTGCTCGACTGGTCGGACGAGCCGCTCGTCTCGATCGATCTCCAGCATACCCCGGCGTCGTCGACGATCGACAGCCTGGAGACCGCGGTGATCGACGGCAAGCTGGTGCGCGTCGTCAGCTGGTACGACAACGAGTGGGGCTTCTCGAACCGGATGGTCGATACTGCGACCGCGATGGCCAAGTTCATCTGAAGGTAGACGGACGCTGCGTTCCTACAACTTCCGCTCCGGACAAAACCGTCATCCCAGCGAAAGCTGGGATCTCCCCGTTCGGGTTGCAGCACCCGCCAACAGGGATACCCCAGCTTTCGCTGGGGTGACGGCTTGAAGGAAGGATGATGACGGTCGGCCCCGAGGTGGGCACGATCGCCGGGATCGCCCGCCACGCCCGCGCCAAGGGCCCGATGGAGGTCATCGACGATGTCGAGATCACCATCGAGGCTGGCCTGCACGGCGACTTCCGCGGTCGCGTGAAGCCGGGCGGCAAGGGGCGGCGGCAGATCACGTTGCTCGAACGTGGTGACTGGGACGCGGCGATGGCTGAAGTCGGGCGCGATATTCCGTGGTACGAGCGGCGTGCCAATCTGCTGGTCGACGGCTTCGACCTTCCCCAGATACCCGGCACGCGGCTGCGCATCGGCGCGGACGTCGTGCTAGAGGTGACGCGTCACACCGATCCATGCGACCGCATGGATGCACTGGCGCCAGGATTGTTCGCCGCGCTGGCGCCGGATTGGCGGGGCGGGGCCTGTACCCGAGTTTTGATGGGCGGCAGAATCGCCGTCGGTGATGAGATCAGGATCGAAGAACCATGACCAAGCCATTCAAGACGCTCGACGATATGGGCGATGTCCAGGGCAAGCGCGTGCTCGTCCGTGAAGACCTCAACGTGCCGATGGCCGAGGGTCATGTTACCGACGATACCCGCCTGCGCGCGACCGTCGCGACGGTTGGCGAGCTTGCCGACAAGGGCGCGATCGTCCTCGTCCTCGCCCATTTCGGCCGTCCGAAGGGCGTGCCGAGCCCCGAATTCTCACTGTCGCAGGTCGTGAAGCCGTATAGCGAAGTGCTCGGCCGCGAAGTCCGCTACATCGACTGGGAAGGCGCGGATGACGCCGTCGCGACGCTCGACCCCGGCGACATCGCGGTTCTGGAGAACACGCGGTTCTTCGGCGGCGAGGAAACCAACGACGCGGCTGTCGTCCAGCGGTTTGCAAGCCTTGGCGATCTGTACGTCAACGACGCCTTCTCCGCCGCACACCGCGCACATGCTTCGACCGAAGGCCTTGCCCACGTTCTTCCCGCCTTTGCCGGCCGCGCGATGGAAGCCGAACTCGACGCGCTCCAGAAGGCACTCGGCGAGCCCGAGCATCCAGTCGCGGCGGTCGTCGGTGGCGCGAAGGTGTCGTCGAAGCTCGACGTGCTGCGCCACCTCGTCACCAAGGTCGATCATCTGATCATCGGCGGCGGCATGGCGAACACCTTCCTCGCGGCACGCGGCGTCGACGTCGGCAAAAGCCTGTGCGAGCATGAGCTTGCGAGCGTTTGCGAACAGATCATGGAAGCTGCGGACAAGGCGAACTGCACGGTTCATCTGCCGTACGACGTCGTGGTCGCCAAGGAGTTCAAGCCGAACCCCGCCACCCGTACGGTCAACGTGCACGAAGTCGCCGCCGACGAGATGATCCTCGACGTCGGTCCGGCGGCAGTAGAGTCGCTCGGCGACGTGCTCAAGAATTGCCGCACGCTGGTGTGGAACGGCCCGCTCGGTGCGTTCGAGACGGTGCCGTTCGACAAAGCGACCGTCGCCCTCGCAAAGACCGCCGCAGCATTGACCGAAGGCGGTTCGCTCGTCTCGGTCGCGGGCGGTGGCGATACGGTTGCGGCGCTTAATCACGCTGGCGTCGCGGAAGCGTTCACCTTCGTTTCGACCGCAGGCGGCGCGTTTCTCGAGTGGATGGAAGGCAAGGACCTTCCTGGCGTCGCGGCGCTGACGCGCTAAGGCGCCGGTTCCCGCAGCAACGGGACCAGCAGGGTATTGAGTTCATCCAGGTCGAACGCGCCGGCTTTCGCATAGCGAACCACGCCGGCGCGATCGATGATGTAGTTGGTGGGGAGGGCGCCCATCACCGCGAACGGCCCCTTGATTCGCCGCGCCGACGGGATCGCCATGGCCGCGACCAGGGGTTTCAGCCTGGAGGCAGGCAGAGAATCCTCCGTCGCCACCGCGAACACGCGCAGGCCGTTGTCCTTGCGAATGCGGTAATAGCTGTCGAGCAGCGGCAGTTCCGCCTTGCACGGCCCGCACCACGTCGCCCAGAAGTTCAGCACGACGACCTGCCCGCGCAGGTCGGCATTGTGCACCTTGGTCCCGTCGATCAGCGTCATTTCGAAGTCGGGTGCGCGTTCGCCCACCTTCACGGCCGCTGGTGCCGCGGATGTCGCCATCAACGCCGCGCACGCCATGACCCAGCGTAAAATCGTCATCGGCCCTGTCTCCCCTTCGCCAGTCTCGGCGTCGAACGCCGCTCCGTCAATCGTGCAGCCAATCGAGCGGACGGGGATTGATCTCGACGGTCGGCGGGCCTATGTTTAACATGTTAAACGGAGAGACTCGGATGCTCGGCGTCAGGCTCGATAGCGAACTCGAAGAGCGGCTCGCGGCAGTTGCGCGCACCCAAGGGCGCAGCAAGAGCGATATCGCACGCGAAGCCGTACGTCGCTATGTCGAGCGCCACGACGAGGCTTTCCTTGCCGAGGCGAAGCGCCAGTCGCTCGCGGCGGCGGATCACGATAGGCAAGCAGGTGAAGAGGATTGGGACGCACTCATCGGGGCGCCCCCTGCATGAAATTCGTCCGCGGTATGATCGTCGTCGGAGCGGGCAAGGGCGATTTCTCTGGCAAGCCGCGCCCCTTTCTTGTCGTCCAATCAGACCTTTTTGCAGATCACGAGACGATTTCTCTGTGCCCGCTGACCAGCGTCATTAGCGGGACGAACCTGTTTCGCGTGTCGCTCGAGGCATCGGCGGAAACCGGCCTGTTTCGCGATAGCGAGATCCAGATCGACAAGGTTGATACGCTCGACCGCAACAAGGTCGTTAAGATTATCGGTACGATACCCATCACCACCATGACCCGAGTCGATGACGCGCTGCGCCGCTGGCTCGAACTTTAAGACAGGATTTCAGCATGACATCGACGATTACTCCGCAAGTCAAAACCATTCTCGACAAGTACGAAGCCACCAGTCCGGCGGTGAAGGCGAACCTCGCGCGCATCCTGATGCAGGGCAAGCTCGGCGGCACCGGCAAGCTCGTGATCCTGCCGGTCGACCAGGGCTTCGAGCATGGCCCTGCGCGCAGCTTCTCGGTCAATCCTCCGGCGTACGACCCGCATTATCATTACCAGCTGGCGATCGATGCCGGGCTCAGCGCCTATGCAGCGCCGCTCGGCATGCTCGAAGCGGGGGCGGATACGTTTGCCGGGCAGATCCCGACGATCCTGAAGTGCAACAGCTCGAACAGCTGGGCGACGACGATCGACCAGGCGGTGACGGCGACGGTGTCGGACGCGGTGCGGCTGGGCTCGGCGGCGATCGGCTTCACGATCTATCCCGGCGCGGACCAGTTCTTTGACCTCGTCGAGGAAATCCGCGAGCTGAGCGAAGAGGCCAAGTCGGTCGGCATCGCCACCGTGATCTGGTCGTACCCGCGCGGCGGCGAGCTGACCAAGGACGGCGAGCTCGCTTTGGACGTCGGCGCCTATGCCGCGCACATCGCGGCGCTGCTCGGCGCGCACATCATCAAGACCAAGCTGCCGACCGCGCATATCGAGCAGAAGGAAGCCAAGCCGCTCTACGCGAACTCCGACTGGTCGAAGCAGTCGGACCGCGTGAAGCACGTCGTCCAGTCGAGCTTTGCCGGGCGTCGCATCAACGTCTTCTCGGGCGGCGCGTCGAAGGGCGAGGACGCGATCTTCCAGGACGCGCGCGACATTCGCGACGGCGGCGGCAACGGCTCGATCATCGGCCGCAACACCTTCCAGCGCCCGCGCGACGAGGCGCTGGCGATGCTCGACCGGATCATCCGGATCTACAAGAACGAGGAATAAGCCTCGGTTTGACTGCACGTCACCTCGGTCATGCGCCGGGGTGACGTGGCCGGCATGAGCGGCTAGGGGGCGGAAATGACCGAATTCGAAGATCCTCTGGGCCCGCTCGATCCCAATTTCGCCGAGAATTTCCGCCGCGATATGCGTCGGCCGGCTTGCCAGCTTTACCTGGTGTCGCCGCTGGACGTCGGTGGCGACTTCCCGGAGCGTCTTGCTCGGGCGCTTGATGCTGGCCCGGTGGCTGCGTTCCAGTTTCGCGTGAAAGATATCGATCAGCATGCAGCTGCGGCGCTGGGCGAGCCGTTGCGCGCGATCTGTGCTGAGCGCGATGTCGCGTTCATCGTCAACGACGATATCGGGTTGGCGAAGCGGCTCGATGCTGACGGCGTGCATCTCGGGCAGGACGATGGCGATCCGCGCGAGGCGCGGGCGCAGCTTGGGCCCAATGCGCAGATCGGCGTGAGCTGTCACGGCAGCCGTCATCTGGCGATGGAAGCGGGCGAGGCGGGCGCCGATTACGTTGCGTTCGGCGCGTTCTATCCGACGACGACGAAGATCGCGACGCACACCGCCGAGCCGGTGATCCTGTCTTGGTGGTCGACGCTGTTCGAGATGCCGTGCGTCGCGATCGGTGGGATCACGCCAGAAAATGCCGCGCCGCTCGTGGCGGCCGGTGCGGATTTCATTGCGGTGTCAGGCGCCATTTGGGGCGGCGATGAGGTCGCCGCAGTCAAGGCGTTTGCCGAGGTTCTTGCGCAGCGCTGAGATCGCGCTGAACCGTTGGAAACAACCGTCGTCCCGACCGTTTGATGCAGCGGCGTAACGGTTTGGGATGATGGGCATGGTGGCATTTGCGATGAAGGCTTCGGTTCTTGCGGCCTGCTTGCTGGGTGCCGCTTCGCCCGCATTGGCGCAGACGGCGCCAGCCAAGCCCGCGCCGATCGATCGCAACATCCTGCATGTGCAGGTAATCCTCGACCATCTCGGCTTTGGGCCGGGCGTGCTCGACGGGCGCGGCGGGCAGTCGCTGGTGGCGGCGCTGAAGGGGTTCCAGGAGGCGAAGGGACTGCCGATCACTGGCAAGCCTGACGCGCGGACGTTGCAGGCGCTGTATCCGTACCGCGCTGCTCGGCCGACCGTGACGGTCGTGCTGACGCCGGAAATGCTGGCGGGGCCGTTCGTCAATCCGTTCCCGAAGGATCCCGCCAAGCAGGCCGAGCTCCCGTCGCTGGGCTACAAGACCGTCATGGAGAAGCTCGGCGAGATGTTCCACACGACGCCGGCGGTGATCGTGGCGCTGAACTCGCCGACGACGAAGCTGGCACCGGGGACGAAGGTGGTGTTCCCGAACGCTCTGCCGACCTCGCGCGCGTACGATCCAAAGCTGAAGCCGGACTGGATCGCCACGCTCACCATGCTGAACGTCGACGCGAAGCAGCCTCAGGCGGACCATATCGTCGTCGACAAGTCGGATGGCGTGCTCCGCGTGCTCGACGCGAACGACAAGCTGATCGCGCAGTTCTCCGCGACGATGGGATCGGGCCATGACCCGTTGCCGCTCGGCACGTGGAAGATCTACGGTTCGGATTACAACCCGAAGTTCCACTTCAATCCTGCGCTGTTCTGGGATGCGAAGAAGGGGCAGCAGAAGGAGATGCTGCCGCCGGGGCCGAATGGTCCAGTCGGCGTCGTCTGGATGGATCTGTCGAAGGAGCATTACGGCATCCACGGCACGCCGAACCCCGAGACGATCGGGCGTGCGGAGAGTCATGGCTGCATTCGCCTGACCAACTGGGATGCGGCGCGATTGTCGATGATGATCAAGCCGGGGACCAAGGCCGTGTTCCAGGACTGAGGCGATGACGCGGACGTTCTGGATCATTCTTGGGCTGATCGTGGTCGTGGTCGGCGGTTTTGCCTCGATGATGTCGTTCGGGAGCAGCGGTAGCGGCATCGAGCGGCGGGTGCCTTGGCGCAAGCCGGTGCCTCCGGCTCAGATTGCTACCGTTTCCGTGACGCCGGGGGCGCTGGTTGTCCCGGTGGCTGGCGTTCCGCGAAAAGCGATTGCGGACAGCTGGAACGGTGCGCGGGGGGGCGGTCTGCGCGGCCACCATGGCACGGACATCATGGCGCCGGGCGGCACGCCCGTAGTTGCAGCCGCGCCGGGACGGATCGAGAAACTGTTCCAGAGCGCACTCGGTGGCGTCACGCTGTACGTCCGCTCGCCCGACCGCCGCTGGACCTATTATTACGCGCATCTTGCCGGCTACGCGGCTGGCCTTCGCGAGGGGATGGCGGTCAAGGCGGGTGATACGCTCGGTTATGTGGGCGACACCGGCGATGCGGGGGCAGGCAATTACCACCTCCATTTCGGGCTGACCAAGATGCAGCCAGGGGAGCGCTGGTGGCAGGGTGAGAACGTCAACCCGTACCCGCTGCTTGCCGGACGCGAGCGCGCCCGCTAAAGCCCGCCGCTTCGGGTTTCCACAGAGCCACGCCTTGATGGCCATGCTTCGCGGACGGCCCCTAGCTCTTTCCAGCAGGAATCGGTCATGAAGATCAACGCGGTCGAGATTCGTCCCGGCAACATTCTTGAATATGAGGGCGGCATCTGGCGCGCCGTCAAGATTCAGCATACCCAGCCCGGCAAGGGCGGTGCCTATATGCAGGTCGAGATGAAGAACCTCATCGACGGCCGCAAGAACAACACCCGCTTCCGCTCCGCCGAGAGCGTCGAGAAGGTGCGGCTCGAGACCGTCGACTTCCAGTTCCTGTTCCGCGAAGGCGACATGCTTACCTTCATGGACAAGATCAACTACGAGCAGATCTCGCTCGATGCCGACATCCTGGGCGACGCCGCGGCGTTCCTGCAGGACGGCATGGACGTGGTGATGGAGCTCTGGGAAGAGCGGCCGATCTCGGTCCAGCTGCCTGATACGATCGAGGCGCTGATCGTCGAGGCGGATGCCGTCGTAAAGGGGCAGACGGCCTCGTCTTCGTATAAGCCCGCGGTGCTCGAGAACGGCGTCCGCGTGATGGTCCCGCCGCATATCGGCGCGGGCACGCGGATCGTCGTCGATGTCTACGAGCAGACCTACGTGCGTCGCGCGGACTAAATTCCCCTTCCGCTTGCGGGAGGGGTTAGGGGAGGGCCTTCTTCCAGCTTCGCGTATCGGTTCAAGCCCTCCCCCGACCCCTCCCGCAAGCGGGAGGGGAGGAGATTTCTAATGCCCAGCCATTCCGGCATCATGACCGTCATCGAGCGCGCCGCCCGCAAGGCCGCGCCGCGCCTGCGCCGCGACTTCAACGAGGTCCAGCAGCTCCAGGTGAGCCGCAAGGGTCCAGCCGACTTCGTCAGCCAGGCCGACCAGCGCGCCGAGCAGACGATCTTCGAAGAACTGTCGCACGCGCGTCCCGACTGGGGCATGCTGATGGAAGAGCGCGGCGAGGTCGAGGGCGATCCGAACAAGCCGCGCTTCATCGTCGATCCGCTCGATGGGACGTCGAACTTCCTCCACGGCATCCCGCATTTCTGCATCTCGATCGCGGTCGAGGAGCCGATGCCGAACGGCAAGCGCGAGGTCACCACCGCGTTGGTGTATCAGCCGCTGACCGACGAGAGCTTCTGGGCGGAGAAGGGGCGGGGGGCGTGGCTCACGGACCAGCGTCTCCGCGTGTCGTCGCGGCGTGATTTGTCCGAATCGCTGATCGCTACGGGGATTCCGTTCCTGGGGCATGGCGACTTCGCGCAGTGGAGCCGGATTTTCGGCGCGGTTGCGCCTGAGGTTGCTGGGATCCGTCGTCTTGGTGCTGCGGCGTTGGATCTGGCTTGGCTTGCAGCCGGGCGTTTCGACGGGTTCTGGGAATCGAACCTGAAGCCTTGGGACGTTGCAGCCGGCATGTTGCTGGTGAAGGAGGCCGGCGGTTTCGTCACCGACTTCCGCGGCGGCGACCGCGCTATGGAGCGTAACGAGTTCCTCGCTGCGAACGATGCATTGCACTCGCGTCTTCACAAGCTGGTGGCCGGCGCGCTGCGCTAAGGCGGATGAACGATCCTCCCCCGCAAGGGGGAGGTGGCTGGCGTTTGCCAGTCGGAGGGGGAGGTAAGGGCAACCTCTGTTCCGCGTCCCCCCCCCCCTCCGTCACCTTCGGTGCCGCCTCCGCCTGGCGGGGAGGATCGTGAGGTCTGACGGCGTCAGCGCGCAGTCCGTCATGCCGGCTTGTTCCGGCATCCACTCGCGCAAACATCTCCCGTCGTTTGTTTGCGGTGCCGGGGACCTCGGGGCTACTCGGTGTATCCCCTAGAGCCGAAGTCAGCTTGTCTCCCCGCGAAGGCGCGGATCCAGACTGGGCTTCCGCCTTCGCGGAAGAACAAGGAGGCGGGGGCTGTCTTTCGAACGCGGCGTCGTCTTCGCTTCTCAGCAAGGCGCCGAACACGTCCGAGGTGACGGATCGGTATCGGCGACGTCATGGAGCGCCAGCGCTCGTGTACGCCGAGTAACGCATGTTTCCCGCCACCCCGGTCCCTCCACTTGCGAGTGATTCTCACACCCTCCACGCCTTGCCCATCACCCCCCATCGGCCTAAAGCGGCCCCGTTCCGTTCGCACTTGCGAGAAGCAATTTGGTCGACCTGTCGCACTATCTTCCGATCCTCCTGTTCCTCGGGATCGCCATCGCATTGTCGAGCACGTTCGTGTTCCTGCCGATGGCCGTCTCGCGCCTCACGGGGTCACACAAGCCTACGCCTGAAAAGCTCAGCGAATACGAGTGCGGCTTTCCCGCATTCGAGGATCCGCGGAGCCAGTTCGACGTACGCTTCTACCTGATCGCCATCCTCTTCATCATCTTCGATCTCGAGGCCGCGTTCCTGTATCCCTGGGCCGTCTCGGTCTTCACGCTCGGCTGGACCGCGTGGATTTCGATGATGATCTTTATCGGCGAATTGGCCCTTGGCCTCGTCTACGCATGGAAGAAGGGAGCACTCGATTGGGAGTAGAGCTTCAGCCCGCACCCGGTTCGCCCAGCTCGCTGGTGCCACCCGACCAGGGCTTTTTCGACGGATTGAACGGTGAGCTGACGGACAAGGGTTTCCTCGTCACGTCGACCGAGGAGCTGTTCCAGTGGGCGCGTACCGGCTCGCTGTGGTGGATGACGTTCGGGCTCGCCTGCTGCGCGGTCGAGATGATCCACGTCAACATGCCCCGCTACGATCTGGAGCGCTTCGGCGCCGCACCGCGCGCGTCGCCGCGTCAGTCGGACGTGATGATCGTTGCCGGTACGCTGTGCAACAAGATGGCCCCTGCATTGCGCAAGGTCTACGACCAGATGTCGGAGCCGAAGTACGTAATCTCGATGGGATCGTGCGCGAACGGCGGCGGCTATTATCATTACAGCTACAGCGTCGTGCGTGGCTGCGATCGGATCGTGCCCGTGGACATCTACGTCCCCGGGTGCCCGCCGACGGCTGAGGCATTGCTGTACGGCATCATGCAGTTGCAGCGGAAGATCCGGCGGTCCGGGAGCATCGAGCGTTGAGGGCTCCCGCACCCGCTTACGCGTCGAACGACGGTGTGATCGACAGCGCCCGCGCGGCGCTCGGCAGCATGTTGCTCGATGCGGTCGACCATGTCGGCGAAGTCGCATTGCACGTTCGTCGCGAAGATCTGTACGACGCGATGATCGCGCTGCGCGACACGCCGGGGCTTGCCTATCAGCAGCTCATGGAGATCGCCGGCGTCGACTATCCGGATCGGCCTGAGCGGTTCGAAGTCGTCTATTGCATGCTGTCGCTGACGCGGAACCACCGCCTGCGCGTGCATGTCGCGACCGACGAGGAGAAGCCGGTGCCGTCGGTGACGGACATCTGGCCGGTCGCCGGCTGGCTCGAACGCGAAGTGTACGACATGTACGGCGTGCTGTTCAGTGGCAATCCGGACCTGCGCCGCATCCTGACCGACTATGGTTTCCGCGGTCATCCGCAGCGCAAGGACTTCCCGCTGACCGGGTATGTCGAGCTGCGCTATTCGGAAGAGTCGAAGCGCGTCGTGTACGAGCCTGTGCAGCTTGCGCAGGATTTCCGTACGTTCGATTTCATGAGCCCGTGGGAGGGCGCGAACTACGTCCTTCCGGGTGACGAGAAGGGCGCATTGCCCGAGGCCAAGGGCGCGCCGACGCCGCTCAAGGCTGACACGATCGTGAAGGCGGACGCGGCGCAGTCGCCGACCCAGGCGCCGACCGAACCCAAGAGCACCGAGTCGACCGCGCAGACGGGCGCCGGCAAGTCGGAGTCTGATGCGACGCCGAAGCCTGCGAATCCCGACGTGGTCCCGACCAAGGGTGGAGGACAGAACCAGTGAGTCTGTATGTCGAAGAGCTTCTGGGCGAAGCCGACGCAGCCGATCCCACGACCGGCGACGTCACGATCCAGAATTACACGATCAACTTCGGTCCGCAGCATCCGGCGGCGCACGGCGTGTTGCGCCTGGTCATGGAGCTCGACGGCGAGATCGTCGAGCGTGTCGACCCGCATGTCGGCCTGCTTCACCGCGGCACCGAGAAGCTGATCGAGTACAAGACCTACACGCAGGCGCTGCCGTATTTCGATCGTCTCGATTACTGCTCGCCGCTGTGCATGGAGCATAGCTGGGTGCTGGCGGTCGAGAAGCTGCTCGACCTCGAAGTGCCCGAGCGTGCGCAGTATCTGCGGGTGTTCTTCGCCGAGCTGACACGCATCTCGAACCACATGCTCAATCTGGGCTCGCACGTGATGGACGTCGGCGCGATGACGCCGAACCTGTGGCTGTTCGAGATCCGCGAAGACTGCATGAACTTCTTCGAGCGTGTCTCGGGGGCGCGTATGCACTCGAACTATTTCCGCCCTGGTGGCGTACATCAAGATGCGCCGCTGAAGCTGCTCGCCGACATCGGCGACTGGCTCGACACGCGCCTGCCGCGGCTGTTCGAGGATGCGATCTCGCTCGTCGCGGATAACCGCATCTTCAAGCAGCGCAACGTCGACATCGCCGTGGTTAGCCGCGACGATGCGATCAAATGGGGCTTCTCCGGCCCGATGATCCGCGGCTCGGGTATCGCCTGGGATCTGCGCAAGTCGCAGCCTTATGATGTGTACGCGAAGATGGATTTCGAGGTGCCGGTCGGCACGCGCGGCGATTGCTATGACCGGTTCATGGTGCGCGTCGAGGAAGTGCGCCAGTCCGCGCGGATTATGAAGCAGTGCCTGCGCGACATGCCCGAGGGGCCGATCGCGTCGCTCGATCGCAAGGTCGTGCCACCCAAGCGGGCCGAGATGAAGCAGTCGATGGAAGCGCTGATCCATCACTTCAAGCTCTATACCGAGGGCTTCCACGTGCCCGCCGGCGACGTCTATGTCGCGACCGAAAGCCCTAAGGGCGAGTTCGGCGTGTATCTCGTCGCCGATGGCTCGAACAAGCCGTACCGCTGCAAGATCCGCCCGACCGCGTTCTCGCATCTGCAAGCCATGGACTTCATGGCGAAAGGCCACATGCTGGCGGATACGACCGCGATCCTCGGTGCGATGGATATCGTTTTTGGTGAATGTGACCGCTGATGGCTGAAGCTCCGAAAATTCCCGACGAGGCCGAGACCCGCGCTCGCTGGGGTTCGTTCGCGTGGACGGACGAGAACCAGGTGAAGGCGAACGAGATCCTTGGGCGCTATCCGAAGGGTCGCGAGCAGTCGGCGTCGATCCCGTTGCTCGATTTGGCGCAGCGCCAGGTCGGCGCGGAAACGCAGACGCAGGGCTGGTTGCCGGTACCGGTGATCGAGTTCGTCGCGCGTCAGATCAGCGTGCCGTACATGCGCGTGTATGAGGTCGTCACCTTCTACACGATGTTCAACCTCTCGCCGGTCGGTCGCTTCCACGTCCAAGTCTGCGGCACGACGCCGTGCATGCTGCGCGGGTCGGACGACGTTCTTGCCGCCTGCAAGAACCGCGGTCTGGTCAAGGGCGGCACGACGCCGGACGGGATGTTCACGCTGACCGAAGTCGAGTGCTTGGGCACGTGCGCGAACGCGCCGATGGTGCAGATCAACGACGATAACTTCGAAGATCTCGATTACGACAAGACGACCGAGATCCTCGAGGCGTTGGCCAATGGCGGGCACCCGAAGCCGGGTCCGCAATTCGGTCGTCGCGCGAGCTGCCCCGAAGGCGGGCCGACCTCGCTGAAGGCGATGGTCGACGCGAACCACGATTACCGGGGGGAGTGGGCCTGATGCTCGCCGACAAGGACCGCATCTTTACCAACGTCTACGGTTTCCAGCCGTGGAACATCGACGCGGCGATCATGCGCGGCGATTGGGACAACACCAAGGACCTGATGGCGCTCGGCCAGGACGCGATCATCGACGTGATGAAGGCGTCTGGTCTGCGCGGCCGTGGCGGCGCGGGCTTCCCGACCGGCACGAAATGGTCGTTCATGCCGAAGGAGCCGAAGCCGGACCGGCCCAACTTCCTCGTCATCAACGCCGATGAATCCGAGCCGGGCAGCTGCAAGGATCGCGAGATCATCCGCCACGATCCGCACAAGCTGATCGAGGGCGCGCTGATCGCCGGGTTCGCGATGCGCGCGCGCGCCGCGTACATCTACATCCGCGGCGAATATATTCGCGAGGCCGAGACATTGTTTGCGGCCGTCGCCGAGGCGTATGACCGCGGCTTCATCGGCAAGAACGCATGCGGGTCGGGTTACGATTTCGATGTGTTCGTCCACCGGGGTGCTGGCGCCTACATCTGCGGCGAAGAGACCGCGATGCTGGAGAGCCTCGAGGGCAAGAAGGGCCAGCCGCGGCTGAAGCCACCTTTCCCGGCAGGTGCAGGCCTCTACGGCTGCCCGACGACGGTCAACAACGTTGAGTCGATCGCAGTCGCGCCGACGATCCTGCGGCGCGGTGCTGCGTGGTTCTCCAGCTTCGGCGCGGAGAACAACCGCGGCACGAAGCTGTTCCAGATCAGCGGCCATGTGAACAAGCCGTGCGTGGTCGAGGAGGAGATGAGCATCTCGTTCCGCGACCTGATCGAGACCCATTGCGGTGGCATCCGGGGCGGCTGGGACAATCTGCTCGCGGTGATCCCGGGTGGTTCTTCGGTGCCGCTCGTGCCCGCCGCGCAGATCATGGACTGCGCGATGGACTTTGACGGCCTGAAGGCGGTCGGGTCGGGCCTCGGCACCGCGGCGATCATCGTCATGGACAAGTCGACCGACATCGTCCGCGCGATCAGCCGCATCTCGTACTTCTACAAGCACGAGAGCTGTGGCCAGTGCACGCCGTGCCGCGAGGGCACCGGCTGGATGTGGCGCGTGATGGAGCGGATGCGCACCGGCGACGCCGAGCTGTCCGAGATCGACATGCTTCAGCAGGTCACCAAGCAGGTCGAGGGTCACTCGATCTGCGCGCTGGGCGACGCCGCAGCATGGCCGATCCAGGGCCTGATCAAGCATTTTCGCCCCGAGATGGAACGCCGTA
Source organism: Sphingomonas sp. NFX23 (assembly GCF_049887795.1). NCBI lineage: Bacteria > Pseudomonadati > Pseudomonadota > Alphaproteobacteria > Sphingomonadales > Sphingomonadaceae > Sphingomonas > Sphingomonas sp. NFX23. The sequence continues at coordinate 86,147 of NZ_JAGEKH010000004.1, forward strand.
TCCGCGAACGTGGTGGCGACACCGCGCCGATGATGGAAGCCGCAGAGTAATGCCCTTAGTCAAAGTCGATGGCGTAGAGATCGAGGTGCCGCAGGGCGCCACCGTGCTGCAGGCGTGCGAGCTTGCCGGCAAGGAGATCCCGCGTTTCTGTTATCATGAGCGCCTGAGCATCGCTGGCAATTGCCGGATGTGCCTGGTCGAGGTGAAGCCTGGTCCGCCCAAGCCGCAGGCGTCGTGCGCGCTGCCGGCGGCGGACAAGCAGGAGATCTTCACCAACTCACCGATGGTGAAGAATGCCCGCGAGGGCATCATGGAATTCCTGCTGATCAACCATCCGCTCGATTGCCCGATCTGCGATCAGGGCGGCGAGTGCGATCTCCAGGACCAGTCGGTCGCGTACGGCCGCGGCCATTCGCGCTACGACGAGAACAAGCGCGCGGTCACCGAGAAGTATATGGGTCCGATCGTCAAGACGGTCATGACCCGCTGCATCCAGTGCACGCGCTGCATCCGGTTCGCCGAGGAAGTGTCCGGCGTCGAGGAAATCGGTGCGATCTTCCGCGGCGAGGACATGCAGATTACCTCGTATCTCGAGAATGCGGTCAAGAGCGAGCTCAGCGGCAACGTCGTCGATCTGTGCCCGGTCGGTGCGCTGACGTCGAAGCCATATGCGTTCGAGGCGCGTCCGTGGGAATTGCGCAAGACGCTGACGATCGACGTGATGGACGCGGTCGGCACCAACATCCGGCTCGACAGCCGTGGTCGCCAGGTGCTGCGTTGCGTTCCGCGGATCAACGAGGACGTGAACGAGGAGTGGGCGACCGACAAGACGCGCCACGCGATCGACGGCCTCGTGCGTCGTCGTCTCGACAAGCCTTATGTCCGGGTGAACGGCAAGCTGGTTCCCGCGACGTGGGACGAAGCGTTTGCGGCGATCAAGGCGGTTAACGCCGGGTCGAGCGTCGCGGCCGTCGCCGGCGATCTGGTTGATTGCGAGACGATGTACGCCGCCAAGGCGCTGCTTGCGAAGATGGGGTCGACCCTGCTCGAAGGCCGTCAGACCGGCATGGAGTATGACGCGACGAGCATCGCTGCGGTGAATTTCAACACGACGATCGCCGGCACCGAGCGTGCCGATGCGATCCTGCTGGTGGGCACCAACCTGCGCTGGGAAGCGCCGCTGGTGAACACGCGGGTGCGCAAAGCGATCAAGAAGGGCGCGAAGGTCTTCGCGATCGGGCCGGAGACGGACCTGACGTACAAGGTCGAGTGGCTTGGTGACGATCTGGCGCTGCTCGGCGCGCTGCCCGAGGCGGTGACCGAGGCGTTCGGCAAGGCCGAGCGTCCGATGGTGATCGTCGGTGGCGGCGCGCTGAAGGGTGGCCATGCGGCTGCGCTGAAGCTGGTCGATACGCTGGGTCTCGTGAAGGACGGCTGGAACGGTTTCAACGTCGTTCACATGGCGGCCTCGCGGATGGGCGGGCTGATGCTCGGCTATGCGCAGAAGGGCGGTATCGCCGACGTGATGGGGGCGAAGCTCGGCTTCTTCCTCGGCGCGGACGAGGTGGACTATTCGAAGTTCGCCGGCTTCAAGGTGTTCGTGGGCCATCACGGCGACAAGGGGGCGGCGGCTGCCGACGTCATCCTGCCGGGTGTGACCTATGCCGAGAAGTCGGGGACGTGGGTCAATCTCGAAGGGCGTGTCCAGCGCGGCGAGCGTGCGGTGTTCGCACCGGGCGATGCGCGTGACGACTGGTCGATCTTCCGCGCGCTGTCCGACACGCTCGGCCACACGCTGCCGTTCGACAGCTTCGAGGGGCTGCGCGAGGAAATGTACGCGGACGTGCCTGCGTTGCGTCATCAGGCGCTCGCGACGTTCGAGTGGAACCCTCCTTCGCTTCAGGGTGAAGGGCAGGGCGCTCTCGCCGGCTATCCGATCAAGGATTTCTACCTGACTAACGCGATCTGCCGTGCGTCGCCGACGATGCAGCGCTGCTCGGCCGAACTTCTCCACGGAGAAGATTACGCGGAGGCAGCCGAATGATCTCCTGGTTCGAATCCTCGCTCGGTTACGACTGGGCCTTCTTCCTCGCGACGATCATCGACATCCTCGTGATCGCACTGCCGCTGATGCTGGCGGTGGCGATGATCATCTATGCCGACCGCAAGATCTGGGCGGCGATGGCACTGCGCCGCGGTCCTAACGTCGTCGGTCCGTTCGGTCTGCTGCAGAGCTTTGCCGACGGCCTGAAGGTGTTCCTGCAGGAGACGATCGTCCCCGCAGCCGCCAACCGGACGCTGTTCCTGCTGGCGCCGATCATCACCTTCACGGTCGCGCTGATCGTCTGGGCGGTGGTGCCGTTCGGGGTCGGCGTCGTCCTCGCGGACATCAACGTCGGGCTGCTCTACGTTCTCGCGGCCTCGTCGCTCGGCGTCTACGGGATCATCCTGTCGGGCTGGGCGTCGAACTCGAAATACCCGTTCTACTCGGCGCTTCGTGCGGCCGCGCAGATGGTGTCGTACGAAGTCGCGATCGGCTTCATCCTGATTTCGGTCGTGCTGTGGACCGGCAGCTTCAACCTGTCCGCGATCGTGATGGCGCAGAAGTCGCACGTCTGGTTCTTCAACGGGTACATCCTCAACCCGCTGATGTTCCCGATGGCGGTGATGTTCTTCATCTCGTCGCTGGCCGAGACGCAGCGTGCACCGTTCGATCTGACCGAGGCGGAGAGCGAGCTCGTCGCCGGGTACCAGACTGAATATTCGTCGATGTCGTTCGCGCTGTTCTGGCTCGGCGAGTACGCCAACGTGCTACTGATGTGCGCGCTGAACGCGACGCTGTTCTGGGGCGGGTGGCTGCCACCGGTCGACTGGGCGCCGCTGTATTACGTGCCGGGGATCATCTGGCTGTTCGCCAAGATCCTGTTCTTCTTCTTCCTGTTCAGCTGGGTGAAGGCGACGGTGCCGCGCTATCGCTACGATCAGCTGATGCGGCTCGGCTGGAAGGTCTTCCTTCCCGTCTCGCTGTTCTGGGTTTTCCTCGTGTCGGGCTATCTCATGCTGACGCGCGTTGGAGTGGGTTCATGAGCGTCGCTCAGATCATCAAGTCGTTTACCCTGTGGGAATTCGTGAAGGCGCACGCGTTGACGCTTCGCTATTTCTTCAAGGAAAAGGCGACGATCAACTATCCGTACGAGCGCAATCCGGTGTCGCCGCGGTTCCGTGGCGAGCATGCGCTGCGTCGTTATCCGAATGGTGAAGAGCGGTGCATCGCGTGCAAGCTGTGCGAGGCCGTGTGCCCCGCACAGGCGATCACGATCGAAGCCGAGCCGCGTGACGACGGTTCGCGCCGTACCACGCGCTACGACATCGACATGACCAAGTGCATTTACTGCGGCCTGTGTGCCGAGGCGTGCCCGGTCGATGCGATCGTCGAGGGGCCGAACTACGAGTTCGCGACCGAGACGCGCGAAGAGCTGATCTACGACAAGTCGAAGCTGCTTGATAATGGCGACCGTTGGGAAAGCGCGATCGCGGCGAACCTTGCCGCCGATGCGCCGTACCGTTAATGGCGCGCTCATTCTTCTCGTGGGCGTCTAAGGGGCCGCAATCGTGATTCAGGCCTTAGCCTTCTACCTCTTCGCCTTCGTCGTCGTCCTGTCGGGCGCGCTGACGATCGCGTCGCGCAACCCGGTCCATTCGGTGATGTGGCTGATCCTCGCGTTCTTCAACGCGGCCGGCCTCATGATCCTGGTCGGCGCCGAGTTCATCGCGATGCTGCTCGTCATCGTCTATGTGGGGGCAGTCGCGGTGCTGTTCCTGTTCGTCGTCATGATGCTCGACATCGACTTCACCGAACTGCGCGCAGGCGTCGCCCGGTATTTCGGGATCGGTCTCGCATTGGCCGTCGCACTCGCCGCCGAGGTGATGATCGCGATCGGCGCATGGCGCACGGGGCCAATCCAGCTCGCACGTCGTGCCGCGCCGATCGATGACACCGTGCCCAACATCCAGGCGATCGGTAACCTACTCTACACGCGCTATCTGTTCGTGTTCGAGGGTGCCGGCCTGGTGCTGCTGGTCGCGATGATCGGGGCGATCGTGCTGACCCACCGCCAGCGTGGCGGCGTCAAGGCGCAGAACATCAGCCGCCAGAACGCGCGCCGTCCGCAGGACGCTACGCGCAACACGAGCCCGGTCGTCGGGCAGGGAGTCGAACTGTGACGATCGGTCTCGTCCATTATCTGGTCGTCGCGGCGATCCTGTTCACGATGGGGGTGCTCGGCATCTTCCTGAACCGCAAGAACCTCATCGTCATCCTGATGGCGATCGAGCTGATCCTGCTGGCGGTGAACATCAATCTCGTCGCGTTCTCGGCGTTCCTCCACGATCTCGTCGGACAGGTGTTCGCGATGTTCGTGCTGACGGTCGCCGCAGGTGAAGCCGCGATCGGCCTCGCCATTCTCGTGATCTATTTCCGCGGTCGCGGCACCATCGCGGTCGACGACGTCAACCGGATGAAGGGGTAATACGGTTGATCCAGCTTATCGTCTTCCTGCCGTTACTGGCCGCGATCGTTGCCGGGTTCGGCAATCGCGCGATCGGCAACGTGCCGGCGAAAATCGTCACCACGGCCGCACTGTTCGCGTCGTGCCTGTTGTCCTGGCCGATCTTCATCGGCTTCCTTTCGGGCACCAGCACGGCCACCGTCGCGCCGCTGCTCGACTTCATCCACTCCGGCGACATGAACGTCGCGTGGTCGCTGCGCGTCGACGCGTTGACCGCGGTGATGCTCGTCGTCGTCACGTCGGTCTCGGCGCTCGTCCATTTGTATAGCTGGGGCTATATGGACGAGGATCCCGACCAGCCGCGCTTCTTCGCGTATCTGTCGTTGTTCACCTTCGCGATGCTGATGCTCGTGACCGCGAACAACCTCGTCCAGATGTTCTTCGGCTGGGAAGGCGTGGGTCTCGCATCCTACCTCCTGATCGGGTTCTGGTTCCGCAAGCCTTCCGCCAGCGCCGCGGCCATCAAGGCGTTCGTCGTCAACCGCGTCGGCGATCTCGGCTTCATGCTCGGTATCTTCGGTACGTTCCTGGTGTTCGGCACGGTCTCGATCCCCGAGATTCTTGCTGCTGCCCCCGGTATGGCGGGCTCGACGCTTGGCTTCCTCGGCTACCGCTTCGACACGATGACGGTGCTCTGCCTGCTGCTGTTCGTCGGCGCGATGGGCAAGTCGGCGCAGCTCGGCCTGCACACTTGGTTGCCGGACGCGATGGAAGGCCCGACCCCGGTGTCGGCGCTGATCCACGCAGCGACGATGGTCACCGCCGGCGTGTTCATGGTGTGCCGCCTGTCGCCGATGTTTGAGATGAGCCCGGTCGCGCTGACCGTGGTCACCTCGGTCGGTGCCGCGACCTGCCTGTTCGCGGCGACCTGCGGCCTCGTGCAGACCGACATCAAGCGCGTGATCGCGTATTCGACCTGTTCGCAGCTCGGCTACATGTTCTTCGCGGCCGGTGTCGGCGCATACGGCGCGGCGATGTTCCACCTGTTCACGCACGCGTTCTTCAAGGCGTTGCTGTTCCTCGGCGCCGGCTCGGTCATTCATGCGATGCACCACGAGCAGGACATGCGCTATTACGGTGGCCTGCGTAAGAAGATCCCGGTGACGTTCTGGGCGATGATGGCGGGTACGCTCGCGATCACCGGTGTCGGCATCCCCGGCATCTTCGGCAACACCGCGATCGGTTTCGCAGGCTTCCATTCGAAGGATGCGATCATCGAGGCGAGCTGGGCTGCGGGCCAGCCGGGCGTGTGGTTCGTCGGCGTGCTCGTCGCGTTGCTGACCAGCTTCTATTCATGGCGCGTGATGTTCCTGACCTTCTGGGGCAAGCCACGCTGGGCTGCATCGGAGCACATCCAGCATGCGCTTCACGATGCGCATGGTCATGACGGCCACGCGCATGACGCGCATCATGCGGACGATCATCATGCGAACCCGGCTCAGGCCGAGGATGCAGGGCACGCGCCGCACGGTCATCACGACGCCGCGCATGCGCCAGCCGAGGGCGATGGTGGGTATCACCCGCACGAGAGCCCGTTGCCGATGCTGATCCCGCTGATCGTCCTGTCGATCGGTGCGGTTCTCGCCGGCTTCGTGTTCCACGGCTTCTTCATCGAGCCGACCGCAGGCGAAGAGTTCTGGAAGGGCGCACTCGCGTTCCGCGAACATCTGATGCACGAGATGCACGGCGTGCCGTTGCTGATCAAACTGTCGGCTACGATCGCGATGCTGCTCGGACTGCTGACCGCCTGGTACGCCTATATCAAGGCCCCGACGTTCCCGGCCAAGGTCGTCGAACAGTTCGGCGTGCTCTACGACTTCCTGCTGCATAAGTGGTATTTCGACGAGCTGTACGACCTGATCTTCGTCCGCCCGGCGTTCGCGATCGGTCGTTTCCTGTGGCACCGCGGCGACGAGAAGACGATCAACCGGTTCGGGCCCGACGGCGCGACCTGGGTCGTCCTGATCGGTAGCCGTGTCGCCAACCGCTTCCAGACGGGATATCTCTACACCTATGCCTTCGTCATGCTGATCGGGCTGACCGCAGCCGTAACCTGGGCGATCGGACTGTAATGACCGGCTTTCCTATCCTCTCCGTCCTGATCGCGGTCCCGATGATCGCGGCCATCGCGTGCCTGTTCGTCTCGGCGAATACGGCACGGACGCTGGCGCTGTCGGCAACGCTGATCGACTTCGTTCTCGGCATCATGCTGTGGATGAACTACGATATCGGCGGCGCGCAGTGGCAGTTCGTCGAGCATGCCCCCGGCATCTTCGGCCCGTTCGGCTGGTCGCTCGGGATCGACGGCTTCGCGCTGATGCTGATCATGCTCAGCGTGTTCCTGATGCCGATCTGCATCGGCGCCAGCTGGCGCTCGATCACCACGCGCGTGCCCGAATACATGGCGGCGTTCCTGTTCACCGAAGTGCTGATGATCGGTACCTTCGCGGCGCAGGACCTGTTCCTGTTCTACGTGTTCTTCGAAGCCGGCCTGATCCCGATGTACCTGATCATCGGCATCTGGGGCGGCGCGAACCGGATCTACGCGTCGTACAAGTTCTTCCTGTACACGCTGCTCGGCTCGGTCCTGATGTTCATCGCGATGCTCTACATGGCGAAGACTGCGGGCACGACCAGCATCCCGGCGCTGATGAACTACGACTTCCCGGCGCCCGTGCAGACGTGGCTGTGGCTGGCGTTCTTCGCGTCGTTCGCGGTCAAGATGCCGATGTGGCCGGTCCACACCTGGTTGCCCGATGCGCACGTTCAGGCGCCGACCGCAGGCTCGGTGATCCTGGCCGGCGTGCTGCTGAAGCTCGGTGGATATGGCTTCCTGCGCTTCCTGCTGCCGATGTTCCCCGAAGCCTCGGGTCAGCTGACCTGGCTGATCTTCGGCCTGTCGGCGGTCGCGGTGATCTACACGTCGCTCGTCGCGCTCGTGCAGTCGGACATGAAGAAGCTGATCGCCTATTCGTCGGTGGCGCACATGGCGATCGTCACGATCGGCCTGTTCGCATTCAACCGGCAGGGCATCGAGGGCGCGATGATCATGATGCTGAGCCACGGCCTGGTATCGGGTGCATTGTTCCTGTGCGTCGGCGTGATCTACGACCAGCTCCATACCCGCGAGATCTCGCGCTATGGCGGCCTTGCGATCAACATGCCGAAGTATGCGATCTTCTTCCTGTTCTTCACGATGGCCTCGATTGGCCTGCCGGGCACCAGCGGCTTCGTCGCCGAGTTCCTGTCGCTGATGGGCACGTATCAGGTCTCGACCTGGACCGCTTTGCTCTGCACGACGAGCATCATCCTGGGCGCCGCGTACATGCTGTTCCTGTACCGTCGCGTCGTGTTCGGCGAGATCAAGTCGGATGACGTTCGTGCGATGGTCGACCTGTCGGGCCGCGAGATGTGGCTGCTCGCACCGATTGCAGCCGTCGTGCTGTGGATGGGCGTGTATCCCGAGAGCTTCCTGGCACCGATGCGCAAGGACGTGGGCGTGCTTCTCGCCCGTGTCGACCGCGCCAAGCCTGCCAACGATTCCAACCCAACTGCGGGGAAGCCCGCCGCAACCGTCCATAGTGCCGCGCACGGGGAGGCACACTGATGGATTACGCTGCTAACATCGCAATGACGCTGCCCGAACTGGTGCTTGCGTTGGGTGCGATCGCCCTGATGCTCGTCTCGGCCTGGGGCGGGGACAAGTCCACGCGCGCCGTCTCCATCGCCGCCGTCTTCGTGCTGGTCGGGGCAGGGATCGCACTGGTCGGTCCGGCGTCGTCGGGTGGCTATGCGTTCGACGGCCTGTACCGCGCGGACGCGTTCGGCGCGTTCGCCAAGGTGCTGATCTACATCGCCTCGGCGGTCGCGATCGTCATGGCGCCGAGGTTCTTCGCGCGGACGCACGGCGACGATCTGCGTCCGGAATATCCGGTGCTGGTCCTGCTGTCGGCGTGCGGCATGGGGATCATGGTCTCGGCCACCGACATGCTGACGCTGTATGTCGGTCTCGAACTCCAGAGCCTTGCGGCATACGTCCTTGCGAGCTTCATGCGGCGCGACGGGCGTTCGGCGGAAGCCGGCTTGAAGTATTTCGTGCTCGGCGCGCTTGCCAGCGGCATCCTGCTGTACGGCATCTCGCTGGTCTACGGGTTCAGCGGCACGACGTTGTTCTCGGGCATCTCGGAAGCCTATGCAGGCACGAAGTCGCTCGGCCTGCTGTTCGGTCTGGTGTTCGTGTTCGCTGGCCTCGCCTTCAAGATCAGCGCCGTGCCGTTCCACATGTGGACGCCCGACGTGTACGAGGGCGCACCTACCCCGGTCACCGCGTTCTTCGCGTCCGCCCCGAAAGTCGCGGCGCTTGCGCTCAGCGTGCGCGTGGCGGTCGATGCGATGGGCCCGGCAACCGACCAGTGGCGCCAGATCGTGATCTTCGCGGCGCTCGCCTCGATCATCCTCGGTGCGGTCGCCGCGATCGGCCAGACCAACATCAAGCGCCTGCTGGCGTACTCGTCGATCAACAATGTCGGCTTCGCGCTGATCGGTCTGGCAGCCGGGACGCCGGAGGGCGTATCGGGCGTGCTGATGTACCTGACGATCTACGTCGCGATGACGCTGGGCTCGTTCCTGGTGGTGTTGCAGATGCGTGGTGACGACGGGCAGCCGGTCGAGACGATCGACAGTCTCGCCGGCATGTCGCGGACCCGGCCTGCGTTGGCGGCGGCACTCGCGATCTTCATGTTCAGCCTCGCCGGCATCCCGCCGCTGTTCGGCTTCTACGCGAAGTTCGCGGTGTTCAGCGCAGCGGTCGACGCCGGGCTGTTCCCGCTGGCAGTGGTCGGCATCGCCGCCTCGGTGATCGGCGCGTATTATTACCTGCGTGTCGTCAAGACGATGTACTTTGACGACCCCGCTCCGGCGTTCGCGCCGATGGAGAGCAAGGTCGAGGGTGGCCTGATCGCCATCGCCGCGGTGTTCGTGTCGCCAGCCGGCTACCTCCTCATCCCCGTGCTCGGCGCGTGGACGATGGCGGCCGCACGGGCGTTGTTCTGAGCATCATCCGCACCGTCGCGGAGACAGGATCGACCAACGCCGACCTGCTGGAGCTTGCACGCGGCGGTGGCGAGGACGGTCTCTGGCTGCGTGCGATCCGACAGACGGCGGGGCGGGGGCGGCTCGGGCGGGAGTGGTCGTCACCCGAGGGTAACCTCTACGCGAGCACGCTCGTCCGGTTGCGACCTAACGATCCGCCAGCCGCCAGCCTAGCGCTGGTCGCCGCGGTCGCCTTGCAGGAAACGGTGTCGACGTTTCTCGTCGCGGGGATCTGCCAGGGCACGACCGATGCGAGCGAGACGCTTGTCCTGAAATGGCCGAACGACCTGTTGCTGGCGGATGCCAAGCTGTCGGGTATCCTGCTCGAACGCGCGGACAATGCGGTGATCGTCGGCTACGGCGTCAACATCGCGCATCATCCCGATTTGCCCGACCGTGCGACGACGGATCTCGCCGCGCACGGCGTGGTCGTCGAACCGGCGATGTTCCTCGACATCCTCGCCGACAGCTTCGCGCGCTGGATCGGCCGTTGGCGCACCGAGGGCATCGCCCCCGTCCGCGAGCGCTGGGTCGATTGCGCGCACCCGGCGGGCACAGCGTTGACCGCGCGGCTCCCCGATGGCACCGGGATCGACGGCCTGTTCGTCGGGCTCGACACCGACGGCGCGCTGATCCTCCGCTTGGCGTCTGGCGAACGGCGTGTCATTCACGCTGCCGACGTCTTCCTGCTTTGAGGCCCCGCTGATGCTGCTCGCGATCGATGCCGGCAATACCAATGTCGTGTTCGCGCTCGTCGAAAGCGGCGAAATCGTCGCACGCTGGCGGATCGCGACCGATCCCCGGCGGACGGCGGACGAGTATGCGGTGTGGTTGAGCCAGTTGATGCAGCTTGGGGGGCATGATCGTAACGCGGTCGAGGGCGTAATAGTCGCCACCGTCGTCCCGCGCGCGCTGCACAACCTTCAGGTGCTCGCGTCGAAATACTTCAACACCGAAGCGCTGATCGCGGGCCACGCTCCGGTCGAATGGGGCATCTCTATCGACGTCGACGAGCCTGCGTCGCTCGGTGCCGACCGTGCAGTCAACACGATCGCCGCGCACGCGCTGCATCCCGGCGATCTGATCGTGATCGATTTCGGCACCGCAACCACGTTCGACGTCGTCGACTATAGCGGCGCGTACAAGGGCGGGATCATTGCGCCGGGGATCAACCTGTCGCTTGACGCACTGGTCACCGCCGCGGCGAAACTCCCGCGGATCGCGATCGAGGCGCCGAGCGATACAAGCGTGATCGGGCTCAACACCGTCTCGCAGATGCACATCGGCATCTATTGGGGCTATGTCGCGATGATCGAGGGGCTGGTCGCGCGGATGAAGCGCGAGATCGGCCGTCCCGTGAAGGTCGTCGCCACTGGCGGGCTTGCTACATTATTCGAGAAACAGACCGACGTGTTCGACGTCATCGAAGCCGACCTGACGATCCAGGGGCTGGCGATGATGTGGGATCGTCACCATATCTAGGGCCATTGGGCTCGCGCCGACCGGCCTGCGGGCCATATTCCTGTATAATCCTGAAAGTAATCAATGACTCCGAAGAACGAACTCCTTTTCTGTGGCCTTGGCGGCTCCGGCGAAATCGGCATGAACGTCAACCTGTACGGCTGCCAGGGCAAGTGGGTGATGGTCGATCTCGGCATCACCTTCGCCGATCCGCAATATCCCGGCGTCGACGTGATCCTGCCCGACCTGTCCTTTATCGAGGACCGGATCGATGACCTGCTTGGCATCGTCATCACGCACGGCCATGAGGATCACATCGGCTCGCTGCCGTATCTCGCCGAAGACCTCGGCGTGCCGATCTACGCGACCCCGTTCACGATGGGCCTGATCCGCGGCAAGCTCGAGGAAGAGGGCATCGCCAACCGCGTGAAGCTCAAGATGATCCCGATGGGCGGCAATTTCCAGCTCGGGCCGTTCGGCTTTACCTTCGTCGAGATGTCGCATTCGATCCCCGAGGCGAACGCGCTGCTGATCGACACGCCTTACGGTCGCGTGTTCCACACCGGCGACTGGAAGCTCGACAAGAACCCGGTGATCGGCAATCCGACCACGCCCGAGGGCTTCATGGCGATCGGCGACAAGGGCGTCGACGTGCTGGTCTGCGATTCCACCAACATCTTCAACACCACCGCATCGGGCAGCGAGAGCACCGTGCGGAAGGGCCTGTTCGAGGAGGTCACCAAGGCCAAGGGCCGCGTGATGATCACCAGCTTCGCGTCGAACGCCGCGCGGCTGCACACCTTCGGCGAAGTCGCGAAGGAAACCGGGCGCAAGTTGTGCGTGACCGGACGTTCGCTCGACCGGATCATCAAGGTCGCGCGTGCGACCGGCTATCTGAAGGATTTCCCCGACACGATCAGCCCAGACGAGGCGATGCGCCTGCCCACGAACAAGGTGCTGATCATCGCCACCGGTGGCCAGGGTGAAGAGCGCGCGGCGCTGGCGCGTGTCGCCAATGGCCAGCACACGATCACGCTTGAGGCCGACGACACGGTGATCTTCTCGTCGAAGCAGATCCCGGGCAACGAGGTCCAGATCGGTCGCATCCAGAACACGCTGGCGGCCAAGGGCATTCGCATGATCACCGAGCGCCAGGCGCACGTCCATGTGTCGGGCCATCCGGGTCAGCCCGAGCTCGCGCAGATGTATGACTGGCTCCGGCCGGAGGTACTCGTGCCGACGCATGGCGAGATGCGCCACATGATGGAGCATGCGCGCTTCGGTCTCGAGCAGGGCATTCCGCGCGCTATCGTCCAGAGCAATGGCGACATCATCCGTCTGGCGCCCAAGGGCCCGGCGAAGATCGGCAACGCGACGGTCGGGCGTCTCGTGCTCGATGGCGACGTGATCCTCCCGGCGGACGGCGCGACGCTGAGCGAGCGGCGCAAGCTGGCGATCAACGGTCAGATTTCGGTCGGCGTCGCGCTCGGCAAGGACGGCCGGATGGTCGGCCAGCCGCAGGTTCGCGTGCAGGGCGTGCCGGTCGAGGAAGACCGCGCGGCGTTCATCGCCGATGCGGTCCAGGCGGCCACGGACACGGTACGCGGTGGCAAGCGCGAGAGCGAGAAGATGCGCGAGCAGATTCGTCTCGCAGTGCGCAAGGTCGCCAAGCGCTGGACCGGCAAGCAGCCGATCGTCGATGTCCTGCTGATCGAGGGCTGAGCCGATGCGCTGGACCTCGGCACTCGCGATCTACGTCCTGTTCTGGTCGTTCTCGGTGTTCCTGGTCCTGCCGTTTGGCGTGAAGACGACGCGGGAGGTCGGGGGCGAACACGTCCCCGGCCAGGCGGAAAGCGCGCCGCACGAGTTTCGGCCGGGGTGGACGGCGTGGCGGGTGACTGTGGTCGCGACGGTTCTGTTCGTGTTGTTCCAGCTGAATTATTCTTACGGGTGGATCACGCCGCAGAGCGTCGACCTGTTCGACCGCGGGAACATGGTCACGCGCTGAGGGGCGACCCCACGATCCTCCCCCGCAAGGGGGAGGTGGCTGGCTCTTGCCAGACGGAGGGGGAGGAAGTGGTAACCTCTGTTCCGTGTCCTCCCCCTCCGTCACCTTCGGTGCCACCTCCCCCTAGCGGGGGAGGATTACACAGTCGTCGTTACCCCGGCGATGCGGCCGAACCTGCCAGCAAGCCGCCATCGATATTGATCTCTGTCCCCGTAATATACGTCGCCTCGTCCGACGCGAGCATTACCGCGACCGCGGCGACTTCGTCGGGTACCCCGAACCGCTTCAACGGCGTATCGGCCACCAGCGCTGCCATCCGTGCCTCGCGGTCCGGCCCATCCCCGAGCATCGGCTCCCAGATCGGCGTCAGTATCGCCGCGGGATGCACCGAGTTGCAGCGGATCTTCCACCCCTGCTGCGCGCAATACAGCGCCACCGTCTTGCTGTGATTGCGGATCGCCGCCTTCGACGACGCATAGGCCGCGGCGAGGGGAATCCCGACCAGCCCGGATCTCGACGAGATGTTGATGATCGAGCCGGCCGGCCACCTTCATCGCGCCGATCGCATAACGACAGCCGAGGAACGTGCCGTCGAGGTTGACCGCATGGACCGCGCGCCAGTCTGAAAGGCTAGCATGTTCCGGATCGTGCGCGACCATGCCGTGCTCGAAACCCGTTACGCCCGCATTGTTGACGAGCACGTCGACCACCGGAACGATCTCCGCCAGGCGCTGCCAATCCGCCTCTTCGCGGACGTCGAGCCTTTCGAACCGGCAGCCTATCGCCGTCGCAGCCTCGACGCCGGCGGTTTCGTCGATGTCGGTGAGTATGACGATGGCGCCTTCGTCGTGGAAGCGCTCGGCGATCGCGCGGCCGATGCCGCGGGCTGCGCCGGTTATGACGCAGATCTTCATGTTCAGTCTTGGCATTTGGGCCTCGAAATATGAGTCCGGTCGGCGGATTGCTCCGTTAGCGGTGACGTTGAATCATTTCGGGAGGTCGTTTTCAGCGCAGGCGTTCGATTGCCTGCGCCAGTGCCACGTACAGCTTGCCCATGTCGGATGAGAGCAACGTCACGCCGAGCGGTGAGCCGTCGCGTTGCGTCAGGATCGTGCGAAGCATGGCTTCAAAGTCGTGGATGTAGCGGTTGACCATCTCGCGGAAGGTCTCGTCCTCGTCATACAGCCCGGCGATCTCGCGGACTTCGCTGGCGTCGAGGATGCGGACGGCGCGGCGCGTGAAGACGCCGCGATCGCCCTTGAGATACGCTCCCCAGGCACTGTCGGAGATTTCGGGTGCGATCGCCTTGGTGATGTCGATCGAGGCGGAGTTGAGCGATTCGATCAGCAGAGAGACCCGGCGCGCGAAGGTGTCCTGGTCGGCGTCCTCGCGCTCGGCGCGGGCTTCCTGGAGCCGCGTTTCGACGATCGCGGTCTGGTCGACGATCGCCTGGACTTCGCGCGCAAGGCGTTCGGTCGCGCCGGTAGCGGCGTCGACCGCGGCGCCGGTGGCGTCGGTGAGCGCCTTGACCTGGCGTTCCACGGTGTCATTGGTCGCGCGCCGCATCGCGTCGGCGCTGGCGGCTTCGAGTGCGGCTGCGGCTTCGGGAATGACCTTCGACAGCGTCTCGCGCGCCTTGTCGGCGGCGACGGCGGCGGTCTCGCGGACGCGGTGGAGCGCCTCGATCAGCTGCGGCGCGGCGTCTTCGGCGAAATGCTGCGTCCGGCCGATCGCCTCATCGACCATGTGACCGAGCGCATCGGCCTTCGCGCGGCCGGTGTTGAGCGTGTTGAGCAGGTCGGTCGAGAGCGTGTCGAGCACATGGCGCTGTTCGCCGATCACCCCGGCGATCGCCTCGATCGCGTCGTGCGTGCTCTCCGCCGCAGTGACGAGCGCGAGCAGTTCGGGGCGTGCCGAAACGACGATGCTCTTGCTGGCGAGGACCTGCGTATCGAGGCGGCCGAGTGCGGCTGGCATCGTTTCGTCGATCTCGCGCGCGGCAGAGTCGAGGGCGACGAGCAGTGTTTCGGTCGTCGCGATAGTCCGGTGCGCCATGTCGTCGCCAGCCCGAAGCGCTTCGGTCATGGCATCCGCGGAGCCGCCTAGCGCGCTGATCGATACCGCGAGATCCTGCGTGCGCTCGGTGCCGTGGCGATGGAGCAGTTCGATCCGGGATTCGACTTCGCCGAGTCCGGTGTGAAGATCGTCGACGATACGGTCGCCGGCGCTGCGTTGCAGGTCGAGACGGATCGCGACGCGTTCGATCGCGTCCTCGACACTGGCGATCCGCTTGGCGAGCGCTTCGGCGCTGTCGCGGGCGGCGCTGTCGAGTGCGGCCTGGTTCGCGCCGACCATCGCCAGCATCGCGTCACCCTGCGCGGCGATACCACGGCGTGACAGGTCTACCGCGTCGGCGGTGCGGTTGAGCAGTGCGTCGACCGCCGCGGACATGCCGTCGGTGACCGATTCGAGATGCGCGCCGGCGGTCTGGCTGGTCGCCTCCATCCGGACGATGTGGGCGGCGAGACGCTGTGCGGCGCCGCTGGCCATCGCGTCGGCATCGCGGCCGCGTTCGGCCAGCGCTACGATCTGCGCGTCGAGGGCGGCGGCGTGTTCGCTCGCAGACAGCCCGGTGCGTTCGAGGCGCTTGGCGACGTCGTCGATATCCGCCTGCGCGCGGGGGAGGGTGGCGATCAGGACGCCGAGGCTCGTCTGTGCGCCGGCCGTCGAGGTCGCCAGATTGCGCGCGTGCGCTGCGGCTTGGTCGATTTCGGAGACCATGCCGCGGCCAATCGCTGCGAGTTGCTCGGTCGCGCCGCCGCCCATCGCCATCAACGCGTTCAATTGTTCGGCGAGGTGCTGGCGGTTGGCGTCGATCGTGTTCGACAGGGCGGCGACGGTGCGTTCGAGGCTCGCCGCCTCGTCGCGCATCGCCTGCGCGGTAATGCCGAACCGGTGCGCCTCGCTACGGCTGGTCCGCATCGCGAGCAGCCAGACGATGCCGATCAGCGCCGGGATAACGCAGAGCGCGGCGATGAACTGGACTAAAGCAACCGGCTCGATCGTCGCGAGCGAACCGCGCGCGAGCCACAGCATCGCCGCCAGCCAGACGACCACGACGGCAACCGCGATACCTACGTAAAGGCGTGCGCGGTCGGGCGCAGGGTCTTGATAAACCTCATCGAAACTGGATTCTGTGACGGTGTCGGACATGTTTTCTATCACCGGATCCATCACGATATCCGCGCGAATGGGATGGGCATTGCCTGCCGACGCGCGAAACCCGATCATTGACGAACCCCCGTTCATGAACTGCGGAAGTATCATGAATTGCAGCGGGACAAAACGGATGATGCGATCCTTGCGCGTTCATCCGTCCGGTAAGCAGGGCGGCACGGCTTACGATCCGGCGACCATAAGGTTAGGTACCGTACGACGCGCGGTTTCGTGCCTGCACGCCGAACCGAGCCTTGGCGCAGGGCGGTTCGGCCGAACGCGGGCTTTGCAGGACGGCGCGTACCGCCTAACAGCCTGCGATGCTTGCCGGCCTATTATTTGCAATTCATGATGCCGACGATCGCCCCGATCGTCTTGCTGCGACCTTGCCCTTCAGCGGCGTGACGCTGATCGAGTATCAGGCGCGGTTGCTGATCGCCGCCGGCGTTTCGCAGATCATCATCGTCGTCGCGCGCATGACACCCGAATTGCTCGGGGCGATCAACCGCATCGGACGACGCGGCGTGAGCGTCGATACGGTACGATCCGCGATGGAAGCTGGCGAGAAACTTCATCCGCTGGCACCGGTGCTCATGCTCGGCGACGGGCTCGTCACCACCGACGCGATCGTCAAGGCGATGGCGGTCGAAGATGGCGACTGCCTGCTCGTCGTCCCCGAGAGCGACGCAGGGCCGGGGTTCGAGCGTGTCGGCGGGCAAATGGCGTGGGCCGGCGTCGCTCGGCTGAGTTCGAGCCGGATCGCCGAAGTCGCGGGCCTGCCGCAGGATTACGATCTCCAGTCGTCGCTGTTGCGGTTCGCAGTGCAGTCGCGCGCGACGCACGTGCTGCTGCCGACCGACGCGGTGCGCGGTGGGCATGGGATCGAGCGTCAGGCGCGGACGCTGGAAGAGCGCGGGCGCGCGGTGCTGATGACGATCGTGTCGGGGCGGCGCGGCTGGTTCGACCGCTTCGTTCTCGCACCGATCGCGCGGCTCGCATTGCCGCTGCTGGTCGATCGCGGTGCGGCTGGTACGACCGTTGGAGCCGCCGGCGCAGCGCTGGGCGTGGCCGGACTGGTGACGATCGGCTTCGGGCTGCCGTCGATCGGCCTGGTCCTGTCGCTCCTCGGATGCGTAGCCCTGGCACTCGGCTCGGTGCTCAGCGGACTGCGCGACGATGCGTCGATGGCCCGGGGGCAGACCCTGGCGATCGGCGGCGTGGCCGCGGCATCGATCCTGGTCTTCGCGTTTTTTGTCAGCGGCTATGCTGGGAACAACACCGCATTGGCGATCGGTACCGCGCTCGTCGCGATCGGCGCGCTGGCCGAACGCGCCATCCTCGAGCGCGAACGGCAGATGTGGTGGGGAAGTCCGGCGGCCTATCTGCTGATCATCGCGCTGTTCGCGATCCTGGGGTTCCCGGTGTTCGGGCTCGGCTTGACCGCGGTGTATGCGACCGCGACGCTGGCCGTGGTCATCGAGCGACTTCGCCGAACGCCTTAGGCGGACCTTAACGTCCGGAGGCTAAGCACGGGATCATGTCGGTCGGTCCAGACCCAGTGCGTGACGTCGTGTCGCCCTATGATCCCGTTGCGCGAGCGGAGGATGCACGCCTGCGCGCGGACGCGCGGCTGACCGGAACGATCGCGGATTTCTTTCTCGATGCCGATGCACGGCTCGACGACCGGACGCGGCTGATGCTCGCGCAGGTGCTCGGCGCGATCGTCGGGGCGATCGAATGGGACATCCGCCGACATGCCGCACGACTGCTCGCGGGTGGTGGCGCGACGCAGGCCGGGGAGGCGATGTTGAAGGCCGGGGCGGGCGGCGTTCTCGATCGTCTCACGCGGGCGGGATTGCTTCGCGACGAAGAATTGATGGACGAACTGATCGCGCGCGTGCGGCATGACCTGATCGCCGCGTCGTTGCCGGTCGAGGTCGCGGAACCCGACGAAGCGAGCTTGCTGGTACGGCTGGCGGGGGTGCCGGACAGCGTGGTGGCGTCGGCGGCGTCTGCGCTGCTGGCTGCGGAAAGCCGGCGGCGGGTGGCGAACGAGCAGGGGGCCGTCGGGGGCAGCGAGTTGCCGGCCGAACTGCATCACCGGCTGGTCTGGTGGGTGGCGGCGGCCGTGCGCGATGGCTTGAAGTCCGTCACGCGGGAAAGCGACCGGGCGATCACCGATGCGGCACAGCGCAGTCTCGCGGCGCATGACGAAGGCGAGCGACCCGATGCGGTAGCGACGCGGCTCGCCGGAGCGCTCGATGCGCGACCGAACGAATTGCCTGCGGTGCTGGTCGAATCGATCGGCGACCGGCGGCTGTCTTTGTTCGTCGCGGTGCTGGCGCATGCGATCGGCATCGCGTTCGATCAGGCGCGGGCTATCACGCTGGACCCGGAGGGCGATCGGCTGTGGCTGGCGTTGCGCGCGATCGATCTCGATCGGCCGACGATCGCGCGGATCGGGCTGGCGCTGTCGGAGGCGGATCCGCGGCGGGATATCGAGGCGTTTGCGGATGCGCTCGATGCGATCGTGTCGGTCGGGGTCGAGGATGCGCGTGCGTCGCTCGCGCCATTGGCGTTGAACCGCGATTTTCGGATGGCGTTGCGCGCGCTGGCGCGTACGGATCGGCGATGAGCGTGTTCGACCCTTCGATCGAAAGTCCGATCGCGCATGCGATCGTCGCACCGGACGGCTCGCTGTCGTTTGCGGACCCGGCGCTGGTTGCGCTCAACCAGCGGGCGGGCGGAATGCGCGGTGCGCCACTTGCCGTGCCGCAGCTTGCGACGATCGCCCGGCTCGCACGTCGGCTCGAAATCGTTGTGTCGCGCGGCGTGGTCGTCGCCGACGACGAAACGGACGTAGATCTCTGGGTGCGGGCTCAACCAGATGGTGAGAACGTACGGCTCACGGTGAGCGGCTGGCGCGAGATCGCGGCGTGGCGGCCGGCGCGACCATCGCCGGATACGCAGGACGATTTCCACGGCAGCGATACGGATTGGCGGTGGGAGACGGATTCCGCGCTGCGGCTGACGTTCGTCACGCTCGATGCAGGGCCGAAGCACGGGTTCGACGCGTTCGCCTTGCTTGGCCAGCCGCTGACGGCGATGTTTTCGCTGGATACCGGTGTGGATGGGGCTTTGCCGATCCTCGATTCTCTCGCCCGGCGACGCCCGATGACGGCGCAGCCCGCGCGGCTGCGGAGTTCCGGACGCGCGGTGACGTTGACGGCCAATGTTCGACATGATGCGGCGGGCGACTTTGCGGGGTTCGTTGGCGCTGCACGCATGGTGGTAGAAGACGCGCCGTCCCCTGCTGCCTCGACCGAGACACTGTCGCCGACCTTTACGAGCGGACTCGACAAGGCGTTGCGGGTTCCGCTCGCGCGTATCGTCGCCAACGCAGACAGCATCAATGCGCAGGCGGATGGCCCGGTGCAGGGCGATTACGCGGATTACGCCGCGGATATCGCCAGCGCCGGACGGCATCTGCTCGAACTGGTCGATGACCTCGTCGATCTCCAGGCGGTCGAGCGGCCCGATTTTGCACTCGTGCCCGAGCCGATCGACCTTGCCGATGTAGCGCGACGAGCGGCTGGGCTGTTGTCGGTGCGCGCGGCGAACGCAGGCGTCACGATCACGCGCCCGGCGCTGGACGTGCGTGTTCCGGCTCTGGGCGATTTCCGCCGCGTGTTGCAGGTTCTGGTCAACCTTGTCGGCAACGCGGTGCGCTATTCGCCACGCGGTGCGCAGGTGATCGTCACCGTGACGCGGACTCAGACCCACGCGGTCGTCGTGGTCGCGGACAAGGGCAAGGGCGTCGCGCCCGAGGATCAGGTGCGGATCTTCGAGAAGTTCGAGCGGGTCGATCCATCGGAGGCCGGCGGCAACGGGCTCGGCCTGTACATCGCACGGCGTCTCGCGCGGGCGATGCAGGGGGATCTCGGAATCGAGAGCGCACCCGGCGAAGGCGCGCGGTTCGTGCTGACGTTACCGGCGGATCCGGCGCGCCACTAATATCAGCGCGAGGCCGAACGCGGCGAGGAATGCACCGCGGTCCGCCCATGGCCGCTGATCGAGCATGAAGCTCGACTGCGGCCAGTGGACGTAACCGAGCCCCTGACCGATCCACAGCAGACCCATCAGCGCGCTGAGCACGCCGACGATCATCAGAATCGGCCGAAGGGCCTTCATCAGCGTGACGCCATCGGGACGTAGTCGCGCGCGGTCGGGCCGCTGTACAGCTGGCGCGGGCGGCCGATCTTCTGGTCGGGATCGGTGATCATCTCGTTCCACTGCGCGACCCAGCCGACGGTACGGGCGAGCGCGAAGAGGACGGTGAACATCGACGTCGGGAAGCCGATCGCCGAGAGGATCACGCCCGAGTAGAAATCGACGTTCGGGAACAGCTTCTTCTCGATGAAGTACGGATCGCTGAGCGCGAGACGCTCGAGCTCGATCGCGACGTCGAACACGGGGTCGGTGACGCCCAGCTCGCCGAGCACTTCCTTGACGGTCGTCTGCATGACGGCCGCGCGCGGATCGTAGTTCTTGTAGACGCGGTGACCGAAGCCCATCAGGCGGAACGGATCGTTCTTGTCCTTGGCGCGGGCGATGTACTCGGGGATGCGGTCGACGGTGCCGATCTCATGCAGCATGTTGAGCGCGGCTTCGTTCGCGCCGCCATGCGCGGGGCCCCACAGGCAGGCGATGCCGGCCGCAATGCACGCGAACGGGTTGGCGCCCGACGAACCGGCGAGACGGACGGTCGAGGTCGACGCGTTCTGCTCGTGATCGGCGTGCAGGATGAAGATGCGGTCCATCGCCTTTTCGACGATCGGGTTCACGACGTACTTCTCGGCAGGGACACCAAACGTCATCTTTAGGAAATTGCCGGTGTAGCTCAGCGTGTTGTCCGGATAGACGAACGGCTGGCCGACGCTGTACTTGTACGCCATCGCGGCGATCGTCGGCATCTTGGCGATCAGGCGATGCGACGCGATGACGCGCTGCGCCGGATCGTGGATGTCGGTCGAATCGTGATAGAACGCCGACAGCGCGCCGACGACGCCGCACAGGATCGCCATCGGATGCGCGTCGCGGCGGAAGCCACGGAAGAACTGCGCGAGCTGCTCGTGCACCATCGTGTGGCGCGTGATCGTGTTCGAGAAGTTCGCTAGCTCGTCTTCGCTCGGCAGTTCGCCATTTAGCAGCAGATAGGCGACTTCCATGAAGTTCGACTGCTCGGCCAGCTCGCCGATCGTGTAGCCGCGGTGCAGCAGCGTGCCCGCGTCACCATCGATATAGGTCAGCTTCGACTGGCACGACGCCGTCGAGGTAAACCCCGGATCATAGGTGAAATTGTCCGTCTGCGCGTACAGCTTGCGGATATCGATGACATCGGGTCCGACCGTACCGGACATCACCGGATACTCGAAATCCTTGCCGTCGACCTTGAGGGTTGCGGTCTCGCTCATGCTTGTATCCTTCCTCGAAATCTTATCAGCTAGCCATCCGGTCGGCGATCCGTCCCAGGCTCTCGTCGCGCCCGAGCAGGTCGAGCACATCGAAGATCCCCGGCGACGTCTTGCGTCCCGTCAGCGCGGCGCGAAGCGGCTGTGCAACCTGGCCGAGCTTGACGCCCCACGCTTCGGCCACGCGCCGTACCGCGCCTTCGAGCGCCTCCGTATCCCACGTGGCGAGCGCGTCAAGTTCGGCATGGGCATTGACCAAAATCGCACTCGCTTCACCCTGCAAAAGGCTCGCCGCGGCGTCGTCCATCGCCAAGGGCCGTTGGCTGAACAAGAAATTCGACCCTTCGGCCAACTCATTCAGGTTTGCGGCACGCGGCTTCAGGACGGGCATTGCGCGAGTCAGAAGATCGAGTCCGCCGGTCGGCAGGTCGTGGCCAAGGCGATCGGCGGCGAGCTGTGCCAGCCGCGCGTCGTCGGCTTCGCGGATGTAGTGGCCATTGAGATTCTCGAGCTTCTTCAGGTCGAAGCGCGAGGGCGACTTGCCGACGCCCGACAGATCGAACCACTCGACTGCCTGTTCGCGGCTGATGATCTCGTCGTCGCCGTGACCCCAGCCGAGCCGGAGCAGGTAATTGTCGAACGCCTCGGGCAGGATACCCATCTCGTCGCGGTACGCTTCGATGCCGACTGCGCCGTGACGCTTCGACAGCTTGGCGCCGTCGGGGCCGTGGATCAGCGGGATGTGCGCATAGATCGGCTCGGGCCAGCCCATCGCGCGGTAGATCGGCAACTGGCGGAACGCGTTGTTGAGATGATCGTCGCCGCGGATGACGTGCGTGACGCCCATGTCGTGATCGTCGACGACGACCGCGAGCATGTAGGTCGGCGTGCCGTCGGAGCGGAGCAGGACGAGGTCGTCGATCTCTTCGTTCTTGACCGTGACGGCGCCTTGCACGCGGTCCTCGATCGTGACGGCGCCTTCCTGCGGCGCGCGCAGGCGGACGACATGGGGAAGGCTCGGCGCTTCGCTTTCCGGGCGATCACGCCACGGGCTGCGGATGCGCAGCGGCTTCTTCGCGGCCTGTGCCTCGGCGCGCATCGCGGCAATCTCGTCGTTGGTCATGTAGCAGCGATAGGCATGCCCATTTGCCACCATCTCGTGCGCAACCTGTGCGTGGCGCTCGGCGCCCGCGAACTGCATGACGACGTCGCCGTCCCAGTCGAGCCCGAGCCAGCGCATCCCGTCGATGATCGCGTCGATCGCCGGCTGGGTCGAGCGGACCCGGTCGGTATCTTCGATCCGCAGCAGGAATTTACCCCCGTTCGCCTTTGCGAACAGCCAGTTGAACAGCGCTGTGCGCGCGCCGCCAAGATGCAGGAACCCCGTCGGCGACGGAGCGAAACGGGTAACCACGGGTGCGGCCGAATTGGCGGTGCCCGTATCAGATATTGCGCCCAACCGCGGGTGCTCCCAGACTGATGAAACGATGGAGAAACGATGGCCATGACAGCCGTCGCCGCCCCTAGCATGCGTCCTTGGCGGCGACAAATGGGCGTGCCGCGATGGGGGGCCGTCGTCGAGCTTGCCGTGGAGCGCGGGGGCCTGGCGGTCGAGCGCTGGCTGGAGGCGGAGCGCGACCAGTTGGTGCTGTGGCTGCCGGTGATGCTGGGGAGCGGGATCGCGTTGTGGTTCGCTTTGCCGGACCCGCCGGCGTGGTGCGTGGCGGTGCTGCTGCTGGTGGCGAGTGGGCTGACTTGTCTGGCCGTGGGGCAGGGCGGGCGTGCGGCGCGCTCGCTGGCGATTGGTCTGCTGACGGCGGGGCTCGGTCTTGGGTTGATCTGGGCTCGGTCGGAATCGGTGGCACGACCGGTGTTGGGCGGCCCGACGATCGCGAGCTTTTCGGCCAAGGTGGAGGCGATCGAGCCGCTGGTAGCGCGCAAACTGGTGCGGCTGACGGTTCTCCCACTTGGTAAAGGTGTGGAGACTGATGGGCAGCCGGTTGCCTTGCCATACCGAGTCCGCGTCAACCTCGCGGAGGCCGATGCGCCCAAGCTGCTCGGGACCGGGGCAGTCGTGCATTTGCGCGCCCGCCTGATGCCGCCACCTTTGCCAGCGGTGCCGGGCGCCTACGACTTTGCCCGGGTCGCGTGGTTCGGCGGAATTGGCGCGACCGGACGCGGTTTCGCACCGGTGGTCGTAACGACGCCGAGCGAATCGGGCGCGGGCATACGCGTCGCGCTGTCGCACCACATCGTTTCGCGGCTGGACGGCAGCGCAGGCGGCATCGCCGCCGCCCTAGCAACGGGTGACGTCGGTGCGATCAGCGAGGACGATTCGGAGGCGATGCGCCGGGCGGGGCTCGCGCATCTGTTGTCGGTCAGCGGGTTGCATATCACCGCAGCCGTGGCGGCGACGATGCTGATCGTGTTGCGGCTGCTGGCGCTCAGTCCGTGGCTGGCGCTGCATGGGCGCCTGCCGTTGATCGCCGCGCTGGCGGGTGCGGCGGCGGCGATCGGCTATACGTTGCTGACCGGCAGCCAGGTCCCCACGATCCGATCCTGCGTGGCCGCCTTGCTCGTGCTGGCCGCGCTGGCGATGGGACGCGAGGCGATGACCTTGAGGCTGGTCGCGGCGGGGGCGGCGTGTGTCATGCTGGTCCTGCCCGAATCGGCGGCGGGGCCGAGCTTCCAACTCTCGTTCGCGGCGATCACCGCGATCATGGCGCTGCACGAACATCCGGTGATCCGCGCGTTCTTCGGCCCGCATGACGAAGGGCGGGGACGCAAGCTGGCGCGGGGTGTCGCATCGCTGCTGCTCACGGGGCTGCTGGTCGAATTCGCACTGATGCCGATCGCGGTCTATCATTTCCACAAGGCGGGGCTGTACGGCGCGTTCGCCAACATCGTCGCGATCCCGTTGACCACGTTCGTCGTGATGCCGCTGGAGGCGCTGGCGCTGCTGCTCGATGCGGGCGGCTTCGGCGCGCCGATCTGGTGGCTGGTCCAGCGCTCGCTCGATGCGCTGCTGTGGCTCGCGCATATCGTGGCCAGCGCTCCCGGCTCGGTGCGGTCGTTGCCCGCGATGCCGACGGCGGCGTTCGTGCTCATGATTGTCGGGGGGATTTGGATCGCGCTGTGGCGGACTTGGTGGCGTCGGTTGGGTATTCTGCCGCTCATGGTCGGCGCGATCTGGGCGCTGACCACGCCAGCGCCTGACGTTCTGGTGACGGGAGACGGTCGCCACGTCGCGGTACGAACCGCGGCGGGGCTGGCAATGCTGCGTGACCGGGCAGGCGACTATACGCGCGACATGCTCGCCGAGAATGGCGGGGTGGACGGCGAGCCGCTCCTGCTCGCGGACCAACCCGATGCCCGGTGCAGCCGCGATCTGTGCGTCACCGATATCGCCGCGCGTGGGCAGATGTGGCGGATACTTGCGACGCGCAGCGCCTATATGGTTCCGATTGCTGAGTTCATCGCCGCCTGTCAGGGCGCCGATATTGTCGTCAGCGAACGCGGTCTGCCGAGACGGTGTGTACCGCGGTGGTTGAAACTGGATCGTCGTGTACTCCGGCGTACGGGGGGCGTCGCGCTGACCTTGGGGAGCGGGACAGTCGTGACCATCCTGAACGCAGGTGATCGTCACCCTTGGCGCGATCCGCCTCTCCTCGAACGCACCGCGCATTCGTTCAGGCCGCGCTATGACCGGTTTCACGGTACTGCGCCGGCGTTTCGTGCCAGCCGAGGCCGTCAAAAGTAGAAATGTTCACGTGAAGGCGCACAGTTGCGAAGGTGATGCGATTCGGGAGACCTTCACACCTTCATGAACGATGAGCCGACGTCGGTTTTTCCGTGGTCTGCGAAGACAAATAGACGCCAATCTAAGCACCACATCTTCGCGCCTTTGCGCCTTCGCGTGAACAAAATCATCCGTCATCACCTGCGATCGCAGTGCGAAGAATTTGTTCACGCGGAGACGCGGAGCCGCGGAGAATTTTGATACGATGGATGAATCGGGCTGGCTATTGTTCAGTCTCACTACCGAAGGCATTGGAACAGCTTCATCCCTCCCCGAACGCAACACCTCCGCGTCTCCGCGCGAACCAATTCTTCGGCTGCGCGGGGGGCAGATGGCGATATGTTCGCGCAAAGGCGCGGAGGCACAGATATTTAGGGTTCGAGTCGAGGTCGCGCTTATGCATCGAAGCGGGACAGAGTCTTCCGGACGCTTGGCGGTCTTTGCTTGGGCATATCGAAGAACTGTCTCGGACAACTCCGAGTACATCGCTTAATTTGCCGATCAGACCGGTCGCTGTCGCTAGCGGGAGAGAGCGACTTGGCTCACCAGCTTGAGCGGGCACTTTTCCTAAGCAGCTAAAACAGAGACCGGCCTGCGCGATGATAACGCAGGTCGGTCTCCGCGACTCAGTCGTAGCGGCGGAGGATGCCGGAGAGTTTGCCTTGGACGCGGACCTGGGCGGGGGCGTAGCGTTGGGGGTCGTAGGCTCGGTTTGCCGGGTCTAAGCGGACCATGGCGCCTTCGCGGCGGAAGTATTTGAGGGTGGCTTCGCTGTCTTCGATCAGCGCAACGACGATCTCGCCGTCTCTCGCCGTTTCGGTGCGGCGGATCAGGGCGTAGTCGCCGTCGAGGATGCCCGCTTCGACCATCGAGTCGCCCGAGACTTCGAGAGCGTAGTGTTCGCCGGTGCCGAGCAGCGCGGCGGGGACGGCTAGCATGGTGCTGCCTTCGAACGCCTCGATCGGGACGCCGGCAGCGATGCGGCCGTGGAGGGGAATCTCGATGACGTCGTTGGCCGGTTGCGGGGTCGCGGCGGCGGGAGCTGCCTTGACGTTCGATGCCTTTGACGGCGCCTTTTTCTCCGCACGTTCGGGCATGCGCAACACTTCGAGCGCGCGCGCGCGGTTCGGCAGGCGGCGGATGAAGTTGCGCTCCTCGAGCGCGCTGATCAGACGATGGACGCCCGACTTCGATTTGAGGTCGAGCGCGTCCTTCATCTCCTCGAACGACGGCGAGACGCCGGTTTCGTTGAGGCGATCGTTGATGAAGCAGACGAGTTCGTGCTGCTTGCGCGTGAGCATGGCGGTTCTCCGTCCGGAACAGACTGGGAACTTCTATGGAACATAACTAACGCCGTCAAGCGTCCGTATCACGCGATTACGAGGATTTCGGCCGATTCGCCGGTCCTCGCGACGGGAGCGTTGCCGGGGCGGACGATGAGGCAGGTCGAGCGGGCGAGTGTCAGCAGCATCGAACTGTCCTGTATCGTCGAGGCATAGGCTTTCCCGTCGCGCAGTTCGGCGCGGAGATAGTCGGTGCGGGCGTTGTTGGCGGGCAGGTCTTCGCCGAGCAGCGCGTGGGTCGACTGGGGGAGCGGGTCTCTAGCGCCGGCCATGTGCGCGACGACGGGTTTGACGAACAACGTCGCGGTGACGAACGCGGAGACCGGATTGCCGGGGAGGCCGAGTACCATCATCTCGCCGATCCGGCCGGCCATCATCGGCTTGCCGGGGCGCAGGGCGATCCGCCAGAAGTCGATGGTGCCGCCGGCGGCTTCGATTGCCGGGCGGACGAGGTCGTGGTCGCCGACCGACGCGCCGCCGGTAGTGACTAGCAGGTCTGCCTCGACGCTGGCGAAGGCTTCGCGGAGGATCTCGAGATTGTCGGGGAGTATGCCGAGGTCGATGATGTCGACGGGCATGTCGGCGAGCATCGCGGCGAGCATAATCCCGTTCGATTCGGGAAGCGCGACGCCGTCGGTGGTCGAGCCGGGGGGGACGAGTTCGTCGCCGGTGGCGGCGACGGCGACGCGGACGCGGCGGTTGACGGTGAGGCTGCCGTGGCCGCCGGTTGCGGCGACGGCGATGCGCGCGGGGCTGAGGCGATCGCCCGCGGCGATCAGGCGGGTGCCGGTGGAGAAATCGAGGCCCTTGCGGCGGGTGTTGCGGCCGAGCGTCGGGGGGCCTTCGCCGGCCAGGATCAGGGTTTCGCCATCACGCTGGGCTTCTTCCTGGACCATGACGGTGTCGGCGCCGTCGGGCATTGCGGCACCGGTGAAGATGCGGGTGGCTTGGCCGGGGGCGACATGGCCTGCGAAGGGGCGGCCGGCTGCGCTTTCGCCGATGACGGTCCAGGGGCCGGGGAGGTCGGCGTAGCGGATCGCGTAGCCGTCCATCGCCGAGAGGTCTGCTGCCGGTTGCGTGCGGCGGGCGAGGATGTCCTCGGCGGCCCAGCGGCCGGCGGCTTCGCGTAGCGTCACGGTCTCGTGGCCGACGCGGGGGGCCATGGCGAAGAGGCGGGACTGGGCTTCGGCGACGGGGACTAGGGTCATGCTTTTGGCTCTGATATTACGTGGTTTTCCTGCTGGAAGTGCAGGAAGTTCACACGCTGGGAGACATTTGGCGGGTGCGGTTCTGAGATTCAGGTTTGGAACGGTCTCGTCCGGTAGAAGGTCCGGCGGGAGGGGGTGAGTTTTGGCGTATCTGGCGCTTTGCCATGGGTTTGGAACGTAGGACAGGTGTTGTTGGGGTTGCGGCAGGACGGCGGGGCGATCGGCGCAGCCACTGCCTCGAGGGGCGGGAGTCCAGTCTGGGTCCCCGCCTTCGCGGGGAAACAGGGTTGGGCGGGGCGGTCGCGTTGAATTACCGCGGCTTTCCCAACTGGGCCCCGGCCTTCGCCGGGGTGGTGTTGATAGTGCTCCACTGTTTTCTCCGCGGCCCGACGCGGAGTTCGGGATAGTCGTCGATCACCTCTTCGCACGCTCGGCCAGCGCGGGTTCATCGCTTGCGGGGCTTTGTTTGGGGGAAAGAGACACCAGATCAGCATGATGACACGCAATCAGCCTCGGGCGAGAGACAGGATCGGGGCGGCGGTGGGTGCTGTCCTGTTGCCGGGGGTGCTGGGCTATGCCCTGCTCAATGGGCTGGTGGTGCCGATGTCGGCGGCGGTGAGTGATGCGTTGAAGGTGTTCGATGCGGCGCCGCGTCCGCCACCGCCGCCCGAGGAGAAGGTGAGGCCTCGGCCTTCGCCTAGCCGGAAGCCGGAGGGGGCTGCGTCGCCTCCTAATTTGAAGTCGAAGGCTACCGAGGTGGTGGCGCCGCCTCCGGTGGTACCGGTTGTGGTGCCGCCGCCTGTCGTGGTTGCGGAGAAGGCTGGAGTGGGGGCGCAGGCGACGGCGGGGGCTTCGGATATTCGCGGGCCGGGGACCGGGAGTGGGGGGATCGGCAATGGCACCGGGAGTGGGGGATATGGCGATGGCGACGGCGGGGGTGGCGAGGAGACGCCGCCGCGGTGGCGAAAGGGGCGGTTGAAGGATTCGGATTATCCGGATGACGGTGCGGAGACCGGGATCAGAGGGCGCGTATTCGTGCGGTACGTGGTTGAAACCAATGGGCGCGTGTCGGGGTGTCGGGTGACTCGGTCTAGCGGGAGCCGGGAGCTTGATGCACTGACCTGTCGGTTGATCGAGCAGCGGTTTCGGTATGACCCTTCGCTGGATGCGGCGGGGCGACCAGTTGAGTCTACGATCGTCGAGAGCCACGACTGGTCTATCGATGATGACTGAAAGCTAGGCGCGTTCTGCTTGGCTTGCCCTCACCCTCGCCGCCTTTGGCGTCTTTCCCTCTCCCCTTTGGGGCGAGGGTTTTGTTTTAGGCGGTCCAGTCGCCGGATTTGCCGCCGGACTTTGCGCGGACGCGGATGTCAGTGAGGACCATGCTCTTGTCGATCGCTTTGGCCATGTCGTAGATCGTCAGGAGCGTTACCGTGGCAGCCGTCAGAGCTTCCATCTCGACGCCTGTCTTGCCTTCGGTCGAGGCCGTGGCGGTGGCGGTTACGCCGGTTTCGTCGACGACCAAGTCGATTTCCACCTTCGTGAGCGGGAGCGGGTGGCAGAGGGGGATGAGGTCGCTGGTGCGCTTGGCGGCCATGATGCCCGCGACGCGCGCGACAGCCAGGACGTCGCCCTTTTTCGCGGTGCCGGCGCCGATCGCTGCGGCGGCTTCGGCGGACATGGTGATGCGGCCGGAGGCGATGGCTTCGCGGGCGGTGACGGCCTTGCCGCCGACGTCGACCATGCGGGCCGCGCCGGCTTCGTCGATATGGGTGAGGCCGGTCATCCCACCAGCGCCCGTGTAGCCGCTTCGACATCGTCCTGGCGCATGAGCGCTTCGCCGATCAGGAAGCAGTGGATGTCGTGTTCGGCCATCGCGTCGAGTTCCGCGCGCGTCGTCAGGCCGCTTTCGGCGACGAAGGTGCAGTCCTTGGGCGCCTTGCCGACGAGGTCGTAGGTGCGCTGGAAATCGACCGAGAAGTCGCGCAGGTCGCGGTTGTTGACGCCGATCAGGCGCGACTTGAGCCTCAGCGCGCGCTCCATCTCGTGCGCGTCGTGGACTTCGACCAGCACATCCATGCCGCATTCGAGCGCGGAGGCTTCGATCTCGGCCATCTGGATGTCGTCGAGTGCTGCGACGATGATCAGGATGCAGTCGGCACCGATCGCGCGCGCCTCGGTCGACTGCCATGGGTCGACCATGAAGTCCTTGCGCAACACGGGGATCGAGACGGCGTCGCGCGCCGCGGTCAGATAGGCGTCGGAGCCCTGGAACCACTTTTCGTCGGTCAGCACCGACAGGCACGCGGCGCCGCCGGCTTCGTAGGCGCGAGCGTGGGCTACGGGATCGAAGTCGGCGCGGATCAGGCCTTTCGAGGGACTGGCTTTCTTGACTTCGGCGACCAGCGCGTAGCCGGTCTTGGCGTCAAGCGCGGCGCGGAAGCCGCGCGGCTTCGACATGCGGGCGATGCCGGCGTCGATGTCGGCGAGCGAGGTGGTTGCCTTGCGCGCGGCGACTTCGGCGCGCTTGGTCTCGAGGATACGGTCGAGCATGGTCATGTCAGTAGGCGATCCAGCGGGCGAGCAGCGCGTCGGCGCTGCCGGTGTCGAGGGCGGCGGCGGCCTTGGCCGCGCCGTCGACGAGAGTGGGGACGGTGCCGGCGACCATCAAGGCGGCGGCGGCGTTGAGCAGGACGGCGTCGCGGTAGGCGCCGGTCTCGCCCTTGAGCAGGTGGCGGAGCGCGTCGGCGTTGTGGTGCGCGTCGCCGCCGCGGATGTCGGTGATGGCGTGGCGGGTGAGGCCGGCGTCTTCGGGCGTGACCTTGCCGGGGAGCGCGACGGTGCCGACCGAGGCGACGATGCTGGGGCCGGCGCCCGACAGTTCGTCGAGGCCTTCTTCGCCGGAGACGACGAGCGCGGCTTCGGTGCCGAGCTGTTCGAGGGCTTCGGCGTAGAGCGACACATAGTCGGGGCGGGCGATGCCGATGAGCTGGCGGGTGGTGCCCGCCGGGTTGGCGAGCGGGCCCATCAGGTTGAAGATCGTCCGCTTGCCGATGCGTTGGCGGATCGGGGTGATGCGCTTCATCGCCGGGTGGTGGTTGGCGGCGAAGAGGAAGGCGATGCCGATCTCGTTGAGGCTTGCCTCCGCGGTGGCGCCGGCGCGGTCCATGTCGAGGCCGAGGACTTCCAGCGTGTCGGCGGCGCCGGCCTTGCTGGAGGCGGCGCGGTTGCCGTGCTTGGCGACGGGGACTCCGCACGCGGCGACGACGAGCGCGACGGCGGTCGAGACGTTCAGGGTGTGGTGGCCGTCACCGCCGGTGCCGCAGACGTCGATCGCGCCGGCGGGGGCGTCGATCGGGATCATCCGGTTGCGGAGCGCGCGTGCGGCTTCGGCGATCTCGATGCTGGTTTCGCCGCGGGTCGCGAGATCGGTGAGGAAGGTGGCGATCGCGCGGTCGCTGGCGCGGGCGTCGAGGATGTCGGCAAACGCTTCTCGGGCGGATTCGCGCGAGAGGGGGGAGCCGGGGTCAGGCAGGAGCGTGGTGGTGGTCACATTACCCTCCCGCTTGCGGGAGGGGTCAGGGGAGGGGCGTCCTGTCCAGCCGAGGTCGTGAGCGCGGCGCGGCCCTCCCCCGACCCCTCCCGGAGGCGGGAGGGGAGTTGGTGGGGAATGTTCGCCATCTTCAGGAAGTTGGCGAGCATTTCGTGGCCGTGTTCGGTGGCGATGCTCTCCGGGTGGAACTGGACGCCGTGGATCGGCAGCGTCTTGTGGCGGAAGCCCATGACCGTGCCGTCCTGCGCGGTCGCGTTCACCACCAGTGTGTCGGGGACCGCGTTGACGATCAGCGAGTGATAGCGCGTGGCGATGAACGGCGAGGGCAACCCAGCGTACAGCCCGGTGTCGTCGTGGACGACGGGCGAGGTCTTGCCGTGCATCAGGCCGCCGCGCTCGACCTTGCCGCCGAAATGCTGGCCGATCGCCTGGTGGCCGAGGCACACGCCAAGCAGCGGCTTGCCGGCGTCTGCGCACGCGGCGACGAGGTCGAGGCTCACGCCTGCCTCGGTCGGCGTGCAGGGGCCGGGGGAAATAAGGAACGCGTCCGCGCCCGACGACAGAGCCTGCCCGGCGGAGATCGCATCGTTGCGGACGACTTCGACCTCGGTACCCAGTTCCATCAGATAATGGACGAGGTTCCAGGTGAAGCTGTCGTAATTGTCGACGACGAGGATCATGGCGCCGCCATAGCCGATGCGGGGCGCGGTGCAACAGCGCTCGGCCGGGACGGTTCGGCGCTAATTGTCCTCGGCAAGGTCGCGAACGGCGTTGGTGGTTACTATATAGCCTGGGTAGGCGACTATCATTCAGTGCGGAGCAATGCTGCATGACGGACGTTATTCGCTCAAAGGAGCCTGATCCATGTTTCGTACCGCCGTCCTCGCCGCACTGATCGCATTCCCCGCCATGGCGTACGCGCAGGAGGCGCAGGTCGACACGCCGCCGCAGCGCATTCGCAGCGTGACGCTGACCGGGGACCAGGCGTGCCCGAAGTCGACCGCGGGTGAAGTCGTGGTGTGTTCGACGCTCGACCAGCCGTATCGCATTCCGAAGCAGTTGCGCGACGACAAGCCGATCGCGGCGCAGAACCAGAGCTGGGTCAATCGTGCGGCGTCGATGGATCAGCTCGGGCGTGTTGCCGGCGGGTTGCCGGATACATGCTCGGCGGTAGGGACTGGTGGCCAGTCGGGCTGCTTCCTGGCGCGGAACAATGCCTATGCCCAGGAGCGCCGTGCGCCGGCTAGCGAGACCACGACTACGCCGTAAGCTTTCCCGTAAGAGATATTTGAGATTTACACCCCCCCGGCGAAGGCCGGGGCCCAGTAAAGGGCGGCGCCAACGGATCGCTGCGCTTAGTTACTACGGCCTTTCCAACTGGGCCCCGGCCTTCGCCGGGGTGGTGATAATGGGCTGTGATCTACTGACCGAAGCCTGGAGCTTTCGCTCGACCGACAGCCTCGCGCGCAGCGGCGAGAATCGCGCCGGCCTTGGCTTCGCATTCGCGTTGTTCGTATTCGGGAATACTGTCCGCGACGATTCCCGCACCGGCCTGGACATTGATCGTGCCGTCCTTCACCACCGCGGTCCGCAGCACGATGCACGAGTCCATCGAGCCGTCGGGCGAGAAATAGCCGACTCCGCCCGCATACGCGCCGCGGCGTTCGGGTTCGAGTTCGGCGATGATTTGGCAGGCGCGGACTTTGGGCGCGCCGCTGACCGTGCCGGCTGGGAAGCCGGCGAACAGCGCGTCGAGCGCGTCCTTGTCGGGGGACAGCGTGCCGACGACGTTCGAGACGATGTGCATGACGTGGCTGTAGAATTCCACGCCGTAGCTGGCTGTCACCTTCACCGAACCCGGCGACGCAGCACGGCCGACGTCGTTGCGGCCGAGATCGAGGAGCATCAGATGCTCCGCGCGCTCCTTGGGGTCAGCGAGCAGGCTGATGCGGTTCGCTTCGTCCTCGGCGGCGGTCTTGCCGCGTGGGCGCGTGCCGGCGATCGGGCGGATCGTGACTTCGTCGTCGCGGACGCGGACGAGGATTTCAGGGCTCGAGCCGATCAGCGCGAAGCCGGGGAGGTCGAGGTGGTACAGGAACGGCGACGGATTGATGCGGCGTAGCGAGCGGTAGAGCTCGAACGGCGGCAGCGCGAACGGCGTGCTGAAGCGCTGCGCGAGCACGACCTGGAAGATGTCGCCGGCGAGGATGTAGTCCTTCGCGGTGGCGACCATCTTGCGGTAGCGGCCTTCGGGGAGCGCTGGCGTGTAGGTCGGTTCGGCGACGTCGGCACGGATCGGCGCGGGGACGGGGGTGCTGGCGAGCTTGGCGGCGACCGCGTCGAGGCGCTCTTCGGCTTCGGTCACGATCGAGTCGGCATCGCGTGCGGGATCGGGCCAGGCCGGCGCGACGAGGTAGAGCGCGTCGGTCAGACGATCGAACACCAGGATGACGGTCGGCCGTACGAAGATCATGTCGGGCAGGCCGAGCGGATCGACCGGCGGCTGTGGCAGGGTCTCGACCAGCCCGATCGTCTCGTAGCCGAAATAGCCGACGAGGCAGGCTAGCGCGCGGGGCAGTTCGGCGGGAACTTCCGCACGACATTCGGCGACCAGTGCGCGCAACGCATCGAGCGTGGGCATCGGGCACGGCGCGAACGTCTCGCGATCGGTTGCCCAGTGGCGGTTGATCTCCGCGCGGTGGCCGTGCGCGCGGAACAGCAGGTCGGGCGCGAGGCCGATCAGGCTGTGGCGGCCGCGGGTCTCGCCGCCCTCGACCGACTCGAGCAGGAAGTCGCCGCGCCCGGGCTCGATCAGCTTCAGCGCGGCGGCGACCGGCGTCTCGGTATCGGCAACCTGACGACGCCAGACGAGCGCGGGACGCCCTTCGGCCAAGGCTTCACGCGCGCTGGTCATGCGATCAGTTGCCCGAGCCGCCCTGGCCGAGCAGGTCGGAACGGACGCGCGCGAGTGCGGACGGGTTGGTCTTCACGCCGACATCGGCGCGGACCGCCTTGGCGAACTGCTCGACATATTCGCGACCGACCGAGCGGGCGATGTTGCCACGCGCCGCCTTGATCGCCGCGTCGTTGCCGGTCGCGTTGCCGCTCTGGACGTTGTCGAGCTTGATGACGAACCAGCCGCTGTCGTCCGGTGCGGCGAGCGTCTTGGCGGTGTTAGGCGCCATGCTGAACATCAGCGCGAGCGCGGGCGGGGCGCCGCGCGGATCGGCGGCGAGTTGCGCACGGGCGGCGGTCAGCGTGCGCGCGGGCGGCATCGGCAGCTTGGTCTGCGCGAGCGACTGCTGGATCGGCATGCCCTTGTTGATGCGCGCAAGCACTTCGCCGGCGACGCGACGCGCGGCTTGGCGCGCGCGATCGGCGGTCACGTCCTTGAGCACCGCGGCGCGAACCTGTGCCAGCGGACGCGGGGCGGAATGGACGACACGACCGAGCGCGACGACTGCGAAGCCGCCATCGGTGCCGACCTGGACCAGCTGCGGGCCGTCGCCATCGGCAGCCTGGAACGCTGCGGCGACGAGCGGCGTAAGCGCAGGGTCGGGCTTGCTGGCGGGATCGTCGGGGTTGATGCCGCTGGCGATCAGCGCGGGCGTGGTGACGGCCGCGAGCTTCTGGTCGGCGATGACTTCGTCGAACGTCGCGTTCTTCGACAGCGAGTCGTCGATCTTGTCGTGGATCGACGAGAGCGCCTCGGCCGACTTCTGGATACCGAGCGCGGCGGCTATTTCGCCACGGACCTGATCGAGCGAACGCGCCGCGACCTTTTCGATCTTGTCGACCTTGGCGACGGTCCAGCCGAGTGGCGTGCGGACCGGGCCGATCACCGCGCCGCTGGCGGCCGCGAAGACGGCATCGGCGACCTGCGCGGACGTCGTTCCGGCATAGGCGGCCTTCTCGACACCGGTCTGGGTCGAGGCTTCGAGACCGGCACCGCGAGCGGCGTCGGCGAGGCTGGCGCCACCTTTCACCTTGGCGGCGATCGCGGCGGCACCGGCCTGGTCGGCGACGACGACCTGCGTGATGTCACGTTTTTCGGTCGCGGCGTAGCGTGCGCTGTCCTGCTGATAGGTCTTGGCGATCTCGGCGTCGGTCGGGACGGCCTGTGCCTTGACGGCTTCGGGCGTGATCATCGCGTAGCGGACGACGCGGCGCTCGGGGACGGTGTAGCGCGCGATGTTGCGCTGATAGAAGGTGTTGAGGTCCGCATCGCTCGGCGCGGGGCCTGCGGGGACGACGGCGGCAGGAATGAAGCCGATCGTGCCGGTGCGCTTTTCGAGCAGCAGCGACGCGTAGGGAAGCGCGAGCTGGCTGGCGACCTGGGTCGCGCCGTTCGAGGGCAGCGTCAGCTGCTGCGCGAACGTGTCACGCTCGATATCGCTGCGGATCTGCGCGTCGGTCAGCTTCCGCTGGGCGAGCACCTGGCGGTAGAGATTCTCGTCGAACTTGCCGGTCGGGCCCTGCAGCGCGGGGATGCTGGCGATCTGGCCGTCGATCGCGCGCTTGCTGACGACCATGCCCTGTGCGCGGCCGAACTGCTCGAGCGCCATGCTGGAGATGATCCGGTCGAGCGTGCCGTCGAAGCCGCCCTGGTTGACGAAGGTCGCCATGTCGAGCGTCGGCTGCTGCTGGCGGAAGCCCTCCATCTCGGTCTGCGCCTGCGTCTTCAGCTGGTTCGCGGTGACGTCCGCCTTGCCGACCTTGGCGACGTCGCCGCCGGTGATCCCGGCACCGCCGGTCATCGAGCTGAGCCCGGTGACGTCACCCGCCGCGAACGCGAGCGCGATCACGCCGAGTACCAGGAACGTGATGATCACGCCGACCTTCGAATGGGTAAGGCGGCGGAAGAAAGCGAGCATGGACAGCCGATCGACAGGGATAGGAACGCGGTTGCTTTACGGGGGCGAGGGCGGCTCTTCAAGTCGGGCGCGCAACGTTGCTTGGGGTTGTGCGGGGTTGTGCGGGGCGGGTGCGGCGCTATCGCTGGGCAAAACACTCGGGAGATGACGATGCGGCGTAAGCTTGTAGCCGGAAACTGGAAGATGAACGGGTCGCGCGCGGCGCTGGCCGAGCTCGATACGATCGCTGCGGCAGCGGCCGCCGCGCCGGGCGTCGATGTCGCGGTGGCGGTGCCGTTCACGCTGATCGACGCGGCGTCGCAGCGCGTACCGGGGTTGGCGATCGGCGCTGAGGATGTGCACGAGGCGGATTCGGGCGCGCATACCGGGTGCGTGTCGGCGTCGATGGTCAAGGAAGTCGGCGCGCGCTTCACGATCGTCGGCCATTCCGAGCGTCGCGCGGACCAGCACGAGACCAGCCATGACGCCTGGGCGAAGGCGGCGGCGGCGCGGCGGCAGGGGCTGAACGTGATCCTGTGCTGCGGCGAGACCGAGGCGGAACGCGATGCGGACCGTGCAGAACGTGTCGTGCAGGCGCAGATCGAGAAGTCGGTGCCGGACAATGCGGACGGAAGCTGGTTCACGCTGGCCTATGAGCCGCGCTGGGCGATCGGGACGGGTCGCACGCCGACGCTGGACGAAATCGCGGCGATCCACGCGATTGCGCGTGCGAAACTGCGGATGCTGATCGGCGATGCGGCGGCCGGGGTGCGAATCCTGTACGGCGGGTCGGTGACGGGGGCGAATGCAGCGTCGATTCTCGATACGCCGAATGTCGACGGGGCGCTGGTCGGTGGCGCTAGCCTGACCGCGGAGAAGTTCGTGCCGATCATCGAGGCAGCGGCGGGGTTGTGACGGGCGGTCCGGTCGATCTTGATCCTGATCTGGACGTTTATGATCCGGATCTCGGGTAGAGCGTGTTAAGTCTCGATAAACATGGCGGTCTTATGGTCCGTGAAACGATTCGACGGCCAAGTTTCGGGCCGGGACTTTGATCGGACAACTTCGGTGCGAGGGTTGATATGGCCAGGTGGTTTCCCGGTTGCGTGAGTGCCTCGCTGATCGCGAGCGCCGTCCTGTGTCCGATCGCTGCGCGCGCGGAGACGCCGCGCGAGTTGCTGACGCAGGCCGGGTTCGTCGACCGCGATCGTAATGTCGCGCTGGCGCGGATCGACCGGGCGGCGGCGGCGGCGGGGCAGGCGCTGAGCCGCTCGCCCAACGATGCCGAGGCCGCGATCATGCAGGCGATGGCGAAAGGGTATCGCGCCAAGCTGCTCGGCAACCGGAGCGAGGCGATCGCCGCGCGGAGGCAATATGAGGCGCTGGTCGTCCGCTATCCGCGCAATGCGGAGGCGCAGGCGGCGCTTGGCGCGTGGCATGTCGGGGTGATCGCGAAGCTCGGGCGGTTCGTCGGGCGTGCGGTCGCGGGGGCGCAGAAGGCGACCGGGTTCGAGGCTTTGGACAAGTCGGTGGCGCTGGGTGGCAATCGCGCGATGTTTGCAGGGCTTGCCGGGTTGTTGCGGCTGGAGCTGGATCCGAACGATGCTCGGGGACGGGCTTTGGTCGAGACGGCGAGCAAGGCGCCGACGCCGACTGCGATCGACGGATATGTGCGCAAGGCTGCGGTGGCGGTGCTGGTGCCGTTGCGGGCTGGCGATGCGAATGCGACGAAGGCTCTGGCGGACAAGTTGCTTCCGTTCGGGCAATTCGCGACGAGTTGACGTCGTCTTCGCTTGCGCTGTTCTAAGCACCAGCTTGTTCCCCCGCGGAGGCGGGGGCCCAGGATCTCACAGGCTGACGTCCGTGACCCTGGACCCCCGCCTCCGCGGGGGAACGGCTAGGCGCCGTACCGCTTCGCCAACATCGCGAACGTCGCGCGAAGGGCGTAAGCCTCGCCGCCCTTAGGCCGCCCCGGCTTGGCGGACGGCCGCCATGCGAACACGTCAAGATGCGCCCACGCCGCGGTCTTCGGCACGAACCGCCGGAGAAACAGCGCGGCGGTGATCGCGCCCGCGAACCCGCCATCGGGGGCGTTGACCATGTCGGCAATGTCGGACTTGAGCATCTCGTCATAGCCGTTCCAGAGCGGCAGCCGCCACATCTGGTCGTTCTGTTCCAGCCCCGACGCGAGCAGGTCCGCCGCGAGCGATTCGTCGTCGGTGAACATCGGCGGAAGGTCCGGGCCGAGCGCGACACGCGCTGCGCCAGTGAGCGTTGCGAAGTCGAGGATCAGCTCCGGGTTGCTCTCGCCCGCCTTGGTCAGCGCGTCGCCGAGCACGAGGCGACCTTCCGCGTCGGTGTTTGTGTTCTCGACCGTCAGGCCCTTGCGCGTGGCCAGCACGTCGCCGGGGCGGAAGGCGTTGCCGGCGATGGAGTTCTCGACCGCGGGAATCAGGAGGTGGAGGCGGACCGGGAGTTTGGCGGCCATCACCAGGCTCGCGAGCGCCAGGGCATGCGCCGCGCCGCCCATGTCCTTCTTCATCAGTCGCATGCCGGCCGACGGCTTGATGTCGAGCCCGCCGGTGTCGAAGGTGACGCCCTTGCCGACCAGTGCGATGCGGGGGTGCGACGGGTCGCCCCATTCGAGTTCGATCAGCCGTGGCGCGCGGTCCTTGCTCGCGGCTTGGCCGACCGCGTGGATCATCGGGTAGCCGGTCGCGAGCGCATCGCCGCGCGTGGTGGTGACGGTCCCGCCGTGGCGTTTGGCGAGCGTCTCGGCAGCGGCTTCCAGGTCGGCGGGGCCCATGTCGGAGGCGCCGGTGTTGACGAGGTCGCGGACGAGCGCGGTGGCTTCGGCGAGGCGGATTGTCTCGTCGATATGCGCGGCGTCGGTGGTCAGGAGCACGCGCGGGCCGGTTGCGTCGGGCTTCACGTACCGCGTGAACTGGTGCTGGGCGAGCATCCAGCCGAGCCCGGCCGCGCCGACCGGGCCTTCGGCGAGACGATAGGTGCCCGCGGGTAACGACGCGCCGAGCGAGGCGATCCGCCACCGCGACGTCACGGCTTCGTTGCAGACCAGGAGCATCGACCAATCTTCCGCGGTCTCGCCGGGCAGCACCGCGCGGTCGCCGGGCTTGCCGGTCAGGCGGTGCGCGGCGATCGTCGTGCGGACGCGCTGCGACTGTTTCGCGAGCCAGCCTTCATAGGCGTCGGGGTGGACGACGTGGATCGTCCGTGCGGGCTGGCTGCGGTCGGGTTGGAGCATCGAGGCGAAGTCGGTCATTGTGCGGGCGCCACCAAAAGTTGTTCGTATCGGCCGCTCGCGCCGGGTTCGGCATAGGTGCTGAGCGAGAGCGTGCGGTCGGGATAGGTGATGCGGTAGGTGCGGTTGACGAAGCCGCCGCGCAAGCGGGTCTTGCCGGTTTGTGCGAATGCAGTGGGCTCGCCGAGTACGCCGAGGCTGGCCTTGTAGTCGGCGAGCGCGACGGGCTTGAAGTAATAGTTGGCGTCTTCGGTCAGCCCCTTGCGGTCGAGCGTGCCGGTGCGGAGCTGGTCGTAGACCGTGCGGGCGCGGGCGAGCGCGGCGGTGTCTTCGGCATTGGCGGGTGCGGTAGGCAGGACGATCTTGGCAACGCCCGCGGCGATCCGGCCCGTTGCGTCGCTGAACCAGCTGTTGGTGAGGACGACGATGGCCGCCTTGTCGTCGGGGTAGACGGTGTTCTCGGACAGGAAGCCGACCGCTTCGCCGCTGTGCTCGACATAGCGGCGGCCGTTCGCGCTGCCGGTGAACACGCCGAGGCCGTAGCCGTTGCTCGACCCGTCAGCGAGTTTGACCGGCGTTTCCTGCGCAGCCCAGTCGTCGGCAGGGAGCGTGGTGCGGTTGAGGCGCGCGACGTCCCATTTGGCGAGGTCTTCGGCGCTCATCGAGAGTTCGCCGGCGGCGTAGAGCCAGCCGTCCGCGCTCGGCGTCTCGGGGCGAACCGGGCCGAGGGCGAAGCGGCCATAGCCTTGCGGGTAGGCTTTGCCGATCGCCTTGTCCTGGTCGAGTGCGCGGATGTCGAGCGGCTTGAAGATGCGTTGCTGGAGGAAGGTGAGGAGAGGCTCTTTCGCGACCTTCTCGACGATCAGCCCGGCGACGACGTAGCCCGTGTTGGAATATTGCCACTGCGTACCGGGCTGGAAATCGAGCTGCTTCTTGGCCCAGCGATCGACGATCTGCTGCGGCGTGACGGGCTTTGCCATCGCCGCGAAACTGTAATCCTGCGGCCAGTAATCCTGGAGGCCCGACGTGTGGCTGAGCAGCT
Organism: Sphingomonas sp. NFX23; assembly: GCF_049887795.1. Taxonomy (NCBI): domain Bacteria; kingdom Pseudomonadati; phylum Pseudomonadota; class Alphaproteobacteria; order Sphingomonadales; family Sphingomonadaceae; genus Sphingomonas; species Sphingomonas sp. NFX23. The sequence goes on from NZ_JAGEKH010000004.1 coordinate 127,022, forward strand.
GGCGGATCGTGATGCGGTCGCCGCCGGTGATGCCGGGAATGTATTTCGCGACGGTGTCGTCGAGGCTGAGCTTGCCTTCGTCTTCGAGCAGCAGGATCGCGGCGGCGGTGAACTGCTTGGAGATCGAGGCGATCTGGTAGGGGAGCTTGGGGTCCGCGACGGCGATCGCCTCGGACGGTTTGCCATACGCCTTGGCAAACACGATCCGGCCGCCGCGGACTACGGCGATCGAGGCTGAGGGCACACCGGTATCGCCGAGCGCGCCGGTGACCAGCGTGTCGATCTGCGCGGTTTCGGTGGGGGTGAGCGACTGCGCGATGGCGGGGGCCGGGAGAAGCGCGGCGACGGCGAGAAGACGGAGGATCATGGCGCGCAACGAAGCAGAACCGGCGTGCGCGCGCAACGCCCACGATTTTTATTCCGTGGCGGTTGAAGGAGTTAGGCTAGGGCAGAAATGTTGACGGAACACGCCGTGTTACACGCACGTTTCATCGTCCGACCGGGAGCCTTTTTTACGTCTTAGGGGACACAACCATGCTGTACACCATCGCCGTCATCCTGCTGATCCTCTGGCTGGCAGGCTTCGCCTTCCATGTCGCAGGCGGGCTGATCCACATCCTGCTGGTGATCGCGGTCATCGTCGTTCTGGTGAAGCTGTTCACCGGTCGCAACGTCGTCTGACTTTGGTTCTCCTGCGGACGCAGGAGTCCAGGGTTACGGGCGGTATCGCTCCGGACCCTGGGCTCCCGCTTTCGCGGGAGAACAGTAAGCGGGGTTAGGCGACGGGCACGCCATAAAGGTCGTGATCGTCAGCGTCTTCGATCGTGACTGGGACGATGTCGCCGACCGTCAGGTGGCACGCGTCGCGGAGGAAGACCTCGCCGTCGATCTCGGGCGCATCCGCCTGTGAGCGGCCGGTGGCGCCTTCTTCGTCGACCGCGTCGATGATGACGTCGAGCGTGCGGCCGATCTTGGCCTGCAACTTCGCCGCGGAGATTGCCGCGGTCTTTTCCATGATGCGGGCGTAGCGCTCTTCCTTGAGCTCTTCGGGCACATGGTCGGGCAGCAGGTTAGCCGCCGCCCCTTCGACCGGCTCGAAGCGGAATGCGCCGACGCGGTCGAGTTGCGCCTCGTCGAGCCAGTCTAGCAGATACTGGAAATCCTCCTCGGTCTCGCCGGGGAAACCGACGACGAAGGTCGAGCGGATCGTGATGTCGGGTGCGATCGTCCGCCAGTTGTGGATGCGCTGGAGCACCTTCGCATCGTTGCCGGGACGCTTCATCCGGCGCAGCACCGATGGCGACGCGTGCTGGAACGGGATGTCGAGATACGGCAGCACGAGGCCTTCCGCCATCAGCGGGATGACGTGGTCGACGTGCGGATACGGGTAGACGTAGTGAAGGCGGACCCACGGCGCGATCTTGCCGAGTTCGCGCGACAGGTCGGTCATGTGCGCGCGGACGTCTCGGGCTTCGTTGCGGGACATCGGGCCGCCGGTCTTCACCGGCCAGCTGGCGTGGCGGAGGTCGACGCCGTACGCCGACGTGTCCTGGCTGATGACCAGCAGTTCCTTGGTGCCGGCTTCGACCAGCTTTTCGGCCTCGCGAAGGATAGCGTCGGGGCGGCGGCTGACGAGGTCGCCGCGCAAGGACGGGATGATGCAGAACGAGCAGCGATGGTTGCAGCCCTCCGAGATCTTCAGATAGCTGTAGTGGCGCGGGGTCAGCTTCAGGCCGGCATCGGGGATCAGGTTGAGGAATGCGGACGGCGGCATCGGGGCAGCCTCGTGGACCGCGCCGACGACCTGCTCGTATTCGTGCGCACCGGTGATCGCGAGGACCTGCGGGAAGCGCGCGCGGATCGCGTCGGCTTCCTTGCCCATGCAGCCGGTGACGATGACGCGGCCATTCTCGGCGATGGCCTCGCCGATCGCCTCGAGGCTTTCCTCCTTGGCGGAATCGAGGAAGCCGCAAGTGTTGACGAGGACGATGTCGGCGCCGGCATAATCGGGCGACATCTGATAGCCGTCGCCGCGGAGCTGCGTGAGGATCCGCTCGCTATCGACGAGGTTCTTCGGACAGCCGAGCGAGACCATGCCGATCTTCGGCGGGGAGGGGAGTGTTGTTGCCATGAAGCCCGCGCACATAGGCGCAAAGTTCGGTTTTTTCTAGGCGGTGGAAAATGCATCCGCCATGGGTGGGGAGATTGCGCGGGAAGGAACCGATATGCTGGCGATTGGACTGATGTCGGGGACGTCGCTCGACGGGATCGACGCGGCGTTGATCGAGACCGACGGCGAGGCGTTCGTGCGGCCGATCGCGTTTCGTGGCGAGCCTTATTCGGATGCGGCGCGGGCGCAGTTGGCGGAAGCTACGCGGATGGCGCTGACGTTCGACAAGCCGCGGGCCAGTCCGCCGGTGGTCGCGGCGGGGGAGCTGATTACGCGCGCGCATGTGTTTGCGGTGCACAAGTTGCTGGCGGACGCGGGGGTTGCGGCGGCGGATGTCGACGTGATCGGTTTCCACGGGCAGACGATCGCGCATCGGCCCGATCGGCGCTGGACGTGGCAGATCGGCGATGGGGCTGCGGTCGCTCGGGCGACCGGGATCACGACGGTGTCGGATTTTCGGTCTGCGGATGTGGCGGCTGGCGGGCAGGGGGCTCCGTTGCTGCCGGTGTATCATGCGGCGCTGGCGGCGAGGCTGGAGGGACCGGTTGCGGTGCTGAATCTTGGCGGGGTGGGGAACATCACCTTCATTCCTGGCGGGCGCGACATGCATGATTCGCGCGAGATGTCGCCGGAGCGGGCGCAGATGATGGATCGCGATGGGCTGGTGGCGTTCGATACCGGGCCGGCGAATGGGTTGATCGATAGCTGGGTCGAGGCGGAGACCGGCGCACGGTATGATGCCGGGGGGGCGTTGGCGGCGTCTGGGCGGGTAGACGAGACGGTGTTGACGGCGATGCTGGACCATCCGTTTTTCGATGCTCCTCCGCCGAAGTCTTTGGATCGGAATGACTTTACGATCCAGCCGGCTCGGGGGTTGTCGGCTGCGGACGGCGCGGCGACTTTGACGGCGTTTACGGCCGCTACCGTGGCTGAGGCTATGCGGCATTTGCCGGCTCGGCCGGTGCGGTTGCTGGTTGCGGGGGGTGGTCGGCATAATCCGACTATGCTGGCGATGATCGCCGCGCGGACCGGGTTGGTGGTTGAGCCTACCGATGTGCTCGGGTGGAACGGCGATGCGCTGGAGGCCGAGGGGTTCGCGTATATGGCGGTGCGGACGTTGAAGGGCCTGGCTATTAGTTTTCCGGGGACGACGGGCGTGCCGGTGGCGATGAGTGGTGGAGTTGTGGATCGGGTTTGAGTGCTTTTCGCCTGACGCTTGCCCTTTTTTAAGAAGAAAGCTTGTTCTCCCGCGAAGGCGGGAGCCCAGCCTGGGCTCCCGCCTTCGCGGGAGAACAAGGAAGTGCAAGCCCGTCCGGTGTTGCATCTCCACCCCGGCGGAGGCCGGGGCCCAGTTGGGGGACGTTGCTAACTGAGGCTGCACCCCACCACTGCGACCTTTCCAACTGGGCCCCGGCCTTCGCCGGGGTGGTGCAGGGTGGAGTGGGCGGCGGCCTCGTATTCTCGTATTTTCGTATTTTCGTATTGATGTATCAGTGCGGCTTCTTCGCCTTGGCCGGCTTCTTCGGCTCGGGCTTCTTTGCCGGTGCCTTCTTCTCCGCCGCATCCTTCGCGCGCAACGCAGGCGCTGCGATCGCCGCTGCAATACCCGCGATCACCGTCGCGCCAACCGCAATCGCGGTCTTCGGGTGCGACTTCACCGCATCCGTTGCCGTCGCGAGGCCAGCCTTGGCCGCGTCGGTCGCATCCTCGACCCAGTCGCTGGTCGCCGCGGTCTTCTTCGCGTCCGGCTTCGGCTTGTGGTCGTCGTCGTGATGGACCTTGGCGTGCGGCATGGCGGAGTTTGGGATCGACGACATAGGGCTTGTCCTTCGGTAAGGGATGATGCCCGATAAACCGACCGCGTCCGTGACGGTTCCGTTACGGTCAGCCGCTTACCGCGCCAAACTCACCGTTTCCGCGTCAGTTCGCGCATCGCGTCGTCGAGCCCGGCGAGGCTCAGGGGGTACATCCGGTCGGTCATCAGTTCGCGGATGATCCGCACCGACTGCGAATAGCCCCATTGCGCCTCGGGCACCGGGTTGAGCCACGCCGCCGCCGGATAGGTGTTGGTCAACCGCTGCATCCAGACCGCGCCCGGCTCCTCGTTGAAATGCTCGACCGAGCCGCCGGGGTGGGTGATCTCGTACGGGCTCATCGACGCGTCGCCGACGAAGATCAGCTTGTAGTCGTGGCCGTATTTGTGGAGCAGGTCCCACATCGGCGTACGCTCGGCGAAGCGCCGCGTATTGTCCTTCCACACGCCTTCGTACGGGCAATTGTGGAAGTAGAAGAATTCGAGGTTCTTGAACTCGGTCGTCGCGGCGGAGAACAGTTCCTCGCAGAGCTTGACGAACGGGTCCATCGAGCCGCCGACGTCGAGGAACAGTAGCAGTTTCACCGCATTGCGGCGTTCGGCGCGCATGACGATGTCGAGATAGCCCTGCCGTGCGGTGCCGGCGATCGTGCCGTCGATGTCGAGTTCGTCGGCGGCGCCGTCGCGCGCGAAGCGGCGCAGGCGGCGGAGTGCCACCTTGATGTTGCGGGTGCCGAGTTCCTTGGTGTTGTCGAGGTTGCGGAACTCGCGCTGGTCCCAGACTTTCAGTGCGCGCTTGTGCGTGCTTTCGCCACCGATGCGGACGCCTTCGGGGTTGTAGCCGCCGTTTCCATACGGGCTCGTGCCGCCCGTGCCGACCCATTTGCTGCCGCCCTGGTGGCGTTCCTTCTGCTCCTCGAGGCGTTTCTTGAGAGTCTCCATGATCTCGTCCCACGAGCCGAGCGACTTGATGGCGGCCATCTCCTCGGGGGTCAAGAATTTCTCGGCGACCGCCTTCAGCCAGTCCTCGGGCACTTCACCGGCGGGCGTGCCGTAGCTGGTGGCGAGTCCGCGAAAGACCTTGGCGAAGACCTGGTCGAACTTGTCGAGCAGCCCCTCGTCCTTCACGTATACCGCGCGGGAGAGGTAGTAGAAATCCTCGGGCGTCCGCTCGATCACCTCGGCGTCGAGCGCCTCGAGCAGGATGAGGTGCTCCTTGAGGCTAGCGGGGATGCCGGCGCTGCGGAGTTCGTCGAGGAAGTTCAGGAACATGAGATCACTCCGTCACTTCGCCGCGGCGATCGGCAGTTCGATCGCGCTGGGCTGCGCGGCCGAGTGGAAGACGCTGATCGTGGCCTTGCGGTAGTCGGCGGGCTTGGCGTCGAAGATGTTGGCGACGTAGGTCTGCGGGTTGCGGTCGTAGAGCGGGAACCAGCTCGACTGGACCTGCACCATGATCCGGTGGCCGGGGAGGAAGACGTGGTTGGCGTTGGGTAGCACGACGCGGAAATGCGTGGGCTGGCCGGCGACGATCGGGGTCGGCTTCTCGAAGCCGTCGCGGTAGCGGCCGCGCAAGATGTCCATCGAGACGGCGAGCTGGTAGCCCCCCATCTCGGGCTTGTCGGAATATTCGGCAGGGTAGACGTCGATCAGCTTCACCACGAAATCGCCGTCGGTGCCGGTGGTGCTGGCGATCAGGTCCGCGACTGGCGCGCCGGCGATCGCGACCGGGCTGGTCAGCGGCGGTGTCTGGTAGGTGAGGACGTCGGTGCGGTCGGAGAACGGGCGCTGGTCGTCGACCAGCCATTGCCGCCAGGTCGAGCCGGTCGCGTAGGTCGGGCGGATCGGGCGGAGGCGGTACGGGATCGGCTTGGCGGGATCGGAGATATAGTCGTCGTGGCCGTCCTGCGCGGGGGCGGTGGCGCCGAGACCGCTGGCGGGCTGGAAGTAGAGTTTCTGCGTGGCGGTCGAGTTCGGCCAACCGGCTAGCGCCTGCCACTGGTTGGTGCCGGTCTGGAACGCGGTGACGGTAGGGAGCGCGGGCGGTGTCGCGCCGGTCTTCAGCGCGCCGTTCAGGAACGGGAGCAGGACGTTCTTGCGGAACCAGAGCGCGGTGTCGGCATCGAAGCGGATCGCGCCGAGCGTCGAGCCGTCACCGTTTGCGCCGCCATGCGCCCAAGGGCCTAGCGCGAGGTGGTTGACGTGGTTGGGGTCGACTTTCGATACGGCTTCGTAGGCTGCGACTGCGCCGTAGATGTCCTCCTGGTCCCATTGGCTGGCGACCCAGAGCGTCTGCACGGTCTGTGGCTGCTTCGGCAGGATCGTCTCGAGCGCTTGGCCCTGCCAGAACGCGTCGTAGGTCGGGTGATCGTGAAGGCGGTTGACGAACGGCAGCTGTTCGAGCCCGCGGCTCTTCACGAACGCGCTGGCGGATCCGGCGCGCAGGAATGTGTCGTAATCGTCGTAGGCATCGCGCCAGAGGTCGCCGGCTTCACCCTTCGCGGCGTCCTGCGTGTAGTAATAATCGTAGCCGATCTGGCGGAACGCGCCGCCGTGGAAGTCGTCGTCGCCCTTCCAGGTGTTGATCACCGGGTTCATCGGGACGGCGGCTTTCAGCGCAGGATGCGGGTTCACCAGCGCCATCGCCGCCATCATGCCGTCGTAGCTGCCGCCGATGATGCCGACCCGGCCGTTGCTGTTCTTGAGGTTCTTCACAAGCCAGTCGATCGTGTCGTAAGCGTCGGTGGAGTGATCGACTTTCGTTTTGTTGAGCGGGCCGATCAGCGGGCGTTCGTTGATGTACGCGCCGTTCGAGCCGTTCTTGCCGCGGACGTCCTCGAACACGCGGATATAGCCCGCGTCGAAGAACATCGCGTCGGATGCGCGGAGGTTCATCGCGCCGCTCGGGCTGGAGGATCGGCTGGCGACGCTTTCGGCGTTGTAGGGTGTGCGCTGGAGCAGGATCGGGGCGTCGGTGACGCCCTTGCGCTGGACGATGACCGCGTGGAGCGTGACGCCGTCGCGCATCGGGATGTCGACCTCGCGGCGGTCGAAGTCGAAGGTGGCGTTGGCGGGGACGAACTTGGCGGGGATGTCGCCACCGGGGGGCGGGGACTTTTCCTTCTGCGCGCCGACGATCGCGGGAGCGGTGGTCGCGAGCAAGGCCAGCGTGAACGTCGTAAGAGCCTTGAACCGCATCGCTATCCTCACCGTCTTTTCGGATACGGTGGTGGCACGGTTTGGCAGGTGGCGGCAATCCATTCGCACCGTCATCCTGACGAATCACGCCGTCATCCTGACGAAAGTCAGGATCCAGAGCCATGACGGGCGGCGTGCGTAACCCTGGATCCTGACTTTCGTCAGGATGACGGGGGCGTTGGTCCGACGGGAACGAGATTAGCGGGCGATGGGCTCGCCGCTTACCGGCACATACGCGTCGATCAGCGCACCGACATAATCCGGGTTCCGGCTCGTCAATTCAGCGGCGGCGTGCGCATGACCGTAGATGAAGCCGTACACCGGATACACCCCGCCGCCGAGGCCGTCGACGTCCTTGTACCAGACCTTCACGTCGCTCCAGTCGTTGTTGCGCGAGACGTCGAACAGCGTGACGTCCTGCTCGGCATGGCCGCGCTCGCCGTTCTGGCGTGACCAGTTGGCGTGGGTGAGCATGACGACGCGCTTCTCGACCACCCGACTGACGACCGCGACGTGGCCGAACGGCAGGCGCGGGGTCTTGGCGAACACGATCACCGCGCCTTCCTTGGGCTTGTGCGTGCGTTCGTATTTTCCGTCGGCCTGCTCCCACCAGGTCCAGGCGTTGCCGTAGATCTGGATGCCCGACGCGGCGCGCGCGAAGGGGACGCACTGGCCGACATAGTCGAGCAGAGAGGCGGATGCGGGGGCGGCCATGCCGATTGCCAGCAGTGCCGGCGCCCAACGACGGAAAGCATACAATCTCATGCCGTCACCTTGCCGGACAGGTATGGCATTATTGTTGCCGCAGATGGTTAATGTGCATCAATATCCAATCCGTCGGACTTTGCCGCGATCTGCTCGCCAATCGCCGTGACCGTCTCGACGAATTGCGGTCACAATGGCGCCGAATAGCTGAACGGACGGTGACGTCGATCCTGTTGATTCAAATACGTATAGTTCTCGAACACGGCCCACGAAAACTGCGGCGTCGTGCAATAACTCCGAAGTGGTCGCGTATCGACGGACCGATTCCAGGATTTGCGTTCAAAGAGGCTAGGTGGTTCCCCGATCGGAATACTTCGCTTGTCCGACTGAGTGATCACGGTTTCACCATAAAAGGATTGTGATCATGTCGGTCGATATCAGCGATACAATCGATGCAGGCGCCGCAGAAGCGCTGCTGGGCAAGGCTGTAGACTGGAAGCAGTATGACGGATTGCGCGTTACATCGCACACCAGCGGGGCAGTCTATCTGGTGATGTGGGGCCAGCTTCACTGGATCCCGGATGCCGCGACCTTCAATAGCGTGTTCAAGGACTGGAACGGGATCGTCAACAGCGATTACATCGTCGACAACATGCCGAAGGCGTTGTCGCTGGCACCCGGTTCGTTCATCGCGATCAGCGGAGCGTCGCCGGCGTGGTATTTCGTGACGCTCGGCAAGAAGTTGCACATCCCCGATCCAGCGACGGTGAATCGCTTCAACTTCCGCAGCCCGATCTCGCTGCCGCATCTGGCGCTGGACTATATCCCGACGGGTCCGAACGTCACGTAACGCTCGAACTATCGGACCGGCGGCGGTGCTCATGCACGCCGCCGGTTCCTCGATAGCTTACCCCTGGTTCTTCTGGCGCTTCGCCATGAAGGCGAGGCGTTCGAACAGCATGACGTCCTGCTCGTTCTTCAGCAGCGCACCGTGCAGGGGCGGGATCGCCTTGGTCGGGTCGCGGTTCTGGAGGATGTCGAGCGGCATGTCCTCGTGCAGCAGCAGCTTCAGCCAGTCGAGCAGCTCGCTGGTCGAGGGCTTTTTCTTGAGGCCCGGCACGTCGCGGACGTCGTAGAACAGGTCCATCGCCTTGCTGACGAGGATCTTCTGGATGCCGGGAAAATGGACGTCGACGATCGCCTGCATCGTGCCGCGATCAGGGAACTTGATGTAATGGAAGAAACACCGGCGCAGGAACGCGTCGGGCAGTTCCTTCTCGTTGTTGCTGGTGATGATGACGATCGGGCGCTCGACCGCGCGCACCGTTTCCTTGGTCTCGTAAACGTGGAATTCCATCCGATCGAGTTCCTGCAACAGGTCGTTCGGGAACTCGATATCGGCCTTGTCGATCTCGTCGATCAGCAGGACGGGCGGGGCGGGCTGGGTGAAAGCCTCCCACAGCTTGCCCTTGCGGATATAGTTGCCGATGTCGTGGACGCGCGCATCGCCGAGTTGGCCGTCGCGCAGGCGGGCGACCGCGTCGTACTCGTACAGGCCCTGTTGCGCCTTGGTGGTCGACTTGATGTTCCACTCGATCAGCGGCGCGCCCAAAGCCTTGGCGATCTCGTAGGCGAGCACGGTCTTGCCGGTGCCGGGTTCGCCCTTGATCAGCAACGGGCGGCGCAGCGTCACGGCGGCGTTGACCGCGACTTTCAAATCGTCGGTCGCGACGTAGCTCTGGGTGCCCTCGAAGCGCTTCATGCGATGTCCCGTCCGGTTCTGAATACCGGGTATGGATAGAGGGGAAGCGTCGGTCAGCGCAAGCGGTCAGAGGTCGCCGCGCGCACTCGATCGCGCTTCGAGCAGCGACCACAGGCCGCGGTGCTGCGCGAAAAGTTGCTGCGCGCCGAACAGGATCGCGCGCTGGCAACCGGGCGATGCACCGAGTTCCGCGACGAGCGCGGCGGTGCCGGTCTCGGACGGAAGGGTGATCGGGGGGACTGCTACCCCGAACCGCTCGGCGGCGACATCGAGGACGCGGCGGATCGCGCGCCAGTCATAGAGCAGCGCAGCCACCGCCCCGGTCGCACATCCACGGCGCTCCGAGCGGGCAAGCATTTCGAGCGCATGACGTTCGCCGACCAGTGCCGACTCGCTCTCCGCCTGGCCTGGGGTCGAGGGTAGGGGGCCGACCGCGGCGGTGAGGTGTGCGAGATAGGTGCGCTCGTCGGCGAAGCCGCTGGCTGCGACGGCGAGCCAATCCGAGGCTTCGGGCTGGATCGCGCGGGCGAGCACGTCGACGATCAGGCCGGGATGGTCGCCGTGGACCGCGCACAGCGCGTGGACCGCGTCGGAGAGGTTGCGCTGGCCCAGACCGCCGGCGATCAGGCGCGCATGATGCGGATGCGCTGCGCTGCCGTCCGCGTCGGCGAGCGTGACGAACGCATCCCATGCGCTCCGCTCGCTCGGCTCCCCGTCCTGTATGCCCGCGTTCGAAACCATCATTCCCCGGCCGTGCTGCACCACGGAAAGCTCGATCCGCGACGATGTCCCGCTTGCCATAAACGAAGGACGTAAAGACGGAGTTTACGGAGCGTTCATTATGCCGTGTTGGAGGGAAATGACGTTTGCGAGTCGGGGGCGCTTCGGCTCGCTCGGCATCACGATGCGCCCTTTACGCCGGGCCATGCCGCCGCGATAACGCGCGACCGAAGATTTTCGGGTCCGTCGGGCGGTATCCGGCGGGATGATCCCACGGAGACTACAGGATGCGCACATGGTTGCTCGGGCTTGCACTTGCTTCGGTCGGAACCGCCGCGATGGCCGCTGATCAGGTCACGCCGCCGGCAGCGCCTGCCACGCCGGCTCCTGCACCTGTCCGCCCGGTCGAGGCGGCCAAGCCCGGCGACCTGACGATGGCGCGCGTGTTCGGCAATCCCGACCTGTCGGGATCGCAGCCGAAAGCGGTGCGGCTGTCGCCCGACGGCACGCTGCTGACGTCCCTCCGCAACCGCGACGACGAGAAGGAGCGCTTCGATCTATGGGCGGTCGATACCGCGACGGGCCAAGCGCGGATGCTGGTCGATTCGAAGACCGTCGGCAGCGGCGCGGAGCTGACCGAGGCCGAGAAGATGCAGCGCGAGCGTGCACGGATCGGCGGGCAGAAGGGCATCGTCGCGTATGACTGGGCGCCCGACGGCAAGTCGATCCTCGTACCGCTCGACGGCGACCTGTATCTCGCCGGCCTCGACGGCAAGGTGAAGCGGCTGACCAATACGCCCGGCGGCGAGCTGAACCCGGTGGTGAGCCCCAAGGGCAGCTTCGTCTCGTTCGTCCGCGACCAGAACGTCTTCGTGCAGCCGCTCGCCGGCGGCGACGCGCGCGCGGTGACGACGGGCGGCGGCGGCACGGTCCATTTCGGCGAGGCGGAGTTCGTCGCGCAGGAGGAAATGGACCGCCGCACCGGCTATTGGTGGTCGCCCGACGAGCAATATGTCGCGGTCGAGCGGTTCGACGAGGCGCCGGTCCATACCGCGACGCGTGCGTCGATCGGCGCGACCGGAACCAAGGTTTACGAACAGCGCTATCCGGCCGCCGGTACGCCCAACGTGCTGGTCGACCTGTACATCATGAAGTCCGATGGCTCGGGGCAGGTGAAGGTCGATCTCGGCACCAACCCCGACATCTATCTGGCGCGGGTCGACTGGACGCCGGATGGCCGGATGCTGCTGGTCCAGCGCCAGAGCCGCGACCAGAAACTACTGGAGATGCTCCGCGTCGATCCGGCGACGGGCAAATCGACCGTGCTGTTCACCGAGAAGTCGGGCGTAAAAAGCTGGCTCAACCTGTCCGATGCGTATCACGTGCTCAAGGACGGGAGCCTGATCTGGCGGTCGGAGCGGAGCGGCTACGGACAGCTCTACCGGTTCGCGTCGGGGAAATGGACGCAGCTCACGAAGGGCGACTGGGTCGTCACCGATCTGGTCGGTGTGGATGAAACCAAGGGGCGCCTGTTCTTCCTCGGCAACAAGGACGACGTGCTCGAGCAGCAGCTCTATTCGGTCGACGTCGCCAAGCCGAACGTGATCACCAAGCTGACCGAAGCGGGCTGGTGGAACAGCGCGACGATGGACGCGGCCGCGAGCCGGTTCATCATCTCGCGCTCGAACCCGAAGCAACCGACGCAGGTGTATCTGGCGGATGCGACCGGCAAGCGGCTCTCGTGGATCAATGAGAATGCGGTGGTCGAGGGGCATCCCTACTACCCGTATCTGTCGAGCCATCAGGAGACCAAGTTCGGGACGCTGAAGGCGAAGAACGGCATGACGCTCCACTACGAGATGATCACGCCGCCGCTGGAGCCGGGCAAGAAATACCCGGTGTTCTTCGAACATTACGGCGGCCCCGGCACTGGTCAGGTCGTCACGCGCGGTTGGCAGGGCGCGCTGCCGCAATACCTCGTCGATCGCGGCTGGATCTATTTCAAGATCGACAATCGCGGCTCGTACAACCGCGGCAAGGCGTTCGAGGACCAGATCTATCATGCGATGGGCACGGTCGAGGTCGAGGACCAGCTGTCGGGTGCGAACTTCCTGAAGTCGCTGCCGTTCGTCGAGTCGAGCAAGATCGCGACCTATGGCTGGTCGTACGGCGGCTATATGTCGCTGAAGATGCTGGAGAAGACGCCGGGCGTGTATGCGGCCGCGGTCTCGGGCGCTCCGGTCACCGACTGGCAACTGTACGACACGCATTATACCGAGCGCTATCTGGGCGATCCGGCGAAGGATCCGGCGAGCTATTCGACGTCGGCGGCAGTCGAGGAGGCGAACCGGATCGTCGATCCGTTGCTGCTGATCCATGGCATGGCGGACGACAATGTGTTCCTCGACAACTCGACCAAGGTCGCAGCAAGGATGCAGGCGACTGCGACGCCGTTCGAGATGATGTTCTACCCGGGGTATACGCACCGCGTGGCGGGGCCGGGGATCAGCGAGCATGTCTGGGGGACGATCCTGAACTTCCTCGACCGGACGGTGAGGGACAAGCCGGTGGCTGAAGCTGCACCCGCGCCTGCGAAGTAAACGCCGGTGCGGTTCGTCGAGACGTTTCACCTGTGGCCGTTCCTCGACACGCTGGTGAGCTATATCGCCGCGTTCGTGTTCGGGACGCTGATCGGGGCGGAGCGGCAATATCGCCAGCGCACCGCGGGGTTGCGGACCAACACGCTGGTCGCGCTCGGGTCGGCGGCGTTCGTCGATCTCGGGCAGCGGCTGGGCGGCGACGTCGAGTCGATCCGGATCATCGCCTATGTCGTGTCGGGGATCGGCTTCCTCGGCGCGGGCGTGATCATGAAGGAGGGGATGAACGTCCGCGGGCTTAACACCGCGGCGACCTTGTGGTGCTCGGCGGCGGTGGGATCGTGCGCGGGCAGCGACATGATCGCGGAGGCTGGGTTGCTGACGTTCGTCGTGCTGCTGGCGAACACCGCGCTGCGGCCGCTGGTCGACGGGATCAACCGGATCCCGACCGAGGGGCGGACGATCGAGGCCACCTATAGCGTGATGGTGACGGTTGCGGCGGGGGATGCGGGGCCGATCGGCGATCTGGTGGTCGAGCATCTGGAAGCTGCTCAGTTACAGGTGGCGGAACTGGACGTGACCGAGCGGGGGGAGGACCGGGTCGAGGTTGCCGCGACGCTGGTGGCGACGAACGTGCCGGCGGAGGAGCTGGATGCGATTACGGATCACCTGGCGAAGGTGCACGGGATCGAGCATGCGACTTGGCAGGCGCGGACGCACGACTGAGGGCCGGGTTTAACGGTGCACCTTCCCCAGCCACCACCCCGGCGAAGGCCGGGGCCCAGTTGGAAAGGTCGCAGTAATGGACCACAGCGCTTAGTTGGCAACGTCCCCCAACTGGGCCCCGGCCTCCGCCGGGGTGGTGCTACTGCTGGGGCAGGTGCTGATACATATCGCTGAACACTAGCTTGTTCCCCCGCGAAGGCGGGGGCCCAGACTGGGCTCCCGCCTTCGCGGGAGAACACGGAAGGCAGGGGTGCCGTCTCCCAGGTCCGGCCAAACCTTCCGCCCCCCCAAACTCCCCCTATCCGCGCAACAAGTCGAAAGCCGTTGGACCTCGCCGCGCAACGTCGGTACTGCCCGCCTCAAGTCCAATCGGAGTGACAACATGGGTTATCGGGTGGTGGTCGCAGGGGCGACCGGCAATGTCGGGCGTGAGATCCTCAACATCCTGGCGGAACGCGAGTTTCCGGCGGACGAGATCGCCTGCGTCGCGTCGTCGCGCAGCCAGGGGTTGATGGTCGACTACGGCGACACCGGCAAGCAGATCAAATGCACGAACATCGAGCATTTCGACTGGAACGGCTGGGACATGGCGCTGTTCGCGATCGGCTCCGAGGGTTCGGCGATCTATGCACCGATCGCTGCGGCCGCCGGCTGCGTGGTGATCGACAATTCGTCGCTGTACCGCATGGACCCCGACGTGCCGCTGATCGTGCCCGAGGTGAACCCCGAGGCGATCGACGGCTACAAGGTCCGCAACATCATCGCCAACCCGAACTGCTCGACCGCGCAGATGGTCGTCGCGCTGAAGCCGCTGCACGACGCGGCGAAGATCCTGCGCGTGGTCGTCTCGACCTATCAGTCGGTGTCCGGCGCGGGCAAGGCGGGCATGGACGAGCTGTTCGAGCAGAGCCGCAACATCTTCGTCGGCGATCCCGCAGAGCCCAAGCTGTTCACCAAGCAGATCGCGTTCAACGTGATCCCGCACATCGACAGCTTCCTCGACGACGGCTCGACCAAGGAAGAGTGGAAGATGGTCGTCGAGACCAAGAAGATCCTCGACAGGAAGATCAAGGTCACCGCGACCTGCGTCCGCGTGCCGGTGTTCGTCGGCCATTCGGAAGCGATCAACATCGAGTTCGAGAACGAGATCACGGCCGAGGAAGCGCAGAACATCCTCCGCGAGGCGCCCGGCATCATGCTGGTCGATAAGCGCGAGGACGGCGGCTACATTACCCCGATCGAATGCGTCGGCGACTTTGCGACATATATCAGCCGCGTGCGCGAGGATCCGACCGTCGAGAACGGCCTGAACTTGTGGTGCGTCAGCGACAATCTCCGCAAGGGGGCGGCACTGAACGCGGTGCAGATCGCCGAACTGCTGGGGCGCCGGCATCTGCAGAAGGCGTAGTCCGGGGGGCCATCGGGCCTCCAACACCTTTCAAAAGACCGATCAAAACCGCGTCGTCACCTCGTGTGACGGCGCGGTTTTGCGATTCGCTTCGGATGACGAGCGCGAGCGGCTGGACGCACCGATCGAACCGAAATGCGGTAAATTTGTTCTGGCTATTGGATAGCGACCAATTTGGATGTGTTCATTAACGATCAAAAATACCGGATACAGCAACAGTCTGGTCGCTAACTTGATCTATGCAACAAGAACGGTTTTATGTTTCAATCGAAATGAATTGAAGTTGTGTAGAATAACGACGACTTGCTTTCTATGTTCCGTGTGTATGCTTATTTATTACGGTAACAGACTATTAGTATTACAGGGGTGAACATCCTTCCGTTCCGATAGTCGAATCTAGAGTTCGACGATGCGGAAAATCAGGGCTGCTGTTGCAGTCGTCAGTGGAGGTTGTTTGATGTCCAACGCGTTTGTTCGCCCGCAAGATCGAGACGCCGTGACGCCGACTGGCGCCAAGACGTTCGCTTCGCATCCTGCAAAGTCGCCCACCTTTACCCGCACGCTGCGCCGCCTGCGCGATGGCGCTTCATTGATCGGGCTGGCGACGACGTCGCTGTTCGCGGCGCAGTCGGCGTCGGCGCAGACGACGCCCGCGCCGAACATCGTTGGAGCCTGCTCGGGGGTCAGCCTACCGCGTTCGGTAGTTACGGACATCCTCAGCCCGGTCGTTACCGGCATCGCAAACCCGGTCCAGAGCACCGTCAACCCGATCCTCAGCAACGTCAAGAGCATCTCCGGGGTACTGACGGTGTCCGTTCTCGGTCTGCCGCCGCTCGTTGCCAACCTGCCGAGCGTGCCGACCCCGGCGCTCAGCATCGACGTTGCCGGTATCCTGAACGATGCGGCGAACAATGCGCCGCTCACGTTGTCGGTGCTCAACTCCAATGGCGTCGCGGTCGGCCCGAACGACTCCTGCGTCACCCAGGCGGACGGGTTCACCTTGCGGACGCCGGCCGGTATCGCGATCGGCGGCAATCGGATCACCGGGCTCGGCGCGAACGGATTCGAGGCCTTCGCAGCCGATCCCAATGCCATCGCGTTCGGCAACTCCGCTCGGACCGGAGCGGGCGCGGTTGGCGCGATCGCATTCGGCGGCCAGGCGCAGGTCGCCGACAATGCAACCGGCGCGATCGCTCTCGGCACCGGTGCCAGTGCGACCGCAGCGAACGGCGTCGCGCTCGGCGCGGGCAGCGTATCCTCGCGGGCGGCCGCAACCGGCTATACCGCGATCGGGCTCGCTGTTCCCCAGAACTCGGCCGGCGAAGTCTCGGTCGGCGCGGCGGGTGCCGAACGCCAGATCACTAACGTCGCGGCGGGCACCGCGGCAACCGATGCGGTCAACGTCGCCCAGCTCACCGGCGTCCAGGCGCAGATCGGCACGCTCGCAAGCGGTGCGGTCCAATATGACGGTACGACCCGTACCAGCGTGACGCTGGGGGGAGCCGGTACCGGCGCGCCGGCGGTGGCGCTCCGCAACGTTGCGGCAGGCACGCTCGGCGCGACCTCGACCGATGCGGTCAACGGCAGTCAGCTGTTCGCGACCAACGCCAACGTCACGAACCTGACGACCAACATCAGCAATGGCGCGATCGGCGCGCTGCAATATTCCAACGCCGCGACGCCGACCGTTCCGAATGGCGGCGTTCCCTCCAACGACGCTGCGCTGGTCGGTGTCGCGGCGGGCCCGGTCGGGCTGCACAATGTCGCCAATGGCGTCGTTGCCGCCGGATCGACCGACGCGGTCAACGGCGGACAATTGTCGACTGTGACGGATCAGGTCGGCACGCTGGCCGGGCTCGCCGTCCAGTATGACGACGCGACGCGGACGCGGGCGACGTTGGGCGGTGTCGGGACTGGTGCAGCGCCCGTCGCGCTCGGCAACGTCGCGGCCGGCACGCTCGGTGCGACCTCGACCGACGCGGTCAACGGCAGCCAGCTGTTCGCGACCAACACCAACGTCACCACCACCAATACCGCGCTGACCAACCTGACGACCAACATCGCCAATGGCGGCATCGGCGCGCTGCAATATTCGAACGCGGCGACGCCGACCGTGCCGAACGGTGGCGTTCCGACCAACGACGTCGCGCTGGTCGGTGCAACGGCAGGACCGGTCGCTCTGCACAACGTTGCCGATGGCACTGTCGCGACCGGGTCGACCGACGCCGTGAATGGCGGTCAGCTTGCCACGGTGACCGGCCAGGTCGGGAACCTCGCCGCGCTGTCGGTCCAGTATGACGACGCGACGCGGGCTCGGGTCACTCTGGGCGGTCTCGGCACGGGGGCCGCTCCGGTGGCGATCGGCAACGTCGCGGCAGGTGCGCTCGGCGCGACCTCCACCGATGCGGTCAACGGCAGCCAGCTGTTCGCGACCAATACCAACGTCACCAACCTGACGACCAACATCGCCAATGGCGCGATCGGTGCGCTGCAATATTCCAGCGCGGGTGCGCCGACCACGCCGAACGGAGGCGTGCCGTCGAACGACGCCACGCTGGTGGGCGGTGCCGCCGGCGCGGTCGCGCTGCACAACGTGGCCGATGGCGCGGTCGCGGTGGGTTCTACCGACGCGGTCAATGGCGGTCAGCTTGCCCTGGTCTCGGGGCAGGTCGGCACGCTGAACGGTTTGGCGGTACAGTATGACGACCTCAGCCGATCGCGCGTGACCTTCGGCGGCGTGGGTGCGGCACCCGTCGTGCTCGGCAACGTCGCCGCGGGAACGCTGGGCGCAACCTCGCTCGAGGCGGTGAACGGCAGCCAGTTGTTCACGACCAACGCCAACGTCACGAACACCAACACGGCACTGACCAATCTCACGACCAACATCGCCAATGGCGGTATCGGCGCGGTGCAATATTCCAACGCCGCGACGCCGACCACCCCAAATGGCGGCGTGCCGAGCAACGACGTCGCGCTGGTCGGTGCGGCGGCTGGCGCGGTCGGACTGCACAATGTCGCGAATGGCAATGTCGCGGTGGGGTCGACCGACGCGGTCAACGGTGGACAGCTCGCCAGCGTCTCCGGGCAAGTCAGCGGCCTGTCCGCACTCGCGGTCCAGTATGACGATGTCGGCCGCTCGCGGATCACGCTCGGCGGCGTCGGTACGGGCGCAGCGCCCGTCGTGATAGGCAATGTCGCGGCAGGCGCGCTTGGCGCGACCTCGACCGAGGCGGTCAACGGTAGCCAGTTGTTCGCGACCAACACCAACGTCACCAACCTGACGACGAGCATCGCGAATGGCGCGATCGGTGCGCTGCAATATTCGAGCGCAGGCGCACCAACCACGCCGAACGGCGGCGTACCGTCGAACGACGTGACGCTCGTCGGAGGTGCCGCTGGTGCCGTCGCCTTGCACAATGTCGGCAACGGCGTGGTTGCGGCCGGCTCGACCGATGCGGTCAACGGCGGCCAGCTGGCGACCGTCTCCGGCCAGGTCGGCAACCTCGCCGCGCTGTCGGTGCAGTATGACGATCCGACCCGGACGCGCGTGACGTTCGGTGGGGCAGGCAACGCGCCGGTCGTGCTCGGCAACGTCGCGGCGGGTACGCTCGCGGCAGGGTCGACCGAAGCGGTCAACGGCGGGCAGCTCGTGGGGCTCGGCACCAGTGTCGCGGCAGGCCTGGGTGGACTGTCGAGCTACGACGCTGCCACCAACCGCGTGCTCGCCTCGATCGGGTTCGGCGGGGTGCAATATGGCAACGTCCAGTCGGTCTTCGATGCGGTCGATGGCGCTATCAACGGCGGTGCGGGCATCCGGTATTTCCGGGTTCTCTCGACCCGCGGCGACAGCGTCGTGACGGGTACCGACAGCATCGCGATCGGTCCGGAAGCGACCGCGACCGCGGACAACAGTGTCGCCATCGGCACCGGGTCCTCGGCGCTTCGTGGCGGTACGCTTGGTTATGCGGCACTGGGGCTCGCGGGCTTGCAGAACTCGGTCGGTGAAGTGTCGGTCGGGTCGGCCGGTGGCGCTCGGCAGATCACCAACGTCGCGGCAGGCACCGCGGCGACCGATGCCGCCAACGTCGGCCAGGTCGCAGGCGTCGCGGCGCAGGTCGCGGCCTTGGGCACCACGACCGTCCAGTACGACAACGGCACGAAGAACGCGATCACGCTCGGCGGTGCCGGCGGGACGGTCATCACCAACGTCGCCGCCGGCAACGTTGCCGCCGGGTCTACCGACGCGGTCAACGGCGCGCAGCTTGCGGCGACCAACACGCAGGTGGCGAACAACACGACCGCGATCACCAACCTGGGCAACCAGATCAGCAATGGTGCGACCGGGCCGGTGCAATACTCGAACCCCGGCAGCGCCACCACGCCGAACGGTGGCACGAAGACCAACGACCTGACGCTGGTCGGTGCGGCGGCTGGCCCCGTCGGCCTGCACAATGTCGCGGGCGGTTCGATCGCGGCGGGTTCGACCGACGCGGTCAATGGCGGGCAGGTCTATGCCCTGGCGCTGACGGCGGTGAACGCGGTGTCGTACAATACCGATGCCAACGGCGTGCGGACCAACACCGTGACGCTGGCGGGCGGCAATGCGGCGGCGCCGGTGACGATCGCCAACGTGGCCGCAGGTACGGTCGCGGCGGGGTCTGCCGAAGCGGTGAACGGTGGGCAACTCTACACCACCAATCAGGCGGTCGCGACGGCACAGGGCACCGCGAACAGTGCGCTCGCGCTGGGCAGCAACTCGGTGCAATACGGTCCTTCGCGTACCAACGTGACGTTCAACGCAGGCGGTCAGGCGACCGTGCTGAGCAACGTCGCGGCGGGCGTGTCGACCACCGACGCGGTCAATGTCGGCCAGCTGAACTCGGGCATCAACTCCGCGGTGACGCAGGCGAACGCCTATACCGACGGACGGATCGCGGCGCTCGACTTCGATCTGCGCAACCTCCGGCGGGACAGCTTCGCCGGGACCTCCAACGCGCTGGCAGCCGCCGGCCTCCCGCAGGCGTATGAAGCGGGCAAGGGGATGATCGCGATGGGTGGCGGCACCTATGCCGGCCAGTCGGCGGTCGCGGTCGGGATGTCGAAGGCGTTCAGCGATGGCCACACGGTCGTCAAGCTGAGCGGCACCTATGACTCGCAGGGCCGTGCCGGTGCATCGGGCGGGATCGGGTATCAGTTCTGATCCTGTCTTTGGACGTTGGGAACGGGCGGCCTTCGGGTCGCCCGTTTTCGTTTGAGGCTCAGGGTCGCGGGGAGTTGGAGACCAGGGAAGACGAGGGCGCGGGTTGACTTGGGAAGCGGCGGCTACGAATTGGCGGCGAACCAATGCAGGATGTGACCGTGGCCAGCACCCCGACCGAGACCCAGTTTTTCGAGAGCTTCGACGGCACGCGGATCGCGTGGCGCGAGGTCGGCGAGGGACGGCCGGTGGTGCTGATCCACGGCTATTTCTCTGATGCGAAGACCAACTGGATCCGCTACGGCCACGCGGCCAAGATCGCCGCCAAGGGTTTCCGGGTGATCATGCCGGACCTGCGCGCGCACGGTGAGAGCGAGAAGCCGCATGGGCTCGAAGCGTATCCGGCGGATGCGCTGACGCAGGATGGCCACGCGCTGGTCGCGCATCTCGGGCTGACGGACTATGACCTTGGCGGCTATTCGCTGGGCGCGCGGACGACGTCGCGGATGCTGGCGACGGGCGCGACGCCGCGGCGGGTGATCTTCTCCGGGATGGGTCTCGAAGGGCTGACGCAGACGTCGCGCCGGGCCGGGCATTTCCGCAATATCCTGACCAAGCTGGGGCAGCATGTGCAGGGTACGCCGGAGTGGCTGGCGGAGGCGTTCCTGAAGACGACGGGCGGCGATCCGGTCGCGTTGCTCGGTATCCTCGAGACGTTCGTCGATACGCCGCTGGAGTCGGTGAAGGCTATACAGCAGCCGACGTTGGTCGTGTGCGGCGGTGAGGATCAGGATAATGGTTCGGCACCGGATCTGGCGGCGGCGTTGCCGAACGGGACGTATGTCGAGACTCCCGGTGGGCATATGAGCGCGGTGGTGAAGCCCGAACTCGGCCAGGCGATCGCGGACTTCCTTGCAGGCTGACGCCCCGTCCTCGATCCTCCCCCGCCAGGGGGAGGTGGCTGGCGCTTGCCAGACGGAGGGGGAGGTAATCGACCACCTCCGTTGCGCGTTCCTCCCCCTCCGTCGCCTTCGGCGCCACCTCCCCCTGGCGGGGGAGGATTCGAAAGATCGGCGTTGACCAGACGGGGTCGGATGCTCACTCTGGAGGCATAATCCAGGGGAAGATCATGATCCGTACCGTCTCTCTGATCGCGCTCGCGTGCGCGATTGCCGCGCCCGTGTCCGCACAGGCCCAAACCGCACCCGCCGCAACCGGCAAGCCGACCGTCGCGCAGGCTGACGCGTTCGTCGCCGAGGCCGAGAAGGCGATGGCCACGGCCTCGCTCGACGCGAACCGCGTGGCGTGGGTCAACGCGACCTACATCACTGACGATACCGATGCGCTGGCGGCGAAGTCGGGCGCGGAGATGACCGATCTCGGGGTGAAGTATGCGCTAGGCGCCGCGCGGTATGCGTCGCTGCCGGGGCTGTCGTTCGATACCAAGCGCAAGCTCGATTTGCTGCGCGGTGGGCTGACGCTGCCGGCACCGACGCGGCCGGGCGCTTCCGAGGAACTGTCGACGCTGACCACCAAGATGTCGTCGTCCTACGGCAAGGGCATGGGGACGCTCGCCGGCAAGCCGATCAACGGGTCGGATATCGAGGCGGCGATGGGCTCGACGCGCGATCCGGCCAAGCTGACCGAGATGTGGACGAGCTGGAACGACAAGGTCGGTGCGCCGATGCGCGGCGACTATGCGAAGATGACGTCGATCTCCAACGAAGGCGCGCGCGAGCTCGGCTACAAGGACGTCGGCGCGCTGTGGCGCTCTGGCTACGACATGACGCCCGAGCAGTTCGCGGCGCTGACCGACAAGATCTGGAAGCAGGTCGAGCCGCTCTACATGGCGCTGCACACCTACACGCGGTGGAAGCTGAACGAGAAATACGGCGATGCGGTGCAGGCGAAGACCGGGCCGATCCGCAGCGACCTGCTCGGCAACATGTGGGCGCAGGAATGGGGCAATATCTACGACATCGTTGCCCCCAAGGGCGCGGGCGACCTGGGTTTCGACACCGGCGACCTGCTCAAGGCCAAGGGCTATGATCCGCTCAAGATGGTGAAGCAGGGCGAGGGCTTCTATTCGTCGCTCGGCTTCGCACCGCTGCCGGAGACGTTCTGGAAGCGGTCGCAGATCACCAAGCCTGCCGACCGCGACGTGATCTGCCATGCGTCGGCGTGGGATATCGATGCCAAGGACGATATCCGGGTCAAGATGTGCACGAAGGTGAACGCCGACGATTTCGTCACGATCCACCACGAACTCGGCCACAATTACTATCAGCGCGCGTACAAGGCGCAGCCGTTTCTGTACGCGAACGGTGCGAACGACGGTTTCCACGAGGCGATCGGCGATACCGTCGCGCTGTCGATCACGCCGGATTACCTGGTGAAGATCGGGCTGCTCGACCAGGCGAAGGTGCCGAGCGCGGACAAGGACATCGGGCTGCTGCTACGACAGGCGATGGACAAGGTCGCGTTCCTGCCGTTCGGGCTGCTGATCGACAAATGGCGCTGGGGCGTGTTCTCGGGCGCAATCCCGACGACTGGTTATCAGGCGGCGTGGGATCAGTTGCGGCTTCAGTATCAGGGTATCAAGCCGCCGGTCGC
This sequence comes from Sphingomonas sp. NFX23, assembly GCF_049887795.1. NCBI lineage: Bacteria > Pseudomonadati > Pseudomonadota > Alphaproteobacteria > Sphingomonadales > Sphingomonadaceae > Sphingomonas > Sphingomonas sp. NFX23. The sequence goes on from NZ_JAGEKH010000004.1 coordinate 149,931, forward strand.
GCGCGACGAGACCAAGTTCGATGCGGGCGCGAAATACCATATCCCGGCAGCGGTGCCTTACACGCGCTACTTCCTGGCGCGGGTGTTGCAGTTCCAGTTCTACAAAGCGGCGTGCGACCAGTCGGGCTGGAAGGGGCCGCTGCATCGCTGTTCGTTCTACGGTGACAAGGCGGTCGGTACGAAGCTGAACGCGATGCTGAGCATGGGGCAATCGAAGCCTTGGCCGGATGCGTTGCAGGTGTTCACGGGGAGTCGGGAGATGTCGGGCGCGGCGCTGGTCGAGTATTTCGCGCCGTTGAAGGCTTGGCTGGACGTGCAGAACAAGGGGAAGCCGACTGGGTGGTGAGGGGCGCCGGGTAACCGGCCGCTAACGCTTCCTCCTAGTTCCCCCGCGGAGGCGGGGGCCCAGGGTTATGAACGCTTCCGTGGCTTTAGCTGGGCCCCCGCCTCCGCGGGGGAACGTTAGTAGCGAGGGCGACACCTACAACGCACCACCCCCGCGAAGGCCGGGGTCCAGTTGGGAAACGTCGCTAACGGAGTGATGAGCTTCGTTACACAAGACGTTCCAACTGGGCCCCGGCCTTCGCCGGGGTGGAGTATCTTGGGGATACTTACTCCGGGACCGTCCCTGGATCGGCAATGCCCGCGTCGAACGACTTCGACGAGTCCGTGCCGTCCGCTTGATGCGCGTGCGTACCCTTCGGCTTGGGCGCTGGCTGAGCCTTCGGCGTGCTCCCGCGCAAGGTCAGCAGCGCCCCAACCGCTGCGCCAGCAACCGCCACCCCGCTGAAGATCGCAGCAGCCCCCCATTTGCCACGGGTCTTCTCCGGAGGCTTGGCGACCGCGACCGGCGTGGCCGTATTGCGTGCAGGAACAGGCCGTGGCGTGCTGCGCTTGGTCGAGCGCGGCTTTGGCGTCGGCTTGGCCACTGGTTTCGACGACGCGGCGGTGACAGGCTTGTCCGCAACCGGCACGGGCTTGGACGCGACCGGCTTGGCGGACGACGTCGCTGCCGGAGCAGCCTTCGGCGCGCTCGTCTTGCGCGGCGCGCGACGGCGGGCGGCGGGCTTCTTTGCTTCCGTATCGGGCGTGTCGGTGTCGGCCACTTCTATCTTCCCTCAGCAATGATTCCGGAAGCGTAACGCATTCCCGTGCGATCCGCTCCGATTTTTACCGGAACGGCGGCTCGTCGAACGCGCGGAGCTTGCGGCTGTGGAGCTTCGACCCTTCGAGGCGGAGTTGCTCGCAGGTCTCGATCCCGATCCGCAGATGCTCGCTGATCGCGCGCTCGTAGAAGCGGTTGGCCTGGCCCGGCAGCTTAAGCTCGCCATGGAGAGGCTTGTCGGAGACGCAGAGCAACGTGCCGTAGGGGACGCGGAAGCGATACCCTTGCGCGGCGATCGTCGCGGACTCCATGTCGATCCCAACGGCGCGGCTGAGCGAGAAGCGCAGCGCGGACTTCGAGTAACGAAGCTCCCAGTTGCGGTCGTCGGTGGTGACGATCGTGCCGGTGCGAAGGCGGCGCTTGAGTTCCTCGCCCGACTGACCCGAGACGATCTCGGCCGCCTTGGCCATGGCGAGCTGGACTTCGGCGATCGCGGGGATCGGAATTTCGGGGGGCAGGACGTCGTCGAGGACGTGGTCGTCGCGCAGATACGCATGCGCGAGGACGTAATCGCCGATCCGCTGGCTCGGGCGAAGGCCGCCGCAATGGCCGATCATCAGCCACGCCTCGGGACGCAGCACGGCGAGGTGATCGCAGATCGTCTTGGCGTTGGACGGGCCGACGCCGATGTTGACGAGCGTGATACCGGTGCGGTCGTCCGCCATCAGGTGATAGGCGGGCATCTGGTGGCGGCGCCAGGCGCTGTCGGAAATGATCTTGTCGATGTCGTCACCCGACGAGATCGTGATCCCGCCCGCGCCCGACAGGCTGGTGAAGCGCGAGCCTTCGCCCAACTGCGTGCCGGCCCAGCGGACGAACTCGTCGACATAGCGGTGATAGTTGGTGAACAGCACGAAGCGCTGCGCGTGTTCGGCGGGCGTGCCCATGTAATGGCGCAGGCGGGCAAGGCTGAAATCGGTGCGCAGGCCGTCGAACAGCGCGAGCGGACGCGTCTCGTCGTTGGCGACCCAGAGGCCGTCGGCGATTTCGTCGCCGATATGCGCGAGTTCGGTCGCGGGGAAATGCCGCGACAATTCGGTGGCAGACACCTCGTCGAGGCTCAGCGCGTGGCCGGGTTCGATCACGTAAGGGAACGGGATTTCCTGGCGGCCTTCGACGGCTTCGACAGTGACGTCGTAATCCTCGATCAGCAGCGTCAGCTGTTCGATCAGATATTCGGCAAAGATCGCGGGCTTGGTGACGCTGATGCGGTATTCGCCCGCGTTGACCAGACGGCCGAACGATCGCAGCGGGGTCGGGCGGTCGACGCCGCCCTTATAGGTCAGCCGGATCTCGGGATAGGCGAACGAACCGTCGGTGCGGCTGTCGGGATCGGGCGTCGTGCCGTCGGCGATATAGGCGCTCATGGCGGCTTGGAGGCGCTCGACGGAGGCGCGGTAGAGGCGGTCGAGTTCGGCGACGAGGTCGGATGCGATTGTCATCGGGCAGTGTTAGGTGGCGGACGTTACGGTGGCAAGACCACCTAAATCCTCCCCGTGTCGGGGAGGTGGCAGCCCACTCGGGCTGACGGAGGGGGCGCTCCGCGACCGTAACGCTCGCGGTGAGCCCCCTCCACCCTTCGGCAAAGGTGCCGAACGGTCCCCCTCCCCGTGCCGGGGAGGATCAGATCTCGCTGAGCAGATGTTCCGCCGAGCTCACCTTGAATTCGCCGGGTGCCTCGACGTTCAGCTGCTCGACCACGCCGTCGTTGACCAGCATCGAGTAACGCTGGCTGCGCGTGCCCATGCCGAAGCCCGAGCCGTCCATCGTCAGCCCGATCGCCTTGGCGAAATCGCCATTGCCGTCCGCCAGCATGGTGATGTCGCCAGCGCCCGCCGACTTGCCCCACGCACCCATCACGAACGCGTCGTTGACCGAGACGCAGGCGACCTCGTCGATGCCCTTGGCCTTCAGTTCGGCTTCCTTCTCGACGAAACCGGGAAGGTGCTTGGCCGAACAGGTCGGCGTGAACGCGCCGGGGACCGCGAACAGCGCGACCTTGCGGCCCTTGAAGAAGCTGTCGGTGTCGACCTGGTCGGGGCCGTCTGCGGTCGCCTTGACGAGATTGGTGGTGGGAAGCCGGTCGCCGACGCTGATCGTCATCTGAAATCTCCTGTCGCCGCGCGTTTCTCGCGGGCGAGCCGTACCTTGGACGCGGAAGCGCGTATTTCAAGCGTGGCGGGCGATCGTCCGCGTCGCTATGGTCGAACGCATGGACAAGACGCCCTTTCTTTCCGGACAATTCCTGCTCGCGATGCCGGGGATGAGCGATCCGCGGTTCGCCCGCGCGGTGATCGCGATGTGCAGCCATGACGAGAATGGCGCGATCGGCATCGGGATCGGCGCGACGATCGACGGTCTGGGTTTTCACGATCTGCTCGAACAGTTCGGGATCGAGCCGGGCGACGCCCCCAACGCGCCGGTGCATTTCGGCGGGCCGGTCGAGTCGCGGCGCGGGTTCGTCGTGCATTCGTCCGACTGGGGTGGGCAGGATTCGGTCGACGTCGCCGGGCGGTGGAAGCTGTCGAGCACGGTCGACGTGCTCCGCGCGATCGCCGAGGGGAAGGGCCCTTCGGAGTGGGTGGTGGCGCTCGGCTATGCCGGTTGGGATGGCGGACAGCTCGAGGGTGAGCTGTCGCGGCCGGGGTGGTTCAACGTGGCCGGGGATGCCGAACTGCTGTTTGAGACCGTGGCGGAGGATCGCTGGACGATGGCGTTTGCGCAGGCCGGCGTGGATCCGCGCTTGCTTGTCGCGGAGACGGGGCGGGCCTAGCCGTTCTCCTGCGAACGCAGGAGCCCAGGATCACATAGGCCACCGTTCGTTACCCTGGGCTCCTGCGTTCGCAGGAGAACATGGGTATCAGGGAGTATCGTCGTGACCTCCTCCAGGCATCATATAAAGATATCTTTATATTTGATTTGAGGCCTCCGATCGCCTAAGTGGCACGGCATCCGGCACGGGCATGAGGCTCGCCGATCACAGAATTTCCAGGAGACCCATCGTGGCCACCACCCTCGCCCCCGCGCAGTCCGGCAATGCGACCGACTACGTCGTCGCCGACATCAGCCTCGCCGATTTCGGCCGCGCCGAGATCAACATCGCCGAGACCGAAATGCCCGGCCTGATGTCGCTGCGTACCGAGTTCGGCGCAGCGCAGCCGCTCAAGGGCGCGCGCATCACCGGCTCGCTGCACATGACGATCCAGACCGCGGTGCTGATCGAGACGCTGACCGCGCTCGGCGCCGACGTCCGCTGGGCGACGTGCAACATCTTCTCGACGCAGGACCACGCCGCCGCAGCGATCGCCGCGACCGGCGTGCCGGTGTTCGCGATCAAGGGCGAGAGCCTCGCGGATTACTGGAACTATGTCGGCGACATCTTCTCGTGGGATCGCGACGTAGAGGGCCAGACCGCCAACATCATCCTCGATGACGGCGGCGACGCGACGATGTTCGCACTCTGGGGCGCCAAGCTCGAAGCCGGCCACACGATGCCCGAGCCCGAGAACGAGGAAGAGGTCGAGATGCAGCGTGCGCTGAAGGCGTACGTCGCGAAGAACCCGGGCTACTTGACCGAGACCGTCAAGAATCTGAAGGGCGTCTCGGAAGAGACCACCACGGGTGTCCACCGCCTGTACGAGATCGCCAAGAAGGGCGAGCTTCCCTTCCCGGCGATCAACGTGAACGACTCGGTCACCAAGTCGAAGTTCGACAACCTCTACGGCTGCAAGGAATCGCTGGTCGACGCGATCCGTCGCGCGACCGACGTCATGCTCGCCGGCAAGGTCGCCTGCGTTGCCGGTTTCGGTGACGTCGGCAAGGGCTCGGCCCAGTCGCTCCGCAACGGCGGCGCGCGCGTGATGGTCACCGAAGTCGATCCGATCTGCGCACTGCAGGCGGCGATGGAGGGCTTCGAAGTCGTGACGATGGAAGAGGCCGTGAAGCGCGCCGACATCTTCTGCACCGCGACCGGCAACGCCGACGTCATCACCGCCGATCACATGAAGGCGATGAAGCCGATGTCGATCGTCTGCAACATCGGTCACTTCGACTCGGAGATCCAGATCGCCGCGCTGTCGAACTACGACTGGACCGAAGTGAAGCCCGGCACCGACCTGGTGAAGTTCCCGGACGGCAAGCAGATCATCATCCTGGCGAAGGGTCGCCTGGTGAACCTGGGTTGCGCCACCGGCCACCCGTCGTTCGTGATGTCGGCGTCGTTCACCAACCAGACGCTCGCGCAGATCGAGCTCTGGACCAAGGGTGAGAACTACAAGAACGAAGTCTACGTCCTGCCGAAGCACCTCGACGAGAAGGTCGCGATGCTCCACCTCGAGAAGCTCGGCGTGAAGCTGTCGAAGCTCTCGGACAAGCAGGCCGGTTACATCGGCGTGCCGGTCGAAGGCCCGTTCAAGCCGGACCACTACCGCTACTGATCGTCCACACGATCGCTGCGTAAAGGGCCGCGTCCACCATCAGGTAGGCGCGGCCTTTTCGTTACGCATCCGTGTTGCGAGGATGTCACATAACCGCAATGTTTCGTTGTAAGGATTGAAAAATAGACAGAAAAGGTGTCCTTCTGGGCTCAGTATAAAGCTTAGGTTCAGAGGGTTACTCAGTATGGTTGGCATCTCGATCCGGAAGTCCGGATTGTTCGTAACTGCGTCCACGGTCGCATTCGTATTGGCCTCGGCAATTCCGGCAGCAGCGCAGACAGCGACGCCGGTGGACGCGCAGACACAGGCACCCGGCACCGATCCGGCCGCTCCCGTAGGTTCGGATACCACGACGGGCGCGGTTGCGCAGACTGTTGCGCCGGAGGCCAATGCCGGCAGTGAAATCGTCGTGACCGGCTCGCGTATTGCGCGTCCCACACTCGACTCGCCTGCTCCGGTCACCACGCTGACGATTGCCGATCTCACGCGCACCGGTGCTATCACGGTCGGCGACGTTCTGAACGATCTTCCGTCGTTGCGCTCGACCTACAGCCAAGCCAGTTCGACGCAGTTCATCGGCACCTCGGGCCTGAACTTCCTAGATATGCGCGGTCTCGGCGTTACCCGCACGCTGGTGCTGGTCAACGGCCGTCGGCACATCACCTCGTCCGAAGGTGATTTCCTGGTCGATACCAACACCATCCCGACCGATCTGATCGAACGCGTCGATGCGGTCACTGGCGGCCAGTCCGCGGTCTACGGTTCGGACGCGATGGCGGGCGTCGTCAACTTCGTGCTCAAGCGGAACTTCGAGGGCCTCACGCTCAACGCGCAAAGCGGGTTGAGCGACAAGGGCGATCACGGCACGTATCGTCTCAGTGGTACTTACGGTCAGAACTTCGCAGACGGCCGCGGCAACATCGCGCTGAACCTTGAATATAACCAGTCCGACCTCGTCACCTATGCCGACCGGCCAGGTCTGACGGGTGCGTATAGCGGACGTCGACAATTCCAGCTGGTGGACAGCCCGGCGCTCGACAACACGGTTCCGAACCGCACCTTCCTCAACAATGTTCATAGCTTCGGTTACGACAATGGCGGCAATTTCATCGCCTATAACGGCTCCGGGATCGGCAGCTGCGCCAACGGCACCGTGGCGGCAGGCTGCCTCGCCAACGGCTATCCCCGCGTGTTCGGTTTCAACTCCGGCGGATCGCTGTACGAATATAACTACGGTACCGACTTCCGCCCGGCGGGCTCGAACAACAACAACGGCGGCGACGGCGGCATCCTCAACGACCGCGGCACGCTTCAGCCGGCGTTGAAGCGCTACGTCGCCAACCTGCTCGGCCACTTCGACGTGTCCGATGCCTTCAAGCCGTTCATCGAAGCGAAGTTCGTTCGCGTCGAGAGCTTCAACCAAGGCACGCCGACCTTTGCCCAGGGCGGCGAGCAAGGCACCGTCGCGGACGAGGACGCAGACGGGAATCCCTTCACGCGCGCGGCCATTGGCGGGTTTAGCCGGCAGACGATCGGCATTCCGATCTCGTTCGATAACCCATATCTGCAGCCCGGCGATGCCGCGACGATCCGTTCGTTGCTGCCAGCTGGCGCACAGTTCTTCCGCTTGAACCGCAATAACAACGATTTCGGGACACGCGACGAATTCGACCGCCGCGATACCTATCGGATCGTCGGCGGCGCGGAAGGAACGTTCAACACTGACTGGAAGTATGATTTTTCGGTCAACTATGGCGAGTTCCGGACCCGCTCGTCGTTCTTCAACAACCGCATCAACCAGAACTTCTACAATGCGGTAGATACGGTTCGGAACGGCGCGGGTACCATCGTCTGCCGGATCAACCAGACCAGCGTCACCGATCCGAACTGCGTGCCGTTGAACGTGCTCGGTAATGGCGCCCCCAGCCAGGCGGCCCTCAATTACATCAACACGACTTCGCAGCGTACCGGCAAGGCGACCGAGTTCGACGTGACGGCAAATATCGTCGGCGACAGTTCGCAGCTGTTCGAACTCCCCGGCGGTCCGGTCCAGTTCGCACTCGGCGGCGAATATCGCCGTGAGACTGCTTCGTATTCGTATGACGACCAGGTGAAGTCGGGCGCGACCTTCCTCAATGCCATTCCCGATTTTGCTCCGCCATCGTTTGCGGTGAAAGAAGCATATGGCGAGATCAACCTGCCACTGCTCAAGGGAACGCGTTTTGCCGAGGAACTGTCGGCGAATGCTGCCGTTCGCGTTGCGGACTATAAGGGCTCGGCGGGTACCGTCTGGACCTGGAATGCAGGGGCGCTGTATGCGCCGGTTCGCGATATCAAGTTCCGCGTAAGCTACGCCAAGGCCGTCCGCGCGCCGACGCTGAGCGACCTCTACTCGTCGCCGTCGCAGAACTTCGACATTCTGAACGATCCCTGCGACATCAACTTCATCAAGACTGGTCGCTCGACGCGCGCCGCCAACTGCGCCGCAGCTGGCGTTCCCGCCAACTTCATCAACAATGCGGCACGCGGCGGCAGCACCGAGTTCCTGTCGGGCGGCAACCCCAACCTCGAGGCGGAGACGTCGCGGAGCTGGACGTACGGCGTCATCCTCCAGCCGTCGTTCATTCCCGGCCTTGCGATCACGGCTGATTATTACGACATCAAGATCAGTAACGTCATCGCCGCAGTCGGCGCGCAGACCATCCTCGACGCCTGCTACGACGCAGCGTCGCTGGACAACCAGTTCTGCGGCCTGATCAATCCGCGCCAGTCGAGTGGTGAGTTCGCCCAGACTGCACTGCTCCAGAGCACGGTCAACTTCGCGGCGCTGCGGGCCAAGGGCATCGACGTGGATGTGTCGTACAACCGCCGCATCTTCGCCGATGACAAGATCGCACTGCGGTTCGTCGGTACCTGGGTTCGCGACCGCACGGATTATCCGTACCTCGACAACCCTGGCCAGAAGGAGCGCGTCAAGGGCGAGCTGGGCGACCCGGTCTACAACTTCAACGTCTCGGCCGATTATACGCATGGTCCAGTCACGTTCGGCTACCAGCTCCGCTACATCGGTCGCCAGTCGATTACAGATTGGGAAGCGCAGCACGAAACCAATGGCGTGGCCGCACTCGATCCGTACTATGCTGATCGCGTCTATTACCCGTCGGTCGTCTATCATGCGCTGCGTGCATCGGTTGACGTTGACAAGCGCTTCACCTTCTATGGTGGCGTCGACAACCTGACCGATAAGAAGCCGCCCTACGGCCAGCTGGGTGTTGCAGACGGTGCGATTTTCGATAACGTCGGCCGCTCCATGTACGTTGGCGCGCGTGTGAAGCTCTAAACCGCATCCTCCATCGCTGAAGGTCGAAAGACCGCGAAGGGCGGGTCCGTATGTCGGGCCTGCCCTTTTCCTTGTTTCGTGGCTTTCCCCCGGGGGACGGTTTGGCCTACATGGTCGAATGATATCGCGATGCGCTCCCTAAACATGATCATCGGGACCGGTGTCGCCGTGACGATCGGAGCAATACTCCTTCTGCTAATCCTTGCTGGGTTGGCGTTGGTTTACGTCGGTCTGCGTGCCCGTGCCGGGGCGATGGAAGCAGTCGAGGCAAGCGCGCAGTTGCAGACGATCCTCGATGGGTCGCCGGCGATCGTGACGGTGATCCGCTCGGGCGGGCGGATCGAGATGACGCAGCGGATGGCGGACTGGCTGGGGCTCGACGCGGCACCGCGGTCGATCGCGGAGCTTGCTGCCGGGGGGGCGGGGCTGTCTGCGGACGATGCCGCGCGATTGATTGCCGACGTCACGGCGGCGCAGCGGTCGGGGCGGGCGTTCGTGCGGTCGGTGCGATTGCAGGGCTCGACGCGGGCGATCACCTTTCGCGGCGGGCGCGCGCCGGGCGAGATGGGGGCGACCGGGGCGGTCTTGCTATGGGCGTTCGATGCGACCGACAGCGAGGCGGAGATCGCGCGACTTGGTTCCGAGACTGCACGGCTCGGCGAGGCGTATGAGTCGCTGACCGGGCTGATCGAGGCCGCGCCGATGCCGATGTGGTACCGTGCGACCGACTTGCGGCTGGCGATGGTGAACTCGGCTTACGTCGATGCGGTCGAGGGGCGCGATGCCGCGGATGTCGTGGCGCGTGGACTAGAATTGGTCGAGGGATCGGGGCGGGGTGGGCCGCTCGCTGGCGCCGCGGTCGCGCGGGAGCAGGGGCGTCCGCATCAACAGGTCCTGCCCGCGACGATCGACGGCGCGCGGCGATCGCTGCAGATCTACGACGTACCGTTGCCGAGCGGCGGCGTGGCCGGGTTCGCGATCGATATCGAGGAACTGGAGCAGGCACGGTCGGGCGCCAAGCGTTTTGCGGAAGCCCAGCGAGCGATGCTCGACCGGCTGTCGGCAGGCGTCGCGCAGTTCGGCGGGGATCGCTCGCTCGTATTCTGCAACCAGCCGTTCCGGCGGATGTTCGCGATGCGGAGCGAATGGCTCGCCGACCGCCCCGAGTTCGACCGCGTGCTGGAGCGGATGCGCGAGGCTAACCGGCTACCTGAAGTCCGCGACTTTCCAAGCTGGAAGGCGGAGCGGCGCGACTGGTTCATGCAGACCGGCTCGGCCCAGGGTGGCGGCGCGATGGAGGAGAATTGGCACCTGCGCGGTGGCACGCATCTCCGCGTGGTCGCGCAGCCGCTTCCCGATGGTGGCTTGTTGCTCATCTTCGAGGATCGCACCGAGCAGGTCCAGCTCGCCAGCGCGCGCGACACGTTGCTGCGGGTGCGGACCGCGACGTTCGACAATCTGTTCGAGGCGCTTGGCGTGTTCGCGGCGGATGGTCGGTTGCAGTTGTGGAACAACCGGTTTCGCGCGCTGTGGGGCCTGGAGGAAGAATTCCTTGCTTCGCATCCCCGCGTCGATGCGTTCGCCGAAGCCGCCGGTGCGAAACTCGCGACACCTGGCCGGTCGGCATTGATCCCGGATCTGGTGCGGTCGGCGACGGTCGGGCGCCAGCAGCGCGGCGGGCGCGTGGCGTTCGCGGACGGGCGGCATTTCGAGTTTGCGGGTGTGCCGTTGCCGGATGGGAATGCGCTGTTCACGATGCTCGACATCACCGACAGCCGCCGCGCGGAGCAGGCGTTGCGTGACCGGGCGGATGCGCTCGAGGCGACCGACAAGGTGAAGACCGCGTTCGTCGCGAACATGAGCTATGAGCTGCGCACGCCACTGACGTCGATCAGCGGGTTCGCGGAGATGCTCCACGGCGGCTACGCGGGCGCGCTGACGCCGCAAGCCGAAGGGTATGTCGGGGCGATCCTCGAATCAGTCGAGCGGCTGGGCTTGCTGGTCGACGACGTGCTCGACCTGACGCGCGCGGAGAGCGACCGTGCGGAAACCGACCGCAGCGACGTGGAACTCGCGGCCACCGTGCGCGCGGCGGCGGAAACGATCCTGCCCTCGGCCAAGCGACGCAAACTCGATTTCGCGATCGAGGTCGCGCGGTCGACTGGGCGCGTGAACGGCAATCCGAAGCGGTTGAAGGAGGTCGTCGAGCATCTGCTGCGGCATGCGGTCGCGGCGACGCCCGACGGTGGGCGCGTGCTGCTGCATACCGATGGCAATGCGACGTCGGCGCGGATCGTGGTTTCGGATGATGGTGTCGGAATGGATGCGGAGGCGGTGGCGCATGCTTTTGATCGGTTCGCGGAATCGAAGCCTATGGGGGATCGCGCTTTGGGTCTCGGACTGCCGTTGGCGAAACAGTTCGTGGAAGCGCATGGCGGGACGATCGAACTGGTGTCGGAGCCCGGTGCGGGTACGCTGATCACCGTAGAATTGCCGCGGCGATGAATGCGCATCTACTGCTCCCTCTCCCCTCTGGGGAGAGGGCCGGGGTGAGGGGCCGCCAAGCAATGTACCGCTTCGAACAGCCCCTCACCCAACCCTCTCCCCGAGGGGGAGAGGGCTAATGCGTGCAATCCTCCTACCCGATCCCCAAGCGACCGAAGCGTTCGGGGCGCTATTGGCCGACCGCGTCCGCCCGGGCGACGTCATCACCCTCGAAGGCACGCTCGGCGCCGGCAAGACCAGCGTCGCCCGCGGACTCCTCGCCGCACTCGGCCTAGCCGGCGAAGCGCCATCGCCCAGCTTCGCGATCGTCCAGCCCTACGAGCCACCCGAAGTCCGCATTCCCGTACTTCACGTCGACCTCTACCGCATCGACGGACCAGCCGAGATCGAGGAACTAGCACTCGACGACGCCCGCTATGATTCGCTGCTGCTCGTCGAGTGGCCGGAACGCGCAGGCCCGGATCACTGGCCGGATGCGCTTCGCCTGAGCCTGACGATCGAGCCGGACGGCACGCGCAGCTTGACAGTCGGAGTCCCGGGAGCTTGGAGGTCGCGATGGCCGACATGACCCCGCCGCCCGGCGCCGCCGCTTTTCTCGACGCTCATGGCTGGGGTGGGGCACAGATCCTCCCGGTCGCCGGCGACGCGTCGTTCCGCCGCTATTTCCGCGCAGTCGAGAGCGGGCGGCAAGCGATCCTCATGGACGCGCCACCGCCACACGAAGATCCCCGCCCGTTCATCGCGGTCGCCGAATGGCTTGTCGAACGCGACTTCGCGGCGCCGGCAATCCTGGCGTGCGATCTCGACCAAGGGCTCGTGCTGATCGAGGATTTCGGCGACGATCGGCTGCGTGAGGCAGTCGACGCTTCACCGGAAGAGGAACTGTCGCTGTATGCGCCGGCGATCGACTTGCTGGTGCGGCTGCGCGCCGAGCCGGCTGGGCCCGTCCCCCCCTATGATCGCGCCGTGCTGAAGCGCGAGGCGGGGCTATTCGTCGAATGGTACTGCCCGGCGGTCGGAATCGAGGCAGATCTTGCTGGGTGGGACGCGGCTTGGGAGTCGGTGTTCGATCATGCGATCGCCGAGACTCCAGTTACGGTACTGCGCGATTATCACGCCGAAAACCTGATGCTGGTCGGGCCGGAGCGATCGCTCGGCCTGCTCGATTTCCAGGACGCCTTGGCGGGGCATCCGGCCTATGACCTCGTGTCGCTGTTGCAGGATGCGCGGCGGACGGTCGATCCGGCGGTCGAGGCGGCGATGCTGGCGCGATATAGCGCGGCGGCGGATGCGGGAGAAGACTTCATGAACGCGTATCACGTGCTCGGCGCGCAGCGGAATGCGAAGATCCTCGGCATCTTCACGCGGCTATGGAAGCGCGACGGCAAGCCGCATTACGCGACGATGTGCCCGCGCGTCTGGACGTATCTGGACCGCGATCTGGCCCAGCCGGTCATGGCGCCGGTCGCGGCATGGTTCGCCGCAAATGTGCCGTCAGAGTTGCGTGGCGATCCGCTGGCCTTGAGCGCGTGACCCGACAGCAGACGATCCGGCCTGTCCCGCGCGGGATCGTGCCCGAGACGGCGATGGTGATGGCGGCGGGACTGGGCAAGCGGATGCGCCCGCTGACCGCGACGCGACCCAAGCCGCTGGTGCAGGTCGCAGGGAAACCACTGATCGATCACGTCTTCGAGCGATTGCAGGCCGCCGGGATCAAGCGCGCGGTCGTCAACGTGCATTACCTCGCGGACACGCTGGAGGCGCACGTCACCGACCGGTTCGAGGGGATCGACGTGGTGATCTCCGACGAGCGGAAGATGCTGATGGAGACGGGCGGGGGGCTCGTCCAGGCGCGACACCTGCTCGGCGACGCGCCGGTGCTGGTGGTCAACAGCGACAATCTCTGGATCGACGGGCCGGTCGACGCGATCAAGTTGCTCGCATCGCGCTGGGACGATGCGAAGATGGACGCGCTGCTGCTGATGGTGCCGCTCGCGCGCGCGAACAATCACGGCGGCATGGGCGATTTCTATCTCGGCAGCGACGGGCGGATCGCCGGCCGCCGCAAGCCCGGCCGGGTCGCCCCGTTCGCCTATACCGGCATCCAGATCCTCCACCCGCGGTTGATCGCCGACTGGCCGGAGGGGCCGTTCTCGACCAACATCTTCTGGAACCGCGCGATCGCCGCCGGACGCGCTTTTGGGCAGGTCCATCAGGGCCTGTGGTTCGACGTCGGCACGCCCGCCGCGATCCCGAGGACCGAGGCGATCCTCGCGGATGGCTGATATTGCCACGGCGGATCGCCCGACGCTCTACACGATCCCCGCGCACCGGGCGTTCGCCGATGCGCTGGTCGCCGGACTGACCCGGCGGGCGGGGCGCGATCCGCTCGCACTCGCCCGCGCGCTCGTCGTGCTGCCGAACAACCGCGCGGTGAAGGCCGTAACCGAGGCGTTCGTGCGCGCGAGCGGCGGCGGGCTCGTCTTGCCACGTCTGGTCGCACTGGGCGATCCGGAGATGGGCGAGGCAGTCGGCGCCGCACTCGATCCGGCCGACGATATCGATCCGCCGCTGCCCGCGGTACCGCCGTATCAGCGGCGCATGATCCTCGCGCGGCTAGTGTCCGAAGAGCGCGCGCGCGAAGGCCATCCGGTCGATGCAGCCGAAGCGGTGCGCCTCGCGGGCGAACTCGCACGGACGCTCGATCAGTTGCTGGTCGAGGAAGTGCCGCCGACCAAGCTGCGCGATATCGAGCTTGGCCCCGAACTGACCGAACATTGGCGGCGCGCGCTGGCCACATTCGAGATCGTGCTGCAACGCTGGCCGGGCGAACTCGCGCGGCTTGAGCGGATCGATGCGGCGACGCGGCGCTCGGCGTTGCTCGACCGGCTCGCCCAGCGCTGGCGGAACGCGCCGCCCGCCGGGATAGTCTGCGCGGCCGGCGTGACCGATTCCGCGCCCGCGGTCGCGCGCCTGCTCCGCTGCATCGCCGACATGCCGCAGGGCATGGTGGTATTCGCCGGCCTCGACCTTGCGCTGCCCGACGAGGAGTGGGACGCGCTTGGCCCGGACGATCCGAACCCGGTCACCGGGCTCACGCGTCGTTCGATCGAAACGCATCCGCAGTTCGATGCGAAGCTGATGCTCCTGCGCATGGGCGTCGCCCGCGGCGAGGTGCAGACTTGGCGCGAGGGCGGCGGGCACGACGCCGACCCCGCGCGCGGCCGGGCCATCGCCAACGCGCTGGCACCCGCGGATTTCACCGGCAAATGGACGCAGATCGCGGCGGAGGATCGCCGCTTGAAAGGCGTGACCGCCGCCGAACTCGCAACGCCCGCAGAGGAAGCACAAGCGATCGCGCTCGTCTTGCGCGAGGCGTTGGAAGTGCCCGAGCGCACCGCCGCGCTGGTCACGCCTGATCGCGCGCTGGCGCGACGAGTGGCGGCGCATCTCGGGCGCTGGGGTATCGGCATCGACGACAGCGCGGGGCGGCCCTTGTCGATCCTGCCGCCGGGGACATTGCTGCTCGCGCTGGCCGAAGCGGCGGCGCAGCGTTTCTCGCCGCTCGCGCTGCTGGCGTTGCTGAAGCATCCGCTGGTGCGGGCGGGCGAGGATCGCTTGCTATGGCTCGACGGCGCACGCGCGCTCGATCGGCGGTTGCGTGGACCAAGGCCGGCGGCGGGGCTCGACGGAATCGCCGGGCATCTTGAGGAGCGGAAGGGGACGGCATCGACATGGTGGACCGACGTCCAGCCTTTGCTGACGCCGCTGGCGAACGCGTTCGATCAGGGACCGCAGCCCCTGGCGTCGGTGCTCGCGTGCCTGCGCGAGACGGCGCAGACCTTGTGCGGCGACAATCTATGGTCGGGTCTTGCGGGGCGTGCCGCAGCGGAGTTCCTCGCCGATCTGGAAGCGGAAGCCCCCGCCGGGCCGCCGCGGATCGATCCGCGCGAACTGCCGCAACTGTTGCGCACGTTGCTCGACGAAGTCGCGGTGCGTCCGGCGCCGGGTGGTCACCCACGGCTAGCGATCTACGGCCTGATCGAAGCGCGGTTGCAGACCGCCGACGTCATGGTGCTCGGCGGGCTGAACGAAGGCGTGTGGCCGGGGCGGCCTGCGCCTGACCCCTGGCTGGCGCCGCGTATCCGCATGGAGCTTGGGCTGCCGGGGTTGGAGCGGCGTGTCGGCACCGCGGCGCATGATTTCGCGCAGGCTTTGGGCGCCCCGCGGGCGGTCGTAACCCGAGCGCGGCAAGATGCGAAGTCGCCGGCTCTGGCCTCGCGTCTCTGGCTACGGTTGCAGGCGCTTGCAGGCGACCGGTTCGAACGCGCGTCGGCACTGGAACGCTGGACCCGCGCGCTCGACGATCCGGGCAAGCATCTGCCCGCCGACCGTCCCGCGCCGTCGCCGCCTGCGCTGCTGCGTCCGAAGGCGATCTCCGTCACCGAGGTGGATCGCCTGAAGGCCGACCCCTACGCCTTCTACGCACGCCGCGTGCTCGGGCTCATGCCGCTCGATCCGGTGGATGCCGATCCGAGCGCGGCGTGGCGCGGGACTGCGGTGCACGACATCCTCGAGCAGTGGTGGAAGCAGGACAACTGCACCGTCGACACGCTGCGCCAGCGTGCGAAGGCGATGCTCGACGACGAGCGGACGCATCCGATGATGCGCGCGCTCTGGCAACCGCGCTTGCTGGAGGCGATCGACTGGATCGCCGGCGCTATCGTCGCACAAGGTGAGGACGGCCGGAGCGTCGCCAGCGCCGAGGGCAAGGGCAAGATCGAGATCGCGGGGGTGACGCTATCGGGTCGCTACGACCGCATCGACAAGCTGCCCGACGGGCGCTTGGCCGTGATCGACTACAAGACCGGGAAGCCACCGTCCCCAACCGCGGTGCGCGCCGGGTACAGCCTCCAGCTCGGGCTGCTCGGCCTGATCGCCGAACGCGGCGGGTTCCCAGACGTCTCCGGCATCGCGGGCGCGTTCGAATATTGGTCGCTCGGCAAGAAGCGCGACGCGTTCGGCTATATCGAGAGCCCGGTCGATCCCGAGGGTAAGCGCGACAAGATCCCGACCGCCGAATTCACGTCGATCGCTGCGCACAACTTCACCGAAGTCGTCGGCGAATGGCTCACCGGCAGCGCCGCGTTCACCGCCAAACTCGTCCCCGAATACGCCCCCTATGCCGAGTATGACCAGTTGATGCGACGCGACGAATGGTACGGTCGTGAGCGGTGACGCGCGCGCCACGCTGCCCCGGCTGAGGGGCGCGCAGGCCGATGCGAGCAACCCCGCCTCGCACGTCTGGCTGTCCGCGTCGGCCGGCACGGGCAAGACGCAAGTGCTGGCGGCCCGCGTGTTCCGGCTCCTCTTGCGCGGCGTCGATCCCGGCGCGATCCTGTGCCTGACCTTCACCAAGGCGGGCGCGGCCGAGATGGCGCAGCGCATCAACGGGCGGCTCGCCGCATGGGTGCGGATGCCCGCCCCGGCACTCGCCGCGGACCTGATCGCGCTCGGCGAGAGCCCGGTACAGGCCTTGCAGGACCGCGCGCGCACCCTGTTCGCCAAGGTGCTCGACGCGCCGGGCGGGGGCCTGCGCATCCAGACGATCCACGGCTTTTGCCAGGGGTTGCTAGCCGCGTTCCCCGTCGAGGCTGGGCTGACGCCAGGCTTCCGCCCGTTGGAAGCGCGCGAGGAAGCCGGCCTGGCACGCGAAGCGTTGGCGTCGATGCTGTCGGACGCCGAGCGCGAAGGCCGCGAGCGCCCGGTCGAGATCGTCGGTCGCTTGTCGCTAAGGATGGGCGAGGGCGGGGCGGAGGCCTTCCTGCTCGCCTGCGCGCGCGCGCTGCCGGCGTTGGAGGCCCTCCCAGTCGGGATCCAGCCATGGCTCCGTCGCGAACTCGGGCTTCCGTCCGGCGACATCGACGAAGCGATCGCGGAGTGGTGCGACGCGCTCGACCTCGACGCGATCGCGCGCATTGCAGCGGCCAATCGCGCCTGGGGGACCGCTACCGGACAGGCCGCGGCAGCGACCGTGCAGCGCTGGCTCGACTCCGAGGATCGCGCGGCGACGTTGGACGAACTTGCCAGCGTCGTGCTGACCGGCACGGGCACGCAGCGCAAAGCCTCGAAGAAACTGATCGATGCCGAGCCCGATTACGAAGTCCTCGCGCGCGACTTGGGCGAAGCGTGCACGGACGTGTTGTCGATGGTCCAGCGCGCGACCTATTGCGACCTGCTCGCCGACGGGCTGGAGGTCGGGCGCGATTATGCGCGGGGGTATGCGTTGGCCAAGCGGCGTGTAGGCGCAGTAGATTTCGACGACCTGATCGCGACGACGGTGGCGTTGCTCGACCAGCCGGGGATCGGCGAATGGGTCCGCTACAAGCTCGACCAGGCGACCGAGCATTTGCTCATCGACGAGGCGCAGGATACCAACGGCCACCAGTGGCGGATCGTCCGCGCGCTGGCCGACGAGTTCTTCGTCGGCCGCGGCATCTATGCGCCATCGACGCGCACGCTGTTCACGGTCGGCGATTACAAGCAGGCGATTTTCGGGTTCCAGGGCACCGATCCGCGACAGTTCGAAGCCGCGCAGATATCTTTCTCCCGGCGCGCCGAAGAGGCGTTTGGTGACGACGACTGGCCGGAGAACGAGCGTGGTTTGCCTTTATCGGCGCTGTCGCTGACGCATTCGTTTAGGTCGACGCTGCCCGTTCTAGAGTTTGTTGACGCAGCTATTGAAGCAATCGGCGAACCGGGGCTTGGTATCGAGACTACGGAACCGCACGCCAGCGAGGTAGCTGGGCCTGGCACTGTGACCTTGTGGCCGACGGTATCGGCGGGCGGCAGTGAGGACGACGAAGAAGGCTGGGTCGATGACGCGGTGCGCAAACTCGCCAGCGATATCGCGCGTGCGGTGAAGGGCTGGCTCGCCCCCGACACCGGCCTCATGCTGGAGAGCAAGGGGCGGCGGTTGCGGCCCGAGGATGTTATGATCCTCGTCAAGCGTCGCGGCGATCTCGCCTCGCTGATCGTCGCGCGGCTCTATGCCGAGGGCGTGCCGGTGGCGGGCGTCGATCGCTTGCGACTGAACGCGCCGCTCGCGGTGCAGGATCTGCTCGCGACGATCCGCTTCGTGTTGCAGCCCGAGGACGACCTGTCCGTCGCGGCGCTGCTCGTGTCGCCGCTGATCGGCTGGACGCAGGACGAATTGATGGCGGCGGCCCCGCGCGAGGCCGGGCCGCTCTGGCGCCACTTGCAACGCACGCAACCCGCGACGCGGCTCGCCCCCTTGCTGGCGATGCTCGCTCGAGCCGATATCGCCACGCCGTATCAGTTTCTGGAGGAGCTACTGTCGGGGCCGCTCGACGGACGCCGCAAACTGATCCGGCGGTTGGGGACCGAGGCGCGCGATCCGATCGAGGAACTGCTCAACGCCGCGCTGACGTTCGAGAGCACGACGACGCCGTCGTTGCAGCGCTTCCTCGACTGGTTCGACCGCGGCGATGTCGAGATCGTCCGCGATCCGTCGGCGCCGCTCGATGCCGTTCGGGTGATGACCGCACACGGCGCCAAGGGCTTGCAGGCGCCGCTGGTGATTCTGGCGGATGCGACGGCGGACCCGTCGGCGGCGCCGCGCTCGATCCTGAAATGGGCGCCCGAGCCAGGAGCCGCGCCGATCCCAGTGTTCCGGCCGCGGTCGAGCGAGCGCGGCGGACCGCTCGATGCGGTCGTATCGGCGGCCGAGCAGCGCGAACTGGAGGAGCATTGGCGGCTGTTCTACGTCGCCGCGACGCGCGCCGAAGAGCGGCTGGTGATCGCCGGTGCGCTGGGGCCTCGCGCGAAGGGCGTGCCGCCGGAGAACAGCTGGTATGCGGCATCCGATCGGGCACTGACGGCGCTCGAAGTGCCGATGGGTGAGGGCGCGCGGACGTTCGCCGGGGTCGAGCCTCAGCCTGGGGTGATCGCCAAGGCTTCGGCTTCGGTCGAGATCGCGGCTAATACGCAGCTGCCGGCCTGGGCGCATGAATCGGCACCGCAAGAAGCGCGTCCGCCTCGTCCGCTGTCGCCATCGGCGCTGGGTGACGACGCGGTGTCCGATCCACCGCCGACGCCAGCTATGCGCGTCGCGGCGGAGCGGGGGCGGCTGATCCATGCGCTGTTCGAGCGTCTGCCGGCCGTTGCTTCCTCCGATCGTGCGATGGCAGCCGATCGCTGGCTCGCGAAAGCAGGCGGCGTCGACGATGCCGCGGCACGGTCCGAAATCGTGCAGAGCGTGGTCGCAGTGCTCGACGATCCGCGCTTTGCCGAACTGTTCACCGCGGAGACGCTGGCCGAGGCGCCGATCGCCGCCACCCTCGCGAACGGCATGGTCGTGTCGGGCACGGTCGATCGCCTGCTGATCGAGCCCGACCGCATCCGAGTCGTCGACTTCAAGACTGGCCGCCGCGCTCCCCGTGGCCTCGACGACGTCCCGGAATATCATCTGAAGCAGATGGCGGCCTATGCCGAAGCCTTGAGCGTGATCTTTCCGGGGCGGTCGGTCGAGGCGGCCTTGCTGTACACGGCCGGCCCGCGGTTGATCGTGCTGAACGACGAGACGCTGGCCGCGAACAAGCCGCACTATCGCCCCACGGAGCAAAGCTAGCGCCCCGGTGGTTGAGCGCACACGCGAGCGACCTTAGATACGACTCAACCAAGGAGAATTCACGATGGCGACCAAGCAGATTACCGATGCCAGCTTCGATGCGGACGTACTGAACGCCGACGGCCCCGTGCTCGTCGATTTCTGGGCGGAATGGTGCGGCCCGTGCAAGATGATCGGGCCGTCGCTCGAGGAAATCTCGGAAGAGCTCGGCGAGAAGGTCACGATCGCCAAGCTCAACATCGATGAAAACCCCGACGCGCCGGGCAAGTACGGCGTCCGCGGCATCCCGACGATGATCCTGTTCAAGGGCGGCGCACCGGCTGCAACCAAGGTCGGCGCCGAGCCCAAGGGCCGGCTGAAGGCTTGGCTCGAAGGCGAACTGGCCTGATGCTACTGACGGCGCTGTTGCTTCTGGTGGCAGCGCCGTCATCGTCTGACCTATATAAGTCAGACGCGTTCGAGATAGCGCGTCAACGCCAAGACCAAGCTGCCATGACCCGAGCTTGTAGTCCGATGAAGTCGACTCGGACATACGAAGGCGTTTGGTACGACACGTTCGAAGGGCAGGAATTTTTTGACCGTGCGACGACGTTGGCAGTCAATCGCGCTTCGCATTCGAGTGTTTGGCTGGAGATAAACCGGAGGGAAGCGCTCGTCCGCGCCAATCCGCCGGGGCGCATTGCCGAGGTTATGACGCCGCATGCCTATCGGGTCCGGTTTGTGGGGGCCGAGACGCTGAACATGAATTGCACTGACCGCGACTCCTTCGGACAGTCGTCATGCTTTGGGCACGAAGGCGCCTTTCCAGGCATGGTAGTGGTCGAGAGGATTCTCGCGATCGACGCACTTTAGCCTGTTGTCGCGATCACGACCGATAATCGGCGTTGATCGAGATGTAGCCGTGCGTGAGGTCGCAGGTCCACACCGTGGCTTTGCCTTCGCCGAGCGCAAGATCGACCCCTATTTCGACCTCGTGGCCTTTCAGGTGCGCAGCTACCGGTGCTTCGTCGTAGCCGCTTAGCGCCAAGCCCCCCTCGGCAACCTGGGTATTTCCGAAGCGGATCGACAGCGTGTCGCGATCGGCTGGCTCGCCGGCCTTGCCGACCGCCATGACCACGCGCCCCCAGTTCGCGTCCTCTCCAGCAATGGCGGTCTTCACCAGCGGCGAGTTGGCGATGCTCATCGCAATGCGGTGTGCGCTGCGGTCGCTGTCGGCGCCGGTCACCTGGATCTCAATCAGCTTCTGTGCGCCCTCGCCATCGCGAACCACGAGCATAGCCAGTTGATGGCACAGGTCCGCCAGCGCCGCGCGGAAGGCGTCCGCCCCCACGCTGTCATCATCCGCGAGCCCAACGTTACCAGCCTTGCCCGTCGCGAACGCCAGCACCGTGTCGCTGGTCGATGTATCGCTGTCGACGGTGATGCACGAGAAGCTCGGCGCGTTCGCCTTCGACAGCGCGGCCTGCAGGAATTCCGGCTCGATCGCGGCGTCGGTGAAGATGAAGCCGAGCATCGTCGCCATGTCCGGCGCGATCATCCCAGAACCCTTGATGATCCCCACCAGCGAGACGGTGCGGTCGCCGATGACCGCCGTCGTTACCGCGCCCTTGGTGAAGGTGTCGGTCGTCATGATCGTCGCGGCGGCATCCTCCCACCCGCACGGCGCGGCGGCGAACGCAGCGTCGAGCCCGGCCTCGGCTTTGTCGATCGGCAACGGCACGCCGATCACGCCCGTTGAGGACACGAACACGTCCGAAGGCTGGCACCCGAGATGCGCCGCCGTCCGTGCCGCGATCGCCTCGACTGCGGCTCGACCACGCGATCCGGTGAACGCGTTCGAATTGCCCGCATTCACGACCAGCGCCCGCGCCTGACCGAGCGTCAGTGCAGCGCGGCACCACTCCACCTCAGGCGAAGGGCATTTGCTCGTCGTGAGCACACCCGCAACCACCGTCCCCGGCTCCAGCGTCACGAACGTGAGGTCGCACCGATCCCACGCCTTGTATTGCGCGCGTGCGACATGCAGCGTGACTCCGTCGATCGCAGGCGCGGCGGGGAAGGGCAGGGCGAGGGGGGATGTGGACGTCGACATGGCCGCGACATAGGATGAAACCGGGCGGCCGTCATGGGGGAGTTGGTAATGCAAGTCGGGTTTTTGGCGGCATGCGTTTCGGTGCTGGTTTCTAGCGCGTCCTTTGGCGGAGGGCAGGCTACTGCACCGGTGCCGATCGATCCGGCGTCCTGGATATCCTACGAAGACTATCCGACATCGACGATCAAGGCGGGTGAGCACGGCACGGTGGGATATCGGATATCCGTCCGCGAGGATGGCAGCGTCTTGTCGTGCATCGTGATGTCGTCGTCGGGTGTGCCGGCCTTGGACCAGCAGACTTGCACTTCGCTCACGCATAGGGCCCGGTTCACCCCGGCAAACGACCAGGCAGGGCGTCCGCGGGCGGGCGAGTATGACGGCAAGGTTGTGTGGACCGTACCGCAAGCCGCGACCGAGGGGACGCCGACGATCTCGATGCGAGTGATGTTCACGACGGTGCTCGACGCTGATGGTGGTTTGGCGCGCTGTGGCCTGGTGATGCAGTCTCGAGAAAATCCTCCCCCTACGCAGGTCTGTCGGTCGATGCGTGAAACCGCCATGCGCAGCGGCATTGCCCACCGTGGGGATGCGCCGAACGGGGTAGTGTTGATCAATGAAACGACTACTGAATTTAATGGCAAGCCGGTCGAAGGCCGCGCGGCGGAAGGACTTACCGAGATCGGGCGGCGTACGGTGCGTTTTTACGTCGATGCAACGGGGCACGCTGTTGATTGCCACGAGCAGACATCCGGCGAGGTGTTCTTGAAATCACGGTCGCCATGCTCCGGCGACATGCGTTACCGGACCTTGGATGGCACCGCGGTCGAGATGGAGGGTGTTTTGATCGATCGGGCCGGGTGGCGACGTCTCCTTAACGCAGATGACGTATAGGTCTGTGGGTTCCGCAACCTGCCGGTGAGGTTTCGATTGGACGAGCGGTATGACACTCCCTATGTCCGGTCCCGCATGAACCTGCTGCTACTCCTCTCTGCCCTGCTCTCCGCGCTGACCGGTGCGGTGCCGGGTATGCGTGGGCAGTCCGCCCAGGCAGTGGTGCAAGGCAACGTCTGCTCGCAGTCGATAGCAGCAACGCCGGCCAAGGTCTTGATAAGGCCAGTATCAGGCCTTCCCACGCTGCTCCGGGTTGCGGTCGCTACCACGCTGCGCACCATCGCCATTGTCTCGCTTCCGCTATGGGCAGAGCGCCGCCGCGAATAGCGTCTTGGTGTGACCTTATCGTAACCTTTGGATCCGAGCGATCCGCTTCCGCGTGCGCCCACCGCGTGCCGCCGCGTCTCAAATTCAGGAAATCAGCCCATGTTCGGTGGCCTCGCCAAATCCTTGTTCGGTTCGTCCAACGACCGCTACGTCAAGTCGCTCAACCCGATCCTCGCCAAGATCGCCTCGTTCGAGCCGTCGCTCCAGGCGATGTCGGACGAGGAACTCTCCTCGCAGACCGTCAAGTTCCGCGCGCGGCTCGCCGACGGTGAGAAGCTCGACGACCTGCTCCCCGAGGCGTTCGCGACCGTCCGTGAAGCCGCGCACCGCGTACTCGGCCAGCGCCATTACGACGTGCAGATGGTCGGCGGCATCGTCCTCCACCGCGGCGAGATCGCCGAGATGCGGACCGGCGAGGGCAAGACGCTTGTCGCCACGCTCGCGACCTATCTCAACGCGCTCCCCGGCGACGGCGTCCACGTCGTCACCGTCAACGATTACCTCGCGGCGCGCGACGCGGAGTGGATGGGGCAGGTCTACACCTTCCTCGGCATGACGATCGGCGTCATCATCCCGAACCTGTCGGACGAGGAACGCCGCGCCGCCTACGCCGCCGACATCACCTACGGCACCAACAACGAGTTCGGCTTCGACTATCTCCGCGACAACATGAAGTACGAGCGTAGCGCGATGACGCAGCGCGCGTTCAACTTCGCGGTGGTCGACGAGGTCGATTCGGTGCTGATCGACGAGGCGCGCACGCCGCTGATCATCTCCGGCCCGACCGACGACAAGTCCGAGCTGTACATGCAGGTCGACGCGGTCGTGAAGCAGCTCGATCCCGCCGACTACGACAAGGACGAGAAGCAGAAGACGATCATCCTCACCGAGGACGGTACCGAGAAGGTCGAGCGGATGCTCGAGGCGGCCGGGCTGCTCGAGGGGCAGAACCTGTATGACTTCGAGAACACGCAGGTCGTGCACCACCTCAACCAGGCGTTGCGCGCGATCGTGATGTTCAAGTCGGACATCGACTACATCGTCAAGGACGGCAAGGTCATCATCATCGACGAGTTCACCGGCCGCATGATGGATGGCCGGCGCTGGTCGGACGGCCTGCATCAGGCGGTCGAGGCGAAGGAGGGCGTCCAGATCGAGCCCGAGAACCAGACGATGGCCTCGATCACCTTCCAGAATTACTTCCGCATGTACCCCAAGATCGGCGGCATGACCGGCACTGCGGCGACCGAGGCGGCCGAGTTCTACGACATCTACAAGATCAACGTCGTCAGCATCCCGACCAACGTCGAGGTCAAGCGCGTCGACGAGGAAGACGAGTTCTACAAGGACACCAAGGACAAGTTCGCGGCGATAGCCAAGAAGATCAAGCATCACGCCGACCTTGGCCAGCCGGTGCTGGTCGGCACGGTGTCGATCGAGAAGTCCGAGATGCTGAGCGAGTTCCTGGTCGGCGAGAACGTCGATCACAAGGTCCTCAACGCGCGCTTCCACGAGATGGAGGCGCACATCGTCGCGCAGGCCGGGCGCAAGTCCGCGGTGACGATCGCGACCAACATGGCGGGCCGCGGCACCGACATCAAACTCGGCGGCAACCTCGAATTCCGCATGCTCGACGAGCATCCGGAGCTGGTCGAAGGCACGCCCGAATATGACGAGGCGGCGGCGCGGATCACGATCGAGATCGAGGCCGAGAAGCAGGCGGTGCTCGCCGCGGGCGGGCTGTTCGTGCTCGGCACCGAGCGGCACGAGAGCCGGCGTATCGACAACCAGTTGCGCGGGCGTTCGGGTCGCCAGGGCGATCCGGGCCTGTCGCGCTTCTATCTCAGCCTCGACGACGATCTGCTGCGTATCTTCGGGCCGGACACGCTGTTCGCCAAGATGATGCGCAACAATATCGAGGACGGCGAGGCGATCGGCAGCAAGTGGTTGAGCAAGGCGATCGAGACCGCGCAGAAGAAGGTCGAGGCGCGCAACTACGACATCCGCAAGCAGGTCGTCGAATATGACGACGTGATGAACGAGCAACGCAAGGTCATCTACGAACAGCGCGCGGACATCATGGATGCCGATACGGTCGGCGACGTGGTGACCGACATGCGTGCGGAGACGGTCAACGTGATCGTCGGCGATGCGTGCCCGCCCAACTCGTATCCCGAGCAGTGGGACGTCGCGGGGATGAAGACGCGGCTTGCCGAGGTGATGAACCTCGAGCCGCCGATCGACGCGTGGCTGCTGGAGGAGTCGGTCGATCCCGAGGTGATCGAGGAGCGCGTCCGCGCGATGGCGGACGAGGCGATCGCACAGAAGTCGGCGGATCTCGATGCGGAGACGTGGACGTCGGTCGAGAAGTCGATCCTGTTGCAGAATCTCGACCATCACTGGAAGGAGCATCTGGCGACGCTCGATGCGCTGCGTCAGGTGGTGCATCTGCGTGCGTATGCGCAGAAGACGCCGATCAACGAGTATAAGCAGGAGGCGTTCTCGCTGTTCCAGCGGATGCTCGAAACGATCCGCGAGGACGTGACCAAGACGATCGCGCACGCGCAGTTCCAGATGCAGGCGCCGGTCGGGCTGCCCGAACTGCCGGACTTCATCACGACGCATTTCGACCCGTTCACGGGGGAGGATGATTCGAACGACTTCGATGCGGGGACGCGTGGTCACATCACTTCGACGATGCCGCCGTTGCAGATTCCTCAGCCGCAGGAGGCCGATATCGGCGAGGATCCTGCGAACTGGGAAGGTGTGGTCAGCCGCAATGCGCCTTGCCCTTGTGGGTCGGGGCGTAAGTACAAGCAGTGCCACGGGGCTGTTTGAGGGGCTGAGCTTTCCAGGCGTTACCACCCCGGCGGAGGCCGGGGCCCAATTGGTGAGGTCGAAGTAACGGAGCGCGTCCGTCGTTAGCGACGTCCCCCAATTGGACCCCGGCCTCCGCCGGGGTGGTGCAGTATGATGCGGCCTTTTGTTCTCCCGCGAAGGCGGGAGCCCAGGCTACCGGCGATGGCCTATGGGACTTTTGGGCCCTCGCCTTCGCGGGGGAACGGTAACCCCCGAGGAAAGGGACACGGAGCAACCCTCCTGACCGATCGTTAGGAACCCATGCGCCAAGCCACCACGATCCTAACCATCGACACCACCCGCCAAGGCCTCGTCGACGTCACCGACAAGATCGCCCGCTGGACCCGCGACCAACGCCTCACCGAAGGCCTGCTGACGGTATTCTGCCGGCATACGTCCGCGTCCCTCCTGATCCAGGAAAACGCGGCCCCCGAGGTGCGAACCGACCTCGAAGCCTATTTCGCCCGTATCGCGCCCGAATCGCGCGAGTATCTCCACGACGACGAAGGCCCGGACGACATGCCCGCGCACCTCCGCACCGCGCTCACCCAGGTCCAGCTGTCGATCCCGCTGATCGACGGCCGACTCGCGCTCGGCACCTGGCAGGGCATCTATCTCTTCGAGCATCGCCGCCGCCCGCATCGTCGTACTTTGGCGCTGCACTTGATCGGCGTTTAGACGAAACGTGAAAAATGAGTCAGTAAGGTGGCGCATTGGAGCGAACCCGTTCATCAACCGTTCCACCACTGACGGCTAATAAGAGGCGTTTCGCCGCACTCGCCGCGAACGGAGACATACCATGTTCATGAAACCTGGTCGCAAGGTCGCATTGGCAGCGCTCGCAACGGGCGCTCTATTGCTGGCCGGTTGCGCGACCGAGACCACCTATCGGCCGGCGACGGGCCAGGGGTTCAGCCGCACCGGCTATAGCGACCGGCAGGTAGAGCCGGGCCGCTTCCTCGTCAGCTTCGCCGGTAACAGCGTGACGTCGCGTGATACCGTCGAGCGTTACCTGTTCTTCCGCGCGGCCGAACTGACGTTGCAGAACGGCTATGACTATTACCTGATGGCCGACCGCGACACCAACCTTCAGTCGCGGACCTATTCGACGCCGGGGATCGGTGGCGGGTTCGGCTATGGCGGCTTCGGCGGCTATTGGGGTCCGTCGTGGCGCTATTACGGTCGCGGCTTCGGCTGGCGCAACTGGAGCCCCTATGGCGGCTTCGGTGGTGGTTTCGGCGGCGGCTATGGCGGTTTCGGTGGTGGCCCATGGGGCAACGACCTCGATATCCGCACGATCGACCGGTATGAAGCGACTGCTGAGATCGTGATGCGCAAGGGCCCGATCCCGCGCGACAACATCCGCGCGTTCGATGCGCGGAAGGTTGTGGACAGCATCGGACCGAGTGTAGTGTTGCCGAAGTAAGCGTTACCTTCGAGATGCTAATAAGGCCGGGCTACCCCAGTGGTAGTCCGGCCTTTTTCGTATGTTGCTCCCTCTCCCCTTCGGGGAGAGGGCCGGGGTGAGGGGCAGTTGTAGAGCGCAGCGTTCGCGGCGCCCCCCACCCAACCCTCTCCCCGGAGGAGAGAGGGCTTAAGAAGCGGCCTTCGCCAGCCCCTTCGACAACTGCAACGCCCCGTGCAGCCGCGCCTTCGGATCGCCCCACGCGCGTTGCAGCACCAGCTTGCTGTCCGGCCGCAACCGCGCAACGCCATTAAGCCGCTCGACATACGCCAGCAGCTTGTCGATGTTCGGCGGCTTGTCGTCGTGGAACGAGACCAGCACGCCCTTCGGCCCGACGTCGATCTTCGAGACGCACGCGCGTTTCGCGTTCAGCTTGATTTCGATGACCTTGATCAGATTCTCGGTCGCATCCGGCAGCGGGCCGAAGCGATCGATCATCTCGGCGGCGAACGCCTCGATCTCCTGGCCCTCGTCGAGATCGTTGAGGCGACGATACAGCCCCATCCGCAGGTCGAGATCGGGTACGTAATCCTCCGGAATGAGGATCGGAGCGTCGACCGTGATTTGCGGCGAGAAATCGCGTGGCCGCGACGAGGTCATGCCGCCGGCCTTGGCGTCCATGATCGCCTCCTCCAGCATCGCCTGGTAGAGTTCGAACCCGACCTCCTTGATATGCCCGGTCTGCTCGTCGCCGAGCATGTTGCCAGCGCCGCGGATGTCGAGATCGTGGCTCGCCAGCTGGAAGCCAGCCCCGAGCGAATCGAGATCGGACAACACCTTCAGGCGCTTCTCGGCGGTAACTGTCATCTGTCGCTCGGGCGGCGTCACGAGATACGCGTAGGCGCGCGTCTTCGATCGTCCGACGCGCCCGCGCAACTGGTACAGCTGGGCGAGGCCGAAGCGGTCGGCGCGGTGGACGATCATCGTGTTGGCGGAGGCGATGTCGATCCCGCTCTCGATGATCGTCGTCGAGACGAGCACCTCGAACTTCTTGTCGTAGAACGCCGACATGCGCTCCTCGACCTCGGTCGGCGACATCTGCCCGTGCGCGACGACGAAGCGGATCTCGGGCACCTGTTCGCGCAGGAAATCCTCGATCTCGGGCAGGTCCGCGACGCGTGGCGTGACGACGAAGCTCTGCCCGCCACGGTAATGCTCGCGCAGCAGCGCCTCGCGCAGCACGACCGGATCGAACGGCATGATGTACGTCCGCACGGCGAGGCGATCGACCGGCGGGGTCTGGATCACCGACAGCTCGCGGATCCCCGACATCGCCATCTGCAGCGTGCGCGGGATCGGCGTCGCGGTCAGCGTCAGCATGTGGACGTCCGCCCGCAGCGCCTTCAGCCGCTCCTTGTGCGTCACGCCGAACCGCTGTTCCTCGTCGACCACGACCAGCCCCAATCGCTTGAAGTCGATATTCTTCGCCAGCAGCGCGTGGGTGCCGATGACGACGTCGATCGTGCCGTTCGCCAGCCCCTCCTTGGTCGCCTTCGCCTCGCTCGCGGTGACGAGCCGCGAGAGGCGACCCATGTTCATTGGGAAGCCTTCGAAGCGGGCGACGAA
This sequence comes from Sphingomonas sp. NFX23, assembly GCF_049887795.1. Taxonomy (NCBI): domain Bacteria; kingdom Pseudomonadati; phylum Pseudomonadota; class Alphaproteobacteria; order Sphingomonadales; family Sphingomonadaceae; genus Sphingomonas; species Sphingomonas sp. NFX23. The sequence goes on from NZ_JAGEKH010000004.1 coordinate 179,227, forward strand.
GTTGTTGTAATGCTGGCGCGCGAGCAATGTCGTCGGGCAGACGATAGCAACCTGCTTGCCGCCCATCGCCGCGACGAACGCCGCACGCAGCGCGACCTCGGTCTTGCCGAACCCGACGTCGCCGACGACCAAGCGGTCCATCGGCTTGCCCGCGGCGAGATCGCCGAGCACGTCCTCGATCGCGCGATCCTGGTCCTCGGTCTCCTCGTACGGGAAGCGGTCGACGAAGCTGGGGTAGCCGCTTGCATCGGGTTCGAGCACGTCGCCCGGATGCAGCGCGCGTTCGGCGGCGGTCGCGATGAGTTCGCCGGCGATCTCGCGGATCCGCTCCTTCATCTTCGACTTGCGACGCTGCCAGCCTTCGCCGCCGAGACGGTCGAGCGTCGCGCCTTCCTCGGACGAGCCGTAGCGCGATAGGACGTCGATGTTCTCGACCGGCACGTACAGCTTATCGCCGCCGGCATAGCTCAGCGCGACGCAATCATGCGGGCTCTGGCCGACCGGGATCGACGTCAGGCCCTCATAACGCCCGATGCCGTGCTCGGTATGGACGACGAGGTCGCCCGGCGTCAGCGTTGCCAGTTCGGCGAGGAACGCGTCGGCAGATTTCTTGCGCTTCTTGCGGTGGACGAGGCGGTCGCCGAGCATGTCCTGCTCGGTGAGCACCGCGGTCCCCGGCGCGGTGAAGCCGTGATCGAGCGGCAGGACGATCAGCGCGACGCCGAAGCTGCGCGCGGTGTCGGCGATGCCGAGCGCCTCCTGCCAAGTCTCGGCGTGCTTGCCGCCCTTCATGCCGTGGTCGGCAAGCAGGCTCCCCAGGCGTTCGCGTGCGCCGATCGAGTAGCTGGCGAGAATCGGCCTGCGACCTTGCTTCCGGAGCTTCTCGACGTGATCGGCGACGGCTTCGTAGATGTTCGCCTGCGCGCCGCGCTCGGGGCCGAAATCGCGCGGGCCGTCGACGTCGAAGTCGAGGACGGTGTCGCTCGGCGGTTCGTGGAATGGCGATGTGATGTGCGCGGCGAACGCCTCGACCCCGCCGGACCATTCCTGCGCGTCGAGATAGAGCGCCTTGGCGGGCATCGGGCGGTAGCTGCCGGGCTGGGCGGCTTCGGCGCGCTTGCGGTTCTCGTAATAGTCGGCGATCGATTCGAGGCGGCTCTCCACCGCCGCGGCGACGCCGTTGTCGCGCACGACTACGTCGTTGGCGCCGAGATGGTCGAACAGTGTCGCCATCTTCTCCTCGAACAGCGGCAGCCAATGCTCCATGCCCGCGATCCGCCGGCCTTCGGAGATCGCCTGATACATCGGATCGCCGGTCGCGGTCGCGCCGAACGCGTCGCGGTAGCGGGTGCGGAAGCGCTTGATGGAGTCCTCGTCAAGCAGCGCTTCGGACGCGGGGAGCAGGACGAAGCCGTCGATCCGGCCGGTGGTGCGCTGGTCCGCCGCGTCGAACGTGCGGACGCTCTCGATCTCGTCGCCGAAGAAATCGAGGCGCAGCGCGTGGTCCTCGCCCGACGGGTAAAGATCGACGATCCCGCCGCGAACCGCATATTCGCCCTGGTCGTGGACGGTGTCGGTGCGGACATAGCCGTTCGCCTGGAGCAGCATGGCCAGCTTGTCGCGACCGATCCGTTCGCCGGGGGCGAGCCTCGCGACGAGCTGGCGGATGCGGAACGGGGTGAGGACGCGCTGCGTCGCGGCGTTGGCGGTGGTGAGGAGGAGCTGCGGACCCTTTGGCTTGCCCTGGAGGCGTTGGAGCGCGGCGACACGCTCGGCCATGATGCGCAGCGTCGGCGAGGCGCGGTCGTAGGGGAGGCAGTCCCAAGCGGGGAAGCTCAGCACTTCGAGATCGGGCGCGAAATACGCCGCGGTCGAGGCAACCGCGCGCATCGCCGCATCGTCCGGCGCGATGAACACCGCGCGCGTTTTCGCGGCGCGGGCGAGGTCGGCCAGCAGCGACGGCTGGAAGCCGGACGGCACGCCCGAGAGGATCAGCGGGGTTTTCGCGGAGAGGATCGTCTTGAGGTCTGGCATTCGAACTCCCCCCTCCCTGGAAGGGAGGGGCTGGGGGTGGGTTGGTATGGGGCGCGTGTCACGGCCGCCAAGCGGCCGACTCACCCCCGACCCCTCCCTTCCAGGGAGGGGCGCAGAGGATTACTTCACGACCGTCACGTAGTTGATGTCGCGCATCGCCTGCATCATCGGGCCGTCCCACTCGGGTGGGCACGGAATCGAGCCGATCGCCCAGCCCATGATGTCGACGTCCTGTTCCTCCAGCAGCGCCTCGAACCAGTCGAGCTCTTCCGGCGTCCACGTCCGGCCATAGGTCGCGAAGAAGCCGCCGATCATCATGTCGGCCTCGCGCGTGCCGCGGTGCGAGCTGCGAAAGCCCAGGCGCTTGAGGCGGGTCTCGTGGTCCATTTCGAACTCCAAACACGAAGAGCCGGCGACCGCTGGCGGCGGCCGTCGGCTAGGCTATAGAGGCCAGATAGTCATGCGACCCGAAATCCTCAATCCGCTGTTCGCCGAAACCCTAGTCCTGAAGGGGGTAGGGCCCGCGCTCGCCAAGCCGCTCGACCGGCTCGGACTCGCGCGCGTCGTCGATGTCGCTTTCCATCTGCCGACCGGCTACGTCGATCGCCTGCCACGCACCGAACTGATGTCGAGCGATGCGGGGCGGATCATCACGATCACGCTGACTCCGCGCGACTACAGGATCAGTGCGGGGCGGGGGCCTACGCGGGTGCAGGCGACCGACGAGCTCGGCAACTACGTCAGCCTCGTCTTCTTCGGCGGCAGTTCGGGCTGGGCGAAGAAGCTGCTGCCGATCGGCGAGGCCAAGCGGATCTCGGGGCGGCTCGACGAGTACGGGCAGGAATTGCAGATCGTCCATCCCGACATCGTCGAGCCGGACGAGGAGTTGCGCGAGCGCGAGCCGATCTATCCGCTGTCGGAAGGTCTCACGTCGCGGCGGCTGGCGGCACTGACCACGCAGGCGGTCGCGCGCGCGCCGGACCTGCCCGAGTGGATCGAGCCGGGGCTGAAGGCGAAACGCGAATGGCCCGGCTGGCACGAATCGCTGGAACGTATCCACGCCGACCCTTCGGACGCGAAGGCGCGCGAACGGCTGGCGTATGACGAGGTGTTCGCGAACCAGCTCGCGATGACGATCGTCCGTGCGGATACCCGCAAGCGCCGAGGCCGCGCGTTGCAAGGCGACGGGCGGCTGCGCGAGATGCTGAAGCTGCCCTACACGCTGACCGGCGCGCAATCGCGGACGGTCGGCGAGATCGAGGGCGACCTTGCGCAGACCGCGCCGATGCTGCGGCTGCTGCAGGGCGATGTCGGCTCGGGCAAGACGCTGGTCGCGGCGATGGCGATGCTGATCGCGGTCGAGGCGGGCGCACAGGCGGCAATGCTTGCGCCGACCGAGATCCTCGCGCGCCAGCATTACGAGACGCTCCGGAAAACGCTCGCCGGCCTGCCGATCGAGATCGGCGTGCTCACCGGTCGCGACAAGGGGCGCGTGCGCGAGGCGACGCTGATGGCGCTGGCGAGTGGCGAGATCGACATCCTCGTCGGCACGCACGCGATCTTCCAGGACGCGGTCGGCTACAAGGACCTGGGGCTCGTGGTGGTCGACGAGCAGCACCGCTTCGGCGTCGCGCAACGCATGACGTTGCAGGCGAAGGGCGTCGCGCCCCCGCATCTGCTGGCAATGACCGCAACGCCGATCCCGCGCACGCTGACGCTCGCGCAATACGGCGAGATGGATGTCAGCCGGCTTGACGAGATGCCGCCCGGCCGCCAGCCGATCGAGACGCGCGTGATCTCCGAAGACCGCCTCGACGACGTGGTCAATGCGCTCGGCCGACACCTCGCGGACGGCGGGCAGGCCTACTGGGTGTGCCCGCTGGTCGAGGAGAGCGAGAAGAGCGACCTCGCCGCCGCCGAGATGCGTGCGGAAACGCTGCGCGCCCGCTTCGGCGACAAGGTGGCGCTCGTCCACGGCCGCATGAAGCCGGCCGAGAAGGACGCGGTGATGGCCGAGTTCTCCGCCGCGCGCACGTCCGTCCTCGTCGCGACGACGGTGATCGAGGTCGGCGTCGACGTCCCCAACGCGACGCTGATCGTGATCGAGCACGCCGATCGCTTCGGCCTCGCGCAGCTCCATCAGCTCCGCGGGCGTGTAGGCCGCGGCACCGGGCGGTCGATCTGCCTGCTGATGCGCGGGTCGTCGCTCAGCGAGACGTCCCGCGCGCGTCTCGCCCTGATGCGCGAGACCAACGACGGCTTCCGCATCGCCGAGGAGGACCTGCGGCTCCGCGGCGCAGGCGAGTTGCTCGGCACGAAACAGTCGGGTGAGATGGCGTTCCGGCTCGCGACGCCGGACATGATGGCCGACCTGCTGCAATGCGCGCACGACGACGCGCGCCTGCTGATCGATCGTGATGGCGGACTGGAGGGGCCGCGAGGGCAGGCGGCTAGGACCGCGCTCTATCTGTTCGATCGCGATGCCGGCGTGGCGTTGCTCCGCTCCGGCTGAGGCGTCAGCTGTTGCGGATCATCACCGTGAGCATGGTGTAATATTCGGCGAGCGGGATCGTCCGTTCGAGCTCGCAGCCGATCCGACCGCCAAGCGACCAGCGCACGATCGCGTCGACATAGCCGAAGATCGGCAGGCGAATCCGCAATCGATCGCCCGCGGCCGGATCGCCGTCGCACCGTGCCATCAGGCCATTGGCGGACATGTTGACCAGCACCAGCTTGACCATGCGGTCGTCGCCATCAAGCGCATGCGTGCGGTGCATCACTTCGTCGCGCGGCTCGCCGCGCGCATCGCGAACGGCCGTTGCGTAGCGTGGCATCGATCGCTCCCCTGGAATAACCATCCCGCCTGTGTACGGCGCGCGGCGTGAACCCGATACGAACGGTGATACTTAACGCGACGTTCTTCGAAACGAGAATGCCTCTATTACGAGGGGGTTAGCATCCCATGTCGTTTCTTGCCGAGGCTGAGCCGTACGGGCGACGCGACGTCGATGCTGCTGGTCGGCTCGCGGACAGCCTCGCCATCGACACGCACCGCGCCCTCGGCGATTTTCCTGCGGGCCTCGCCATTGGAGGCGACGAAGCCGAGCCCGACCAGCGCCTCGACGACACCGATCGAGCCACCCGTAACGGCGTAGCTCGGCAACGAGTCGCCCGACGCGCCCTCCTCGAACGTCTTCCTCGCAGTCTCGGCGGCCTGCTCGGCGGCATCGCGCCCGCGGCACATCGCGGTCGCTTCGTTGGCGAGGACGATCTTGGCGGCATTGATCTCCGCACCTTCGAGCGCTTCGAGACGCGCGATCTCGTCGAGCGGGAGGTCGGTGAACAGCTTCAGGAATCGGCCGACGTCGCGGTCGTCGGTGTTGCGCCAGAACTGCCAGTAATCGAAGTGCGGCAACTGGTCCTCGTGCAGCCAGACCGCGCCCGACATCGTCTTGCCCATCTTGCCGCCGTCCGCGGTCGTGATCAGCGGCGTGGTGACGCCGTAGACCTCGGTCGAGTCCATCCGTCGCGCGAGTTCGATGCCGTTGACGATGTTGCCCCACTGATCCGAGCCGCCCATCTGCAGGCGGCATTCGGCGCGGCGCGACAGTTCGAGGAAGTCGTACGCCTGAAGGATCATGTAGTTGAATTCGAGGAAGCTCAACGACTGTTCGCGGTCGAGGCGGAGCTTGACCGAGTCGAACGCGAGCATCCGGTTGACCGAGAAATGCTGGCCGACGTCGCGCAGGAACGGGATGTATTCGAGCGCGTCGAGCCACTCGGCATTGTCGAGCATCACCGCGTCGGTGGGCCCGTCGCCGAAGGTCAGGAAGCGTTCGAAGATGCGCCGGATCGAGGCGACGTTGGCCTTGATCCCGTCCTCGCCGAGCAGTTTCCGGGCTTCGTCCTTGAAGCTCGGATCGCCGATCTTGCCGGTGCCGCCGCCCATGAGCACGATCGGCTTGTGACCGGTTTGCTGGAGCCGGCGGAGGAGCATGATCTGGACGAGGCTGCCGACGTGGAGCGACGGCGCGGTCGGGTCGAAGCCGATATAGCCGGGCACCACTTGCTTGCCGGCGAGCGCATCGAGCGCGGCGGCGTCGGTCATCTGGTGGACATAGCCGCGCGAGGTCAGCGTGGTGAGCAGGTCGGACTGGTAGGTCATGGTGCGTCTCGTTCCCCTTCCGCTTGCGGAGGGGTTAGGGGAGGGGCTTCCTCGCCCCCATGCCCTCCCCCGATCCCTCCCGCAAGCGGGAGGGGAGAATCACGTTCGCGGCAGTTGCGACGTTGGATCGACGGGAGTCCGGCCCTTGCGCAGTTCGAAGTGCAGTTCGGGTCGATCCGCAAACCCGGTGTCGCCCGACAGCGCGATCGTCTGGCCTCGTTTGACGCTCTGGCCGCGTTGCACGAGCAGCTTCGACGCGTGGCCATAGACGCTCGTCCAGCCGCCGCCGTGCTTGATGATCACCAGCCCGCCGAGCGCGGCGATGCCATCGCCGACATAGGCGACGACGCCGTCCGCGGCCGCGTGGATCGGCGTCGAGACCGGCACGGCGATCTTGATGCCATCGTTGCGCTCGCCGCTGGCACCGTGGCCGAAGCGTTTCACGACCTTGCCGTCGACCGGCCACAGGAACCCGCCGCTTGCAAGACGCGCCGGCGCGGTGACGACGGCGTTGGAGGGCAGCACACGCCGCGGCGTCGCGATCGGTCTTACCGGCGCCTGGTTGCTGGCGAGGGCGGGTTCGCCGCCAGTCAGGATGTCGTCGATGTCAAGCGTGAACGCCTGCGCGCGTTCCGATGCGCTCGCGGTGCCGCCGCTCGGCTCGCCAGGGATCTGGATGCGCTGGTCGGCGCGCAACACGTAGGGTTCGACGAGCGCGTTGGCGGCGACGATCCGCGACCATTCGACACCGTAGGCGCGAGCGATCGCAATCCCAGTCTCGCCGCGGCGGACCTGGTGATAGCGGCCGCCGGGGATCTGCAACCGTTGGCCGGCTTGGATCGAATAGGGCGATTCGAGGCCGTTCGCGCGCGCGATCGCTTCGAGGCTCGCACCGCTGCGATCGACCACGCGGCTCAGCGTATCGCCGGGCCGGACGACATAGGTTGTATCAGGAATCGTCTTCGCATCGGCGCTGACCGGCCGCGCTTCCCAGGCGGGGCGTGGGGCGGGCAGGGTGGTGACCTCGCCGGTATCGCGTCCGGGAATGTCCTGCGGCTGCCGGTCGTCACGCGGCGTGTCCTCGCGCGGCATATTCTCACGCGGGCGGGGCGGATCGTCGCGGTGGGGCGGCGGATCGCGGTACGGACGCTGCGGCGCGTTTCCATAGCCGGCGGGGCGATCGACGTGCGGAATGCACGCGGTCAGCGCGAGCGTCGCCAGCGAAACCAGGACGCCCGCACGCCGCATCAACGATAGGCCTGCTTCAGCATGTCCATCGATTCGAAATGCGTGAGATCGAGATGCAGCGGCGTGACCGATACGTACCCCGCCGCCGTCGCTTCGAGGTCGGTCGCGTGCGCCGGCGTCTCGACGGTCCGGCCAAGCGCGAACCAGTGATATTCGTAGCCGCGCGGATCGGTGTTGCTGACGATCTGCAACCGGCCATAGTCACGGAAACCCTGGCCGACGACGCGCACGCCCTTCACCGCATCGGCCGGGCCGGCGGGAAAGTTGATGTTGACCAGCGTCCGCGGCGCCAAGGGTGCGTCGACCAGCGGCCGCAACACGCGTTCGCCCCAAGCCGCGGCGGCCTCGAACGGCACGCTGTCGCCCATGCCTTCGCGGCTGTATATCTGGCTCAGCGCGATCGACCGGATGCCGCCCAGCGCGCCCTCCATCGCCGCCGAGACGGTCCCCGAATAGGTCACATCCTCGGCAAGATTCGCGCCCCGATTGACGCCGGACAGAATCAGGTCGGGTGGGCAATCCTTCATGATCTTCGCGAGCGCCATCATCACGGCATCGGTCGGCGTGCCCGCGACGGCATACCGCTTCTCGCCATGCTTCCGCACGCGGATCGGCCGCGACAGCGTGAGCGAATGCCCAGCCCCCGACTGTTCCTCGGCGGGTGCGACCACCCAGATATCGTCGGACAAGGTTTGGGCGATCGTCTCCAGCACCTTCAGGCCGGGCGCATGATAGCCGTCGTCATTGGTGAGCAGGATCCGCATCAGCGCTTCGGCTCCAGGACGGTCAGCCCGCCAAGATACGGCTGGAGCACGGCGGGAACCGCGACCGAGCCATCTTCCTGCTGATAATTCTCCAGCACCGCGACCAGCGTCCGCCCGACCGCGAGCGCGGAGCCATTGAGCGTGTGGACGAACCGCGTGCCCTTCTCGCCCTCGGGCCGATAGCGCGCGTTCATCCGCCGCGCCTGGAAATCGGTACAGGTCGAGACGCTGCTGATCTCGCGATAGCGCGCCTGGCCCGGCAACCAGACTTCGAGATCGTAGGTGCGTGCAGCGGTGAAACCCATATCGCCGGTGCATAGAAGCATCCGCCTGAACGGTAGCTGCAACGCGTCGAGCACGCCCTCCGCGCAGGCGGTCATCCGCTCGTGCTCGGCCTCGGACATGTCGGGGGTGACGATCGAGACCATCTCGACCTTGTCGAACTGATGCTGGCGGATGTAGCCGCGCGTATCGCGACCTGCTGCGCCCGCCTCGGAGCGGAAGCACGGTGTCAGCGCGGTGAAGCGCAGCGGCAGTTCGGATTCGCTCAGGATCTGTTCGCGGACGATGTTGGTGAGGCTCACCTCCGCGGTTGGGATCAGCCAGCGGCCGTCGGTCGTCCGGAAAAGATCGTCCGAGAACTTGGGCAACTGGCCGGTGCCGAACACCGCCTCGTCGCGGACCAGCAACGGCGGCGAGACCTGCTCGAAGCCTGCCTCGGCGACATGATCGAGCATGAATTGCCCGAGCGCGCGTTGCAGCTTGGCGGCCGGCCCACGAACCAGCGTGAACCGCGCGCCCGACATCGCCGCGCCGGTCTCGAAATCGAGCCCGATCGCAGGGCCGATCGCGTCATGCTCGCGCGCCGTGAACGCGAACGTCGTTGGCGTGCCGCGCGTGTGGACGAGCGCATTGTCGTCTTCGCCGCCGCCCTCGGGCACGTCGGTTGCGGGAAGGTTCGGGATCGCGGCCAGCATGGCCTGGAGTTCGCCACCGAGCCGCGCTTCGTCGGCTTCCAACGCGGGCAGCGCCTCCTTCAGGCTCGCGACCTCGGCCATCAGCCCCTGCGCCTTGGCCTCGTCCTTCTGAGCCTTGGCCTGCCCGATCGCCTTCGACAGCTCGTTGCGGCGTGTCTGCGCGGTTTGCGAGTCCGCGATCGTCGCGCGGCGCTGTTCGTCGAGCATTACCAGCGAGGCGGACTGCGGTGCGACACCCCGCTTGGCGAGGGCGGCGTCGAAGGCGGCGGGATCGTCGCGGATCAGGCGTATGTCGTGCATGGCCGGGCTATGCCGACCGGCGGGGGCGTACGCAAGGCGGCGCAACCTCCCCGGCACGCGGCGCGTTCATCCCGCATACGCATAGCGAAAAGGAGAGACACGCATGCATCTTCCCCACAACTCCGTCGTGCTCGTCGCGGACGGCCGGAAAATGCTGTTCCTGCGCAACGAGGGCGACGCCGAGTTCCCCAATCTCGTCGTCGAAAAGGCGCAGGAGCAGGACAATCCGCCGACGCGTGACCAGGCAACGGATTCGGCAGGCCGCGCGTCGTCGCCACAGGGCGGTGTGCAGAGTTCGGTAGAACCGACCGATTTCCACCAGATCGAGGAAGATCGCTTCGCCGCCGACGCGGCCGAATTTCTGAAGGCCGGTGCGCTGAAGAACAGGTATGACTCGCTGATCGTGATCGCGCCGCCGAAGACGCTCGGCGAACTGCGCAAGCATTACCACAAGGAAGTCACCAGCCGCCTTAAGGGCGAACTCGATAAGGACCTGACCGGGCATCCGATCAAGGACATCGAGAAGGCCCTCATGAACGCCTGATCGACGGATAAGAAAAAGGCCCCGTCGGAAGATCTCCGGCGGGGCCTTTTCTATGCGAAGTTCCAGAGGTTAAGCTGCAACCGCCTTCGTTTTGGCGAAACGCTTGCGCGCGACGAGCGCTGCTGCTGCCGCACCGAACAGCAACACCATCGGCGGAGCGGGAACCGGTGCCGGCGGACCACCGCTCGATCCCGTGCTGCCGCTCGAACTGGCGCTGCTCGCGCTCGACGCGCTGCTGGCACTGCTTGCGCTCGAACCACTCGATCCGCTCGCGGACGAGCCACTGCTTCCCGACGATCCGGAGCTGCCGGACGATCCGTTCGAGCTCCAGCCGCCGGTCGAGTTCCAGCCGCCGCTCGATCCCCAACCCTTGCTGCTCGATCCATATCCCGACGAACTACCGCTGCTGGCCGAAGACGCGGAGGAGGCAGACGATGCCGACGATGCGCTGCTGGTCGAGGACGACACGTCGCCGCTCGATCCGCCCGATGCCGACGATACGTTGCCGCTCGATCCACCCGATGCGGACGATACGTTGCCGCTCGATCCACCGGTCGACGATGTGCTGGAAATGGTCGCGCCACCCGTACTGGTCGACGATCCGCCGCTCGATGTCGAAGACCCGCCGCTGCTGGTCGACGATCCGCCGGTCGAGGTCGATCCGCCGCTCGACGTCGAGGAGATGACGATGCTCCCGCTCGATCCGCCGCTGCCACCGAAGCCGCCGCCAAAGCCACCACCGAACCCGCCGCCGAATCCGCCGGGCGTACCGAAGAACCCGCCGCTGCCACCGACCGCGATCGGATCGGGGCCCGCGCCGCCGCCGCCAATGTAACCGGTGCCGACCGGAACCGGGACGGGCGCTGCGTTCGCGACCGTTACAACGGTTGGCGCGCACGTCTGGCGAGTCGTGGTGACCACGCGGCGGACGCGCGGCCGAGTCACGGCGGCGATCTGTGGTCGCGCGACTCGCTTGACCAGGACTCGCTTGGTATTAGCGGTTCGCTGCGGGCGCTCCGCGATATGCACCGCGCCGCCGCCGATCAAAGCGCCACCGCACGCGCACGCGCACAATTTCGCCAGGGCCATCCTCACCGACATATCGTCACTCTTTCGTTGCCGGCACCCTCGTGTTGCCGGATCCCCGTACGCAGTATTCGGAACTGCTATCCGACTAACTGCAAAACAAAGCGTTAAGCGCAAGTGGCTTAACCACATTCCGGATGGTTAAACGAGGATTTACTTATGCGGAAACCAGTGCGTCATCGTTAACGTGCCGCGCTGGGACAAAGTATAGCCCTGGCGCGCCGCGGACCCGTCCCGTACCGAAAAACGCTGACGCGACATCCGCAATCCGAGCGCCGCAATAAAATGTCGGTTTCGGGGCAGAATGCGCAAGCGCTGTCGCTTGTGGTCGCATGCCCGTGAGACTATAGGCGCTTTCACCATTTGGGGGCGGTCCTTGGAAATCAGCGAGGCTGATGCGACGGGGCCAGAGGGAGAGTGGTATGGCGACCGTAATGAATCGTGTGGACGATACCGGGAATTCCAGTCGAGAGGCCGCCAACGACAGCGGCGAGGATGGTTATCGTCCAGACGCGGACGAGCCGTTCATGAGCTTGAAGCAGCAGGCGTATTTCCGCCGCAAGCTTCAGGAGTGGAAGGAATCGATCCTGCGGGAGTCGCAGGAAACGCTTTCGCAGTTGCAGGTCGATTCGCTGCGTGAGGCGGATCTCACCGATCGTGCATCGAGCGAGACCGACTGGTCGATCGAACTGCGCACGCGCGACCGTCAACGCAAACTCGTCTCCAAGATCGAAGCCGCGATCCGGCGGATCGACGAAGGCGAATATGGCTATTGCGAAGTCACCGGCGAGCCTATCAGCCTGGCGCGACTTGAGGCACGACCGATCGCGACGATGACGGTCGAAGCGCAGGAACGTCACGAGCGTAACGAAAAGGTGTCGCGCGAGGATTGATCGCGCCCACCGATGGGGAAGAGAAAGCTGTGTTCGATCATGGTAAAATCGGTCGCGGCATGAGCATCGACACCGGGTCGCCCGGCGGCAACGAGAACCGGCGACGGCGCGAGCGAGACAGCTTGCTGCTGGTCGCGCAGGTGCGGATCGGCGACGAGACGACTGCCCGCGAGGCTAGGGTTCGCAATCTGTCCCAGACGGGTTTGATGGCCGAGCTCGCCAAGGTCGTCGATGTCGGGACGCCGGTCACGGTAACGCTGCGCGGGATCGGCGAAGTTGCGGGCACGGTCGCGTGGTGCACCGAGGGGCGGATGGGCATATCGCTCGACTCGCCAATCGATCCGCTGCTCGTGCGCAAATCTCCCGGTGGGACCAAGCCCTTGTCGCCGTCCTATACGGTCAAGGCGTCGGACAGCGCGTACGCCTTGCGCAATCCGAAGCCACTGTAACTCCCGCAAGTGGCTCCCCGGATTTACCCGGGGAGCGGTATCGGCGACCGTTATACGCTGACGATCTCTTCCTTCAGTCGCAGCTTCTGCTTCTTCAGGCTCGCCAACAGGTTCGCGTCGGGTAGCGGACGGTGCGTTTCGTCGGCGATCCGCTGCTCCAGCACGGCATGCTTGGTTTCCAGGGCTGTCTGATGAGTCGTCTGCACGGTGGGATGCCTCCTGCATTCGGGTTGGGGAACGGAGTAAACCACTCCGTCATCGAAATGTCTTCATCGGAAACGGACCAAATCGATTGGTCGAACGATTTGGCGCGACGGACCGAACGTGCGCGGTGGGGTCGCGATTCGTCTTGAAGTACGTTTTCGGTCTCGGCCTGACGGGCAGGGACGGTTTCGCACTCGCGCACTGCGCTGCGTTTGCTAAGGGCACCGAACACGACGGCAGCCATCGGGGGGCGAGTGGACGACGCGCAGACAAGAGTTCGACTTGATTCATTGCGGATCGAGCATCGCGATCTCGACGACGCGATCGCCGCCCTTGCGCTGGCATCGACGCCCGACCAGTTGCAGATGGCGCGGCTCAAGAAGCGAAAATTGCGGCTACGGGACGAAATTGCCTCGCTGGAAGACCTGCTGATTCCAGATATTATCGCGTGATTGCAACGGCCTAAACTGGAATGCGCACGTACTGGCGCATTTTGGGACACATGATGGTTAGCGTGCCGTTAACCTCTCTGGATGGCGTCTGGCCGGTGTGCCATTTGTCCAATCGATGACCCACGCCGGCTATGAATCGCGGATGCAGCGCCGCCTGATCGACGCTCTGTATAGCGAAGCGATGCTGCTGGCCGACGAGGCGCGGACCTATTTCGACGAAGCCGGCCGGGTCGAACGCGAGGCGCTCGATCCGCTGATCCGGGTCAGCTTCAGTTGCGAATCGCTCAAGTTGACGACCCGGCTGATGCACGTCATCGCGTGGCTGCTGACGCAGCGCGCGGTCCAGGCGGGGGAGCTGCGCCCCCGCGACGCGCTCGATCCCGCGCGGCGGCTGGGCGATGCGCCGATCACCGACGCGGCGCTGCTCGCGATGCTGCCGACGCGCGCGCGCGAAATGATCGGGGCGAGCACCGACCTGCATCGACGCGTGGCTCTGATGGATGAGGCGCAGGATATGCCGGAGGTAATCGCGAGCCCGGTTCGGTCGATGCAGAAGCGGATCGCCAACGCGTTCTAGGGCGCTGAGTTTATCTCGGCGGCAGGGCGGCCCGCTGGGCGGTGCGCGCTTACATCATCACGGAGAGTTTGGGTTCGGGGAGGGGGCAAACTCACCCCGTAAAATCGGCAATGGTCGGGGCGATAGGATTCGAACCTACGACCCCTGGACCCCGAGACCAGTGCGCTACCAGACTGCGCCACGCCCCGACAACATTGCCGGTGAGCGCCCTAGCCGCGACATCCCGAACGTTCAAGACAATTATGGTGTGTGTCCGCGATCTATCGCGCACGCGGCGTCGCTGCTAGGAGCGCGCCATGACTCCGCTCGACCGCATCCGCAATTTTTCCATCATCGCCCATATCGACCATGGCAAGTCGACGCTCGCCGACCGGCTGATCCAGGAAACTGGCGGCCTGACCGCGCGCGAAATGTCCGAGCAGGTGCTCGACAACATGGACATCGAGAAGGAGCGCGGGATCACGATCAAGGCGCAGACCGTGCGCCTAGCGTATCACGCGAAGGACGGCTTGGATTACGTCCTCAACCTGATGGACACGCCGGGGCACGTCGACTTCGCCTACGAGGTCAGCCGCAGCCTGGCCGCGTGCGAAGGCGCGTTGCTGGTGGTGGATGCCGCGCAGGGCGTCGAGGCGCAGACGCTCGCCAACGTCTACCAGTCGATCGAGCACGACCACGAGATCGTGCCGGTGATCAATAAGATCGATCTGCCCGCCGCCGAGCCCGAGAAGGTGCGCAAGGAAATCGAGGACGTGATCGGCATCGATGCATCCGAGGCGGTGCTCGCGTCGGCGAAGTCCGGGATAGGCATCGTCGAGATCCTCGAGGCGATCGTCACCAAGATCCCGCCGCCCAGCGGCGACCCGGAGGCGCCGCTGAAGGCGATGCTGGTCGACAGCTGGTACGATCCGTATCTCGGCGTCGTCATCCTGGTGCGCGTGATCGACGGCGTCCTGAAAAAGGGCCAGCAGATCAAGTTCATGCAGACCGGCACGATGCATCTGGTCGACCGGGTCGGCTGTTTCCGTCCGAAGATCGAGCAGCTGACCGAGCTCGGCACCGGCGAGATGGGCTTCATCACCGCGCAGATCAAAGAGGTCGCGCAGACCCGCGTCGGCGACACGATCACCGATGCCAAGCGGCCTGCGCTCGAAGCGCTCGCGGGCTTCAAGGAAGTCCAGCCGGTCGTGTTCTGCGGGATGTTCCCGGTCGATGCCGCCGAGTTCGAGAAGCTGCGCGAGAGCATCAGCAAGCTGCGGCTGAACGATGCGAGCTTCTCGTTCGAAATGGAGACGTCGGCGGCACTGGGCTTCGGCTTCCGCTGCGGGTTCCTCGGGCTGCTGCATCTTGAGATCATCCAGGAGCGGCTGACGCGCGAATACGATCTCGACCTCATCACCACCGCACCGTCGGTCGTGTACGAGATCGAGCTGACCCACCCCGATCCGTCCGGCACGACGCATATCGAGTTGCACAACCCCGCCGACATGCCCGAGCCGAACAAGATCGCGACGATCAGCGAGCCGTGGATCGAGGCGACGATCTACGTCCCCGACGAGTATCTCGGCAGCGTCCTGAAGCTCTGTCAGGACCGCCGCGGGATCCAGAAGAACCTGACCTATGTCGGCGGCCGCGCGCAGGCGACGTACGAGCTGCCGCTGAACGAAGTCGTGTTCGATTTCTACGATCGGCTGAAGTCGATGTCGAAGGGCTATGCCAGCTTCGACTATCACCAGATCGGCTACCGCGAGGGCGACCTCGTCAAGATGGGCATCCTGGTCAACGAGGAGCCGGTCGACGCGCTGAGCATGATCGTCCACCGCGGCACCGCCGAAGTGCGCGGCCGCGGCATGGTCGAGCGGCTGAAGGAGCTGATCCCGCGCCATCTGTTCAAGATCCCGATCCAGGCGGCGATCGGCGGCAAGGTGATCGCGCGCGAGACGATCAGCGCGATGCGCAAGGACGTGACCGCCAAATGCTATGGCGGCGATGCGAGCCGCAAGAAGAAGCTTCTGGAAAAGCAGAAGAAGGGCAAGCTGAAGATGCGCGAGTACGGGTCGGTCAGCATCCCACAGGAGGCGTTCATCGCCGCGCTGCGGATGGGCGACGACGCGTAGGCGGCCAAGGGTAGGCGGGGCAGCGCTTAGCTGAGGCTAGCGCCAAGCCGGACGGCGACCGGCCGAGCTTGTCCTCGGTCGTGTCGTCCGACGACGCGGCTTTGCCAGGTCGCGGCTTAGGCTCAGTTCGAAAGCTAGTTCGCTCTTCCTTGTTCTCCCGCGAAGGCGGGAGCCCAGTCTGGGTCCCCGCCTTCGCGGGGAAACATGCTACCCCTATGTGCAGGAACCGACGTCGAACCTTTCCGGGGCGGATAAGCGACGTTGAGACACTCGAAACCCAAGCCCCGAATGCCTACCCGCGCTGGAACGGCGCATCGCCGCCCGTCGCTGTTACTCGTACGTCGCGACCCCAAACGCGATGTAACCGATGCACAGGATAATCCGCGTCAGCCACGCCGCTTCGCCGTGCAGTACGACACTCGCTGCAATCGCGGCGATAAATGCCGCCATGATCGCCCAAGCCTGCCAGGCGAAAGGGAACGGGAAGATGCCGCCCGTCGCACTGGGCTCGAACCAACCCGAACGCCGAATGGTCAGCCAAAATCGCATCACGAAGTCCATAGGGCGAAGCTAGCATGGCGTTTCCGCTTCCTGCCATCGGCAAAAATATCGCACCGTGTCGCAAACCTGCAATCACCCAAAACGCCGTAACCAACTGTCATCATACCAACACAATCCCGGCCTAACCGCCGAGCCGGGGAGTGAGCGTCGCGAGGCGTCGTCGGGCCGTCCGGGGAGGGCGGTCGATGGCGCGGAGCGACGTTGCGTATTGGGATGTGCGGCCGGTCGTCAGGGACGCCGCTGCACTATTGGGGAATATCATCTTGAAGATTTCGGTCGTTAAGTCGGCGTTGATGCTCGGCGTCGCGTTTGGTTCGGTTGTGGGTGGCTCGGCTGCGTTCGCACAGGCCGTGCCGGTCCAGGATCGGGCCCAGACTCAGGCTGGGCAGTCTGCTCCCGAGGAAGGCTTGGACGACATCGTCGTCACCGCCGAGCGCCGTTCGGAAAACCTCCAGAAGGTCCCGCTCTCGGTCGGCGTCGCGTCGGGTGACGCACTGCGCGCCTATACCGCAGGCGGCGACGATACGCTGCTCGCGCTGTCGGGCCGCGTCCCCGGCCTGTACGTCGAATCGACTACCGGCCGCATCTTCCCGCGCTTCTACATCCGCGGTCTCGGCAATATCGATTTCTACCTCGGTGCATCGCAGCCGGTCACGATCATCCAGGACGACGTGATCCTCGAGCATGTCGTGCTGAAGTCGAACCCGGTGTTCGACGTCCGCCAGGTCGAAGTGCTCCGCGGTCCGCAAGGGTCGCTGTTCGGGCGCAACACCACCGCCGGCATCATCAAGTTCGACACGAACAAGCCGACCAACGACTTCGAGAGCCGCGCATCGGCCTCGGTCGGCAGCTATGGCAGCGTCAGCCTCGATGCGGGCGTCGGTGGTCCACTGATCAAGGACCTCCTCTCGATCCGCCTGTCGACGCTGCTCCAGCATCGCTCGGATTACATCGACAACGCCTATGCCGGTGTAAGCCAGGACAGCACCGCGACGCCGCGCAAGGACGCCATGGGCGGCTTCGACGATCGCAACGTCCGCGTGCAGCTGGCGCTGACACCGGGCGAACGCTTCACCCTCGACCTGTCGGGCCACGCGCGCTGGTATGGCGGCACCTCGACGTTGTTCCATCGCGGCGCGCTCAAGAAGGGTTCGAACGACGTCTCCGCCGAGCCGCGCAACACCGTGGCGCTCGACGAGGGTAACGACAACCCGCAGAGCTACAACACCTATGGCGGCTCGGCGCGTGCGTCCTACGACTTCGGTCCAGCCACGCTGACCTCGATCACCGCATACGAGACCACGTCCGGGTTCAGCCGCGGCGATACCGATGGTGGTGCGGGCGCGAACTTCCCGGTCCGCAACGCTGCCAACGTCCTGACGGCCAACGGCTTTGGCCAGTCGCAGGGCCAGATCCGCGATCTCGATCAATGGTCGCAGGAAGTGCGCGTCGCCGGCACCCCCGGTGGCCGCTTCAACTGGCAGCTCGGTGGCTTGTACTTCGACAACCGCGACATCACCGATTTCTACCAGCGGACGTTCTTCCTGACGACGGCGGCGCGCAATCCCAACAACTGGGTGCGGTTGCATGACGTCAACACCTCGTGGGCGGGCTTCGGCCAGGTCAGCTACGAGCTGATGGACAAGCTGACGGTGACGCTTGGCGGGCGCATCACCGAGGACAAGAAGCGTACGCAGCTGCTGAAGACCGTTCAGAATGCGGCTGGCGTCAATCAGTATCCGACCAACTTCCGCCGCGACGTCACGCTGAAGTCGACCAAGCCGAGCTGGGATGCGAGCATCCTGTACCAGGCGAGCCCCGACATCAGCCTCTACTCGCGCGTTGCCCAAGGCTTCCGCGGACCGACGATCCAGGGTCGTTCGGCAGTGTTCAACTCCGACTTCTCGACCGCGAACTCGGAGACGATCCTGTCGTGGGAGACGGGGATCAAGACGCGCCTGCTCGACAATACGCTGACGCTTAACGCCACGGTGTTCGGCTACCGCGTCAACGACATCCAGCTCAACGGCAACGACGTCAACGGCAACGGCATCCTGTTCAACGGCAACAAGGCCGAGGCGTACGGCATGGAAGCCGAGGCCAATTGGAAGCCGGTACCGAACCTCACGCTGGGCGCCGGGCTCAGCCTGTTGCACAGCGCGATCCGGGACAAGACGACCGAGGTGCAGATCTGCGCGCTCAACAATATCGTGGTCTGCACGCCCTCGGCGCCGGTCCGCGCGGTTCCCGGCGCTTTCGGTACGACGTACCTGGTCAAGATCGACGGCGAGCCGCTGCCGAATGCGCCGGAATACAATGTCGACCTCACCGCGCGCTACGACCAGCCGCTCGGCAATGGCGGTCGCGCGTTCATCGCGGGCGACTTCAACATCCAGGGCTACACGCAGTTCGTGCTGTACAAGACCAAGGAGTTCACCGCGAACGGCAACTTCGAGGGCGGCCTGAAGATCGGTTATGCCGCACCGGACGACGCGTACGAACTGGCGGTGTTCGCCCGCAACATCACCGGCGAGAAGAACCTCAAGGGCGTGATCGAGAACTACATGGCGGCGGTCTTCAACGAACCGCGGATCATCGGTGTGTCGCTCAGCGGCAAGTTCCGCTGATCTGACCTTCCCCCCTCCCGCAAGCGGGAGGGGCCGGGGGTGGGCTCGCGCTATCGTCGAGCGCAGCATGTGGTCGGGCCGGGCGCCCACCCCTGCATCCCCTCCCGCACGCGGGAGGGGATGCAGGGAGTTCGATGTTGCTACCTAACGCCCGCGTGACGCATTTTTCAGCAGCGTGGGCGCAAATGGCATTGTAGCGAAATGTTGCGGCGAGTTGCCGTTTTCCTTCGGCCGGTTGATACTCGCTCCATGTCGCTCAATCCCGTATTCTATGATGCAAGCGGCCGTCGTCGTCGGCGGTTCACCTTTGGCGTCGCGGCGTTCATCGCGCTGCTGCTGCTGTCGATCGCGATGTTCGCCGTCTCGATCGGTGCGGTGCCGACTGCGCCGCTGCTCCCGATCGAGCCCGAGCATCCCGCGCTCCACAAGCTGCCCGCACCGCGCGGCGGTATCCTCCGCGAGACCCGTCGCGACCTGAATTACTACGCCAAGCAGCTGTTCGGGACGAGCGCGGCCAAGCCCGGTGTCGGCAATGGCGCCAACCCTACACTCGCGATCGCCTTCCACGCGCCCTGGGACGAGGCGAGCACCGCCAGCCTCGCGCGGCACGTCGAGCAGCTCGACTGGCTGATCCCCGGCTGGGTCTCGATCACCGGCAAGGATCACCACATAACCGTGTTCCGCGATCAGGCCGGTCGCGACATCCTCAACAAAGCGGTCCACCGTCCGATGATCCTGCCGATGGTGCAGAACGCGGTCGACGGGAAGTGGGATGGCGCGGGCAGCGCTGCTCTGTTCGCCGATCCGAAGGCCCGCGCAGCGTTCCTCGACAAGCTCGTGCCGTTCCTCAGCGCGAACCATGCCGGCGGCGTATTCTACGATTTCGAGGACCTGCCCGCATCGGCCCAGCCCAACTACCGCGCCTTCCTCGCCGAGACGCGCGCGCGCTTTGCGCCGGGCGGTTGGGTCGTCGCGATCGCGGCGCCGGTCGCCAACCCCGACTGGAACCTGCCCGCGTACGCCAAGGTGACCGACAAGGTCTTCCTGATGGCGTATGACGAGCACGAGACGAGCGGCGCGCCCGGACCGATCGCGTCACAGCGTTGGTTCGCCCGCATGGTCGCCGACGCTGCGCGCGGGATTCCCCCCGCCAAGTTGGTCGTCGCGATTGGCTCCTACGCGTATGATTGGCACGCCGGCGCGGACAGCGGCAACGGCGATGCGCTCGACGTCGAGGAGGCATGGCAGGCCGCGGCGGACTCGGGGACCGTACCGACTTTCGACAAGACCAGCGGGAACAGCAGCTTCGCCTATTCCGAGGGCGGCGTGCAGCATCAGGTCTGGCTGCTCGACGCGGCGTCTGCCTATAACCAGATCGCGTTCCTGCAAAAGGCGGGTCTCGGCAGCGTGGCGCTCTGGCGTCTCGGCTCCGAGGATCCCGGGCTCTGGTCGATCTGGGGCCGCGATCATCGCAAACTACCGATCCCCGACGCCATCGATAACATGCCGGCCGGCACCAATGTCGATATCGAGGGCAGCGGCGAAATCCTCAAGATCGCCGCCGAGCCCGTCACCGGCATTCGCGACGCGGTGCCGGCGAAGGACGGCACGATCGCCGACGTCAACTTCACGCGGATGCCGTCGCCCTATGTCGTGGTGCGGACCGGCTATCGTCCGAAGCAACTGGCGCTGACGTTCGACGACGGGCCCGATCCCGAATGGACGCCGCAGATCCTCGACATCCTCAAGCGCGAGCATGCGCCCGCGACGTTCTTCGTCATCGGCGAGAACGCGCTGACCGAGCGGCCTTTGCTCCAGCGCATGGTCGACGAAGGCCATGAGATCGGCAGCCACACCTATACGCATCCGAACCTCGCCA
The DNA here is from genome assembly GCF_049887795.1 of Sphingomonas sp. NFX23. Lineage (NCBI taxonomy): Bacteria > Pseudomonadati > Pseudomonadota > Alphaproteobacteria > Sphingomonadales > Sphingomonadaceae > Sphingomonas > Sphingomonas sp. NFX23. The sequence continues at coordinate 200,104 of NZ_JAGEKH010000004.1, forward strand.
ACGTCTCGCAGCGTCAGGTGAAATACGAGCTGAACACCACGCAGCGGCTGTTCCAGGCGTTCACCGGGCGTTCGCTCCGCCTGTTCCGCGCACCCTATTTCGGCGATGCCGAGCCGAGCACCGCGGACGAGATCCTGCCCGCGCTCGAAGCACAGCAGCGCGGCTATATTTCGGTCGGTCTCCACGTCGATCCCGACGACTGGAAGCGGCCCGGTGTGCAGGCGATCATCGACCGGACCATTGCTGGCGTCGAGGCGGGCAATCCCGAGCGCAGCGGCAACGTCATCTTGCTCCACGACGCCGGCGGCAACCGCGCCGAGACCGTCGCCGCGCTGCCGATCATCATCGAGCGGTTGCGGGCGATGGGCTACAGCTTCGTCCCCGTCTCGACCCTCGCCGGGCTGTCGCGCAACCAGTCGATGCCCGTGATCTCGTCGAGCGACCGCGTCGCCGCGGTCGCCGATCTCGCGCTGTTCAGCACGCTCGGCGGTATCGTCGTTGCACTCCGCTGGATCTTCGGCATCGCGATCACGATCGGCATCATCCGCGCGCTGGCCCTGTCGGCGCTCGCGCTGATCCAGGCGCGGCGCGAGTTGAAGACGGTGTTCCCGGCGATCGACCCGTCGCGGTTCGTCACCGTGATGATCCCGGCGTTCAACGAGGAGCGCGTGATCGTCCGCGCCGTGGAGGGCGTGCTGGCGTCGAACGACGTCGCGATCGAGGTCATCGTCATAGACGACGGATCGAGCGACGGCACCAGCCGCGTCGTCGCCGAGGCGTTCGCCGGCGACGACCGGGTCCGCCTGCTGACGCTGGAGAATGGCGGCAAGGCGCGCGCGCTCAACCGCGGGCTCGAACTCGCGCGTGGCGAGATCGTGATCGCGCTCGACGCCGATACGCAGTTCGAGCCGATGACGATCGCCCGCCTCGCGCGGTGGTTCGACGATCCCAAGCTTGGTGCGGTCGCGGGTAACGCGAAGGTAGGCAACCGCGTCAACCTGATCACAAAATGGCAAGCGCTCGAATACATTACCGCTCAAAACCTCGAACGGCGTGCGCTCGCACGCCTGAACGCGATGACCGTCGTGCCGGGCGCGGTCGGCGCGTGGCGTCTGGAAGCGATCCGCAGCGTCGGCGGCTATCCGGACGATACGCTTGCGGAGGACCAGGACCTCACGATTGCGATCCAGCGCCATGGCTGGAAGGTGCAGTACGACCAGTTCGCGATCGCCTGGACCGAGGCGCCCGAGACGATGCGCGCGCTCGCCAAACAGCGTTTCCGCTGGGCGTTCGGGACGTTGCAGTGCCTCTACAAGCATCGCTCGGCGATCGGGAGCTCCCATCCGCGCGGGCTCGGTTGGGTCGGGTTGCCGCAGGCGATCGTGTTCCAGATCGTGCTCGCGTCGATCTCGCCGATCATCGATCTCGCGCTGCTCGTCAGCTTCGCTTCGACCTATGTCGCAGTGCAGGCGCATGGCTGGGAGCAGACGAGCCACGACGTCTATACGATGCTCGCCTATTGGCTGATCTTCACCGCGATCGACCTGCTGGCAGCGACGATCGCGTTCGCGCTGGAGCGTAAGGAACGCTGGCGGTTGCTCTGGCTGCTGATCCCGCAGCGGATCGGCTATCGGCAGGTGATGTATTACGTCGTCCTGAAGGCGATCGCGCAGGCGTTGCGGGGGCCGCTGGTCGGCTGGGGCAAGCTGGCGCGGACCGGGCGGGTTACGGCTAACTAGGCGCGCAACGTATCGAACCGGCTGGCGTTATGGCCCAGCGCTATATATCGGTACGCGCAGAGTTCGAGGGGCAAGCAGTATGCGGTATCTGACGTCGGCAATGGTGATGGCGGTCAGTCTTGGGGCGTCGGGTGCCCAGGCACAACAGCGCCCTCCGTTGGTGCTGGCCGCAGCTTCGTTGCAGGAGTCGCTGACCGCCGCCGCCGATGCATGGGCGAAGAAGGGCCATGTGAAGCCGACGATTTCGTTCGCGGCATCGTCGGCTCTCGCGCGGCAGGTCGAGTCCGGTGCGCCGGCGGATTTGTTCGTGTCGGCGGACGAGGATTGGATGAACGCACTCGCCGCGAAGAACCTGATCGTCGCCAGCACCCGCGTCACTTTCCTTGGCAACCGCCTCGTCGTCGCGGCGCCGGCGGGTAGCAAGGTAAGAATCCCGGTGCGCCCGCCCGCTGCGCTCGTTCGCGTATTGACGGCAGGGCCATTGGCGATGGCGGATACCGCGGTCCCGGCCGGCAAATACGGCCAGGCGTCGCTGGAGAAGCTCGGCGTCTGGGCGAAGGTATCGCCAAAAGTGGTGCGTGCGGAGAACGTCCGCGCGACGCTGGCGCTGGTCGAGCGTGGTGCGGCGCCGCTCGCGATCGTCTACGCGACCGATGCCAAGGCGTCGGCGAAGGTTCGTATCGCCGGCGTCTTCCCGGAGACAACGCATCCCGCGATCACTTATCCGATCGCGCGGCTGAAGACGTCGACGAACCCGGAGGCCGAGGGCTTCCGCCGTTTCCTCTTCTCGCCTGCGGGCAAGGCGATCTTCGTCCGCTACGGCTTCTCCGCGCGCTAGTGCTCGACGCGACCGAATGGGGGATCGTCGCGCTGTCGTTGAAGGTCGGCGGCGTCGCGATGGCGGTGACCTTGCCGATCGCGTTTGCGCTCGCTTGGCTACTCGCGCGCGTCCGTTTTCCGGGCAAGGTCATTGTCGATGCGGCGATCCATCTGCCGCTGGTCGTGCCGCCGGTCGTGACCGGTTGGCTGCTGTTGCTGGCGTTCGGTCCCAATGGCCCGATCGGCGCGTGGCTCCAGGACTGGTTCGGCGTGACCGTCCTGTTTCGCTGGACCGGCGCGGCGATCGCGGCGGGCGTCATGGCGCTGCCGCTGATGGTGCGCGCGATGCGGATCTCGATCGAAGCGGTCGACAGGCGGCTCGAGAATGCGGCGCGAACGCTAGGTGCGGGGCCGTGGCGCGTGTTCTGGACGTTGACGTTGCCGCTCAGTATCCCCGGCGTGCTGGCCGGCGCGGTGCTCGGGTTCGCGCGATCGATCGGCGAATTCGGCGCGACGATCACCTTCGTCTCCAACGTGGCCGGCGAGACGCAGACCTTGCCGCTGGCGATCTATTCCGCGCTCCAGCAACCCGGCGCCGATGCGCTCGTGTGGCGATTGTCCTGCGTTTCGGTAGGCTTGTCCTTGATCGCTCTGATCGTGTCGGAGCTGTTGACGCGCCGTGCGGGCCGGGGTCTTCATGTCCTTTGAGATCGATATCGAGAAGCGCCTCGGCGATACGCAGGTGTCGTTGACGCTGGAGGCAGGCGAGGGGGCTACGGTGCTGTTCGGCCCGTCGGGCGTCGGCAAGTCGAGCGTTCTCAACATGGTCGCCGGGCTACTCCGTCCCGACCGCGGCCGGATCGCAGTAGATGGCGAAACTCTGTTCGGTAACGGAATTAACGTACCACCCGAGCGCAGGAAAGCCGGGTATGTCTTTCAGGAAGCTCGGCTATTCCCGCACATGCGCGTTCGCGCGAACCTGCTGTACGGCGTCCGCGACAAGGCGGAGCGGTTCGAGGACATCATCGGCTTTCTCGGCATCGGTCATCTGCTCGATCGCTGGCCGCGCACGCTCTCCGGCGGCGAAGCACAGCGAGTGGCGATTGGCCGGGCGCTGCTCAGCCAACCGCGCTTCCTGTTGCTCGACGAACCGCTGTCATCGCTCGATCGTGCACGCCGCGAGGAGGTCATGCTGGCGATCGAGCATATCCGCGACGTCATGCGCTTGCCGATCCTGATGGTCACCCACGATCCTGAAGAGGCTGAGCGGATCGGAAACCGTGTCGTGCGGATGTAGCTCCGCGGAAGACCAGAGCTAAACGAGTTCGAAGCTCTGTTTCTCGCCATTGACAGAACTCGTCGCGACCCAGAGGTCGAACAGGCCCGGTTCGATCACCCAACCGCCGTCACCCCAGAAGCGCAGATCTTCGCGCTTAAGGGTCAATGTCACGAGCTTCGATTCGCCCGGCGCCAGCGACACACGCGCGAACCCCTTGAGTTCGCGGACCGGCCGCGTGCGGCTGGCGACCCGGTCGTGGATGTAGAGCTGCACCACTTCGTCGCCGGCTCGGGCACCGGTGTTCGTAACGGTGGCGGTCACCGTGAGCGCACTGGTCATCCGCGCTGGCACGACGACGTTCGATACCGAAAAGCTGGTGTAACTCAGCCCGTGACCGAACGGATAGAGCGCCTCGTTCTTGGTCTCGCGGTAGCGCGACTTGTATTCTTGGCTGCCCGTATCCGGTGCCGGGCGACCCGTGTTTTTGTGATTGTAGAAATAGGGCTCCTGCCCGCTCTCGTTGGGGAAGCTCGCGGACAGCTTGGCTGACGGGTTGACGTCACCGAACAGAACGTCGGCGATCGAGTGGCCGCTTTCGGACCCGAGAAACCATGTCGCGAGGATCGCCGGTGCGCCCTTGACGGCCCCGTGGAGCGCAAGCGCGCGGCCGTGGCGGAGGAGGACGATGATTGGCTTGCCGGTCGCTGCAATGGCTTCGGCGAGCGCCATCTGTGGTGCGGGGATCGTAATTTCGGTACGCGATTGCGCTTCGCCCGACATGAGCTGCGATTCGCCGACCGCAAGCAGGACGATGTCGGCGTTTTGGGCGGCGGCGATGGCTTGAGCGATTCCACCGGGCAGGGGGGCTTCGATTTCCGCCCCCGGCGCCGTCGTGACCGTAAGTCCGCGAGCGCGTAGCCCCTGCGCGATGGAGACGTTGAGCTTTTCGTCAGCCATGAACGCCCAGGTGCCAACGACGTTCTTGCGATCCTCCGCGAACGGACCGATCAGCGCAATGCGGCCGGGGTTCTTCTTCAAGGGCAGCAGGTTACCGTCGTTCTTTAGCAATACGATCGAACGCGCCCCGGCCTCGCGGCTGAGCTTCAGCATGGCGGGCGTCGAGACGCTGCTGCGCTCCGCCTTCTGGCTGACCGAGCGATAGGGATTGTCGAACAGGCCAATCGTGTCCTTCAGGTGCAACACGCGTCGAACGCCTTCGTCGAGCCGCGCGAGCGGGACCTCGCCCTTCTCGACGAGGTCGGGGAGCCACAGATTGAACAGGTTGGACTGCATGGCCATGTCCATCCCCGCCATGAACGCTTTCTTGGCGGCGTCGCGGCCATTGGCGGCGTACCCGTGTGCGATCAGTTCCTCGTCCGCGGTATAGTCTCCGACGACCATCCCGCGGAACCGCCATTCGCCGCGCAGCAGGTCGGTCATCAGCCAGTGATTGCCACTGGAAGGAACGCCGTCGATGTCGTTGAACGCACTCATCAAAGTCGCCACGCCAGCATCGACCGCAGCCTTGAACGGCGCGAGATGGACTTCGTGCAGCGTCGCGGGCGATATTTCGGTGAAGTTGTAATCCTGGCCACCGGAAACCGCTCCGTATGCGGCGAAATGCTTTGCACAGGCAACGACGCGCGTGGGGTCGCGAAGATCGTCGCCCTGGAAGCCGCGGACGCGTGCTTTGGCCAGTTCCATGCCGAGATACGGGTCTTCACCAGAGCCTTCCGCGACACGACCCCAGCGTTGATCGCGCGCGACGTCGACCATCGGCGCGAAGGTCCAGTGGATGCCGAGCGCTGTGGTCTCAAGCGCCGCCGCACGTGCTGTACGCATCGCTAGGTCGGGGTCGAACGCGCAGGCTTCTGCGATCGGCAGCGGGTAGGCGGTGCGCAGGCCGTGGATGACGTCGCCAGCGAAGATCAGGGGAATCTTCAAGCGGGTCGCGAGCGCGGCGTCCTGCGCGGCCTTGGCACCGGCATAGCCGACCCCGTTGAAGAGCATGCCGATCTGCCCGGTCTTGATACGAACAAGCTGCTCCGCCGCGCCGCCGGTCGCGAGGCCGGGATTGAAGGGGACGCCGATCGGGCGGATCTGATCCGAGAAGCAACTGAGCTGACCCGCCTTCTCAGAGGGCGTCATCTTGGCGATCAGGCTCTCGATCCGGTCGCTTTGCGCAAACACGGCGGTCGAGCCGAGCGACAGGCCGGCGATGGCCGCGCCGCCGGTCAGCATCTGGCGACGATCTAGAATGGGCGACATATCCTGCTCCTCAGTCTTTGGAGCGGGGTAGTCGCTGGACCGCGGTTCCGCAAACTTGCGAAACCGCGGTCGGGGCGGTTAGCCCAGCGCGCGCGTGAAAAGCCGCGTCAGGCGAGCGGAGAATGCCCGGGCATCGATCGGGCGCTCCCCGTCGGCGATCTGCGCCTCGTCGAACAACAGGTGCGCCGCGTCCTCCCGCAGGGCCGTCTCGTCCTCGCCGAGCGCTGCCAACTTGGCGATCAATGCCGAGCGCGGGTTGATCTCCAGCACCGGCTTGGCCGCCGGCATCGCCTGACCGCTCGCCGCGAGGATGCGTTCGAGCTGGCGGTCCATGCCGCTGTCCGCTGCAACGAGGCAGACCGCGCTGTCGGTCAGGCGCTCGGACGCGCGGACTTCCGAAACGGCATCTGCGAGCGTCGTCTTCACGAATGCAATGAAGTCGGCGACCGCCGGCGTAGCATCGGCGGTCGGTTGCTCGGCACCGTCGACGAGCGGAATCAGGCCGAGATCGGCAGCGCCCTGTGTGACCGACTTGAACGGCTTGCCGTCATGATCGATGCCCGCCGTCACCCAGAAGCCGTCGACCGAGTCCGGCAGCAACAGCACTTCGATCCCACGCGCGCGGAACCCCTCGAGCTGTGGCGAGGCTTCGAGGCGGTCGAGATCGGTACCGACCGCGTAATAGATCGCGGTCTGGTTGTCCTTCATCACCGCGACATAGTCAGCAACCGAACGCCAAGCACCGCCGGACGTCGTGGTCTTGAACCGGGCGAGCTTCAGCAGCGCCTCGCGCCGTTCGAAATCCTCGTACAGCCCCTCCTTCAGGACCGCGCCGAAATTCTCCCAAATTTTCGCATACGCGTCAGGATCGCGGGTCGTGAGCTTCTCGAGTTCGGACAGTACGCGGCCGGTCACGCCCTTGCGGATCGCCGAGAGCATCGGGCTTTCCTGGATCATCTCACGCGAGACATTGAGCGGCAGGTCGGATGAATCCACCAGCCCGCGCATGAAGCGGAGATAGCGGGGCAAGACTTCTGCATCGTCGGTGATGAAGACGCGTTTGACGTATAACTTCATGCGGCCGTTGCGGTCGGGGTCGAACAGGTCGAACGGCTTGGCGCCCGGCACATAGGCGAGCACCGAATATTCGTGCAGCCCCTCGGCACGGTAGTGGAGCGTCAGCGCGGGCTCGTCATACTGGCCGGAGACGCTGCGGTAGAAATCGGCATAGTCCTCGACCGAGATATCCGCCTTCGGCTTGGTCCAGAGCGCGGCGCCGTCGGCGATGTCGACCGGCTCGGCATCGGGCTTTTCGCGCAGCGTGATCGGCACGGGTACGTGGCCCGACTGGTCCTTGATCAGGCGCTCGACCGTGAACCGGTCGGTGTAGGTGGTCGCGTCTTCGAGCAGGTGCAGCACGACGCGGGTGCCGCGGGCAGGGGCGTCGGCGGTCGGCACGTCGGCGATCGTGTAGGTGCCGAGGCCGTCCGACGACCAGAGCGAGGCGGTGTCCGCGCCTGCGCGCCGCGAGATCACGTCGACCTTCGATGCGACCATGAACGCGGAATAGAAGCCGACGCCGAACTGGCCGATCAACTGCGCGCCGTCCGAACCGCTCGACGCGGCGATCCGATCCATGAACGCCTTGGTGCCCGAGCGCGCGATCGTGCCGAGCGCCTCGCCCATGTCCTCGGCAGTCATGCCGATGCCGTTGTCCTCGATCGTCAGCGTCTTGGCGTCGGGATCGAGCGTGATCGCGATCGCCAGCCGGGTCTCGTCGCCAAGCAACTCGGACGCGCTCAACGCTTCATACCGCAGCTTTTCACACGCATCGGCGGCGTTCGAGATCAGTTCGCGCAGGAATACGGTCTTATCCGAATAGACCGAATGCACCATCATGTGGAGCAACCGCGCGACGTCCGCCTCGAAGGCATGGGTTTCGGGCGCGGAGGTTTCAGGTGCTGGGGCGGTTTCAGTGGTCATAGGATGTGACAGGTCTCTTGGTGAAAGGATCAGTCCGAGAATTGGCCGGAGGTCGAGCGGAATTCAAGACCTGGAGGTCCTCCGACAAAGCCGCGGACCGGCGACGGCGGTTTAGTTTCCTAGCAGGAAAGATTTCATTTGCGTTACATGCTGAAGCAATGTTCAATCCGGATCGTTCAGTCAAAAGATGCAACGTGTCGGATTGCTGCGCGGAAAGGAACTATGTGTTCTTTTCCGTTCCCGGTCTGACGTCCATTGGGATTGATCGGGGGATGATGTTCCTGCGAGGCCGCTGACGGGTTCGACCCGGCGGTGTTCTGACGTTCGGCAAGCCATGGGAAGGCTTGTCGCCTCGGGGGCCTCGATGACTACACACGCCGCGATTACACGCAGGACGATATTGCGACGACTTGGCCTGATGGGAGGGCTGAGCGCCACACTCGGTGCGATGCAGGCGCTGGGATTGACCGAAGGATTGATCGGCACGTCGCATGCCGAAGCGCTCGCCACGCTGACGCCGAATTTGGGCAAGGGAACGCACGTCGTCGTGCTCGGGGCCGGGATCGCCGGGCTGACCGCCGCCTACGAGCTCGAACAGGCTGGCTTCCGGGTCACGTTGCTCGAAGCGCGCGAGCGGGTCGGTGGGCGCGCCTGGACAGTGCGCGACGGCGACAAGATCGAGATGATCGGCGAGCAGACTCAGACTGCCAAATTCTCCGACGGAATCTACTTCAACGCGGGGCCTGCGCGTATCCCGAGCTTCCATCAGGGCCTGATCGGGTACGCTAAGAAGTTCGACGTGCCGCTGGAGGTCGAGGTCAATTCGAGCCGCTCCGCCTATGTAATGGGCGAGAACGGCAGCAAAATCCGGATGCGGACCGCGATCAACGACATGCGCGGCCACATCGCCGAACTGTTGGCGAAGGCGATCAACCAGGGTGCGCTCGACCAGTCTGTGACGGCGGCAGACAAGCAGAAACTCCTGCCGTTCCTCAAGGCATATGGCGACCTCGGCACCGACTATGCGTTTGCGGGGACCGAGCGATCGGGGTTCGGGACTGCACCGGGTGCGGGCGTCTCCTTCTCGTCGGCAGGCAGCGCCGTACCGATGGACCAGTTGCTGGCGAACGAGCGGCTGCCGATGACGCTGTTCGAGGACAATCTCTACATGCAGGCGACGATGTTCGAGCCGGTCGGCGGCATGGACCGGATCCATGCCGGGTTCGATCGCAACCTGCGCCGTCCGGCGATCCGCGGTGCGGAGGTCACCAAGATCCGCCATACCGCGCGCGGCGTCGACGTGATCTACCGCGACAAAGCGAGCGGCGTGGTCGACACCGTGACGGCGGATTACATCATCTGCACGATCCCGTTCCCAGTGCTCGCGACGATCGATACCGACTTCTCGCCCGCGCTGAAGAAGACGATCGCGGGCGTCGTCTACGATCATTCGAACAAGGTCGCGTTCGAGAGCCCGCGTTTCTGGGAACGCGAACAGATCTATGGTGGCATCTCGTTCGTCGGCGGCCCTACCACGCTGATCTGGTACCCATCGGCAGGGCTGCACTCTGCCCGCGGCATGATCCTGGGCTGTTATTCGTCGGGACCCAATGCCGCCGCGTTCGCCAAGCGGCCGATCGCCGAGCAGATCGCGTTCTCGCGCGGGGTGATCGACCGGCTGCATCCGGGGCATGGCGGCGATCTGGTCAACGGCATCGCGGTGAACTGGCACAAGATCCCGTACAGCCTGGGGCCGTGGCCCGACTGTAATGCGGGCAGCGCGAACGGCCGGCAGGAGGGGCATATCGACACGCCCGAGTTCCGCCTGCTTCAGAAGCCCGACGGCCGCGTCTATTTCGCGTCCGCCGCGCTCAGCCAGACTCCGGGCTGGCAGGAGGGCGGCATCCAGTCCGCCCAGGGCCAGGTCATGGCGCTGGCCAGGCGGGTTGCGGCGCAAGGCGCTAACCGGGCCGCATTGGGGGCGGACCGCTCGCGACGCGCGGCATGACGTGGACGTTCGGCCCGACAGGATCGAAGGGTGAGTATTCCGCCCGCGAGACCGTCAGCTTCGAAGAGATCGGGCGCGGTGCCAAACCGTGCCGCGCCCGAACCATTCGCATCCGCAACGGGGAGAGAAACACATGACGATCAAGACGAACTCCATCGCGCTGGCCGTGGCGACCTGCACAATGCTCGCCTTGCCTGGCTTGGCGATGGCCGCCGATACCAAGTCGGCGATCGTCCGGCACGCCAACACGCCGCCCGGACTGATCCTGCAGGGCGTCACCGTGCCGGCGGGTGCGAAGATGCTGTATCTTAGCGGGCAGCTGGCGGCGCCTATCGATCCGGCGAGCAAGACGCCGTCGGCACAAATGACGACCGCCGATTTCGGCGATACCAAGACGCAGACGATCAGCGTCTTCAGCAAGATCAAGGCGATACTCGCGGCGCAGGGCTATGCGATGAGCGACATCATCAAGCTCACCGTGTTCGTCGCGGGCGATCCGAAGCTTGGCGGCAAGATGGATTTTGCGGGCATGAACGACGCGTTCAAGATGTATTTCGGGACGGCGGAGAACCCTAACACCGTCGCGCGATCGACCGTTCAGGTCGCAGCGTTGGCGGGGCCGGCATTCCTGGTCGAGATCGAGGCGACGGCGGCGAAATAATTTCGAGCGAAAATGGCCTCGTGTTCGCTTTCGATATCAGGTGCTTGGTCCGATCGCTCGGATCGTCGAGCGCGACGAGCGACTGGATCGAGGCCAGATCGGATGCGTAACGAATTGACGCTCGGGGCGGTGCGTGGGACGATGTCGAACACACCGGATCGGAGACCGCCATGCTCGTCCCCCAGATCGTTCACGGACTGATCCTCGCCTTTGTCATCGGCATGGTCGCGGGGTTGCGCGCGATGCTGGCGCCTGCCGCGGTAGCCTGGGCCGCGAGCAAGGGGACGTTGCCGTTGCAGGGGACATGGCTCGCGTTCCTTGGCTACCGGTTCACGCCGTGGATTTTCACGCTGCTCGCGGCCACCGAACTCGTCACGGATCAGCTGCCGTCGACGCCCAGCCGCAAGGTGCCGCCGCAGTTCGTCGCGCGGCTGCTCACGGGCGGGGTGTCGGGCGCTGCCGTGGGGTACGGCATCGGTGCGCCGTTGCCGGGGATCGTTCTCGGGATCGTCGGTGCGGTCTTCGGAATTTATGGCGGCGCGGCCTTGCGCGCGCGACTGGCGGCAACGTTCGGCAGCGATCGACCGGCCGCGCTGATCGAGGATGCGGTCGCGATCCTCCTGGCGGTGCTGGTGGTGCTGTCGATCTGATGCGGACTTTCGACGCGATCATCATCGGTGCCGGGCAGGCCGGACCACCGCTGGCAGGCCGCCTGACTGCCGCGGGCATGACGGTCGCGCTGATCGAGCGGAAGCTGGTCGGCGGAACCTGTGTCAATACCGGCTGCATGCCGACCAAGACGCTGGTGGCGAGTGCCTATGCCGCGCACTTGGCACGACGCGCGGCGGATTTCGGCATCGCGACCGGCGATGTCACGGTCGACATGCCCGCCGTTGCGGCGCGTGCGCGCAAGGTCGTGATGGACGCGCGATCGGGCAACGAGCGCTGGCTCGAGGGTATGGCCGGGCTCACCTTCCTGCGCGGCCACGCCCGCTTCACCGGACCGCGGACGATCGCCGTCGACGGTGAGGAGATGACCGCGCCGCGCATATTCCTCAACGTCGGCGGGCGGGCGATCGTGCCCGACATGCCCGGTGTCGGCGACGTGCCGCATCTCGACAATACCGACATGGTCGCGCTGGAGCAGGTTCCCAAGCATCTCGTCGTCGTCGGCGGGAGCTATGTCGGGCTCGAGTTCGCGCAAATGTATCGCCGATTCGGCGCCGCGGTGACCGTGGTGGAGCGCGGCGAACGGCTGATTGCGCACGAGGATGCCGATGTGTCGGACGCCGTGCGCGGCATATTGGAAGATGAAGGAATCACGGTGCGGACGGGCGCGAACTGCATCGCCTTCGCGCGTCATGCGGACGGCGTTGCGGTATCGGTCGATTGCCGCGCGGGCGATCCGAAGGTGATCGGGAGCCACGTGCTGCTCGCGGTTGGCCGGCGCCCCAATACCGACGACCTCGGCCTCGATCTCGCCGGGATCGCGACCGACGCGAAGAGCTATGTCACCGTCGACGACATGCTGCAGACCAATGTGCCGGGGGTCTGGGCGCTGGGCGATTGCAACGGGCGCGGCGCGTTCACCCACACGGCGTATAATGATTTCGAGATCGTTGCGGCGAACCTGCTCGATCATGACGACCGGACGCTGAGCCAGCGGCTGGTCGGCTATGCGCTCTATACCGATCCGCCGCTCGGCCGGGTCGGGATGACGCAGGCGGAGGCGGAGAAGACCGGGCGGCCGATCCTGGTCTCGAAGCGGCCGATGACCCGCGTCGGGCGCGCGGTCGAAAAAGGCGAGACGAAGGGGTTCATGAAGATCGTGGCGGATGCGGAAACACAGCGGATATTGGGGGCGGCGATCCTCGGCACCGGTGGCGACGAAGCGATCCACGGGATCCTCGACATGATGAACGCCGACCAGCCGGTGGCCGCGCTGCGCTGGGCGGTTCCGATCCATCCGACCGTGTCCGAACTGATCCCGACGCTGTTGCTCGGGCTCGAACCAGTGGCGCAGACATGAGCGATCCCGGCGCGCGCGATCACCAGATGTTCCCGGTGCTCAACGCGGAACAGCTTCAGACGGCAAAGCGCTTTGCGAGCGGTCCGGCGCGCGTGTTTGCCGCCGGCGAGCAGGTCTATGCGATCGGCGAGCACGGCGTCGCGGCATGGCTCGTGCTCGAAGGAACGATCGACGTCGTCCGTCGCGACGGGCTCAGTCACGAGGCACCGATCACCACGCACGGCCCGGGGCAGTTGACGGGCGAGGTCAACCAGCTTGCCGGACGCCCGACGATCGCGGGCGGCACTGCCGGACCCCAAGGCTGTACCGCGCTGCCGTTCGATCCGGCGCATCTGCGCGCGCTGATGGTCGGCTCGGCGGACGTCGGCGAGATCGTGATGCGCGCGTTGATTCTGCGCCGCGTCGGGTTGATCGAGCAGGGGAGCGGGGGGACGGTGATCGTCGGCCTGCCGGACAGTCCCGACGTCGTCCGGCTACAGGGGTTTCTCACGCGATCGGGCTTTCCGAACATCGTCCTCGATGCGGCATCGGACGATGAGGGGCGTGCGCTGGTCGAGCGGACCGGTGTCGCGTCGAGCGATCTGCCGCTCGTGGTCTGTCCCAACGGTACGGTGCTCAAAAGGCCGTCTGATATCGAGGTCGCGGCCTGCCTCGGGATCACGCCGGAGCTCGATCCCGACACCGTGTACGACGTCGCGATCGTCGGTGCGGGGCCGGCGGGGCTGGCGGCGGCGGTGTATGCGGCGTCCGAGGGGTTGTCGGTGATCGTGCTCGACGAGCGTGCGATCGGCGGGCAGGCGGGGGCGTCGGCGCGGATCGAGAATTACCTGGGCTTCCCGACCGGCATTTCGGGGCAGGCCTTGGCCGGGCGCGCATTCAATCAGGCGCTGAAGTTCGGTGCGGAGATCGCAATCCCGTTGACCGTGGAACATCTCGATTGCGACGAGGATCGGCCCGCGGGTGACCCACTCGCGCTCGAGCTGCCGGGCGATCGACGCGTTCAGTCGCGCACCGTGATCGTCGCATCGGGCGCGCGGTATCGGCGGCCGGACATTCCGGACCTTGCCGAGTTCGAAGGCGCCGGCGTATCCTATTGGGCATCGCCGATCGAGGCGCGGTTGTGCGAGGGCGAGGAGATCGCGCTGGTCGGTGGCGGCAACTCGGCCGGGCAGGCGGTGGTGTTCCTCGCACCGCGCGTGAAGCACCTGCACCTGATCGTCCGCCGCCCGCTGGCCGCGACGATGTCGAAATATTTGATCGACCGCATCGCCGCGCTGCTCAACGTGACGATCCGCGTCGGCACCGAGATCGTCGGGCTGGAGGGTGAGCGCGCAACCGGGCTCACGGCGGCGATCTTCCGCCAACGCAGCGACGGCGCGGAGACGCGGTGCGCGATGCGACACCTGTTCCTGTTCATCGGCGCAGACCCCAACGCGGGCTGGCTGAAGGGCTGCGTCGATACGGACGAGAAGGGGTTCATCGTCACCGGCGCCGCCGCGCTGCCGTTGCAGACGAGCCGCGCAGGCGTGTTCGCGATCGGCGACGTCCGCGCCGGCTCGACCAAGCGCGTCGCGGCGGCGGTCGGCGAAGGCGCTGCGGTGGTCGCGCAGATCCATACGGTTTTGGCCGACATGGCGGAAAGGCACGCGGAATGAGCTACGGTTGCACGCATATGGATACGGTCCGCGACGTTACGCCGAGCGCGAAGGGGTGCGAGGAGTGCCTCCGGATCGGCAGCGAGTGGGTGCATCTGCGGCTGTGCCGCGAATGCGGTCATGTCGGCTGTTGCGACGACTCCCCGCACCGCCACGCGACCGCACACTTCCACGCGACACGGCACCCGATCATCGAGGGGTACGACCCGCCGGAGGGCTGGGGCTGGTGTTTCGTCGACGAGACGATGGTGGATCTGCCGGACCAGACGCCGCAGGTTGGGCCGATCCCGCGCTATGTTTAAGGGGGGGGCGATTGTGGTCGTAGCGGTGTGATTCGGCACTATGAGGTACCCTGCGCGCAAGAAAGTTTAGGACGAACTGGCCACAGGTACACCACCCCGGCGAAGGCCGGGGCCCAGTTGGCATGGCCTGAGTGACAAAGCGCAAACCTACATCACCGACGTTTCCCAACTGGGCCCCGGCCTCCGCCGGGGAGGTGCCTAGGAACGAGGCGTCCGTCATGCTGATTAATCGGAACTCCGCACGGTTTCGAGCTAGCGCTGCTATCGTGCCGCGCTACGTCACATATTCCTCCACGCTTGCCTCACCACATACGGACAGGTAGCCGCCGCCAATCGGTAAAGGCGTGAGTGATCGAAATGCGGCGTTTGATGATGGGCTTCGTAGCCATTGCGGCCTTGGCGACTGCGGGAACGGCGCAGCCGGCGAGGCGGCAGGTACAGCACGCCGAACCGGGACCCAAACCAGGCATGGTTCGCGTCCGCCTAGTCACGTCGGAGGGGCCGATCCTGCTGGCGCTCGACGCCCGCCACGCACCGAAGACCACCGCGAATTTCCTCGCCTATGTCGATGACGGTCGGTTCGACGGGACCGATTTCTACCGCGCCAGCCGCCAGAAGTCCGCGCCGAAGCTCGGCTTCATCCAGGCCGGCATCCGCACCGATGCGCGGCGGATCCTGCCGCCGTTTCCACTCGAGACTACCGCGATGACCGGGATCAAGCATCTCGACGCGACGATCTCGATGGCGCGCGGGATGACGCCGGCGTCGGCGGGCGGGAATTTCTTCATCACAGTCGGGCCGGCGCCGGCGATGGACGCGCGCGCGGGCTATCCGGGCTATGCGGCGTTCGGGCATGTCGTCGCGGGCATGGACGTGGTGAAGCGCATCCTTGCCAAGCCGACCGGCGGCGGGATGGATGCATTCAAGGACCAGATGATCCTGAAGCGTGTCGCGCTGGTGAGTGCTCGGCGTTTGGATGGGGTGGTGAAGCCGACGGGGCTGCCGCGGGCGTGGCTGATCGAGACGAGGCCGCAGCCGCGGAAGTGAGGGGCTGGAGGGCGATCTGGACCTTGCTTAGCACGTGGACTGTGCGACTCTTACTCTAGTCCGAGGAAGCGTTGGTCCCATTGCAGGCTTCTGTCGCAAACTCGGTCGCCGTCGACGTGCACCGCCCCGGCGAAGGCCGGGGTCCAATTGGAAAGGTCGGAGTAACGATGCTCGGCCTCAGTTAGCGGCATCCCCCAATTGGGCCCCGGCCTTCGCCGGGGTGGTGTTTTGTCTTGGCAGGGTCATAAGTCAGTTGCCACAACCCTCTGTTCTACCGCGAAGGCGCGAGCTCAGGGTAACGAATGCAGGTATTCGTGGCTCCTGGCCCCCCGCCTTCGAGGGGGAACGAAACGGCTTAGGCAGTGAGGCTCAACGCAACCGCTTCCGCGACCTTGATGCCGTCGACCGCGGCGGAAAGAATACCCCCCGCATAGCCTGCGCCTTCGCCGGCCGGGAAAAGCCCCGCCGTGTTGAGGCTCACGAAATCATCGCCGCGCGTGATCCTGACCGGCGACGAGGTGCGCGTCTCGACCCCTGTGAGCACCGCGTCGGGATGGTCGTAGCCGGGGATCTCGCGTCCGAATGCAGGCAAAGCCTCGCGCAGCGCAGAGATCGCGAACTCGGGCAGGCACTCCGACAAGTCAGTCATATGGACGCCCGGCTTGTACGACGGGATCACTGAGCCTAGCGCGGTCGACGCGCGCCCCGCGAGCAGGTCGCCGATACGTTGCGCGGGCGCCTTGTAGTTCGAGCCGCCGGCGACATAGGCGCGCGATTCCCAATGGCGTTGCAGCTCGATCCCGGCGAGCGGGTGGCCGGGATAGTCGCGCTCGGGGTCGATGCCGATGACGATCCCCGAGTTCGCGTTGCGTTCGTTACGCGAATATTGGCTCATGCCGTTGGTCGCGACGCGGCCCTCCTCTGAGGTCGCGGCGACGACGGTGCCGCCTGGGCACATGCAGAAGCTGTAGACCGTGCGCCCGTTCTTGCAGTGGTGCGACAGGCTGTACGCCGCCGCGCCGAGGTCAGGGTGACCCGCGCACGGCCCGAACCGCGCTTCGTCGATCCAAGATTGCGGGTGTTCGATGCGGACGCCGATCGAGAACGGCTTGGCCTCGACGTAGACGCCCTTGGCATGCAGCATCTCGAACGTGTCGCGCGCGCTGTGGCCGACCGCGAAGACGACGTGGTTGGCTTCGAGATAGTCGCCGGTGCTGAGATGAAGACCGCGAAGCTGGCGAGTGCCGGCCTCCTCGACGATGTCGAGACCGTCGACGCGCGTCGAGAAGCGGTATTCGCCGCCGAGCGCCTCGATCGTCTCGCGCATGCTCTCGACCATCGTGACGAGACGGAAGGTGCCGATATGCGGATGCGCTTCGGTGAGGATTTCGGGTGGCGCACCGGCTTTCACGAACTCGGTCAGGACCTTGCGGCCCAAGTGGCGCGGGTCCTTGATCTGGCTCCAGAGCTTGCCGTCGGAGAAGGTGCCGGCGCCGCCCTCGCCGAACTGGACGTTCGATTCGGGGTTGAGGACGCTTTTGCGCCAGAGACCCCAGGTATCCTTGGTGCGTTCGCGGACGACCTTGCCGCGGTCGAGGATGATCGGGCGGAACCCCATCTGCGCGAGGATCAGGCCGGCGAACAGCCCGCATGGGCCCGCGCCGACCACCACCGGGCGGGGGCCGGTGTAGCTCGCGCCGCCCTTGGTGACGAAGCGGTAGCCGGTATCCGGCGTGCGCTGGACGTGACGATCCTTGCGGAAGCGGGTGAGGACGGTGTCCTCGTTCTTCAGCGTGACATCGACCGAATAGACGAGCTGGATGTCCATCTTGTCGCGGGCATCGTGCGCGCGTCTGGCGATGGTGTAGCGGATCAGGTCGCGCGGGGTAACGCGCAGGCGGTCGCGGATCGCGGCGGGGAGCGCTTCGTCGGCGTGGTTGAGCGGCAGCTTGAGGTCGGTGATGCGGAGCATGTCGGTCGCTCTAGCGCCGCGCGGCGCGATCCGCCATCGGGAGGACGAGAGGACTTGATCATGCGGACCGACGACGAACAGAATGCCAAGAGCGCCAAGCGCAAGGAGGTCCAGGACCGGATCGTCGCGAGCAAGACGATCGAGAAGGGGCTGATCATCGTCCACACCGGCAAGGGCAAGGGCAAGTCGACCGCCGCGTTCGGCATGGCGGTGCGGATGATCGGGCATGGGCGGAAGGTCGGCATGGTGCAGTTCGTCAAGGGCGCGATGGCGACCGGCGAGAAGACGATCTTCGATGCGTTCCCCGCGCTGTGCGAGTTCAAGCCGATGGGGGAGGGCTTCACTTGGGACACGCAGGACCGCGCCCGCGACATCGCGGTGGCGCGTGAGGCGTGGGACGAGGTGAAGCGGATGATCGCCGATCCGTCCTATGCAATGGTGGTGGCGGACGAACTGAACATCGTGTTGCGCTACGAGTATCTGCCGGTCGACGAGGTGCTGGCGGTGCTGGCGGCGAAGCCGGAGATGACGCATGTCGTGGTGACCGGGCGGAACGCGCCTGATGCGTTGATCGAGGTGGCGGACCTCGTGACCGAGATGACGCAGGTGAAGCATCCGTTTCGGTCGGGCGTGAAGGCGCAGGCGGGCGTGGAGTTCTAGGCGGCTTCCTACTCTACGGTCCGTTACGAGGACCGTCCGTCATCCTGACGAAAGTCAGGCCCCAGAGCCACGAAGGCTGCCGCCCGTTACCCTGGATCCTGACTTTCGTCAGGATGACGGGAGGGCGTGGGGACGGCTGGCGGACTTCTGACCGACGTAGCCGTGTCTTGCGCCGGGTCTTCCTCCCGCCTATCGCTTCGCCCGCGACAGGTTCCCCCGATGCTCACGCCGAGGGGGATGAAAATGGGAACGGGAAACACCCGGCTGCCCCTGCAACTGTACGCGGCGAGCCATTGTGCCTCATGCCATTGGGATGTTCCCGAGAAGGCGGCGCGGACGGCGTTGACCCGCGAGCCAGGAGACCTGCCCGTCGCGGTCGTCTTTCGTCCGGCCAGGGTGCGCCGAACGGACGGGTAACACCCCGAGCGACGACATCGCTTCGCGTCGCGCGAAGGCAGGAGGCGTCCGCTTCTCGCCCTTTGCGCGGTGCGGGACCGACTGTCCGAAGGGGTTCCTATGCCAAGTACACATCATTCCAAGATCGTCCGGGAACGGACATGCTGAAGCCGGTCGAGGACGGCGTCGCGGTGGTCGCGTGCAACACGTGCCGCCATTCCGCCGACGCGCGCGACGACGAGCAGGGCCAGCGTGGCGGCGCGCGGCTGGTCAGTGCGCTGAAGGCAGTGCAGGCGAGCGATCCCGCCTATGCCGACGTAGCCGTGCAGGAAATGCCGTGCCTGTTCGCGTGCCAGGATTTCTGCACCATCCATCTGCGCGCACCCGCCAAGGTCGGCTATGTGCTAGGCCGTTTCGAGCCGACCGAAGACGCTGCCCGTGCGATCCTGGATTACGCACGGCTCTACGGCGAGAGTGCGTTCGGACAGGTGCCGTTCAAACAATGGCCGCAGGGCGTGAAGGGCCATTTCATCACCCGCACGCCGCCTGCCGGGTTCGTCGTGGAATGACTTTTTTTCCGACAGCCGGGGCATTTCTATCATCCTTGAGCGCGTTGCCGCAGCCGGACGAAGCCGCTCGATCGGCGGCAGTGGCGCGGCAGGGGCAACTGACCAAGCCGCCGGGCTCGCTCGGGCGGTTGGAAGAGATTGCCGTCTTCATGGCCGGTTGGCAGGGCCATGAACGCCCGCGGCTCGATCGCGGCCGGGTGGTGATCTTCGCGGGTAATCACGGCATCGTCGATCGCGGCGTCAGTGCGTTTCCGGCCTCCGTCACGGCGCAGATGGTGGCCAATTTCGAACATGGCGGCGCGGCAATCAACGCGCTGTCGCGCGCGGCGGGGCTCGATCTCAGAGTCGTCCCGCTCGATCTCGACCGGCCGACCATCGATTTCACCGTCGCCCCGTCGATGTCGGAGGAGGAATGCCTCGCGGCGATCAACGCGGGCGCCGCCGTCGTTGCGGACGCACCCGATCTGATCGTGCTCGGCGAGATGGGGATCGGCAACTCGACCTCCGCCGCCGCGCTGTGCCTCGCCAGCTTCGATGGATCGGCACGCGACTGGGTCGGGCCCGGTACCGGAGTCGACGACGACGGCATGGCCCGCAAGATCGCGACCGTGGAGGCCGGGCTGGCGCTGCACCGGGACGCACTGAGCACGCCGTTCGAGACGCTACGCCGGCTTGGCGGTCGTGAACTTGCGGCGATCGCAGGCGCGGTCATAGCTGCGCGTCTCGCAGGCGTACCCGTCATGCTCGATGGCTTCATATGCTGTGCCGCGGTCTCGCCGATCGCCGCTGCGTGCCCGGATATTCTCGCGCATTGTCTTGCCGGCCACGTGTCGGCCGAGCCGGGTCATGCGCGATTGTTGCGGGCATTGGACCTCGATCCCCTGTTGTCGCTGGGCATGCGGTTAGGCGAGGGGAGCGGCGCGGCGGTGGCGACGTTGCTCGTCCGCGCGGCGCTGGCGACGCATGACGAGATGGCGACGTTTGCCGAGGCAGGGGTCTCCGTCGCGTGACCGGTTCGCACATGCTGTACCTGATGCGGCATGGCGCGCCCGTCCGCAAAGGCCTGTTGCTGGGGCGAACGGACGATCCGGTGACGGAGGCCGGCGTTGCGGCGTGCGTCCGGCGAGCCGCAGGGCTGAAGGTTGCCGCGATCGTGTCGTCAGACCTGAAGCGTACTCGCGATTGCGCGACGGCGATCGGCAGCGTGCGGGGCATCGTCGGCGAGGTCGATCGACGGTGGCGCGAACTCGACTTCGGAGCGTGGGACGGAATGCGTCCAGCCGATATCGATCCGGCGGCCTTCGCTCGGTTCCACGACGATCCGGACGCTGCTCCGCCGCCGGACGGTGAGCGATGGTCGTCGTTGCTGGACCGGGTCGGCAATGCCTTGGCGGTACTTCCGTCGGTGCCGACGTTGGTCGTCACGCACGGTGGCGCTATCCGGGCGGCGCTCGCGGACCTGTGTGGGTTCGATCGTCGCCGGACATGGGCGTTCGACCTGCCTTATGCCGCGCTTGTGTCGTTGCGGATCTGGCCGGAGCCGGATCGGACGGTGCAGATCGTCGGGCTGGCGACGTGAAGCGGCTGGTCGTCGCGTTCGGTTTCCTGACGCGCCTGCCGATGCCGCGCGTCGAGGCCGGGGCTCCCGACTTTGCCGCGGCGATCCGATACTATCCGCTCGTCGGACTGGCGATCGGCGTGCTCGTCGCCTCGGCGGGACGGGCAGGTGCATCGATCGACCCCTGGACCGGGGCGTGCGCCGCGTTGCTGACGTGGATCGCCGTCACGGGCGCATTGCACCTCGACGGGCTGGCCGATCTCGCCGACGGGCTGGGCGCGGCGCATGGCGATCGGACGCGGTTGCTCGCGGTGATGGCCGATCCGCATATCGGCAGCTTCGGCGTCGTCGCGATCGTCGCTCAGATGACCGCCAAGCTCGTGCTGCTGCACGCGGTCGGGCTGACGGCGTGGTGGCTCATCATCTTGGTGCCGTTTGCGTCGAGGATGGGGCCGCTGGCCTGGGCAGTGCTGTTGCCGCCGATGCGGGTAGGCGGATTGGGCGCTGCGGTCGCCGGCGCAGTCCGATCGCGCGACCTTGTCGGCTGGGGGCTCCTGCTGGCGCTGGCTGCCGTCGCGGTTCCCGCGCTGTTGGCGGTTCCGCTCCTGATACTGGCCGTCGCTGCGTGGTTGCGGCGTACATTAGGGGGCGTGACCGGAGACGCGCACGGGGCGGGGATCGAGCTTGTCGAGACGGGCGTCCTGCTCGCTTTCGCCATCGTCGGTGCGTCAGCCGGCGCGCTGGGCTAGGGCGAGCATCGCATCGAGATCGAGGTGACGTTCGAGCGTCGCGGCGATCGCGTCGAGCGCCGCATCGATCGAGGCAGCATGGTCCGGTCCGACCGCGTCGACGCCGAGCCGCGCCAGCCACGCCGCGCGTTGCTCGGCAAGCCCGAACAGGCCGTGGACGTAGCTGCCGTGGACCAACCCGTCCGCGCTCGTCGCACCCTCCGCGCTGCCGTCGATGCGGTGGCCGACGGGACGGCACAGATCGGTGCCAGTCGTCACGCCCATGTGCATCTCATAGCCTTCGAACCGTGCACCGTTTGCGGTCCCTTCGATCCGCTCGAGCGTTTTGGTCGGCGTCAGGATGGTGTCGATATCGAGCAACCCGAGCCCGGCTATCGAGGTTGCCGCGCCTTCGATACCGTGCGGATCGGCGATGCTCCGACCGAGCATCTGGTACCCCCCGCACAGCCCGAGTACCGGCCTGCCCCGTCGGTGATGCGCGAGGATATCGATGTCCCAGCCTTGTGCACGAAGGAAGGCGAGGTCGGGGATCGTCGCCTTCGATCCGGCAAGGACGATCATGTCCGCCGCAGGGATCGGCGTGCCTGGTGGGACCATCACGAGCGCGACGCCGGGTTCTAGGCGCAGCGGATCGAGGTCGTCGAAATTGGCGATCCGCGGCGTGATCGGGCAGGCGATCGTTACGCGACGGTCGACCGACGCGGAGCGGCGTTCGAGGATCACGGCGTCTTCACTGGGCAGGCGCGCGGCGTCAGTTAGCCAGGGTACCACGCCGTAGCCGCGCCATCCGCTGCGTGCCTCGATCGCCCGATAGCCGTCGTCGAACAGTGCGGGGTCGCCGCGGAACTTGTTGACGAGGAAGCCGTGGATCATCGCCGCGTCGGCAGGGTCGATCACCGCGCGCGTGCCGACGATCGAGGCAATCACCCCGCCGCGATCGATATCGCCGACCAGGATCACGGGGACGTTGGCGGCGCGGGCGAAGCCCATGTTGGCGATGTCGCTTACGCGCAGGTTGACCTCAGCTGGGCTCCCCGCACCCTCGACGACGACGAGATCGCAGCTGGCCGACAGCCGCTCGAAACTGTCGAGCACGTCGACGAGCAGCCCTTCGCGCCCTTCCCGCCACCGCGCGGCGGCGAGCGTTCCGCGGACCTGCCCGCGGACGATCAGTTGCGACGTGCGATCGCCCTGTGGCTTGAGCAGTACCGGGTTCATGTCGACGCTTGGTTCGACCCGACACGCGATCGCCTGCGTGGCCTGCGCGCGGCCGATCTCCCCGCCGTCGGCAGTAACCGCGGCGTTGTTCGACATGTTCTGCGGCTTGAACGGGCGGACCGACAGGCCACGGTTCGCAAACGCGCGGCACAGTCCGGCGACGAGCACCGACTTGCCGACGTCGGAGCCGGTCCCCTGGAGCATCAGAGCCGCCATGCGAGTACTCCGGCGATGACGAGGAGAAGGATGCAGGCCCGGCGATAGATGCCGAGCGCCGCGCGGAGGTCAGTGGCGGATACGTGGGTGCTTCCGTCGCCGATATACGGCTTGGCAGTGACGATGCCGTCATAGGCGATCGGTCCGGCGAGACGAAGGCCGAGCGCGCCGGCCATCGCCGCCTCGGGCCACCCTGCGTTGGGTGAGGCATGGTTGCCGGCATCGCGTGCCATCGTCCGCCAACCGCCCCAGCCGGCAACGCAAAGCAAAACGCCGCTGAGCCGGGCGGGGATGAGGTTGGCGAGGTCGTCGGTCCTGGCCGCCGCCCAGCCGAATGCACGCCACCGGTCCTCGCGGTGCCCGATCAGGCTGTCTGCGGTGTTGATGGCCTTGTACGCCCAGAGGCCGGGCAGGCCGGCGACCAGCAGCCAGAACAGCGGCGCAACGACGCCGTCGCAGACGCTTTCCGCGAGGCTCTCGATCGCGGCGCGCGCGACGCCGGCTTCGTCGAGTGTCGCGACGTCCCGACCGACGATCATAGCGACGCGGGCGCGGGCAGCTTCAAGGTCGCCGGTATCGACGGCGCGCGCGACCGGCACCACATGGTCGTACAGACTCCGGATCGCGAGGCCCGGCGCCGCCATCGCGCCGATCGCGATCCAGGCCATGGGACCAAGAACGAGCCGCGCGAGGGAAGTCGCAGCGAGCGCAACGCCGACCGCCACTGCGATGAGTGCAACGATCGTGACGACACCGGCGGCACGGCGGATCGTGTCCGATAGCGTAGGGCGGTTCCAGCGCGTCTCCGCCCATCCGATCATTCGCGCGAAGCCGCCAACCGGATGACCGATCCGCGCATAGAGCGGCGCCGGCCAGCCGATCGCTGCGTCCATCATGATCGCCAGCACGGCGACTGGCTCAACCACCGCCAAGCGCCTCGTCGAGCCGCGCGAAGGCTTCGTCATCGCCAGGGACGCCCATACGCAGCCAGCGTGTCGAGTGGTCGAACGATCGAGTCAGGATGCCGACCTGTGCAAGCCGTTCGAACAGCGCTGGTGCCGCGTCGTCCTCGATCAGCCGGAACAATGCGCAATCGCCGCGGGCTTGGAGGCCATGACGTGCCAACATCGTGTCGAGCCTCTCTGCGCGTTCGACGATCGAGACCCGCGCGGCAGCGATCCATTCGGCGTCTCGGTAGGCCGCGATGCCATAGGCCACGGCGTGCGCCGATATCGGCCAGCTGCCGAGCCGCCGTCGTATCTCGGCGACGTGCTCCAGCGGCCCGATCATGAACCCGAGCCGCACGCCGGGCAGGCCGAAGAATTTGCCGAACGACCGAAACACGATCGCGCGATCGTCGGGGCCGAGCAGGGGAATGAGGCTAGATCCGGGCGCGACGTCGGCAAACGCTTCGTCCACGATCAGGAAGGCACCGCTGCGGGCGATCGTCAGCAAGCGTTGCGGCGTGTCGCACTGGCCGTCGGGATTGTTGGGGTTGGCCAGCAACAGCGTGCCGTCCGCGAGCGTCCCGATCGCATCCCGCGCTATCGGAACGGCGCCGTCGATCGCTTCGGCATGCGTGGCGTAACTCGGCACGACGAACCGGACGGGGCTAGGCAGGTCCAGTGCAGCCAGCATCCGAAGACCGAGTTCACTGCCGGGCAACGCGACGACCCGGTCCGCGGTCGTACCGAACACCGCCGCCGCCGCCGCTTCCAGATCGGCGATCGCTGCGGGCGAGGGGAGGCTGTGCAGATCGACCGTCGGAACGCGATCGGTAGGCCACGCGCAGGGGTTGATGCCGGTCGACAGGTCGAGCCAGGGTCTCGGCGCATCCGGATAGTGGACGGCGGCGAGATCGATCCGTCCACCGTGGATGCGCAGGGGGTTCATATTGTCTTTCACTCACGCCCGCGGGCTTTCGCTTGATCTTCCGGGCGTCATCGTCATTCCGGGCCCATCGAGCAAGCGTGAAGGAAACGGTAGGATGCAATCGGTCGGGACGCCGTTCGGAAAAAGCCTGTTCGTGCTGGGCGGCGCGCGCTCGGGGAAAAGCCGCCACGCGCAAACCTTGGCCGAAGCCGCGGCGACGGACCACGCGACGCGGCTCGTCTATATCGCGACCGCGCAGGCATTCGACGGCGAGATGGAGGATCGGATCGCGCGCCATCGTGCCGATCGCGACGATCGGTGGCGGACCGTCGAGGCTCCGCTGGCGCTTGGCGAGGCGCTGAAGAGCGAAGACGGCCCGGACGTCGTGATGCTGGTCGATTGCCTGACCCTGTGGGTGTCGAACCTGCTGCTAGCCGACGAGGCTGTCGCCGCGCGCGTAGACGATCTGGTCGAGACGATCGCGCGATTGAAGGGCCGCGTCATCCTCGTGTCGAACGAGGTCGGGTTGGGTATCGTCCCGGACAATGTGTTGGCCCGGCGTTTCCGGGATGCGGCAGGGTTGCTGCATCAGCGGATCGCCGCGGAGGTCGACTCCGTCGAGATGGTCATGGCCGGGTTGGTCCAGCGCTGGAAGACGCCGAACGCGGATTACAGATCTCAGAATGACTAGCGATCGCATTTTTTACGATGGGCAAGTATTCATGACGCCAGGAAGCGATCATTTGTGCGATATAAAAAACTGATCTGGTTTTTAGTATATTGAATTTCGGCAATATGATCGGCAGATCGTGAAACCGATATTTTTAATTTTATTTGTGCGACCCCAAAATTAATTGGAGCAAATCGGTCCGCTCAAACATTAATTAAAACATTTTCGTTCGAGCTATGTTAAAAGAGATTATCGCCAGCCGATTTTTGGGCCCTGACGACCGAGAGATGCATGTGCTCCCGCCCCGACTTCTGCGGGATTACACTCATGGCTACGACGCCCAGCCCCTTGGCGCTGATGGTTCGGAAGTTGGAAACGCACGCTGTGCTGGACGACGGCGACCGCAAGGCGCTGCTCGCGCTGCCATATACGTTGCGCACGTTCGAGCCGTCCTCCTATCTCGTGCGCGAAGGCGACGCGCCGGACCAGTGCGCGGTCCTGCTGTCGGGGTTCGCATATCGCCAGAAACTGACCGGCGCCGGCATGCGACAGATCGTGTCGCTTCACATTCCGGGCGAGCCGCTCGACTTCCAGCACCTGTTCCTCGACGTCGCGGATCACAACGTCCAGACGCTTACGCGCGCGGAGATCGCGACGATCCCGCGGTCGGCGCTGCGCGAACTGGCGCGGAACCGTGCGGCGATCAGTAACGCGATCTTCGTCAACACGCTGGTCGAGGGATCGATCTTCCGCGAATGGATTCTGAACATCGGTCGCCGCGATGCGCGGTCGCGGCTGGCCCATTTCCTGTGCGAATTCGCGATCCGGCTCGACATGCAGGGGCTGACCGGCGCCGATGGCTATGAGTTGCCGATGAGCCAGGAGCAGCTTGGTGATGCCCTCGGGCTGACGGCGGTACATGTGAACCGCACGATCAAGTCCCTCGAGGCGGATGGTCTGATCGGGCGCAATCGTCGCCGGATCAGTTTTCCGCAATGGGATGCACTACGTGAACTCGCGGACTTTTCGAGCCGCTACCTGCATCTCGCGCAACAGACCAGCTAGTCGCTTCTATCGTTGATGCGCGTGATCGACCGAATCGATGATCCGCCCGCCAGCCATGAAGACGGCGATCGGGCAGGCGGCGAACAATAGCCAGCCGCCATATCCGGGATATTGCTGGAGATAATGCATCCCGCGTTCAACCGCGCCGACGCCGAGGCCGTAGATGACGAGGAAGGCCTCGAACTTGGTCTTGATGATGAAGAGGCGAGCAAAGCGAGTCCACATGGCGAGTGTAGCAGCAAGGTGCGTGCCAGTGGCTGATATGCGCGGTTCTGACGCCAAAAAGTACGGTTACCTGTAAATTAACCCGACGATCTACGTTGGGTTGCGGCGGTCATATGCGGGCGACGTGCGTGACCCGGTCGGCTTCGACGACGCCCAACGAGCGCGCGCAATCCTCGGCCAGCACGACGCCGTCCTCGGTCTCGCGGACCTTGCCGAACGCGGCGCGGAAGTCGGCAAGGTTGCCCGTCGCGACCAGGGCGTCCTTACCGTCGTCGCCAACGATCCCGACTACATCGCTCTCGCGAGCGTCGGCGATCGAGCGGACCTGATCGGTGCGGGCGGTCATCGTCGGGCCGCCATCGAAGATGTCGACGTAGTTCTCGAACGCAAAGCCTTCGTTCTCCAGCATCCGCATCGCAGCGCGGCCCGAGGGATGCGGCAGGCCGATCGCGGCGCGCGCGGTCTCGGTTAGCATTGCGGTGTAGATCGGGTGCTTGGGCATCAGGTCGGCGATGAACTGGTGACCGTTGATGGCATTGAACTGGTCCGCGTCCTGGAAATTCATCCCGAAGAAGCGGCCTGCGAGGCCGTCCCAGAACGGCGAGCCGCCCGCTTCGTCGATGACGCCGCGCAGTTCGGCGAGGATCCGGTCGGCAAAACGCGCGCGGTGCATCTTGATGAACAGGTAGCGGCTGCGCGCGAGCAACAAGCCTAGGCCGCCGGCGCGCTCGCCGGGATGCAGGAACAGCCCGCCGACCTCGCTCGCGCCTTCGAGATCGGTGGCAAGCGTCAGCATGTCGGCGCGGAAGGTGCGGTTCAGCTCGCGGCTGTGCTGCGTGAGCTGGCCGATCCTGTAGCTGTAGAACGGGTAGCTCTGGCCCACCTGCGTGAAGATCTGGCAGGTGCCGCGGACTTCTTTCGTCTCGATGTTCTCGAGGATCAGCACGAACAGCTCGTCCTGCACCGGGCCGTCGGTGCGCGCGAAGGCAGCGTGGCTGCGTTCGAGCTTGGCGGTGAGCGCACGACGATCCGGCGGCAGATTGGTGAAGCCGCCGCCGGTCAGCTTGGCCATTTCGTAGAGGTGCTGAAGGTCGTCGTCGACCGCGGCCCGGATCCTGAAACTCACAAGCGGCCCTCCGCGATACGCACTATGGTGACCGCCGACAGAGCCGCACGTTCGGCGAGACTGTCGGGGATCATGAACTCGTCGGTCGAATGGATCGCGCCGCCGCGGACGCCCATCGTGTCGACGACCGGCACGCCGGCGGCGGCGATGTTGTTGCCATCGCAGACGCCGCCGGTGGCTTTCCAGGCGATGTCGAGACCGAGGTCCGCGCCGGATGCCTTGACCAGATCGAACAGCCGCGCGGCGCCGTCGTCGATCGGCTTCGGCGGACGGTTGAAGCTGCCATGGACTTCGATACGGACGTCGTGCTCGGCGGCGACCATCGCGACTGCGGAGTCGATATGCGATTGCGCGCGCGCGATGTCGTCGAGCGTCGCCGGGCGGAAGTTGATGCGGAGGATGGCGAGATCGGGGACGACGTTGTTCGGGCCACCGCCCTCGATCCGCGCCGGGTTCACCGCGAGACGGGGGCCGCGGACCTTCGACAAGCGCACTGCGATGTCGGCGGCTGCGACGAGCGCGTTGCGGCCGTCCTCAGGGTTGCGACCGGCATGCGCGCTGCGACCGTGGACGATGATCGAGAAGTTGCCCGTGCCGCCCCGTGCGCCGGCGAGCGTGCCGTCGGCGAGCGCGGGTTCGTAGGTCAGCGCGGCGACCTTTCCGTGCGCGGCGCGGGCGAGCAGCGCGGCGGAGGAGAAGGAGCCGGTTTCCTCGTCCGAATTGATGACGACGTCATAGCCGATCCGCGCGGCGAGGGGGCTGGCTTCGACCGCTTGAAGTGCAGCAAGCATCACCGCCAGCCCGCCCTTCATGTCCGCGACGCCGGGACCGTTCAGCCGGCCGTCGTCGAGCCATTGCAGCGACTGGAACGCGTGATCGACCGGATAGACCGTGTCCATATGGCCCGTGAACAGCATGCGGACCGGGGCGTCGGGACGGACGACGAGGTGCAGGTGCTTGCCGTGCTCGATCGCCGAGACCACGCCGTCCGCGCCGACATTGTCGACCGGTGTCGGCTCGACCAGCGTGATCTCGCCCGGCAGGCTCGCGAATGCGTCGCCGAGCAATCCGGCCATCGTCGCCAACCCGGCAAGGTTGCGCGTGCCGCTGTTGACGGCCGCCCAAGCCTCGACCTGCGCCAGCATCGGTGCAGCGCCCGCCGTGTCGACGGCATCGCGCTCTATCGGTGTAAGTCCCCTCATCACGCGACCCTAGCGAAGCCGGGCGCACGTGGGAACAGCGTCAGAAGCTGTAGACCAATGACGCGCGACTGGTGGTGTCGGTCGAGACCGAGCCGACCGGCGGCTCGCTTTCATACTGGACGCTGTACGACAGCGCGGCGGAGAGCGGCCCGATCAGCTTGGCGTTGAGCGATGTCGTGCCGCTGAGCGTGCTATTGTAGCGTTGGACATAGGCGGACGCGACCTGGCTGACCGACAGGCCGCTCAGGATCCGCACGCTGAAATTGGCGGTGCCACGCGCGGCGATGCTGCTCTGCTCGGTATCGTCAGTAAATTCGGTGTAGCGATACGCTGGCCCGAGTTCGAGATCGAGCTTGGTCCCCGCGGTCTTGATCACGCTGTAGCCGGCACCGACCGAGGTCGAATAACGGTTGAAATAGCCGAGGAACCGATCGCCTTCATATTGCGCGACGCCGTAGATATAGGCGCGGTCGTCGATCTTGTAGTTGGGCTCGTACGAGGCGAGATAATGCTCGCGCGTCGTGATGTTCTGGTTCGACTGATAGTCCGCCTGCGCATGGAATTTTTGGCGCCAGCGAAGGCCTTCGCGGTTGAGGTCGAGCACCGCCGTGCCGCCCGCGGTGTCGGAATTGCCGGTGGTCAGATAGCCGCCGACCTCGGCCTTGCCGCTCCACAAGTCGAGGAAGCTGGCTTGGCGAATGACCTGCGTGCGCTGCGCTGCGCGGTCGGCTTTCCACTTCTCAGCGATCGCCAGCACCGCGTCGCCGCTGAGCGGATCGGCGGCGCGCGCGTATTTGGCGATCGTGTTGACGTCCGCTTCGTTGCCCGCCTCGAGCGCCGCGTCGAGCATCGCGCGGATCGTCTCGGGGATCATCACCGACTGCGGGTCAGGCGCGTTCGCCAGCAACAGCGGGGCGAGAAGAAGAGGGGCTAAGCGGCGCACAGCCGTTCCGTAACGGCAGCGTGACGGATTGGGAACTGCTCAGCGCTTACCCGTTGCGCCGAGATGTGGCGCGAAGGCGGCGAGTACCTGTTCGTAGAGCGCCTTCTTAAACGGCACGATCAACCGCGGCAGGTCGGCGGGATCGCTCCAGCGCCATGCACGGAACTCCTCGTGGTCAGTGGCGATGTTCACGTCCGCATCGGTGCCGAGGAAGCGGTACAGGAACCAGCGCTGCGTCTGGCCGCGCCATTTGCCTTTCCAGACTTTCCCCAGCAGTTCGGGGGGAAGGTCGTAGACGAATTCGCCAGGCGCTTCGGCGATCAGTTCGACCTTGTCCGGCATGACTCCGGTTTCCTCGCCGAGCTCGCGCAGTGCGGCGGCTTCGGCGTCCTCGCCAGGGTCGATCCCGCCCTGCGGCATCTGCCATGCCTCCAGCGGCGAATCATTGCGCTGGCCGACGAAGATCTTGCCGTCCGCGTTGATGAGCATGATGCCGGCGCAGGGGCGGTAGGGCAGGGTCGAAACGTCGGTCAAAATAGTCTCCGCAACGCAGGTGCTTGGGGCTCGGGCAACTTGGGGGTTGACGGGCGCGCTCCTACCTACGGAGCATGATCCATGTCGTCCACCATCCCGACTATGTCACCCCGGCGCCGGCGCGCTCGACCTATCGCTGGAACAAGAACGGGCTGATCCGCGACCTGTTGCTCGAAAAGGGCGATGCGGTGGCGTGGCACCGCGCTGAAACGACGCCGACCGCGTGGCTGGAGGCGGTGCATGACGAGGATTACGTCGCCGAGGTTCTCCGCGCGGACGTGCCGAAGGAGAAAGAGCGACGGATCGGCTTCCCGGTGACCGCGGCGGTGGCGTCCCGTGCCGCGATCGTGCCGCACGGGACATGGCTGGCCGCGTGCCTCGCGCTGGAACACGGGTTTGCGGCGAACACTGCGGGCGGGAGCCATCATGCGCTGGCGAACACCGGCGCGGGGTTCTGCGTGTTCAACGATCTCGCGGTGGCGGCGGCAAGGCTGATCGACGAGGGGCGGGTGGCGCGCGTGCTCGTCGTCGATTGCGATGTGCATCAGGGCGACGGGACCGCGGCGTTGCTCGCGGGGCGGCCAGAGATCGCGACCTATTCGATCCATGCGGAGAAGAATTTCCCGGTGCGGAAGGCACGATCGACGCTCGACGTGCCGTTGCCGGACAAGGTCGGCGACGAGGCGTATTTGGCAACGCTGGAGGCGACCCTGGTGCCTTTGCTTGACGAGTTCCGGCCCGAGGTGATCCTGTATCAGGCTGGCGTGGATCCGTTCGAGGGCGATCGGCTCGGGCGATTGGCGCTGACCTTGGACGGTCTGGCCCGGCGGGAGCGGCTTGTGGCTGGCCTTGCGATTGCGCGCGGCGTGCCGCTCGCGAGCACGGTGGGTGGTGGGTACGGCGAGGATGCGCTCGCGATCGCCGAGCGGCACGTGGCGGCGATCATGACGCTGGGGGAAACTTTCGCAGCGGCGTGATGCTGGATCACGGGTTGCTGCGTTGGGGATGCGATGACGACTCCCACGCTTCTCTGGCTGCGCCAGGACCTCCGCCTTCACGATCACCCCGCGCTGATCGCCGCCGCTCATGCCGGGCCGGTGATCCCGGTCTACGTGCTCGACGACGACGCGCCGGGGAAATGGAAGATGGGTGGCGCTCAGCGGTGGTGGCTGCACCACACGCTCGACTCGTTTGCCAAGTCGCTGGCGGGCAAGGGATCGAAGCTGATCTTCCGACGCGGGCATGCGGTCGAGACGCTGACCACGCTGATGGAGGAAACCGGCGCCGAGCAGGTCCATGCGATCCGGCACTACGAACCGTGGTGGCGGAAGGCCGAGGCAGCGCTTGGCGATCGGCTGTGCCTCCATGACGGCAACCATCTTGCCCGCGTCGAGGATGTGAAGACCGGGTCGGGCGGGCAGTTCAAGGTGTATTCGTCGTTCTGGAAGGCGCTGAACCAGATTATGCCGCCGGGCGATCCCGAGCCGGCGCCGCGCACGATTCCCGCGCCGTCGAAGTGGCCGAAGAGCGAGACACTGACGGACTGGGATCTGCTGCCGAGCAAGCCGGACTGGTCGACGGGGTTCGGCGATTGGACGCCGGGCGAGGCGCAGGCGTTGAAGAACGCGAAGGCGATGGCGCCGATCGTCGAAGCCTATGACGTCGATCGCAACATGCCGTCGATCGAGGGCACCTCGCGCCTGTCACCGCACCTACATTTCGGCGAGATTTCGCCGCGTGCGGTGTGGCATGCGGTCGATGGACACGGCGACGCGACGACGTTTCGCAAGGAACTGGCGTGGCGCGATTTCACTGATGGCGTCGTGCTGACGATGCCGGATTACGGCGACACGAACGGGCGACCCAAGTTCGACAAGCTGCCCTGGCGCTCGGGCAAGGACGCCGAGGCGGACCTGAAGGCGTGGCAGGAGGGCAAGACCGGCTATCCGATCGTCGATGCCGGGATGCGCCAGCTCTGGGCGACGGGCTGGATGCACAACCGCGTGCGGATGATCACTGCGAGTTTTCTGGTGAAGCATCTGCTGATCGACTGGCGAGAGGGAGAGCGGTGGTTCTGGGATTGCCTGGTCGATGCGGATTACGGGAATAATTCGGTGAACTGGCAGTGGGTCTCGGGGACCGGCGTGGATTCGAACATGTTCGGGCGGATCATGGCGCCGCTTACGCAGTCGGAGAAGTTCGACGCGGGGGATTATATTCGCGAATGGGTGCCGGAACTGGCGAAGGTGACCGGCGAAGCGATCCATGATCCCGACGAGTCCGGCTGCCGGCCGAAGGCGTATCCGGCGAAGATCGTCGGCCACCGCGAAGGGCGCGAGCGAGCGCTCGAAGCCGGGCGGCACGCGCGATAGGGTCGCATCTGCTCCCCTCCCTGGAAGGGAGGGGTTTGGGGGTGGGTTGGCCGGTTCGAGCCAACGACCGTCGACCAAGCGGAACCAGACCCACCCCCAACCCCTCCCTTACAGGGAGGGGAGCGCGTTGTGGCCTTGGATCGCGTTCCAGCCGTTTCGGCGCCGACGCCTCTTTCCTAGCCGCCGCCCGTGTTGCATGGAGCGCCGCGATGACCGCCGTTCCCGCTTTCGACGATGTGCCCGCCGCCCAGGTTTCCCCGGTCGCGCGCCTCGTCGCGCCGGTGTTCCACCGCCTGCTCGACCGGATCGACGCAGGGCTTGAGAGCGGCGGGATCGATGCGCGACTGCCCGACGGCACGCGGCGGCTGATCGGCGGACGCGCGCCCGGGCCTTTGCCGGTCGTCGTCGTACATCGCTGGCGCGCGCTGGTGAGGCTCGCGACGGCCGGGTCGGTTGGCTGGTATGAAGGCTGGGCGGCAGGCGACTGGTCGAGCCCAGACCCGGTGCCGCTGTTCGACCTGTTCATGCGCAACCGGCGCTCGCTCGGCGGCGCGGCACGGTCGGGGGGCGTAGTGCGGCTGGCGGCGCGGGCTTGGCACCGGATGCGGC
Source organism: Sphingomonas sp. NFX23 (assembly GCF_049887795.1). Taxonomy (NCBI): domain Bacteria; kingdom Pseudomonadati; phylum Pseudomonadota; class Alphaproteobacteria; order Sphingomonadales; family Sphingomonadaceae; genus Sphingomonas; species Sphingomonas sp. NFX23. Next base: position 233,850 of record NZ_JAGEKH010000004.1, read on the forward strand.
GGAACGACCTCACCGGATCGCGCAAGAACATCGCCGCGCATTACGACCTCGGGAACGACTTCTACGAGACGTGGCTCGACCAGAGCCTGACCTATTCGAGCGCCATATTCGCCGAGCCGTTCAACGATGCCGAACCGCATGAGGCGGCGCAGGGGACCAAGCTGCGTGCGATCCTCGACCGGACCGGGGCGCGGGCTGGTGATACGATCCTAGAGATCGGCTGTGGCTGGGGATCGTTCGCCGAGATGGCTGCGCGCGCGGGGGTCGGCGTGCACGCGCTGACGCTGTCGACCGAGCAGAAGCGGCAGGTCGACGAGCGGATCGCGGCGGCGGGGCTCGACGGGGTGCAGGTGGCGCTGACCGATTACCGCGACGTCACCGGCACTTATGACGCGGTGGCGAGCATCGAGATGGTCGAGGCGGTCGGCGAGGAATATTGGCCGGTGTATCTCGACGCGATCGCGCGCGCGCTGAAGCCGGGTGGGCGCGCGGCGTTGCAGTATATCTTGATCGACGATGCGATCTTCGATCGCTATTCGCGAAGTGTCGACTTCATCCAGCGCTACGTATTTCCGGGCGGGATGCTGGTGTCCGAGCCGCGGTTTCGCGCGTTGGCCGAGGCGCGTGGGCTGGCGTGGGAGGACCGGCGCGGGTTCGGTCTTCACTATGCCGAGACGTTGCGGCGGTGGCGGGTGGCGTTCGACGCAACGGTTGCGGAAGGGCGGCTGCCGGCGCGGTTCGACGCGCGGTTCGTCGCGTTGTGGCGCTACTATCTGATGTACTGCGAAGGCGGGTTTCTTGGTGGTGGAATCGACGTCGCACAGGTTACGCTTGTTAAGCGGTAGCGCTTTCCTGCGTACGCAGGAATCCAGGGCAACGGGCGGTGGCGATTGTGACCCTGGGCTCCTGCGTTCGCAGGAGAACGGTTAGGCTACCCGCTCGAAGTGGCCGGGTTCGAAGCCCTCGATCGCCAGCGCGACGATGCGGTCGGCGACGACAGTCGGTTCCTTGACCGAGTTCGGATCTTCGCCCGGATAGGCGCGTGCACGCATCTTGGTCCGCGTCGCGCCGGGATCGACGATCGCGGTACGGATAGCGCTGATCTCGGCCATCTCGTCGCCATATGCATCGAGCAGCGTCTCGAATGCAGCCTTCGAAGCGCCGTAGAGGCCCCAGTACGCGCGAGGCTTGCGGCCCACGCTGGAGGTCACGCCGATCACTCTAGCTGACTTGGCTTTTTTCAGCATCGGATCGAATGCTGCGATCAACGCCGCCTGCGCGCTGACGTTGAGCGTCAGGACCTGCGCCATTTCCTTCGGATCGATCGCCGGGACCGACGACAGCGAACCGAGCATGCCCGCGTTCAGCACGAGGATGTCGAGCGCATCCCAGCGGTCGCCGATCGCGGTCGCCAAGCGCGCGATGGCTTCGCTCTCGGCCAGATCGAGCGGTGCGATCGTCGCCGAGCCTCCCGCCGCGTGGATCGTCGCCTCGACCTCTTCAAGACCACCCGGCGTACGCGCCGTCAGGACGACGTGCGCGCCCTTCGCCGCCAGCGCAATCGCGGTCGCGGCACCGATACCACGGCTGGCACCGGTGACCAGCGCCAGCCGGCCTTCGAGAGGCTTGTCCGTCATATCAGCTCCGCGAGTATCAGATGACGCGTTCGGCGAGCATCGCGAACTGGTCGACTTCCGAGCCTTCGTCATGGTCGGTCAGCGTCGTCGGGTAATCCCCGGTGAAGCACGCGTCGCAATATTTCGGGCGGACATCCGCGCGCTTCGCCTCGCCGAGCGCCTTGTAGAGCCCGTCGATCGAGATGAAGTTGAGGCTGTCTGCGTGAATGAAACCGGTCATGCCGCCGAGATCGAGCTTGGCCGCGAGCAGCTTCTCGCGCTCGGGCGTGTCGACGCCGTAGAAGCACGAATGCCGGGTCGGCGGGCTGGCGATCCGCATATGGACTTCGGCGGCACCGGCCTCGCGCATCATCTCGACGATCTTGAGCGAGGTCGTGCCGCGGACGATCGAGTCGTCGACGAGGATGACGCGCTTGCCCTTGATCAGCGCGCGATTGGCGTTGTGCTTCAGCTTCACGCCCAGGTGGCGGACCTTGTCGCCCGGCGAGATGAAGGTGCGGCCGACATAGTGCGAGCGGATGATGCCGAGCTCGAACGGGATGCCCGACTGTTGCGCATAGCCGATCGCCGCTGGCGTGCCCGAATCGGGGACCGGAATGACGAGGTCGGCATCGACAGGCGATTCGATCGCGAGCTGCGCGCCGATCGCTTTGCGCACCGAGTAGATCGAGTGATCGTCGACGATCGAATCGGGGCGCGAGAAATACACCCATTCGAAGATGCACGGCCGCGCCGCCATCGGCGCGAACGGGCGGATCGAGCGGATCTCGGAGCCCTGGACGATGACCAGTTCGCCGGGCTCGATCGCGCGAACGAAGGTGGCGCCGACGACGTCGAGCGCGACCGTCTCCGAGGCGAAGATCACCGCATCGCCGAGCTTGCCCATGACGAGCGGCCGGATGCCGAGCGGATCGCGGCAGGCGATCATGCCCTCGGGCGTCATCACGATCAGCGAATAGGCGCCCTCGATCTGCTTCAGCGCATCGATGAAGCGGTCGAGTAGCGTGCGATAGTTCGAGGTCGCGACAAGGTGGATGATCGTCTCGGTATCGCTGGTCGATTGGAAGATCGAGCCGCGGCGGACGAGCTCGCGACGCAGCCGCATCGCGTTGGAAATGTTGCCGTTATGCGCGATAGCGAAGCCACCGGTCGACAGCTCGGCATAGAGCGGCTGGACGTTGCGCAGCGCGGTCTCGCCGGTCGTCGAATAGCGGACATGCCCACACGCGACCGTGCCCGGCAGTGACCGGATCACGTCGTCGCGGTCGAAGTTCCCGGCGACGTGGCCCATCGCGCGATGCGTGTGGAAATGCGCGCCGTCGAAGGTCGTGATGCCGGCGGCTTCCTGGCCGCGGTGCTGCAACGCGTGCAGCCCCAAGGCTACGAGTGCGGCCGCGCCATCGGTGGCCGAAACGCCAAACACCCCGCATTCTTCGCGGAGTTTGTCGTCATCATAAGGGTTTGTCGTCAGCATGCCGGTTCTCACGTCGTGCGGAAGCTGCCCTATACGAGCGGATCGCCGGCTTGTCGCCTGTTTGTAATAACATTGCGCGGATCGTTTTGAGGGGGCGGTCGCATCGGGGCAGGTTTCGGGTATATCCGGGGCATGACAAACAGCCGCGACACGGGCTTGACGCTCGATCCGAAATTCGATTCCGCCGGACTCCTGACCGCGGTCGTCACTGATCGCGTATCGGGTGACGTGCTGATGGTCGCGCACATGAATGCGGAGGCGCTGGCGGAAACGCAGGCGACCGGCGAGGCGCATTTCTGGTCACGGAGCCGGGAGAAGCTCTGGAAGAAGGGCGAGACGTCGGGGAACGTGCTCCGCGTCGCCGAGCTGCGGATCGATTGCGATCAGGATGCGGTGTGGGTGATCGTCGATGCGGCGGGCCCGGCGTGCCATACCGGCGAGCGCACCTGCTTCTTCCGGCGGATCGAAGGGGGCAAGCTGGTGCCGGCCGAATGAAGCGCGTGCTGCTGCTCGCGCTCGTGCTCGGCGGGTGTGGGCGCGAGCCAAAGACTGCGGCGGCGGACAGCGCGGGGGCTCGGCTCGAGGCTGCGGCGGAGACTGCGGGAATCGTGCCTGACCCGAAGGCGCCGCTGCAAGGATCATGGGCGCGCGATACGGACCGCGTCTGCGTGATCGGCACAGAGAAGACGAGCCGGATCGGCGTCAGCGTCGACTATGGCGAGGACCAGGCGTGCGCCGCGTCAGGAACCGTCGAGCGGTCGGGCGATGCGCTGAAACTCGCGTTCGGCGCCTGCGAGTTCGACGCGCGCTTCGATGGCGATCGGATCGTGTTTCCCGCCGAAGTCCCCGAAGCCTGCGAGGCCCTCTGCACCGGCCGCGCCTCGCTAGCTGCGCTGACCGTCGACCGACTCAGCGAATCGCGATCGGAGGCCGCGACGCTACGGTCGACGAAGGGAAAGTTGCTTTGCGGCAATTGACGTTGACGTAAACGAGAGTTATTTCTCCGGGGATGGCGACACAAGCATCCCCTCGATTGCAGGCGACCCCGCAGTCCTACGCGGTGATCGAGCCGCGGCATGATCGCGAGAGCTTCACGATCTCCGATCTCTCCGCCGAGTTCGACGTCACCGCGCGGGCGCTCCGCTTCTACGAGGACGAGGGCCTGATCGCGCCCGAGCGTCGCGGTACGCAGCGCATCTATTCGCACCGCGACCGCGCGCGTCTCGCCTGGATCCTGCGCGGCAAGCGCGTCGGGTTCAGCCTCGGCGAAATCCGCGAGATGATCGATCTCTACGATCTCGGCGATGGTCGCCGCGCACAGCGCCAGGTCGTGATCGAGCGCAGCCAGGCGCGGATCGCGCTGCTGACCGCGCAGAAGCGCGACATCGATCTCGCCATCGACGAACTCACCAGTTTCGTGGCCCTCCTCGAAGTGAGCCGCGCCCAGGACAACCAAGGATAAACCATGCCCCAGTATACGCCCCCCGTCCGCGACACGCGCTTCGTCCTCGAGCATGTCGTCGGCCTCGATCGCTACAATAATCTCCCCGGCTTCGATGCGGCGTCGCCCGACGTGGTCGACGCGGTGCTCGAAGAAGGCGGCAAGTTCGTCGCCGAAGTGCTGTTCCCGCTCAACCTGTCGGGCGACCAGCAGGGTTGCACGCGGCATGAGGACGGTTCGGTGACGACGCCGGACGGCTTCAAGGAAGCGTATAAGCAGTATGTCGAGAGCGGCTGGGCGACACTCGGCAACCAGCCCGAATATGGCGGGCAGGGCATGCCGCACGTCGTGTCGACCGCGTTCCAGGAATACATGATCTCGTCGAACATGGCGTTCGCGATGTACCCCGGCCTGACGCACGGCGCGATCGCCGCGCTGATCGCCAAGGGCTCGGACGCGCAGAAGGCGATGTACGTGCCGAAGATGGTTTCGGGCGAATGGGGCGGGACGATGAACCTGACCGAGCCGCAGTGCGGCACCGATCTGGGCCTGATCCGCACCAAGGCCGAGCCGCAGGCGGACGGTTCGTACGCCATCACCGGCACGAAGATCTTCATCTCGTCGGGCGAGCATGACCTGACCGAGAACATCATCCATCTCGTGCTGGCCAAGACGCCGGGCGCGCCGGACAGCTCGAAGGGCATCTCGCTGTTCGTCGTGCCGAAGTTCCTTGTGAACGAAGACGGTTCGCTGGGTGCGCGCAACGGCGTCACCTGTGGGTCGATCGAGCACAAGATGGGCATCCACGCGAACTCGACTTGCGTGATGAACTATGATTCGGCGACCGGCTGGCTCGTCGGCGAGGAGATGAAGGGCCTCGCCGCGATGTTCATCATGATGAACGCCGCGCGTCTCGGCGTGGGTCTCCAGGGGCTCGGTGTGGCGGAAGTCGCGTACCAGAACGCCGTCCAGTATGCGCAGGACCGTCGCCAGGGTCGCGCGCTGACCGGGCCGAAGGAGCCGCAGGAGAAGGCGGACACGCTGTTCGTCCATCCCGACATCCGCCGCATGTTGATGGAGGGCAAGTCGCTGACCGAGGGCCTGCGCGCGCTGATCCTGTGGACCGCGCTCCAGGCCGATCTCGAGCACCATGCCGAGACCGAGGAAGAGCGCCAGCTGGCCGGCGATATCATCAGCCTGCTGACCCCGGTCATCAAGGGCTATGGCACCGACATGGGCTATGCGATCGCGACCAACGCGCAGCAGGTTTATGGCGGCCACGGCTACATCGCCGAATGGGGCATGGAACAGTATGTCCGCGATGCCCGGATCGCGATGATCTACGAGGGCACCAACGGCGTCCAGGCGATGGACCTGGTCGGGCGCAAGCTCGCGCAGAATGGCGGGCGCGGGATCCAGGCATTCTTCAAGCTCGTGGCGGACGACGTCGCTGCAGCGAAGAGCGATCCGGCAACGGCGACGTTTGCCGAGGCGCTGGAGAAGGCGAACGGCCAACTCCAGGCGGCGACGATGTGGTTCATGGCGAACGGCATGAAGAACCCCGAGAACGTCGGTGCGGGCGCAGTCAGCTACATGCACCTGATGGGGATCGTCGCTGTCGGCACGATGTGGCTGCGGATGGCGGTAGCTGCGACGAAGCTGAAGGCGGCAGGTGAAGGCGAGGCTGCGTTCCTCGACGCCAAGCTGATCACCGCGCGCTTCTATGCCGAGCGTATCCTGCCGGATGCAGGCGCGCTGCGTCGCAAGATCGAAGGTGGTGCAGAGTCGCTGATGGCACTGCCGCCCGAAATGTTCATGGCCGCCTGATCGGATCTGCCTTCTGCTCCCCTCCCTGGAAGGGAGGGGCAGGGGGTGGGTCGGTTTCCGCGGATCCGAACCGTTGTGGCTCAAGCGGGCCGACCCACCCCCAACCCCTCCCTTCCAGGGAGGGGGGCAGGTTGCGCTTCCCTACCTAGGAGCGGCGGTAGAGGCTGGCGTGGTCGCCGGCAGGGGCGGGGTAGCCACCAGCGTCTTCCGCCGCACCCCGTTCAATTCGGCACCCGCCGGAGCAGTTGGCGCAACGGCGGCAGGCACCGGCACAGCCGTCAGCGTCGCCTGAACCTTCATGCACTGCGTCGGATCGGCGCGTTTGAACTGGCGGCAGTTCCACAGCGACTTCTCGTAGCCGCTGGCCCGATCCCGCAGATAACTGAAACTGAGCGCCGCCGTCTGTGCCGGTGCCAACGGGAGCGACGTCGCCGCCTTGCTGCCGTCGGTCCACGCCATGTACCGGCAGAACGGCTTGTCCCCGCACGCTTGAGCCGCAAGCGCAGTGAGTCCGTCGGCGGTCTGGCCACGCGGCAGGGCTACGAGAATAGTATCGCCATCGAATGGCGCCGCGGGAGCAGCCGTCGTTTCGGTAACTGGTCCAAACCCCATCGCGATCGAAGCCTCCGCCAGCGCCGCATCCGCCTCAGCCAACGCAGCGCCGGTTTTGTGCGCGTCCGACAGCTCGGCAAGCTGGGCGATGACCGGCTCGACGGTCTCCGGGTGACGGCCGAAAGCAGGCGACGTGCCCCACCAGCCCGACCATCGGAAAAACAGATGCGTGTTCACCGCAGTGATCTTGTCGAGGCTCGACTGCCAATACGGCACGACCCAGTCGGTATGGTAGTGCGTGGCATAGCCGACCTGCTTGAACACCGCGCCGGACAGCGACGCCGCCGCCACTTCGCGCGCGCGGCGCCAGGCATCGTCGGTTGGATGCCAGCGGGTGAGCGCGCCGTCGCAGCTGAAGCTGAACTGGCATCCCGTCGAACGGTCCTGCCCCTCGAATACGACTCCGCACACGGTCTTCGGAAAGGCCGGATGGCGCAGGCGATTGAGTACGACCTGCGCCACCGCACGCTCGCCTAGCGTGTCATCGCCGGCCTCGTAGAGGATACCCGCCGCCATGCAGTCCGTCGCGCGCGCCAGATCCTCCGGGCCGCCGGCGAAGCGAAACGGCCGCGCCGCCGGGTTGGGATCGGTCGAGAACGGCACGGTCGCGTTGAACGCGCGCGCGTCTTCGGGGCTGAGATCGACGAACTTGACCGGCTCAACCTCAGGCACTTCGGCTTGCGGCACGACCCGACCCGCGGGCAGCTTCACCCGCTTCGAGACGTGGACGATCATGGGCGGGTTGGCGACGACCAGCGCAGGCCCGACGATCGCCAGCGCGGAGATGCCGACGAGAGTGGCGCGCAGCACCGTCGTGCCGCGCGCGGAAAGCTCTGCTGTCACTGTTCGGGCAGGAAGTCCGGGACCGACAGATAGCGCTCGCCGGTGTCGTAGTTGAAGCCGAGAACCCGAACATTGTCAGGGAGATCGGGAAGCTTCTGAAGGATCGCTGCGAGCGTAGCGCCCGAGCTGATGCCGACCAGCATGCCCTCTTCGGTCGCCGAGCGCCGCGCCATGTCCTTGGCTACCGCAGCATCGACCTCGATCACGCCGTCGAGTGCCTGCGTGTGCAGGTTGACGGGAATGAAGCCAGCACCGATGCCCTGGATCGGGTGCGGCCCAGGCTGGCCACCGGCGATCACCGGCGACGCGGCGGGCTCGACCGCGTAGACTTTGAGCGATGGCCATTCCTTCTTCAGCGCCTCGGCGACGCCGGTGATATGCCCGCCGGTGCCGACGCCGGTGATGATCACGTCGATCGGCGTGTCACGGAAGTCGGCAAGAATTTCCTGTGCGGTGATAGCGACATGCACGGCGATGTTAGCAGGGTTTTCGAACTGCTGCGGCATCCACGAGCCGGGCGTCTGCTCGACCAGTTCCTTCGCGCGCTCGATCGCGCCCTTCATGCCCTTCTCGCGCGGGGTCAGGTCGAAGGTCGCGCCGTAGGCGAGCATCAGGCGACGGCGCTCGATCGACATGCTCTCGGGCATGACGAGGACGATCTTGTAGCCCTTCACCGCGGCGACGAGCGCGAGGCCGATTCCGGTGTTGCCGCTGGTCGGCTCGATGATCGTGCCGCCGGGCTGGAGATGGCCATCCTTCTCTGCCGCCTCGATCATCGCGAGCGCGATGCGGTCCTTGATCGAGCCGCCGGGGTTCGAGCGCTCGGACTTCACCCAGACTTCGGATTCGGGGAACAGCTTCGACAGGCGGACGTGCGGCGTGTTGCCGATCGTATCGAGGATCGAGTTGGCCTTCATGGCTTGGCTTCTCCGTGCTGAGGTTCGGTCTCGAGGATTTCTGGGGGATCAAAGGTTTTCGCGCGCCCAAGTTCCGGGAACAGCCGCGCCCAGCCGATCGTGATCGCAATAGCACCGACGCCGCCGAACACCACTGCGCCTACGGGACCGAGGAGTGAGGCCATCACGCCGCTCTCGAATTCGCCGAGCTCGTTCGAGGCGGAGATGGTGAGCTGCGACACCGCGCTGACGCGGCCGCGCATCGCGTCGGGGGTGTGGAGCTGGATCAGCGACTGGCGGACATAGACCGAGATCATGTCCGCACCGCCCGCGACGATCAGCGCGACGAGGCTGAGGACGAAGGCGGGCTGGACGGGGATGCCGGCGATGGTGCCGGGCGCGATGCCGAGCAAGGTCACGATCGGGGTGGCGATGCCGAAGGTCAGGATCGCGAGGCCGAACACGACCACCGCGATCAGCATCTTCACGCCGACATTGGTGCTCATCGGGCGGACCGAGAACCAGATCGCGGTCACTGCCGCGCCGATGCCCATGCCCGCCGCGAGTACGCCGAGACCCTGTGAGCCGACGTGCAGGATGTCGCGCGAGTAGACCGGGAGCAGCGAAGTCGCGCCCGCCAGCAGCACCGCGAACAGATCGAGCGTGATCGTCGCGAGGACGAGGCGGTTCCGGCGGACATAGGTGAAGCCCTCGATGATGCGGGCGAGGGGGCGGTGATCGGTCTGCGCGGCTGGCTGCGGCACCGGGCCGATCAGGAACATGAAGAGCAGCGCGACGACGAACAGGATCGTCGCGACGCCGTAGGCGACCTCCGGGTGGATCGCGTAGAGGAGGCCACCGACGCTGGGGCCTGCGATGGTGCCGACCTGCCAGGCGATCGAGCTGATCGCGATTGCGGTCGGGAGGACGGCGCGGGGGACCAGGTTGGGGGCCAGCGCGGAATAGGCGGGGCCGGAGAAGGCTCGGGCGACGCCGAACGCGACCGCAGCCACGAACAGCACGCCGAGCGTGAGGTGGCCGGTCCAGGTCAGCAACCACAGGGTCGCGGCGGTCAGCACCAGCAGAGCCGTCGTGCCGCGGACGATCCAGCGACGGTCGAAGCTGTCCGCGACTAGGCCGGTGATCGGGGTGAGGAGAAACAGCGGCACGAACTGCGCGAACCCGATCATGCCGAGCATGAACGCGGCTTGCCGGATGTCCATCGTCTCGCGGGCGATGTTGTAGACCTGCCACCCAATCACGATCGACATCGCGCTGACGGCTATGGTGCCGGTGAAGCGGGACAGCCAATAGGCGCGGAAATTTGCGATCCGTAAGGGATGCTGGTGGGGGTCTGTTGTGGAGGCCATTGCGATTGGCTTTAGGCGTGGGCGAACGGGAAGGGCAACCGGAGCTTTGCTTGGGGTGGGGATAGCGACTTAGCCAAGCACGCCCACACAAAGAAAGCTTGTTTCCCCGCGAAGGCGGGGACCCAGTCTGGGCTCCCGCCTTCGCGGGAGAACAAGGAAGCGGGAGGTGTCCCGTCTGAGCAACCAGATCGTCACCACCGCTATCCCTGCATATCGGCACCACCCCGGCGAAGGCCGGGGCCCAATTGGGGGACGTCGCCAACTGAGCGATGAGCGTCGTTACTACAACCTTACCAATTGGGCCCCGGCCTTCGCCGGGGTGGTTTGCTCGTGCGGTAGGGCTCGCGCGACCTATCGAGCGCCCCATCCCACACCCCGCAAACCGACATACCCCAGACGGGAATTGATGTTCCGCCCCGTCCGCGCCTATAGGCTCCCTCAACTCCCCTACGGAAAACGAGGTTTCCCACATCGTGGCCAAAGCCCCCCCACCAGCACGCGCAATCGCCGAACCGCCGATTACGAACCGCGAACGACCGGCAGAACCAAAGCCGTACGAGGCGTCAAAGGACGAACTGCTCGAAATGTATCGGCAGATGCTGCTGATCCGCCGTTTCGAGGAAAAAGCGGGCCAGCTCTATGGCTTGGGCCTGATCGGTGGCTTCTGCCATCTCTACATCGGCCAGGAAGCCGTCGCTGTCGGCCTTCAGTCCGCGCTCAACGGCGAGACCGATTCGGTGATCACCGGCTACCGCGATCACGGCCACATGCTTGCCTACGGGATCGACCCGAAGGTGATCATGGCCGAGCTGACCGGGCGCAATTCGGGGATCTCGAAGGGCAAGGGCGGGTCGATGCACATGTTCTCGACCGAGCATAAATTCTACGGCGGCCACGGCATCGTCGGTGCGCAGGTGTCGCTCGGCACCGGCCTCGCGTTCAAGCACAAATATTCGAACGACGGCGGCATCTGCATGGCCTATTTCGGCGACGGCGCCGCGAACCAGGGCCAGGTGTACGAGAGCTTCAACATGGCCGAGCTGTGGAAGCTCCCGATCATCTTCGTGATCGAGAACAACCAGTACGCGATGGGCACGAGCGTCAACCGCGCCTCGGCCGAGGACCAGCTGTATCGCCGCGGCGAGAGCTTCCGCATTCCCGGCATCCAGGTCGACGGCATGGACGTGCTGGCGTGCCGCGGTGCCGCCGAGGAAGCGCTGGCGTGGGTCCGTGCGGGCAAGGGCCCGGTCATCCTCGAGATGAAGACGTACCGTTACCGTGGCCATTCGATGTCCGATCCGGCCAAGTACCGCACGCGTGACGAGGTCCAGGCGGTCCGCGACAAGTCGGATCCGATCGATCACATGAAGAAGCTGCTCGACGCGCAGGGCGTGAGCGAGGCGGACCTCAAATCGCTTGAACAGGAAATCAGGAAAATCGTGAACGAAGCCGCCGATTTCGCCGAGCAGACCCCGGAGCCGGATGCTGCCGAGCTCTACACCGACGTTCTGGTGGAGAAGTACTGATGGCGATCGAGATCAAGATGCCCGCGCTCTCCCCGACGATGGAAGAGGGCACGCTGGCCAAGTGGCTCGTCAAGGAAGGCGACAGCGTCAAGTCGGGCGACATCCTCGCAGAGATCGAGACCGACAAGGCGACGATGGAGTTCGAGGCGATCGACGAAGGTACGATCGGTTCGATCGCCGTCGCCGAGGGCACTGACAACGTGAAGGTCGGCACCGTTATCGCGACGATCCTCGAAGAGGGCGAGAGCGCAAGCGACGCCAAGCCGACTGAAGCACGCTCCGGCGATGCGGCCAACGCCGCGCCGAAGGAAACGCCGTCGGACGACAAGGCTCCCCCGGTTCCCGAAGGCGCTTCGCCCGCCAAGGCCGAAAGCGGCACGCAGCAGCTCGTCGCATCGGCGGAGAAGGTCGGCATCTCCGACCCGGCGATCCCCGAGGGCACCGAGATGGTCAAGACGACCGTCCGCGAAGCCCTGCGCGACGCGATGGCCGAGGAAATGCGCGAGGACGACCGCGTCTTCGTGATGGGCGAGGAAGTCGCGCAGTATCAGGGCGCATACAAGGTCACGCAGGGGCTGCTCGACGAGTTCGGCGACCGTCGCGTGATCGACACGCCGATCACCGAATACGGCTTTGCCGGCATCGGTGCAGGCGCGGCGATGGGTGGCCTTCGCCCGATCGTCGAGTTCATGACCTTCAACTTCGCGTTGCAGGCGATCGACCACATCATCAACTCGGCCGCCAAGACCAACTACATGTCGGGCGGCCAGATGCGCTGCCCGATCGTGTTCCGCGGTCCCAACGGCGCAGCGTCGCGCGTGGGTGCACAGCATTCGCACAACTTCGCGGCGTGGTATGCGAGCGTTCCCGGCCTGATCGTGATCGCGCCGTATGACGCGGCGGACGCCAAGGGCCTGCTCAAGGCCGCGATCCGCACCGAGGATCCGGTCGTGTTCCTCGAGAACGAGCTGATGTACGGCCGCAGCTTCGACGTCCCCAAGCTCGACAACCACGTCCTGCCGATCGGCAAGGCGCGGATCGTCCGCGAGGGCAAGGACGTCACGATCGTCAGCTACTCGATCGGGGTCGGCATTTCCTTGGAAGCCGCCGAGAAGCTTGCCGAAGAGGGCATCGACGCGGAGGTGATCGACCTGCGCACGCTGCGCCCGCTCGACACCGAGACGGTCCTGAAGAGCCTCGCCAAGACCAACCGCATGATCATCGTCGAAGAAAATTGGGCAACCTGCTCGATCGCCTCGGAGATCGTGTCGGTGGTGATGGAGCACGGCTTCGACGACCTCGACGCACCGGTGCTCCGCGTGACGAACGAAGACGTGCCGATGCCCTATGCGGCGAACCTCGAAAAGCTAATGCTGGTCGACGTCGCGAAGGTCGTGACGGCGGTGAAGAAGGTTACGTACAAGTAAGAAGATGGGCCGGGGTTCTGCAAGGAACCCCGGCGCATGCCGCCGTCAGGTCGTGAACTTGTCGCAGGTCGATCGGATTGCGGCGGTTGCGGGCGCGGGATTAAAGATCTGGGAAAAATCCCGTCTGTCCCTGACGATGAACGACGCGATATAGTGGAGCTTAGTGGCACCACTCGGCAGCCAGGCGGTACCCACGACCGGCATATAGTCGTAGTTTATCTCGACGAACATCAGCCCTGAATTCGGCGGCGCGATGACCTTGGCGCCTGCGTCGCCCATGCCCCCGGCGGATACGATGCCATCGTTGGCGGGAGTAGCATCAGTGCCGTCGGTCGCCGACGTGGCGCCATAGCTCGATGCATAGCCAGCCCCTGACTTCAGTCCCAGACAGCGCTGCCAGTGGATCACCTGATTGCCGTTCTGTTCCTCCAGGCTCGATAGCGTTACGCGCCCCCGCGTCGATAGCTTCATCGCCGCGCCCTGGTTGCGCAACGCTGCCAGAACGTCGTTGATATCGACCTCGCGGAGTTGCTCAGTCGCTAGCGAACTCTGCACGCCGACGCGAGACGCGTTGTCGGCGAGGTTCAGCGCCATCTGGCTGATGCGCAGATTTGCCAGCGCAAGATTTGCCGTCTCTACGCCGTACAGGCCGAGCGCGAGAACGATCGGCATCGACAAAGCGAACTCGAGCAGCGCGAGCCCCGAGCGGTCGCCCGAAAACCTGCGCGCCGATCGGCAAACGCGTGCGATCCTGGTCATGTGCATACCGACTTTACCGTAATCGTGGTTTGCGTCGCATAGGGCTGGTTCTTGAGCAGGGTCTTGGCACGGATCGTTTGGGTTGGCGCGACCCCGAAGAAACTCATGACCGGAAACAGGCGGGGATAGACGACGGTGACCGTATACAGCGTGACATCGTCGGCACCGCCCTGACCAGTCTTGCCTGGATCGAGATCATAGGTGTTGTTCCCGTTGATATCGTCGAAACATTCCTTGGGATCGCGGACGCCGTTGCCGTTGGTATCCGTAAACGGTTCCGGATTGACCGAACTGAAGCTGGCGTAGCTTTTGCGGGTCGCGGAGAAGGTCGCTTGCGCGGCGATACTCTGCACCATCGTCGCCACCTTGGAATCGATGACCGCGGTGTTCTCCGAACCACCCTGGATAGCGGAATCCCGCCCGGCCTTTTGCAGCGCACCGTCGAGAATGGACTGGACATAAGTCTGATAGATCAGCTCACCCAGGCCCATGATCATCGCCAGCATGACGGGAAGGACGATCGCGAACTCGATGATCGTCGCACCGGTCCGATCGAGTGCAAGCGACGAGACCTTGCGGCGCCGGGTCACTTGGACACCCGCAGCATCGCAACCTGCGTCGCGATATTCTGGAAGACATCCCGCAAATCCTTGTCCGACTTAGGCGCGAACGCCATCGCGGTCGTGGTCGCGCAAGCCCTTTCCTCGTTAGTGATGGCATCACCCAGCGCCACGACATAGACCCGGATGTTGCGAGCCCGCGCGGCGTCGCATTCCGCCAGGAACCGGGCGTTATGCCGCGCTTTATAATCGGCCGTATCGGCATAGTTGCCGCCGGTTACCCGCTGATCGTAACGCTCCACTCCGTACATCCCGTAGACATCGGAATTCGGCGACATCTCGCCATCGGTCATGAACACGATATACCGGTTAGGGGCGTTGCGGCCGGGCCAAGCCGCCGTGTCGTCCTTGAATATGCCGGTAGGCGATATGAAACGCATGCCCCATATCATGCCGGTATCGTGATACGTGCCCCCGATGGCCCGAAAGTCCGCGGCGTTCACGTAACCGCTGACATCGTTACGACTCATCGGCGCGAGCCTCCTCGCCGGCTTGCCGCACGACACGTAACCTGACTTCAGAAACGCGGGATCACCACCGTAATTCGGGAAATATCCAGGATAATCGCGGTCGCCGACATCGATGCTGTCGTAATCGTACCGGTAGTAATATTGCTGCGGCCATAAAGGCTTCCAGCGCGTAGCGTCGCTGTCGGGGACGTAGTCGGGATCCAGATCGTCAGGCAGGTTCGCGGGATCGAACGACGTACTCGGCGTCGTATCGCGTTCCTCGATGCATCCCTGCCACCGATTGTCGTTGGGGCCGTTCAGCTTGCTGGGATCGGCGACGTAGTCACCGGCAACATACCGCGATACGTCCATCAAGGGCGTCTTGGCATAGCGCCACAGCGGAACGACCGTCTGTTCCGATACGGTGCACGTGCCGCCATTGGAGGATCCCCAACTGGATCTGCGAACCAGCGCTTCGCCCGCGCTGTTGTATCCGGTCGGTGGGTACCGGCCTCCCGCCGCCGTACAGTTGGCCTGTGACGTCCTCGTGGTACTCGACGACCGCGGATTGCCGACCGCGTCGTCCCCGACGATCCGGCGCGACTGATAGGCCCAATTCTTGACGAGGTAATTGGGGTCGGTCGCCATGATTGCCGCCCCGGCGTTCACCGTCGAGGTGTAGGGGACGAAGCCATAGCGGATATGCGTCGACGGATCGGCATTGGCGGCAAGCGTGTCGTAAAAGACCATCACGGCGTTCCGGAGCGCGACGATCCGTGAGCTGGGCTTTTCCGTATAGGAATAGCCCGGCGATCCGTCAGGCCGGGTATATGTTTCGCTGGTCATAGTGCACCCACCCGTCTCGGAAGGCGCGCAGGTCATCGACCCGGTCGTGTCGAGGATGAACATGACGTCGGTGTCGGCCACGTCGTACCGCGCTTCGCACGTCACGGTGAGCGTCACGTCCGGCGCCGCGAACATCTTCATGATCGTCATCGGAACGACCGACTTGGCGATGCCGGCAACCTGCTGATCAGACGTCTTGGACGGGGTAAAATCCGCAGTCTTCGTACCCAGCCAGCCCAACCGAAAGTTGTTCTTGAAGAACGCGTTGGCCTGCGCTGTTGCAGTCGAGTCGAGCGTGGTGGCGTTGCTGCTCGTCATGAACTTGCGACCGGCAAGTGCGCCGGCATCGCACGCCTGCTGCAACCTTACCTTGACCACATACATGCGCGCCACGTCGATCGCCGATCCCGCCAGCGCCGCCAACGGGATCAGCGACGCCGCCATGATCGCAAGCGTATTGCCGCGGACGTCCGTTCTCAGCCGGCCCAGCACGGTGGTCGGCGTATCCGCCCGTTTGCTGTGATTGATGCGCATGCTAAGTCCCTGACGTCGATCGGTATCGACCACGCTGCCTCCTTGCGCGACGATCCGGTAAGCCCGGCTCAAGGAACATGGTTAACGAAACCTGGAATAGATGCGGTGCTCCCTCCGCTTCGCTATTGCGTCGGGATGATATCGCCCAATCCCGAGCAAAGGCTTGCGCTCAGCTATGCCCCCCCAGAAACCCGTCAGGCGCTCAAAACGCTGTTTTCGCTCGACGAAACCCTGGGGGCAATCGTCCGAACGACGCGCGAGCCGATCATCGGCCAGATGCGGCTGACATGGTGGTACGAAGCGCTCGGCCGTCTCGATACGGCTCCGGCGCCCACCGAACCCGTGCTGGTGGCACTTCAGCACGAGGTACTGCCATTCGGTGTATCCGGCGCGATGCTGGGCAAGTTGACCGATGGTTGGGAAGCGCTGCTCGAGCCCGATCTCGATGCAGGCGCGATCGAGTGTTTCGCACGCGATCGTGGACGGCGTCTGTTCGATCTTGCGGCGACGATCGTGGCGGTAAGCGACGACCGGATCGGCCTCGCGGGAGAGGGGTGGGCGCTGGCAGATCTCGCGCAGAAGCTGACGGAAACCGCGGGCCGGGATTTGGCCCGTATTCGGGCGAGCGAGGCGCTCGATCAAGCTTTGCAGGGACGATGGCCTTCATCGGCGCGCGCTCTGGGGGCGCTTGCCGTGTCAGCCCGGTTCGACATGACGTCCGGAGCCGCTGGACCCGGCAGCCCGAAGCGCGTGGCGCGGTTGGCGTGGCACAGATTGACCGGATACTGACCAATCGGATGGGGATCGTCTGCGGCGAGGCCTAGCGTGCGCGCTGGGCAATGGGGGCGGCGGCGATGTGGCGGTATCTGGCGGGTGGGGCGGCGGTGATCGCGTTGATTGCTGCGGGGTTCATGTTTTTTAGCGGGAAGGCGCGGCCGGGTCCGCTGCTACCGGCTCAGCCGATGGCGCAGGTGAGCGGCGCCGCGGGCGCGTCCGATCCGCTACCCGATGCCGCCCCCGAGGCGACCGACAAGACCCGCGAGCAGAAGCGGTTCGATCGCTACGACAAGGACCGCGATGCCAAGATCACGCGCGAGGAATATCTGGTCCAGCGGCGCAAGGCTTACGCGCGGCTGGACGTCGATGGCGATGGCAAGCTGTCGTTCGACGAATGGGCAGTGAAGGCGACGACCAAGTTCGCGGACGCCGACCGTGACAAATCCGGCGCGATGACCGCCCCGGAATTTGCCACGACGGCGGTCAAGCGGAAGGGGCCAGCTCGGGTGAATTGTCCGCCGGCTCAGCCTGTTGCCGAGGAGAGTTGAGCCACTCTGCGAGCGCCGCTCGACCGCGATCGGTGTACATCCGCTTGCGATCCGCTTTCTTCGTGCGGCCCGTGATCGGCGGGAACAGCCCGAAGTTGACGTTCATCGGCTGATACGTCTCGACCTCGGCGCCACCGGTGATGTGGCCCAGTAGCGCGCCGAGCGCAGTCGCGTAGGGCGGGGGCGTCAGAGTCTTGCCAGTGAGTTCGGCCGCCGCGAACAGCCCCGCGAGCATGCCGATCCCGCAACTCTCGATATACCCCTCGCAGCCGGTGATCTGCCCGGCGAAACGGATGTTCGGACGCGACTTCAACCGCAGCGTCTCGTCGAGCAGTTCGGGTGAGCGGATGAAGGTGTTGCGGTGCAGCCCGCCCAACCGCGCGAACTCGGCATTCTCCAGCCCGGGGATCGTCCGGAACAGGCGGACCTGGTCGGCGTGCTTCATCTTGGTCTGGAAGCCGACGATGTTCCACAGCGTGCCCTGCGCATTGTCCTGGCGAAGCTGGACGACGGCGTGCGGCCAGCGCCCGGTCTTCGGATTGTCGAGCCCGACCGGCTTCATCGGGCCATAGCGCAGCGTATCGACGCCGCGCTCCGCCATCACCTCGATCGGCATGCAGCCGTCGAAATAGGGCGTGTCCTTCTCCCATTCCTTGAACGGGGTCTTCTCGCCGTCGATCAGGCCCTGGTGGAAGGCCAGATACTGGTCCTTGTCCATCGGGCAATTAATGTAGTCCTTGCCCTCGCCCTTGTCCCAGCGCGACGCGAACCAAGCCGTGTCCATGTCGATCGAATCGCGGTGGACGATCGGCGCGAGCGCGTCGAAGAACGCCAGCGCCTCACGGCCGGTCTCCGCGCCGATACCCGCGGCAAGCGAGGCGGCGGTGAGGGGACCGGTGGCGATGATCGTCGGGCCATCCGGCAATGCGTCGATGCGTTCGCGGACAAGCGTGATGTTCGGATGCTGGTCGATCGCCTCCGTCACGCTGGCCGAGAAATTGTCGCGGTCGACGGCGAGCGCGGAGCCGGCGGGGACGCGGTGAATGTCCGCCTGCCGCATGATCAGCGAGTTAAGCGTGCGCAGCTCCTGATGGAGCAGCCCAACCGCGTTGGCTTCGGCATCGTCCGACCGAAAACTGTTCGAACAGACGAGTTCGGCGAGGCCGTCGGTCTGGTGCGCAGGCGTTTCTTCACCGCTGCCGCGCATTTCGGACAGGCGGACCTTGAGGCCGGCTTCGGCGAGTTGCCAGGCGGCTTCGGAACCGGCGAGCCCGCCGCCGATGACATGGATATCGTGGGTCATTCGGCTCAGATAGCGTCGGACGCTTGCCGTGTCAGGTCCGCAATACCACTTCGTCTGCATGACAGACCCGACGAAGATCTTCACGATCGGCTATGAGGCCACGACGATGGCCGATTTCCTCGCGGCATTGAAGGCGGCGGGGGTGGAGCGGGTGATCGATGTTCGGGCGCTTCCGTTGTCGCGACGACCAGGGTTTTCGAAGACCTCGCTTGCCGCTTCGTTACGCGAGGTAGAGATCGATTACGTGCACCTGAAGGCGCTCGGAACGCCGAAGCGCGGGCGCGATGCGGCCAAGAAGGGCGACGTCGCGACCCTGACCGCGGTCTATGACGAACAGCTCGACCTGCCCGAGGCTCAGGCTGCTGCGGCGATCATGCTCGGGTTGGCGGCGGAGAAGCCCAGCGCGCTGCTCTGTTACGAACGGGATCCCTGCCATTGCCACCGTACCTTACTGCTGCAGGCGGTAGGCGAGGGGGCCGAGGTGGTGGATCTGTTCACCTAGGAAAGGTCGAACTCGCTTCAAACGATCCGTCATCCTGACAAAAGTCAGGATCCAGGGTAATGGATCCCGACTTTCGTCAGGATGACGGGCGGGGGTTCTGGGCCGAACGTTGCATTGAGCCCCAAGCGCCGCTAACCAGCACCCATTCGCCCTGGACCCGGTGCAATTCCGGGTGGCTATTCCGGCCGCCGATCCGCCGGACAACGCAACGACGCCTCCGAAGTAACCGCCTGCCAAGACAGCGCCGCGGTTCTGCGTCTTATGCGGATACATCCATGACATCCTTATCTTTTTCTCGTTATCGAGCCGAATGGTTCAGCGGTCCGACGGCCGCGCGCCGCGACATCCTCGCCGGGATGGTCGGTACCTTCGCGCTGATCCCCGAGGTCATCGCGTTCTCGTTCGTCGCGGGCATCGATCCCGAAGTCGGCCTGTTCGCGTCGTTCGTGATCGGCATCGTCATCGCGTTTGCGGGTGGGCGCCCCGCGATGATCTCCGGCGCGGCCGGCTCCGTTGCGCTGGTCGCGGCCGCGCTGGTCCACGCTCACGGCCTGCAATATCTTCTGGTTGCGACGATGCTCGCAGGCGCTCTCCAGATCGCGTTCGGGCTCGCCAAGCTCGACGTGCTGATGCGGTTCGTGTCGAAGTCGGTCCGCACCGGGTTCGTCAACGCGCTCGCGATCCTGATCTTCTCCGCGCAGGTCCCCCAGATGGTCGGCGTCAGTTGGCAGGCTTACGCTATGATCGCCGGCGGTCTCGCGATCATCTACCTCATGCCGCGCATCTCGAACGCCATCCCGTCACCGCTGATCTGCATCGTCGTGCTGACCGCGATCGCGATGTGGGTGCCGATGCCGCTGAAGACGGTCGGCGATCTCGGCAAGTTGCCCTCCACGCTGCCGTCGTTCGGGATGCCCGACGTGCCGTTCAACTGGGACATGCTGCGGATCGTTGCTCCCTATGCGTTGGCGATGGCCGCCGTCGGGTTGCTCGAGTCGATGATGACGGCGAGCGTAGTCGACGACCTGACGGAAACCACCAGCTCGAAGGCGCGCGAGTGCACCGGGCTCGGGCTTGCGAACATCGCCGCGGGCGCGTTCGGTGGCATCGCCGGTTGTGGGATGATCGGGCAAACCGTCGGCAACGTGCGCTACGGCGGGCGAGGGCGGCTGTCGACGCTCGTCGCCGGCGTGTTCCTGCTGGTCGTAATGGTGCCGCTCAGGCCATGGGTCGCGCAGGTGCCAGTCGCGGCGCTGGTTGCGATCATGATCATGGTGTCGATCAGCACCTTCTCCTGGAGCTCGATCCGCGAACTTGCGCGGCATCCCAAGATGTCGAGCGTGGTGATGGTCGCGACCGTCGTCGTCACCGTCGCGACGCACGACCTGTCGCTGGGCGTCGGTGTTGGCGTGTTGCTCAGCGGCGTGTTCTTCGCCTGGAAGGTCACGCGGCTGATGGACGTTACGGTCGAGCACGACGCGGCGAGCGACACGCGGATCTACCGTGTCGGCGGTCAGGTGTTCTTCGCCAGCGCGGACATCTTCGCGGATCGCTTCGATCTTCGCGAGACTGCTCGCGCAGTGCGGATCGACCTGACGAGCGCGCATCTATGGGATGTCACCGCTGTAGCGGCGCTGGAGGATGTGGTGGCGAAGCTGCGGCGTCACGGCACGATCGTCAAAGTCGTCGGGCTCAACACGGCGAGCGAAACGCTGGTCGATCGCCACGCGCCCCTGCTGCTCGACTAATGTCCAGCAACGTAGAGGCTTGGCAGCTTCACCGAGGTAAGGCTGCCAAGCCGCTGCTGTAGAATAGTTTTGCTTACTGCTGAGGAACGGTGTCGTTCTCGACCGGTGCCTCATCGCGAGTTACGCGCGCGGTCATGCCTGTCGCATCGGCATCGTCGCGCATCTGCTCGTCGGGCGCGACCGGTGGTTCGCGTTCGGGCTCGACGGCGTTCACCGTCGGGGGAGTCTCGACCGGTGCAGTCTCGACCGGCGCCGGAGCGGGCGTCGGCGCGGCTTCGGACTCGGTCACGCCAGTATCCTCTACCATGTTGGTATCGGTCGGCGGCTGGTCGGGCTCCGAGCGCGAGCAGCCGGCCATGGCCATCGCGGCGAGCAGGCCGCCGGCAATGGCGGTACGCGTGCGGTTGGAAATCGTCATGTCTGGTCCTCTCAACGAGCGGCGATCGTCTGGCGTGCAGTGCGCGCCTCGATCTTGGAAGCGAGGGTGCCATCCCAGTTATAAGGGTCGGCGCGGAAGTTCATCTGCCCGTTGCCGCTGGCAAACGCGGTCCAATAGAGCAGATAGACCGATACCGGCTTTACCAAGCGGGCGCGGACCGTGTCACCCTTGGCGACTGCGGCGTCGACCATCTCGGGCGTCCAGGACGGATCGCCCTTGAGCAGCAGGTCGGCGAGTTCGGCAGGCTTTTCAAGGCGAACGCAGCCATGGCTCGCAAGTCGGCTGAAGCTCGCGAACTTCGCACGGCTGGGCGTATCGTGGAGATAGACCGAATAGTCGTTGGCGAAATCGAACTTGAACCGGCCCAGCGCGCTCTGGTCGCCGGCCTGCTGCTGAAGCCGCGTGCCGTCGATCACCTTGATGCCGTTGCGCTTGAAATAGCCCGGGTTGGCACGCTCCTTTGGCCAAAGCTCCTTGGTCGCGATCGACGTCGGGACGTTCCACGGCGGATTGATCACGATGCTGTGGATCGTCGAGGACAGCATCGGCGTCTCGTCGCCCGGACGCCCCGTCACCGCGCGCATCGACTGCACCGGCGTATCGCCGTCGAACACCGTCAGCACGGCCGCGGCGATGTTCACCTGGATACGGTCGCGCGGCAGGTCCTGCGGCAGCCAGCGCCAGCGTTCCATGTTCGCCATGATCTGACGCACGCGGTCGCCGGCGGATACATTGAGCGCGGCAAGAGTCTGCGTCGAGACGATCCCGCTGGGGTTGAGGCCATAGCGACGCTGCGCGCGGCGTACCGCTTCCACCAGTGGCGCGTCGAACCGGTCGCCGCTGGTCGCGACGTCCTTGTCCTCCGCCGCCAGACGCTTGCGCAGCGCGATCACGCGAGGGCCGGTCGCGCCGATCGTGAAATCGGGACCGGAGGCCAGCGGTGCCCAGCCGCCCGCAGACGCGATCGAACGATAATTCTGGAGGCCCTTCCGCAGGCCGTCATACCCAGCATAAGGCGGTGGCAATGATGCGAACCATGCCGCGATCCGGTCGAGCCGCACGGCATCGGCAAAGGCAGGCGTCGGATCGTACGCCGGCGGACGCAGGCCCCAATCCTTCTGGAAGTCGGCTTCGTTCAGCCGCCCGGCATGCACCGCGCGCGCATGATCGAGTGCCGCACGGACGAGTTCGTCCTTGCTCGGCGCGGTGGTCGACGCGGTTGCAGCCGACTTCAGGCCCTGTGCAACGATATCGCCATTGAGCAGCCTGTCGAGCAGCGCGGCCTGCGTATCGCTCAGCGGCGGCACGGTGATCACCGGCGGCGCCAGCGTCGACGTCGGCATTGCAGCAGGCGCGGTCGTGACGACCGGCGGCGGCGTAACCTGCGCGAACGACGCGGTCGCCATCAACAGCGGTGTTGCCGCGAGCACCGACCGGATCACGCCAGTCTTCATTCGTCCATCATCGAAACCGCGAGCCATAATCGTCCTGTCTTGTATCTGGTCGATGCTTTCGCACGACGTAGCTCTCCCTTAGCTGAACCGGACTCGCTAAGCATCGCCAATCGGGCAAAATTAACGGTTCAGGCCAGGGGAGGGGATTTTTCCTGCCGGGCCAGCACTTCATAGGCCATCACCGCGGTCGCGACCGCAGCGTTGAGGCTGTCCGCCTTGCCCAGCATCGGGATCTTGACCAGCACGTCGCACGCCTCGGCCATCTCGGGCGGCATGCCCTGCGCTTCGTTACCCGTCAGCAGGAAGGTCGGGCCGGTGTAGGTCGCTCCCCTGTAGTCCGTGTCGGTGTCGAGGCTGAGGCCGACGAGTTGGCCAGAACCGGTGCGCAGCCAGGTATGGAAGGGCTCCCACTCGGTCTTCACGACGGGAATCGTGAACAGCGCTCCCATGCTGGCGCGCACCGCCTCGACCGAAAAGGGATCGACCGACTCGCCGATCAAAATCAGCCCGCCCGCGCCGACCGCATCGCCGGTGCGCAGGATCGTGCCGAGATTGCCCGGATCGCGCAACCGTTCGGCGACCAGCCAGATGCCCGACGTCGTGCGATCGAGGTCTTCGAGCGTCGCGTCGAACTCGTCGAAGACACCGACGACCGCTTGCGGGTTATCCTTGCCGGACAGTTTCGAGAGAATGTCAGGCGTGGTCTGGATCGAATCACCGCCGGCATCCTCGACGTCCATCGACAGCGCGTGGACGAGGGGATGGTTCGCACTCGCCGCTGCGTAGAACAAAGTACGCGGCAAACGTCCCGTCTCGCGCGCTTCGGTGAGGATGCGCAGACCCTCGGCGAGGAACTGCTTGGCCGCACGCCGATGCCGTTTGTCGCGCAGGTCGCGGACGTACTTGATCAGCGGGTTCGAAAAGGCGGTTATCTCGCGGGGCATCTAGCGCCCCTTCCGCTTGCGGGAGGGGTTGGGGAGGGGTTTGTAAACACGCCGTCGCTCATGCCCTCCCCCGACCCCTCCCGCAAGCGGGAGGGGAGAAAGACGGTCAATCCTCGCCGAACTTCGCCTCGACCAGTTCGGCGAGCGCGGCGACGGTATGTTCCGCGCCATCGCCGCTCGCGCTGATCGTGATCGCGTCGCCCATCGCCGCACCCAGCATCATCAATCCCATGATCGAGGTGCCGGTGACGTGATCCGACCCATCCTTGGTCACGCTGACCTCGACCGGATGCGAAGACGCGAGCGTCACGAACTTGGCACTCGCGCGCGCGTGGAGCCCGCGGCGGTTGGTGATCTGGACGGTACGAGAGACCTCGCTCACGCCGCAGCCTCGCCGAGAACCTCGGAGGCTACCGAAATATATTTGCGCCCGGCCTCACGCGCCGCCGCGACCGCCGCAACGACGGTCATCGACTTGCGCGCCGAGCCAAGCCGGATCAGCATCGGCAGGTTCATGCCCGCGATCACCTCGATCCGGCCGCGCTCCATCAGCGAGATGGCGAGGTTGGAGGGGGTGCCGCCGAACAGGTCGGTCAGCACGATCACGCCGCGACCGACATCGACTGCCTGGATCGCGGCGGCGATATCCGCGCGACGCTCCTCCATGTCGTCGTCGGGACCGATCGCGATTGGCGCGACGCGTTCCTGCGGGCCGACGACGTGGATCATCGCGCGAACGAATTCCTCGGCCAATCGACCGTGCGTTACCAGAACAAGGCCGATCATGTCAGCGTTTCATACTCATAAGACGACCGGTGATCCTTCGAGCGCATCTTGTGGAGCGGCCCCCAGGTCGCGGTGTGCGATACTGGGGGAAAATCCCGCGTCGCGCAACCGTCGCGCCACGCGGTCGGCGACGTGGACCGACCGGTGTCTCCCTCCGGTACACCCGAACGCGACGGTGACATACGACTTGCCTTCCGCCCTGTAGCGCGGAAGCAACAGCATCAGCAGCTCCTCGATCCGACTCACCGCGGCTTCGTAGGCGGGGTCGTCCATGATGTAGGCGGACACGTCGGCGTCGAGCCCGGTGCCGGGCCGCAAGTCGGGATCCCAGTGCGGATTGCGCAGGAACCGCATGTCGAACACGAGGTCGGCGTTGCGGGGCAGGCCGCGGGCGAAACCAAACGAGCGGATCGACAGCGTCGGCGCGCCGAGTTCCCCGCCCGCAAAGCTCGCGCGGATCTGTTGCGCGAGTTCGTTGGCAGCCATGTCGGTCGTGTCGATCAGCCGGTTCGCCCAGTCGCGAAGTGGCGCGAGCAGCTCGCGCTCGCGGCTTATCCCGTCGTTCGCCGGGCGATCGAGCGCGAGCGGATGACGCCGGCGGGTCTCGGAATAGCGGCGTTCAAGTTCGGCGCCCGAGCAGTCGAGGAACAGCATTCCGATCTCGAGCCCATGACGGTCGCGGAGATCACGGATGCGGCCGACGATCCGTTCGGGATCGAAGTCGCGCGTGCGGGCGCCGATACCGATCGCGAGCGGCTGCGAGTCGTTGGTCGATCCTTCGGGGAGCGGCGCGTCGAGCAGACGGTCGAGCAGCAACAGCGGGAGGTTGTCTACGACTTCCCAGCCGAGATCCTCCAGCGTCTTGAGGACGGTGGATTTGCCCGCCCCCGACATGCCGGTGACGAGAAGGATGTCCTTAGGACGCGTCATTCTATGGGCTCCGGATTGCGCAATGCGAGTTCGACCTTGATCGGGGCGGAGGCTTCAAAGGGGGCGATCGCGACCTCGCGGACGTCGATTCCGGCGATGTTACGGATGCTACGTTCGGGCATCCGTTCGATTGCGCCATCGACGCGTACGAGCAGGGCGACCGGTACGTCCTCTACATAGGGCATGGCGAGGATGCCGATCCCGCGGACTTCGATCCGTCCCGCGATCTTCGTCGGCGCACGTGCGAGCAAGGTTTCGCCGTCGCGGACCACTAACGTCTGGTCGTCGCTGACGAGGATTGCGCCGCGATCGATCAGGCGCAACGCGAGGTCGGACTTGCCCGATCCCGACGCGCCCTCGATCATCACGGCCATGCCGTCGATGGCGACCGTGGTGGCGTGGAGCCTGTCGGAGGAGGGGACGACCACGCGGTGTCCTTACTCCGGCAATTCGGCGAGCGGTAGCCTTACGACGAAGCGCGCGCCATCGAGCCGGTCCTCGCGCGATTCGACGAAGATCGCGCCTTGGTGGCCGTCGACGATCGTGCGGGCGATCGCGAGGCCTAGCCCGGAATGCTGGCCGAACGTCTCGCTGTCGGGGCGGACCGAGTGGAAGCGCTTGAAGACGTCCTCGCGCGCCTCCTCGGGTACTCCGGGACCCTCGTCCTCGACACGGATGACGAGGTCCTCGCCCTCGCGGATGGCGGAGATCGCGATCAGGCCGGCGTCGGGCGAGAAGGACAGCGCGTTGTCGATCAGGTTCTCGAACACGCGTTCGAGCCGCGCGCCTTCGCCGAGTATGACCGTTCGATCGTCGGGGTTGCGATCAAATCGGAGGCGGATGCCGCGCTCGACCCCGCGAGCTTCACGTTGTGTGACCAGCCCGTCGATCATCGCGGCGATGTCGACCGGTTCGAACTTGGCGCGGCTGAGTTGCGCGTCGAGTCGCGAGGCTTCGGAGATATCTGAGAGCAGCCGGTCGAGCCGCTGGACGTCGTCACGAACGATCGCGAGCAACTGCGCCTGGAGCGCGGGGTCCTTCACGCGCGACAATCCCTCCACCGCCGACCTAAGCGAGGCGAGGGGGTTCTTCATCTCGTGCGTGACGTCCGCGGCGAACGCCTCGGTCGCATCGATGCGGGCGCGCAGTGCGAGGCTCATGTCGGAGAGGGCGCGCGCGAGCATGCCGAGTTCGTCACGGCGCGAGGGGAGGCGCGGCACGACGACTTCACGTGCACGACCTAACCTGACTCGCACCGCGGCTCGTGCAAGGCGACGAAGCGGGCGGACGATCGTGCGGGCGAGGAACAGCGACAGCAGGACCGAGACGATGGAAACGCCGAGCAGTACCATGCTGAGCCGGAACCGCTCGATCCGGACCGTCTTTGTGATGTCCCGCGCATTGACCGTGGTCATCACGACCCCGCCGGCGCTGAGCGGCGCGGCGGCGGTCAGCACGGGCGTGCGGTCGGGCGCGCGCCAGACCGTCGTGGAGACGGCGCTGCGGCCGCGGACTGCGCTCACGTCGGGCCATTGCTGTGCACCGCTACGCTCCCGGTACAGCGGCGGCCGCGGGGCCATCACGATCACGTCGATCGATGCGTCGAGAAACCGGGCGATCGTCTGGTCCCAGTCTTCCTTGTCCGGATCCATCAGCACGAAGTTGCGCAAGCCAAGCGCGCGGCTGTCGGCGACCGTCCGCCCTGCCGCATCGAACAGTCGAATCCGCGACCCCGTATCGCGTGCAAGCCGCAACACCAGCGGATCGCGCAACGCCGGATCGACCGCGGCGATTGCCTCGCCGATCAGTCGTGCTTCACGCGCCGTCTGCGCGACACGGTTGTCGACTACCCGGCTGCGATACGAATCAAGGTAGAAGAACCCGCCTGCCAGCAGGAGCAGCGCGAAGATGTTGACGGCCAGGATACGCCGCGTGAGCGAGATCTGCCCCGACCACCGCAGCGTGAGATCGCGGCCGTCGACGCCCAGCTCATTCCTCAGAAAATCGATACCCGGCACCATATAATGTCTCGATCGCGTCGAAGGCTGGGTCGACCTGCCGGAACTTGCGGCGGAGTCGCTTGATGTGGCTGTCGATGGTCCGGTCATCGACATAGATATCGTCCTGGTACGCCGCATCCATCAACTGGTTGCGCGTCTTCACGATCCCGGGCCGCTGCGCGAGCGTCTCGAGGATCATGAATTCGGTGACCGTCAGCGTAACTGGTTCGCCACCCCACAGCGTCCGATGTCGCGCCGGGTCCATGCTGAGCCGCCCGCGATCGAGCGGCCCTGCTGCCTCCGCCTCGGTCTCGGTGCCCGGAGACTGCGTCAGCTCGGTACGCCGCAAGATCGCGCGAATGCGGGCGATCAACAGACGCTGCGAGAACGGCTTGGCGATATAGTCGTCGGCGCCCATCGCGAGTCCGAGCGCCTCGTCGAGCTCGTCGTCCTTGCTGGTCAGGAAGATCACGGGAATCTGGCTCTTCTCGCGCAAGCGACGGAGCAGTTCGAGTCCGTCCATCCGCGGCATCTTGATGTCGAACACCGCGAGATCGGGCGGGTTGTCGGTCAGTGCCTTCAACGCCGTCTCGCCGTCCGAATAGACGCGCGTGACGAAGCCCTCGGTCTGCAGAGCGATCGACACGGAGGTCAGGATGTTGCGGTCGTCGTCGACCAGCGCGATCGTTGCCGTCATGTTGGGTTGGTTCGCCTCGGTCGTTGGCGTGTCGGCGTAGGGCAAACCGCCGCCGCACTCAACTAGAGCCGTATCGGGACGGCGCTGCAGATCAGTGGATTTGACCGGTGGAAAACTGCCCCGTACAGCCGGCCGCAACGACATACATACGTATGCGATTAAACTTAGGAGAGAGAGCCCGTGTCGAGCGAGCGTATTCCGGCCGTCGGCCTATCCGCGCAGGGGATCGAAACCCGCGCCAATTTACACTGGAACCTGGTCACCGCGCAGCTCGTCGAGGCGGCGCTGGAGCGTGGCGAGGGGACGCTTTCCGCGGACGGCCCGCTGGTCGTCGAGACCGGCGCGCATACCGGGCGCTCGGCACAGGACAAGTTCATCGTCCGCGATGCCGAGACCGACGCGACGGTCTGGTGGGGCAAGAGCAACAAGGCGATGGAGCCCGCGCATTTCGCCGCGCTGAAGGAGGATTTCTTCGCCGCGCTCGCCGCCAAGGACGAGCTTTTCGTGCAGGACCTGTACGGTGGATCGCAGCCCGATCACCGCGTCAACGTCCGCGTCGTCACTGAACTGGCGTGGCATAACCTCTTCATCCGGACGATGCTGGTCCGCCCCGAGCAGGCGGCGCTGAAGGACTTCATCGCGGACTACACGATCGTCGACCTGCCGAGCTTCCGCGCCGATCCCGCACGCCACGGCTGCCGCAGCGAGACGGTGATCGCGGTCAACTTTACCGACAAGCTGATCCTGATCGGCGGCACGAAATATGCCGGCGAGATGAAGAAGTCGGTGTTCGGCCTCCTCAACTATTTGCTGCCGCCGACCGGCGTGATGCCGATGCACTGCTCGGCGAACATGGGCGCGAACGGCGACACCGCTGTGTTCTTCGGCCTGTCGGGCACCGGCAAGACGACGTTGTCGGCCGATGCCAGCCGCACGCTGATCGGCGACGACGAGCATGGCTGGTCCGACACCGCCGTCTTCAATTTCGAGGGCGGGTGCTACGCCAAGATGATCCGCCTCTCGGCCGATGCCGAGCCGGAGATCTTCGCGACCACCAAGCGGTTCGGCACGGTGCTGGAGAACGTCGTGATGGACCCGGCGACGCGTCTGCTCGACCTCGACGACCACACGCTCGCCGAGAACAGCCGTGGCGCGTATCCGATCGACTTCATCCCGAATGCGTCGGCCGAGAACATGGGGCCCGTGCCGCGCAACATCGTCATGCTGACCGCCGACGCGTACGGCGTGCTGCCGCCGATCGCCAAGCTCACGCCCGACCAGGCGATGTATCACTTCCTCTCGGGGTACACGGCGCGCGTCGCGGGAACCGAGATCGGCGTGACCGAGCCCGATGCGACCTTCTCGACCTGCTTCGGCGCACCGTTCATGCCGCGGCACCCGTCGGTGTATGGAAATCTGCTCAAGGAGCGGATCGCGAAGGGCGGCGTGGATTGCTGGCTGGTCAACACCGGCTGGACCGGCGGCAAATACGGCGTCGGCAACCGCATGCCGATCAAGGCGACGCGGGCGTTGCTGAATGCGGCGCTAGACGGGAGCCTCAACGACGCCGAGTTCCGCACGGACCCGAACTTCGGGTTCCAGGTGCCGGTGAGCGTGCCCGGCGTGGACAGCGCGATCCTCGATCCGCGGATGACTTGGGCGGACAAGGACGCCTACGACGCGACGGCGGCCAAGCTGGTCGACCTGTTCGTGGAGAATTTCGCCCAGTTCGCCGAGCATGTCGACGAAGGCGTCCGGCAGGCAGCGCCAAAGGTGAAAGAGGCGGCGTAACTTTAAACTCCTCTCCCCCTCGGGGGAGAGGAAGGGGCCCGCACGACGCAGTCGGGTGGGAAGGTGAGGGCACGGTCCCGCTTGGCGTGCCCTCACCCGCGCCGCCACGCGGCTTCCCTCTCCCCTGTAGGGAGAGGGTTTAGCGCGCCTCCACCACCACCTCACCATCGACGACCGCCGTTACCCGAACGCGCGCTCCGACAGCAGCATCCTCACCCCGAGCCGGCCAACTGCCGTCGCCCACCAGCACGCGTCCACGCCCGCCAGCGATCGCAGTATCCACCACCACGACCTGACCCACCAGCCGAGCAGACCGATCGTTCAACATCGGATCCCCGCCCTCGACCGGATAATCCCGGTACCAGCGCTTCCCGATCAGCACGGTAACCGCGCTCCAAACCCCGAACGCCGCCAGTTGCGCCGCCACCGGCAAATCCGGCAACACGTACACCGCCACCCCGGTAACCCCCGCAGCAATCGCGAGAAACACCAAAAACACTCCCGGCACCGCCAGCTCGGCGATCCCCAGCACCAGCGCCGCGATCAGCCAAGCGCCAGCCGCCCCGATCGCGTCCATCAGCTTTTCGACAACTCGAACGGGCCCCGAGCCGCGGGCTTGGCCGGCGGCGAAGCAGTCGCATCGCGCAACGCATCCTTAGCCAGCTCGCCAATCCCCCCAAGCGTCCCCATCAACTGAGTAGCCTCGACCGGAAACAGGATCGTCTTCGCATTGGGCGAGGTCGCAAACTTCCCGATCGCCTCGACATATTTCTGCGCGATGAAGTAATTGATCGCCTGCGCGCCACCCTCCTCGATCGCCTGAGACACCGCACGCGTCGCCGAAGCCTCAGCAACAGCAGCCCGCTCGCGAGCCTCGGCATCGCGGAAGGCCGATTCCTTGCGCCCCTCGGACTCGAGAATCCGCGCCTGCTTCTGCCCCTCGGCGCGGAGAATCTCCGAAGCCCGCGAACCCTCCGCATCCAGAATGTTCGCCCGCTTCTCGCGCTCCGCCTTCATCTGCCGCCCCATCGCGTTGACGATGTCGGCCGGCGGGCGGATGTCCTTGATCTCGACGCGCGTGATCTTCACCCCCCACGGCGTCGTCGCATGATCGACCACGTTGAGCAGCCGCGCGTTGATCTCGTCGCGCTTCGACAGCGTCTCGTCGAGGTCCATCGATCCCATGACGGTGCGCAGGTTGGTCGTCGTGAGCTGCAACAGCGCCTGGTACAGGTCCGACACCTCGTACGCCGCCTTCGCCGAGTCGAGCACCTGGAAGAACACGACCCCGTCGGTCGAGATCATCGCATTGTCCTTGGTGATGATCTCCTGGCCGGGGATATCGATCACCTGCTCCATCATGTTCACCTTCCGTCCCACGCGGTAGAAGAACGCCGGGTAGAAATTGAAGCCGGGCCGCGCGACCGTGGTGAAGCGGCCGAAATGCTCGATCGTGTATTGATAGCCCTGGTGGACGATCTTGATGCTGGTGAAGAGGTACAGCAGCACCAGCGCCAGCAGGAGCGCGGCAACGATCAGGCCCATCGAACAATCCCCATCCGTGTATCGCACCGCTATAGCACGTGGGCGCCCCCTGGAGCCAGACATGAGGCCTAGCCGTACGCCGCGCCTTTGGTTACATGGCGCGCCACCTCACACCCAGGAACGGCAGCTCTCATGGATATCCGCCTCGGCCTCACATTCGACGACGTCCTCCTGTATCCGGGGGAATCGGACGTGCTGCCAAGCCAGGCCGATACCCGGACTCAGCTGACGCGCGGCATCGCGCTCAACATCCCGATCCTGTCCTCGGCAATGGACACCGTCACCGAAGCCGACATGGCCATCGTCATGGCACAGCTCGGCGGCATCGGCGTGCTCCACCGCAACCTGACCGTCGAAGAGCAGGTCATCGCGGTCCGTCAGGTCAAGCGGTTCGAGTCGGGCATGGTGGTGAACCCCATTACGATCAAACCGACCGCGACGCTCGGCGAGGCGCAGGCCCTCATGTCCGGCCACCGCATCAGCGGCATCCCGGTGGTCGAAGCGGACGGCAAGCTCGTCGGTATCCTCACCAATCGCGATGTGCGTTTCGCGGGCGATCCAAAGCAGCCCGTCAGCGAGTTGATGACGCACGAGAACCTCGCCACCGTCTCGACCGAAGTCGGCAAGGAAGAGGCGCGCCGCCTGCTCCACGCCCGGCGTATCGAGAAGCTGCTGGTGGTCGATGCGCAGTATCGCTGCGTCGGGCTGATCACCGTCAAGGACATCGAGAAGGCGGTGATGTTCCCCGATGCCACCAAGGACGAGGCGGGCCGCCTGCGCGTGGCGGCGGCGACGACGGTTGGCGACAAGGGCTTCGACCGGACCGAACAGCTGGTCGACGCCGGCTGCGACCTGATCGTGATCGACACCGCGCACGGCCATAACCGCGATGTCGGCCGCGCGGTCGAGCGCGTCAAGAAGCTGTCCAACTCGGTGCAGGTGGTGGCGGGCAACGTCGCCACTGCCGAAGCGACGCGCGCACTGATCGGCGCGGGCGCGGACGGGATCAAGGTCGGTATCGGCCCAGGCTCGATCTGCACGACGCGGGTGGTCGCTGGCGTCGGCGTGCCGCAGCTGACCGCGGTGATGGATTGCGCGGAGGCGGGCCACAAGGCCGGCGTGCCGGTGATCGCCGACGGCGGCATTCGCACGTCGGGCGACATGGCGAAGGCGCTCGCCGCCGGCGCGTCGACCGTAATGATCGGCTCGCTGCTCGCGGGCACCGACGAGGCACCTGGCGAGACGTTCCTGTACCAGGGCCGTGCGTACAAATCGTACCGCGGGATGGGCTCGGTCGGCGCGATGGGCCGCGGGTCGGCGGATCGCTATTTCCAGGGCGACATCAAGGATCAGCTGAAGCTCGTCCCCGAGGGGATCGAGGGACAGGTCGCGTACAAGGGGCCGGCACGAGACGTCGTCCACCAGCTGGTTGGCGGGATCAAGGCGGCGATGGGCTATACCGGCTCGGCGACGATCTCGGATCTCCAGGCGCGGGCGGAGTTCGTGCAGATTACGGGTGCAGGCTTGATGGAGAGCCATGTCCACGACGTGACGATCACGCGGGAAGCGCCGAACTACCCGACGCGGTAAAGGCGGGAACTTCTCCCCTCCCTGAAAGGGAGGGGCCGGGGGTGGGTTGGTTTCCCCAAGCTCGTCTGCCGGTGGCTAAAACGAGCCAACCCACCCCCAACCCCTCCCTTTCAGGGAGGGGAGCGGGTCGCGGCTAGCTCTCACGCTCCCTGTCATTCCCGCGAAGGCGGGAACCCATACTGGCTAACGCTCCGAAGATCGCAACCGTTCGAGAATATGGATCCCCGCCTGCGTGGGAATGACGAACGATATTTGCGTGGGCGGTGCTCCACAGGCCGCAGGCTAACTCACAGACCGCCGCCCCCTCCGTCGTCCCACCGCCTCCATCCGTCATCCCGGCGAACGCCGGGACCCATGGACACGGCGGACCCAGCGACAGCGCGCCACCACAACCCAAACCGCAACCATGGGTCCCGGCGTCCGCCGGGATGACGGAGCAAGAGGGCGGGAGCCACCACGATCCCGAACCCAAGCCCCGAAATTATTCCCCTCCCGCCCGCGGGAGGGGCTAGGGGAGGGGATGATGACGAACACTCCGTACCAAGCCTCCCCCCGAACCCACGCGAAGTCGGGAGCCCAGAAGTGACTCCCCCAGCCCGCACCCAGGCCGCGATCGAACTCCTCGACCAGATCATCGCCGCCGCCCGCGAGTCCGGCGCCGCCGCAGACACGCTCATCGCCCGCTATTTCGCGACCCGCCGTTACGCCGGCTCCAAGGACCGCCGCGCCGTCCGCGAACTCGTCTACGCCGCGATCCGCAAGGCCGGAGACCGCCCCGAAAACGGTCGCACCGCGATGCTCCTCGTCGCCGACGCAGACCCCGAAGTCGCCGCGACCTTCGACGGCTCCACCCATGCGCCCGCCCCGATCGCCAAGGACGAACCGCGCGCTCGCGCCGGCGTCGCGCCGCAGTGGCTGAGCAAGGCCCTCCGCGCCTCCGGCCTCGACGGCGCCGCACTCACCGACCTAGCCGGCCGTGCCACGCTCGATCTCCGCGTCAACACGCTGATCGCCGACCGCGCGACCGTCCTCGCCGCGCTCCCCGAAGCCGAAGCTACCCCCCACGCCCCCGACGGCATCCGCCTCCCGACCGGCACCAACGTCGAAGCACTCCCGCTCTTCAACGAAGGCGCGCTCGAAGTGCAGGACGAAGGTAGCCAGCTCGTCGGCCTGGCAATGCAGGCGAAGCCCGGCGAACGGATCGTCGATCTCTGCGCCGGCGCCGGCGGCAAGACGCTCGCACTCGCGGCGACGATGAAGAACGAAGGCGTGATCCTGGCCTGCGACACCGACCGCAACCGCCTCGCGCGCCTTGCCCCACGCGCAACTAGAGCCGGCGCGACGATCGTCGAGAGCCGCCTGCTCAACCCGACGCGCGAGATCGAAGCGCTCAGCGAATGGGCCGGTCGCGCCGACGGCGTGCTGGTCGATGCCCCCTGCTCGGGCACCGGCACCTGGCGGCGTAACCCCGAGGCACGCTGGCGGCTCACCCCCGACCGCGTCTCGCGGCTGCAATCGACGCAGCAGCAGGTTCTCTCCGTGGCCGCCACACTGGTCAAGCCCGGCGGCGCGCTCGTCTACATCGTCTGCTCGCTGCTCGACGCCGAGGGTACCGACCAGGTCACCTGGTTCCTCAACGCGCATCCCGGCTGGACGACCGAGCCCCTGTCGCTCCCCGCCGGCGCGAAGCACGGCCACGGCGTCCGCCTCGAACCCGGTCGCGACGGCACCGACGGCTTTTTTGTCGCGCGCCTCCGGGCTGCGTGCTAGCCAGCCGACCTATGGCTCAACTCACGGCCAAACCTGTATCCCGCCTGGAGACGATGATGCGTTTTTCGTCCGTTGCCCTTGCCGCCGCGCTGACCGTCGTATGCGTGTCGACTTCGCTTAGCGGGCAACGCCCCGACGCCCAGATCGACGCGCGCTCGATGCAGTTGTTGGCGCAGGGCCGTTCGTTGGTCGCCGCGGGCAACCTAGATGGTGCCACCGATGTGCTCGAAACGTCGGTAGCGGTCGATCCGCGCAACCGGGCGGCGTTCCTCCTGCTGGCCCGCGTTGCAGAAACACGTGACCTGCCAGGCAAGGCGATCCGCCTGTACCGCGAGGCCTTGCTGCTCGAACCCAACGACGTCGCCGCGCTCAAGGGACAGGGCGAGGCACTGGTTGCTAAGGGCGCCGTGGTCCGCGCGAAGGACAACCTCGTAAAGATCCGCACGCTCTGCAAGGGTGTCTGCCCCGAAGCGACGCAACTCGCGGCGGTGATCGCGAAAGGCCCGCCGATCGCCACGGCCCAAGTCGAGAAGACCCCGGTAGCCGCGAAGGATTGAGGTTCTTGCATTGATCCTCCCCCTGGCGGGGGAGGATCGTGAAGATCAGCCGACCGCCTTCGCCAACGCCGTGAAGTCGGCAACCGAAAGCGTCTCAGCCCGACGCGTAGCCTCCACTCCGATCCGCTCCAGCGCATCGAGCGCGCCCGGCACGCCCTTCAAACTCTGCCGCAGCATCTTCCGCCGCTGACCAAACGCCGCGCCCGTCAGTCGCTCCAGCACCGCGAAATTCACCCCCTCCGGCGCCTCGACCGGAGTCAGATGCACCACCGCCGACATCACCTTAGGCGGCGGTGTGAACGCCGACCGGTGAACCGGCATCGCGATCCGCGCAGTCGAGCGCCACTGCGCCAGCACCGCCAGCCGCCCATAATGATCGTCGTTGGTCTTCGCCACGATCCGCTCGGCAACTTCCTTCTGGAACATCAGCGTGCACGACTGCCACCACGGCAACCACGACGTCGACAGCCACCCCACCAGCAACGCCGTGCCGATGTTGTACGGCAGGTTCGACACGATATGCGGCTTGCCCTCGAACAGCGCCGGCGCGGCGACTTCCATCGCGTCGCCCTCGATTACCCTCAGCCGCCCCCGATACGCCTCGCCAAGCTCTGCCAGCGCAGGGATACACCGCCGGTCACGCTCGATCGCCGTCACCCGCGCACCCGCCGCGAGCAATGCGCGCGTCAGGCCGCCCGGGCCGGGCCCCACTTCGAGCACCTCGGCATCCTGAAGGTCACCCGGCACCGCCGCGATGCGCTTGAGCAACTGGCCGTCGAACAGGAAATTCTGCCCAAGCGCCTTGCTCGCGTTCAGTCCATAACGCGCGATCACCTCGCGCAGCGGGGGAAGCTCCGTCACTGCAGCCTCGCTCACGACTGGGCAGCGGTCTGAGCGCGCCGGTCCGCCGCTTCACCCGCCATCGCGATCGCCGCGATCATCGCACCGGGCTCGGCCAGATTCTTGCCCGCGATCGCGAACGCCGTGCCATGATCGGGCGAGGTCCGCACGATCGGCAGGCCCAGCGTCATGTTCACGCCCTCGTCGAAATGGATCGTCTTCAAGGGGACGAGCGCCTGATCGTGGTAGCAGCACATCACGACGTCGTAGGTCTCGCGGGCTCTGGGGTGGAACATCGTGTCCGCGGCAAAGGGCCCGGTCGCATCGATGCCTTCCTCGCGCAGGATCGCGATCGCTGGCGCGATGATCTCGATCTCTTCCCGCCCCAGCGCGCCCTGCTCGCCGGCATGCGGATTGAAGCCGGCAAAGGCGAGCCGCGGGTTCTCGATCCCGAAGTTCCGCAGCAATCCCCGAGCTGTCGCACGCGCCTTGGCGACGATCAGGTCGACCGTGAGCAGCGCGGATACGTCCTTCAACGGCACGTGCGTGGTGATCGGCACCACCTTCAACGACGGCCCCGCGAGCATCATCACCGCATTGTCCCCCGCGACGCCGTAGCGCTCGGCGACGAACTCGGTCTGCCCCGGATGCGTGAAGCCGATGGCGTACAGCTGCGACTTGGACACCGGCCCGGTCACCAGCGCACGCGCCGCGCCAGTGCGGACGAGACCGACAGCGAGTTCCAGCGAATGCAGCGCACACCGCGCACCGTCCGCATCGGGCTCGCCCGGTACGATCGCTCCCGCATCGCCCACGGTCAGCACCGGCAATGCGTCGACGAAAACCGCCGCCGCCGCGCCCACGTCCGTCACGCGCGCGATCGGACCAGCCCAGACCCGCTCGATCGCCCGCGCATCGCCGACCGCGACGAACGGCGGCAAGCCATGCGTCTCGCGCGCATCCCACGCCTTGGCGATGATCTCGGGCCCGATCCCGGCAGGATCGCCCATCGACACCGCCAGCGCCGAGATGCGGGTCACGATCCGATCACCGATATTCGACCACGGCATCGCGCCGCAGATCGCGCAGCTTCTGCTGGGCACGCAGATTGACGCGCTGTTGCTCGAGCTGACCCTGGATCTGCTCGGAGTTCGGCACAGACCCGCCAGCCGCTTCGTCGCGACCGCACAGCACCAGCGCGCGAACGCCCTGTTCCGCAGACCCGAACGGGGGGCTCGACTCACCGACCTGAAGCTTCAGCATCACTTCCTGAAGCTGTGGCGGCAGATCGCGGATACGCACCGTATCGTTGTCGACCACGTCCGCGCCGATCCCGGCCGCGACCTTCTCGACGGTACCACAGCCACGCAACTCCTGCGTCGCCTTTGCAAACGCCTGCGCACGCGCGGAGGCCTGTGCCTGGTTGGTGTTCGGCGGAAAGCGCAGCGTCAACTGCTTCAGGCTGAGCTTGGCATCGCGCGGATCGGCAGTCAGCACCTGACGCTTGTCGGTCAAGTACAAGATCGAATAGCCACCCGAGACCTCGATCGGCCCAGCAACCTGGCCCACCTGCATCGTCGTCGCGGCTTCGGCAAGCTGCGCCGGCAAGGTCGCCGCACGGATCCAGCCGAGATCGCCGCCGACCGCGCGGGTCGACGCTTCCGAGAACTGCCGTGCGTAATATTCGAACGGCTGCGCGCCCTTCTGGATTTCCTGCAGGATCTGCTTGGCGTTCGCATAGACCTGCTGGCTGTTCGCCGGGGTCGCCGCGAGATAGATTTCCTTGAGGTTGAACTCGTCGGTACCCTTGGCCGCCTGGAGACGATCAATGATCGACTTCACTTCCTCGTCGCCGACGTTGACGAACGGCTCGACGCGGCGACGCAGATAGCGCTGCCACGCAAGCTCGCCCTCGATCTGGCGCTTCAGCGACCGCTCGGACGATCCGGACTCGCGCAGATAGGCGCGCATCGCGACCGGCGTACGATTGAAGCGCTTCGATACGCCGTCATAGCTCTGCGTCAGCTCGGCAGGGGTAATCGTGATGTCGGCGGTCTTGGCTTCCTGAATCTGCAGCGTCTCGTCGATCAACTGGCGCAGGACCTGCAGCTTAAGCCGCTCGCGATCTTCGGGCGACAGCTTCGCCTCGTTTGCCATTGCCACCAGGGCGACGCGCTGGTCGACGTCGGTACCGGTAATGACGGTATCGTTGACGATCGCGGTCGGCTTGCGGACGTTAGGATCGACCTTGCCGAAGATCTGGAGGTTGGTCGGGATATCGAGACCGGTATTGTCCGGAACGCTCTGGTCCTGGACGGTCTGTCCCGGAGCCGAGGGCGCCGGCTGAGCCTGGGCCGGCTGGGCCTGAGCGGGCTGGGTCGGCGCAGGTCGCGCGCCGCGCTTGCCCTGCGCAGCCTTGGGAGGCACCGCCTGAGCGATTGCGCCTGCTGCCAGCGCAGCCAGAACCACAGAACCGATCACACGGCCGCCACGCGCCGCCAGTCGAACATCATGCTTCAAGTGTCGGTATCCCATCATCGCACGCCGTAATCCGCACCGTCATTGCCATGGCGGCGCATATCCGGCGACGTTTGCCTCAAAGTAGCTGAACGCGGGCTTAGCGGCCGAGGTTGGTGAAGGCCAGCGTCAACAGGAAGCTGTTGCCCTTCCGCGCGTCGCCGGTGTCGTTGTACGTCCGCCGCCACGTTCCGCCGAGACGCAGGCAGTCGTCCTCATACTGGACGCCCAGCCGGTGGCGGATCGGCGTGAAGCCATCGCTGCGCGACAATGGATCTTCCGACGCGTTGGTCAAATCGACCACGCCCGAACCGAACGCCGACCAGAACCGTGCGAACTGCACGCGTCCCGCAACGCGGACTTCCTCGCGGTCGCGCAGATCCTCGATCGATGCATCGATGTTGCGGTTGAGCTTGAGATACCCGACCAGCACATAGGTCGCGCGCGAGCCGATCGTCGCGTCCAGCTCGTTGCGGCGGATCGCGAAGCCATCCTTGTCGAGCCGGTAGCGGTGGACGATCGACACGAAGTCGCGGAACCGGAGCTCGCTGCGCCCGACGATGTCGGAGAACCGGTCGCTGAGCCCGGTGCCGTCGGGCAGGATGGTCGGCCGCTTGTCGACACGATAGCTCTGGCCGACGTTGGTGGTGAACGCGATTCCCGGCAGGTCGAGCGCCCATTCGCCACCATAGGTGACGCGTGACGAATCCTCGAACCGATCATAGCCGGCGAACCGGTTGAGCGAGAACAGGTTGGTGTCATCCAGGTCGACGGCGCGCGAATCCTCGTTCGGCAACGAAAGATTGGCGACCTTCGGTGCTGCGACGAACTGCACTTGCGGCGTAAAGCGCTGCGTACCGCCCAGGAACGTACCGATGAACGGCCATTTCACGTCCACTGCGGCCGCGCCGATAGCACGCTGGCGGAAGCCGCCGAACCCGCGATAGGTCGGGTTGATCGTCGCATCGATCTCGTTGCTGTTATACAGGTCGCCCCGCGCGAACGCGGTGAAGGTGACCTCCTGGCCCCAGTTCGTGAAGCGGCGCAAATCCCATTGCAGGCTCGCGAACGCGCGCTGCGTGTCCTGCCCATCGGTGCGGGTCAGCGCGACCGTGTTCAGCTGGAGCTGGAACCGGCCACCGACGAGGCCATCGTTAAATCGCTTGCGATAATCGATTTCGGGCAGCGCGATCGGCTGCTGCCCCTGGCTGTCCGCGACGCGCAGGGTCTGTGCGTACCAGCCGCTCAGCGAGAAATAGCTGCTGTCGTCGATCCGCTCCAGGCTCGCGGTGGTGCGCAACCGGTCGTCGCGCGAAATGTCGTAGCGGCGCAGGAACGTGCGGTCGGTCGTCAGGCGGAGCGACCCGCTCGCGGTCCAGTTCGGCGTTAGCTGATAGCGCGCCATGCCGTCGATATAGCCGCGGAACGCCATGCTCGTGTCGGTCGGGGTGGCGGTCGTCAGGTCGTCGCTGCGCCGGCTTTCGGTCGCGTAGGCGCGTACCTTGAACGCGCCCTTCGAATTGAGCGCGGAATAATCGACCTGCGCCATCGGCAGCACGCTGCTGTAGATGTGCGGCGTGATGACCAGCCCCTGGTTCGGGGCGAGCTTCCAGTAATAGGGGACGCTGACTTCGACGCCGTTGACGCGGCTATAGCCACCGTTGGGCGAGAGCAGGCCGCTGTCGCTGCCGCCACCGACCGGGTTGGAGAATTCGGGAAGCGGCAGGCTCGGCAGCCCGAACAGATGCAACCGTGCGCCCTTGTAGAAAATGCGCTTCCGCTCGGGGCGATAGGTGACGCGGACCGCGGTGATCTTCCACGTCGGCTCCTTGGGACAACCGGCGGTGTTGGTGACGCTGCACGGCGTGTAGGCGGCGGTCTTCAAATTGACCGTGCCGTCGGCGTCGCGCGTGCCTTGCTTCGCCGCGAGTCTTCCGCCCTGCTCCAGCACGACGAGCATGTTGTCGACCACGCCGTCCTTCAGCGAATCGGTCAGGTTGATCTCGTCGCCATACGCGATGTCGCCTTCGGGATTGGTGACGGCGATGTTGCCAGTCGCGACGACCTTCCCGGTCTTGCGGTTCCAGACGACCTTGTCGGCGCGAAGCCGGCTGCCCTGCCGGAACATCCGGACTTCACCCGTCGCGGTGACGATATCGGTGTTGGTGTTGTACTCCAGCGCGGTGGAGCTGAACTGTACCTGGTCCTCAGCCGGCGTCGTTGTCGACGCGTTGGCGACCGGCGGGTCCTGCACCGGAGGCGCGACCGGGCGGTTCTGGAAATCTTGGGCCTGGGCAGGCGCAGCCGCGATCCCGGTCGCCAACGCGAGCGAAAGGGCGCAACCCGTCAAAAGGTCGATACGCAACACGATCCGAACCAACCCCTTTGGCACTGGGCAGCCGTTTGCCGCCATATCGCCCGCCTATCGCATCACCGGCGCTTCCCTGCAATCGCCGTGAGATGACAGGCCGCCACCTTGCTTTGCCGTACCCGCGGCATCAACTTATGGGGTACGCACATCCGTTCAAAAGCTTCCCGAGGTTTCTTCATGCAGATCGTCTTCGCCCCGACCGTTCCCGCCAACGCCCCGATCCTCGCCGTGCCCGTCGCGAAGGACGGCTTGGCGACGATCAACTGGAGCGCGATCGGCGGCGATGGCGAGGCGGTGGCGACCAGTGCGGCGTCTGCGGCACGCTTTGCGGGTGAAGCAGGCTCGGTGATCGAGCTGTTCGTGCCCGCCGACGGCGCGGTCCGCCAGGTCCTGCTAGTAGGAGTCGGCGCTGGCGAGACCGCCGATTGGGAGAAGGCTGGCGGTGCGATCACCGCACGCCTGCTGACCTCGGGCGCGACGTTGGTCGTGGCCGACCTCTCGGCCGGTGCCACGCCGACCGCCAAGGCCGCCGCACACTTCGCCGCTGCCGCCGCCCAGCGCGCATGGCGCTACGACACGTACCGCACCAAGCTCGCTGAGAAGTCGAAGCCGACGTTGACCGAGATAACCATTGCTGGCGCACCAGACGGCACCGATGCAGCCTGGACCGAAGCGGCTGCGGTTACCGGCGGGCTCGACCTGACCCGCTGGCTGGTCACGTCGCCGCCGAACGTCGTCTACCCCGAGAGCTTCGTCGAGAAGGTGACGAAGGACGTCGAGGGTCTCGGGCTCGAGATCACCGTGCTCGACGAAGCGCAGATGACCGAGCTCGGCATGGGCTCGCTGCTCGGCGTCAGCCAGGGTTCGCGCCGTGAAGCACGCATCCTCGCGCTCAAGTGGAACGGCGCAGGGGCCGACGCGCCCACCCTCGCGTTCGTCGGCAAGGGCGTGACGTTCGATTCGGGCGGCATCTCGATCAAGCCCGGCGCGGGCATGGAAGACATGAAGTGGGACATGGGCGGCGCAGGTGCCGTCGCCGGCGCGATGAAGGCACTCGCGAGCCGCAAGGCCAAGGCGAACGTCGTCGGCGTGATGGGCTTGGTCGAGAACATGCCCGACGGCGCCGCGCTGCGTCCGAGCGACGTCATCACCTCGATGTCGGGCCAGACGATCGAAGTGCTCAACACCGACGCCGAGGGTCGCCTCGTGCTGTGTGATTGCGTGACCTGGGTACAGCAGGCGCACAAGCCGACCACGATCGTTGATCTCGCCACGCTCACCGGCGCGATGATCGTCGCGCTCGGCACCGAGAATGGCGGCATCTTCGCCAACGACGACGCGCTCGCCGACCAGCTGATCGCGGCCGGCAAGACCACCGGCGACACGCTCTGGCGTTTCCCGCTGTCGCCCGCCTACGACAAGCTGATCGACTCGCCGATCGCCGACATGAAGAACGTCGGCCCCCGCGGCGCCGGCTCGATCACCGCGGCGCAGTTCATCAAGCGCTTCGTCGACGAGGGCGTGAAGTGGGCACATCTCGACATCGCCGGCATGGTCTGGTCCGACAAGCCGGGGACGAACCATGACAAGGGCGCAACCGGTTACGGCGTGCGCCTGCTCGACCAGTTCGTAGCGGACAATTTTGAGGGCTGAGGCCAAGAATTCCCCTCCCGCTTGCGGGAGGGGTTAGGGGAGGGGCCAACCGCGAGCGGCGTCGAGCGAGGCAAAGCCCTCCCCCGACCCCCCCGCAAGCGGAAGGGGAGTAAGCATGCAGGTCGATTTCTACCACCTAACCAGCCCCCTCGACCGCGTCCTCCCACGCATAGCCGAGCGCGTCGTCCAAACCGGCGGCCGCCTCCTGATCGTCGCCGAACCCGAAGACCAACGCGTCGCGCTCGACCGTCTCCTCTGGTCCTACGCCCCCGAGAGCTTCCTCCCCCACGCCCAGGCCGGCAGCAACGACGACACCGCCCAACCCATTCTGATCGCTCAGGATATCCAAGAAACCGCCCCCGCCAATGCCGCCCGCAACGTCGCGGTGGTAGACGGCCGTTGGCGTGACCTTATCCTAACCTTTGACCGTGCCTTCCACATCTTCGACGACGAAGCGATCCAGGAAGCGCGTCTAGCGTGGAAGGCGTTGGCTGACCGTGATGGCGTCGAACGCCGCTACTGGAAGCAGAACGACTCCGGCCGCTGGGAACAGGCCGCATAGGTTGCTTTAGCGCCGCGCCCCGCCTAAGCGCCGCGCATCCGATTACCGTCAACACAGGAGCCCGTGACCATCATGGCCGCGAACCGTACCTTTTCGATCATCAAGCCCGACGCAACCCGCCGCAACCTGACCGGTGCGGTCACCAAGATGCTCGAGGAAGCCGGCCTGCGCGTCGTCGCTTCGAAGCGCATCCAGATGACCCGCGAGCAGGCCGAAGGCTTCTACGCGGTCCACAAGGAGCGTCCGTTTTTCGGTGAGCTCGTCTC
Organism: Sphingomonas sp. NFX23; assembly: GCF_049887795.1. Lineage (NCBI taxonomy): Bacteria > Pseudomonadati > Pseudomonadota > Alphaproteobacteria > Sphingomonadales > Sphingomonadaceae > Sphingomonas > Sphingomonas sp. NFX23. Next base: position 277,701 of record NZ_JAGEKH010000004.1, read on the forward strand.
GTTCATGATTTCGGGCCCGGTCGTCGTCCAGGTTCTCGAAGGCGAGAACGCGATGCAGCGCAACCGCGACATCATGGGCGCCACCAACCCCGCCAACGCCGACGCCGGCACGATCCGCAAGGAACTCGCCGAGTCGATCGAAGCCAACTCGGTGCACGGTTCGGATTCGGACGAGAACGCCGAGATCGAGATCGCGTACTTCTTCAAGCCCGAAGAAATCGTCGGCTGATGACCTGGCGGCTGCGACGGGCCGAGCCGGGCGATGCGCCCGCGCTATCGCTCGTCGCATCCGCCACGTTCCTCGATACCTATGCGACCGTGCTGACGGGGGCGGATATCGTCGCCCACTGCGCGCGCAACAACAGCGTCGCCGCGTTCGAGACGTGGCTGTCCGATCCCGCGACGATCGTGACGCTCGCCGAATACGAGCCCGGTCACGCACCGATCGGCTACACGGTACTGACCGCGCCGGACTTCCCGATCGAACCCGGCCCCGCGGACACAGAACTCCGCCGCATCTATCTCATGAAGGAGGCACAAGGCTCAGGCCTGGGCGCCGCGCTGATGGCCCGCGCATTCGAAGACGCCGCCGCCGCAGGTCGAACCCGAGTCCTGCTAGGCGTATGGGACCAGAACACCCGCGCCCGAGCCTTTTACGAACGCCAGGGCTTCAAGGTAATCGGCTCCCGCCAGTTCATGGTCGGCACCACCCTCCACGACGACCCGGTCTACGCGCGAGCGGTTTGAGCGAATCGATCCACTACTCTCCGTCACCCCGGACTTGTTCCGGGGTCCACCGTTCCGCAAACTATACTTTGTCGAGTGCGCGGAACCGTGGATGCCGGAACAAGCCCGGCATGACGAAGGCTAAGCCGCCGGCTTCTCTTTCGCCCAGATCGCATCAAGCCTAGCCTGATCCCCACCACGCTGCCGAACCCGCAAGCCCTCGAGCTTCAGTGACCGACCCATAAAGGGCAAGCCGGCTTTGGTCTTCCAGATCACTTCATAGATGCCGCTCGCCGACCGGGTCGTGTCGCCATCAAAATATTGGAGGCTGACGAGAACGGGCAACCGGCCTGCTCGGTTGTCCGCGCCGCCATCGGTCAGCTTCAGAAGCGGTTTCGAGAACCACGATTTGTCAATGATCGGCTCGGCCGGCGGCCGCTGCGGCGATACCACCAGCGCGCGCGGAAACGTGATCGTCACGTCCTGAAGATCGTGCCGCGCATCCTTCAGCAACAGCGTATCGCCGCCATCCTGCACGATCGCCGACAGGTCGATCTTCGTCCGCTCGCGCGCCGCACTAGACTGCGCCGCGATCTTGTCGGCCTCGTTCGCGCGGTGATCCGACCAGTTGGTCCACAGCGTCAGCGCGGCGATCAGCACGCCAGCCACCGCCACCACTTCGGCCAGCGTGACCCAACGCCGCCGCGTCGCCGCAGCCTCGCGCCGTTCGGTAGGTGTCTCGGTGCTCATCGTCCGCCAGCCTCCAGCAAGCGGGCAGGGGCCGCCAATTCCCAACTCCGCGCGATCCGGTCCTCGACCAGCGCCCAATCCGGATCGCCCGCAACCTTCATCCCGACCCAACCAGTCGCACCAAGATACGCCGGCCGCGAATACACGCTAGGGTTCGCCTCGATCAGCATCGCCTGCTCGTCGCTCCCGCCGGTCTTCACACATACTACGGTCAGCCCGTCGCCATGATGATCCGCCCGGAACTGCACGAACTGTTTGCCGGCGACGAAGAAGGTCGGTTGCCCATGCGAGACCGTCTCTTCGGTCTCGGGCAACGCCAGCGCCGCCGAGCGGACACGGTCGAGGGGGGACAGATCGGTCATCGCGTCACGAACTCCGCCAAGGTCTTGGGGTATAAAGCATGTTCCGCCGCCAGCACGCGATCCGCAAGCGCGTCGGCATCGTCGCCGGCAAGGATCGGCACCTCGGCCTGCCCCAGCACCACGCCGCCATCGAGTTCCTCGGTCACGACATGCACCGAACACCCGCCGACCGCATCGCCCGCCGCGATCGCCCGCGCATGCGTATCGAGGCCCTTGTACTTGGGCAGCAGCGACGGATGGATGTTGACGATCCGATCGCGCCACGCCGCAACGAACCCGTCCGACAGCAACCGCATATAGCCAGCCAGCGCAACGACCTCGACACCCGCCTCGCGCAACGCCGCATCGATCGCCGCCTCATAAGCCGGCTTCCCTAGCCCCTTCGGCGAGAGCGCGAACGTTGCTACACCCTCCGTCCGCGCCCATGCGAGCCCAGCCGCATCGGGCTTGTCCGACGCGACCAGAGCGATCTCATACGGGCACTCCGCCGCGCGCGACGCGCCGACCAGCGCCATCATGTTCGATCCGCGCCCGGAGATCAGCACGCCGACGCGCGTCTTGTCAGCCATGCGTCGCGGTCCAGTCCTCGCGCGCGCTCCACGTGCCGGCCGACCCGCGCACCGTGCAACCGTGCGAGCCGGTCTCGATCCGCCCAATCGTGAACACCGTCTCGTCCGCCGCCTGAAGCGCCGCCGTCACCGCCTCGGCCTCGTCGGCGCTGACGATCACGACCATGCCGATCCCGCAGTTGAACGTCCGCGCCATCTCCTCCGGCTCGATCGCACCTTGGGCTTGCAGGAACGCCATCAACCGCGACTGCTCCCACGCATCCGCATCGACCACCGCATGCACGCCTTCGGGCAGCACGCGCGGGATGTTCTCGAGCAGGCCACCACCGGTGATGTGCGCCAGTCCCTTGATCCGGCGCTCGCGCAGCAACGGCAGCAAACTCGCGACATAGATGCGAGTCGGCGCCATCAGATGATCGATCAGCAACTTGTCCTGGTCGAACAGCGCGGGTCGATCGAGCTTCCACCCGCGATCCGTCGCCAGCCTGCGAACCAGCGAGAACCCGTTCGAATGCACGCCCGACGACGCCAGCCCGAGCATCACGTCGCCCGCCGCGATCTCGCGCCCGGTGAGAACGTTGGTCCGTTCGACCGCACCGACGCAGAAGCCTGCCAGATCGTAATCGCCGTCCGCATACATGCCCGGCATCTCGGCGGTCTCGCCCCCGATCAGCGCACAGCCGGCGGTCTTGCAGCCTTCCGCAATCGAGGCGACAACGCGCTCGGCGACCGCCGCATCGAGCTTCCCGCTCGCATAATAATCGAGGAAAAACAGCGGCTCGGCACCCTGGACGATAAGGTCGTTGACGCACATCGCGACGAGGTCGACGCCGACGCCTTCGTGCCGGTCCCATTCGATCGCCAGCTTCAGCTTGGTGCCGACGCCGTCGTTCGCCGCGACCAGCAAAGGATCGACGAACCCGGCCGCTTTGAGGTCGAACATCCCGCCAAAGCCACCAAGATCGGCATCCGCCCCCGGCCTACGCGTGGAGCGCGCGAGCGGGGCGATCGCCCGCACCAGCGCATTGCCCGCGGCAATCGAAACGCCCGCCTGAGCGTAGGTGTAAGGGCCCGAAGCGGGAGCGGCGGAGTCTGGCGTATCGGTCATGATCGGTGCTGCTAGCCACATCGCGCTTGGATTTCTACGTCTGCTTCGCCAAAAGGCCCGCGTGACGCGTATCAAAGCCCTTCCTGCCGCCCTCGCCGGCGCTGCCCTGCTATTGGGCGGCGGCACAGTGCTCGCGCAGATCGAAGGCGGCAGCCGAGGCGCAGCCCCGGTCGACAGCGGCAGCGCGTACGAGGTGAGCGGCGTCACGGTCGATGTCGCCGGCAAGACGGCGGACGCCGCGCGCTACAGCGGCTGGCGGCTCGCCCAGCGCAAGGCCTGGGTCCAATTGTCGAACCGGCTCGGCGGTGGTGGCGGCCTCGTTTCCGACGGCACGCTCGATTCGCTGGTCTCGGGAATCGTCGTCGAGAACGAACAGATCGGCCCGCAGCGCTACATCGCCAAGCTTGGCGTGCTGTTCGATCGCGGCCGCGCGGGTTCGATCCTCGGCATCTCGACCTACGCCGATCGCTCGCAACCGATGCTGACGATCCCGATCCAATATTCGGGCGGCGTCGGCCAGGCGTTCGAGCAAAGCACGCAGTGGCAGCAGGCTTGGGCGCGCTATCGCACCGGCAACAGCAGCATCGACTATGTCCGCCCGTCCGGCTCCGGCCCCGACGCGCTGCTGCTCAACGTCGGCCAGACGCAGCGTCCCGGCCGCGGCTGGTGGCGGACGATCCTCGACCAATATGGCGCGAGCGACGTGCTGATGCCGGTCGTAAAGCTCTATCGCCAATGGCCCGGCGGCCCGGTGATCGGCGTGTTCGAAGCGCGCCACGGCCCCGACAACGACCTGATCGGCAGCTTCACGCTGCGAGTCGGCACACCAGACGGCATCGCCCAACTGCTCGATACCGGGGTGAAGCGGATCGACGACCTGTATCAGCAGGCACGCCGCAACGGCTCGCTCCGCGTCGACTACAGCCTGTCGCCACCGCCGCCGCCCGAAGCCGCGGTGATCGAGGACCTGCCGACCGACGAGACTGCCGACGCTAACACAGCGGTGCTGACCGGCGGCGAGGGGATCTCGGTCATCGTCCAGTTCGATACGCCGGCCGCAGCAAACGTCTCCTCGACCGAAGCAGCACTTCGCGCGATCCCCGGTGTTCGCTCGGCGGCAACGACCAGTCTCGCGCTCGGCGGCGTCTCACTGATGCGCGTCGCGTACGATGGCGACCCCGTCGCGCTAAAGACCGCGCTCGAAGCCCGCGGCTACCAGGTATTCGGCTCCGGCCAGACGATCCGCATCCGCCGGGTCGCCCAACTTCTTCCGCCGGACTTGCCCGCGGACAATGCGACGACAGGGTGAGCGCGACCAAGATGACTCAAATTGCGCTGCCACTCGGGTGGCCGGCGGACCCTCGCGACGACGCCTTCCTCGTTACCCCTTCCAACTCGCGCGCGGTCCACACGCTGGAGCACACCGCGACCTGGCCCGTCATGACCGCCATCCTCACCGGCCCGCGCAAATCGGGCCGCAGCCTGCTCGCGCGGATCTTCGCGGCGAAGAGCGGTGGCACGATCATCGACGATGCCGAGCGCGTGCCCGAAGCACAGCTGTTCCACGCCTGGAACGGCGCGCAGGAGGAGCACAGGCCGCTGCTGATCGTCGCCGACGCCGCGCCGCCCGAATGGAAGGTAAAGCTTCCAGACCTGCGTTCGCGCCTCGCCGCAAGCCCGATCGCGGCGATCGGCGCGCCCGACGACGAACTCATGCGGCTGTTGCTCGCGCATCTGTTTGAGCGGCGCAGCCTCGATGCGCGCCCCGATCTGATCGACTGGCTCGCGACCAGAATCGAGCGCAGTCATATTACCGTAACGCGAACCGTCGATGCGCTTGACCAAGAGGCGATGGAACGTCGCAAGCGCTTGTCCATTCCTCTTGCACGAACCACACTCACCGAGGCCGGGCTGATCCTCCGGCCGCAACTCGCTCTCGACCTCCCGCTCTTCACGCCACCATAAGCCCCCAAGAGGCCCGATGAACCGTCCAGCCCATATCGTCCGCCAATCGGAAGACGACGACGATCCCATCGGCGCAGAGCCGAACGACCGGTATTTCAACCGCGAGCTGTCCTGGCTGGCGTTCAACCGGCGTGTGCTGGAGGAGGCGTGCAACCCCGCGCACCCGTTGCTCGAACGGCTCCGCTTCCTGTCGATCTCGGGCTCGAACCTCGACGAGTTCTTCATGGTCCGCGTTGCCGGCCTGAAGGGACAGCAGACGCAGGACGTCGACCGCCGCTCGGCCGACGGCCTCACCGCGGGCCAGCAGCTGACCGCGATCGTCCGCGAGGCCGACGAACTGATGGCGAGCCAGCAGGCGGTGTGGGGCGATCTCCGCGTGCTGCTCGACGAAGCCGGACTGTTCGTCCTCCGGCGCGAGGCGGTTGAGGGTGAGGCCGACGAGTGGCTCGAAACGCATTTCCGCGATCAGATTTTCCCGATCCTGACCCCGCAGGCGCTCGACCCCGCACACCCGTTCCCGTTCATCCCGAACCGCGGCCTGTCGGTGATCTTCGACCTCGTCCGCCGCTCGGACAATGAGCCGGTCCGCGAACTGGTCATGCTCCCGCACACCATGACGCGTTTCGTTCGCCTGCCTGGCGAGCCTGCGCGCTACATCTCGATCGAATCGATCCTGAAGCGGTTCGCGCCGGTCTTGTTCCCCGGCTACGAAGTCCTCGCCGCCGCCAGCTTCCGCGTCCTGCGCGACAGCGACATGGAGATCGAGGAGGAGGCCGAGGATCTCGTCCGCTACTTCGCCAACGCGATCAAGCGCCGGCGCCGCGGCCGCGTGATCCGCTTGGAACTCGAAACCGGCATCCCCGACGTGCTCGCCGCGGTCCTCAAGGACGAACTCGGCGGTGCGGACGCGATCATTACCGAGAGCGGCAATCTGCTCGGCATCGTCGACCTCGACGGGCTGGTCGACGAGGATCGTCCCGACCTGAAATTCCCGCCCTTCACGCCGCGCTTCCCGGAGCGGATCCGTGAATTCGGCGGCGATTGCTTCGCGGCGATCAAGGCCAAGGACATCGTCGTCCACCACCCGTACGAGACGTTCGAAGTGGTGCTCGCCTTCCTGAAACAGGCGGCGAACGACCCCGACGTCGTCGCGATTAAGCAGACCCTCTATCGCGCGGGCAAGCAGCCCGCGGTCATCAACGCACTGATTACCGCGGCCGAGGCTGGCAAGTCCGTCACCGCGGTCGTCGAGCTGAAGGCGCGGTTCGACGAAGAGCAGAACATGGTCTGGGCCTCCGCATTGGAGCGTGCAGGCGTGCAGGTCGTCTACGGCTTCATCGACTGGAAGACGCACGCCAAGGTCTCGCTGGTCGTCCGCCGTGAGGGACAGGCATTCCGCACCTACTGCCATTTCGGCACGGGCAATTATCACCCGGTCACCGCCAAGATCTATACCGACCTCAGCTTCTTCACCGCCGACGCCGCGGTCGGGCGCGATGCGGCGCAGATGTTCAACTACATCACCGGCTATGTCGAACCGACCGACATGGCCCGCGTCAGCCTGAGCCCGCGCGACCTCCGCCAGAACCTCATGAACCTGATCGACGTCGAGATCGCCAACGCACGCGCCGGCAAGCCTGCCGGCGTCTGGGCGAAGATGAACTCGCTGGTCGACCCCGCGGTGATCGAGAAGCTCTACGAAGCGAGCGGGGCAGGGGTCGAGATCGACCTCATCATCCGCGGCATCTGCTGCCTGCGCCCCGGTGTACCCGGCCTGTCGGAGACGATCCGGGTGAAGTCGGTAATCGGGCGGTTCCTCGAACACAGTCGGATCTGGGCGTTCGGCAACGGCAAGGCGCTGCCCAACGACGGCGCCAAGCTGTTCATCTCGTCGGCCGACTGGATGCCGCGCAACTTCGACCGCCGCGTCGAATATATGCTGCCGATCCTCAACCCGACCGTCCACGACCAGATCCTCGATCAGGTGATGGTCGCGAACCTGATCGACAACGAGCAGAGTTGGGAGCTAGGCCCCGACGGCGAATATAGCCGCGTCGATCCCGGCGACCGCCCGTTCAACCTGCATCGGTATTTCATGACGAATCCTTCGCTCTCCGGCCGCGGCGCCTCGCTCGCGACCAGCAATGCCGTGCCGACCCTGTCGCTCCGCCGAAAACGATGAGCGTCACGAATATCCTGTTCGGCAATTCCCCGCCCAAGGCCGAGACCGACGATCACCCGCGCACCGGGATCATCGACATCGGCTCGAACTCGATCCGGCTGGTAGTCTACCAGGGGCCGCCGCGGTTGCCCGCGATACGGTTCAACGAGAAGGTGCTGGCGGGGCTCGGTCGTGGGCTCGCCGCTACCGGCGCGATCGAGAAGTCGGCGCTGAAAACGGCACGCGTCGCGCTGGCGCGGTTCGCGGCGGTGGCAAAGGAAATGGAATGCTCGACGCTCCGCACGGTCGCAACCGCGGCAGTACGCGATGCGAAGAACGGCGGCGAACTCATTGCCGCGGCTCAACAACTCGGCCTGACCGTCGAGACGCTGTCGGGCGAACAGGAAGCCAGCGCGGCTGGCTACGGTGTGCTGTCCGCGATCCCCGAGGCGGATGGCATAGTCGGCGATCTCGGCGGCGGCAGTCTCGAACTCGTCCGCGTCCGCCGCGGCAAGATCGAGGACCGCGTCTCGTTTCCGCTCGGCGTCCTCCGCATCGGCCCGATCCGGGCGAAGCGTGGCAAGGTGCTCGCGCGCTACGTGGCGCGCCTGGTGCGCGAGGCCGGCTGGACCGCGAAGGGGCAGGGGCTTCCGCTGTATCTGGTCGGCGGATCGTGGCGCGCACTGGCACGGCTCGACATGGAGCTGTCGGACTATCCGCTGCCGATCATTCACCAATATTCGATGACCGCCGCGACGATCACTCGGCTGAGCCGGACGATCCCACAGCTATCCAAGCCGCGCCTGAAGGCGATTCCGGGGCTGTCGTCGGGCCGCACGGCAACGCTCGCCGACGCCGCGGCGTTGCTCGGCGTGCTGGTGCGGCAGCTTGGCAGCCGGACGACGATCGTGTCCGCCTATGGTCTGCGCGAGGGCCTGCTCTACGAAGACCTGAAGCCAGCAGACCGAACGCTCGATCCGCTGATCGTAGCCGCCCGCGAAGAGGGCCGCCTGCTCGGTCGCTTCCCCGAGCATGGCGATCTCCTCGATCGCTGGATCGCACCGCTGTTCACCACCGAGCCACCCGCGATGGCACGCATTCGCCACACCGCATGCTTGCTTGCGGACGTAGGCTGGCGCGCCAACCCCGAGTTCCGCGCCGAACGCGGCGTCGAGGTCGCGCTGCACGGCAACTGGGTCGCGATTGACGCGCCTGGCCGGGGGATGCTGGCGCAAGCTCTTTATACGAGCCTTGGCGGCGATCTCTCCGCCGGTGAAACAGTTGGTCTCCTCGCGTCTCCGGCAGCGGTGAAAAGCGCGACTGCTTGGGGCCTCGCTATGCGACTAGGCCAGCGAATGAGTGGTGGCTTGGCAGGACCTTTGAAACGATCAGGGCTCGCAGATGACGGGGTATCACTTACGCTGACGCTGCGCCCTGATGATCGTGGGCTCTACGGCGAAGCGGTGGAACGTCGCCATAACGCGCTTGCCGCCGCCCTGGGACGCAAGCCCGTACTGGCGCTCTCCTGAATCCTCCCCTTCTAGGGGAGGATCAATGGGCTCAAGCGCAGGTGAAGCGTTCGATCCGGCCCTTGGCGTCCACATAGACATTCAGACGATCAGCGCGGAAATCCATCGTCACGGCCGTGTTCGGCGCGATCCAGCGTAGCGTGCGTGCACCCGATCGCGTCTGCATCACGTCGGCCCGAGCATCGCTCGCCCGCTTGCCGACCAGATCGCCGAGCGAGTCGGCATTGCAGGCGGCCGCGACCGGCGCAGCGGCAGGCGTCTCGCCGCGCATCTCGACCGGCGTACACCCCGCCGACGCGAGTAACGCCGCAACCAGAACCATCCTCATGCGGCATCCTCCGTACGCGTCATCTTCAGCTTTCCGCCGATCACCGCAAACGCCAGCCGCCCCTCGACCAAATCGAGCGCGTCGCGGCCGAACTGGTCGAACCGCCAGCCTTCGAGCATCGGCAGCCCGGTCCGAACACCCGCCGCCAACGCTTCGAGTTCATCGGTGCGCGCCAACAATTTCGACGCGACATCAATGTCTCGCGAGCGGATCTTGAGCAGAAGCTTGAGAAGGTCCGCCACCAGCGACCCCTCCTTGCCAAGCCCCGGCTTCCGATCGTCGCGCGGCGGCAGTTCGTCGTCGCCAAGTGGTTGCGCGCCCTCGATCGCCGCCATCAAGCGGCCACCGATGTCGTTCCCAGCCCAAGTCGCCGAAAGCCCACGCACCCGCGCCAAGTCCGTCTGCTTCTTCGGCGGATGCCCCGCCATGTCGCCCAGCGTTTCGTCCTTGACGATCCGCCCGCGCGGTAGGTCCTTCGCCTGCGCCTCCAGCTCCCGCCAGCGCGCGAGTGCCTTCAACCGCCCCAGCACCTCGGGCTTGCGCCCCGAAATCCGCACGCGCTTCCACGCAAGATCGGGATCGTTCGCATAATTGGCGGTGTCGCCAAGCCGCTCCATCTCCTGATCGAGCCACACCCCGCGCCCGGTCTTGCGCAACCGCTCCAGCATCTTCGGGAAGATTTTCGACAGATGCGTCACGTCGCCGATCGCATATTCGATCTGTCGCGCATCGAGCGGCCGGCGCGCCCAGTCGGTAAACCGAGCACCCTTGTCGACAGCGATCCCGAGCCAGCTGTCGACAAGGTTCGAATAGCCGATCTGCTCGCCCTGGCCGAGCGCCATCGCCGCGACCTGCGTGTCGAACAGCGGGAAGGGCGTCTTGCCGGTGAGGTTGTAGACGATCTCAATGTCCTGCCCGCCGGCGTGGACGACCTTCAGCACGTCGTGATTCTCGACGAGCAGGTCGAGCAGCGGCTTCAGGTCGATCCCCGGCGCCATCGGGTCGATCGCCGCGGCTTCCTTGTCGTCCGCGATCTGGATCAGGCAGAGTTCCGGGTAATAGGTGCTCTCGCGCATGAATTCGGTGTCGACGCACACATAGTCGGCGTCGGCCATGCGCGCACACAGATTGGCGAGCGTGGCACTGTCGGAGATAAGCGGGTGGATATGCATTGCCCGTCCATAGCGAGCCTCGTCCGGGTTGACAAAGCCCGGTAGGGAAGGGAAGCGCGAGGCACCTGTTTATCGTCCGAGAAGACCCATCATGCACGCCTATCGCACCCACAACTGCGCCGCCCTCCGCCCCGAACAGGTCGGCGAAGAGGTCCGCGTCTCCGGCTGGGTCCACAAGAAGCGCGATCACGGCGACCTCGTCTTCATCGATCTGCGCGATCACTACGGCATCACGCAGATCGTCACCGACGTCAGCGGCCCGGTCTTCAAGGTCATCGAGGGTCTGAAGAGCGAGAGTGTCGTCACGATCACCGGCAAGGTGACCGCACGCGCGCCGGAAGCCGTGAACCCGAACCTGCCGACCGGCGGGATCGAGATTCGTGCGACCGCCGCGACGGTCCAGTCGATGGCCGGCGAGCTGCCGATGCCGGTCGCGGGCGAGGCCGAGTATCCCGAGGATATCCGCCTGCGCTATCGCTATCTCGATCTGCGTCGCGAGCGGCTGCACGCGAACATCATGCTCCGCAGCCAGGTGATCACTTCGCTGCGCAACCGCATGAACGGGCAGGGGTTCACCGAATTCCAGACGCCGATCCTGACCGCATCGTCACCCGAAGGCGCGCGCGATTACCTCGTGCCGAGCCGCGTTCATCCGGGCAAGTTCTACGCGCTCCCGCAGGCGCCGCAGATGTTCAAGCAGCTGTTGATGGTCGCCGGCTTCGACCGCTATTTCCAGATCGCGCCGTGCTTCCGCGACGAGGACGCACGCGCCGATCGCTCGCCGGGCGAATTCTACCAGCTCGATTTTGAGATGAGCTTCGTCACGCAGGACGACGTGTTCAATGCGATCGAGCCCGTGCTCCACGGCGTGTTCGAGGAATTCGCCGACTGGCAGGGCAAGGGCCGTCAGGTCTCGGCCCTCCCGTTCAAGCGCATTCCTTACCGCGAATCGATGCTGAAGTACGGCAGCGACAAGCCCGATCTGCGCAACCCGATCCTGATCCACGACGTCGGCCATCACTTCGTCGATTCGGGCTTCGGCCTGTTCGCCGGGATCGTCGCCGGTGGTGACGTGGTCCGCGCGATCCCCGCGCCGAACACCGCCGACAAGAGCCGTAAGTTCTTCACCGACATGAACGACTGGGCGCGCGCCGAGGGGCATGCCGGGCTCGGCTACATCACGCAGAAGAACGGTGAGCTCGGCGGCCCGATCGCTAAGAACCACGGCGAGGAAGCGACGCGGAAGCTAATCGCCGAGATGGGCCTCGGGCCAAACGACGGCATCTTCTTCGCCGCCGGCAAGGAACTGCCCGCGTCCAAGCTCGCGGGCGCCGCCCGGGCGCGGATCGGTGCCGACCTCGGCCTGATCGACGAGAACCGGTTCGAGTTCTGCTGGATCGTCGACTTCCCGATGTTCGAATATGACGAGGATGCGAAGAAGGTCGACTTCAGTCACAACCCGTTCTCGATGCCGCAGGGCGAAATGGACGCGCTGGAGAACAAGGATCCGCTCGATATCCTGGCGTATCAGTACGATATCGTCTGCAACGGCGTCGAGCTGTCGTCGGGCGCGATCCGGAACCACCGTCCGGAGATCATGTACAAGGCGTTCGAGATCGCCGGCTACACGCAGGCCGATGTCGACACGAACTTTGCGGGCATGATCAACGCGTTCAAGGTCGGCGCACCGCCGCATGGCGGCTCCGCACCGGGGATCGACCGGATGGTAATGCTGCTCGCGGGCGAGCCGAACATCCGCGAGGTCGTGCTGTTCCCGATGAACCAGAAGGCCGAGGATTTGATGATGGGCGCACCGAGCCCGGTCAGTGCCAAGCAGCTGAAGGAACTCAACATCCGCCTGACGGTGGATGGTCCCAAGGACGCGACGAAGGTGGTCGCGCCGAGCGCGGGGTGATCTAGCTGTCCCTCGCCCCAACGGGGAGAGGGAAGGAGGCGCGCTTGCGCCGGGAGGGTGAGGGGCGGTTGGTGTCCGCCAACGTCCCCTCTCCCTCCCACCCGCAAGCGCGGCCGGGCCCCTCCCTTTCCCCGTAGGGGCGAGGGAAAGACGTTATCTCCTCCACCGCTTTCCCCACCTAGCTAACCATGCAAATACCTCTGCACGATAAGGGGTTGGCATGCGCGACGATCAGATGACACCGGCGCCAAGCCTCGTCCGCAGCTTAGGCGTGACGGGCGTCCTGTTCCTCACCCTCTCCGTCGCGACCCCGGCATCGTCGGTGTTCGTCATCGTCCCCGGCATGCTCCAGGTCGCGGGCACCGGCGCGGTCTGGGCAACGCTCATCGCCGGACTCGTGTGCGTCGCCACCGCATTCGTCTATGCCGAGCTCTCGTCCGCCTGGCCGGTCGCAGGCGGCGAGTATGTCGCGGTCGCGCACACGCTCGGGCCGATGGCGGGGTTCGTCATGCTCGGCGTCAACGTCTTCAACAACCTGCTCTTCCCGCCCGTCGCAGGGCTAGGCGTCAGCGCGGTGCTGGGCACGCTGGTTCCCGGCCTGCCGCAGATCCCCGTCGCGATCGCCGTGGTCGCCGGGGCGACGCTCGTCGCGATGCTCCGGATCCGCGTCAACGCCTGGCTCACTGGGCTCTTCCTGCTGGTCGAGATGCTCGCCATCCTCGCGGTCGTCTGGCTCGGGTTCGCCGATACCGTCCGTCCAATCGGCGACCTCCTGCTCCACCCAGTGATGCCGCAAGGGGCCGCGCTCGTTCCCGCGTCCGCCGCTTCGATCGGCCTCGCCACCTCGATCGCTATCTTCGCGCTCAATGGCTGTGGCGCGGCGGTGTATTTGGGCGAGGAGATGCTCGACGCCCCCCGGCTGATCGCCCGCGCGATCATGGCCTCGCTCGCGCTCACGCTTCTGTTCGAAGGTATCCCGATCGTCGCGGTCCTCGTCGGCGTGCCGGATCTCCACGCCACGCTCACCGCCGACGACCCGTTCGGCCTGCTCGTCACCCTCCGCAGCGGCACCACGATGGCGAACTGGCTCTCGATCGGCGTCGTCGTCGCGATCGTCAACGCGGTCATCGCCTGCATCCTCGCCTGCGCGCGCTTCTTCTACGGCACCGCGCGCGACGGAAGCTGGGGCCGTCCACTCGACCAATGGATGACGCAGGTCCACCCGAAGTTCGGCTCCCCCTGGGTCGGCACGCTGCTGGTCGGCGGGTTCGGCATCGTCGCGTGCTTTCTGCCGCTCCAGTTGCTGCTCGTGCTCAGCGGCACCGGCCTCGTCGCGATCTACGCGGGCATCTGCGTCGCGGCGATGGTCGGCAGGCGTACCGGTCAGACCGCCCATGCACCCTACCAGATGCCGTTATACCCGCTTGCGCCGATCGTGACGCTGCTCGCGCTCGGTTATGTCTGCTGGACGAGTTGGCTCGATCTCGAGGAGGGGCGCCCCGGCCTGATCATGACGGCCGCGCAGATCCTGCTGTCGATCGCCTATTATTGGTTCGTCCTGCGCCGACGGGGCGCCTGGAACGTTCAGATCCCGACCCTTGCGACGGAGCGCGATGCATGACGATACACCTGGCCGACTACGAAGACGGCGACGAATACGACGGCAGGTACAAGCACGACCTTGGAGCGCTGCAAAAGCGCCTCGAGCATATCCAGGTCGCGCACATCGTCGGCGGTACGCGCGCGATCGTGATGTTCGAAGGCTGGGACGCGGCAGGGAAGGGCGGCATCATTCAGCGTCTCTCCGCCGAATGGGACCCGCGCAACTACAAGGTCTGGCCGATCTCGGCGCCGACCGCGGACGAGAAGGCGCATCATTTCCTCTGGCGCTTCTGGAACCGGTTGCCCGCCAACGGCAACATCGCGGTGTTCGACCGCAGCTGGTACGGCCGTGTCCTCGTCGAGCGCGTCGAGGGGTTCGCCAGCGAGACCGAATGGCGCCACGGCTATGACGAGATCAACGCGTTCGAGGCGCAGCAGGTCGAGAGCGGCACGACGCTGATCAAGCTGTTCATCCACACCACGCAGAAGGAGCAGGACCGGCGCTTGGAAGCGCGGCTCGACGATCCGTGGAAGCATTGGAAGACCGGGCTCGACGATTTCCACAACCGATCGCGGCGCGACGAGTATCTGGAGGCGATGGCCGAGATGTTCGCGCGCACCGACACCGCGACCGCGCCGTGGAGCGTCATCGACGGCAACGACAAGAAGGCGGCCCGGATCGCAGCGCTGACGCTGATCGCGGACCGCCTCGAAGCCGGCGTATCGATGGTGCCGCCACCGCTCGACCCGAAGGTCAAGAAGGTGGCGGAGAAGGCGTTAGGCCTTCGCTGACCCGTTAGGCTTTCGCGGATTTGGCTTCTGTCGACTCTGCCTGGATGAACTCGTCATCCTCGTTGAGCAGCAGCATCTGGCCCTTGTCGATGCCGAAATAGGCGCCGCGAAGGGCCAGCGTGCCGGCGGCTTCTGCCTCGGTCACGAACGGAAACGTCCGCAGGTTGGCGATCGAGGTGCGGACGGACTCGAGTTCCATCTCGCGACCGGCCTGTTCGCTATCGCCGTACTTCGCGATGACTTTCTCGCGGGCACCGTCAAGCAGGCTCACCCAATCGGATACGAACCCGCCCGCACCCCGCTCGGCATCCGCGAACGCCTGGGTCAGCGCCGCCTTGCAGCCACCGCACTTCTCGTGGCCCATCACGACGATCTCTTCGACCTTCAGCTGCGTGACAGCGAACTCGATCGCGGCCGAGACACCGTGATGGCCACCACCGGTCTCGAACGGCGGTACGAGGTTGGCAACGTTGCGGACGACGAACACTTCGCCGGGCAGCGTATCGAAAATCTGCGCGGGTTCGACGCGGCTGTCGGAGCACGCGATGATCATCACCTTGGGGCTCTGGCCGTCCTTCAGTTCCTTCCAGCGCTCGCGCTGCTCCTCCCAGGGGCCGTCCTTGAAGCGGTGATAGCCTTCGATCATTTCCGGAAAGTGTGTTGGCACGGATAGCCTTCCATATCAGTTTGCGATGCAACATGAAAAACTTGTCATGTTGAAACTGGTTCCATGATTTTATCCGGTTCGTCCGATGGTTCCAACCCGCCGACGGCGTCCGCCGCCATTGTCTCGACGGCAGGGCGGGGCTATCTGGCGTGCATGAACGACATGACCCCGATGGCTGCGCCGGTCCGTGCGCGCAAGCCCGACTGGATCCGCGTCAAGGCGCCGACCTCCGCTGGCTTCGCGAAAACGCGTGAGCTCATGCGATCCAAAAGCCTAACGACCGTGTGCGAAGAGGCGGCGTGTCCGAACATCGGCGAGTGTTGGTCGAAGAAGCACGCCACGGTCATGATCCTCGGCGATACCTGCACGCGGGCGTGCGCGTTTTGTAACGTCAAGACCGGTATGCCGCGCGCGGTCGATCGGATGGAGCCGCAGAACGTCGCCGATGCGGCTGCGCAGATGGGCTTGAACCACATCGTCATCACCTCGGTAGATCGTGACGACCTCCCCGATGGCGGCGCGTCGCAGTTCGTGAAGGTGATCCAGGCGATCCGCGCGTCGAACCCGACGACGACCATCGAGATCCTCACGCCCGACTTCCGCAACAAGGCGCAGGCCGCGATCGAGTCGATCGTCGAGGCGCGTCCCGACGTCTACAACCATAATCTCGAAACCGTGCCGCGGCTCTATCCGACGATCCGCCCGGGTGCGCGCTACTATGCGTCGTTGCGGCTGCTGGAGAGCGTCAAGAAGCACGATCCGTCGATCTTCACCAAGTCGGGCGTGATGCTCGGGCTCGGCGAGGAGCGTCTGGAGATCCATCAGGTGATGGACGACATGCGCTGCGCCGACATCGATTTCCTGACGATGGGGCAGTATCTCCAGCCAACGCCGCGCCATGCCAAGGTCGCCGAGTTCGTGCCGCCCAAGGCGTTCGACGCCTATGCCTCGATAGCGCGCGCGAAGGGCTTCCTGCTGGTCGCATCGTCGCCGCTGACCCGGTCGAGCTATCACGCCGGCGATGATTTCGAGCGGTTGCGTGCAAACCGTGACGCAAAGCTGGGCGTCGCGCGCATCTGATGCCGAAGCATTCGGAAACGCGCCATTTGCCCTATACGCCTGAGCAGATGTTCGACCTGGTGGCCGATGTCGGTCGCTATGCCGAATTCCTGCCTTGGGTAAGCGCGATGCGCGTGCGCTCGAACAGCGATACGGAGACGCTCGCCGACATGATCGTCGGCTTCAAGGGCCTGCGCGAGACGTTCACGTCGCGCGTGCAGAAGGTCCGGCCGAGCGAACTCAACGTCGATTACGTCGATGGCCCGCTCAAGTATCTACGCAACGAATGGCATTTTCGGCCAGAGCCGCAGGGTTGCGCGGTCGACTTCACCGTCGACTTCGCGTTCAAGAACCGGATGTTCGAGATGATCGCCGGGCAGGTGTTCGGCGCTGCACTGCGCAAGATGATCGGCGCGTTCGAGACTCGCGCCGCTGAGCTTTACGGGGCGGACGCATCCGGCAGCAAGAGTTCGAGCGCGCACAACGCGGCCTGAAGCCGGATCCCACCACGACCGAGATCGCCAAAGTCCTTGCGATCGGCGTGGACGTCGGACGGGTCGCGGCCCTTCTCAGCGCGACCGAACACCACGGTGCCGACCGGCTTCTTTAGCGAACCGCCACCGGGGCCAGCGACGCCCGTTATCGCCACCGCGATGTCGGCGCCCGACTGCTTTAGCGCAGCCTGCGCCATGCTCCACGCAACCGCGATCGACACCGCGCCGAACGTTTCGAGCACGTCCGAACTGATCTTCAGCACGCCGAGCTTGGCGGCGTTCGAGTAGGTGACGAAGCCGACCTCGAACACGTCGGAGGACCCGGGGATCTCGGTCAGTGCAGCCGCGACCAGCCCGCCGGTGCAACTCTCGGCGACCGCGACCCGGCGGCCGATCGCGCGGTTCTGCTCGACCACTTTGCGTGCGGCGTCGACCAGTTCGGCGGGAAGGATCGTATCCATCAGCGTGTCTCCACCGGGCAGAGCAGCATCGCCACCGCGGCGATATCTCCGCTGCGCGACTTCTGGGATTTGAGGTACCGCAACGTCTCGACGACGATGCCCGCGGTGTTGCGCGGTGGCAAGGGCTGGAGCAGCGTCACCATCCGGTCGATCGTCCCGCAATCGCGCGTCGCGATCCGCCCGACGATCTGTGGCACCAGCAACGTCGTCAGCAGCGGTCGCGCAAACTCCGAATCGAGCATCGCGTCCACGGCTGGATTGCTGAGTTTGACGATCGCCGCGCGCGCTGCCGGCCATGCTCGGTCGGACTCGACCTGATACCGGTCGATCAACGCACTTGACTGCGATCGGATGAGACTTCTGGCGGGAAGCTGCGCCGCACAGACGCGACCGGTTTCGCGGAGAATGTCGGGCATCGCGACGAGCGTCAGCGATTCGGCCTCGGGCCCGGTGATGCAACGCTGTTGGGCGACCGCCGGGCTGGCAAGGAGCGCGATCGCGGCAAGTGCGCCGACGATCTTCACAGCGGCGATCCGGGCAAGCGAATGGTCGCAACGGCCTGCGCGGCAATGCCTTCGCCTCGCCCGGTGAAGCCGAGCCGTTCGGTCGTCGTCGCCTTGACGCTGACCCGGTCGAGCGTGAGCCCGAGCAGGTCGGCGATCCGCGCGGTCATCGCCGTACGGTGCGGCCCGATCTTCGGCGCCTCGCACATGATCGTCAGGTCGACGAAATCGATGCGACCGCGCTTGTCGGCGATCAGCTTGGCGGCATGCTGGAGGAACTGCGCGGAGTCGGCGCCCTTCCACTGTGGGTCGCTCGGCGGGAAATGCGTGCCGATATCGCCCGCCGCGATCGTGCCGAGCAGCGCATCGGTCAGCGCGTGGAGCGCGACGTCGGCGTCGCTATGCCCCGACAGCCCCTTGTCGTGCGGGATCAGGACGCCGCCGAGCCAGAGCTCCTCGCCGGTTTCGAGGCGGTGGACGTCGAACCCCATCGCGGTACGGGTTTCGTACGCGACACGCGCTTCGGCGGCTGCGAAATCTTCTGGGTGCGTGACTTTCTCGAGCATCGCCGAGCCCTGCACCAACGCGACGCCGACGCCAAGCCGTCGCACCATCTGCGCATCGTCGGTCGCCTCCTCGTCCGCCGGCCAGACGGAATGGGCGGCACGCAGTGTCTCCACGGCAAACGCCTGCGGGGTCTGCACCCGGTTGAGGTCCGCGCGCGGCACGATATCGCCCAACAGGACACTGCCGCGCGCGAGCGTATCGGTCACCGGCAGCACCGGAATGGCCGCGTCCCGGGTCTTCAAGGCGGCAACGAGCGAATCGATGACCGCGTGCGACAGGAAGGGACGGGCGGCATCGTGGATCAGCACATGCGTCGCGTCGCCGGCCGTCACGAGGCCGTTGGTAACCGACTCGCGCCGGGTGGCGCCGCCGACGACGATCGATACCTGCCGCAATGCTGCGGTCGCCAAGCCCTGCTGGCCCTCGGCGACGACGACGATCGTCTCGGCGATGGCCGGGTGCGTCGTGAACGCCTCATAGGAATAGGCGATCATCGGCCGACCGGCGATCGGCGCGAACTGCTTGGGAACCGATCCCCCCGCGCGCACGCCGGTTCCGGCCGCGACGATGATCGCGACGATACGCTGTGCCTGTGTCATCCTTGCGCCCTAGCGGTTCGCCCCGACGCTCGCCAGTCTTGCGAAAAACCCCTGGACGGGGTAGGGGATGCCTCTTTTTCAGGCACATCCATGCGTAACCTTGCTCCTATCCAGATCGGTCCCGTCCGGATCGAAAGCCCCGTCGTGCTCGCGCCGATGACCGGCGTCACCGACATGCCGTTCCGCACACTCGTGCGACGCTATGGCTCGGGCCTCAACGTCACCGAAATGGTCGCCAGCCAGGCTGCGATCCGCGAGACCCGCCAGTCGTTGCAAAAGGCTGCGTGGGATCGGCTCGAGGAGCCGGTATCGATGCAGTTGATCGGCTGCACGCCCTACGAGATGGGCGAGGCCGCGAAGCTCAGCCAGGATCGCGGCGCGGCGATCATCGACATCAACATGGGCTGTCCGGTACGCAAAGTCGTTAACGGCGACGCGGGCTCGGCGCTCATGCGCGACACCAAGCTGGCCAGCGCGATCATCGAGGCCACCGTCAAGGCGGTCGACGTGCCGGTGACGCTCAAGATGCGGATGGGCTGGTGTCACGACAGCCTGAACGCGCCCGATCTCGCGCGGATCGCGGAAGACCTCGGCATCAAGCTGATCACCGTCCACGGCCGCACACGCAACCAGATGTACAAGGGCAGCGCCGACTGGGGCTTCGTCCGGAAGGTCAAGGAAGCAGTGAGCGTACCGGTGATCGTCAACGGCGACATCTGCACCATCGAGGACGCCGAAGCGGCGATGGATCAGTCGGGGGCCGATGGCCTGATGATCGGTCGGGGCAGCTACGGCCGCCCCTGGGTGCTCGGCCAGGTGATGGAATGGTTCGCCACCGGCCGTCGCATCGAGGACCCGTCGATCACCGAGCAATATGACGCGATCGCAGGCCATTACGAGGCGATGCTCGAGCATTACGGGATCGAGACCGGCGTCAACATGGCCCGGAAACATATCGGCTGGTACACCAAGGGGCTGCCCGGTTCGGCCGAGTTCCGCAACAAGGTGAACCAGGTACCGGACCCCAAGCAAGTCAAGGCCATGCTGGCCGAGTTCTACGCTCCCTGCCGCGACCTTGAAGCAGCCTGATACGCCATCGCGCAATCGGCCGGGGTTCGCAGAACTCTTTGCCGCGCTGCCGGTGGCTGTGGTGGTCGTCGATCCCGACCACCGGGTCGCGCATGCCAATGCGCTCGCCGAGCAACTGCTGAACCTGTCGGAACGGTTGATGATCGGACAGCCGCTCGATGCGATCATCCCGCCGCCCGACGATCCGCGAAATCGGGACGGACACGCTCTCGCCGTCTACGACACCGAAATCTCGACCGCGCGCGGTGTCAAGATCCGTGCAGATTTCGCCGAGACGCAGATCGCCGACTATCCGGGCTGGCGCGCGATCACCTTGCACGCATCCGCCACCTCGCGGCGGCTTGGACACTCCGCGGATCGCGCGGCTGGAGCAAGGGCTGCGGTCGGCGCCGCCGCGATGCTCGCGCACGAAATCAAGAATCCGCTGTCTGGTATCCGCGGCGCGGCGCAACTGCTCGGCGCGGGCGAACTCACCACGTTGATCGTAACCGAAGTCGACCGCATCGCCGCATTGATCGACCGCATGCAGGACTTCAGCGACACCCGGCCCTTGCCGCTCGCCAGCGAGAACATCTATCCGCTGCTCGGTCATGCCCGCCGGCTCGCACTCGCCGGTTTCGCGCGCGGTATAACGATCGAGGAACGCTTCGATCCCTCGCTCCCGCCCGCGCAGATCAACCGCGACGCGTTGCTGCAGATCGTCATAAACCTGCTGAAGAATGCGCGCGAAGCCGTTCGCAACGAACGAGAACCGCGGATCGTCATGACCACCGCGTACCGTCACGGCATCACCGTCAGTTCGGCACCCGGCAAGCCACGCCTGCCGCTGCCGATTGAGATCTGCATTTTCGACAACGGCCCCGGCGCCCCCGCCGACATCGCCGATCACCTGTTCGACCCGTTCGTATCGGGTCGACGCGAAGGGCAGGGGCTCGGTCTCGCGCTGGTCGACAAGTTGACCAGGGACATGGGCGGCATCGTCCAATACGGCCGCGAAGGAAACCCCGAGATGACCGTCCTTCGCCTCCTGCTGCCGAGAGCCGCGTCATGAGTACGGTTCTGGTCGTCGATGACGACGCCGCGATTCGTACCGTCGTCGCGCAGGCTCTCCGTCGCGCCGGCCATGACGTCACCGTCGCCGACAGCCTCGCGCAACTCGAACGCGCGCTTGCGGTGACGCTGCCCGACGTTCTCATCACCGACGTCATCCTCCCCGACGGCGACGGCATCGATCATGTCCGCAGCGTCGCCGCGCGGTTTCCGCTGCTCCCGATCATCGTCCTCTCGGCGCAGAACACGCTGACCACGGCGGTCCGCGCGGCCGAGGTTGGTGCGTACGAATATCTACCCAAGCCGTTCGACCTCGACGTGCTGACCCGCGCGGTTGCCGGTGCGCTCGCTCGGGGCGGGATGGTATCTGAGGATACGCTCCACGACGCGGACCGCGCGCTGCCCCTGATCGGGCGTTCGGCGGCGATGCAGGACGTCTACCGGATCATCGCGCGCGTCGTATCGAACGATCTGACCGTGCTGATCTCGGGCGAATCGGGCACCGGCAAGGAACTCGTCGCGCGCGCGATCCATGATCTCGGGCCGCGTAGCGCAGCCCCGTTCGTCGCGATTAACATGGCCGCGATTCCGCGCGAATTGATCGAAGCCGAACTGTTCGGACATGAACGCGGCGCGTTCACCGGCGCTGCGACGCGCAACGCCGGACGGTTCGAACAGGCGTCGGGCGGCACGCTGTTCCTCGACGAGATCGGCGACATGCCGATGGAAGCGCAGACCCGCCTCCTGCGCGTGCTCCAGTCGGGCGAGTTCACCAGCGTCGGTGGCGCACGGACGATCCGCGTCGACGTTCGCATCGTCGCCGCGACCAACCGCGATCTGGCGTCACAGGTCGCGACAGGGCAGTTCCGCGAAGACCTGTTCTACCGGCTCAATGTCGTCCCGATCACGTTGCCGCCCCTGCGCGAACGACGTCAGGACATTGCGTTGCTCGCGCGGCATTTTCTGGATCACGCCGCTGCACAGGGCCTTCCACGGCGTCAGCTTGCCAGTGACGCCCTGGTCGCGCTTGGCGGGCATGACTGGCCGGGCAACGTTCGCGAACTCGAAAATCTCATGCGGCGGCTGGCAGTCTTGTCGCGCGACGAAGTCATCGACGCGGACGCGATCCGTACCATGATCGGCCGCCACGCCACGCTCACCGACCCGGTCGGCCTCGATATCGGACAAGCGGTCCGCGCGATGATCGCGCGCATCGCTCATGACGATCCGGCTGCACTCGATGACGGCACGCTCTACGACCGCGTGATCGGCGAAGTCGAACGGCCGTTGATCGAGGCGATGCTGGCGCGTCATGGTCAGAACCAGCTTCGGGCCGCCCGCGCGATGG
Organism: Sphingomonas sp. NFX23; assembly: GCF_049887795.1. NCBI lineage: Bacteria > Pseudomonadati > Pseudomonadota > Alphaproteobacteria > Sphingomonadales > Sphingomonadaceae > Sphingomonas > Sphingomonas sp. NFX23. Next base: position 300,517 of record NZ_JAGEKH010000004.1, read on the forward strand.
GGATCAACCGCAATACCCTGCGTAAACGCCTCGATACGCTCGGCATCGATATCGGCGGTACGATCGGCAGCGACGCGCCTCGCGTAGACGAACCGGAACGGCGGTAATTCTGTCATTATGTGGTTTCACGGCAACGGTTGACGTTGTATCGGGGCAACGATGATCGCTTCCGCGACGCTACCGATGGACGATGACGGGCCTGCACACCGGTTTGCCGTGACGCCTGCCGTAGAGGCGGTCGTGCTCGGTGTGGCGATCGCGATCGCCGTTACGAGCTACTTTATCATTACCGGCAGCGACGCGCCGCAGCGCCTGATCCCGCCACCCCTGGTAGCGCTGCTGCTGGTCGCGAACCTCGTGCCCGGAATCGCTCTCCTCATGTTGCTAGGGCGACGTGTGGCCATGCGCCGTGCAGCGCGTTCTCCGGTGGGCGGTGGCGGTCGCCTCCACGTTCGCCTCGTCGCTTTGTTCTCGATCGTCGCCGCCGTGCCGATGCTGCTGGTGACGATCTTCGCATCGCTGCTGTTCCAATATGGCGTCCAGTTCTGGTATTCCGATCAGGCGCGCGGGATGCTCGAGAACGCGACCGGGCTTGCCCAGTCGTCCTACGCACGCCAGCTCAACCGGTGGCAGGAAGCCACCGTGACGATGGCAAGCGACATGTCCGCCTATCTCCGAGAGCGCTCGCTGCAGAGCCCGGATTTTTCCGGCTGGTTCCTCCAACAGGTCTATTTTCGCAGCCTCTCGGAAGCTGCGTTGTTCAAGCTGTCCCCTCAGCAGGGGATCCAGACGCTGGCGATCGTCAACCCGTACGAAATCGACTTTACGCGCCGTGTCACGCCCTCGGCGATCGCCGAGCTGCGGTCGGGCAAAAGCGCGGTCGTTGCGGTGACGGGCGATCGTATCCAGACGATCACGATGCTGCCCGGATCTGACGAGCTGTTTCTCTATGCAGGCCGCGTCGAGGATACGAAATCACTCTCCGAACAGACCACGCGTGCGAACGACGTGCTGAAGAGTTATCGATCGCTTCTGGCCAGGGCGCGTAGTCTCCAGTTGCAGTTCAATGCGGCACTGTTGTTGATCTCGTTGCTGATCGTGGGGATTGCGGTGTGGATCGCGCTGGCGGTTGCGGATCGTCTCGTCCGGCCGGTGGGCGAGCTCGTCGACGCCGCACGCCGGGTGGCAGCCGGCGACCTGACCGCGCGTGTCCCCGATCCGCGCAGCCGCGATGAGGTCGGCACGCTCGCCAACGCGTTCAACCAGATGACCGGGCAGCTGGAGGCGCAGAACACCGAACTCGTCACTGCCAACGGCCAGCTCGAAAGCCGTCGCGCACTGATCGAGGCGGTGATGGCGGGGGTCTCCGCAGGCGTCGTCGCAACCGGACGCGAGCGGACGATCACGATTGCGAACGATTCGGCGACGACGTTGCTAGGCACCGATACTGGCGGGCTGGTCGGACGGCGTCTGGTGGATGTCGCGCCCGAGCTCGACGCGATGCTCGATGGTGGCGACCGGGAAGCGATCGTCGAAGTTGGCCAGGGGAGCGAGGTCCGCACGCTTGCCGTGCGGATCGCCCGGCCAGCTACTGGCCCGATCCTGACGTTCGACGACATCACGCAGCAGCTGCTCGATCAACGCCGCGCGGCATGGTCGGACGTCGCTCGCCGGATCGCGCATGAGATCAAGAACCCGCTGACACCGATCCAGCTTGCGGCCGAGCGGCTTCAACGCCGCTATGGTGGCAAGATCGAGGCGCAGGACGGTACGTTCTCGCGATTGACCGACACGATCATCCGCCAGGTTGGCGATCTTCGTCGCATGGTCGACGAGTTCTCCTCGTTCGCGCGGATGCCGAAGCCAGTGTTCCGCGAGGAATCGCTGGTCGATGCCGCCCGCCAGGCGCTGTTCCTGCACGAGGTCGCGCATCCCGCGATCAGCTTCCAGCTGGTGCAGGACGATCCGGGTCTGACACTGGTTTGCGACCGCCGCCAGATCGGGCAGGCGCTCACGAACATCGTCAAGAACGCGGTGGAAGCTATTGAAACTCGCGGTGAACCCGGCGGATCGGTCACGATGACATTGACGAGCGATGCCAACACGGTCGGCATCGCAGTGGCGGACACCGGCATCGGGCTACCGGCGGAGCGGGACCGGATCGTCGAACCTTATGTAACGACCCGTGCCCGTGGCACAGGCCTCGGCCTTGCCATCGTCAAGAAGATCATTGAGGAGCATTGCGGCACGATCGGCTTTTCCGATCGGCCGGGGGGCGGTACACTCGTCACCATGACCTTCGACGCCAAGGCGCTGGCCGCGCTCGACCAAGGGGCATCCGCATCCGAGTTGGCTGGGGAGGGCCGACTCGACACGATGACCCGCAACCGGACATGATTTAATGGCGCTCGATATTCTCGTCGTGGACGACGAACGTGACATTCGCGAACTCGTAGCCGGCGTCCTGGAGGACGAAGGCTATGAGACACGCGACGCTGGTGACAGCGATTCCGCCCTGGAAGCGATCGCAGCGCGGCGTCCGTCGCTGGTGCTGCTTGATGTCTGGCTGCAAGGGTCGCGTCTCGATGGGCTGGAACTGCTCGACGAGATCAAGCGTCGCGATCCGTCGATCCCGGTGCTGGTGATTTCAGGCCACGGCAACCTCGATACGGCCGTCGCCGCGATCCGCCGCGGTGCGTCCGACTTCATCGAAAAGCCGTTCGAGGCCGAACGGCTTTTGCTGATGGTTGCGCGGGCAACCGAGACCGAACGGCTCCGTCGCGAGGTGGCGACACTGCGGGCTACGGTCGGCCGCGAAACCGACCTGACCGGCAGTTCGGGCTCGATCAACGGCGTTCGCGCGACCTTGAAGCGGGTGGCGGCAACCGGCAGTCGGGTCCTCATCATGGGCGCGGCGGGAGTCGGCAAGGAAGTCGCCGCCCGCCTGCTGCACGGCTGGAGCCTCAGGACCGACGCGCCGTTCATCATCGTCAGTGCCGCGCGGATGACGCCCGAGCGAATGGACGAGGAACTGTTCGGCGTCGAGGAAGCGGGCGATCTCGTCCGTCCCGGTCTGTTCGAACAGGCGCATGGCGGCACGTTGTTCCTCGACGAGATCGCTGACATGCCGATCGCGACGCAGGCCCGTATCCTGCGCGCCCTGACTGACCAGAGCTTTACCCGGGTAGGTGGTACGCGCGTCGTCAAGGTCGACGTTCGCGTCGTCTCGGCAACCGCCCGCGACCTCGTCTTCGAAATCGCCGAAGGACGGTTCCGCGAGGATCTATATTACCGGCTCAACGTCGTACCGGTGATGATCCCGCCGCTGTCTGATCGTCGCGAGGACATCCCCGCGTTGGTCCAGCATTTCATCGCGCACTACGCGTCCGAGCGCCGCGTGCCGACGCCGGAAATCGCGCCGGATGCGATGGTTGCGTTGCAATCCTACGACTGGCCGGGAAATGTCCGGCAGTTGCGCAACGTCGTCGAGCGCACGATCATTCTGGCGCCGGGAGACCGGATCGGGCGGATCGATCTCGACCTTTTGCCGGCCGAAGTTCTCGGCGACCAGGGCGATATCGGATCGGCTGGATCGACCGCGATCATGGGCTCGCCTTTGCGGGAAGCGCGTGAGACGTTCGAGCGGGAATATCTTCGGGTGCAGATCCGACGTTTCTCGGGAAATATCTCGCGGACGGCCAGCTTCATCGGCATGGAGCGCTCGGCACTCCATCGAAAATTGAAGCTGCTCGGCATCACCGAAACCCGCGAGGAATAGACGCCGTAATTTCGCCGCCCTCTGGATATAGCAGGGCGGCGATCATAGATCAGTACCGCGCCCGGTAACCGGGTGCATCTCCGACGCCGGGAAACGGCGCCTTGCGGGCAAAGTCCCGCCAAAAACAAAGGGTTATCCCATTGGCCGATAAACCAGGCTCGCTTCAGGATCTGTTCCTGAACGCACTCCGGCGCTCCAAGACGCCGGTCACCATGTTCCTCGTCAAGGGCGTAAAGCTCCAGGGCATCGTTACATGGTTCGATAATTTTTCCGTCCTGCTGCGCCGCGATGGCCAGTCGCAGCTGATCTACAAGCATGCGATCTCGACGATCATGCCTGCTGGGCCCATGGACGTGTCGGCGATCGTCGATGCGGTCGGAGAAAACCAGAAGAAGCACCCGCTTTTGCAGGATATCTTCCTCAACGCGGTGCGCAAATCCGAAGACAGCGTGACGATGTTCCTCATCAACGGCGTCATGCTGCAGGGCCAGATCGCAGGTTTCGACCTGTTTTGCATGTTGCTTCAGCGCGAAGGCATGGCGCAACTCGTCTACAAACACGCTGTCTCGACGATCCAGCCGGCGCGCCCGCTGAACCTTGCCGAAGAGCCCACTGACACGGATGAAACGGACGATGACGATTGAGTAGTGGTTTCGAACGCGATCGGGACGAGTTCACCCGTGGAACACGAGCGATCGTCGTTCTCCCCGACCAGGGCGACGCCGCGCGCGACGTAGACGCTCGGTTGGAGGAAACCGCGGGGTTGGCCGCTGCCATCGGAGTCGAGGTGGTAGAACGGATCGCTTACCGCGTCCGCCAGGCAAAGCCCGCAACGCTGATCGGAAGCGGGCAGGTTGAATTGTTGGCCACCCAAGTTCGGATGGAAGAGGCGGGACTGGTCGTTTTCGATGCGAGCCTGACTCCGATCCAGCAGCGCAATCTGGAGAAAGCGCTCGAGGTGAAGGTCATCGATCGCACCGGACTGATCCTCGAGATCTTCGGCGAACGCGCCGCGACCGCCGAGGGGCGCTTGCAGGTCGAACTCGCGCATCTCGATTACCAGGCTGGCCGGCTCGTGCGGAGCTGGACCCATCTCGAACGTCAGCGCGGCGGTTTCGGCTTCCTTGGCGGTCCGGGCGAGACGCAGATCGAAGCGGATCGTCGTTTGATCCGCGACCGGATGGCGCGATTGAAGCGTGAGCTCGAGCAGGTCAGCCGGACGCGCGGGCTGCACCGCGAACGTCGCCAGCGTGCGCCGTGGCCGGTAATCGCGCTGGTCGGCTATACCAATGCTGGTAAGTCGACGTTGTTCAATCGCGTGACTGGTGCTGACGTGATGGCGGAGGATCTGCTGTTCGCAACGCTAGATCCGACGCTACGTCAGATTCAGCTACCCGGGCTCGACAAGGCAATCCTGTCGGACACCGTCGGCTTCGTTTCGGACCTTCCGACTCAATTGGTCGCGGCTTTCAAGGCGACCTTGGAAGAGGTCGTGTCCGCCGATCTGCTGGTCCATGTCCGTGATATCGCCCACCCAGATTCGGAGGCGCAGCGTGCCGATGTCGAGACGGTGCTGGCGGAGATCGGCGTCGACGACAATACGCCGCGGTTCGAGGTTTGGAACAAGCTCGACTTGCTCGATCCCGACGCGCACGACGAGATTGCCGGCGAAGCGGCGCGGCGCGACGACGTCGTGGCGATATCGGCGCTGAGTGGGGAAGGGGTGCCGCATCTGATCGAGCAGATCGCGGCAAAGCTGACGGGGGCGCATCGGCGCTATCGGATCACGCTCGATGCCAGCGATGGCGCGGGTGCTGCTTGGCTGCATGCGCATGGCGAAGTGTTCGGGAGCGTCGATGACGAGCTCGAGACGACATATGACGTGCGACTTTCCGATGCGGATTACGATCGGTTCACCCACCGCGACGTTTGACTACCTGCCACAGTTCCTCCTTCTGATCGAGGGTCATGCCGGCGAACGCATCGCCGCCGAGATCCTCGATCGCCCGGAACCGCGCCTCGAACTTCAGATTGCCAGCGCGTAATGCGCTTTCCGCGTCTACTCCGAGATGTCGCGCCCAGTTGGTCACTGCGAACAGCAGGTCGCCGACTTCTTCCGCGAGCTTCTCGGAAGGAGCGTCGAGAACCTCCTCGATTTCCTCGTGGACTTTCGCCAGCGGCCCGCTCGCATCCGGCCAGTCGAAGCCCACCCGCCCTGCGCGTTTCTGCAACTTGTCGGCCCGAGACAGTGCCGGAAGGCCAAGTGCGACCCCCGCCAACGCGCTGCTGTCCGATTTCACCGAACGCTCCTGCGCCTTGATTGCTTCCCATCCGGGCGACTGTTCCACGTCCCCGAATATATGCGGATGACGCCGTTCCATTTTGTCGGCAATCGAGGTCACGACGTCGGCCAGCGTGAAGGCACCGGCTTCCTCGGCAATGCGGCTATGGAACACGACCTGAAGCAGAAGGTCGCCCAGTTCGTCCTTTAGATCCCCGGGATCGTTCCGTTCAATCGCGTCGGCGACTTCATAGGCTTCCTCGATCGTGTAGGGCGCAATCGTGGACCAGGTCTGCACACGGTCCCATTCGCAACCTTCGACGGGATCGCGCAACCGGGCCATGATGGCGACGAGACGTTCGATCATAGAGAAGCCTTATAGAACGGGATTTTTCGGTCCGGAACGTACGCCAAAACATCGAGGGCGTGGTAGATGAAGACTGGACCGTATCAGGCCGTACATCGCGCAAAAGCAGCGTCGCGTCTGCCCGTTAGCTCTTCGAGCGACACCCCCGCAATATCGAAGCGGAGTTCGTGCATGTCCATGCCGGAACGGTAGCCGCCGGGCCAGACGCTGGTCAGTTCGAAGCCGCAATGCTGGAAGAACGGCGAGACCTGAGGCGAGGTGTCGACGGTGACGTAGCGCGTGGGCGGTTCGGCTGAGGTGGCGACATGGAGCAGGCGTTCGAACAGCAGCAGCTTGCCGAGGCCCGAGCCATGGTACGTCCGCGCGACCATGCCCCAGAAGAGCAGCGCCTTGTTGTAATGCTCCCAGATCTCGTAGCCGCCGAACGCGCCGGGGACGCCGTCGACGTCGACCACGAATGCCGGGCCGTCGGGCTCGTTGAGCGTCTCCTCCAGCCATTCGCGGTCGCCGGCGCCGAAATACTCGGGGAGGTTCGAATCGAAGATCGCGAGGACGGCGGCGCGGTCCTTCTCCTCGTAGCGGCGGGTCAGGATTCTCGTCATGGCTGGCTCCACTGCGCGATGGTTTCGATCGCGTCGGCGGTGGAACGGCTCCAGCAGCGCGAAGTGCCTTCGAAGGTCGCGGTCGCATGGGTCGGATCGATCACGACGGTTTCGATCGATTCGGGGCGGATGCGACGCGGTTCGCCGATGAGCTTCGCGTGCGCTTCCTTGATCGTCCAGCGGCGGAGCCAAGCTTGGGGCTGGGCGAGGGCGGGCAGGCGGCGGAGCGCGTCGGCTTCCGTCGGGGTGAGCATGTCCCAGAGCGGAGGGTGGTCGTCGATGACCTCGCGGTCGACAGCGATCGGTGCGCGCGCAACGCCGATTAGGGCGTGTGCACCGCGACTGGAGAGGCTGAGATACCAGCCACCGGGAGCGGAAACGATCGGCGCGCCGGCCGCACTGCGTGTCAGTCGAACATCGTCAGAGTCGCCGGCCAGTTTGCGGATGAGCGCAACGGCCAGGCCGTGTCGGATCGCGCGCGCATCGCCGGGCAGGCCGGCAGCGTACGGTCCAGACTCGGCAACGCTCCACGCGATTGGAGACTGCCCGTCCCAGACGAGCGCGACGAGCGGACCGTCGTGCCAGACCGGCGTCACGTCGCGACGGCGATCCGCGCCGGGCTCCCGTCCCAGCTAGTGCCGTCCGGCAAGGTCTCGCCCTTCATCACCACCGACAGGTCGCCGAGCTGCGCGTCGGCGCCGATCTCCGCGTCGTACAGCACGATCGCGAGCGAACCGATCGTCGCGCGGTCGCCGACGCGGATCGCGCCGACCTTCATCACGCGGTCCTCGAACAGATGCGTCTGCAAGCCGGCGAAATCGTTGAGCGCGACGTCGTCGCCGATATCGACGAGGTCGTGCTCCGTCAGGTCGGTGGTGTCGATGTAGCAACGCTTGCCGATCCGCGCGCCCATCAGGCGGAGGTACAGCGCAATCCACGGCGTTCCCCGGAGTGGCTCGAGCAAATTGGCGACCGCCAGATTCTCGTAGGTTGCGGTGACGAGTTCGGTGCGCCAGACGAAAATGCTCCAGAGCGGCGCGGTGGTGACCTTGTAGCGGCCAACGACGAGCCATTTGAGCGCGAGGACGAAGATCCCACAGGCGAGGCAGAAGCCGACGTACAGAAAGGGGAAGGTCGCCGCTACGACCAGCGCACCGTTGTCGAGATCGTCGAGGTCGCCGACCACCGACAGCAGCAAGCTGAAGAACACCAGGAACGCGGTCAGCGACAGCGTGGTGCGGACCGCCTCGATCGACAGGCGCGTGGCGATCAGCGCGCGCGACGGATTGAACCGCGCGCCCTCGTCGAACATCGTGTTGACCTGGCGCACCGGCAGCTTGATCGCGGGCGAGCCGAACCAGGTGCTACCCGCCTCGGTGGCGAGCGCGGGGTCGCTCGGCGGCTTCGAGAGCACGCCGACGAGCACCTCGTCGCCGATCTGCGTCCCGCCCGGCAGCAGCGCGGAATTGCCGATGAAGCTGCGGCGGCCGATCTTCGTGTGCGCCAGTTCGATCGTGCCGTGGCCAATCCGCGCCGCGCCGAAGATCACCGAGTCCGCGATGAAACTCTCCTCGCCGATTTCGACCAGGTCGGGCACGATCGCGCTGGCGGTCGAGATTTCCGCACGCCGGCCGACCTTCACGCCGAGCGCGCGATACCACGGCACCACGTACAGCGTTGCGAAGATCGGGTGGAGCAGGCGCAGCGCGAGGTCGTTGATCTGCTGCACGAACCAGTAGCGGACGTAGAATCCGCTGTTCAGCGCATACACCGCGGGTGCGACGCGACCGAGGATCAGGCGCTTGGCCGCCACCGTCAGCACGCACATCATCACGACATAGGTGACCGCGAGCAGTGGCGCGACCGCGACATAGGCATAGCCGCTGGTCGCCCAGTCGAGCTCGATCAGCGCGATCAGGCCGGGCGCGATCGGCAGGATCGCGACCAGCGGCAGGATCAGCGCGCACAGGAACAGGCCGATCGCCGGCCCGGCGTTGCGCGGGGCTGCGATGGCGGGGCGGCGAGGCGCATCGCCGTCGTGCGCGGCGGGCGAGCCTGCCCAGCGCTGGCCGGCGGGGATGGTCGTATCGGCGGGCAGCGCGGACAGATCGTCGAGCATAGCGTCGTCGCCAAGCGCCGCGTTGCGGCCGACCACCGCCATCGACCCGACGAACGCGCCCTTGCCGAGCTTGACGGTGCCGAGCCGCAGTAACCCGCGCTCGACCGAGCTGGTCGACAGCACCGACTGATCGCTGATGATCGCATCGTCGTCGGCGTGGAGCAGGTCGGCGGTGTCGATGATCCCGGTGCCGATATGAACGCGCTGGCCGATCTTCGCGCCCATCATCCGGTAATAACCGCGGATCATCGGCGTGCCCGCGAGATACGGCGTCGCGGTGACGCCGATGATCCGGCGGACCAGCCACCAGCGGAAATAATAGCTGCCCCAGAGCGGATAATCGCCCGCCTTGAACCGCCCGACGATCAGCCATTTGAGCGCGATCGACAGGAACATCGACGCGATCGGCACGACCGTGAAGAACAGCCCGCTGAGGATCAGCGCGTCGACCCGTGGCATGTCGCCCGCGAGATGCGTGTAGGCCAGATAGGGCGAGAACCATTGGAGGCCCGCCAGCGTGTAGATCGGCAGCAGCGCGAGCGTCTGCGCGGCGACGCACAGCCGGCGCTTCCACGGCGCGATATGGTGGAAGCTGGTCTCGTCGAGGATCGCGACGGGCGTTGTGCCACCGATCCGTAGCGCGAGCGCGCGAATGGTGGGCGCGGCGTAGACGTCCTCGAGCGACAGCCCTTCAAGGCCACGGACCTTTCGCGCTGCCGAAACCAACCGAGCGGCCTTCAGCGAATGGCCGCCGAGATCCTCGAACAGGTCGTCGAGCACCGATACCGGCTGCGGCGCGAACGCCTCGGCCCAGACACGGTGCAGGCTTTCCTCCATCGGCGTGGCGGGCGCGACCATCTCGCGGTCCGATGTCACGGTGATCTCGGGCTTGACCAGCGCCTTGCGGTCGACTTTCCCCGAAGCGGGGAGCGTCGGCATTTGCGACAGCAACTGGTAGCCCGTGGGGCGCATGTAATTGGGGAGCCGCTCGGCGACGCGGGCCTTGAGGCCGACCATGTCGATTTCCTCCGCCGGACGCGCGATCAGGAACGCGGCGAGGAACTCCGAGCCGTCGCCGTCGGTGAAGAGCTGGACGACGGTCTGCGCGACGCCGGGCCATTCGCCGATCACCGCCTCGATCTCGGCGAGTTCGACGCGGAAGCCGCGGATCTTCACCTGCGTATCGATCCTGCCGACGAAATCGATGTCGCGCGCCGCGTCGAGCTTCACCAGGTCGCCCGACCGGTAGATGCGTTCGGGGGCACCGGAAGGCCCGTCGAACGGCGTCATGATGAACTTCTCAGCGGTCAGGTCTGGGCGATTAACGTAGCCGACGCCGACGCCGGGACCGCCGATCACGAGTTCGCCTTCCTGGCCGTCGGGGACCGGCTGCATATGCTCGTCCACCACCCAGGCGGTGTAGCCGGGGAGCGGCTTGCCGATCGTGATGCGCTGGCCGGGGAAGACCTCGGTCCAGGTCGCGGTGACCGACGTCTCTGTCGGGCCGTAGGTGTTGAGCAACCGCAACCCCGGACGTGCGAGCCGCCGTGGCAGGTCGGCCGGACACGCTTCGCCGCCCATGTTGAGCAGGCGTAGCGTCGGCACCGGATGCTCGACCAGCGCGATCAGCGAGGGGACCACGTGCCAGATCGTCGTGTTCGCCTCGGCGAGCGCGATCGCCACGTCGGGCCCGCTGGTCGCCAGCGCCTCGGTCGCGACCAGCACGACCGCACCGACGAAGAACGCGCTCCACATCGTCTCGACCGACATGTCGAATGCGAGGCTGAACCCGCCGAACACGACGTCGGCCGGGGTCAGGTCGAGGATCGCGCTTTCCGAGCGGACCAGGTGGCACGCATTACCGTGCGAGATCATCACGCCCTTGGGGCGGCCGGTCGTGCCCGAGGTGTAGATGATGTAGGCGAGGTCCTGCGGGGTGGCCTGAGTGACGTCGCGGCCGATCGGTTCGGACGGCTCAGCCGCGAGATCGCCCAGCGCCGCATCGAGGGCGAGCGTTTTTCCCTTGAGGTTGGCGACGCGGCTGGCGACCGTGATCGTCAGCGCGGCTTCGCTGTCCTCGACGATGAAGTCGATCCGGTCCTGCGGATAGCCCCAGTCGACCGGCACATAGGCAGCGCCCGCGCGCAGCACGCCGAGGATCGCCATATACTGGTCGAGCCCGCGCGGCAGGCACAGCACGACGCGGTCGCCGCGGCCGATCCCCATCGCGCGGAGGCGGTGCGCGAGCGCGAGGCTGCGCGTGGCGAGATCGGTGTAGGTCCACTCGGTCTTTCGGTCGAATTCCTCGTCCGCACCGATCAGCCGCAGCGCGGTCGCGTCGGGATGCAGCGCGCGCGTCGCGTCGAAGATCTCGTGCAGCAGTTCGTCACGGGCGTAAGGCTCTGCGGCACGCAACGCAGGGGCGGGGGCGATCGACGGGTAAGCCGTCCTTGCTAAAATGGCGGTATCGGAAGGGCTTACCGGCGTGTCTTGCTGCATACTCAAGCCTTAGACGATGTCGAACGCCATTTGCTACTCGTCATCGGCGTACAGGAAAACCTTCGAAATCATCCGCCCGGCGCGAATGGAGGGCATGGCCAGAGAAGGCTTGCAGCGCTTTCGGTGCTGACTTACACCCCTACTACACCTTCGTCGGGAATCTTCACATGCGCGCCTCATGCCTCATCGGTTTCACCGCTCTCCTGCTGTCGTCGACCGCGCATGCAAGTCCGAAGGCGATGACGGAAGCGCCCGCCAAGGCGGTAATCGTACCCGATGCGAGCGCACCGAAGGGGCGTCTGTCCGATGCGGCGATACCTAAGGCGTATCGCCTCGACTTCACCATTTTGCCCGAGGCTGACCGGTTTTCGGGACATGACGAGATCGACGTCACGCTGAAGGCTGCGACAAAATCCCTGTATATTCACGGACGCGACCTGAAAATTGGCAAGGCGGTCGCGATGGTAGGTGGCAAGGCTACCCCGGCGATCTTCACGCAGGTCGATCAGAGTGGCACAGCGCGGCTGGACTTCGCGAATGTCCTGCCGGCCGGCGCGGCGACGCTGGCGTTCGATTATACGGGCAGTTTCGGAGACACCGCTTCCGGCCTGTTCCACGTCAAGGTCGGCGATGCCTGGTACAGCTGGACGCAGTTCGAAAGCATCGATGCGCGCGCTGCGTTTCCCGGGTTCGACGAGCCTGGCTTCAAGACGCCGTTCACCGTGTCCGTCACGACGCATCCAGGTCTGGTCGTGATCGGCAACGCGCCGAAGGTGTCCGTCACGAAGGTCGCCGGGGGAATGGAGAAGCATCAGCTCGCGGTAACCAAGCCATTGCCCACGTATCTCGTTGCGTTCGATACGGGGCCGTTCGTTCACCAGACCGGGACGATCCCGGCGACCCCCGAACGGTCAACGCCGATGCCGTATGGCGCCGTCGCGACGCACGCGCAGAAGGACAAGATGGGCTATGTGACGGCGGAGACGCCACGCATCGTGTCCCTGCTCGAGCAATATTTCGGCGAGCCGTTCCCGTTCCCCAAGCTCGACCAGATCGGCACGCCGATCATGCCGGGCGCGATGGAAAACGCGGGCGCGGACACCTATGGCGACGGCATCATCTTCCTCTCGCCCGGTGCGACGACGTCCGACAAGCAGGCGTTCGGGATGATCGTCGCGCACGAACTATCGCACCAATGGTTCGGCGACCTCGTCACGCCGGCGTGGTGGGACGACATCTGGCTGAACGAGAGCTTCGCCAACTGGATGGGCTATCGCATCGGCAATGCCTGGCGGCCCGAGCTCAACATCGGCGTCGGTGCGCTGGATGAGGGCTTCGGCACGATGAACACCGATGCGCTGGAGGTGGGACGCCCGATCCACCAGCCGATCACCGACAACGGCCAGATCGATTCCGCGTTCGACGGCATAACCTACGGCAAGGGCGGGCAGGTCGTCGCGATGATCGCGGCCTATCTCGGCGACGAGAAGTTCAAGGCGGGGGTCCGCCTTCACTTAAAGCGTCACGCGTATGGCAACGCGACATCCGAGCAGTTCTTCCAGTCGATCTCGGATGCGGCGAAGGATCCGCGCGTGCTGTCCGCGCTGAAATCGTTCGTCGACCAGCAGGGCGTTCCGGTCATCGACGTCCGGCGGCAGGGTAACGGCATCGTCGCGTCCCAGTCGCGCTATGCCTTCCTGGGATCGTCCCCGCCGCCATTGAGCTGGACGATCCCGTTCTGCGTTCGGGTCGGCGCGGCGAAGCAATGCACGCTGCTCGACAAGACCGTGACGTCGATTGCCGCGCCCGCCTCGGGCCTGATAATGCCGAACGTCGGCGGTGCGGGCTATTACCGTTTCGACATGGCACCGGCGGATTGGCAGGCGTTGATCGCGGCTTCGGGCACGTTGTCACCGGGCGAGGCGCTCGCCACCACCGACAGTCTGTGGGCTGCGTTCCGCGCGGGCAAGGCACCGGCCGCATGGCTGTTCGCGGAAGCGCGTGCGGTCGCGGCGAACCCGGATTCGACCGCCAGCATCGACGGCGGGCGGCGGATTGCCGGGTTGCGCTCGCGCGGCTTGATCTCGGCCGCTTCGCTGCCTGCCTACCGCACACTGTTGGCCTCGATCTACACACCGCGCCTGACCGCACTTGGGTTCAACCCGGCAGCGGGCGCCTATGCAAAGGATGATCCAGGTCGGCAGAACCTGCGCCACGAACTGGTCAATCTCGTCGCGGACGACGCGCGAGACGTTGCTGTCCGGACCAAGTTGAAGACGGCTGGCGAAAAATACCTAGCGGGCGACACCGCGGCGCTCGATTCCGGCTTTCTCGGAGCTGCGCTGACCGTGGTGGCAGAGGAGGGCGGTCTGCCTGCTGCGAAGATGCTGGTCGACAAGGCGTTATCGAGCGAGGACCCGGGCTTTCGCCAAGCCGCTCTCGGTGCCGCTGCGTCCAGTGGGCGGCCCGACGCCGCCAATTATCTCCTGTCGCTCGAAGACAAGCGGATGCGGAGCTATGACAGGATCGGGCTGATCTTCGGCGTCGCCGGCAATGCGGGAACGCGCGATCTCGGCATCGACTGGATCCTGGCGAACTACGACAAGCTTCTCGCCGGTGGCAACGGCATCTTCATCACCAGCCGCCTGCCGCAGGCGCTCGCGGTCCAGTGCGGTGCCGATCAGGCGGATCGGATCGATGCCAGGGTCGGCGCCTCGATCCGCAAGGCTAACGTCGGGTTGCTAAATTATCAGCGCACGCTGGAGAGCATTCGCCATTGCGGTGTATTGCGCCAGGCGAAGTCCGCGGAGATCGCAGCGGCTCTTGCGAACGCGAAGTAGCGCGCAAGGAGGGGGCTGAGCCAGCCCGGCGTGGCGTCGTCGGGCTCTTCACACGGCATCTAGCAGCGTTCACCATTGAACCGCATACGCTGAGCCAGGGACGATCGCTTATGACGATTAGGGCGTCGTCATTATACGTAAGCTGTTCAGGTTACCTAGGCACCTTGGAACAACCCGGAAATCATCCGAAATTTGTCGCAGATCGATAATATACATTATGTTAAATATGCGATGGCGGTGGCGATAGGATCAGCGTCTTTCCGACGACCCGCCACGAACCCAGCCGCGACAGAAAGTTCATGCCGAGAATGTCCGTCTCTTCGAAAGCCGGCGACGTCACGATTCCCAAGTCGGTCATGACGATATTGCCGACGACTACGCGTTTCGCGGTCGCCGACCGTGCGGTGACCTGGCCGTTGGCGGTTGATAGAATTACGGGAAACGGACTTTCACCGAGATCGAGGCCGGCCGCCTTGGCAGTCTGCATCGACAATGCCGTCGTCGTGGCACCGCTATCGATCAGCATGCGCCGACCGACCCCGTTGATCTCCACGTTCGCCCAGAAATGACCGTCGTCTGCCATGCGTATGCGCGTTTCGGTTCCGCTGACCTGTTGATCGTCGAACATCGCAATGACGCCGGACAGTCGATCGCGTTGGCTCGCAATCAGGAGACCGACGGCGAAGATGCCTACCCATGCCAGCGCCATCTTGAGCATCGGCTTGACGGCGCTTCGCCTAGCAACCAGCGCCGAAAGCGGCAGGATCAGCATCACGGCGTACAGCGCGAACTGGGCTGCACGGTCTGCGGTCATGCGTCGAGTACGAGCCCGTCATAACCAGGCTCGACACCCTTCGGAAGTTCGGCGATCAAGCTCGCATAGTCCATGCTGTGGTCCATATGGATAAGCGCGGTTCGCCCCGGCCGCAGTCGGTCGACCCATCCAAGCACGGCCGGCAATTCCATATGTGTTGGATGCGGTCGTCGTCGCAACGCATCGACGACCCAGACGTCGAGGTCTTCGTAAAGCCTGGCCATATCGTCGGTCATGATATTGAAATCGGTAGCATATCCGATCGAAGCGCCACCCGCTTCGAACCGCAATCCAGCCGCGTGGATGTTACCGTGAGGTTGATCGGTAACGCGAATTTCGATTCCGCCTATCGTCAGCCGATCGGGTAGCGTTTCTGCCGCGATCGTCGGCGGGTAGCCGGCTCGGCCATGGAATGCGTAGGTGAAGCGCGAGTCCAGCGCCGCGAGCGTGGCGGGTCGCGCATAGCCGCGTACCGGCGTTCCCGCGGCGTGGTAGAGCTGGCGCAGGTCGTCGATACCGTGGCAGTGGTCCGCGTGATCGTGCGTCCAGATAACGGCGTCGACCCGGTCGACGTCGGCCGCGAGAAGTTGCTCGCGCATGTCCGGGCTGGTGTCGATCAGGATGCGCGTACCATCATGCTCGATCAGCGCGGACGCGCGCGTGCGGCGGTTGCGTGGTTCGGCAGGATCGCAATCGCCCCAGTCGTTGCCGATCCGCGGGACGCCGGACGACGTGCCCGATCCGAGAATCGTGATTCTCATGCGCGCGTCTTGCCGAACAGCGTGTGGAAATTCTCGGCCGTACGGCGCGATAAGTCTTCGACATCCTCACCGCGCAAGTCGGCCAGGAATTTCGCCGTGTCGGCGACGAAGCCCGGCTCTCCGGTCTTGCCACGATGCGGGACCGGCGCGAGAAACGGTGCGTCGGTCTCGATCAGAAACCTCTCGATGGGCAAGCGCGCGGCCGTCTCTTGCAGATCACGTGCGTTCTTGAAGGTGACGATACCCGATATCGAAATATAAAGGCCCATGTCCAACGCCTTGTCGGCGAAAGCTCCGCTTGCGGTGAAACAGTGGATGACGCCGGGATAGGCCCCCTTCCCCATTTCCTCTGCCATGATCGCAGCGGTATCGTCCTCGGCATCGCGTGTGTGGACGACGATCGGCAACCCGGTCTCGCGCGATGCCGTTATGTGCGCGCGAAAGCTCGCTTGCTGGCGGGCGCGGTCCGACGTGTCGCGGAAGTAGTCCAGGCCACTTTCGCCCAGCCCCACCACACGAGGATGCCGTGCCCGCTCGATCAGCTTGGCGGCATCGACATCGGGATAGGTGTCCGCCTCGTTCGGATGGATGCCGATCGTTGCCCAGACGTCGGGCTCGCGCTCGGCGGTCGCGACGATATCATCCCACTCGCTCTCACGGGTCGAGATGTTGAGCATCGCCGTCACCCCCCGCGCGCGCGCGCGGGCAAGTACGGCTTGCTGATCCTCGACGAGCCCCTTGTAGTTGAGGTGGCAATGGCTGTCGGCGAGCATCAGGCCTCCGCGGGCAGTTCGAGACGGGGGAAGACGGGGGATGGTGGCGTAATCCGGAAGTCGGACGCAGCCACCCGGTCGTACCAGCGATCATCGTCGATCGCGGCATGATCGCGCTCGACCGCGCCAATCTGATCGAGCACTTTACCGGCGGAGTCCGGCACGACCGGCAGGATCGCGATCGCCAGCATGCGGATCGCGCGCACCAGCGTACGCAACACGGCGTGCATCCGGTCGGGATCGGTCTTGCGCAGTGCCCAGGGCGCCTGTGCGTCGATATACTGGTTGCAAGCGAACACGCCCCGCATCCAGGCCTCGATACCCTGCGACAAGGCCAGATCCGTAAACCCTGCCTTGAAGCCCGCACATGCGACGATGACCTCCTCGATCAAAATGCCATCCGCCTCCTGGACCGTGCCAGCAGAGGGAAACACGCCTTCCAAGTTCTTGGCGATGAAGGACAAAGTCCGCTGCGCCAGATTGCCGAAGCTGTTCGCCAGTTCGGCGTTCACACGGGTCACGATCGCCTCGGGAGAATAGCTCCCGTCCTGACCGAAGCTGACCTCCCGCAGGAAGAAATACCGCAGGGCGTCAACGCCGAACGCGTCCGCCAACGCCATCGGATCGACGACGTTGCCGACCGACTTGGACATCTTTTCCCCGCGTGTGAGCAGGAAGCCGTGACCGAACACGCTTTTCGGCAGCGGAATGTTCGCGGACAGCAGGAACGCGGGCCAGTACACCGCGTGGAACCGGACGATATCCTTGCCGATCAAATGGATATCGGCGGGCCAGAACTTCGCCTTGTCGCCCGCCATGTCGGGATAACCGATACCGGTCAGATAGTTCGTCAGCGCGTCGACCCACACATACATGACGTGGCCGGGGCTGTCGGGCACCGGCACGCCCCAGTCAAAGCTGGTACGCGACACCGACAGATCCTTCAGGCCACCCTCGACGAAGCGCATCACCTCGTTGCGGCGGCTTTCGGGGCGAATAAAGTCCGGGTTGGCGGCGTAGAGATCGAGCAGCGGCTGCTGATATTTCGACAGGCGGAAGAACCACGTTTCCTCGGCGGTCCATTCGACCGGCGTACCTTGCGGCGAACGGCGATCATCGCCCTCCCCGGTCAGTTCGGATTCATCATAGAACGCCTCGTCGCGAACCGAATACCAGCCCTCGTAGCGATCGAGATACAGATCGCCCGAGTCCGCCATAGCCTGCCAGATGGCACGGCTTGCGGCATAGTGATCCGCGTCCACGGTACGAATGAAACGGTCATAGGAAATGCCAAGACGATCGGCCATCACGCTGAAATGCGACGACATCTCGTCTGCGAATGCGCGTACCGGAATGCCTCGGTCCCGCGCGGCCTGCGCCATCTTCAGACCATGCTCGTCGGTACCGGTCTGGAACAGCACGTCGCGTCCCGCTTGACGCTGGAACCGGGCGATCGCGTCGGCGGCGATCATCTCATAGGCATGGCCGATATGCGGACGGCCATTGGGATAGTGGATCGCGGTGGTGATATAAAAGGGGTCGGCCATGCCGCGCTCCTAGAGCATCGGTCCGATCAGGTGAAGCCCACGCTAAGACCCCACCGGGACGCTTGTGCGATTCCGCCGCTTACTGACGCAGCGACGCGACGATCCCGGCCATTTCGAAGACGGTCGCCTGCGCATCCAGCGAAAGTCCAACCGCCGCGCCGGCAAGATCTCGCGCAGCCGCATGGGCATCGAGCGCGGTACGCAAAGCGGGTCCGGATCGCGTGCGCGCCTGGTCGGCGACAAAGGCTTGCGCGCGGTCCAGGAACGCCTCGTATCGCGGTTGCGACGTCTTGCTCCCCAGCGCTTTCGCCAGTTTCAGGCGTCGGCCATTATCACGGTCACCGTCGCGCGCGATCTCGGCAAGCGCGCTGTCGATGCCGGCGATGTCCAGGCCGGCATAGCGTAGCGCCCGCCCCGGCGCCCCGTCGCTGGCACGGACGAGCGCGGCGACCTCTTCGTCATCCGCTTCGGGGCGGAGTGCGCGGATCGCTTTCGTCACCTCGTCTTGACCCAGTGCTTCGAACCGCAGCAATCGGCACCGCGACCGGATCGTCGGCAGCAGTCGCCCGGGCGCGTGGCTGACGAGCAGGAAGATCGTTCCAGCGGGCGGCTCCTCGAGGTTCTTGAGCAACGCATTGGCACCGCCGCGTTCGAGATCGTCAATCGCATCGATCACCACCACGCGGCGCGCACTCATCGACGGCGTCGTCGCGAACAGCGGCTGGAGCGTGCGGACCTGCGCGATGGTGATGCTTCGCGCCAGGTCCTGGTCGGGTTTCTCCGGATCCTTTGGAAGACGCGCGAGCACACGGTAGTCCGGGTGAGACCCCGCCTCGATCAACGACCGCGTGCGGTCGCCCTGCGGCACGTCGAACCCAGCCGGAGTGGCATCGGGATTGGCGCCGTCAGCCAGCATCCGCATCGCCGCCAGCCGCGCGAAACTCGCCTTGCCGACGCCTTGCGGTCCGGTCAGCAGCCAGGCGTGATGCAGCGCGCCGCCACGCATCGCCGCAAGGAAAGCGGACTGCGCGGCGGCGTTGCCGAATATCTCAGTCATGCCCGTCGCGCGTCCGGGACATGCATCGTCATCCGAAGAACCCGGTCAGGCCAGCCCAGGCACGTCCGAAGAAGCCGGCTACGGCAACATCCTTGTCTGCGACTAGCGGCATGCGCTGCTGCAGGCCGTCCGACGTCGTTACGACGAGGTCGGCGATGTGCTGGCCAGCCTTGATCGGCGCCTTGATCGGGCCCTCGTACACGACCTTCGCAGTAAGGTTCGGCGAGGTACCGGCGGGCAAAGTCACGGTCAGTGCCTTGGGCGCGACGAGACCGACCGACGAGGCATCGCCGAGCTGGACCGCTGCGGTCTCGACCTTCTTGCCCTTGGCGACGATCGGCTTCGACTGCCATGCGCGAAAGCCCCACTCCATGAACCGCACTGATTCTTCTGCGCGCTGCCCCGCGCTTGTCAGGCCGGCGACGACCATGACCAGGCGACGCCCGTTTTGCACGGCCGAGCCGGTGAAGCCGTAGCCTGCCTCCTCGGTATGCCCGGTCTTCAAGCCATCGGCACCGGCGACACGACCAAGGATCGGATCGCGGTTTGCCTGGGTGATGGCGCTGCCGCCCATCGTCTTGCCCCAGGTGAAGTCGCGCTTCGAGTAGAACTGCTTGTAGAGGTCTGGATAGTTGTTGATCGTCGCGGCGGCGAGTTCGGCAAGGTCATGTGCAGTGACGTAGGTGACGCCGTTGTCGGGCCAACCGTTCGCGGTACCGAAATGGCTGTCCTTGAGGCCGAGTTCGGCTGCCTTGCGGTTCATCCGCTCGGTGAATGCCTGCTCCGAACCGGAGATCCCTTCGGCAAGCACGATGCACGCGTCGTTACCCGATAGCGTGACGATGCCGTAAAGCAGGTTGGCGACGCTGACGTTCTCACCGGACGACAGGAACATCGTCGAACCGGCGGTCGGGCCATGCCATTTCGCCCAGGTCTCGGGGCGCACGGTCATCATCTGGTCGAGCTTCAACTCGCCCTTCTTGACCATGTCGAACGCGACATAGACCGTCATCATCTTGGCGAGCGACGCCGGCGGCATGCGGCGGTCGGCATCACGCGAGAACAACACCGCGCCGGAGGACAGGTCTTCCATGTACGCGATCGGCGCGGCGGTCTGGAACTGCGGCGCAGCGGCGATGGACGGATGCGCCAGCGCGAGGGCGGCAAGCGGTGCGACGATCAGCTTCTTCATGGGGTATTCCGTGAGCAAAAGGGAACTCAATCCGTGGGCAGGACCTGGGCATCGCCATAGCCGCGCTCGGCGACCGCGTCACGCGCGCGTTGCAGGCTGATAGCATCTTTGAACGGGCCGATGCGGACGCGGTACAGGCCACCGCCTTCGACCACGTCGGCATCGAGGCGTTTGGCCAATGCGGTCGCGCGCGCTTCGTTCGAGAAGGTCGCGACCTGCAGCCGATACCGACGGCCGGGTACCAGCGTCACCGGTGCACGAGACGGCAGGGTGTGGATGCTCATCGCGCGGGTATAGGCGGCGGGTTGCAGGGCGACCGCCTTACCCGCACGAAGCAGTGAGGCATCCCGAATGGACGGCACGATCGCACGGATACGGACTGTTGCGACCTGATGGCGGTCGGTGCCGAGCATGTGCGCCGCGGCACGGGACAGGTCGATCATCCGATCACGACGACCGGGACCGCGATCGTTGATGCGGACCAAGATCGACCGGCCGGTCTCGATCGAGGTGACTTCGACGAAAGACCCGAGCGGCAGCGTGCGATGCGCCGCGGTCATCGCATCCGGATCGAACGCTTCGCCCGATGCCGTGCGGTTGCCCGACAATTCGTCGCCGTACAAGCTTGCCGTGCCGGTATCCTGATAGCTGCCGTACAGTCCGCCGCCAGCCGACAGGATCGCGCCACCGCTTTCGCGCGCGTGACCACAGGCGGCGAGCGCGAACGCCAGGCTCAGGGCCCTAGCGCTCGACCGCATCGGCCAGCAATCCGACCGACAGCGCATAGAAATTCGAGCAATTGTAATCGAGGATCACGCGGTAGTTGCTGGTCAACAGATACGCCGTCGCCCCTGGGCCATCCGGTTCGAGCAACGTCGCCATCACCGAACCGTCCAGCGACCGACCGCTCTGCGGGCTGACCCCCAGGGTGCGCCACTCGGCGATGGTCCGCCAGCCGCTATGCCGTTCGAACACGCGCGGGCAGCGCGGCGAGACGAGGCGGTTGCGGACCTGCGATCGATCGAACCCGGCGGGCACGTTGACCGCGACCCCCCAGGGCTGACCAGCGCGCCAGCCGGCGTCGACGAAATAGTTGCCGATCGACGCGAGCGTGTCGGCGGGGCTGTTCCATATATCCGCACGGCCGTCGCCATCGCCGTCTCGCGCGATCCGCAGGTAGATGGACGGCAGGAACTGCGGGTTGCCCATGGCCCCTGCCCAGCTTCCCTTCAATTGCGACCGCGTCACGCCGCGATCGAGCATCTTCAATCCAGCAATGAACTCGCCCGCGAACAGCGACCTCCGACGGCCTTCATAGGCGAGGCTCGCGAGCGATCGCAGGAGATCGAAGTCGCCCGTATAGCTGCCGTAGTTCGTCTCATGGCCCCAGATCGCGACCATGACCGATTCGGGAACACCGGTCTGCTGCTCGATCCGCTGCAGTCGATAGCGTTGCGCCTGATAGGTCTGGCGACCGCGAGCGATCCTCGCCGCGTCGACATGCTGGGTTCGATACGGCGCGAAGGCGGGTATCGCGCTGGAGTTCGTCGCGCCCGGCTGTGCTCGGTCGAGTTCGATCACGCGGGGGTTGAGCGTCAGCGTCGGAAAGACCGCATCCGCCGTACGCGCGCTGACACCATCGGCCAGCGCCTGCTGACGCAGTTCGCGCATGTACGACTGAAACCCTGCGTCGTCCTGCGCGACCGCCGGTCCGCCGACGGACAGCATTGCGATCGCACCGAAAGCGCCGTTGCGCAGCCAAGTCGCTGCTCGTGTTACCCCACCCATGCCGAAGGATGTGCCACAGACACCAGCGGATCGGAACCTCGCACCGTCGCACGGTTGCCACGCACAGGCGCTTGATCGCGCGGAGCGGAAGCGTATCGCACGACCCCGCCCCGTCGCTCGAGACCGCTGGCACCGCCTAATAGCTATCCTTCATCGGGCACGGCACCTTTTACCCTGTCGGCAATTCCGGCTATCGGCCTGCCATTCGCGGGACGGCGGTGGCAAACACCGAGACCGACGGGACGAGGAGTAATGCCGTGATCGAAGTCAATTTCGATGGAATCGTCGGTCCGACGCATAATTATGCGGGGCTCTCGATCGGCAACCGTGCGTCGTCCGCCAACGCCGGTGCGGTGTCCGCCCCGCGTCTTGCCGCGCTTCAGGGCATGGGCAAGATGCGTCGGCTGATAGCCATGGGGCTGAAGCAAGGCATCTTCCTGCCGCACGTCAGGCCCCAAGTCGATTGGTTGAGGACGCTAGGTTTCGCGGGATCCGATGCGGAAGTCCTGGCGTCCGCGTGGGCTGCCGACAGAGCGCTCGTTGCCAACGCGATGTCGGCGTCTTCGATGTGGACCGCGAATGCGGGCACGGTTTCCCCGGCGACCGACACCCGTGACGGCCTTTGCCATATCTCGGTCGCGAACCTGTCGACGATGCCGCACCGCGCGATCGAGGCGGTGCAGACCGAACGACAACTCCGCCTCGCGTTTTCGGACGCGCGGTATTTCCGGGTGCATCCCCCCCTGCCCGCCGCATTCGGGGATGAAGGCGCAGCCAACTTCATGCGGCTGGTCTCGCCCGCAGGCGGCGCTGCGGTAGAGATGTTCGTCTATGGCGAGGGTCAGGCGGGTGGCTTCCCCTCGCGTCAGCACCGCAGCGCGAGCGAGGCGGTCGCACGCCGCCACGGCCTCGATCCCGGCCATACGCTGATGGTTCGGCAAAGCGCGGCGGCGATCGCGGCGGGTGCTTTCCATAATGACGTGGTTGCGGTGGCTAACGGTCACGTCCTGTTCGCACATGAGCAGGCGTTCGCCGATCCTCGCGCGCTGTACGATGCGGTGGCGGCGCTCGTCCCCGACGCGGTGGTCGTCGAGGTTCCGGCAGATCGCGTGAGCCTCGACACGGCGATCCGGACATATCTGTTCAATTCCCAGCTGGTCACGATGCCGGATGGGGGAATGACCCTTGTCCTGCCGGCCGAAGCACGTGAGCATGCCGACGTCTGGACTTGGCTGTCGGAATTGATCGCAGCCGGGGGGCCGATCACCCGACTGCAGATCGTCGACGTCCGCGAATCGATGCGCAACGGCGGCGGTCCCGCGTGTCTCCGGCTTCGCGTTCAGGTCGATGCGGAAGCGTTTGCGGCGATCGATCGCCGCTTCCTGCTCGATGGTGCGGCCTGTGACCGGATCGAGGCCGTCATTGCGCGCGAATGGCCCGAAGCGATTGCGCCCGATGATCTGGGTAATCCACATCTTTGGGAGCAGTGTCTCCGTGCCCGCTCGGCCTTGACCACAGCGCTCGGTTTCAGCCCTGACGAGATCTGATCGGTGGCGCACTCTCGCCACGAGTGCGCCACCGGGTCGCTTTCGGATCCAGACTACACCGACGTTCAGGGTCGAATCATACCCCTCGAACAGGTTGCCCGTCGCCGAACTGCCGTCGTTGTACGGACTGCGATAGCCGACGGATCCGCGCGCGCTGAACGTCTTGTCCTCGTAATAGAGCGTGCCGTTATACGCGCGCTTCGACAGGCCGTAGAGCGCTGCGGTGCGCGGCGCGTTCGGCAACGCACCGAGCACGACGCATTCGCCCCAGCGCCATTGGACGAATTAGCGCCTATCGCCGCCCCAAGCGTTCAGCCATCATCGCCGGACATCGAGGCCGCCGGCCAGGTATGCGTCGATATCCGCTTGGCGGAACAGGCTCGCATCGCCCGGCAACGAATGTTTCAGCGCCGCGAGCGCCAAGCCGATGCGCGCGGTTTCGGCGAAGTCCTTGCCCGACCGCAGGCCATGCAGGATACCCGCCGCGAACGCGTCGCCGCCGCCGATCCGATCGACGATACCGGCCAGCACGACCTCGTCGGTCTGAACGCTAGCGTCGCGCGTATCGATCCTCGCGGAAAGGCGGTGGAGGTCGACGTGTTCGACATGACGCGCGGTCGACGCGATCATCTGCAAGCGAGGAAACGCGGCGAACGCCGCCTCCGTCGCCTCGCGCCGGCGATCCTCGGCCTCGCCGGAGAAGTCGCGATCGAGCAGCAGGGCGATGTCGCGGTGATTGCCGAACATCAGGTCCGCATGCTCGACGAGTTGCGTCAGGATCGCGCGCGGGTTCGAGTCCCACCGTTCCCACAGCTTGCCGCGCCAATTGCCGTCGAACGAGACCGCAATTCCGCGTTCGGTCGCGGCACGAACCGCGGCCAGCGCAGCCTCCGCCGGGACCGGGCCGAGCGCCGGGGTGATGCCGGACAGATGCAGCCGATCGACGCCGTCGAGCAGCGAAGTCCAGTCCCAGGTGTCAGCAGGTGCCTCCGCGAACGACGACCAGGCCCGGTCGTAGATGACTTCGGTGGCGCGAAGGCCTGCGCCCGACGTCACGAAATACAGCCCCATCCGGTCGCCGCCCAGGGTGATCGTCGACGTGTCGACACCGTGTCCACGCAACGTCGTTATCGCCGCGCGGCCGAGATCGTTGTCGGGGACCATCGTTGCCATCCCGACGTCGTGGCCGAGCCGTGCAAGCTGCGTTACGACGTTCGCCTCGGCGCCTGCGACCCAAACGTCGA
The DNA here is from genome assembly GCF_049887795.1 of Sphingomonas sp. NFX23. Classification (NCBI taxonomy): domain Bacteria; kingdom Pseudomonadati; phylum Pseudomonadota; class Alphaproteobacteria; order Sphingomonadales; family Sphingomonadaceae; genus Sphingomonas; species Sphingomonas sp. NFX23. The sequence continues at coordinate 325,726 of NZ_JAGEKH010000004.1, forward strand.
GCTTCGGGGTCTGCAACAGCAACTCGCGACCCGGCGGGGAAAGCCGTAACATGATCTCGCCGAACGCCAGGAATTTCGTCATATTACCCCTTCGTCTGATCCGCCCAGCAAAGGGAGGAAGGCCTTTGCTTGGTCGTGGTGGAGCGTGCGTGCCACGATGGATACGCCAGCGGAAGCCCCTTCCCGTTAGCGTGAGACTGGCCCCCGCTTCCGTGCCGGGACGAACGTCACCGAGCGAGCCAGCCGCCATCGATGGCGAGGATGTGGCTCTTCCTCCCGGGCGTCGATCGTATCCGCCTTGCAGCCGACGGCCTTTCGACGGTCGGCTCTGTCGAAAAGTCTATGATCCTTGGGCTACCCAGAAGACTGGATCGTCGACGGCTTCTCATCCGAGCGCCCCGAATGGACCGCCGACGGCTAGTTCAGCATGAAGGGCGGCGAGCTCTGGATGCCGCTCACCAAGCCAAAGGGTGGCGCCGCAGTCTCGCACGGCCAAGCGAATCCGACAATTTTGAGAAGCTCGCGCTTGGCACGAGATGGAGTTTTTTCGCCCACGTCCAAACGAGGCAAAGCGCGCATCGATCTCCGGCAACACGCTGACCCTCGCCGCTAACGGCTCCGTGCCTGTGAACTCATCTCCGCTGTGCTGATCGCCGGGGATACGCGGTACCGTTTCGAATGCGACTCCCGGCACCACTGCTGGGCTCCTCCTGTTCTACGACGACAAGCTTTATTGCGGTCTTGGCCTCGACGGCGATCGTTTCGTCACGCATCAATATGGCGCCCAGCGCGGCCGCCCCGCCAACCCGCATGGTCGTTCGATGCAGATCCACGTGACCAACAATCGCCACATCGTGACGTACGCCATGAGCGGCGACGGCGGCCGAACCTGGCATCGGTTCGATCGCGGGATGGAAGTGTCGGGTTACCACCACGACGTCCGCGGCGGCTGCGTGGTGCTGCGGACGGCGTAGACGCTGTGGGGAAAGGTAGCGCACGCTTCCGAAATTTCCGATTCTCTGCTATCTGATCGAGAATACCTGCCGGTCCTGTTGATCGCGCGCCTGCGTGCCTGCCGCGCGTCCAAAACCTTGGGGAGTCCGGTTTGCAGATTGTGACCTTGTGCCTGTTTCTGTTGCTTGCCGTCGTGGTCAGCGGCATCGCGTCGCGCATGCTGCCGTCGGCGCTGCCGCGTCCGCTGGTGCAGATCGCGCTCGGCGCACTCATCGGCATGGTTGCGCATGTCCGGGTCGAACTCGATCCCGAACTCTTCTTCCTGTTGCTCGTGCCGCCGCTCCTATTCCTCGATGGCTGGCGCATTCCCAAGGACGAACTCTTTCGCGATCGCGGAGCGGTGTTGGGACTCGCACTGGGGCTCGTCTTCCTTACCGTGCTGGGCATGGGCTTGTTCGTGCACTGGCTGATCCCGGCGATGCCGCTCGGCGTCGCGTTCGCGCTCGCAGCGGTAGTGTCGCCGACCGATCCTATCGCCGTCTCCGCGGTCGCCCAGAACGCGCCGATTCCGAAGCGGATGATGCATATCCTTGAGGGCGAGGCGTTGTTGAACGACGCGTCCGGTCTGGTCTGCGTCCGCTTTGCGATCGCCGCCGTACTGACCGGCACCTTCTCGTTCGCCGATGCCGCCGCGACGTTCGCGTGGATGGCGATTGCGGGCGTCGCGATCGGCGTCGGCGTTGCGCTCGGCATCGTCGCGACGAAGAGCGCCTTCGCACGACGGTTCGGCGACGAGGCCGGATCGAATATCCTCGTCAGCCTGCTGATCCCGTTCGCCGCCTATTTACTGGCCGAACATATCCACGCGTCTGGCGTTCTCGCTGCCGCTGCGGCTGGTATCGCGATGACCTTTGCCGACGCGACCACCGCGGTCGCCGCCGGAACGCGCATCCGCAGGCGCGCGGTGTGGGACATGCTGCAGTTCACCCTGAACGGCGTGATCTTCGTGCTGCTCGGCGAGCAACTGCCCGAGGTGTTCGTTCGCGCCCGCGACACCGTGACGTCGACCGGGCACGTCAGCCCGTGTTGGTTGGCCGTCTATGTCATTGCCGTCGTCGCCGGGTTGGCGATCCTTCGCTACGGCTGGGTCTGGGTTTCGCTCCAGTTCACGCTTCTTCGAGCACGGCGGCGCAACGATACGACCGCGGGCGAAAGCCCACCACGGCGCATCATCGCGGCGATGTCGTGCGCCGGCGCGCGTGGTGCCATCACCTTGGCAGGCGCGCTTACGCTGCCGTTGAGCCTCGCCGACGGTACGCCCTTCCCGGCGCGCGATCTCGTTATCTTCCTTGCGTCGGGCGTCATCCTGTCGTCGCTGGTCATTGCCGCAGTAGCGCTGCCGTTGCTGCTGCGGGGCCTCAGCCTGCCGCCCGAAACCGGCATCGGTGCCGCGCGCGATCAGGCTCGGCTGGTCGCTGCCAACGCCGCGATCGCCGAACTCGACCGTGTTCAACATCGGATGGCCGAGGGGCGTGACGATCCCGATCGTTTCACCGATGTCGCGGCGCGCTTGATGGACCAGTACCGCGAACGCATCGATAGCCTGTCGTCACGGCCGGAGGACCGCGCGCGGCAGGGCGACGTCAAGATCGAACGCGACATGCGGCTTGCGGCGGTGCGGGCTGAGCGCAACGCGATCTTCGACCTTGCACGACGCCGGGAGATTGGCGTCGAACTAGCGGAGCAACTCGGGCGCGAGCTCGACCTGATCGATGCGCGGTTGTCGCGGCAGGGCTTGGCTTAACCGGAGCGAAATAGCGCCCCGTCCGTCCGTGTGACTGAAACCGACGGGGCGCTGAAGGTACGCGTTACTTGGGCGATGCCTCTACTTCGCGATATGCCGTTCGAAGGTGAATTAGAAATGAACGAGGTGCCCCGCCCGTCCGTGCGACACTCTCGTATCCGGGCAGGGCACCGAGGACGCAGCGCCCTTCGGCAGCGCGTCACTGTCACTCAAGCTAGCAGGCGGCGGCGAAGTTAGAAGCGCAGTCCACCACGGGAAAGCCTCGCTTTGCCCGATATTTGTTCCAATAAGCATGGTGCTAAACCGCGCGAGACGGAGTTAGGTTTCGGGCGTGCCGGGCAACTTAACCTGGCGCAATGCTGCGATCATTTTCCGCGCGCCGGGCGGAGCTACGCGCCGGAATAGATCGAAGAGATCGTCGTCATCGAACGACTCGACATCCGTGCCGATCGGGAGTGCGATCGCTTGGCGGCTACGGGCGCCAGGCTGCGCTTCCAGGACGATCGTTCGCCACGCCATGCCGACCGGAGGCTCGCCGCTCACGTCGCCGAACTCGCCCATCACCATGTTGCGGATCCGTAGCCGGCGATCGGGATGCTTCTCGAACCAGGATGCGTCCCCCGCCGTCGCAATCTCGACCGCTAGTATCTTGCCGCTCATGTCTGTCGTCCATCACGTTACGTTCCGTGGCTGGTGTTGCCATATTGCCGCAGAGGCAAGCGCTATGTGGCTCGGTCGGAACGCGGCTATTGATAATAGTTATCAAAAACATTAGCGGGGCGCGATAACGTAAAGGGAATCATATGACACGTCGTCTTGGCATCGCCATCCTGCTGGGCTCCGCGGCTTTCGCCGCCGCGCCGGGCTATGCGCAGACTTTGCACGAAGACGCCTCGGACGTGATCGTCGTTACCGGACAGCATCCGCGAGACCAGGCGTCCTCCGGGACCAAGACCGATACGCCGCTCGCCGAGACGCCGCAGTCGATCACCGTCATCACCGCCGACGATATTGCCGGACGCAGTTTGCAGAACCTCAACCAGGCGCTCCGGTTCGTTGCTGGCGTGACCCCCGAAACGCGCGGGTCGAGCGGCGAGGTCTATGATCAGTTCAAGCTACGCGGCTTCGATGCCCCGGTCTATCTCGATGGCCTGAAGCAGTTCGGCAGCCCGTCGGGCTATGCGGTGCCACAGGTCGACGTCTCCCGGCTCGACCGGATCGAAGTCATCAAGGGCCCCGCATCGGTATTGTACGGCCAGTCGAGCCCCGGTGGCCTGGTCGCCGAATCGAGCAAGCTCCCGCTCGACCAGGCGCTTTACGGGGCGATCAGCGGCACCTACGGCAACTACGATCTCTACCGCATCGATGCCGATATCGGTGGCCGAGCGGGCGAAGGCGTCCTCTGGCGGATCAACGGCAGCGCGAACGGTGCCGACACGCAGCAGAAGTTCGGCAAGCGCGAGCGCCAGACGATCTCGGGCGCAGTAACGGCGGGTGCGGGCAGCTCGACCAGCTTCACGCTGCTCGGCGCCTACTCGCATGATCCATACAACGGCGACTACGGCGTGTTTCCCGCCAGCGGCACGTTGCTTGCCAACCCCAACGGCAAGTTGCCGACCAGCTTCGACGGCGGCGAGGCCGGCAACCGCTTCAGCCGTGAGCAGGCTGCGCTTACCTACATCTTCCGTCACGATTTCGGCGGCGGATGGGCATTCCGCTCGTCGGGTCGCTATCAGTATGTGAAGTCGGCGCTCGGGCTGATCTATACCGCAGGCGGGCTCGACACGACCGACCCGACGCAGCAGACTTTCAGCCGTGCATCCTACGCGACCCGCGAGCAGCTCAATAACTGGACGTTCGACAACCAGCTCTCCGGCACCGTCCAGACCGGCCCGATCAAGCACACGCTCCTGTTCGGCGTGGATCGCCAGGTTGCGCATTCGATCGAGGATTTCGCGTTCGGTTCGGCGCCATCGCTAAACGGGTTCGCCCCAGTTTATGGGACTGTCATTCCGCCACAAAGCGTCGCGGCAGTGCCGGACCCGTTCGGCGGCTATACCGTGATCCGCCAGCGCCAGCAGGGTCTTTACGCGCAGGACCAGATGGCGCTCGGCGCGCTTCGCGTCGTGCTCAGCGGCCGTCAGGACTGGGCGCGCGCGCAACAGATCGGCGGTGCCGCGAAGCACGACGAGAAGTTCACCTACCGTGCAGCGGCGCTCTACACGCTGCCATTCGGACTCGCGCCGTATGCGAGCTATTCGACGTCGTTCGAACAGCAGGCCGGCACCGTGCTCCGTCCCGATGGATCGTTCGGCATCGCCGATCCGTCGCTTGGTAAGCAGTTCGAGGCCGGCGCGAAGTTCACGATTCCGGGCACGCAGATACTGCTCTCGGGAGCGTGGTTCCGCATCGACCAGACCAACGTGCTGACCTCAACGCCGACGTTCTCGGTCTCGACGCAGACCGGCAAGGTCCGCTCGCAGGGCGTGGAATTCGAGGGTAGCGCGCCGCTGCCGTACGGCTTCAAAGCCCGAGCCGCCTATAGCCGTCAGCGCGTCAAGGTGACGCAGGATGTGAACGATCCAACGCGCGTCGGACGTGGGCTCGAAACCGTTGGGCGCGGCGGTGCGTCGCTAGGCCTCGATTGGGCACCGCCCGTCAGTGCCTTGGAAGGGCTGACGATCGGCGGCGCGGTGCGTCACGTTGACCAGGTCTATGCAGGCGTAACGCCGGGCGAGACCGCGGGCCGCAACAGCCCGTCCTATACGGTTTATGACGCGCTGATCCGCTACGACCTGGAGAAATTCGCCCCATCGCTGCGCGGGCTTAGCCTCGCCGTCAACGGTGCCAACATCTTCGACAAGAAGTATCTGACGTCGTGCTTCGCCAACTATAACTGGTGCTGGTACGGCAACCGCCGGACCGTGCAGGCGACGATCGGCTATCGTTTCTGAGTTGACGGCCTTGCCGCGATCGATGCCGCTCCGCGGTATGGATCGCAGTAGCGCCGACTGTTTTCGGGATCAGGCGACTTGGACGCCCGCTCGGGTTATGCAGGTCCGATGATGCCGATCCTCTACAGCTTCCGTCGGTGCCCCTACGCGATGCGCGCGCGTCTCGCGATCGCGGCGAACGATCGTGAGGTCGAACTGCGTGAGATCGTCTTGCGGGACAAGCCGGCGGCGATGCTCGACGCGTCGCCCAAGGGAACCGTGCCGGTGCTCGTGCTGCCCGACGGGACGGTGATCGCCCAGAGCCTCGACATCATGCGCTGGGCCTGCGCGCGTACGCCCGACGCCGAGTGGCCAACCGATAACGACGCTGGATTGATCGCGACGAACGACGGCGCCTTCAAACACCATCTCGACCGCTACAAATATGCCGATCGCTACGACGTCGATCCGATCGAGCACCGCGATGCGGCTACCGTGCTGCTCGGCGATCTAGGCGAGAGGCTGCGTGCTAGCGGCAGTCTCGGCACCAGCCCGCAGTCGATGACCGATCTCGCGATCATGCCGTTCGTCCGCCAGTTCGCGCAGACGGATCGTTCCTATTTCGACGGTCTGCCGTTCGAGCGACTGCATGCATGGCTGGCGATGCACCTCGCGTCGGCGTTGTTCGCTCGGGTCATGATACGCCCGGCGCCTTGGCAACCGGGCAATCCACCGATCATATTCCCGACAACGACGGACGCACAGTAGGAGGCCCCGGCAAGACCGAGGCCCCCTTCCCGCGTCAGAAGCCGACGCTGATCGTCCCGAACACCTGGCGGGGTGCGACCGGGAACTGGTTGAACGTCCCACTCGCCGCGCCAATGCTGAGCGTCGAGGCGGCGCGCTTGTTCGTGATGTTGGTGACGTTGAGGCTGACCGTCGCCGTCTTGACGATCTCCCCTTCCGACAGCGGTACGCGCGCGGCAATGCGGCCGGACAGCGTGAAGTAGGACGGCACCAACAGGTCGTTGGTGTAGGTCGCGAACCGCTTGCCGATATAGTCGCCGACGAGTTGCGCGTCGAAGATGCCGTAATTGGCCGAGGCGGTGAACTTGTTGAGCCAGTCGGGGCTGCCCGGCACCTTCTTGCCCGCGGTCGCAACCGTGCTCGTCCCGCTGATGTAGTTCTCCTCGTAGCGCGAGTTGTTGTACGACAGCGCATCGTAGAACGAGAAGTGCGAGCCGAACCGGAACGTACCGGCGACGTCGAACCCGTCGGTCTTCACCGCACCGACATTCTGCAGGATCGCCGCGCCGCTGACGACTGCGGTCACTACCGGCGTCGGGCTGATCCCGAGCAGACGGTTGCTAAAGTCGACGTGATAGACGCTGATCTGGCCATCGAAGCCGGTCAGCGGGCCGAGGTTCAGCGCATGATGCGAACGCAGCCCCGCCTCGTAGGTCCAGCTCGTCTCTGGCTCGACGTCCTGCTTGAACAGGTCGAACGCCGCCTGGCTGCCGAGGGCGAACGGTGACAAGCCCGCCGCCGCGCTCGTCTGGAACTGACGAATGTTCTTCTGGACGTTGACGAACACCTGTTCGTTGTCGGTCGCATCCCACAGCGCGCCAAGCTGTGGCAGAAAGTATTTGTGCGTGTCGATCTTGCCCACCGGCAGCGCGACCGAGCCGGTGAACGAGCCCGGGATCGGCTGCGTCGGCACGCGCTGCGACGCGTTCTGGAACGTGCTCTTCACGCCGCCCTGGATCGTCAAGCCCGGCAGGACTTTCCAGCTGTCCTGGATATGCGCCTGGTATTCGTCGACGCGGACTTCGCTGTGATATTGCGTGATCAGCGGGGTCAGTTCCTCGCGCGGACGCTGGTACGGCGTGCTCGGATCGTTGACCGGGAACGGATACCAGCGGCGATAGGCGGACGAGCTCTGATGCTCGTACCAGGCGCCGAACTCGACGTGATGCGCGCCGAGATCCAGTGCGAGGGTGGAGACGAGGCCGCCGCGGTCGATCCGGTATTCCGTCGTGCGCGTCGCAAGGCCCGAGCCGCCGAACACCTGGGTGAGGTTCTGACCGGGATAATAGAACGAGAACAGCTTAGGTAGGCCGGCGACGTCGATCGGACCGCCGATGACGCCGACGCCGTCGTTGTGATGATAATAGGCCTGGTTCGAGAAGGTGACCTTGTCGCTGACGTTCCACTCGTATTTGACGTAGCCGAGATAGTCGGTGCGCGCCGCGACGCCGTAGTAATTGCGGTAGTTCGACCCATCCGCCTTGTACGCGCCGGAGTTGAGATAGGTCAGCATCTCGTTGAAATTGGGATAGACGAACGGGCGAACATACGGCGCGGTCGCTTGCGTGGCCGTCGTGATGACGGTCGAATCCTCGTTCGGCTCGGTCTTGTCCGAGAACGCGCCATATAGCGTCAGCTTGCCGTTCGAGTCCTCGTGGACGAACTTGGCATTAGCCTGATAGCCGCCCTGGATACCGTTGAAATCCCACGCCTTGGCCTTCTGCCGCGAGCCCGAGATGTAGAACGCGTTGCCATTGCCAAGATCACCGCTGTCGATCCGCGCGAACAGTCGCGAGGTCGAATGGCTGCCCAGCGTCTGGTCGACCTGGACGCCCATGTCCTTTTTGGGGTCGCTAGAGAAGGTATCGATCGTACCGCCGAGGTTGCTGGTCGACGCGGTACCGAGATCGCCCGCGCCGCTGGCCAGCGTCACGCGCGATACGTTCTCCGAGATGATCGCACGTTGCGGCGACAGGCCGTTGTAATTGCCGTAATTCTGATCGCCCAGCGGTAGACCGTCGAGCGTGTAGCCGAGTTGCTGCGCGTTGAAGCCGTGGACGAACAGCGAGATGTTCTGCTCGTTATTGCCCCAGGGATCGGCGGTGAGGAAGGTAACGCCGGGGAGCGTTTGCAGCGCCTTCAACGGGCTGACGCCGGGAAGGATCTTCTGCATGTCGACGCCGCTGACCTGCGTTACCGATCGCGTGTTGGCGCCGGTAACGACGATCGTGTCATCCTGGCCGGCGGGCGGGGTTACCGAATCCGCGGGGTCGGCCACTGGTGCGGGCGAGCCTGGCCCCGCGTCCTTGGCAACCAGCGACTGCGCCGTTGCGGTGACTGGCACGCCGACCACGACAAAACCGATAGCGCCGCACAACAGCCGCGCGGCCGTACGAGAAAACATCGTCATTCCTGAAAACCCCTAGCGAGATCGATCGATCGTCACTCCCGGGGCTGCGCCTATTGGCACGACGAGACAGTCGGATGACCGTTACGCTACAGATTTAATATGGTGCGGTGCAGCGGTCCAAAAGGCCGCTGCACCGCCGCATCACTTCGCGGTCGCCGTCAGGCCGCGGTCTTCGAGCATCGGGCCGATATCGGGGTCCTTGCCATAGAACGCCTTGAACATCGGACCGTAATCCTCGGTATGCCCCTTCGACAGGATCATGTCGCGGAAGCGCTGGCCGTTCGCGCGCGTCAGCCCGCCATGCGCCATGAACCACGCATACGCATCGTTATCGAGCATCTGCGTCCAGAGGTACGCGTAATAGCCCGCCGCATAGCCACCCGCCCAGATGTGCGCGAAATAGCTGGTGCGATAGCGCGGCGGCACGTCCTTCGTGTCGAGGCCCATCGAGTTCAGCGCCTTGGTCTCGAACGCATCGACATCCTGCGGCCCGGCCGACGCCGGCAGCGAATGCCAGTCCTGGTCGAGCGTCGCCGCCGCTACCAGCTCGCCCAGTTCATAACCCTGGTTGAACTTCGCCGCGTTCTTGATCTTCGTGACGAGCGCCTGCGGCATCACCGCCCCGGTGCGATAATCCTTGGCATAGTTCGCGAATACCTTGGGATCGAGCGCCCAATGCTCGTTGAACTGCGACGGGAACTCGACCCAGTCGCGCGCGGTGTTGGTGCCCGAGACCAGCGGATAGGTCTGGTTCGCGAACAGCCCGTGCAGCGCATGGCCGAACTCGTGGAACATCGTCGTGACGTCGTCGAACGTGATCAGCGCGGGCTGGCCCGGCGCGGGCTTGGTGAAGTTGCCGACGTTATAGACGACCGGCTTGGTCTTCAGCAGCTTCGACCGGCCGACGAAGTTGGACATCCAGGCGCCGCCCGCCTTGTTGTCGCGCTTCCAGTAATCGAAATACATCAGGCCGAGTTCAGAGCCGTCCTTGTCGTAGACGGTGAAGACGCGGATGTCCGGCTGGTAGGTCGGGATATCGCGGCGTTCTTTGAAGGTGACGCCGTAGAGCTGGTTCGCGGCGAAGAACACGCCGTCGGTCAGTACGCGGCTGATCTCGAAATACGGCTTCAGCTCGTTCTGGTCGAGGTCGTACTTGGCCTTGCGCACCTTGTCCGAATAGAAATCCCAGTCGGACGGTGCGAGCGGGAACGCGGCGCCGGTCGCGTTTATGGTCTTCTGCAACTCGGCCGCTTCGCGACGCTGCTCGGCTGCGGTCGCGGGGACGAGCTGCGTCATGAAGCCCTTCGCAGCCGCCGGGGTCTTCGCCATCTGGTCGTACAACGAATAGGCGGCGTAGTTCGGATAACCGAGCAGCTGCGCCTTCTGCGCGCGCAACTGCGCGATCTTCTGGATCAGCGCGCGCGTATCGTTCGCATCGCCGCGCTGCGACCGGTTCCAGCTCTTCTCGAACAGCGCCGCGCGGGTTGCGCGATCGGAGAGCGAGGCGAGCGCCGGTTGCTGCGTCGTGTTCTGGAGCGACAACACGTACTTGCCGGGCATGCCGCGCTCCTTCGCGCCCTCGGCAGCGGCTGCGATCTCAGCGTCGCTGAGGCCCGCGAGCTTGGCCTTGTCGTCGACCACCAGCGCGCCAGCCTTGGTGCCGGCGAGCAGCTTCTGCTGGAAATCGGTCGTCGCGGTCGAGATCTGCGTGTTGAGCAGGCGCAGCTTGGCCTTGTCGGCATCGTTCAGCTGCGCGCCGGCGTGGAGGAAGTCACTGTGATAGATCTCGAGGACCTGCTTCTGCTCGGCATCGAGACCTAGCGAGTCCTTCTTTGCGTAGAGCGCCTGGACGCGCGCGAAGAGCTTCGGATCAAGATAGATCGCGTCACTGTGCTGCGCGAGCTTGGGTGCCTCGGCGGACCGTACCGCGTCGAGCGCATCGTTGGTGTTCGCCTGCGACACGCCGAAGAACGCCTGGCTCGCGCGGTCGAGCGTCCGGCCCGAGCGCTCCATCGCCTCGATCGTGTTGGCGAAGGTCGGTGCCGCGGCGTTATTCGCGATCGCCTTCATCTCGGCGATCTGTTCCGCCATGCCCTGTTCCAGCGCGGGCTGGTAATCGGCGTCGGTGATCTGGTCGAAGCGCGGCGCCTGGAACGGCAGCGTGCTGGGGACGGTCAGCGGATTGACGCGCGACGATTTGGCGGGGGTTTGCGCAGAGGCGGCGCTGGCGATGCAGCAGAGGATGGCGGCGGAACGAAGCAGGCTGGAACGCGACATTGACGACTCACAATGGCAGGAGTGATGCCCCTATCCTTGCCCTGCCGCAGCCCTTGTTACAATCGGTTAGCAAACCACCCGGTTGAGCGCTTGCACTGCCGCCCGCTCGCAGGCAGTAGGCGGTCAAACCCCAGGAGTTCCGACATGGCAAATACCCTCGAAATCGATCAGGCGAGCGTCGTCGACAACGACATCCAGAAGCAGATCGAATTTTCCGGCGAGTTCGACGGCGACGAATATGAGTTCGCGGTCAAGTACGCGGTCCTGAAGGAGCTGAGCGGCGACGAACCCGAGGACGACGGCATCGAGCTGTTCAATCGCTTCAACGACGACATCGTCGACGCGTGCCTCGCGGCCATCGAGCGCAAGCCCAATGCGTCGACGATCATCGTCGACGAAGACGATCTCGAATAATCAGCACTTTAGCGGCGATCGGCGCCGTCTCGAGCGCGCCGATCGCCTCTTTCGAACGCACTCAGTCGCCGGTCACGAACCGGCGGATACGGGTCGAGTAGCGACTGCCGACCAACAGCGTCACGCCGAACAGCATCGACGCCCCCCATATCGCCGCGAAGGCGATGATGACGATCTTCACCATAGTCGGACCTCGAACGTGTTCGCTGCGCGGCGCTTACGCCGCACCATCCGGATGTTCCCTGAACGTGATAGCAATCGAAGGTTCAGGGTAACCTGAGTTAGGCGACCGGAACGGCGCGGCGCAGAAGATAGATGTCCATGATCCAGCCATGCCGCTCGCGGAGGCTGGCACGAGCCTCGATGATCTCAATGGCGACCTCGGCCAGGGCGCCGGCGACCAGCGCCTGGTGCGCCATTCCCAGATACGCGCCCCACGATATCTCGATACCGGGTGCGTCCAGCGTCTGGAACGCGCAATCCCCGTCGAGCATGACCGCGATCGTATCGACGCCCGCCGGCCACCCCCCTGCCCTCAATCTGCGTCCCGTCGTGATAAGAACAGGCGCGCCGACCATATTCAACGGTATTGCGTGCGCTGCGGTCAGCGCCTGGAGACTAGTGACCCCGGGTTCGACCGTCACGGTCATCGCCAGACCGTCCGCGCGTAGTCGATCTGCGATGCGGAGCGTGCTGTCGTAGAGCGAAGGGTCTCCCCATACGAGCAACGCAAGGCGGCCCCCGTCGGGCAGGTGTTGCGCAATCTTGCCCCTCCAGACGGCCGCGATCGCGTCGTGCCATTGTTCGACCGCGCCCAAATAGGGGGCGGACGTATCGCGTTCAGGCAGATCGAATTCCACGACGCGGGTCGCACCGGTCAGGACGTCTGCACAGATGGTGCGGCGCAGGTCGATCAGGTCGGACTTCGCATCGCCTTTGCGTGGGAGGAGGATCAGGTCGGCGGCGTTCATCGCGGCGATCGCGGCGCGCGTGAGGTGATCGGGGTTGCCGGTGCCGATGCCGATCAGGTGGAGGTCGATCACTCCCCAGCCTCGGAATCCATCAGCGGACCGTAGAGGATCAGCGCGGGTTTGCTGGAAAATCCTGCCTCCAACTGCGCGGCCAGTTCCGCCATCGTCGAGCGCGCCAGGGACTGGTCGGGATGGCCGACATTCTCGGCGATCAGCGCCTGCGTATCCGGGGAAAGCCCGTGCTCGATCAGCGATGCCGCCAGCGCGGGAAACGTGCGCTTGGGCATGAACACCACCGTCGTCGCCTCGGGATCGGCGAGCGCGGCCATGTTGCGTTGTTCGGGAAGGTCGCCGGTGACGTCGTGGCCGGTGACGAACTGGACACGGCGCGCGCTGAGCCGGCGCGTGAGCGGGATCTGCGCGGCGGCAGCGGCCGCGCTGGCGGCGCTGATGCCGGGGATGATCTCGAACGTTATGCCCGCTGTTCTCAGCGCGACGATCTCCTCCTCCAGGCGACCGAACATGCCCGGGTCGCCGGACTTCAGGCGGACGACGCGGATGCCGGTTCGGGCGTATTCGACCAATAACTGCGATACATGCAACTGGCTTGGCGACGGACGACCGGCGCGCTTCCCTACCGCGATCAGGGCGGCGCCGGGGCGCGCATGGCCCAGAACGGCTGAAGACAGATCGTCGAACAGGACCGCGTCTGCAGTTTGCAACCGAGACACCGCCTTCAGCGTCAGCAATTCGGGATCGCCGGGCCCCGAGCCGACGAACGATACGAAACCGGTCATGGCGTAGCGGCGATCATGTGGAAGAAACTGCCGGATACGTGGCCGCGATACGAGCCGGTTTCGGGAACGGCATTGCCGTCGGCATCGGTGACGTGCGCGAGTGGAGCGTCCGGCTGGTCGATGATCGTGGAGTAATGGAATTCGTGGCCGGTCAGCGCAGCGCCGGCCGCGACCCCGCCCATCGACGCAAGCAATGTCGCGCGGCGATACCCGAGGTGCATCTTCCGCTGGGCATAGCTGGTAACCAAACCGAGCAGCCCCGCCATCCGGTAGCGCACGCCGTCCGCGTCGATCAGCGCCTCACCCAGCGCCATGTAGCCGCCGCACTCGCCGTGGACCGGGCGGGTCTTCGCGAACTCGGTCAGGCCTGCATGGAACCGGTGCGCTTCGGCGAGCTTGCCCACGTGGAGTTCGGGATAGCCGCCGGGGAGCCAGACGAGGTCGGCGTCCACGGCGGGGGCCTCGTCGGCTAGCGGCGAGAAAGGCAGGATTTCAGCGCCGGCCCGACGCCAGCCTTCGAGCACGTGTGCGTAGGTGAACGAGAAGGCGGCGTCCTGTGCGAGTGCGATTCGCTGTGCCGGGGGGCGTATCCAACTCGGCACGCTTGCCGGTCTCGCGCTGGCAGCCGCCGTGTCATGGAGCGCGGGGATATCGACATGCGCGCGCAGGAATTCGGCATATTCGGCGATCCGCGCATCGAGATCGGGATGCTCAACCGCTTGTACCAACCCGAGATGGCGTTCGGGGAGCTTCAGGTCGCCGCGCCGTGGCAATGCTCCGAACACGCGGATGCCGACCGCGTCCATCCCGCTGCGCGCGAGGCGTTCGTGGCGGGGGCTGGCGACGCGGTTGAGGATCGCACCGGCAATCCGCACGCTCGGATCATAGCGGCTGAAGCCGATCGCGATGGCGGCGGCGGACTGCGCCTGTCCCGAGACGTCGATCACCAGCACGACCGGCCAGCCCATCCTGCGCGCGATGTCGGCACTGGCCCCGTTGCCGGTAGCGCCCGGCTTCGCAACGCCGTCGAACAGGCCCATCGAGCCCTCCGCAAGCGCGAAGTCCGCATCGTCGGCTTTGGCGGCAAGGGTGTCGAGCATCGCCGCAGGCATCGACCAACTGTCGAGGTTGAACGACGCGCGGCCGCTCGCGGCGCGGTGGAAGGCGGGGTCGATATAGTCGGGGCCGCTCTTGAATGGCTGGACCGCAAGGCCGTCGTCGCGGAGCGCGCGGAGGAGGCCGAGCATGACGGTGGTCTTGCCGGTGCCCGATGCGGGCGCGGCGACCATCAGGCCGGGCGTCATGCGTCGTCTCCCGCGAACTTCGAGTCCGCCGATTGTGGCCGAAAACGCCGGTCGTAGCCTGTTGCATAAAGGCTGCTTTCCGCAAAATCCTGCGCTGCGAGCGCTCGGCCGACTAGGATCAGCGCGGTGCGATCGGGTTTGCCCGCTACGGCGTCGGCGATAGTGGCGAGCGTAGCGCGCGCGATCTGCTGGTCGGGCCAACTCGCGCGCCAGACGATCGCGACGGGGCATTCCGAGCCGTAGGACGGCGTTAGGTCGGCGATCACCTGCGCGAGATTGTGGACCGAGAGATGAATTGCGAGCGTCGCGCCGGTCGCAGCGAACGCGGTCAAGGTTTCGGCGGGCGGCATCGTGCTGGCGCGGCCAGACGTGCGAGTCAGCACTACCGACTGCGCGAGTTCGGGAAGCGTCAGTTCAACCTCTAGCGCGGCGGCGGCGGCGGCGAAGGCTGGTACGCCGGGGGTGATCGTGAACGTGATGTTGAGCGCGCGGAGACGGCGGAGTTGTTCGCCCATCGCCGACCAGATCGACAGGTCGCCGGAGTGGAGCCGGGCGACGTCTTGGCCGGCGTCGTGCGCCGTCTGGATCTCGGCGATGATCTCGTCGAGCGACAAGGGCGCGGTGTTGACGATGCGTACGCCGGGCGGACAATGATCGAGCATCGCCGCAGGAATAAGCGAGCCCGCGTAGAGACATACGGGCGATCCGGCGATCCGGTCGCGCCCGCGGAGTGTAAGCAGGTCGGGCGCGCCTGGGCCTGCGCCGATGAAGTGGACGGTCATGCGGATCCTTCTGCGATGGCGCACGTCGCCATGCGGTCGTGGGAAATGTGGCGCGGTGTCAGCAACCGCGCGCCGGGTCCTGCCGCAGCGAGTGCGCAAGCTTCGGCGACGCTGCCAGTCTGGCGTATCTTCAGGCTAAAAGCCGACTTCGTGGCCGTTTGTGCAGCGCGTAGCGCATCTGGGTCGATAGCGACCAGGAGCAGATCCAGCGCTTCGGCAAGCCGTTCGACCAGCGGAGCCTTGTCGCGAGGAGTGGCAAGCCGCGTGACTTGCGCCTGGCCGTGCTGCGCGCTGGCAAGCGCATCTTGCAGCGATGCCAGCGTGGCATCCGCGCGGAACCCGAAGCCGGCGACGATCACAGCGTGACGCTCCATTGGACGACCGGGTAGCTCGCGCGCCAGCCGCGTCGTGTGCCGAGCGGGGTGGCTTCCGACAGTTCGAGGCGCAGCAGGATGCCGCCCTTCAATCCATGCCAGCGCGACAACAACGCCTCGGATTCGAGCGTCACTGCGTTTGCGACCAGGCGTGCGCCAATCGGCAGCTTGGCCCACAATGTTTCGAGCAAGGCTTCGGAGAGCCCACCGCCGACGAAGACAGCATTCGGTGCGGCGTGACCTTCGAGAGCCTCCGGTGCACGACCCCGGATTACACGTAGTCGATCGACGCCCAGGGCTGCGGCGTTATTCTCGGCTCGGCCGGCGCGGAGGGGGTCGGCTTCGAATGCGGTGGCATGCGTCGACGGATGAGCGAGCAACCACTCGATGCCGATCGAGCCAGAGCCCGCGCCGATGTCCCACAGCGTCTCGCCGGGCCTTGGGGCGAGCGCGGACAGCGTCAGCGCGCGAACCGGGCGTTTGGTAAGCTGGCCGTCATGATCGAACCATGTGTCCGGCAGGCCGGACGCGTAAGGCAGAACCTTGCCCTGCCCCGCGAAGACGATCCCAACCGCGACGGGATGCACGATGTCGTCATCATCGAGGTCGGCTGCCGCGATGTCGCGAACACGCTCGCGGGGGCCGCCGAGCGCTTCGAGAATGTGCAGGCGCGATTGCCCGAAGCCGAGGTCGGAGAGATACCGTGCCAATTCGGCAACCGCTGCGCCGTCGCGGACCAGCACGATCGCGCGACAATCCGGGACTATGTGCCGGCGGAGGCGGGTAAAAGGTGCGGCGTGGAGACCCAGGCAGCTGGTTTCCTCGATTGGCCAGCCGAGGCGGGAGGCGGCGAGACCAAATGTCGAGGGCGCGGGGTGCGCTACCCATTCGCCGGGATCGAGGTGACGCGTGATCGACGTAGCCGCGCCGAACCAGAACGGATCGCCGGATACGAGCATCGCGACGCGCTTGCCACGGTGCGCGAGCAGCCGAGTGACACCGTCGCCGAACGGGACTGGCCAGGGTTCGACCGCGCTCTTAAGGTCCGGGAGCAACGCGAGGTGGCGGGTGGCGCCGGTCACCAGCTCGGCTTGTGCCAATGCGGCCTGCGCCGCAGCGGACAGGCCATCCACGCCGTCTTCGCCTATACCGATGATCGTCAGCCAGGGAGTGTCAGCCATGTCGAACATCCTGGTGCTGGGCGGCACGACCGAGGCCAGCGCGCTCGCCGCGGCGCTGGCCTCGCGCGGCGACGATGCGGTGCTCAGCTATGCCGGACGCGTTGCCGAACCGAAAGCGCAACCGATCCCGGTGCGCATCGGCGGGTTTGGCGGCGTCGACGGGCTGGTCGCGTATCTGCGCGAGGAGGGCGTGACGCATATGGTAGACGCGACGCACCCGTTCGCGGCCCGGATGAGCGCGAACGCGGTCATCGCGGCGGAGCGCGCCGGTGTCGCGCATATTGCACTGACGCGGCCGGCTTGGTTGCCGGTCGCTGGCGATCGATGGACGCGCGTGGCCGATATCGACGCTGCTGTTGCGGCGCTGGGCGGGCCGTCGCGGCGCGTCATGCTGGCGCTCGGGCGGATGCATGTCGACGCGTTCGCGGAGCAACCGCAGCACGACTATCTGCTGCGGTTCGTCGATGTGCCCGACCAGCCGCCGGGGTTGCCGCGTCATCATCTCGTGGTCGACCGTGGGCCGTTCGATGTCGAGGGCGATCGACGGTTGATGGCGTCGCGCCGCATCGAAGTCGTGGTCTGCAAGAATGCCGGCGGCACGGGGGCGTCGGCCAAACTGCATGCGGCGCGCGCGCTTGGGCTCACGGTGATCATGATCGATCGGCCTGCCCTGCCCGCTCGACGCGAGGTGCACGCGGTCGCGGATGTGATGCGCTGGCTCGATCATGGCGCCGACCGGGGGGTGTAGAGGATCGGTCCCACCGGGCGCTCGATAACGCGCGTAAGGCTGGAGCCGATGATGATCATCGTCCGCATGTCCGCCATGTCCGCGCGAGCTTCGGTCAGGGGCACGATGCGGAGGGTTTCTTCGGGGGTGGTGACGGCGCGCGCGAACAGCACTGGGCGGTCGTCCTGGCAGGTTTCGCGAAGGAGCTCGAAGATGCGGATCAGTGCGTCGGGGCGGGCTTTCGATCGCGGATTGTAGAAGGCGATCGCGAAGTCGGCTTCGGCGGCGAGGCGCACGCGGCGTTCGATCGCGGCCCAGGGTTTCAGATTGTCCGACAGGTTGATCGCGCAGAAATCATGGCCGAGCGGCGCGCCGGCTCGTGCGCTCGCGGCGAGCATGGCGGTGATGCCAGGAAGAACACGGATATAGAGGTCTCGCCATTCTAGCGGACCGGCTTCGAGCGCCTCGAACACCGCGGCCGCCATTGCGAACACGCCGGGGTCGCCGGACGAGACCACCACGACGCGGTGGCCTTTCGCCGCGAGTTGTAGCGCGTGCGTGGCACGGTCGAGTTCGACGCGGTTGTCGGTCGGATGGAGCGTCAGGCCTTCGCGAGGGGCGATGCGCGCGACATAGGGGATGTAGCCGATGACGTCGGTCGCTTCGGCGAGCGCGGCGGTGACCTCCGGGGTTACGAGTGCGTCGTTGCCGGGGCCCAGGCCTGCGATCGCCAGCCAGCCGGTCACGGACGGCGTCCTTGGCCGTGGATCAGCAGGATCGAGAAATACGGCGTGATCGCCTCCGCGTCGCATAGTCGCGTCACGCGCTGATCGGCCATCGCTGCGTACTCCACCAGCCATGCTTCGGTCTCGCGCCCCGCAGCGGCGACGGCGCGGCGGAGCTTGGCGAGGTGGCGGCCGATCTTCATCACCACCAACGCGTCGGTGTCGCGGATGCGGCGGACGAGATCGTCTTCGGGGAGCGTGCCCATCAGGACCGTCAGGACGTCGTCGCCCCAGGTTATCGGCGCGCCGCTGGCGGTCCATGCGCCGGACATGCCGGTGATGCCGGGGACGACCTGCACGGGCGCGATCGTCTGGAGGCGCGTGTAGAGGTGCATGAACGAGCCGTAGAAGAACGGGTCGCCTTCGCAGAGCACGACCACGTCTTCGCCGGTGCGCGTCAGGGCGGCGAGGTGCTCGATACAGGTGGCGTAGAAGGCGCAGAGCTGGTCGTTGTAGCGGGGGTCCGAGACCGGGATCTCGGTGGTGACGGGGTATTCCATCGGGAACTCGATCACGTCGTCGCGGAGCATGCCCTCGACGATCTTTCGCGCCTGGCCGGGGCGACCGGCCTTGCGGAAATAGGCGATGTGGCGCGCGTCGCGGACGAGGCGGTCCGACCGAACGCTCATCAGGTCCTGCGCGCCGGGGCCCAAGCCGACGCCGTGGATCGTGCCCCCAGTTCGCAACGGTATCATTCGGTGCCGCTCGCTAGCGCGTTGATCGCGGCGACGGTGATCGCGCTGCCGCCCATCCGACCCTCGACGACGACGCAAGGCACGGGCTGATCGGCCCATAGCGCCGCCTTGGATTCGACCGCGCCGACGAAGCCGACCGGGCAGCCGATGATCGCCGCGGGACGCGGGCAGTCGGGGTCTTCGAGCATGTTGAGCAGGTGGAACAACGCGGTCGGCGCATTCCCGATCGCGACGACGGCGCCGGCGAGATGTGGGCGCCAAAGTTCGAGCGCGGCGGCGGATCTGGTATTGCCCATCGTCCGCGCGAGTTCGGGCGTTTCGGCGGCATGAAGCGTGCAGACGATGCGGTTGTCGGCGGGCAATCTGGCCTTCGTGATGCCTTCGGTGACCATGCGGGCGTCGCACAGGATCGGGGCGCCGGCTTGCAGCGCGCGCCGGGCTTCGCTGGCGAACGTTGGCGTGAAGCGGATGTGCTCGGCTAGGCCGACGAGCCCGGCGGCGTGGATCATGCGGACGGCGACGGGCTCTTCCTCTGGCGAGAACCGCGCGAGATCGGCCTCCGCGCGGATCATCGCGAAGGACTGGCGGTAGATCGCCGCGCCGTCGGTTTCATAGGCGTACGGCATTCAGGCGGCTCCGAAATGGGCGAGGATTTGCGCGGCGTCGAGGCCTGCGCGGGAGGGTGGTGCGCCGGCGCGCGCGTCGAAGGAGAGGTCGTAGCGGCCTTCGCGACCGGTGAGCGTGACGTCGGCGGGGGCGGCGCGGGCGCATCCCTTGGCGCAGCCGGAGACGTGGAGGCGGCCGGTGACGTGAGGGGCGAGGCGTAGGGCGAGCGCGCGCGTCTCGACACTGCCCTGCGGACAGGCTGGCGCGCCGACGCAGGCGTCGACATGAAGCGTTGGCGAGGCGGAGTCGGTGATGAAGTCGATTGGGTCGGGCTCAACGCGAAGCGCCGCGTCGGCTTCGCAGATTGCGATATGCCAAGGGGTAATGCGGATCGCTTGAATTGCTTGCTCGGTGTCGACGTAGCGTGCCAGCGCGCGCGCTGTGATCCGACCGAATGGGAGGCCTAGCGCGAGTCCGAGGGAATGCTTTCCGATGCGAAGTGGTGGCGCGCTTGCGGCTGGAGGGGTTGTTGGGGCTGCCCAATCCGGAAGTGTGGCGCTGTGGCGTACCATGCGGCCGCTGGCGGTGCCGCCGCTGTCGACGAACCAGTGCGCGAGTGCGATCAACCGGTCGGCTTCGGTGCCGGGCGATACCGGCGTGCCAAAGGTCCCGCCGTCCGCGCGCAGGATAAGCGCTCCAGACTCAGCGCGCTCGATACGGAAGTCGGCGGGGGCGTCTTGCAACACCGGCGCTACGCCGGCGTCGATCGCGAAGCCGACCTTGCCGGGAAGTTCGGGCAAGTCCGCCAGGCGCGCGCGCAAGTGTTCGGCGATGCGGTGGGTGTCGTCACCTATTCGCCATTCCGGTGCGACGAGAATGTTCGCGCGCGCTTCCCGGATCGGATCGGGATCGATGAGGCCGAGATCGAGTAGTGTGTCGATCAATGGACGCCAGCTATCCTCGCGGACGCCGCGGATCTGGAGGTTCGCGCGGCTGGTACAGTCGATCAGGCCGTTGCCGTGCGTCGCCGCCGCGTCGCACAGGCTGAGTGTTTGCTCGCGCGTCACGCGACCGAGCGGTGGGCGGATTCGGACCAGCAGGCCGTCGCCGGCCATCATCGGGCGCCATGCGTTGGGGCACCAGCCTTTGACAAATGCGCTCATGCCGGCAGGTCCAGGCTCGCGAGGATCGAATTGCGGCGGGTCGGCCACAGGTCGGCTGCGTGGAGCGCGGCAAAACGCGCCTGCATCGCCGCGAGTGCGCCGGGGTTGGCTTCGGCAAGGAAGGCGTGGACGTCGTCGCGGCCCAGCGTCGCGTCGTAATAGAGGTCGATCAGTTCGGGACGGACTGCGCTGGCGAGATGCGCGAAGGCGCCGAGATGGTCGAGCGTCGCGGCGATCTCCGCACCGCCGCGGAAGCCGTGGCGCATCATGCCGTCGACCCAGGCCGGATTTGCCGCGCGGGCGTGGACGACGCGGGCGATCTCCTCGTTTAGCGGGCGGGCCTTGGCCTTGTTCGGATCGCGTGCGTCGAGATGGTAGAGCGTGGCGCCGCCCCCTGCGACCGATTGCGCGGCGGCAAAGCCGGCTTCGTGTGCGGCGTAATCCGCGGCGAGGAGAAGGTCGGTTTCGGGGAGGTCCTGGACGTGGACGAAGGCGTCGGCGGCGGCGACGCGGTCGCGGATGCCGGCGGGGTCGAACGTGTCCTGGCCCCCTTCCACATCGGCGTCGAGCGCGTGGCTGGAGGCGGAGAGCCACGCTTGGCCGGCGGTCAGGCGCGCTTCCGGCGTGTAGGTCTCGGCGGCATCGCCCATGCTCAGGCCGTAGCGGCCGGGTTCGGGGCCGTAGACGCGCGCGGTGACTGGCTTGCCGACGAACGGGTTCCAATCGGCCGGTTCGTCGCGTGCGCCTAAGGCTCGAACCGTCTGGCCGAACATCGTGCAGAGCGTCGGGAAGGCGTCGCGGAACAGGCCGGATACGCGCAGGGTGACGTCGATGCGGGGCCGGTCGAAGTTGGCGAGCGGGAGGATCTCGACGCCCGTCACGCGGTCGGATTGCATGTCCCATACCGGTTCCGCGCCGAGCAGGTGGAGTGCCATCGCGAACTCCTCGCCCGCGGTGCGCATCGTCGCCGAGGCCCAGAGGTCGACGACGAGGTTGCGCGGGTAGTCGCCGTGGTCCTGCAAATGGCGTCGGACGAGTTCGTCGGCGAGCTTCACGCCTTGGGTATGGGCAGCGCGAGACGGGACCGCGCGCGGGTCGGTCGTGTAGAGGTTGCGGCCGGTCGGGAGGACGTCGGCGCGGCCTCGCCACGGCGAGCCGGACGGGCCGGACGCGACGCGCTTGCCATGGAGCGCCGACAGGAGACCGGCGCGTTCGGCATCGCCTTGCTCGCCGCGGCCGTAGATGTGGAGGCCGTCGCCAAATTGGCTTTCCTTCACGTCGCAGACGAACGTGTCGATGCGGGTGATCGCTTCGGCTTGGGACTGTGCGTCGTCAAGGCCCAGCGTCGCGGCGAGGCCGGTGGCGGTGGCTTCGTCGCGGATGTCCCGTTGCAGGCGGTCGCGGCGGGCTGGATCGAGTCCGTCGGCGTTGGAGAATTCGTCAAGCAGCGCTTCGAGGCGACCAAGGCCGGCGCCGGTGCGCGTGCGTTCGAGCGGCGGCGGGACGTGGCCGAGCGTGACCGCGCCAATGCGACGCTTGGCTTGGGCCGCTTCGCCGGGATCGTTGACGATGAACGGGTAGATGACGGGCATTGCACCGGTCAGCGCCTCGGGCCAGCAGGCGTCGGACAGCGCGACCGACTTGCCGGGGAGCCATTCGAGCGTGCCATGCGCCCCGACATGCACCAGCGCATCGGTGCCTCGTGCGTGAAGCCAGAGGTAGAAGGCGACATAGGCATGGCAGGGGCAGCGCGAGAGGTCGTGATATTCCTCCGCGCGTTGCTCTGTGCGGCCGCGTTCGGGTTGGAGGGCGACGAGCGCCCCGCCCCGGTCGATCGCTGTGAAGGCGAAGTCTTCGGTGGGTTCGCCCCAGGTTTCATGGAGGTCGTCGCGGAGCGCTTCGGGGAGATGCGCGAGGGCTTTGCGGTACTGCGCGAGCGGCCAGTGGATGCGTGAGGTAGCGAGATCAGTTGCGTCGGGCGTGATCGCGTAGCCGGCCTCGGTGAGGTCTTCGAGGATCGCTTGCGTGGAGGCGAGTGCGTCGAGGCCGACGGCGTGCGCCATCTGGTATGCCTTGCCGGGGTAGGTCGAGAGGATGATCGCGATGCGGTGGTCGGCGACGGGTTTGCTGGCGAGGTTTGTCCACGCTTCGATGCGCGCGGCGATGGCGGCGATTCGTGCTGGGTCGGCGCGGTGTTCGCGGCGGGTGTATTCCAGGTCGCCGTCTCGCGCGGCGGCTTCCTTGAAGCTGGCGACGCCGGCGAAGAGGCGGCCGTCCACCTCGGGGAGGACGACGTGCATCGCCAGGTCGGCGGGCGACAGGCCTCGGGTGGCGCCGGCCCAGGCGGCGCGGTCGGAGGTGGCTAGCGCGATCTGGAATACTGGGACGTCCGCGCCGTCGAGAGGCGTGGCGTCGGTGGCGCCTCGTGCGGAGAAGGCCGTGGCGTTGACGATCGCCGCCGGCGTGAGCGCCGTGACCCAGCGGCTCAGCCAGCCGGCTGCGTCGGGAGCTTTCAGCGAGGGTGCGAAGAGGCCGATGACGTCGAACCCTCGCGCGGTTAGCTCAGCGTGAAGCGCTTCGATCGGGTGAAGGTCGGCGGCGGTCAGGTACGAGCGGTAGAAGACGATCAGGATGCGGGGGCGTGTCGCGTTCAAATCGAACGCGGCCGGACAGGTAACGCCGTCGTGCGGTTGCCAGCCGCCAACGTCCGCGATCGCGCGGACGCCGGTGACGGGGCCAGCGTAGCAGCCTGATGCGAGCGCGAACTGAGCTAAGGCAGCCTGCGCTGCGACTGCGCCGCCGGTGTCGCAGAGATGGGCCAGGCGGCGGAGCGTCGAGAGCGGGATCGTCGATGCGGCGTCGAGGCGTGTGTCGATGCGGCCGTCTGCGGCGAGGACGGCTAGCGCGATGCCGTTCTCGCGCGCGAGGTTTTCGACCTGTTGCAGGCCGTAACTCCAGTAGGAGCGCCCGCCGATCAGCCGGATCAGGATGCCCTTCGCGCCCGCCAACGTCTGTTCGATGTAGGTGTCGACCGAGAGCGGGTGCTGGAGCGCGGTCAGGTTCGCGAGGCGTAGCGAGGGCAATCGGCTACCGGCCGCATCCGCACGTTTCCAGCCCGCGGCGAACGCGCCGAGGTCACCGTCGGAGAAGGACAGGACGACGAGGTCCGCGGGGGATTGGGCGAGGTCCTGCGGGACCGCGCTTTCCTCCAGCCCGTGGGTCTCGCGGAAGACGACGTGCATCGTGCGCCTCAGCCGTCCAGCGCGGCCTTGATGCGGGCCTCGTCGATCCGGTCGTGCTCGGCGATGACCACCAATTGCGTGCGGCGCGGTTCGCCGGCGCGCCATGGGCGATCGTACTGCGTACGGACGCGCGCGCCGACCGCCTGGACGAGCAGGCGCATCGGCTTGCCGGTGACGGCGGCGTACCCCTTTACGCGGAGGATGTCGGCGCTGCGGGCGAGCGCCTCGATCTTCGCGGTCAGGTCGGCGGGGTCGGCGATCTCGCCAAGCTCGACGACGACGCTGTCGAAATCGTCATGCTCGTGATCGTCCTCGCCGTCGTGATGCGACGGGCGGCTGGCGATATCGTCCTCGGCGGCGGCGTTAAGGCCCAGGATCACGCGCGGATCGATGATACCGTCGGTCAGGTCGATCACCGGGAGCGGCCGTGCGGATTCGGCGGCGATCACCGCGCGTGCCTTGGCGACGCCTTTGGGGCCGGCGAGATCGACCTTGGTCAGCAGCACGATATCGGCGCAGGCGAGCTGGTCCTCGAATACCTCAGACAAGGGCGTCTCGTGATCGACGCTGGGGTCGGCGGCGCGTTGGGCGTCGAGCGCAGCGACATCTGGCGCGAAGCGACCGGCGGCGACTGCTTCGGCATCGGCGAGCGCGATGACGCCGTCGACGGTGATGCGCGAGCGGATCGCTGGCCAGTCGAACGCCTTGAGCAGCGGCTTGGGCAGCGCGAGGCCGGAGGTCTCGATCAGGATGTGATCGGGGCGCGGGTCGAGCGCGAGGAGCGCCTCCACGGTCGGGATGAAATCATCCGCCACCGTGCAGCAGATGCAGCCGTTCGCCAGCTCGATCACGTTCTCCGCCGGGCAATCGGGGATCGCACAGCCCTTGAGGATGTCGCCGTCGATACCGAGCGTGCCGAATTCGTTGACGACGACGGCGAGACGGCGGCCGTTCGCGTTGCGGATCAGGTGGCTGATGAGCGTGGTCTTGCCGGCTCCGAGAAAGCCGGTGACGATGGTGACGGGGACCTTTGAAAGATCGGGCATTGGTATTCTCCTGCGAGCACACGCACGCACGACCATAGGGCCGCACGCGTTCGTCGCTCAGACGGAGTACCGTGCCGCGACCATCCCCTGGATCGTAGCAAGAGCGACCATATGCGCTGGCAGGTCTCCTGGCTCGCGGGTCGAGGCTCGACGTACGCCTTCCCAGGTTTCCCCAGTGGCTGCCCTTCTCGTGAAGGGCGTGTGCGTCTCGCTCACCGCTTACAGTTGCAGGGACAGCCGCGGCATTGGGAGGAACTCCCGCACCGCATTCCCATTCAAGCCCCGAAGGGCACCGGCGCGATCTGTGAGGTTCGGTGAAACCGAGCCTCGGGGGTGGGTTAGAGCAGTTTGGCGGGACTGCCAATTCGCATATCGGTAGTTTTCGATGCTCCCCCGCGAGGGGGAGGTGGCTGGCACTTGCCAGACGGAGGGGGAGGACACGGAACAAACGTGATCGTCGTCCTCCCCCTCCGTCGCTTCGCGCCACCTCCCCCTGGCGGGGGAGGATCGAGAGCGCGTCGAGCTTGGGGAACAGAGGAGCTAGCTTATCCGTGCACGACTTCGATCTCGTCGAAGCGTTTCCAGCGGTAGATTGCGAAGCTCAGCACCCAGCAGAGCACGAACAGGCCGATGATCGCAAAGCCGAGGCCATTGAAGTTCTCGCCGAGTGCCGTTGCAACGTCCCATATGCCGCCGGTGAAGCCGAGCTTCGATCCGAGCAGCGCGAGCGTCTCGATCCCGCCGATTGCGATCGCGACGATCGCGGAGATCAAGGTGATGGTTATGTTGTAGTAGAGCTTACGGATCGGCTTCACGAACGCCCATTCATAGGCACCAAGCATAACGACGCCGTCCGCGGTGTCGACCAGCGCCATGCCGGTCGCGAACAGCACGGGGAGGACTAGGACGACACCGATCGAGAGACCGTCGGCGGCCTGGCTCGCTGAGAGGCCAAGGATCGCGACCTCCGTCGCCGTGTCGAAACCGAGTCCGAACAGGAAGCCGAGCGGCGCCATGTGCCAGCTCCGCGTGACCAGCCGGAACATCGGGCGGAACAGACGTGCGAGCAGGCCGCGGTTGCCGAGGAGGAGGTCGAGGTCCTCCTCGACATAGGTGCCGCCGCCGCGGACATGGCCGAAGGTGCGCCAGACCGAGCGGAGGATGATCAGGTTCATCGCGGCGATCGTGAACAGGAACACAGCGGAGATGACGGTCGCGACCACCCCGCCTACCTGCTTGAATGCCTCGAACTGCGACAGCGCATTGGCGGTCAGTGCGATCGCGACCGCCGCGATGAGCACGATCCCCGAATGGCCGATCGCGAACCAGAAGCCGACCGCGATCGGGCGCTGGCCGTCCTGCATCAGCTTGCGCGTCACATTGTCGATCGCCGCAATGTGGTCTGCGTCGACCGCGTGGCGCAGGCCGAGGCCCCAGGCGAGCAGCGCCGTGCCCAGCATCAGCGGTTGCGCGTGGAACAGCGAGAACGCCCAGCACCACGCGGCGATGTTGGCCGCGACCAGGCCTGCGAACATCCAACCGATGCGCTTTCGGGTCGAAACCCGCGTCGGTCGTTCCATCGTCAAAGTCGTCATGCACAAACCCCGCAGCGTCCGACGAGGACCGGGGCCTGCCGAAAACGGCCGGGCCATGCGACGACCGGACGCCATGAGCGGCCGACGCACGACACCGATGCGGCCCCCGCCACATGGTCGTCGCTCAGCCAGTGTCACGCAGGCGGCGTTCACCGTGCCTCGGCCACCCCCTGGACCGGGACAAGAGCGACCAGACGCCGGCAGGTCTCCTGGCTCGCGGGTCGCTGCTCGATGCACGCCTTCCCAGGTTTTCACCCAGTGGCTGCCCTCGCGAAAAGGGCTCGTGCGTCTCGCTCGCCGCTTACAGTTGCAGGGACAGCCGCGGCATGGGACGGCGAACCGTCCGCACCGCATTCCCAATCAAGCCCTTCCGGGCACCGACGCGATCACGGGAAACGGCTGGAAGCCGCGTCCCGCGTGTTCGGTACCCTGCTTCGGGTCGCGTGCCAACGGTCGCGCTACTTCGCGACACCAAGCTGTTGCAGCATGAACGCCTGCCATTCCGAATTTTGCCGATAGCGTTCGAACCGCCCGGACTTGCCGCCATGCCCTGCCTCCATGTTGACGCGGAACAGCAGCGGGTTCTTGTCGGTCTTCAGTTCGCGGAGCTTAGCGACCCATTTGGTCGGCTCGTAATATTGCACCTGGCTGTCCCACAGTCCGGTGCCGACATAGAGCGCCGGATACGCCTTCGCCTTGACGTTGTCGTACGGCGAATAGCTCAGCATATAGTCGTACGACGCCTTCTGCGCGGGGTTGCCCCATTCGTCATACTCGAACGTCGTCAGCGGGATCGACGCGTCGAGCATCGTCGTCACCACGTCGACGAACGGCACCTGCGCGATGATCAGCTTATAGTCGGCTGGCGCCATGTTCGCGACACCGCCCATCAGCAGCCCGCCCGCGCTGCCGCCCATCGCCGCGACGCGGTCCTTGGCGGCGTATTTCTGTGCGACGAGATAGCGGGTGACGTCGATGAAGTCGGTGAAGCTGTTCTTCTTGTTGAGCAGATGCCCGTCGTCATACCAGCCGCGCCCCATCTCCTGCCCGCCGCGGATATGCGCGATCGCGTAGATCACGCCGCGATCGAGCAGGCCGATGCGACCGGGGTCGACTGCCGGGTCGCTGGATATCCCATAGCTGCCATAGGCGTATTGGAAGAGCGGCGCGGTGCCGTCTCGCTTGGTTCCCTTGGCGTATACCAGCGACACGGGGATCCGCGTGCCGTCACGCGCCGGCGCCCAGACGCGTTCGGTGACGTATTTCGCAGGGTCGTAGCCTGGCACCGGTGCGACCTTCAGCACGCGACGCTCGCCGGTTTTCGCGTTGACCTCGTAGGTCGTGGTCGGCGTCACGAGCGAACCATAGGTGTAGCGGACCCACGGCGTCGCGGTCTCCTCGTTGACGTCGAACGACATGCGATAGGCGGGCTCGTCGGCGGTCACGGGCGTCGACTTGCCCGCGTCGTTCAGCACGCGGATCATGCGATTGCCGCCTTCGCGCTGGTCGATCGCGACGAAGCCGTCGAACGGTTTGAAGCCTTCGATGAAGACGGTGTCGCTGGCTGGCGTCAGGTCGCGCCACGCCGCCGTGCCTTTGGCCAGATCGGCGTCGGCGACGGTCACCAGCTTGTAGTTCTTCGCTGCCTTGTTGGTGCGGATGATCCAGCGGTTGCCAATGTGATCCGCGCTGTAGCGGAACTCGCGCGCACGCGGTGCGACGATCGTGAAGCTGGTCGGGGCGGCGGCGGGGGCGCAGCGCTGCTCGTCGCTGACCGTGCTGCTCACGCCGATGCAGACGAACTTGTCGTCGGCGGTGCGCGCGACGCCCATCGAATAGGTGTCGTCCTTCTCCTCGTACAGCAACCGGTCGCTGGCGACGGGCGTGCCGAGGACATGCGCCTTCACGCGGTAGCCGCGTAGCGTGACCGGGTCTTTCTCGACGTACAGCACGGTCTTGTTGTCGTCCGCCCAGACCACGTTCGGCTCGATGTTCGAGAGCGTGTCGGCGATCGTCGCGCCGGTCGCTAGGTCCTTTACCTTGAGGACATACTGGCGACGGCCGACGGTGTCTTCGGCCCAGGCGACGCGGCGGTTGTCGGGGCTCACTGCCCAGTCGCTCAGCGCGAAGAAGCTGTGGCCCTTCGCCATCGCCGGCTCGTCGAACAGCGTTTCGGCGGGCGCGGTACGGCTGCCCTTGCGGCGTTCGAGGATCGGGTAATCCGCGCCGGTCTGGAACCGCGAGCCGTAATAATAGCCGTTCTTCGGATACGGCACCGAGCTGTCGTCCTGCTTGATGTGCGAGACGGTCTCTTCGTACAGCTTGGCCTGGAGCGGCTTCAGCGACGCGAGTTGCGCGTCGGCATAGGCGTTCTCGGCGGCGAGATAGGCGAGCATCTCGGGATTCTTCCGCGTGTCGTCGCGCAGCCAGAAGTAATCGTCCTCGCGCGCACCGTTGGGCGACGTCACCTGGAACGGCTTCTTCGCGACGCGCGGCGGCTGGACCTGCGCAACCGCCGCGGTCGAGACCAGCGCGACGCCGGCGAGCATCATGTACCGCGCCGTCACTGTGCTGCTCCGGTCGCGACTGCGGGCTTCCGGTATCGATCGAACCAGGCGATGATCGCCGACGCTTTCGCCGCGGATTGCGACGGGCGAGCGGCGAGGCCACCGTGGCTCGCGCCCGGCACCTTCACGAGCGCGGTCGGCACGCCGCGGATCTGAAGCGCCGCGTAATATTGCTCGGATTCGCTGACCGGCGTCCGGTAATCGTCGCCGCCGACCACGACCAGCGTCGGCGTCTTGACGTTGCCGACCAGGCTGAGCGGCGAGCGGTTCCAATAGCTCATCGGATCTTCCCACGGCAGCTTGGTGAACCAGTAGCGCGAGGTGAACAGCGTGTTGTCCATCGTCAGCGCCTCGCTGATCCAGTTGATTACCGGCTTCTGCGTCGCAGCGGCCTTGAACCGGTCAGTCTTGCCGACGATCCACGCGGTCAGCAGCCCGCCGCCCGATCCGCCGGTCACGAACAGATTGTCCGGGTCGGCGGTGCCGTCCTTGATCGCCGCGTCGACCGAGGCGATCAGGTCGTCGTAATCGGCGGCGGGGTAGGTCTTGTCGATCAGGTTGGCGAATTCGGCCCCATAGGAGGTCGAGCCGCGCGGGTTGGTCCAGAGCACGGCGTACCCGGCGGCGGCGTACAGCTGCATGTCGGTGGCGAAACCGGGGCCGTACGCGGCGTTCGGACCGCCGTGGATTTCGAGGATCAGCGGTACGCGTTGACCGGCGACACGGCTCGGCGGGGTCGCGAGCCATGCGTCGATCGGGCGACCATCGGGCGCGGTCACCGCGATCTTCCGGACCTGTGCGAGCGCCTTCGATCCGGTCAGCACCGCGTTGAGCGTCGTTAGGCGGCGCGGCTTCCCGCCCGCCAGCACCCAGACGTCGGCAGGCGTGCTCGCATCGCCGCCGGTATAGGCGATCGTGCCGCCCATCGAGACCGAGAACTCGCCGCCGGTATACGGCCGGTCGAGCCCGCCGCCCGCGACGTTGTCGATCAGCGGCGTGACGCGGCCATCGATCCCGACGCGCGCGACGCGGCGCTGGCCGTGATCGTCGTAGCTCGCGTACAGGCTGCGACCGTCGGCGGACCACACCGCGTCCTCGATCGCCCGGTCGAGCGTGGCGGTGAGCGAGCGCGGCGAGGCGGCGTCGCGGTCGCCGACATAGAGCTGCGTGTTCTCGTAGCTGCGGCGCTTGTCGTCGAAACCGAGCCACGCGATCTTGCTGCCGTCTGGCGATACGCGCGGCTGCGCATCGGGGCCGTCGCGCGTGGTCAACATCCGCATCGTGCCGCTCATCGCATCGACCGCGATCACGTCGGAGTTCATCACCTGGCGGTTGGCGGCGGGGCCACGGATCGCGGCGAAGACGATTCTGCGGCCGTCGGGCGTCCATGACAGCGGGCCGCCATCGTCGAACTTGCCGTATGTGAGCTGCCGAGCCGCTCCGCCGTCGGCACCGACCACGAAGAGATGGTCGTAGCCCGGCTTCACATAGCCCGGCCCGTCGTTGCGGTAGTTGACCCGGTCGATGATCGTCAGCGGCTCGGCCCATTTCGCGCCCTCGGGCTTGGGCGGCTGCGTGCCGAGCTTGGTCCCCTCGCCTGCTACCGTCGCGATGTAGGCGAGCCTGGTCCCGTCCGGCGACCAGGCGAGCGCCTGCGGGTCGCCGGGGAAGCTCGTGACCCGTGCACTCTGCGTGCCGCCGATCCAGCGGACGAACAGCTGCGATCCCTCGCCGTCGCGCGCGGCATAGGCGATGCGCATACCATCGGGCGACCAGCGCGGGCTGCTGCCGTCGGTCGCGAACGGTGTCTGGCGACCGCTCGCGACGTCGATCAGCCAGAGCGAGGACTGCATCTTGTCGGTCATCACGTCGCCGGTGCGGCGGACATAGACGATCGTCTTGCCGTCCGGGCTGATCTGCGGGTCGGCCGCGATCGTCAGGCCGAACAGGTCGCTGCCGGTGAAGCTGCGCGTCGGGCCGTCGGGTATTGGTGCGGCCGGTTGTTGCTGGGCAAAGGCCGGCGTCGCCGCGAGCAGGAGGAGAGCAAGGGTCAAGCGCAACGAACGGCTCCTTCGAATGAACCGCGCGAGGATGACACACTATTGCGGGGTGGCAAGCGGTACGAACGTCACCGGCAAACCATCCTTCGGGCGCGGGATCGGGAAGACCTGCCACGCGTCGCCGCTGTCCGCTGCCGCCTCGATCCGGTAGCGCGTGAGCAGGTGCGCGATCAGCAGTCGCATCTGCATCGTCGCGAAGTGCAAGCCGATGCACATGTGTGCGCCGCCGCCGAACGGGACCCAGGCGAACCGGTGGCGGCCCTTCGACGCTTCGGGCGTGAAGCGGAGCGGGTCGAACTTGTCGGGATCGGGCCAGTGCTCCGCCATCCGGTGCGTATAGGTGATGGCAGTGTTGACGCTCGTGCCCGCCGGGATATCGAACCCGCCGAAGCTGAAATCCTTGAGCGCACGCCGCGGGATCGACGGGACCGGCGGCATCATCCGCAGCGATTCCTTGAACGCGTATTCGGTGAGGATCAGGCGATCGAGTTGCTCGGTCAGCGGCACATCCGGGTCGAGCGCGACGACCTCTTCGCGTAGCCGCTCCTGCCAATCCGGGTTGCGCGCGAGCAGCATCACCAGGCTGGTCGCGGAGGACGTGATCGTGTCGTGCGCCGCCATCATCAGGAAGTTCATGTGGTCGGCGATCGCCAGCGCGGTCAGCGGCGCGCCGTCGTCATCGGTCGCGCGGCAGAACTGCGAGAAGAAATCCTGGCCGTTTCCGGTCCGGCGCGCGGGAATCTCGCGCTCGAAAAAGTCGACCAGATACGCGCGCGCCTTCACGCCCTTGCGCATCTGCGTACCGGGCCAGGGTTTGCGGATCGGCGAGACGCTCGCCTGCACCTCGTCGACGAACGCCTGGTTGATCCGGTCCGCCTCCGCGCCGAGCGGCACGCCGAGGAAGCTGGTCGCGGCGAGATCGAGCGTGAGCTTCTTCACCACGTCGTAGAAGCGCAAGGTCTGTCCGGCCCAGCCGCCGATCGCGGCCTCGATCCCGGCATCTAGCTCAGTCGCATAATGCCGCATCGGCTCGGGCTTGAACGCAACCGACAACGCCTTCCGGTCGGCGCGATGCTTGTCGAAATCCATCAGCATCAGGCCGCGCGGGAACAGCATGTTGAGGAGCGGGCCCCAGCCCTGTTCGGACGAGAAGATCTTGTCGCGATCGAACAGCACCAGTTCGTTCGCGTCGGGTCCGAGCAAGTTCACGCCGGTGCCGCCGAGTGCGCGATTGCGATAGATCGGGCCGTATCGTGCGGCCATACCCTCGCTAAACGCGATCGGATCGGCCAGCAATTTGAAGGTGTTGCCGACAAACGGCAGGCCATTGCTGCCCGGAATATGATCGAGCGCACCCTTTGGCTGGCGCGGAAGCCAATGCGGGCTGGCGTTCTGCAACATGGCGTGGCTCATCGTCGGATCCTCAGCGACATGCCGGCTTGGCAAGCCTCGAATACCGGCATAACTAATGTTCTGCAACCGGGGCGCGGACCTCGGGGCTTTGACAGGAGAGATGCATGGACCTCGCAAACACTGCTGCCGTCGTGACCGGAGGCGCGTCGGGCCTGGGCGCCGCCACGGCGCGTGCACTGGCCGCCAAGGGGGTGAAGGTGGCGATCTTCGACCTCCAGGCGGACAAGGGCGAAGCGCTCGCGGACGAGATCGGCGGGGTGTTCTGCAAGGTCGATGTCACGTCTGACGACAGTGTCGATGCGGGGTTCGCGGCGGCGCGCGCGGCGCATGGCCAGGAACGGATCCTGGTCAATTGTGCAGGCACCGGCAACGCGGCGAAGACGGCGGGGCGGTCGAAGCAGGATGGCTCGATCAAGCATTTTCCGCTCGATGCGTTCGATCGGATCATCCAGATCAACCTCGTCGGCACGTTCCGTTGTCTCGCGAAGTCGGCGGCGGGGATGCTGACGCTGGAGCCGGGCGAGGACGGCGAGCGTGGGGCGATCGTCAACACCGCGAGTGCTGCGGCGGAGGACGGCCAGATGGGGCAAGCCGCGTATTCGGCGTCGAAGGCCGGCGTGGTCGGCATGACCCTGCCGATCGCGCGCGACCTGATGAGCGAGGGGATCCGGGTGAACACGATCCTGCCGGGGATCTTCGACACGCCGTTGCTGGCGGCCGCGCCGCAGCAGGTGCGCGATGCGCTGGCGGCTTCTGTGCCGTTTCCGAAGAGGCTCGGCCGGCCGGAGGAGTTTGCGGCGCTGGCGCTGACGATGATCGAATGCGGGTATTTCAATGGGGAAGACGTGCGTCTGGACGGCGCGATCCGGATGGCGCCGCGGTGATGGTTTAAAGAGCTGTCTTCACCTTTCCCACCCGGCCCGAGACATCGGGTACGGCAGTTGGTGAGGATGGTTGGATGCGGGATACGAGGAGACGCATCCTCCCCCGCAAGGGGGAGGTGGCTGGCTCTTGCCAGACGGAGGGGAGGAAAGGAAACGCCTGTTCCGTGTCCTCCCCCTCCGTCACCTCCGGTGCCACCTCCCCCTGGCGGGGGAGGATGCAAATACCGACCGCCCTCAAGCCGCCCTTGCCAGTTGCCGCCCCTTGATCATGTCCGCCGCCTTCTCCGCGATCATGATCGTCGGAGCGTTGGTGTTGGACCCGATCAGCGTCGGCATCACCGATGCGTCGACCACCCGCAGTCCTTGCAACCCCCGCACCGCCAAGCTCGCATCGACCACCGCCATCGTGTCGTCTGCGGTCCCCATCTTGCACGTCCCCACCGGATGGTAGATCGTCTCCGCGGTCCGCCTTACCCACGCATCGATCTCGTCATCGGTCTGGACATCCTCGCCCGGCGACAATTCCCCCGCACGGTAAGGGTCGAGCGCCGCTTGGCGTGCCACGTCGCGCCCGATCCCGACGCACGCGCGCATCACTCGCCGATCCTCCGCGGTCGCGAGATAGTTCGCAGCAATCACCGGATCCGCGAACGGATCGGCCGAGCGCAACCCGATCCGCCCGCGGCTCTCTGGCCGCAACTGGCAAAGGTGCAGCGTGAAGCCGTCCTCGGTCGCCTTGACCTTGCCGTGATCCTGCATGATCGCGAGCACCGCGTGGATCTGCACGTCGGGCCGCGACAGCCCCTCGCGCGAAGACACGAACGCGCCTGCCTCGAGGAACTGCTGCCGCCCCGCCCCCTTGCCGCGCAGCAGGTAATTGAGCCCGACCCCGATCATCCCCACGCCCTTGGTCATCGCGTACCCGGTCCGCAGCCCGCGCGATTTCCAGTTCATCACGACGTCGAGATGGTCCTGCAAATTCTCGCCGACACCGGGCAGCGCGTGCACCACGCCCACTCCCGCCGCGGTCAGCCGATCTGGATCGCCGATCCCCGATAGCTGGAGGATATGCGGCGACTGCACCGCCCCCGCGCACAGCAGAACCTCGCGCGTCGCCGTCACGCTCTCCGCGCGCGCACCCTTGTCGAGCACGTAATCGACACCGGTCGCACGTCCCTTGTCGATCCGGATCCGCGTCGTCCGCGCGCCCGTGACGCAGGTCAGGTTTCGCCGCGACAGTACCGGCCGCAGATACGCCGCCGCGGTGCTCCAGCGCTTCCCGTCCGCGACCGTCAGGTCGTAGCGCCCGAACCCTTCCTGGCTAGCGCCGTTGAAATCTTCAGTCACCGGATAGCCCGCCTGCCGCCCCGCTTCGACCAGCGCGTCGTAGAACGGGCTGTCGGACTCGCCGCCCGAGATCGTCAGCGGCCCGCCGCCGCCGTGCAGGTCGCACGCGCCGCGATGATGCCCTTCGAGCCGCTTGAAATACGGCAGCACGTCGTCGAACGACCAACCGGGCAAGCCCATCTGCCGCCACTCGTCGTAATCCTGCGGATGGCCCCGCGTGTAGATCATGCCGTTGATCGACGAGCTCCCGCCCAACCCCTTGCCGCGCGGCCACCACAGCCGGCGATCGTCGAGATGCGGCTCGGGCTCGGTCGAGAAGCCCCAGTTGCTCGCATTCTTGCTCTTGATGAGTTCGCCGACGCCGGCGGGCATTCGCACCAGCACGCCGTCGTTGCGACCGCCCGCCTCGAGCAGCAGCACGCTCACATCAGGGTCCTCGGTCAATCGCGCGGCGAGCACACAGCCGGCCGAGCCCGCGCCGATAATTACGTAGTCATACGTCTGCATGCCCGCATCCTCTTGTTCGCGCTCCGCTTTTTTACGGAGTCGCGTCAGTCCACTACGCTAGCGCTCGCACAGCAGTGTCAGCAATCCCTCGCGAACGACGCTGCGCTCAATCCCTTCGGCGGCATGGACCTGACTGAGGCCGATCGCCAACAGCGCATAGCTGCGAATCCCCGCTTCGGCAGGTTCGAACCCATGCGCCACGAGTTGCTCGACGAGGAACGCCATCACCGTGTCGTCATGCTCGCGGATCGCCGCGGCCACCCGCGCGTCGCTTTTCGCCCAGGCCCGCATCGCCAAGGCCAGCTGCGCCATGTCGTGGTCGCGAACATGATCCGCGAATGCGCGAATGCGCTCGACCGGTGGAAGCTCCGACGCGGACAGCGTGACGATCAACGGATCGATATGCGCTTCGACGAAATATCCTGCGAGCGCCGCATGATACCCATCGAAGTCCTTGAAATGATGATAGAAGCTTCCCGTCGACGCACCAAGCGCTTGCGCTAGACCGCGAAGCTTCAGCGCGCGGAGCCCGCCATTCTTCAGCAACTGCAAGCCGATTTCCAACCAGTCGCGCGGCGCCAGATCTGCGCGTGGTGCCGCCCCGTCTTCCAACAATACCCTGCTTGACAAGCCATTCCCCATAACGAATGTTACGTCGTACCGAAGCCGGACGCAATCCGGCATCAGGCACCACGACCGAACCGGCGGGTGCAACAGGAGAGCGATGTGGCCGAGGCACTGATCATCGACGCCGTCCGTACCCCGCGCGGTATCGGCAAGACCGGCAAGGGCGCGCTTGCGCACATGCACCCCCAACATCTCGCCACGACCGTCCTGAAGGCGATTGCCGAGCGAAACAAGCTAGATACCGCCGATGTCGACGACATCATCTGGTCGACCTCGACTCAGCGCGGCGAGCAGAGCGGCGATCTCGGGCGGATGGCGGCGCTGGACGCGGGGTATGACGTCAAGGCGAGCGGGACGACGCTCGACCGGTTCTGCGGCGGCGGGATCACGGCGGTGAACTTCGCCGCGGCGCAGATCATGAGCGGGATGGAGGACCTCGTGATCGCCGGAGGCACCGAGATGATGTCGCTGACCACGACGATGATGCAGGACGACATGGCGGCGGGGAAGCGGCCGCTCGGGATCGGCTCGGGCAACGCACGGCTCGACGCCGCGCATCCGCAATCGAACCAGGGCATCTGCGCCGACGCGATCGCCAGTATCGAGGGGATCGATCGCGAAACGCTCGAAGCGCTCGGGTTGGAAAGCCAGCGCCGTGCCGCGGTGGCGGTCGCCGAAGGGCGGTTCGATCGCAGCCTCGTCCCCGTCACCGACGATACCGGTGCGCTGGTGCTCGAAAAGGACGAATACCCGCGGCCCGACACCACCGCCGAGGGCCTCGCTGCGCTGCGCCCTTCGTTCGCCGGGATTGCCGACATTCCGCTCGACGACAAGGGCACGACGTATCGCAAGCAGATCAACCGCCGCTATCCCGGCCTCGAAATCGCGCACGTTCATCATGCCGGCAATTCGTCGGGCGTGGTCGATGGCGCCGCCGCCGTGCTGCTTGCAAGCGCCGATTATGCCGCCAAGCACGGGCTGAAGCCTCGCGCGCGGATTGTCGCGATGGCGAACATGGGCGACGATCCGACGCTGATGCTCAACGCCCCCGTTCCCGCGGCGCGAAAGGTGCTGGCGAAGGCCGGGCTGACGGTCGACGACATCGACCTATGGGAGATCAACGAGGCGTTCGCGGTAGTCGCGGAGAAGTTTATCCGCGACCTGAAGCTCGACCGCGACAAGGTGAACGTCAATGGCGGCTCGATCGCGCTGGGTCATCCTATCGGCGCGACCGGCGCGATCCTGATCGGCACGATATTGGACGAGCTCGAACGCCGCGACCTGAAGCGCGGGCTCGTGACGATGTGCGCGGGCGGCGGGATGGCCCCGGCGATCATCATCGAGCGCGTCTGATGCACCCCGTCGCGCACGCGCTGACGACCCCCGACAAGCCCGCCTATATCATGGCGGCGACGGGCGAGACGGTGACCTATCGCGACCTCGATGAACGGGCGAACCGGGGTGCGCATCTGTTCCGGTCGCTCGGATTGAAGCGCGGCGACGGGATTGCGGTGCTGATGGACAATTCGCCGCGCTATCTGGAGGTGATGTGGGCGGCCGAACGCACCGGCGTGTACTGCACGTGCCTGTCGTCGAAACTGACCGCGAGCGAGGCGGCGTACATCATCCGCGATGGCGACTGCCGCGTGCTGATCGCCAGCAAGGGATGTGCAGAGGTGGCAGCGGCCCTGGTTCCGATGCTCGAGGACGTGCGGCGCTATGTTGTCGACGGCCCAATCGACGGGTACGCGTCTTACGAAGCCGCGCGCGATGCAAAACCCGCAACGCCCATTGCCGACCCCTCGCCCGGCGGTATCCTGCTCTATTCCTCGGGCACCACCGGCAAGCCCAAGGGCGTCAAGCACGCGCTGTCGGACGAGCCGTTCGGGACCAACGTCTCGCCGCTCGTGATGCTCGGCAAGGGGCTGTACGGCTTTACCCCCGAGATGGTCTATCTCTCGCCCGCGCCGCTTTATCACGCCGCGCCCTTGCGCTGGTCGATGGCGGTGCACCAGGTCGGCGGCACCGTCGTCGTGATGGAGCATTTCGATCCCGAAGCCGCGCTCGCGGCGGTCGAACGGTTCCATGTCACGCACGCGCAATGGGTGCCGACGCACTTCATCCGGTTGCTCAAGTTGCCGCCCGAAGTCCGCGCGCGCTACGACGTATCGTCGTTGAACGCGGTCTGGCATGCCGCCGCCCCCTGCCCGCTCCCGGTCAAGCAGGCGATGATCGACTGGTGGGGGCCGATCATCGGCGAATATTACGCCGGCACCGAGGGCAACGGGTTCTGCGCGATCTCCAGTGCGGAGTGGCTGACGCACAAGGGCTCGGTCGGCCGCAACCTGACCGCGCAGACGATGATCTGCGACGAGGCGGGCAACGCGCTACCGCCACGCGCGGAAGGCGACGTGTATTTCGCGGGCGGCGGGGCGTTCGAATATCACAACGACCCCGCCAAGACCGCGGAGGCCGCCAACGCGCACGGATGGACCACGCTCGGCGACGTCGGGTGGCTCGACGAGGAGGGCTATCTCTACCTCACCGACCGCAAGAGCTTCATGATCATCTCGGGCGGCGTGAACATCTATCCCGCCGAGATCGAGAACCTCCTCGTCACGCACCCGAAGGTCGCCGACGTCGCGGTGATCGGCGCGCCCGACGACGAGATGGGCGAACAAGTGGTGGCAATCATATGCCCCGCCGACCCGTCCGAAGACCGCGCGCAATTGGCGGCCGAACTCAGCGCCTTCGCCCGTGCGAACCTCAGCCATGTGAAAGCGCCGCGCCGGATCGACTTTCGCGAGACACTGCCGCGGCACGAGACGGGGAAGCTCTACAAGCGCCTGCTCCGCGACGAATATTGGGCGCAAGCCAAGGAGTCTGCATGAACTTCGATTATTCCGACGACCAGAAATTCCTCAAGGACGAGGCGCGCAAGTTTCTTGGCGCGCATTGCGGCAGCGACCGCGTCCGCGCCGTGCTCGACGATCCCGCCAAAGCGTATGATGCGGACCTGTGGAAAGCGGTCGGCGCACAAGGCTGGCTCGGCGCAGCGATCCCCGAGGAATTCGGCGGACTGGGGCTTGGCCATATTGAACTCTGCGCGATCGCCGAGGAACTCGGGCGAGCCTGCGCGCCGATCCCGTTCGCCTCGACCGTCTATTTCGTCGCCGAGGCCCTGATGCTCTATGGCAGTGACGCCCAGAAAGTTAGATGGCTGCCGAGGATCGCAGCGGGCGAGGTCATCGGCGCATTCGCGACCTCGGAAGGCGCCGGCCCGGTCACCGCACGCTCGATCCGCACCACCGTCTCCGGTGGAAAACTTACCGGTGAGAAGATTCCCGTCACGGATGGCGACGTCGCTGACCTGATCGTCGTCCTGGCACGCGACGGCCTCTACCTCGTCGAAAAGAGCGCCGGCGTCACCGCGGAAGTCCTCGAAACGCTCGACCCGACGCGGAGCGCGGCGCGGCTCACCTTCAATGGCGTGCCTTGCGAGAAACTTGGCAGCGACGACGGCATCGCCGCGATGCAGGCGGTGTTCGACCGCGCCGCCGTCCTCCTCGCGTTCGAGCAGCTCGGCGGCGCGGATCGCTGTCTCGACATGGCGAAGGGCTATGCGCTCGATCGCTACGCGTTCGGCCGACAGATCGGCGGATACCAGGCGATCAAGCACAAGCTCGCCGACATGTATGTGAAGAACGAACTCGCGCGCTCGAACGCCTATTACGGCGCGTGGGCGCTGAACGTCGGCGCCGCCGAACTGCCGCTCGCCGCCGCCACCGCGCGCGTCGCCGCGTCCGACGCCTATTGGTTCGCGTCGAAGGAGAACATCCAGACGCACGGCGGGATGGGCTTCACCTGGGAGTCCGACTGCCACCTCTATTACCGCCGCTCTCGCCAGCTTGCACTCGTCGCCGGCAGCCCCGCGGCATGGCGCGAACGCCTCGTCGGCCAACTTGAAATGCGCAACGCCGCCTGATCGGAGCAGACCATGGACTTCAAGGACAGCGACGCCGAAGCCACGTATCGCGCCGCCGCACGCGCGTGGCTCGACGCGAACATCGCCGAATACGACGCCGGCCATTACCCCGACGACATGGCCAAGGCGAAGGCGTGGCAGGCGCGCAAGGCAGCCTGCGGCTACGCGTGCATCACCTGGCCGCAGGAATGGGGTGGCGGCGGCGGCACGCCTATCGAAAGCGTCATCTTCGGCCAGGAAGAGGCGAAACATGCGGTCGACGGCAGCTATTTAACGATCGGACTCGGCATGTGCGTGCCGACCGTGATGGCCTATGCCGACGACGCGACCAAGCACCGCTTCGTCGGCCCCGCGGTACGCGGCGACGAAATCTGGTCGCAACTCTTCTCCGAGCCCGCCGGCGGCTCCGACGTCGCCGCGATCCGCACGCGCGCGGTCCGAGACGGCGACGATTGGGTGATCAACGGCCAGAAGGTCTGGACATCGGGCGCGCATTACAGCGACTACGGCATCGTCCTGGTCCGCACCAATCCCGACGTGCCGAAGCACCAGGGCCTGACGATGTTCTGGCTCGACCTGAACGCACCGGGGATCGAGATCCGTCCGATCCACCAGATGTCCGGTGGGTCGAGCTTCAACGAAGTCTGGTTCGAGGACGTCCGGATTTCCGACGCGCAGCGCCTCGGTCCCGTAGACGGCGGCTGGAAGGTCGCGCTGTTCACGCTGATGAACGAGCGCCTCGCGATCGGCACGAGCGGTGGCGTCGGGCCCGAGGATATCCTCGCCTTCGCAGCCCAGGCCAACGGCGCAGACGGGCCGCTGCTGAAGGATGCCGCGTTCCGT
The DNA here is from genome assembly GCF_049887795.1 of Sphingomonas sp. NFX23. Taxonomy (NCBI): domain Bacteria; kingdom Pseudomonadati; phylum Pseudomonadota; class Alphaproteobacteria; order Sphingomonadales; family Sphingomonadaceae; genus Sphingomonas; species Sphingomonas sp. NFX23. The sequence goes on from NZ_JAGEKH010000004.1 coordinate 366,826, forward strand.
CAGACGCTCGCCGACTGGTGGGTGCAATCGGAGGGCCTGCGCAACACCCGGATGCGGACGATCACCGCGCTGTCGAAGGGGCAGGTGCCCGGCCCCGAAAGCTCGATCGGCAAGATCGTCGCCGCCAACCAGCTACAGGCGATCGGCAACACCGCGGTCGAAGCAGGCGATCAATACGGCATCATATCCGACCCCGCGCTGACCCCGCTCAAAGGCGCGTTCCACGCCGCGACGATGTGGGCACCGGGTCTCCGCATTGCCGGCGGCACTGACGAGATCCTCAAGAACATCATCGCCGAACGCGTGCTCGGCCTCCCCGGCGAAATCCGCGTCGACAAGGACCAGGCGTTTCGGGACCTGCCGGTCGGGGCATAAAGCTCACGATATTCGCAGGAGCATGTGGACTAAATTCGATCCGAAGCGATATTTCATGGACGCGCACGCGACGAGGTAAACGCTAAGCATCTACGGGGGAAACGATGTCGATATTTTTGGCGCTGTTAATGGCATCGGTTGCATCGGCGGCAGACGAACGCCTCTTGCGGATGACCAAATTGTACCAAGACATCTGTCTTGTTCGCTTTCCAGATGACAAGGCCGTTGAAGCGATGATGATCGCACGTGGCGCCCGCGAACTCTCCAAGGCCGAAGTAAAGGTGACGATGCGTGATGATCCAGCACGTGCCTGGGACCTGAACGATGGCGGGGCCACGCTATGGATCGAATATCCACCATTCCATGCATGCTCCGTCCGTTGGAACGCACCGGAGATCGGTAACATGGACGCCTATCGTACGATTGCGAACACGTACGAAAATGCGATCGGAGGGTTCCAGCCGATGCGCCCTATGGAAGGCGATCAGGGTGATATCCACATTCATGCCATAGGCGAAGAGCGTGTACTGCCGGACAGGACGATCGAGACGCTGTTTTTCTTTGACCAGAGCATCAGCGATCCGAAACGGCGCGCTGCTGGCGAAACCGGCTTCTCATTGAGGTTCGTGCATCAATATGCACCTGCCGAACCAACCGCTTTGCCTGGTCAAACCTGATAGCGCTTCGCCCGTCAGAACTCTCCCGCCAGGATGCCCCCATGACCGATATGCAGAAGATCCTCGCCACGCAACGCGACGCCTTCATGGCCGAGCTTCCCGTCACCAAGGCGGTGCGCCTCGACCGGCTCAAGCGCGCGGCGGCGATGGTGCGGGACAATGCTGCTGCGTTCTGCGACGCGGTATCGGAGGATTTTGGGCACCGTAGCCGCGAGCAGACGATGATCACCGATATCGGTGCCTCGCTCGCGCCGATAGCGCATGCCGCGAAGCATCTCGATCGCTGGATGCGGCGGGAGCGGCGCTCGGTTCAATTTCCACTAGGGCTACTCGGCGCGAGGGCGTGGGTCGAGTATCAGCCCAAGGGTGTCATCGGCATCATCGCGCCGTGGAATTTCCCGGTTAACCTCCTGATGGGGCCGCTCGCAGGCGTGCTCGCCGCGGGCAATCGCGCGATGGCGAAGACGAGTGAGTATACGCCCGCGACGGCCGCACTGTTCGAGGACCTCGTGCCGAAGTATTTCGCGCAAGACGAATTCGCCGTCATCTCGGGCGGCGCGGACGTCGGGAAGGCGTTCGCGGCGCTGCCGTTCGACCACCTAATCTTCACCGGCGCGACCGCAATCGGGCGTCACATCCTCCACGCCGCCGCCGACAATCTGACGCCCGTCACGCTCGAACTCGGTGGCAAGTCGCCAGTCATCCTCGGCACATCGGCCGATATCGCGCGGGCGACCGAACGCGTGACGCTCGGCAAGATGATGAACGCCGGTCAGATCTGCCTCGCACCCGATTACCTGCTCGTCCCGTCCGCAAGTGAGGCGGCGGTGGTCGATGGCATCAAGGCGGCGGCCCGTGCAATGTACCCGACGCTGCTCGCTAACGCCGACTATACGTCGGTGGTCAACGATCGCCACCACCAGCGGCTTACCGACTGGATCGCCGACGCCCGTGCGAAGGGCGCGGCCGTCGAGGTCGTAAACCCCGCCAACGAGGATTTCGGCGCCGCCAACTCGCGAAAGATGCCGCTGCACATCGTCCGCGACGCGACCGACGACATGATCGTGATGCAGGAGGAGATCTTCGGCCCGGTGCTGCCCATTCGCCGCTACGACGGCATCGACGACGCGATCGCGCAGGTGAACCGCCGCGACCGGCCGCTCGCGCTCTATTATTTCGGCACCGACGACACCGAGCGGCGGCGGGTGATGGACCGGACGATTTCGGGCGGCGTGACGCTCGACGACGTGATCTTCCACGTCTCGATGGAGGACCTTCCCTTCGGCGGCAGCGGACCGTCGGGGATGGGTGCGTATCACGGCATCGACGGCTTCCGGACGTTCAGCCATGCGCGGGCTGTCTACAAACAGTCGAAGCTCGATGTGGCCAAGCTTGCCGGGCTCAAGCCGCCTTATGGTGCGGCGGCGGCCAAGACGATCGCGCGGATGATGCGGGGGTGATGGCTATCGTGACTGGCACACGTGCCCTCACCCTTCCCACGGCAAAGTAGCCGCGGGCCCCTTCTCTCTCCCGTTAGGCGAGGCATTCGGGTCACTACCGTAACAATATCGGCGACCGTCTCGAAATCGTCTTCGATCTGTCGCGGACGCGTCACGTCGATCGGCAAAGGGCCGCTGAGCGCCGTCGCGCTTCAGGGGACATCATGCAGACCATATCGTCGCTTTTCGCCGGTGTTGCACTCGCGGCGCTCGCTACGCCTGCCGCGTTTGCCCAGGCCGCACCGGAAACCCCGGTAGCTGCGCCGGCAGAAGTCCAGGCGGATCCGGCACCCGAGACGTCGTCCGACATCGTCGTGCTCGGCTTCGGCCAGAGCCGCCAGGTCCAGAGCGTCAGCGCAGTCGACCTCGCGCGCCTCACCCCCGGGTCGAGCCCGTTGAAGGCGATCGAGAAGCTTCCCGGCGTCAACTTCCAGGCGTCCGACCCGTTCGGCGCGTATGAATGGGCGGTCCGCATTTCGCTGCGTGGGTTCAACCAGAACCAGCTCGGCTTCACGCTCGACGGCGTGCCGCTCGGCGACATGAGCTACGGCAACGTCAACGGACTGCACATCAGCCGCGCGATCATTTCCGAGAACGTCGCCCGCACCGAAGTCGCGCAGGGCGCCGGCGCGCTCGGCACCGCATCGACCAGCAATCTCGGCGGCACGATCCAGTTCTTCAGCGACAAGCCCCGCGATACGGCCAACGTCACCGGCGGCGGCACTTATGGCTCCGACAACACGTACCGCGGCTATGCGCGTATCGACAGCGGCGATCTCGGTGGCGGGTTGAAGGGCTATCTCAGCTACGGCTATCTGACGACCGACAAGTGGAAGGGCGACGGCGTCCAGCGCCAGCATCAGGCGAACGGCAAGATCGTCAAGGATCTGGGCAGCTTCGGCAGCCTGTCCGCGTTCGTGAACTTCTCCGATCGTCGCGAGCAGGATTATCAGGATCTCAGCTACGACATCATTCGCCGCCGTGGCCTGCGTAACGACAACATCGCCGACAACTATCCGCTCGCGTTGCAGATCGCGAAGACCTACCAGAACCAGGGTGCGCTTGCGACCTACACCAAGGCGAACAACGGCTCTTCGGTCGGCTTCGTCGCGCCGTGGGCCGGCGTGGGCACGACCTTCCCGACCGGGTTCGGGACGGTCGACGATGCGTATTTCGATGCCGGTGGCGTGCGGCGGGATTACCTCGGCGGCGTTACGCTCGACGCCAACCTCACGCCCGAACTGACGATGACCACCACGGGCTATTACCACAACAACAAGGGCCAGGGGTCGTGGATCACGCCCTATTCCCCGACCCTGGTCGGCGCGCTGAACCAGGACGGCAGCGCGATCACCGCGCCGAGCCCGCTGGGCTTCCGCACGACGGAATACAGCATCAAGCGCGGCGGTGCGCTCAGCAACATCGCGTACGAGACCGGCGCGAACACCTTCGAGATCGGTGGCTGGCTCGAGACCAACACCTTCACGCAGGCGCGGCGCTTCTACGGCATGACCGACAGCGCGCAGCCCAACCGCGACGTGCTGAAGTTCCAGAAGAATTCCTACGCGACGCAGTGGGACGGCAAATACGGCACCGACACGATGCAGTATCATGTCGAGGATACGCTGAAGCTCATGAACGACCGCCTGGTCGTCAACGCCGGGTGGAAGGGCGCCTATGTCGTCAACAGTGCGACGATGCTGCCCGATACGACATCGCCGCTTTCGGTCGGCCGTATCTCCGCTAAAGACTGGTTCCAACCTCAGGCCGGCATCCTGTTCAAGCTGACCCCGGCGGCGGAAGTGTTTGCCGACTATACCGAGAACATGCGCGCGTTCGTCTCGTCGGCGACCACCGGGCCGTTCGCGGCGACGCAGGCCGGCTTCAACGCCGTCCGCGGGCGCCTCAAGCCCGAGCGCTCGAAGACGGCTGAAGGCGGCGTCCGCTTGCATAGCGGACCGTTCCAAGCCTCGGCAGTGGCCTATTATGTCGACTTCTCGAACCGCCTTCTCGCCTTTGCGAACGGGGTCGGCATCCTCGGCAACGCGCCGACGCTCAACAACGCGGGCAGCGTGCGCACGTACGGCGCGGAAGTCTCCGCCAATTACCGCGTGTTCCGCCCGCTCTCGCTGTTCGCCAGCTATTCCTACACCAACGCGGAATATCAGGACACGGTCACCGACGCCTCCGGCTCGGTCCAGGTCCGCAAGGGCGACACCGTCGTCGATACGCCCAAGCACATGGTCAAGGGCGAGATCGTGCTCGAACAGTCGGGCTTCACCGGCCGGGTCGGCGCGGATTACATGAGCAAGCGTTACTTCACCTATCTCAACGACCAGTCGGTGCCGAGCCGCGTGCTGGTCGACGCGAGCATTGGCTACCGCTTCGAGGGCGACGGTGCGCTTCACGGCGTCGCGATCGAGGGCAACGTGACCAACCTTACCAACAAGAAGTATATTTCGACGATCGGATCGAATGGTTTCACCGCCAGCGGTGACAACCAGACGTTGCTCGCTGGCGCGCCACGGCAGTTCTTCGTGTCGTTGAAGAAGGGCTTCTGATACCCCGAAGGAGATTGGACCGGGGGGTATTCACCCGGTCCGCGATCTCACTCGACCGCGCGCAGCTTCGGACGGCCCGGCGGCGACTGGCGCAGCAGTTCGTCGACCCGCGCGGCGAGATCGGTCTGGCGGAACGGCTTCGACAGGCGCGTGACGCCCTCGGGCACATCCTCGCCCGCGGCGGCATAGCCGGTCACGAGCAAAGCCGGGATGCGATTGCCCGACGACCAGAGTTCGGTGATGAGTTGTCCGCCGGTCATCCCCGGCATCAAATAATCGCTGACGAGTATGTCCGCATCGACACCGGATCGGATTGCCGACAGCGCCTGACTGGCGGAGGGGACCTCGACCACGACATAGCCGATGTCGCGCAGCATGTCGGCGGTCGCCGCGCGTACCAGATCCTCGTCGTCGACTAGCAACACCTTCGCCGCACGCCGCGCGATGACCGGCTCCGCGGTATTCTCGACCGCCTCGGTCGCCGCTTCCTCGGTTGCCGGCAGCCACAGCTCGACGGTGGTGCCGGAGCCGGGCTCGCTGGTCAGGCGGAGCGTGCCGCCCGACTGCGCGGCGAGGCCGTGGACCATCGATAGTCCCAGCCCGGTGCCCTTGCCGACACCCTTGGTAGAGAAGAACGGCTCCGTCGCCCGGGCGAGCGTGGCGCGGTCCATGCCAACGCCGGTATCGATCGCCGCGATCCGGACATAGCGATCCGGCGCGAGGCCGACGACGTTGCGATCGTCGACGACGACTTCACTGACGGTTAGGGTTAGCTTGCCGCCACCAGGCATCGCGTCGCGCGCGTTGATCGCCAGATTGAGCAGCGCGAGTTCGAGCTGGTTGGGATCGACCCGAGCCGACGACAAATGCCGCGGGATCTCGATCGTCACTGCGATCGACGGCCCGAGCGAGCGCCGCATCAGGTCGACCAATCCGTCGATCAGCGCGCCGATATCGACGGCGCGCGGCTGGAGAGCCTGCCGCCGGGCGAACGCGAGCAGTCGCTGGGTCAGCGTCGCGGCGCGCTCTGCTGCCTGCAACGCGCCGCTGATCATCCGCTGCGTACGCTCGTCGTCCTTGTGCCGCCGGCGGAGCAGGTCGAGGCTGCCGACGATCGGCGTCAGCAGATTGTTGAAATCGTGCGCGACGCCGCCAGTCAGCTGGCCGATCGCGTCCATCTTCTGCGCCTGCGCGAGTTGCGCGTCGGCCTCCTTGCGATCGGTGACGTCGGAGACCACGCCAGTCATCCGCGCCGCCTTGCCGGCATCGTCATACTGAACCCGCCCCTTGGCGACGAGCCACCGTGACGCACCGTCGGCCGCATCGATGCGGTACTCGACGTCGATCACGCCGGTTCGCGTCGCTTCGGTCATTGCGCGCGTGACGGTGCTGCGTTGTTTGACGTCGATATGGCTCAGGAAGGTTTCCATCGTCCAGTCGGGCCGACCCTCCGGATAGCCATAGATCGCATCGTGCCGCAGCGTCCGTCGGGATTCGCCGGTCGTCAGGTCGATGTCCCAGCTTCCCATGCCGGCAGCTTCGAGCGCGATTTCCAGGCTTTCGCGCGCGGTTCTGAGTTCGCTGGTCCGGTCGAGTACCGCGCGTTCGAGCGTCACCGCGACGTCGCGCAACTCATATTGCCGCCGCCGCGCCGTCAGCGCCGACCGGATCGCACCCAGCATCGCCTCGGCATGCAGCGGGCGCTCCAGCAGCAGGACATTGCCCAGGTCAGTAAGGCGTTGCGTGGCACGCGGCGTGCGCGGCGTCCGCGTTCCGTTGGCCAGCACGACGAACTGGATATCCGCCCAATTGGGTTGCGCCGCGACCCATTCCGCCAGCGGGGCGACTTCCTCGGTCGCGAGAGCTTCCTCCGTCAGCATCACCGCGCCCGCGCCCTTTGCGAGTTCGGCGATCAGGTCCATCTGGTCGCGACACACGTAGGCAACGATGTCATTCCGCCCGAGCAGGTCCGACGCGATTGCCGCATCGCGCCCGCGGGGCGCCAGGATCAGGACGCGATCGTCCATGTCAGACGCGCGAGTCCTGCATCCCCATCCGACTGGCCATCAACGTCTTTCCTTCACCCGAGAATGTCGGAACGCCGGTCAGCACGCCCTGGAATTCGCGAAGGGGCTCGCCGACCAACAATCCGTTGCTACCGATCTGAAACTCCCGGATCGTGCGTTCGTGCCGTGCGGTGCGGGTCTTGATGACCGAAATAGCCTGCCGCACCTCGCCATGCGCCTCGAAATAGCGGAGCTGGACGATCGTATCGGACAGATAGCTGAGGTCGACGTCGGATCGAACGTCCCCGGTGATCCCGTGCAGGCCGAGGATCAGCAGGCTGACGATCCCCTTCTGACCGAGATACGTCAGCATCTCGTGCATCTGCAGGATCAGGAACTGTTCGTTCGGCATCGCCTGAAGGTAAGCATTGAGGCTGTCGATCACGACGATCTTCGCCTTATGCTGCTCGACCGCGGCCCGCACCGCACCTGAGAACTCGCCGGGCGACATCTCGGCGGGATCGATCGCCCGCAGCTCGAGCTGACCGTTCTCGACGAACGGCATCAGGTCCATGCCCAGCGATGCACTGCGCTTGAGCAATGTCGGCAAGCGCTCGTCGAACAGGAAATACGCCGCGCGCTCGCCCCGCTCCAACGCTGCGATCACCGACTGGACCGAGGCGGTCGTCTTGCCGACACCGGCGGGCCCCGTCAGCAATGTCGCGGTACCCGGAATCAAGCCACCACCCAGCAACGTATCGAGTTCGGTCGACCCGGTCGAAACGGCCTCATCCGAATATTTCATGACGTGTTCGGATGCGACGAGGCGTGGGTAGACGCACAGCCCGCCACGCTCGATCTCGAAATCGTGATAGCCGCCGCGATACCGAACGCCGCGCATCTTGACGACGTGCAGGCGTCGACGTTGCGCGCCGAACCCGGACAAGGTCTGTTCGAGCGAGATGACGCCGTGCGCGATGCTGTGCAACTGGAGATCGCTGCCCGAGCCGCTCTTGTCGTCGAGGAACAGCACGGTGCAGGCGCGCGTCGAGAAGAAGTGCTTGAGCGCGAGGATCTGGCGGCGATAGCGGATCGGGCTCTGCGCGAGCAGGCGCAGTTCGGACAGGCTGTCGATCACCACGCGCTTCGGCCGAAGCTCGTCGACCTTCGCCATCACGTCGCGGATCGTCTCGCCGAGTTCGACCTCGCTTGGATGCAGCAACGTCTGTTCGTGATCTTCGCCAAGGCCATCGGCCGGGACCATCTCGAACAGGGTCAGGGGATCCAGCGACCAGCCATGCGTCTGCGCCACCGCGCGCAACTCGACTTCGGTCTCGGCCAGCGTGATATACAGACCCGCCTCGCCGACCGATGCGCCGGCGAGCAGGAAGCCGAGCCCGAGCGTCGTCTTGCCCGTGCCGGGCGTACCCTCGACGAGGTACATCCGGTCCGGCGTCAGCCCCCCATTGAGAATGTCGTCGAGCCCGTCGATACCGGTCCGTGCGAGCGCCGGTAGTTGTCCGTTCAGTGCCAAGTGGCAGTCCTTCCTGTGATCGTACCGCGCGTGGTGCGACCATATGTGCCGACCCTAGGTTATAACCGGCGTATCGCATAGTCTTGCGGTCGTGGCAGCCCGGGGATCTTAATGTCGCTCAAGCACTCGTTTCCGCCGGTTTTCGATTCTCAAGCGCGGGTTCTGGTTCTGGGCAGCCTGCCGGGCGACCGGTCGCTTGCCGCGCAGCGCTATTATGCGCATCCGCAGAACCAGTTCTGGCAACTGATGTCGCCGGTCGTCGGCTGCGATCTCGTTACGCTCGACTATGAGGATCGGCTGGTAGCGTTGCGGGCGAGCGGCGTGGCGCTGTGGGACGTGATCAGCTCGGCGCGGCGGGCGGGAAGCAGCGACGCGGCGATCCTCGACGCCGAAGGCAACGACATCGTCGCGCTCATGGGACGATTGCCGGAGCTTCGCGCAGTCGCCTTCAACGGCGGTACCGCGCTCAAGCAGGGCCTGAAGCTGCTCGGACCGAACTTGGCTAGACCGACCATCGTCGCGCTTCCCTCCAGCAGCCCGCTGCACACGATCGGCGTCGCGGCAAAGCAGCCTGCCTGGAACCAGCTTGCCGTGTTCCTCCTCGACCGGACGTGATTGCGCGCCTACGCCTGCGCGCATGACCCAGCTCTATGACCTCACCGTCCCCGCGTTTCGCCGCGGTTTCGCCAGTCTTTCGGCGATCCTGAAATCGGGCGAAGCCTATGCACAGGAGCACGGCATCGCCGAGGCGGACATGCTCGGCACGCGACTGATCGCCGACATGGCGCCACTGACCGCGCAGATCCAGCGCGCCAGCGATACGGCGAAGGGCGCGATGGTCCGGCTTGGCGGCGTTCCGACGATCGCAATGGCCGACGACGAGACGAGTTTCGCAGCGCTGCAGCAGCGCATCGCCGCAACGGTTGCGTTCCTCGAGGGCGTGCCGCGCGAGGCGATCGACGGCAAGGAGGATGCCGTCGTCACGATCGTCACGCCCAGCCGGACGTTGGACTTTACGGGGCAGAACTACGTGCTCGGGTTCGTGCTGCCCAATTTCTATTTCCACATCACGACCGCCTACGCGTTGTTGCGGATGCGCGGCGTGCCGATCGGCAAGATGGACTATCTCGGTCGGTAGAAGCCTGCATCGACGTCGATAACCGCCTGTAGTGAGGCGGATAAATGATACTGGCGGAGAACTCCGCGCTGCGGCAAGGGCGAGCGATGTCGATCGAAACGCTCATCGCCCAATACGGCCTCGCCGCGATATTCCTGGGTGCGGGGCTCGAAGGCGAAACCGCGGTCGTCACGGGCGGTGTGTTGGCGCATCAGCATTTGCTGCCGCTCTGGGGCAGCGCCGCTGCGGCCGTCGCGGGATCGTTCGCCGCGGACCAGCTCTTCTTCCTCGCCGGGCGTTGTTTCCGCGACACGGCCCGCGTTCGCAAGATCGCCGCCAAGCCGGCCTTCGCCAAGGCACTCGACACGCTGGAACGCCATCCGACCGTCTTCATCCTCGGCTTCCGCTTCCTCTACGGCCTGCGCACGATCAGCCCCATAGCTATCGGCACGTCGCATGTCCCCGCACGCACGTTCATGATGCTCAATGCGATCTCTGCGGTAGTCTGGGGCGTGATGTTCACCGGCATCGGCTATCTGTTCGGCGACACGCTGCTCGACGCGGTCCACAACATCATGCCGAAGCACAAGTTGGCGGGCGTTGCGATCCTCGCAGTCGTCGTCGCCTTAGTGATGACCGCGATCCGCTATTGGCGCGGACGTCGATCCAACGCGGTACCGAAGACCAGCTGACTAATAGCCAATACTCAAGAGTACGGTCCCTGCCAGATGCCGGCACGCCGCCATGTCTTCCAAACTTCGCGCTCAAAAATGGTGGCCCAGCAGAAGGGCTCCACTGGACCACTAGGTTCCGTCTAGGGAGCTTCACTTCGCCTTGACGTTGCCCCGTTGTAATACCCACTTATCAAATAGGAATAGAGTTATTCACTACCCTCGGTGAATAGTTTATAAATCGCGCCGAAATGCATCAGCTCTAAAACGTACTTCGATCGATCAGAAATACAAAAGGCAACGACTCCCCTAAAACGGAAAGTACGTCGCCTTTCGAGTCTTCGAACAGATGGTTCGATTACCGAACCAAACCATCTGTTACAATTTCAAGTCATCGATCAGAGCGCGTTGCCGCTCGAATTCGAATCGACCGAGTTCTCAAGATCGGCCGAGTTGCTTGTTTCGATACCGTCTACCGCGGAAAGATTCGCGTCCGACTCTTCGACGACCGTGTTCGACTGAATGTCGGTAACGTTCTCGGTCGCTGCGGGCTTCGTGCAGGCGGCGAGGCCAAGCGCCAGGACTGCAATCATTGGCACGATCGTGATCTTCTTCATCGAATGGTCTCCGTGATGACTAGTGCAGAATTACGACCGCAATGCGCGAAATCGATCCTGGAACCGAAAGCTACCCAGCGATGCGGCCGAACGCAATACCCTATCGTACGACTATGATTTAATCACCAGCTCAGGCCTGCACGGGCGTAGACGTAGCGGCCGTTGAACCCGAACGGCGAGTAATAGGGGTAGCCGATCACCCCGGTCGGGTTGTTCGCGATGCTCGTCGCGTCGGGATAGACGTCGAACAGGTTGCTGACGCCAAGGCCGATCTGCGCGCCCTTCTTCGCCTGGTAGCGGAGTTCGAGATCGGTGATCAGGTGCTTGCCGCTGTGCACGTCGCCGGCGGGGGTCGTACCGGGCTGCGTCACGTCGCCATAATAGGTGACACGGGCGAGTGCTCCGAGCTGGTCGAGCGACCAATCGATCGACCCGGTCACCTTCTCGCCCGGCGTACCGTTTTCGAGCGACTCGATGCGGTTGCGGGCGAAGAGCGTGGGTGCCGGGTTGAGCGCCGAGGTCGATGTCGGCACGCGCGTCACGTTCACATCGTTGACGTTACCGGCGATCGTCAGGTCAAACGTCCCGGCAGCATCGGTCGGCAGCCGGTAATGCGCGACCGCGTCGATGCCCTTTGTGGTCGAGGCGATGCCGTTGATGAAGAACCGCGCCGCCGTTGCCCCTGATCCGGCGAGCAAGTTGAGGATCTGCGCATTGACCGCGGCGGATTGGGTCGACGACGTGGTGATGTTCTCCGAAAGACCGATCTGATTGCGGATGCGGATGCGGTACGCATCGACTGTCAGGTCGAACCCGCCAAAGCGAATGACGGTACCGACCGAGAAATTCGTCGACTTCTCAGGCTCGAGAGGAAGGCCTCCGAGCCTAGCCGCAATGGGGCTTACCGATGGGTAGGTTCCGGTCTGAACTGGGTTTCCGTTTTGAATGACGGTTGCGACCGAGGTGAAATACTGCTGCTGCAGAGCCGGCGCGCGGAAGCCGGTCGACGCCGTTCCACGCAGGGCGAACCAGCGCGCGAAGTCATAGCGCGCGGAGACCTTACCGGTGCCGGTCGAGCCGAAATCGGAATAATCCTCACCGCGTCCGGCCAGCCCGAGCAGCAGCTTGTCCGTCACCTGCGCTTCCATATCGAGATAGACGCTGCCATTGCGACGGCTCCGCTCGATCGCGTTGTCCGGCGAGAACCCGCCAAAGCCCTGCGCGCCTGGGGGTGCGGTCGGCAGTGCGCCGGTCACCGTCCGATCGGTGGGATAGCCATAGGACGCGAGTTCGCCCGACTGGATCTTGAACCCCTCGCGGCGCCCTTCGAGCCCGAACGCGACGTTGACGCCCTGCAACACGTCGAACTTGCGATCGACGTCGAGCCCGACGATGTACTGGTCGTAGATCAGCGCACCGTCGGAGAAGTCGCGCGGCGTGGTGCGGCCATAGGCATAGTTCGCGGAGTCCAGCGTCCGGAACCCGATCTTGTTGCGGCCATAGCTGGCGTTCAGGTCGACGTTCCAGTCGGCGACCACGCCCTTGATGCCGATGGCCGAGTTGATGTCGCGCGACTTCGTATTGATCAGCGGCAAGAAACCATCGGAAAGTCCTGCCAAGGTCAGTCGGTCGACGGCGACTTGGTCCGACGCGAGCGGCAACCGTGGGAAAGCCGCGCTGCGCGTGTCGCGGTCCTGATAGCCGAGCCAGCCGTACAGCTTCCACGTGCCGGTCAGCGTCGTGCCGGCGTTGGCGAAGATGCTGTATTGCTCGACCTTGGGGTCGCCGAAGAGGCCGGTCACGCGGCCCGGCGTCCCGGGGATTTTGACCAGCGCGCGCGTGTCGAAGTCGGCGCGGTTGGTCGCCTGGCGATCCAGATACTCGCCCGAAAGGGTCAGGAAGCCGTCCTCGCCAAAGCCAATGCCCTGCCAGCCGGACACGGTCAGCGCATGCTCGCCATTCGTGCTGCGGCTGCCGCGCGCGGTGTCGATATCGGTGTTGTAGAAGCCGTAGTTGACGGTCATGCCGCCGCCCGACCGGGCTTCGCGCAGCCGCAGGTTGACGACGCCGGCGATCGCATCCGAGCCATATTGTGCGGACGCCCCGTCACGCAGCACCTCGATACGGTCGAGCGCGACGGTCGGGATCGTATTGAGATCGACCGCAGCCGAGCCGCGCCCGACCGACCCGCCGACATTGAGCAAAGCCGCGGTATGGCCGCGCACGCCGTTGACCAGCACCAGTGTCTGGTCGGGCGAAAGGCCGCGCAGCGTCGCTGGGCGGATCGCGTCGGTGCCATCGACGGCGGACGGACGCGGGAAATCGATCGAGGGGGCGATCGCCGACAGCGCGGCCCCCAATTCGGTCGTCCCCTGGCGCTGGATCGCGGCCGAACTCAGCACGTCGACCGGCGATGCGCTGTCGAGCCGCGACCGACCAACCGCGCGGGTGCCCGTGACGATGATATCGTCTCCCGTGTCGGGCGCCGCAGCGGGGTCTGCGGCAGGCGCCGTCGTAGTTTGCGCGGGCACGTCCTGCGCATGGGCTACCTGCGCGCTGGCAAAGGCGAGGGTCGAGGCGGCGAGCGTCAACGCGGTACGATAAGCAGTCATGATAGTGTCCCTGTTAGTGGATCGCTCTGCGACGATCTCCGTGCGAACCAAACGAGCGGTCGCAGTCATCGGTCCCGATAGGTCCCAAGCGACTGGCCGATAAGTGAAAAGAATGCGCGGCTGGATGCGCTGGCTGCAACGTCCCATTCGGGATGCCATTGCACCGCCAGCACGTCGCCGCCGCACGGACGCGCCGAGAACGCCTCGACCAGCCCGTCCGAAACCGCATGCGCCTCGACGCTGAGCCCCTCCCCCAGCCGATCGATACCCTGGCGGTGAACCGACGTGACCGAGATGCTAGGCTCGGCTATCGCGGCCGCGAGCATCCCGCCCGATCGCAGTCTCACGTCGTGGACATGGTCGAACAGCGTCTCGTACGCGGTCGCGTCGTCGGTCGATCGGTGATGGCCATCGTCCAGCGCATCGGTCAGCGTGCCGCCGAACAGCACGTTCAGCTCCTGCAACCCGCGACAGATACCGAACACCGGCCGACCCGCCTCGATCATCCGCCCCGCGAGTTCGAGCGCCACCGCATCGCGGTCCAGATCGAGAGCGTCGTCGGCCGCGTCCGACTTGCCGTAGCGTGCCCCCGCGACGTTCGACCGCGATCCGGTCAGCAACAGGCCGTCGAGTCGTCCGACCAGCGCCCGCGTGTCCATCGCATCCGCCACGGCCGGCACCAGCAGGACGGTGGCGCCGGCATAGCGCACCAGCGGCTCGACGAAGCGAGTAGCGACCGCCTGGATCGGCCGATCGGCGATCTCGTTGCAGCACAGCACGCCGATCACCGGCTTGACCGGGCCGTCCTCGTCGCGGCAGCAGGCGAACCGGCTCATGCTCCCCGCCCCCTGAGCGTCTCGTGCAGCTGATCCGCCGCATCGCCCGCCAGGATCACCGCGGTCGGCTGCGCGACGACACTGCCGGCGGGGACGTCTTCGAGCAGCCAGACATTGCCGCCGATCGTCGCGCCCTGCCCGATCGTCACGCGGCCAAGGATCGTCGCGCCGGCATAGATCACCACGTCGTCCTCGACGATCGGATGCCGCGCGAGCCGTTCGCGCGCCGACACGTCGGTCACGCCGAGCGGACTGCGCGCGCCGAGCGTGACGTGCTGGTAGATCTGTACCCGGTCGCCGATGATCGCGGTCTCGCCGATCACGACGCCGGTGCCGTGATCGATGAAGAAGCTGCGGCCGATCGTCGCGCCGGGGTGGATGTCGATACCGGTGCGGTTGTTCGCCAGCTCGGAAATGATCCGTGCGACGATCGGCGCGCCGAGGCCGTAGAGCGCGTGCGCGATCCGGTGGTACAGGATCGCGACGATGCCGGGGTAGCAGATCAGGATCTCGTCCGCGCTGCGGGCCGCCGGATCGCCGAGGAACGCCGCGCGGACGTCGTCGTCGACCAGTTCACGGATCGGCCCCAGTTCGGCACAGAACAGACCGATGATCATGCTCGCATGGCTGACGTCGAACGACAGCACCGCCTCTTCCTGCCAATAGGCGAATTCGCGTTCGACCTGCCGTTGCAGCCGTTCCAGCGCCTGCCGGAGCCGCGTCTCGACGAACGCATCCTCACGCTCGACCGGACCTGCGAACATGCCGAGCCGCCCGGGAAACAACGCCGCGACGAGATCGTCGAGCGCGCGACCGGTCTCGTCCAGCGACGGGAAGCGCGCGACACTATGCCGGCCGTCCTGCTCCTGCCGCCAGGCGCGACGCGCGCTGCGCAGTTCGTCGATCGTCGTGGCTAGGTCGATCGGGTCGGATGCTGGTGACACGGCGTTGTCCTTCATGTCAGCAGAGCGTGGGATAGCCGGCCCGGACGGCCTCGGCTTCCAGCGTCGATATCGGCGCCAGCGCGTCTGGCTCGGCGGGTATGATCCCGGCGAGCAACAGCGTCTCGCGTACCGCGGCCAGATCGGGATCGGCAGCGACATGATCGAGCGCACTTTGCAATGCCGCTACAGTCTCGGCGTCGGTCCCGGCCGCGGTCACGAAGGGCAGGCTCGGCGATGCGGGGCTCGGTGCGACGATCTTGAGGCCCGTAACCAAAGCCGGCTCGAACCGCGCGATCGCCGCATAGGTCACGCTGTCGATCGCCGCGAGGTCCGCCTTGCCCATCCCGACCGCGACGATGCTGGCTCGATGCGCGCCGGTTTCCAGCACCTCGGCAAAGAACGCGCCCTGCCCTGCAAACGGCGCGATCGTAGCGCGGAACAGGTTCATGCCGGTGTTCGACTGGCGGTCGTTGATGGCCGCGCGGCTATCGCGAAACGCCGCGACCGCCCTGCGGGGATCGTCCGCTCTCGCCACGATCACGCTGCCGCTTTCTCGCCCGGCGTAGATCGGGAACGCGATCACTTGCAGATCCAGCGTCGGATCGGCGATCAACGGATAGCCACAGGCCTGGCCGAACAGCAACGCCGGATCGCGCCAGATCGCATGGACGTCGCGTGTTCGATCGAGCCGGGCGGGCACGTCCGCGACACCGCGTTCGCGCAGGACAGCGGCGATCGCCGACCACAGCCGGTCGTTCGCAGTGTGCTGCGCGGGGTGATCGTACATCCCGAGCGAGGCGATCCGGCCCGTCAAGACACGGGCTCGCGGTGGAGGGGATGAACCATGTCGTCATGCGCGCTGAAGGCGAACCGCCGGACGATCTCGCCATAGCCCTGATAGATCGGTGCCCCCGCCTCCGCGAACCGGGCTCGGTTATGTCGGTGGTACGCTGGCAGGTCGTACCAGGCGAGCGACGGCCGCTCGTGATGTGCGGCATGCAAATTGTTGTTGAGATACAGCAGCCCAAGCAGCCCGCCATGCTCGACGCTGGCGGCGCGACCGGGGCTCTCAAGATCGGCGCGATGCTCGGCGTAGGAGCGCACCATGGTCAGCGCCATGCCTGGATAGACGAAGCAGAGCACGTAACGGCCGACGCCAAGACCGACATGATCGAGCCACCAGAGCACCAGCGCGACCGCGACGAGGTGTGGCGCCCAGTCGCGCACGACGCGCGCCGGTTCGCACGCCAGGCGGCGGGACTCCTGCAGGAAGAAGCGGCCGACCGAGATCGCAGGTCCGAAAACCATCTGACCGAGAAGCGTGGATTGAAGCCGGCCGAGGACTGCGGCGAAACCACGCGCCTGCACGCGGTAGCGGGACTCCGGGTCATGCCGAGGATCGGTGATGACCTCCGCGCGGTGATGCGCGACATGGCTGCGGCGGTAAAGGCGATAGGGCAGCCACAGCGACAGCGGCGCAAACCCGATCGCGTCGTTGATCCATCGGATCCGCGTCGGATGCCCGTGAATGACCTCGTGCTGCAGCGATCCCTGCCAGGCGAGCAACCACCCGCCGATCAGCACCAGCAACGGCGTCGGAATGGCCGCATGCCACGCCGTCGCGACCATCCATCCGCCGTACACGACACCTGCCAGAAGGACGGTCGGCCATCCTACCGTCGAACTCGAAGCCTCTCGCTGCATTCCCATCTCCGTCCGATGAGATGAATATCCCCTCGCTGAATAGGAATTGACAGTCGATTGAACTTTGCGGCGGAAAAACTTTGATTGTCAGGCGCTAGCCCGAGCGATCGGCGATCGGTTTCCGATCCTATTCGAACGGAGGATCGTTTTAGGCAATCTCTTCCAGCGGTAGTTCGGGCCGAGCAGCCTGTGCACGAAACCGCTTAACGGTCGCTTGGGTGAACGGCTTGGCAAACACCGTCGACACGGTCACGAAATCGGCGGTCGCCTGTTCAGGCGTCAGCGTCAGCAGCGTGAAGCCCTTGGCGTCCTGGTCGCAGAACCGGACCTCACCCTTGTTGGCGTCGGCGATCAACGTGCCGATACCCGGTAACAGCGAACCGTAGGACGGACTGGTGATCGCGGTGCAGCCGAATTCGACCGCGACCAGCTTGCCCGCGTCGTCGTGCAGATCGTTCGCCCAGGCGGCATGACTGTCGCCCGACAGCACGATCGGCCGCGACTTCGCACGTCGGAACGCCGCGTACAGGCGCTCGCGGGCGGGCGGATAGCCGTCCCAACTGTCGAGGCCGAACGGCATACCAGCCCGGTACGAAGCGATGCCTGCCGCAAGTCGCTCGCGCCACATCGCCGGAAGCTTCGCCATCGTCTCGCCGAATTTCACCGGGCCGAGTTGCCGCTCCATGTCGGGACCAGCGACCTTCGCCATCACGATCTGGTTGCCCAGCACCTGCCAGGGTTTCCCCGCCGACACGGACGTTGCCATCGTCTTCTCGACCCAGGCGAGCTGTGCCGGCCCGAGCAGTTCGCGGTCGGGCCGCGCGCGTTCCGCCAGCATCGGCGCGTATTCTGCGGGTGTGATCGCCTCGCCCTTCGACACGACCTGATGACTGCGCGCGAGTAGCCGCGTCTCGACCATCACCAGCGTCGCGAGATCGCCGAAATCGAAGCTGCGATTGATCGCCGCCCAGGGCTGGCCGGGCTTGGGATCGCGGATCGGCATCCATTCGAAATACGCCTGCATCGCGGCGGCCTTGCGCGCGTCCCAGTCGCCCTCCGTCTTGGGATCGTGGTTTTCGGCACCGTGCATCCAGTCGTCGTTGGCGACCTCGTGATCGTCCCAGACGCAGATGAACGCAGCGCGCGCATGGGCGGCCTGCATGTCGACGTCGCGCTTCACCTGAGCGTGGCGCATCCGGTAGTCGGCGAGGCTGACGATCTCGTGACGCGGCTCGACTAGACGATTGATCTTCTTGGCGATGTCAGCGCCGTACCCATCGGCGCCGTATTCGTAGATATAGTCGCCGAGGTGCAGGACGGCGTCGAGCCGGTCGAGCTTGGCGATCGCGTCATAAGCATTGAACAGCCCGCCCGCGTAGAGCTGGCACGAGACGACTGCCATGACGACGTCGGCGACCTTGCCCTTCGGCAGCGTCCGGAGCCGGCCGACCGGCGAGCGCGTGCCGTCCGCGGCATCGAACCAATAGCGGTACTCGTGCCCCGGCTGGAGCCCGGTCGCCTCGACCTTGGCGGTGAAGTCGCGCGCCGCGCGGGCCTTGACCGTGCCCGAGCGGATCGGCTTGCCGCCTTCGGTCTCCGCGACGTGCCAGGTCAGCGCGATGTCGCCGGCCTGCGTCGCATCGACCGGTGTCGCACGCGTCCAGAGAATGGCGCCGTCGACCGAAGGATCACCACTCGCCACCCCGTGATCGAACCGAGCTTTCGCCGCGCCCGCTGCCTGTGACGCTACCGCGGGAAGCGCGAGCGTCGCGCCGGAGCCGGCAAGTTTCAGGGCGTTTTTCAGGGCATCGCGGCGGTTGATCGTCATCGTCTCGGACTTTCGTAACGGGTGTTGCCCGCCTGCTAGCCACGATCGAAGACACCCCGGCGGCAACGATGTGACAGCGTCGTTACGGAATAGTCATTTTGCTTTCATGAAGACGCCATCGAAACGTCACCTCGTCCCCGTAGTGCGACGGCAACGACACGGGGGACTTAATGACACGTATCTTCATGCGGCTCGCGGTTGCGACGCTCGCCACGACCTGCTCGACCATGGCGCTCGCACAAGCCGGCACGCCAGCCACTGCCCAAGCCGAAACCGAGGCCGCAACGTCGGACGACGAGATCGTCGTCACCGCGCAGAAGCGCGAACAGCGGATCGAAGACGTCCCCATCACTGTCACCGCGCTGACCGGCGCACGCATGGCGTCGATCGGCGTCAACTCGCTGAGCGAAGTCGCCGCCTATATTCCCGGCCTCCAGATCCAGGAGCAGAGCGCGAACAACCCCGGCTTCGTGATCCGCGGCATCACCTCGGACAACGGCTCGTCGCAGCAGGGCGCGCGCGTCACGCTCTATTACAACGGCATCGACATCAGCCGTTCGCGCGGCGCGTATCAGGACCTGTTCGACCTCTCGCGGATCGAAGTCGTGAAGGGGCCGCAGGCGACCTTGTTCGGCACCGCAGCCGCGGTCGGCGCGATCAGCCTTGTCTCTGCCAAGCCGGAACCCGGCATATCGGGCGCGACCAACGGCACGTACGGTAATTTCGACCGCACCCAGGTTTCGGGCTTCCTCAATGCGGGCAACGACGTCCTCGCCGGCCGCATCGCCTTCGCGTACAAATATCGCAAGGGGTACGTCCGCAACATCGCCGGCGACGCGAATGTGCCGAACCAGAACCAGGGCGGCGTCGACCAGGACGATCTGAACGGCCAGGACCAGCGCGGCATCCGCGGCTCGCTCCGCTATCGCCCGAGCGACAGCATCACCGCCGACCTCGTCCTGACCTATGACGGACAGCGCAACCCCGGCACCGCATTCAAGAGCCGCGCGCACGCCCCGACCGGCGGCCAGACTGGAGACTATGGCTACGCTGAACTCTCGGGCTCGCCGTACAGCGCCGCAGTTCTCGGTGCACGCAAGCTCGGCCTCGACCGCAACGTCTATGACGCGAACCTGACGATCGCCGCGGAGTTGTCGCCGGGGATCACCTTCACCACCGTCAACGGGTATCGCAAGTTCGACGCGCTTGAAGTGTTCGACGCCGATGGTGGCCCCGCTGCGTATCTCGAGTTCGCCGAAGACGCGAAGGGCGACCAGTGGAGCCATGAGAGCCGCTTCGCCTTCGAAGGGCCCAAGTACCGCGCCTCGGTCGGCTGGAACGCGTTCTTCGAAAACGGCTATCAGCGGGTACCATTCGCAACCGAAGAAGGCACGTATCTCGCTTGCTCGGTCGCTGGTGCGTATGCGCCGATTCGATCGGTGCTGAACAGCGCCGGTATCCCAACCGGGACTGGGTGTGTCGCACCGAACGGCACGATCCCCGCCACGCGCGCTACTGGACTACTGACCGGTGGTCGAGCCACGGCAATACCTTACGCCGCGGAGTTCACGAACTACGGCAACAACGACACCTACTCGGTGTTCGCCGATGCGACCTATATTCCGGTACCAGCACTGGAACTGACCGCTGGTGCGCGCCTCCTGATCGAGGATCGCCAGTCGGGCTACTCGTCGATCCAGCCGAACTCCGTGATCCTCGCAGGCCTGCCCGCGCCGTTTACGACGTTAACTAGCCTGCTCGGAACGGCCAATACCAACGGCAACAAGTTCGTCGCGGAGAAAAGCTTCACCGCGATCCTGCCGCGTTTCAACGCGCTGCTGAAGCTCAACGACGCGGTCAATCTCTACGCGACGATCAGCAAGGGACGCCGCTCGCCGGTGGTCCAGCTTGCCGCCCAGCGCACCGCGTTCGGCGTCGGTCCCAACCTGCAGGTCGTCCCGCAGGAGAACGTCTGGAACTACGAAGGCGGCATCAAGGGTCGCGTGGGCCCGTTCAGCGGCGCGGCATCGGTCTTCTACCAGACCTATGACGGCTTCCAGGTGTCGGTGACGAATAACGGCGTGACCACGACGCAGAGCGCCGGGTCGGCCAAGAACCTCGGCGTCGAACTCGAAGGCAATCTGAAGCTCGCCTCGTATCTCTCGGTATTCGGGACATTTGCGTACATCGACGGCGGCATCGGCGACGAAGCGGCGAACGGCGTATTCGCTGGCAACCGCTTCCGCCTTCAGCCGGACACGACCGCGTCGGGCGGCGTGATCCTCCGCCTGCCGGTCGGCGGCGCGACGGTCTACGCCACGCCGAGCGTCACCTACCGCACCAAGGCGTTTTTCGAGCTGCCGAACAACCCCGCGATCAGCACGCCGGGCTACACGCTGGTCAACGCGCGCGCCGGGGTCGAGTTCGCGCAAGGTCGCTACAGCGTCGGCGGCTTCGTCCGGAATGCGACCAACAAGCGCTACCTGATCGACGCGGGCAACACCGGCGGCGGCTTCGGTATCCCGACCTACATCGCCGGCGAGCCGCGCTTCTACGGCGTCGAGCTGGGCGCGAAATTCTAACTTCCACGCATCGTTACACACCACGCAACCATCCCCGGGGGGACCAAGCATGACGTTCGAGACCATCTATACCGACGGCGATATCGATACCAACCCGACTGCCAATCCGCATATCAACGACCTGATCGAGTCGCGCTATTCGCGTCGCCAGACCTTGATGGGCGGCATGTCCGCAACCGCCGCGGCGGTGTTCGGCGGCATGTTGCTGACCGGGTGCGACGACGACAATGACGGCAACGGCTTGAGCCCCGTCACGGTGACGGCGACTGCCGGCGGCAGCTCGACCGCGGGTCGCGTCGCGACGCTGACCGGTGCAGCGATCGGCCAGGTCGACAGCGTGACCTGGACCCAGACCGCCGGCCCCGCCGTCACGCTCGCCGGTGCCTCGACCGCCACCGCGACCTTCGTCGTACCGGGTGCTGCTGCCGGGACCGTCCTCAGCTTCCAGTTTACCGCGGTTTCGGCCAGCGGTTCGGTCAGCGCGACGACCAGCGTGACCGTCGGTGCTGCATCGCTGGGCTTCACGGCCGTTGCGAAGAGCCTTGCGGATGTCGTTGCAGTGCCTGCGGGTTACGCGGTGACGGTCTTGTACCGGCTCGGCGATCCGATCGGCAGCGGTGTCGGCGCGTATGCCAATGACGGTACCGACGCGACCTTCTCGAAGCGCGCGGGCGATCATCATGACGGCATGAGCTATTTCGGCATGTCCGCCACCGGTACCCCGGACGCCAACGGCAACACGCGCGGCCTGCTCGTGCTCAACCACGAGAATATCACGCAAGCCTATCTGCATCCCAACGGCCCGACCACGACCGCTGGCGTCCGCCCCGAAGCCGAAGCGCTGAAGGAAATGGAATGCCACGGTGTGTCGGTCATCGAAGTCAACCGCGCCGCCGCCTGGAGCTACACCACCGCCTCGTCCTTCAACCGCCGTATCACCCCGCTGACGCCGATGAGCTTCTCGGGCCCCGTGCGCGGTGCCGACAGCCTCAAGACGCGCTACTCGCCGGATGCCACCACGGGTCGGGGCACGATCAACAATTGCGCCAATGGTACAATGCCTTGGCACACGTACCTGACAAACGAAGAGAACTGGGTCGGGTATTTCAAGCGCGAAGTCGGCGACGCGGCGCGGCGCGCGGCAACTGGCCCTGTGGGCGTAAAGGCGAACACGTCTCTTACGCGCTACGGCAAGGGCGAGAGCAACACCGGCGGTAACTACGGGTGGTCGACGGTCACGCCAGCGGACACGACGAGCACGATATATTCGCGCTGGAACATCACCGCACAGGCCAGCGCGCCGGCCGATGGCACGGGCGATTTCCGCAACGAGATCTTCCAGTACGGCTGGGTAGTCGAGATCGATCCGTTCGACGCAGCCTCGACGCCGCGCAAGCGGACCGCGCTGGGTCGTATGAACCACGAAGGCTGCCAGATCGGCCGGACGATCGCGGGCGTGAAGCCGGCCTTCTACATGGGCGACGACGCGCAGAACGAGTATATCTACAAGTTCGTGTCGGCGACACCGTGGTCGGCAGCGGATGCGAGCGCCGCGAACCGTCTCGCGATCGGTGACAAGTATCTCGATGCTGGAACGCTCTACGTCGCGAAGCTCGCGGCGGATGGCAGCGGTCAGTGGTTGCCTCTGGTGTTCGGCCAGGGGCCCCTCACCTCGGCCAACGCAGCCTATCCGTTCTCGAGCCAGGTCGATGTGTTGATCAACACGCGACTGGCAGCGGATGCTCTGGGTGCGACGCGGATGGATCGTCCGGAGTGGACCGCAGTCAATCCGGCGACCGGCGAGATGTATTGCACGCTCACCAACAACTCGTCGCGCACGGTGGCTACCGCGGACGCCCCCAACCCGCGCGCCTATGTCGACCCCAAGACCACGGGCGGCCAGACCACGGGTAATGCCAACGGCCACATCATTCGTCTACGCGAGACGGGCGACACGTCCGAGGCAACGACGTTCGCTTGGGACATCTATGCGTTCGGTGCCGGTTCCGATCTGGATGCAACCAACATCAACCTGTCGGGTCTCGATGCGACCAACGACTTCTCGTCGCCGGACGGCCTGTGGTTCGGCCTGCCGAGCAACGCGTCGGGGACGATCGCACCGGTGATGTGGATCGAGACGGATGACGGCGCATTCACGGACGTCACCAACTGCATGCTGCTCGCCTCGGTACCGGGGATCGTCAACGATGGCGGCACGCGGACGGTGACCAACACGATCGGTGCGGCAACCGGTTCGGTAACAACGCGGGTCGGCAAGGCACCGGGCGCGGCACTGCGCCGCTTCCTGGTCGGGCCCAAGGAGTGTGAAATCACCGGTATCCATACGACGCCGGATGGCCGGTCGCTGTTCGTCAACATCCAGCATCCCGGCGAGAATGGCGGGCCGACGAATATCACGAGCAGCTGGCCAGCCAACCAGGCGGGTGCGGTGACGACCCCTTCGCGGCCGCGATCCTCGACGATCGTGATCACGAAGACCGACGGGGGTGTGGTGGGGCTTTAAGCTTCTCGGCGAACTCGCGATCCTCCCCCGCAAGGGGGAGGTGGCACCGAAGGTGGCGGAGGGAAGGACACGGAACGGCGGTTATCCTGTCCGCCCCCTCCGTCTGGCAAGTGCCAGCCACCCCCCCCCTGGCGGGGGAGGATTTTAGGCGCTCCTCGATCTGCACAGCGTGCCCCGCCCCGGCGGAGGCCGGGGTCCAGTTGGGGGACGTTGCTGATTGGCGCTGCGCTTCGTTATTGCCACCTCTCCAACTGGGCCCCGGCCTTCGCCGGGGTGGGGCAGGTTCGAGGGGTGGTGCAGTTTCAGGGCGGTCGCGTCTCGTAGGCCTAGACCGTCCCCGCCGGAATCCGCGCGAGAGCCTCCTGCTCGATCTTCTCCAACTCATCCCGTGTCTGGACGATCGCTTCGCGTTGCGCATCGAGCAGGTCGATCCGTTGCCGACACCGTTCCGCCAGCGCGCGCATCTGTTCCACATGTTGCGGGTCGGCGTCGTAGAGGTCGAGGAACTCCTCGATGTCGCGCAACGTAAAACCCAGCCGTTTGCCGCGCAGGATCAGCTGCATCCGGGCCACTTCGCGCCGCGTGTAGACGCGCGTCGTACCGATCCGGCAGGGCTCGATCAGGCCCTTGTCCTCGTAGAACCGCAGCGTCCGCGCGCTCACGCCGAGCATGCGCGACACCTCCTGTATGCCGGTCAGATCGTCCTGTCGGTCGTTCACGCGTCCACTCCCCTCGCCTCCGACGCCGCCGCCTTTGCGGTCTCTTCAGCGACAAGTTCCTTTTTAGATAGCTTGCCGATCAGCGTCTTGGGGAGACTGTCGCGGATTTCGACCTCGCGGGGAAGCTCGATCTTGCTGATCTTGTCGCGCAGAAAATCGCGCAGTTCGAGCGGGGTAGCGACCGCACCTTCGGCCAGTACGACGAACGCCTTCGGCGCCTGCCCGCGGTATTTGTCGGGCACGCCGATCACCACCGCTTCGAGCACCGCGGGGTGTTCATATAGCGCCTCCTCGATCACGCGCGGATAGACGTTGTAGCCGCCGGCGAGGATCAGGTCCTTGATCCGGTCGACGATAAACAGATAGCCGTCGGCGTCGAGATGGCCGACGTCGCCGGTGCGCAGCGCGCCGTCCGCGAACAGGTCTGCGGTGGCAGCGGGCTTGTGCCAATAGCCTTGCGTGATCTGGGGTCCGCGCGCGCAGATCTCGCCATTCTCGCCGATTGGCAACAGGCGCGTCGGGTCTTCGCGATCGCGGATCTCGATCGTCGTGCCGGGGAACGGCAGCCCCGCGGAGCCTGGCTTGTTGAGGCCATCGATCGGGTTGCACGTGATGATCGGCGAGGCTTCAGACAGGCCATACCCCTCGCAGAGCTTGGCGCCGGTCGTTGCCTCGAACGCGATCCGCACCTCCGCCGGAAGAGGTGCGCCGCCCGAGATGCAGGCGTGGATCGAGGACAGGTCGATCTTCTGCGTCTCGGCGGCGGTGGTGATCGCGGCGTAGATCGTCGGCACTGCGGGGAAATAGCTTGGCTTGGTCCGCTCGATCGTCTTGAGCAGTTGCTGTAGCTCGAAGCGCGGCAACAGGATCATCTCCGCGCCGGTGCGGATCGAATAGGTCAGCACTGTGGTCAGCGCGAAGACGTGGAACAGCGGCAGCGCGCCGAGCACGCGGTCCTGGTGGGGCTGCTCGCCACCGACGAACACCACCATCGCGTCGGCGTTCGCGACGAGGTTGGCGTGGCTGAGCATCGCTGCCTTGGGCTCGCCGGTGGTGCCGCCGGTATATTGCAGCACCGCGACTTCGTCCGGGGTGACCGCGACCGGGGACGGCGCGCCCTTCGCCTTAAGCAGTGAATCGAACGTCGAATGCCGCGCATCACTCGGTGCCCGACCGATCTCGGCGCGCTTGAAGATGCGGTAGGCGATCGACTTCACCGTCGGCAGCGCGCCGGCGATCGGACAGGTGATGACATGCTTCACGCCCATCTGCCCCGCGACCTTGAGCACGCGTGCGTGGATCTCAGCAATGTCGCAGGTGGCGATGATCGTCGCGCCCGAATCCTCGAGCAGATGCGCCAGCTCGCGCTCGACATAGAGCGGGTTGACGTTGACGACGACGCCGCCCGCCTTGAGGATCGCGAAGAACAGAATCGGATAATAGGGCGTGTTCGGCAGGCACAGCGCAACGCGCGTGCCCTTCACGACACCCATGTACTGGAGCCCGCGGGCTGCCCGGTCGACCGACTCGCCGAGCGCGGCATAGGTCAGCGTCCGGCCCATGAAGTCGAGCACGTTGCGCGACCCGAACCGCTGCACCGACAGGTCGAGCATGTCGCCCAGCAGCCGCGGCTCGCCCAGCAACGGGACGCCGATCGCCTTGCCCCCGGAAGTGTCCTGCATCTCGCTCTCCATTGCTCAGTGTGCGTAAGCCATATTGTCGGCCGCTTCACCTTGACGTAAAGGTGAGGTATCGCACCTTAAGGGTAACCCGCAAGCGTTAACCGGGTCGACCGCAATATGAGAGGATCATCGTGACCAACGTCGTCATCGCCGGGTACGCCCGTTCGCCGTTCCACCTCGCCGGCAAGGGCGAACTCGCCCGCGTCCGTCCGGACGATCTCGCCGCGCAGACGATTCGCGGGTTGCTCGACAAGACCGGCGTCGATCCGGCCGAGATCGAGGACATCATCCTCGGCTGCGCGTTCCCCGAGGGCGAGCAGGGCCTCAACGTCGCCAAGCTGATCGCGCAGATCGCCGACCTGCCGATCTCGGTCGGCGGGATGACGGTCAACCGGTTCTGCGGATCGTCGATGAGCGCGATCCATATCGCCTACGGCCAGATCGCGGTCGGCGCGGGCGAGGCGTTTATCTGCGCGGGCCTCGAATCGATGAGCCGCGTACCGATGGGCGGCTACAACCCCCTCCCCAACCCCGAACTCGCGAAGAAGAGCGCCGGCGCATACATGGGCATGGGCGAGACCGCCGAGAACGTCGCGCGCAACTACCAGATCACGCGCGCCGAGCAGGATGCGTTCGCGGTGAAAAGCCAGGACAAGGCTGCCGCGGCGCGCGCCGATGGCCGCCTGTCCGACGAGATCGTGACGATCCAGACGAAGGCCGGCCCGGTCAGCCAGGACGGCACGATCCGCGCCGGCACGACCACCGAAGCGCTCGCCGGCCTGAAGCCTGCGTTCAGCGCGGATGGGTCGGTGACCGCCGGCACCTCGTCGCCGCTGACCGATGGCGCGTCCGCGGTGCTGGTTACCTCGGAAGAGTTCGCCAAGAAGCACGGCCTGACGATCCTCGCGCGGATCAAGTCGATCGGCGTCTCGGGTTGTGCTCCCGAGACGATGGGGCTCGGCCCGATCGGTGCGTCGAAGAAGGCGCTGGAGCGTGCCGGGATCACTGTCGCCGACCTCGACGTGGTCGAGATCAACGAGGCGTTCGCGAGCCAGGCGATCGCGTGCATCCGCGATCTCGGGCTCAAGGACGAGACGATCAACCTCGACGGCGGCGCGATCGCGATCGGGCATCCGCTCGGTGCGACCGGCGCGCGGATCGTCGGCAAGGCGGCTGCGCTCTTGTCGCGTGAAGGTGGCCGTTATGCGCTGGCGACCCAGTGCATCGGCGGCGGTCAGGGCATCGCTACGGTGCTGGAGCGCGCATGATGGTCGACGTTGTGAAAAAGGTCTGCGTTATCGGCGCGGGCGTCATGGGTGCTGGAATTGCGGCACAAGTCGCTAACGCCGGCATTCCGGTACTGCTGCTCGACATCGTACCGCGTGACCTCCCCGAGGGCGGCGACCGCGACGCGGTGGCGAAGGGCGCGGTCGCCAAGATGCTCAAGACCGACCCCGCCCCCTTCATGTCGAAGCGGGCGGCCAAGCTGGTCGAGACGGGCAACATCGACGATCACCTCGACCGGGTCGCCGAGTGCGACTGGATCGTCGAGGCTATCGTCGAGCGGCTCGACATCAAGCAGGCGCTCTACGCCAAGCTCGAAACGTTGAAGCGTCCCGGCACTGCGGTGTCGTCGAACACCTCGACGATCCCGCTCGGCAACCTCGTCGAGGGGCGGTCGGACCAGTTCAAGGCCGACTTCCTCATCACGCACTTCTTCAACCCGCCGCGCTACATGCGGCTGGTCGAGATCGTCCGCGGTGAGCACACCGACGTCGCGGTCGCCGAGAAGGTCGAGGATTTCGTCGATCGCTTTATGGGCAAGCGGATCGTGCGGGCGAAGGACACGCCGGGCTTCATCGCCAACCGCATCGGCACCTACTGGCTGGCGATCGCGATCAACGCGGCGATGGACCAGGGGCTGACCGTCGAAGAGGCCGACCAGATCGGTGGCCGTCCGATGGGCGTGCCGAAGACGGGTATCTTCGGGCTTGTCGACCTCGTCGGTGTCGATCTGATGCCGTTGCTGTCGAAGAGCCTGTCGTCCACGCTGCCCGCTGGCGATCCGTATTTCGATACGGTGCGTCCGCTGCCGCTGGTCGACAAGATGATCGCGGAAGGGTTCACCGGCCGCAAGGGCAAGGGCGGGTTCTACCGCTTCGATAAGGCGACCCGCACCAAGCTGTCGCTCGATCTCGCAACCGGCGAGTACCGTGCGGAAGCCAAGCCGGCTGAGTTGCCGGGCAAGACGGGCAAGGATCTTGCGGCGCTGATCGCGGAGCCGGGCAAGATCGGCACCTATGCGTGGACGATCCTCGGCAACACGCTGTCCTATGCGGCGATGCTCGTCGGCGAAGCGGCGGACGATGTCGTCGCGATCGATGACGCGATGAAGCTCGGCTACAACTGGAAATACGGGCCGTTCGAGCTGATCGACCGCATGGAACCGGGTGTGCTCGCCGCGCGCCTCGCCGAGGAAGGTCGCGACGTTCCGGCGATCCTGAAGACTGCGGGCGATCGTCCGTTCTACCGTGTCGAAAACGGGCAGCATCAGTATCTCACTGCGGACGGTGAGTATGCCGACGTGCCGCGCGCTGACGGCGTCGAGCTACTGGAGGACATCAAGCTCCGCTCGCGACCGATACTTACGAACCTGTCGGCGTCGCTCTGGGACGTCGGCGACGGCGTCGCGGCGCTCGAGTTCCACACGAAGATGAACGCGCTCGACGATCAGGTCGTGGCGCTCATCAACGAGGCGATCCCGGTCGTGCGCGAGCGCTTCAAGGCGCTGGTGGTTTATAACGAGGCGTCGAACTTCTCGGCGGGTGCGAACCTGGGCGCGGCGATGTTCGCGGTCGGAGCGGGCCTTTGGGACATGGTCGAGGCCAGCGTCTCGGGCGGCCAGCAGGCGTACAAGGCGCTCAAATACGCGCCCTTCCCGGTCGTCAGCGCGCCGGCCGGGCTCGCACTTGGCGGCGGGTGCGAGATCCTGCTTCATTCGGACGCGGTGCAGGCGCATGCCGAGACCTATGCGGGTCTTGTCGAGTGCGGCGTCGGTCTCGTTCCCGGCTGGGGCGGCAATGGCGAGATGCTCGACCGCTGGACCAAGTCGCGCACGCTGCCGAATGGGCCGATGCCGGTGCTGACCAAGGTGTTCCAGGCTGTCTCCACCGCGCAGGTCGCCAAGTCGGCGGCGGAGGCGAAGGAGATGATGATCCTGCGCAAGGCCGACGGCATCACGATGAACCGCGACCGGTTGCTCGCGGATGCGAAGGCCAAGGCGTTGTCGCTGGTCGAAGGCTATGCTCCGCCGGAGAAGCCGACCTTCCGTCTGGCAGGCGCGAGTGGCCGTACGGGGCTGAACATGGCGGTCGCGGACTTCCACAAGAAGGGCATGGCGACCGACTACGACCTCGTCGTCGCGGATCGTCTGGCCGAGGTGCTCACTGGCGGCGAGGCCGATCTGGTCGACACCGTGACCGAGGACCAGTTGCTCGAGCTTGAGCGCGCGGCGTTCATGGCGAGCGTGAAGGATCCGCGGACGCAGGCGCGAGTCGTGCACATGCTGCAGACCGGCAAACCACTGCGGAATTGAGCCGCCACTCACTTCGTCACCCCGGAACCAGCCCGGCATGACGGAGGCGCTTGCGACGTGACGGAGTGGGCTTATGAACACTTTTTCACCGCCCGAAATCAGTAAGAAGACTTGACTTGTCTTCGTACAATTCTAGTCGGGACCGATAACTGCCGTATACGGCAACGAGGTCGCGATAACGTCGCCGGCTTTACGAGATTTTAGCGACCGTACGCATACGGCGCGCCAAACGACACTAGGAGAGGATAGAAGATGTCCCTGTTGATCGCCACCGCCCTGCTCGCCGGCGCGTCTGCCACGCCCGAGACCGTCATCGGCCGCTGGAAGACCGAGACGCACAACGCCATCGTAGAGATCGCTCGTTGCGGCCCTTCGATCTGTGGCAAGATCCTCACCTCCGACGCGTTGCGCGCGAATCCTTCGATGAAGGACGCGAACAATTCGAACACTGCGCTGCGCAACCGCCCGATCCAGGGTTTGCAGATGCTCAGCGGGTTCAAGTCTGACTCAGGCGGCGTCTGGAGCAGCGGCCAAGTCTACAACGCCGAGGACGGCAAGACGTATAGCGGCAAGATCACCCCGCTCGGCGCGAACCAGTTGAAGCTGCGCGGCTGCGTCTTCTTCCCGCTCTGCAAGACCCAGACCTGGACGCGCGTGCGCTGAGGCGCGGCTTCCACCTCCCTATTATCAGTATAGCTTTCAGGATCTTACCCATGATGCTTCGCACCAAAGCTCCGCTTCTCGCGGTATCAGCGCTTGTCTCCGCCTTCGGATTCGCCAGCACCGCCTACGCCGACGCTTTCTATCTCCAGGCGCAGTCCGCGCGTGGCGCCGGTCGCGCATTCTCGGGCGAAGGCGCCGATACCGGCCCTGACTCGCTGTGGTGGAACCCGGCCGCGATCGCCGGCATCCGCGACGGCAGCGCGACGCTGAGCGCAAGCGCGATCCTGCCCAAGGGCGACGTCGTCGACACCGGCACGCTCATCGGCCGTCCAACCTTCTCGCCGACGACCGGCCGGCCAACCGGATTCAACTATGCGCCGGTCGGCGGCAACGGTACGTCGAGCGATCCGATCAACAAGGGCGTCGTTCCGTCGGGCGCGATCGCCTATCCGCTGACCGACCGGATTGCGATCGGCGTCGCGGTGACGTCGCCGTTCAGCTTCACCACCAATTACGAAGCGAACAGCTGGGCACGCTACAGCGCGGACAAGACGCGGCTGCGGACGATCGATATCCAACCGTCGATCGGCGTTGCGGTGACCGACTGGCTCCGTGTCGGTGGTGCGCTGAACGTCGAATATACCGATGCGACGCTCAACAATGCGCTCCCCAACCTGTCCGCGGCGCTGCCCGACGGCTTCCAGGAGCTGAAGGGTGACGGCTGGGACTTCGGCTGGACCGCAGGCGTGCAGCTTCACAACGACTTCGCCACCGTCGGTGTCAGCTACAAGTCGAGCATCCGCCACAATCTGAAGGGCAGCCTGAACGTCACCGGGCTGGTCGGTCCGCTGGCAAGCTCGAACGTTTCGATCGATGGCGCCAAGGCGAGCTTCAACACGCCCGGCCAGGTGATCGTCGCCGGTCGCATCCGTGCCACCAACGCGCTGACGCTGAACGCGCAGGTCGTCGCGTACAATTGGAGCAAGTTCGACACGATCGATCTCGGCGCCCCGCTGAACACCGCGATCCCCGAAAACTACCAGGACAGCTGGAGCCTCGCGGGCGGCTTCGATTACGCCGTCACCCCCAAGGCGACGATCCGCGCGGGTGTCCAGCGCACCAAGACGCCGACTCAAGACGGATTGCGCGATGCCCGAGTGCCCGACGCCGATCGCTGGACCTATGCGGCGGGTGGCTCGTACCAGCTGACCTCGCGCATCGCGCTCGACGCCGCCGCGCAATATGTCGATTTCGAAAACACCACGATCGACCGCAGGACGGCTGCCTATGTCGGCACCGCCGCACAGACGAACATCCTGACCTCGGGCGCACTGCGCGATGCGTCGGCCGTCGTGCTGTCGCTCGGTGGCCGGCTGAGCTTCTAAGGGTTCTGCCGTCACGATCCCCCCCTCGCGGGGGAGGATTTTTATACCTCGACCAATCTCAAACCGTCGGCGTAGACGCCCTGCTTGGCCGCGTACGACGCGGCGGACATCTTCAGTCCCGCAATCGTTTCCGGGGAGAGTTCGCGCACCGCCTTGGCCGGCGCGCCGACGATCAGGCTCCCGGCCGGAAACACCTTCCCCTCCGTCACCAGAGCGTTCGCACCGATCAGGCAATCATCGCCGATCACCGCGTTGTTGAGGATCGTCGCGCCCATCCCGACCAGCACGTTGCTACCGATCGTGCAGCCGTGGAGGATCGCGTGATGGCCGACCGTGCAGCCCTCGCCGATCGTCAAAGGCGCGCCGGGATCGGAGTGCAGCATCGCGCCTTCCTGTATATTGGTCCGCGCGCCGA
Organism: Sphingomonas sp. NFX23; assembly: GCF_049887795.1. Lineage (NCBI taxonomy): Bacteria > Pseudomonadati > Pseudomonadota > Alphaproteobacteria > Sphingomonadales > Sphingomonadaceae > Sphingomonas > Sphingomonas sp. NFX23. The sequence continues at coordinate 399,372 of NZ_JAGEKH010000004.1, forward strand.
CCAGGATCGGCGTGTTGTCCGCACGGATCACCGCCCCAAACCAGACGCTCGCCCCCTCCCCCAGCCGCGCGTCGCCGATCACGTCGGCGGACGGCGCCACCCAGACGTCGTCAGCCAGCCTCGGTCGTTTACCCTCGATCTCATAGAGCGGCATCAGGCAGCGTCCCTTTCCTTCGCCCGCGCGCGGAACGCGTGGAGCAGCGGCTCGGTATAGCCGCTCGGCTGCGTGAGACCATCGAACACGAGCGCCCGAGCGGCCTGAAACGCTAGGCTCTCGTCCTCATGACCCGCCATCGGCCGGTACAGCGGATCGCCCGCATTCTGCGCATCGACCTTCGCCGCCATTCGTCGCAGCGCCGCATCCGCCTCCTCGGGGGTGGCGATACCGTGGAGCAGCCAGTTCGCCATGTGCTGCGAACTGATCCGCAGCGTCGCGCGGTCCTCCATCAGGCCGATGTCGTGGATGTCGGGCACCTTCGAGCAGCCGACACCCTGGTCTACCCAGCGCACGACATAGCCGAGGATACCCTGCGCATTGTTCTCCAGTTCCTCGCGCACCTCGTCCGGCTGCCAGTTGTGGCCGGTCGCGACCGGGATCGTCAGCAGCGCATCGAGCGAGGCGATCGGTTCCGCCTTGCGCTCCGCCTGCCGCGCGAACACGTCGACGCGGTGGTAATGCGTCGCGTGCAGCGTCGCGGCGGTTGGTGACGGCACCCACGCGGTGTTCGCGCCGGTCATCGGATGCGCGATCTTCTGCTCCAGCATATCCGCCATCCGGTCGGGCGCGGCCCACATGCCCTTGCCGATCTGCGCCTTGCCGCTGAGCCCGCAGGCGAGCCCGATCTGGACGTTGCGATCCTCATACGCCTTGATCCACGACGAAGCCTTCATCTCGCCCTTCCGGATCATCGGCCCGGCGCGCATCGAGGTGTGCATCTCGTCGCCGGTGCGATCGAGGAAGCCGGTGTTGATGAACACCACGCGGTCCTTCACCGCGGCGATGCACGCGGCGAGATTGGCGGACGTGCGGCGTTCCTCGTCCATCACGCCGACCTTGATCGTGTGGCGCGCTAGGCCGAGCAGGTCCTCGATCGCGTCGAACAGCCGGTTGGTGAAGGCGGCTTCGTCCGGTCCGTGCATCTTCGGCTTGACGATGTAGATCGAGCCTGCGCGGCTGTTGCGGATCGGGCCGGTGCCCTTCAGGTCGTGGAGCGCGATCAGCGATGTGACGATGCCGTCGAGGATGCCTTCGGGCGCCTCTTGGCCGTCAGCGAGCAGGATCGCAGGCGTGGTCATCAGGTGTCCGACGTTGCGCACGAGCATCAGGCTGCGGCCGGGGAGCGTGAACGCGCTGCCGTCGAGGGCGGTGTACTGCCGGTCCGGTTCGAGCGTGCGCGTGACCGTGCGGCCGCCCTTTTCGAAGCTCGCGGTCAAGTCGCCCTCCATCAGCCCTAGCCAATTGGCGTAGGCGGCGACCTTGTCCTCGGCATCGACCGCGGCGATCGAGTCCTCGAGATCGGCGATCGTGCTAAGCGCGGATTCGAGCACTACGTCGGCAAGGTTCGCAGGATCGTCACGCCCGATCGGACGCTGAGGATCGATCACAAGCTCGATGTGCAGGCCATTGTGACGCAACAGGATGTTGTCGCCCGCACGCCCGACGAGCTGGCTCGGATCGACAAGCTGAGGCGTGCCACCGGTCCAGTCGGTCCACGAACCGTTCGCCAACGGCACGGAGCCGTCGAGGAACGCCTTCGCCCACGCGATCACCTGCGCACCTCGGGCGGCGTCATAGCCCTTGCCGGACGCCGCGTCCGGAATCGCGTCGGTGCCGTAGAGCGCATCGTACAGGCTCCCCCACCGCGCGTTCGCCGCGTTCAGCAGGAAGCGGGCGTTGAGGATAGGCACCACCAATTGCGCGCCGGCGAGCGAGGCGACCTCCGCATCGACATTGGTCGGAGCGACCGCGAACGGCGCAGGCTCGTCGACCAGATAGCCGATCTCGCGCAGGAACGCCTGATACTCGGGCTGGTCGATCGGCTTGCCGACGCGGGCTTCGTGCCAGGCATCGACCTTGGCCTGAAGGTCGTCGCGAACCGCGAGCAGCGCCGCATTCTCCGGCGCGAACCGCGCGTAGATATCGGAAATGCCTTTCCAGAACGGGGCGGCTTCAAGCCCCGTCCCCGGCAACGCCTGCGTTTCGATGAAGTCCACCAGCGATGCGGCGACCTTCAGGCCTGCCTTTTCGATCATCTCGGCCATGCTGCTCTCCTATGCTCTGGTAGCACGATAGACGCCCGCCACCTTCGCCACTAGACATCATAAACCGAAAGCTGTTAATCGCCTGGAGAACGAATGGACCCCGACATCGTCCTCTTCGCCGAAGTCGTCCGCACCGCCAGCCTCAGCGCGGCGGGGCGTTCGATGGGTATCTCGCCGGCTATGGTGTCGAAACGGATCGCGCGGCTGGAGGCGAGGCTCGGCGTGCGGTTACTCAACCGGACGACGCGGCGGCTCGATCTGACAGCACGCGGGGCGGCGTATCACCGCGACATGGTCGAGATCCTAGCCGCGATCCGCGATGCCGAGGCGCGCGTGTCCGACCGCGCCGAGACGCCGGCGGGGCCGCTTCGGGTCAGCGCGCCAACCTCGTTCGGTCGTCTCCATATCGCGCCCCACCTGAAGCCGTTCCTCGACGCGCACCCTGCGATCGAACTCGACCTCGATCTGTCGGACGGCTTTTCGGACGTAATCGGCGACCGGCTTGATCTCGCGATCCGGATCGCCCCCGCCGTGCCGCCAAGCCTGACCGGCCACCGCCTCGCCGACAGCCGTCGCGTCCTCTGCGCCGCACCGAGCTACAGTGCCCCGTGCGATGCGGCCGATCTTAAGGAACACCGCCTGCTTGCAGCGAAAGGCCAGATGCCGTGGCGCCTGGCCGGACCCGAGGGCGACGTCACGATCGATCGCCCGAGCTATGTTGCGACCAATTCGAGCGAAGTCGTCCGCGAACTCACACTGGCTGGCGTCGGCATCGCGCTGCGCTCGCTTTGGGACGTGAGCGCCGACCTTTCGAGCGGCCGCCTCGTCCGCATCCTGCCGGAACTGGCCGGGTCTGCGGACGTCGGAATTTATGCAGTCCATGCGCGCGGCCCGGTGTCGTCGGGCACCGCTGCGCTGCTCGATTACCTGCGCGGTCTCTGGTCGCCGATGCCGCCGTGGGAGTCCTGAACCAAGTCGATCGTCACCCCATCGATCCGTCTCAGCATCGCCACGAACTGCTCGACCTCCGCCCCTGAGAACCCGGCGAAGATTCGCTGCTCCAGATCGAGCGCCTTCGGTGCGACCGACGCATAGAGCGTGTGACCGTCATCAGTCAGCCTCAGCAGGTGCGAGCGGCGATCCTCCGGGTTCGCATGCCGCTGCATCAGCCCGCGTTCGACCAGTGCGATGGCCGCTCGGCTGACGGTCACCTTGTCCATCCGGGTCTGCTGGCCGACCTGCTGCTGCGTGATGCCGTCCGCTTCGGCGACCACCGCAACCAGTCGCCACTCCGGGATCGTCAGCCCGAATAGTGCCTCATACGTGTCCGCCACCGCCTCGCTGACGAGGTTCGAAGTGATCGACAGGCGATACGGGATGAAATCGTCCAGAACGAGTGCATGGTGAGCCATGTAGAAATCGTAACGATTGACACCAGTTGTTCAACCCGCCAGATTGGTAACAACGGATACCAACTGTCAGGATGTGATCATGGACCATATGGACGTAAACCCGATGGGTCTCGACGGGTTCGAGTTCGCCGAATTCACCTCGCCCGATCCCGACCGGATGGCCGCGCAGTTCGAGCAGTTCGGCTTCGTTGCCGCCTCGACCCACCCGACCAAGGCTGTCACCCGCTACAAGCAGGGCCGCATCAACCTCCTGCTCAACCGCGAAGACGGCGGCCACGCGGCGGCATTCCGCGCGGATCATGGCCCGTCGGCGAGCGGCATGGCGTTCCGCGTTCACGACGCCAAGGAAGCGTTCGACGCGGCGCTAGCACGTGGTGCCAAGGCGGCTGACGCGAGCACGGGTGCGCTTGGTGAGGGCAGCTACGTTCTCGAAGGGATCGGCGGTTCGCTGCTGTATCTTGTCGACAAGCACGGCGCGGCCGGCAGCTTGTACGACGACTGGAACCAGGTTCCGGGCGCGGCTGAAGCGGAAGCCGCTAACAACGTCGGCCTCGATCTGCTCGACCACCTTACGCACAATGTGAAGCGTGGCCAGATGCGGACCTGGGCTGAATTCTATGGCCAGATCTTCGGCTTCGAGGAGCAGAAGTATTTCGACATCAAGGGCAAGGCGACCGGTCTGTTCAGCCAGGCGATGATCGCGCCCGACCGCGCGATCCGCATCCCGCTGAACGAGAGCCAGGACGACAAGAGCCAGATCGAGGAATTCATCAAGGATTACAACGGCGAGGGCATCCAGCATCTGGCGCTGACGACCGACGATATCTTCGAGACGGTCGAGAAGCTGCGCGCGCGCGGCGTCAAGCTGCAGGACACGATCGAGACCTATTACGAGCTGGTAGACAAGCGCGTGCCGAACCACGGCCACGATCTCGAACGCCTGCGCCGCAACCGGATCCTGATCGACGGCAATGTCGGCGAAGAAGGCCTGTTGCTCCAGATCTTCACCGAAAACATGTTCGGGCCGATCTTCTTTGAGATCATCCAGCGCAAGGGGAATGAGGGCTTCGGCAACGGGAACTTCCAGGCGTTGTATGAGAGCATCGAGCTCGACCAGATCCGCCGCGGTGTGATCACGGTCGACGCGTAAGTTCTAATCCCTCTCCCTCGGGGAGAGGCATTAGAAAAGAGTTTGAACGGCCGGCGGTTCGGGCGTTGATCGGAACAGGTGACGGAGAGGAAGCCATGACAATCCACCAGCCGACCAATGCCGCAGGCGAGACCGCCGGCCAGACCGAAGAGACGGCGTATCAGCCCGGCTTCGGCAACCACGTATCGACCGAGGCGATCCCCGGCGCGTTGCCGATCGGTCGCAATTCACCGCAGCGGCCCGCGTTTGGCCTCTATACCGAGCAGCTCTCCGGTACCGCCTTCACCGCGCCGCGCCACGAGAACCGCCGCAGTTGGCTCTACCGGATGCGCCCGACCGCAGAGCATCCACCGTTCGAGCGCTACGCCGGCGCAAAGCGGTTTGCGCCCGGCACCACCGACGCGCCGCTCGCGCCCAACCGCCTGCGCTGGGACCCGATAAAGGCGCCTGCTCCCGGCACTGACCTGATCGACGGTATGACGACGATGCTCGCCAACCGCGATCCTGCCGATCTAGAAGGCGTCGCGCTCCACGTCTACGCGGCCAATGCCGACATGACCGACCGCGTTTTCATGGACGCGGACGGCGAACTGCTGTTCGTGCCGCAGGCCGGACGGCTCCGACTGCTGACCGAACTCGGCCGAATCGACATTGCGCCCGGACAGATCGCGCTCGTGCCGCGCGGTGTCCGGTTTCGCGCCGAACTGCCCGACGGCGAAGCGCGCGGCTATGTCGCGGAGAACCATGGCGCGCTGTTCCGCCTGCCCGATCTTGGCCCGATCGGCGCCAACGGGCTCGCCAACTCGCGCGATTTCGAGACGCCGGTCGCCTGGTTCGAGGACCGCGATGAGCCGGTCGAGGTCGTCCAGAAGTTCATGGGCTCGCTGTGGACTACCACGCTTGATCACTCGCCGCTCGACGTCGTCGCGTGGCACGGCAATCTCGCGCCGTGGCGCTATGACCTGTCGCGGTTCAACACGATCAACACGGTCAGCTTCGATCATCCCGATCCGTCGATCTTCACGCTTCTGACCTCGCCGAGCGACGTGCCCGGTCGCGCGAATGCCGATTTCGTGATCTTCCCGCCGCGCTGGATGGTCGCCGAGGGCACGTTCCGGCCGCCGTGGTTCCACCGCAACGTCATGTCGGAGGCGATGGGCCTGATCACCGGCGCGTACGATGCGAAGGCGGAGGGGTTCGCGCCAGGGGGTATCTCGCTGCACAATCTGATGTCGGGCCACGGCCCCGATCTGGCGAGCTGGAAGGGTGCGAGTGCGGCGGACCTGAAGCCGCACAAGATCGACGGGACGATGGCGTTCATGCTGGAGAGCTGCTGGCCGTACAAGCCGACTGCTTATGCGCTTGAGCATTCGCAGCTGGATTACGACGCGGTCTGGTCGGATTTCCCGAAGGCGATGCTGCCGAAGTGAGCCTGACACTGCACGGCTATTGGCGCTCGACGACCGTCTACCGCGTCCGCATCGCGCTGGCGTTGAAGGGCGTCGCTTACGAACAGGTCGCGCACGATCTCCGCACCGGGGCGCAGCGCGAGGTGGGGTATCGCGCGCTCAACCCCCAGGGGCTCGTGCCAGCATTGGAGGCCGACGATGCGGTCCTGACGCAGAGCCCCGCGATTCTCGAATGGATCGAAGAGACCTACCCTGATCCACCGTTGCTTCCTGCCGACGCGAACGATCGGGCGATCGTCCGCGCTATGGCGGCGACGGTTGCCTGCGACGTCCATCCGGTGAACAATCTCCGCATCCTGAACGCCTTGCGCACTGAGTTCGGAGCAGACGAGGCGGCGGTGAACCGCTGGATCGCACGCTGGATCGGCGACGGATTTGCCGCGCTCGAGACGCAGATCGCGCGCTATGGTGACGGCTTCGCGTTCGGCGCAACACCGACGATCGCCGATTGCCACCTCGTCCCGCAGGTCTACTCCGCGGAACGGTTTGCGGTCGATCTCTCGCCTTACCCGAAGCTCAAGGCGGCGGCAGAGAACGCCCGTGCCCTCCCCGCCTTTGCCGCCGCCCACCCCGACCGCCAGCCGGATGCCGACCCCGCATGAGCAATGGCGAGCGGCTGACCGCCACGCCCGGCGGGATCAAGCTCGCGCCGCTCGACGCGATCGCGGACGGCAAGGCGCGGAACTTCGTGCTCCAGATGCGCGCGGGTCGCTTCCACGGGTTCGTCGTGCGCAAGGAGGACGCGGTGTTCGGCTATGTCGATCGTTGCCCGCATATGGGCCTGCCGCTCGCGCAGGTGCTCGACGATTATCTCACGCCGCGCCGCGACCTGATCACGTGCAGCTGGCATTCCGCGTTGTTCGAGATCGACAGCGGCGCGTGCGTCGGTGGACCGTGCGGGGGAACGCGGCTGACGCCTTGGCCGGTCGCGGTGGTCGACGGGATGATCGTCACCGCAGGCTGACGCGGCGGGCGACTTGCGCTAAGGGAGCGCTCCTTCTCCCCTGCACGATGAACCGATGACCGAACCCCTGCCCATCCGCGTCGTGGCGCTGTACCGCTTCACGCCGTTCGCCGACATCGCCGCGATCCAGCCGCCGCTCGCGCTCGCCTGCTGCTCGAACGGGGTGAAGGGGACGTTGCTGCTCGCCGCCGAGGGGATCAACGGGACGATCGCCGGGTCCGAAGCGGGCATCGATGCGGTGCTCGCGCATATCCGAGCGCTGCCGGGATGTGCCGACCTCGACGTCAAGGAGTCGCGCGCGGAGACGATGCCGTTCCACCGGATGAAGGTGCGGCTAAAGCGCGAGATCGTGACGATGGGTGAGCCGACGATCGATCCGCTGGAGGGCGTCGGGCATTATGTCGAGCCCGAGGACTGGAATGCGCTGATCGCCGAGCCGGGGACGATCGTGATCGATACGCGGAACGACTATGAGGTCGCGGTCGGGACGTTTGCCGGCGCAGTCGATCCGCAGACGCGGACGTTTCGCGACTTTCCGGCGTGGTTTCGCGAGCATCGTGACGAACTGGTCGGGGACGGCCCGCCGCCGAAGATCGCCATGTTCTGCACCGGCGGGATACGGTGCGAGAAGTCGACCGCGTTCCTGAAGGCCGAGGGGCTGGACGAGGTGTATCATCTCAAGGGTGGCATCCTGAAATACCTGGAGACCGTGCCCGCGCCGGAGAGCCTGTGGGAGGGCGAGTGTTTCGTGTTCGATCAGCGGGTTGCGGTCGGACATGGGCTCACGTTGGGAAGTCATGTGCTGTGCCATGCGTGCCGGATGCCGGTGGGTGTCAAGGACCGTGCTTCGCCGTTGTATGTCGAGGGGGTGAGTTGCCCGGCGTGTCATGACGCGCGGGATGAAGCGCAGCGGGCGGGCTATGCGGAGCGGGAGCGGCAGATGCGGTTGGCGGAGGCGCGGGGCGAAGCGCATGTCGGGGCGGTGTTGCCTAAGACTCATGCCGGCGCCGAGCGAGAGGCTGACGACTGACAGAAGCTTGTTCACCCGCGAAGGCGGTGCCCAGTCTGGGCACCCGCCTTCGCGGGTGAACAACTTGGGGGGCTAGCCGGTCGTTGCGAAGCGCTTGGCCAACATCGCGTTCCCCTGCGACACCGCCAGCGAATGCACGCTGTTCCCCGCCGCATCCGCAATCGCCGGGTCCGCGCCGTGCTCCAGCAATAGGTCGATGATCGCGGTCTTGTTCACCAGCGCCGCCATCATCAGCGCGGTTTGCCCGACGCCATTCCGCCGGTTCACGTCGGCTCCCGCGTCGAGCAGGATCTGCGCGATTTCGGTATAACCCTTGAAACAGACGCCCATCAGCGCGGTGTTGCCGCGAGCATCCGCCGCACCGTCGACCTGTGCGCCCGCCGCCAGGAGCGCCGCTGTGGCTTCGGCCTGGCCATTGTAGCTGGCGATCACCAGCGGCGTGTAGCCCTTGGCGTCGGTCACCTCGATATCGACACCCGCCTGCAACAACGCCGGGATCATCTCCTCGCGCCCCGTCCGGGCCGCATCGAACATCAGTTCGACCAACCGCTCCATTGGTGGCAGTGGCGGCAGGTCTCGCGCGTCAGTCATCATTCGCCTCGATGATATGCGGCACGAACCGCGCGAGATTGCGCGTCACGACCGTTTCATCTTCCCGAACGCCGATGCCGGCGGCTTCGTTGCCGACCATCCACGCGCCGATCACCGGATGGCGGCCATCGAACACGGGTGGAGGCGCATAGGCCTGCCGGATCGCACCCTCGGCACCATAGCCCTGGTCGAGCACCGCATGACCGCTCTCGCCGATAACCTCGACGTTCGCGCCCTCACGCGAGAACAAAGGCTTTCGCACATATTTCGGGCCGAGGATCTTCGCGGCGGGATCGTCGTCGAAAAACGCGGGGAGCAGGTTCGGATGCTCGGGATGCCGCTCCCACAACAACGGCAGGATGCCCTTGTTCGAAAGGATCGACTTCCACGCCGGCTCGATCCAGCGCACGTCGGCGCGCGACAGGTTCGGCGCATAGGGCTCGCGCAGCATGAACTCCCACGGGTACAGCTTGAACGCGGCCTGCACCTCGAAGCCGTCGGTGTCGACGAAGCGGCCGTCGGCCGCGAGGCCGATGTCCTTCATCTCGACGAACTTCGGCTCGATCCCGACCTGCGACGCCAGATCCTCGAAGAACCGCACCGTCTGGCGATCCTCGATGGCGCTCGCATCCGCCGCGAAGTGGACGAAGCCCCCGCTCGGGAACAGCGCGCGGAACCGCTCGCGCAGCTTGTCGAACAGGCTGTTGAACTGATCCGTCCCCGCCGGCAACGCGCCGCTCGCGAGCAGGTCCTCAAGCCACATCCACTGGAACGTCGCGCATTCGAACACCGAGGTCGGCGTGTCGGCATTATACTCGTAGAGCTTGGCCGGCCCCGTCCCGTCATAAGCGAAATCGAACCTTCCGTAGAGCGACGGCTGGCGCGTCCGCCACGTCTCGGCGACGTAGTTCCACTGCTCGCGCGGGATCGCGAGGCGTTCCATCAGTTGCTGATCGCGGACCACCTCGTCGACCAGATCGAGGCACATCGCGTGCAGTTGTTCCGCGGCGGGTTCGAGGTCGTCCTCGATCTCCGCCAGCGTGAAGGCGTAGGCCGCGCCCTCGTCCCAGTATGGTTCGCCATCCGTGTCGTGATAGACGAACCCGATCGCGTCGGCCCGCTCGCGCCAGTCGCCGCGCGGGTCGACCGCGATCCGGCGCATCAGGAGTCCGACGTCTTGGTGTCGTCGCGCTGCTCGATCTGCAGCGTCTGGCCAACCTGCGGCGTCTTCGGAGCCGTCAGGCGGGCGAGAACGTCGTCGGCCGAAGACTGGCCCGGCCCGATGCCCGCAAGCCGAAGCTTTTCGTCGAGATCGGCGCCAGTGCGGCGGTCTTCCAGTTCGCCCGCCGCCTTGATCCGCTCGCCACGGATCGCCTGGCGTTCACGGATGCGCGCGAGGCTGTCGGCGGCCGAGCCGAGCTTGTTGCCGGCGCCCATGCTGCCCGACGCGACCGAGGCCTGCGCCTTCTGCACAGACTCGTTGACCTTGACGACCTCGACTTCGCGACGAAGCTGTTCGATCTTGCGGTCGGTCTGCGCGACGGCGGTGTGGATCTGCTCCTCGGCGGCGCGCATGTCCTCGACCTGAGGGGACTTCAGTGCGATGTCCTGTTCGAGATCGGCGATCCGCTGCGCAACCTGGCGCGCGAGATCCATGTTGCCCTTCTCGACCGCGATCCGCGCCGACGCCTCGTACTTGGTCGCCTGAGCACGGAAGCTCTCGACCTCGGTTTCGAGGATGCGGCGGCGCGCTACCAGCCCCGCGAGGTCGTCGCGCGCCTTGCCTTGCGCCTTGTCGGCATCGCGAATTTCCTGGTCGAGGATACGCAGCGCGTTCGCGTCGACGACCGCCGCGCCCGCTTCGTGCGCGCCGGCGCGACCGAGGGTGAAAAGCTTGCTCCAGATGGCCATGCCAGTCTCTCCGTTTATATCTAAATCAGGCGGCGATGTCAGACAGCCGGGATCTGCGCGTGGCGCAGGTCGGTGGCCGCATCGATCGCATTCTCGGCAAGCGTGCGCAGTTCGATGATCACGGTGTCGAGCCGGCTCGACGTCGCGAGTTCGCCGAACAGCTCGTAATAATCGCGGCCATCGACCGTGCCGATCCCGAAGTTCGACAGCGGCACAAGCTTCTGCGACTTCAGCAGGAAGGTGTTGAACGCCAGCTGGTCCTCCTGCTCGTCGCAGGGCCACAGCAAAGTCGAGCACGCGATCTGCGCCTCGCTGACGTTGACGAACAGTTCGAGGTCGCCGTGATGGTGCATCGTCACTAGCAGCACCGGGTCCGCGCCCTCCAGCATCCGAGCGGAAAACTCGCCGGCTTTCGCAGGCTCGGACGTGTCGAGCGCGGCCTTCAGGCTGCGGACGGTCCAGATGTCGGTCAATGCAAGAACTCCCGTGCTTGTCGCTCGCGCAGACACATAGGCGCAGGCGGAGGGCACGCCAATGGCGCTTTGCGACGGCTCGCGCTTTGGCCTAAGAGGCACGCCAACCACAGAGACGCGAGGATTGCATGTTCGATCGCCTGTTCGGCCGCAAGCCAGCGCTTGACGGCAACGCCCTGCCCGTCGTCCGCAACGTCACGCTGGGGCGCACGGTGACGGTCGATCCGCTGGCGTGGCGCCGGTTCGGGTCGGAACTGCTGTTTCCGTTCGACCGCGATACGCTGGTGATCGTCGCACAGGGGCTGATCGACCTCAACGAAGGCGGGTTCGTCCACCGGTTCTACACCGACGACGACATCATGTTCCAGGCGGTGTCGAACGACCGCGACGGGCAGGACGTCACGGATGTCACGCTGTTCGCACCGTGGGACAGCAGCTATCCGTCGTCCGCCGCCGAGCGGCCGGCGTGGAAAAGCCGGCTCAAGGCACGCACCTTCACTGCCGAAGGACTGCCCGAATACAGCCGCGCATGGTTCGGCCCCGAAGCGAGCGAGCAGGAGCCCGTGACGTTCTGGGAGGAACTGCACGACGACCGTGACGGGATCGTCGACCGCCGTATCTTCCAGACCTGCATGCTGTTCAGCCGCGACCTGCCGGGCGACGACGGCCGCGAATTGCTGTTGGCGATCGACATGGAGACCGAGTCCGGTGACGTCTCGTTCGAGATCATGCTGGGCGTGGCACTGGAACTCGGCGAGTTCAGGGCCTAGCGTCGCGCGCAGACGGCTCCGGGGGAAATGCCATGATCGACCAATACAGCTTCGGCGCCAGCGCGCTCGCCTTCCTGATCGCGTTCGTCGCGGCGGGGGCGTTCACGATCGTGTTCAAGATCGTCTATCAGGTCGCGACTCCATATCACGAGAAGTCGCTGATCCGCGAAGGCAATACCGCCGCGGCGATCACGCTCGGCGCGGCGTTGCTCGGCTATGTCCTTCCACTCGCGTCCGCGCTGACGCATACCGTGTCGCTGCTCGAGTTCGCGGTGTGGGCGCTGCTCGCAGGCGTGATCCAGATCGTCACGTTCCTGGTCGTCCAGCATTTCGTGATGCGCGACTTCAACGACCGGATCGTCCGCGGTGAAATCGCCGCGGCGACCTATATGGGCAGCATCTCGCTGTGCGTCGGCATCCTCAACGCCGCCTGCATGACGAACTGAGAGGCATAGCGATGAAGCGTTCCAGATCGATCGTTCTCACCAGCCTGATCGCAGGATCGGGCATCTCGTTGACAGCGTGCGACGGCGATGTCGGCGGCAAGCCCGTAGAGGCGCAGAGCTATGCGTCGGTGCAGGAGTGCCGCGCGGCGGGTGCTTTGTCCGCGGTCCAGTGCGACACCGCGTTCGAGCAGGCCAAGGCCGATGCCGCGAAGACCGCGCCACGGTTCCAGGACCGACAGACGTGCGAGGAGCAATACGGCGCCGCGCAGTGCGAGCCGCGCAACAACGGCAGCGGCGGGAGCTTCTTCACGCCGCTGTTGACGGGTTTCCTGGTCGGGCAGGCGCTCAACGGCGGCTTCGGCAACCGCGGCGCGCCGATGTACCGCGACCGCGACGGCAATTATTACGGCGGCGCTGGCGGTCGGATCAACCGGGACTATGTAACCGGCCGGACCCGCGTCGGCTCTGACGCCTTCACGCCGACCACCGCCAGAGCCCCTGCCCGCGTCCAGTCGCGCAGTTCGGTGATCTCACGCGGCGGTTTCGGTGGCGGCTTTGGTGGTCGCAGCTTCGGGGGGTAACGCGGCCGTTACCCCCTCGCGGCGGGCTTAACGACGGGCCGGCATCAGCGGGCCACCGATGTCAGTCGCGGCGATGAACGCCGGGCGGGCGCGCAGGCGATCCAGATACGCCGCGACGTCGGGGTGTTCCTTGAGCAATCCGGCGCTCTCGGCGATCGCGAGGATGTAGCACATCTGGATATCGGCCAGCATCAGCTGCTCGCCCATTAGATACGGGCCATCGCCAACGCCGGCGCCGATATAGTCGAGCGTCTTGGTCACTTCGGGCCCGGTGAACTTGGCAAGGCCGTCGGGCAGGCCACCCATCCGCTTGCCGAGCGACGTCATCATGATCGGCAACGACGCCGAGCTCTCGACATATTGCAGCCACTCGTCGTGCACGGCCGCCGCATCGCTGTCGATCGGCGGCGAGAAGCGGCGGTCGCCGTAACGCTCGTCGATATACGACAGGATCGGCGCGCTCTCGGCCAGCGTCAGCGCATCGTCGACCAGCACCGGCGCCTTACCAAGTGGATGGATCGCCTTGAGTTCTGCCGGCGCGCGAAAATTCTCGTCACGCTCGTATTTGACGAGGTCGTATTCGATACCGAGCTCTTCGAGCAGCCACAGCACGCGGATCGAGCGCGAGTAGTTCAGGTGGTGAAGCGTTAACATAAGCGTCCTTCGACTAGGAATGTGCTGCACCGCGGAACGGCTGGGCGGCATCGAAGGTTTCGTCGAGCGTGGCTCCGGAATTCTCCGGCAACGGAGAGACTTATGATCAAGCTGACCTGCGACGTGGCGATCATCGGCGCCGGAACCGCCGGGCTCGCCGCCGAGCGCAGCGCCCGACGCAATGGCGCCAAGACGCTGCTGATAGACGAAGGCTTTGGGGGTACAACCTGCGCGAGCGTGGGATGTATGCCCTCCAAGCTGTTGATTGCGGCCGGAAACGCAATGCATGCGGTCGAGCATGCGTCAGTGTTCGGGGTAGAGGCGTCGGGCAAGGTCGATGGTGTCGCGGTGATGGCGCGGGTCCGTAAGGAGCGCGACGCGTTCGTCGCGGGTGTCGAGACATCGATCGATAAGTTGCCCGAGGAGGTGAAGATCGAGGCACGCGCGAAATTCGCAGGTGCGACGATCCTGTCGTTGAGTGACGGCCGCGAGGTACACGCGAAGTCGGTGGTGATCGCCACCGGGTCGAGCCCCGCGATCCCCGAGATGTTCGATGGCGTACGCGACCGAGTGCTGACCAACGAGAGCATCTTCGACCTGACGGACCTTCCGAAATCACTCGGCGTCATCGGCGCGGGCGCGCTGGGCTTGGAACTGGCACAGGCGATGGCGCGGCTTGGCGTCGAGACGATGGTGTTCGACACTGGCGAGACGATCGGCGGACTGAAGGACCGCCACGTCGCCGAGACGTATCACGCGATCTTGTTGCGCGAGATGCCGATCCTGCTGGGTGTCGAACTCACGGTCGAGCGTGACGGCGATGGCGTCAAGCTGGCCTGGAGTGGTTCTGCATCGGGCGAGCAGCGCTTCGACTATCTGCTCGTTGCGACCGGGCGTCCGCCACGTATCAAGGACATCGGCCTGGAGACGACCGGGCTCGCGCTCGATGAGCATGGCATGCCGGACTATGACTGCGAGACGATGCAGTGTGGCACCGCGCCTATCTTCATCGCCGGCGATGCGGACCATGACCGCGCTGTCCTGCACGAGGCATCGGCAGAGGGCATGATCGCGGGGCGGAACGCGGCGAGCTACCCCGAGGTTACGCCGGGCAAGCGTACCGTGCCGTTCGCGATCACCTTCACGCATCCCAACGTCGCGGTCATCGGCAAGATCGCCAAGGATGACGATGCCGACAGCGTGATTGGCACCGCGTCTTATGACGATCAGGGCCGGGCGAAGGTCGAGGCATGCAATGCCGGGTTGGTCCGGTTCTATGCCGATCGCCGCGATGGGCGCCTGACTGGTGCGACGATGGCGGGGCCTGCAGTCGAGCACAGCGCGCACCTGATCGCGTGGGCGATCCAGAGCGGCTGGACCGCGACCGAAGTGCTCGACCTGCCGATTTACCACCCGACCTTCGAGGAAGGGATGAAGGGGGCGCTTCGTTCGATCTGCGCCGAAGTGCATGCGCCCACCCCGCCGGACCGCGATGACGGGTTCACGCCTGGGACGTAACCGAACTCGGGAGGACGTACACGACCTTGAGAAAAGAGTACCACCCCGGCGAAGGCCGGGGCCCAGTTGGGAGGTGTTGCTAACGGTGGATCGCGATCCGTTATTGCCACCTTTCCAACTGGGCCCCGGCCTTCGCCGGGGTGGTGCTATTGGGGTCGAGCAGCGCTAGATCGCCCGTTCGGCGCTACTCGTCCAGATCCAGATACGCGACGACGTCGTTCTCTGTGGCCAGATACAGCCCCGCCTGCACATCCTCTTCCTGCTGCGCTGCGATCGTCAGGGCCTCCCCGAGCGGACCATAGAACAGCGTGGTTGCCGCCCCGCCCTCGCCGCTGTCGTCGAGGTGATACAGCCGCACCGACACGCTGGAAGAAACTGTCCGCATTTCAATACCCTATCGCAGATTTTTATGACGTAAAATTCACGGAACCAATTGTGAAGCAGCGCAACTTTGCCCGCTCTCGCCCGTTACGCTAGCAGATACAGGGATTTGATATGCATCAGGATGAAGGTTTTCCGGTGTCGCGCCGTGGCGTGATCGCCGGTGGTGTCGCGTCGGCTACGTTGGTCGCGGCTCCCGCTGCTCAGGCTCAAACGCAGGGCACCGCGCAGTCGGCCCCGCCGACCATGCCCGTGACGCTCAAGGTCAATGGTCGCACGACCAAGATCAACGTGGATACGCGGACCACGCTGCTTGACGCGTTGCGTGAGAATTTGAAGCTCACCGGCACCAAGAAGGGCTGCGACCACGGCCAGTGCGGCGCGTGCACGGTCATCGTCGAGGGGCGCCGGATCAATAGCTGCCTGACGCTCGCGGTCATGCACGAAGGCGAAGAGATCACGACGATCGAAGGCCTCGGCACGCCCGAGAAGCTGCACGCGATGCAGGCTGCGTTCGTTAAGCATGACGGTTACCAGTGTGGCTATTGCACGCCCGGCCAGATCTGCTCGGCGGTTGCGACGCTCGGCGAGATCAAGGCAGGCATTCCCAGTCACGTGACTGGGGATATTTCGGCACAGCCCACGGTCTCGACCGATGAACTTCGCGAGCGGATGAGCGGCAACATCTGCCGCTGCGGTGCCTATGCGAACATCATCGACGCGATCCACGACGTCGCCGGTACGGAGCGCACCGCATGAAGGCCTTCACGTACGAGCGCGCCACCTCGGCGAAGGAAGCCGCCAGCGCCGCGGTCCGCACGCCAGGCGCCAAGTTCATCGCCGGCGGCACGAACCTGCTCGACCTGATGAAGCTGCAGATCGAGACGCCGCAGCACCTGATCGACGTCAACGGCCTCGGCCTCGACAAGATCACGCCGACGTCGGAGGGCGGCCTCCGCGTTGGTGCGCTCGTCCGCAATACGGACCTCGCGGCCGACGCACGCGTGCGGAAGGATTATGGCGTGCTCAGCCGCGCGCTTGTGTCCGGCGCGTCGGGCCAGCTGCGCAACAAGGCGACGACTGCGGGCAACCTGCTCCAGCGGACACGGTGCCCGTATTTCTACGACACCACTAAGCCTTGCAACAAGCGTCAGCCCGGCAGCGGTTGCGCGGCGATCGGCGGCTTCAACCGCAACCTTGCCGTGATGGGCACGAGCGACGCATGCATCGCAACGCACCCGAGCGACATGGCGGTTGCCATGCGCGTTCTGGATGCGACGGTCGAGACGGTGAACGCCGCCGGCCAGACACGCGCGATCCCGATCGCGGATTTCCACCGTCTCCCCGGTACTACGCCGAACATCGAGACCTCGCTCGCGCCCGGTGAGTTGATCACGGCTGTGACGCTGCCCAAGCCGATCGGCGGCACGCACATTTACCAGAAGGTGCGTGATCGTGCGTCCTACGCGTTCGCGCTGATCTCCGTTGCCGCGGTGATCCAGCCCGGCGGTCGCGGCCGCCTTGCCTTCGGTGGCCTCGCGCACAAGCCGTGGCGCGTCGAAGCCGCCGAGGCGCAGATGCCGAATGGCGCCAAGGCGACCGCATCGGCAGTCCTCGCCGGCGCCCGCACCACATCACAGAACGCGTTCAAGCTGCCGTTGGTCGAACGAACCATCGGCGCCGTGTTCGAAGAAGCGAAGGCCTGACGCCCATGAAGTTCGATACCCCCGCCACGGCGAATCCGACCGACCGGATGAAGGTCCTCGGCAAGCCGCTCGATCGCGTCGACGGCAAGCTGAAGACCACCGGCACCGCGCACTACGCGTATGAGCGCAACGAAGCTGCGCCGAACGCCGCCTATGGATACATTGTAGGCTCGGCGATCGCCAAGGGCCGGATCGAGAGCATCGACGACGCCGACGCGAAGGTCGCTCCCGGTGTGCTCGCGGTCGTCACCTACCAGAATGCCGGCAAGCTCGGCAAAGCCAAGAACCACACGGCGCGAATGCTCGCTGGCCCGGACGTCCAGCATTACGACCAGGCCGTCGCGGTCGTCGTCGCCGAGACGTTCGAACAGGCCCGCGCCGGCGCCAAGCTGCTCCGCGTCAACTACGCGCGCACGGCCGGCAGGTTCGATCTCGCCGCGTCGCAATCCTCGGCTACCAAGCCGAAGAGCGGCACGCCCGACACCGCCGTCGGCGACTTCGCCGGTGCGTTCGCCAAGGCGCCGGTCAAGCTCGACGAGCGCTACACCACGCCCGACCAGAGCCACATGATGATGGAGCCGCACTCCACGACCGCAGCATGGAAGGACGGCAAGCTCACGCTCTGGACGTCTAACCAGATGATCAACTGGGCGGTCGGCGACATGAGCGAGACGCTGCTGCTGCCGAAGGAAAGCATCCACGTGATGTCGCCTTATGTCGGTGGCGGCTTCGGCTCGAAGCTTTGGGTCCGCAGCGACGCGGTGATGGCGGCGCTCGGCTCGCGTGCTATCGGCGGACGTCCGGTGAAGCTGGCGCTCGCGCGTCCGCAGGTGATGAACAACACGACGCATCGCCCCGCGACGATCCAGCGCCTGCGCATCGGTGCACAGAAGGACGGCAAGATCACCGCGATCGCGCATGAAAGCTGGTCGGGCGATCTCCCCGGTGGTGGTCCCGAGACTGCGCCTAATGCGACCCGCCTGCTCTACGCCGGTGCGAACCGCATGACAGCGACGCGGCTCGCCGTACTCGATCTCCCAGAAGGCAACGCGATGCGTGCGCCGGGCGAGGCGGTCGGCCTGCTTGCGCTCGAAGCGGCGATGGACGAACTGGCCGAGAAGCTGAAGATGGACCCGGTCCAGCTGCGGATCATCAACGATACGCAGGTCGATCCGGAAAAGCCGACGCGCCAGTTCTCGCAGCGTGACCTAGTCGGCTGCCTGAAGACCGGCGCCGAACGCTTCGGCTGGAACAAGCGCAACCCCGTCCCGGGGCAGGTTCGCGATGGCCGCTGGCTCGTGGGTATGGGCATGGCGTCGGCGTTCCGCGACAACGTCACGATGAAGTCGGGCGCGCGCGTCGGGATCGACAAGAAGGGCGTCGTCACCGTCGCCACCGACATGACCGACATCGGCACCGGCAGCTACACGATCATCGCGCAGACCGCGGCCGAGATGATGGGCGTACCGATGGACAAGGTCATCGTCCTGCTCGGCGACAGCAGCTTCCCCGCCTCGTCGGGATCGGGTGGCCAGTGGGGCGGCAACAGCTCGACCGCGGGCGTATATGCAGCGTGCATGGCGTTGCGCGAGCGGGTCGCGCAGAAACTGGGCTTCAACTCGACCGACGTCGTGTTCGAGGACGGCAAGGTGAAGTCGGGCAACCGCAGCGTCTCGCTGTCGGAAGCTGCTGGCGATGCCGGCATCTCCGCCGAGGATTCGATCGAGTTCGGCGACCTCACCAAGACGTACGCGCAAGCCACGTTCGGCGCGCATTTCGTCGAGGTCGGGGTCGACTCGGCGACGGGTGAGATCCGCGTCCGTCGGATGAGCGGTGCGTTCGCCGCCGGTCGTATTCTCAACCCGAAATCGGCTCGCAGCCAGGTGATCGGCGCGATGACGATGGGCGTCGGTGCGGCGTTGATGGAAGACGCGATCGTCGACACGCGGTTCGGCTACTTCGTCAACCACGACCTCGCCGAATATCACGTGCCCGCGCACGCCGACATTCCGATGCAGGACGTGTTCTTCATGGACGAGCTCGACGAAAAGTCCTCGCCGATGAAGGCCAAGGGCATCGGCGAACTGGGATTGTGCGGCGTCGGCGCGGCGATTGCCAACGCGGTCTACAATGCCTGCGGCGTTCGTGTCCGCGAATATCCGCTGACGCTCGACAAGGTCATCGGCAAGATGGCCTGATACCCTGCCCTCCACCCGGCCGCCTCAGCGGCGTGGGCGGAGGGCAAAACCGGCTCTGGCGCGCGCGAATAGGTTGCGCTAGAAAACTGGCATGACCGTACCCGCCATTCTAAAAAACCTGCGCCTGCCCGTCATCGGCTCGCCGCTGTTCATCATTTCCGGCCCCGAGTTGGTGATCGCGCAGTGCAAGGCGGGTATCGTTGGCTCGTTCCCGGCGCTCAACGCGCGCCCGCAGGCGATGCTCGACGAGTGGCTGCACCGGATCACCGAGGAACTCAGCGCACACAACCGCGCCAATCCCGATCGCCCGGCAGCACCGTTCGCGGTCAACCAGATCGTCCACAAATCCAACGACCGTCTCGAGAGCGACCTCGCGACGTGCGCGAAGTGGCAGGTGCCGATCGTCATCACCTCGCTCGGTGCACGCGAGGACCTCAACACCGCGGTACACGGCTGGGGCGGCATCACGCTCCATGACGTGATAGACGACCGTTTCGCGCGGAAAGCGATCGAGAAGGGTGCCGACGGCCTGATCGCAGTCGCAGCCGGCGCCGGCGGCCATGCGGGTCGGCTGTCACCGTTCGCGATCATCCAGGAAATCCGCCAATGGTTCGACGGCCCGCTCGCGCTATCGGGCTCGATCGCAACCGGCGACGCCGTCCTCGCCGCCCAAGCGATGGGCGCGGACTTCGGTTATATCGGTTCGCCGTTCATCGCGACGACCGAGGCGAACGCGGATCAGGCGTACAAGGACGGCATCGTCGCCGGCAAAGCCTCCGACATCATCTATTCAAACCTCTTCACCGGCGTGCATGGCAACTATCTACGCGCGTCGATCCAGGCGGCGGGGATGGACCCGGACAACCTCCCCGAGGGCGACCTCAAGACGATGGACTTCGGTGGCGGCAACGGCTCCAAGCCCAAGGCGTGGAAGGACATCTGGGGCTCTGGCCAGGGCATCGGCGCGGTCACCGAGGTCGAGAGCGTTGCCGATCGCGTCGATCGTCTCGAACGTGAATACCGCGCAGCGCGGGCCCGTCTTTCGCTCTGACGGACCCAGCACCGACCGATCTCGGCTCGCTCAGAACAGACGTTTGAGCAAGCCGACATTGGTCTTGCCCAGCTCGACCACCTCGTCGCCGCGGCCGCTGATGATCGCCTTCGCCATGTAGAGCGTAAAGCCCTTCATCTGCTCCAGCGTGATCTTGGGCGGCATCGACAATTCGGTGCGCGCGGTGACGGCGTCGAGTAGCGCCGGGCCCGGATGCGCGAGCACCTCGCGGATGCCGGCCTCGACGTCACCCGGATCGGTAACGCGCACGCCGTGGATCCCGATCGCCCGCGCCATCGCCGCAAAGTCGGGGTTGTCGAGCGTGACGCCGGTCTCGATGAGACCCGCCGCCTTCATCTCCATCTCGACGAACCCGAGCGTGCCGTTGTTGAAGACGATGATCTTCACCGGCAGGCCGAGTTGGCGCACCGTCAGCAACTCGCCCATCAGCATCGCCAGCCCGCCATCGCCCGATAGCGTCACGACTTGTCGCTCCGGGTACGCCGCCTGCACGCCGATCGCCTGCGGCAGCGCGTTCGCCATCGATCCGTGGTTCCACGATCCGATCAACCGCCGCCGCCCGTTCATCTTCAGGTAGCGCGCAGCCCACACGGTCGGCGTGCCGACGTCGCAGGCGAAGACCGCATCGTCCGCCGCCTGCTCGCTGAGGACGCGGGCGACGTGCTGCGGATGGATCACACCGCTGCCGGGCGTCCCGTTGGCAAGATCGTCCAGCCCCTTGCGGGACTCGGCGTAATTCTCGATCGCGGACTTGAGGAAGCTGCCATCGCGCCCGGTCTTCACTCGCGGAATCAGCGCCGCAAGCGTCGCGCCGACATCGCCGACCAGCCCGATATCGATCGCCGTCCGCCGACCGAGATTTTCCGGGATCAGGTCGATCTGCGCGACCTTCGCCTTCTCCGGATAGAATTGCCGATACGGGAAATCCGTGCCGAGCATCAGCAGCACGTCGCACGCCATCATCGCGTCGTAACCGCTCGCAAAGCCGATCAGCCCGGTCATGCCGACATCATAAGGATTGTCGTATTCG
The DNA here is from genome assembly GCF_049887795.1 of Sphingomonas sp. NFX23. Lineage (NCBI taxonomy): Bacteria > Pseudomonadati > Pseudomonadota > Alphaproteobacteria > Sphingomonadales > Sphingomonadaceae > Sphingomonas > Sphingomonas sp. NFX23. Next base: position 420,990 of record NZ_JAGEKH010000004.1, read on the forward strand.
ACGAACTCCTTGCCCCCCAGCGCGTGGACGATTGGCGCCTGCAAGATCCCCGCGAGCGTGACGAGCTCGGCATGCGCGGTGCGGCACCCCCGCCCCGCCAGAATCGTCACCTTCTGCGCACCATTCAACAGCGCGGCGAGTTCAGCGATGTCCGCCTCCGCCGGTATCGTCACCGAACGCGGCGGCAACAGCGCCCCCTTCGACCGTGCCAGCGTGCCCGTCGTCGACCGCAGCGCGACATCGCCCGGCATCGCGACGACCGACACGCCGCGGTGGCCGACCGCCGCCCGGATCGCGGTCTCCAGCGTCCGCGGCATCTGGTCGGCATCGGAGATCGTCTCGCAATAGACGCTGCATTCGCGGAACAGCGCCTCCGGCCGCGTCTCCTGAAAATAGTTCGAGCCCACTTCCCCGCTCGGCACCTGTGCCGCGATTGCCAGCACGGGCACGCGTGTCCGGTTGCAGTCGTAGAGCCCGTTGATCAGGTGCATGTTGCCGGGGCCGCAAGACCCGGCACACACCGCCAGCTTGCCCGTCAACTGCGCCTCCGCACCCGCCGCAAACGCCGCAGCCTCCTCGTTGCGAACGTGGATCCACTCGATCTTGCCCTGCCGTCGCAAACTGTCGGTCAGGCCGTTTAGGCTGTCGCCAACGACACCGTAGATCCGCTCGACGCCCGCCAGGTGCAGCGTCTCGGCAAACAGGTCGGCGATGATGGTCTTGGACATGAAGCAACTCCGGCAGTGATGGCGACCCAACTCGGCTAGCGAGACGGCAGAGGACAAACGCGTTCTGGTACGATTGGGATGCACGGAATGCAGGTGCACCGTCCCGGCAGCCAGCGTCCGACGCGTTCTGCTCCAAGTATGATAAATCCCGGTAGCGCGCCGCGCCATGCAAACCTAAAGACGAGGGCTTTGGCGCTGGGCAACCCGACCGGTCGACGATTGTTCGGCGGGGACGCTCACGCGGTGGCGGTATAAAGGGGGGATGGCGTGGACGACGCGATGATCGGTCGACGTGCGGCGTTGCTGGGGGGCGTTGCCCTGGCCGCTGGCTGCACGAACAACGGTCGGCTGGCTGGATTGCCCGCAACGCCGGCGTTCGTCACGGTCGACGGAACCCATTTCCGGCGGGGCGGCAAGCCCTACCGCTATGCCGGGGCCAACATCTGGTACGGCGCATGGCTCGGCGCGGAGACCGCGTACGGCAACCGCGCGCGTCTCGGCCGCGAACTCGACCGCCTGAAGGCGCTCGGCGTGCGCAACCTCCGCATCCTCGGGTCGGCGGAACTCTCGCCGTTGAAGAACTCGATCACGCCCGGTTTCCGCGACCAGACCGCGACCTATAACGAAGACCTGCTCAAGGGCCTCGACTGGATGCTCGCCGAGATGGCGAAGCGCGACATGACCGGCGTGATCTACCTGACCAACTTCTGGGAATGGTCGGGCGGAATGATGACGTATCTGTCGTGGGTCAACGGCGGCAAGTTCATCAACATGAACGACCCCGCGCACCCTTGGCCCGCGTTCGCCGACTGGAACGCCGCGTTCTATGCCAACGGCCGGGCGCAGGCGATGTACCGCGACTATATCCGCGCGGTCGTCTCGCGTACGAACACCGCGACGGGCGTCGCCTACGCCGCGGATCCGACGATCATGGCGTGGCAGTTGGCGAACGAGCCGCGTCCGGCCGGCGGACCTGCGGTCGCCATACCCAACCTGCCCGCCTTCTACCGCTGGATCGACGAGACCGCGCGGTACATCAAGACGCTCGACCCCAACCACCTCGTCTCGACCGGTTCGGAGGGCTGAAGGGTTCGATCGAGCGCGAGGACGTCGTACTCGCCGCGCACCGTTCGCCGTCGATCGATTACCTCACGACGCATATCTGGCCCAACAACTGGACCTGGATGGACGCAAATGATCTCGCCGGCACTTACGACGCGGGCGCGGCCAAGGTCGCCAACTACATCGACGCGCATATCCGACTGGCCACGACGCTCGGCAAGCCGCTGGTGATCGAGGAGTTCGGCTATCCGCGCGACGGGAAGACCGCCTATGATCCGGCCATCATGACGGTCTATAAGGATCGCTTCTACCGTCAGATTTATGCGGCGATCGAAACCAATGCCAGGTCCGGCGGACCGCTCGCGGGCTCGAACTTCTGGGCGTGGAACGGCGAGGCTCGCACGCCGCATGCCGACCACCGGTTCCAGCGCGGCGACCTCGGCTATATGGGTGACCCGCCACACGAGCCGCAGGGCTGGTACGGCGTGTTCGACAGCGACGCCTCGACGCAAGACGTGATCCGGGCGCATGCCTCAGCAATGGCGGCGTTCTGATGCCGGCGTTGTCGTATCGAACTGGAACACACGGTATGCGTACGGTTCTGGGCCTGCTCGGTGCAGCGTTGTTGTCGACGTCGGCGGTCGCGACGCCGATCACCGTCATCGCGGTATCGAGCAAGCCCGGTGCCGCGCTTCCGATGCATATCGGCGGCCGGGTCGAGCGGACGTCGGACGGCTATCGACGCCAATGGCCGGGCACCTATTTCGAGACGAATTTTCGGGGCGCAGGCATCCTGCTGAAGATCGGCGAAGGGGATGTCATCCTGCGTATCACGGTGGACGCATCCTCCCCGACGACGCTCTTCAAGCCCAAGCCAGGGCTCTACCGCGTCGCCGGTCTAGCAAACGGCCGCCATACGATCCGCGTCGACGTCGCCAGCGAGAGCCAGGCCGCGCCGACCGTCTTCGGCGGATTTTACGCGGCGGCCAGAACGCGCGCGTTGCCCATCCCCGCCCGTGCTCGCCAGATCGAATTCATCGGCGACTCCCACACCGTCGGCTACGGCAACGTCTCGACCAAGCGCGACTGCACCGAAGCGGAGGTGTGGGCGACGACCGATACCGCGCAAGCCATGCCGGCGCTGGCGGCGAAGCGATACGGCGCGGACTATCAGGTCAATGCTATCTCGGGTCGGGGGATCGTCCGCAATTACAATGGCATGGCGGCCGACACGCTTCCCGTTGCCTATCCCTTCACGCTCTTCGACAAGGCGACGCGCTCCGTCGATCCGGCGTGGCACCCGCGTCTGTTCGTGATCGCGCTCGGCACCAACGACTTCACCACGCCGCTCCATCCCGGGGAGCCGTGGAAGACGCGCGAGGCGCTCCATGCCGATTACGAGCAGCGTTATGTCGACTTCGTCAAACGCCTCCGGGCCCGCGATCCGGACGCGCATGTCGTCCTGTGGGCGACCGACATGGCCGGGGGCGAGATCGCGGCGGAAGTCGGCAAGGTTGCCGCGCGTTTGAAGGCGGAAGGCCAGCGCAATATCGCGTTCGTGCCCGTCACCGGGCTCGCGTTCACGGGATGCCATTCGCATCCGTCGACCGCCGACGATGCGCAGATCACGACCGCCCTGTCGGGCTATATCGACGCGCATCCCGAGATGTGGGCGCACCGATAGCCAGCATACCGCGACGCGGTCGTGACGAGCCTTGATTATATATCCTCGGCCGCAATCCTCTCGACCGATCCTACGTTACCGGTATCGGCACCCGCCCGGTGCAGCACCCGCACCACCGCTTCTGGGCCGCCGCGGCGGACAAGCGCTACCCCGCGTCCCCCACCGGTCCGATGAAGGGGTGCGCATCGCAAACCTGCTGGACCGCCGCCTTCCTGGACGCGACGCGGGGGCGATAGGTCGACCAAGCGCTGAGATCGTTACGCGATCGTCGATTGCCCGCGTCGGAACGTCACGCTACACCTTGCCCGTCGGCCCGTTCTCGGATGGGTCGACATGATCGCACCGGTGCTCCGCGAGGAGCTTAATAGGGAACGCGGTGAGGGTGGCTTCGACCACCTGATGCCGAGGCTGTCCCTGCAACTGTAAGCGGCGAGCGTGATGCACGTGCGTGGTCGGGCGAAGTCCCCGGTCACCAGCCACTGGACCGATCGGTCTGGGAAGGTTGTGCATCGGGCGTTGACCCGTGAGCCAGGAGACCTGCCGGCGTGTGGTCGCTCTTGCCTGGTCCAGGGGATGGCCGAGGCACGGTACTCCGTCTGAGCGACGATGTGTGCGGTGGGGACCGCATGGGCAGGCGTGCCGGTCGCGATGGCGTCCGTCGGGTATGGCTGCTCCCGTTCGCTTGGACGTGCTCGGGCAATCCGCTCGTGGCGCGCTCGCCGGCGCACGTTCGAGCCTCGTGCTCGGTGACAGGCCCCTGCCGGTTCGTCCGACGCCTCGGGGGCTTTTATATGTCGTTTCCATCACCGTATGCCGCGTTTGCCGCGTCGTTGCTCGTCACCTTCCTACCATCCCTGGCCAGCGCGCAGACCAGTGAGGATCGTTCGGCGAGTAGCGCCGACGATATCCTCGTAACCGGCCGCCATCAGGCCGACCTGACGGTTCCGAACTCGACCGGCAGCCGCCTGAACCTGTCGCCGCTCGAAACGCCGGCGACGCTGTCGACGATCGACGGCAATACGATCCGGGCGCGCGGCGACGTGTCCGTGAACGACGCGACCAGCCGCGCGCCCGGCATCACCAGCGTCGCCAACCTCGGCAATGGTGGCACCGCGCTCGCCGCGCGCGGGTTCAGCGGTCAAGGTTCGGTGCTGCAACTGATCGATGGTATCCGCCTCTTTCCAGCAGCCGGCACGATCACCTTTCCGAGCGACCCGTGGATGGTCGAGCGGATCGACGTGCTCAGCGGTCCGGCTTCCGTCCTGTACGGGCAAGGCGCGCTAGGCGGCGCGGTCAACGTGCTGATGCGCAAGCCGAATACGCGGCACACCGATGTGGACGGCGAGATCGGCTATGGATCGCAGGACAGTTTCCACGTCGCAGCCGGTGCCGGTGGACCGCTCGACGAGCATCTCTCCTACCGCGTCGACGGCAGCTACAGGCGGTCCGACGGGTATGTCGATCGCGGGCAATCACGAAGCTACGCGCTGTCGGGGACGTTGCGCTGGGCACCGACCGATCGGTTCGTCGTCACGGTGCGCGACGATTATGGCAACCAGAATCCGATGCGCTATTTCGGTACGCCGCTGATCGACGGACGGCTCGACCACGACAATCGCGACCGCAACTACAACACGCGCGACGGCCATGTCCGCTACCGCGACAACCGGACAAGCCTCCAGGTCGATTGGCAGCCGAGCGAGACGCTCACCGTCAGCAATCAGGCGTACCGGCTCACCTCCAAGCGCGAGTGGCTCAACCTCGAAAGCTATTGCTGGGTGGCGGCGGACGGCTTCTGTCCCAATGGCGCGAATGACGTGCGCGCCACGCCCGGGCGCATCTATCGCACCGACATGACCGGGATCGTCCACGATCAGACGCAATGGGGCGACCAGGGTAGCGTGACGCTCAAGACGCGGATCGCGGACGGCGTGACCAATGACGTCGTCGCGGGCTTCGACGTGAACCTCGTCAAGCTCACCTATTCGCACAATTTCGGCGCCGACCCGCAGGTCTCGGTCGTCGATCCGTTCGTGTTCGATCCTGGCGTGATCGTCGACACGCAGGGGATCGCACCGCGGTATCGCACGCGGACGAACGAATATGCGATCTTCGCGGAGGACCGGCTGAAGCTTGGCGAGCATGTCTCGATCGTCGGCGGCATCCGCTATGAGCGCGATCGGATACGGCGCTGGACGATCGACTCGACTGCCGCCGTCCCGACCGCAAGCTTCGCGCTCGACAAGCGGCTCGGCAACACGACATGGCGGGTTGGGACGGTCTATCAGCCAGTCCCGACGGTCTCGTTCTACGCGCAATATGCCACCGGCGTCGATCCGCTGGGGACGCTGACGACCTATACCACCGGGCAGGTCCATTTCAGCAACGCGACGGGCGACCAGGTCGAGGCGGGCGCCAAGGCCGTGTTCCTGGATGGCCGCGGCACCGCGACGATCGCCGCCTATCGCATCGTCAAGAAAGGACTGTTGTCGCAACTGACCCCGACGAGCCCGATCGAGCAGGTCGGGCAGCGATCCGCGAAGGGTATCGAGGCTGCGGTGTCGCTGGACTTGCCGGCAGGGTTCGGGATCGACGCCAATGGCAGCGTCTTGGAGGCGCGGTTCGACGACTTCGTCTCGGGCGAAAGGAGTTTTGCCGGCAACACGCCACCCGACGTCCCCGAGACGACGGCGAACCTGTGGCTTAGCTGGACCGCGACACCGGCGGTCCAGGCGCGTGCCGGACTGCGCTATGTCGGGCGAAGATTCTCCGACAACGCCAATGTTTTCCGCATTCCGGGTTATGCGACGGTCGACGCGACGCTGTCCTACGCGGTGACGCCGCGGGTCGCGATCGACGTGCATGTCTATAATCTGTTCGACAAGGATTATGCGATCAACAGCTACGGCGCGCAGCAATGGGTGCTGGGGCGGCCGCGCGCCTTGGACGTGTCGCTTCGTGCCGGTTTCTAACGCCGGCAGGCACGCGCGCCGGTGGCTGTATCTCGTGCACCGATGGGTCGGCATCGCCAGTTGCCTGTTCTTCGCGATGTGGTTCGGGTCGGGCCTGGTGATGCTGTACGTGCCGTACCCTTCACTCTCGCCAACCGAAGCGCTGGCGAGAGCCGAGGCGATCGACTGGTCCGCCGTGAGCGTGCCGCCACCGCTCGATGCGGGGCGATTGCCGCAAGACCTGTTGCTCGAGATGCGCGACGGCGTACCGGTCTGGCGGAGTCAAGGCTGGGACGACGAGCGGCATACCGTTTCCGCAAGCAAGGGCCGGCATCTGGCTCCGGTGGACGCGGCTTATGCCGTTCGCGTCGCAAGCCGTTTCGGGCGAGCACGCGTCCTGAATGTCGAGCGGATCATGCGGGATCAGTGGACGGTGTCGGGTGGTTTCGACCGACATCGCCCGCTGTGGAAAGCGACATTGGAGGACGAGGGCGGCACCAATCTCTACGTGTCGGCTTCGACCGGCGAGATCGTCCAGTCGACCGACCGGACCGAGCGGTTCTGGAACTGGCTGGGATCGGTGCCGCACTGGCTGTATCCGACCGTCCTGCGCCAGGACAACGCCGCCTGGCGACAGGTCGTCATGTGGGTTTCGGGGCCGTGTATCGCCGCGGCACTCGCCGGCATCTGGATCGGTATCCTCCGCGCACGCATCGGCCCCCGCCGGTTCAAGGGCGGGCGGATGACGCCGTATCGCGGGTGGATGCTCTGGCATCATGTCGCGGGGCTGGTCGGCGGCGGTTTCCTGATCGCGTGGATCTTCAGCGGATGGTTGTCGGTCGGTCCCTGGCACCTGTTCCGAAGTGCGGAACCGGATGCGCGGGCGGTGCGCGCCTATGCCGCTGCTGGCGTGATGCCGGCCGTACCCCTCGACCGGTTGCGCCATGTCGGCGCGGGAGCCGTCCGTCTAGAGATTACCAACTATGCGGCGACACCCCTCGTGGTGCTCGAGTATCCGGATGGCCGACGTCAGATTCTCGACGCCGCGACGCTCGTGCCGTCCCAGCCAAAGCCAAATGCGATCGTTGCCGCCGCACGGGTGCTTGTCGCCGGCACGCCGCCGGTCGCGATCGACCGGCTGACCGAGCCCGACGCATATTGGTACGACCCCGGTGGTCTCCCTCGCCTGCCGATGCTCCGTTTGCGCTTCGACGATCCGGCCGCGACGTGGCTGTATATCGACCCCGCGACCGGCGACGTGCTGGCCAGGATCGATCGGCGCAGGCGGACATACCGCTGGGCGTTCGACCTGCTGCACAAATGGGATCTGACCATACTGACGCGGTACCGGCCGGCGTGGGACCTGCTGATCTGGCTGTTCTCGCTGGTTGGCTTGGTGACGTCGGTCAGCGGCATCTGGCTCGGCTGGAAGCGGTTGAGACGCGGCTGATCCAGGCTTTAACGGGACGTTTCGTCCACGTGACAGCGCCACTGCGAGCGCGTAGTCGTGCGCCGTGGCAGCACTCCGTCGCCTTCTCCTGGACCATCGCCAGCTGGCGGCGTGGGTGCTTGCGTGCGCGCTGGCGATGAAGATCCTGGTGCCAGCCGGGTTCATGCCGGTCGTCTCCGGGGGGCGCGTGACGATCGAGATCTGCGGCGGCACCGTGCCTGTGCAGACGGTGATGGCACCCATGATGGCGATGGCGATGCCGGGCATGGCGCATCATTCGGGCAAGTCCGATCATCAGGAGCGGGAGATGCCCTGCGCCTTTTCCGGCCTGACCGCGCCGTCGCTGGCAGCGGTCGATCCGGTGCTGCTGGCGATCGCCATCGCGTTCATCGTCGGTCTCGTCCGCCACGTGAGAACCGCGGTATCGATCGCTGCGCAACCCTATCTTCGGCCACCCTTGCGAGGCCCTCCGCCCTTCCCCGCCGCGTGATCCGTCGGTCTTCGGACCGGGCGCGATCACGATGCTTCGGCTGGTCCACCATGATGGCGGACCGGTCTCGACACGCGCGGCTTGCCCGCGGGGGATGACGGTATCCGATCCACACCTCGATGTGCGGACGGATCCAGCAGGGATTCACATGTTCAAAACCATAGTCTTCGCGTCGGCATCGATCGTCGCGTTCTCGGGGACCGCCCACGCGTCTGACAAGGAGGACGCGATCGACAAGAAGGCCGAGATCGTCGTCACCGGCCAGCGCGACCAGCTGAAGCTCGATCGCAAATCGGATACCGGCAGTCGCCTCGGCCTCTCGGTCCGCGAGACGCCCGCGACCGTCGAGACGCTGACGCAGGCGGACATGCAGGTGCAGGGGCTGCGCACCGCGCGCGAGGTTTTCAACAGCGTCGTCGGCGCGATCGCTGGCAACGTCCCCGGCAACCCCGCGGTCGTGACGTTGCGCGGGTTTTCGGGCGGCGCCGTCTCGATCCTGCAGGACGGCGTCCGTATCTCCACCTCGACCGTGGTCCAACGGGATACCAATGTTTGGCATTTCGACCGGATCGAAGTGATCAAGGGGCCGGCCTCGGTGCTCTACGGCGAAGGCGCGCTGGCCGGAGTCATCAACAAGGTCACGCGCAAGCCGACATTCGACGGCGACCACCTCGACGGATTGCTGAGCGTCGGCAGCTTCGACACGGTGACCGCGGCCAGCGGCGTGAACCTGAAACTGTCGGACAGCGCCGCGATCCGCGCGGACGCGAGCTACATGCACTCCGACAGCCTGTACGACGTCGACGACAATGCGACGCGCTCGGTCGGACTGACGGGCAGCATCCTGTTCAAGCCATCGGCCGATTTGAGCCTGCTCTTTGCCGTCGACCATTACGAGGACCGGTACGACAGCAGCTACCAAGGGCTGCCGTTCGTCTCTGCCGCCGTTGCGCGCGATCCGAGCAACGCGCTGCGGAGCAGTAACGGCATGGTGCTCGACAAGGCTCTGCGCCGTCGCAATTACAATCCGTACGGCGCCTATTCTGGCGCACGCGACACGACGCTGCGGTCGCGGATCGACTATACGATCGGCGGCGGCTGGTCGGTCGCGAACGACTTCACCTGGTATCACGCCAAGCGCGACTTCGTGCTGAGTGGCGATCAGAACTTTACCGCCCCGACCGCCGCCTTCCCCAATGGCAGCTTCGCGCGGTCGGTCCAGCGGATCTACCACGACCACAAATTCTGGAACGAGCGGCTCGTGATCGCCAACGACAGCGTGATCGCAGGACTGCGCAACCGGTTCAGCCTGGGCGGCGAATATAACGACACGAACTTCGTCAACCCGCGCCAGCAAAGCCCGGTCGGTGGCAATGCGGCCGTGCGGATCGCGAACGTCGATCCGTTCGCGCCGATCGTCGGAGTCTTCCCGACCAGCGATGCCGCCTATTCGACGACCAACGTCGTCTATGACTCGAAGCTCAAGACGGCGTCGGTGTTCGCCGAGGATGCGCTCAACCTGACTCCAGGCTGGCTGCTGGTCGGCGGAGCGCGGTACGATCATATCGACCTGACCCGCGTCATCACCAACCTCAACGCGAACGGCGCGGTCACGCGGGGCACGCCGACCTATGATCCGTTCTCCTGGCGGATCGGCACCACCTACGACCTTACGCCCGACATCACCTTGTACGGCCAATATACGACCGCGGTCACACCGGTATCGTCGATACTACTCCAATCGATCGTCAACACGACGTACAAGCTGACCAAGGGTCGCTCCTACGAGGTCGGTTTCAAGGCCTCGGCGTTCGCCAAGCGGCTGACGATGACTGGCGCCGCATACCGGATCGAGCAGACCAACATCCTCACGCGCGATCCGAACAATCCGCAGCAAGCCATTCAAGGTGGCGAGCAATCGTCGCAAGGCGTCGAACTCAACATCGGCGCGGCGGTGACCGACGCGCTCTCGGTGTCGGCGGGTGCCGCCTATACCGACGCGCAGTACGACCAGTTGAGCGAGCTGATCGCCGGCGTCCGCATCGACCGCGCCGGCAACCGACCGATCAACACGCCCTCGACCACCGTCAGCGGATCGGCGCTCTATACGATCAAGGCCATACCGGTGACCCTCGGCGGGTTCGTCCGGCACGTGTCCGGCTTCTACACCGACACCGCCAACAGCTATTTCGTCCGCGGGCATACGACCATCGATGCGTCGATCAGCTATCAGGTCGCACCGCAAGCATCGGTGTCGGTCCGCGGCCGCAACCTGACCGACGCGTTCTACGGCGAGTATTCGGGCTACCCGACGACCAACGTCTATATCGGCGCGCCACGCAGTGTCGAAATCGCGCTTTCCACGCATTTCTGAGCAGGGGTTTCCAGATGGCATTCACCGGTTCGGTCGATCCGAAAGCCTATCGCGCGCTGTGGCGCTGGCATTTCTATGCCGGCCTGATCGTCGCGCCTTTCCTGCTGATCCTGGCCGTCACGGGCTCGATCTATCTGTTCAACGACGAGATCGACGATGCGCTGTATCCGGCGCAGCGATTCGTCGCGGTCCATGCAACGCAGGTGCCGCCGTCGCGGATGATCGATGCCGCGCTGAAGGCTCATCCAGGGGCAGCAACCCGGATCGACCTTCCTGGCGCGCCCAACCGCTCGGCGGTCGTATTCGTCACCCCCGATCACGGCGAGCCGCTTCGCGTGGCCGTCGATCCGGGAACGGGCCGCGTGCTCGGCTCGACGATCTATGGCCGCACGCTGGTAGGGTTCGCCGACGAGATGCACGGATCGCTGACGCTCGGCACGGTCGGCGATCGGATCGTCGAGCTTGCTGCGTGCTGGGCGCTCGTCCTGATCGTCACCGGACTGTACCTGTGGTGGCCACGTGGTCGGGGTGGCTTCGGCGGTATCCTCTATCCCAGGCTCGGCGCGAGGGGACGCCTGTTCTGGCGCGACCTGCACGCGGTGATCGGCGTCTGGTCCGTCGCGTTCATCGCGTTCCTGCTGCTGACCGGCCTCCCCTGGGCCGGGATCCAGGGCGACCTGCTCAACCGCGGTACGGCGGCGCTCGGCATCGGCTACCCGGCATCGAACCGGACGCATAATGCGCCGGCGAGCGTGCCGATGAAGACCGCGCTCGGCGAAGCACCGTGGACGATGGAGCAAGCGCCGATGCCGACATCCACGGCGTCCGCGGAGCATGCCGGTCATGCGGGCCACGAGATGACCATGGCGGTGCGGGACGATGCGGCGGTTGCGGGGATCGACCGGATCGCAACCTCCGTCACGCGCGATCACCACGTCGCGGGTGCGTATCGCCTGTTCCTGCCGAGTGGGGCGACCGGCGTCTACACCGCCTACACCTATCCTGATCAGCCGCAGGGGCAGCGCACGCTGTATTTCGATCGCTGGACCGGCGGCTTAATCCGAGAGGTCGGCTACCCCGATTACGCCTGGGCAGCGAAGGCGATCGAGCTCGGCGTCCAACTGCACATGGGCAATTATTTCGGGCTCGCGAACCAACTCGTGATGTTGGCGACCTGCCTCGCGATCGTGTTGCTCGTGATCAGCGGCGTCGTGATGTGGTGGAAACGCCGCCCGGCGGGTCGCCTTGCCGCGCCAGCGCGCGTCTCCCCGACGAGGATCAAGGGCGCTGTCGCCATTCTCATCGTCGCGGGGATAGTCTTCCCGATCCTGGGAATGTCGGTGATCGCGATCTTCCTGATCGACCGGCTGGTGTTGCTCGCGGTGGTGAGGCGATAGCGGAACGTTCGAGGATAGCTGCGGCGCGCTATTGCGCCACGGCCGCGAGACAGTCGGTGGCGGGCGTACCGTGCCCCCGCGTGCGAGGGATGCTGATCACGGCACCGGCGCTGTGTGGAATCCTAACCACTTCCAGCAACAGCATACCGCTGCCTACCGGCCCGAATGACAGTATCCCCCTGCTCTTTACGTCAACGTCATCTACACGCTCACATAACAGGCCCCAGTCACGCCCACGACTGCTACTCTACTGCAATAGTTGTAAATTAATGATCAATTAAGCATACATTTATCTTGTAATTGATCTTAGTAACATACATAGATCAAGTATGGTGGAATAGGCCAAGCGTTGCGAACGTCGCGACGGAGCGTTTCAGCCCCATGATGCCTGTTTGCATACAGATTCTCGAGACCCGATCATAATCGGGCTCCAGTATCTTCGAAGGCTTCGTCCTTGCTTCGGACGCTCTCCCCACATTCATTGAACATGGCTCCCGCTGCTGCGGATGGGAGACCCGTGCCTTCCATCCGCGGTGACTTTCGAGGTGTTCATGTACAAGTCGACCCTTTGGGCGGCCGCGCTTGCGGCTGTGAGCCCGGCTGCCTTGCTGATTTCGACGCAATCGGCGCAGGCGCAGGTTCCCGTGGGAGCCGGTGGACAGCTCCAGCAGATCCCGCCCGTACCGCTGAACGAGACGCGCGCACCGGACTTCGGCTTCGAGCGCAAGACGCCGGTCGTCGTTGCCGCCACGGGTGGTCCGAAGACGCTCGTGCGCTCGCTGCGCGTGACCGGTGCGACGCTGTTTCCCGAGGCCGACCTGATCGCCGCGTCGCAGTTCACGCCGAACAGCGAGCTCGACCTGTCCGACCTGAAGACGCTCGCCGCGCGGATCACCGCCTATTACACCAGTCGCGGCTATTTCGTCGCGAACGCCTACCTGCCCGCACAGGACGTACGGAGCGGCGCCGTTACGATTGCCGTCATCGAGGGACGCTTCGGCGCAGTCGGCGTCAAGAACGAGTCACGACTTTCCGACAGCGTTGCGAACGGCATCCTTGCCGGGCTCGACGTCGGCGATCCGGTCGCGGTCGCACCGATCGAGCGCCGCTTGCTGATGCTGTCGGACCTGCCCGGCGTGCGCGTATCGTCGACGCTGAGCCCCGGCACCGCGGTCGGCACGTCGGACCTGCTGGTCGCGATCACCCCCGGCCAGAGCATCACCGGCAGCGTCGAAGCCGACAATGCCGGCAACCGCTACACCGGCGCCTACCGCGTCGGCGGCGTGGTCAACTGGAACAATCCAACCGGCTCGGGCGACGTGCTGAGCCTGCGCGCGCTGACGTCGTTCCCCGGGCTCGCCTACGGCCGCGCGTCGTACCAGGCACCGATCGGGCAGGTCACGCTCGGTGTCGCGTTCGCGCATCTCGACTATTCGCTCGGCAAGGAATTCGACAGCCTCGACGGCAGCGGCAACGCCGACGTCGCGAGCGTCTATGCAAGCTATCCGCTGATCCGCTCGCGCGACAACAACCTGTACGTGACGGTTGGCGGCGACGTGAAGTGGTTCGAGGACAAGATCGGCATCGTCGACGTCACCACGTACCGCCGCGCGCAGGTCGTCACCGCAGGACTTAGCGGCGATGAGCACGACACGCTTCTGGGTGGCGGCTGGAGCGCGTATTCGCTGAGCTACTCGGTCGGCAATCTCGACATTCGCGGCGCATTCGAACGCTCGATCGATGCGCTGACCGCGCGCACCGATGGCAGCTACGGGAAGGTGCAGTTCAGCTTCGCGCGGTTACAGACGATCGCCGGGCCGCTGTCGCTGTTCGCCTCCGCGCGCGGGCAGATCGCGTTCAGCAACCTCGACATTTCCGAGAAGATGGAGCTGGGCGGCGCCTATGCCGTCCGCGCCTACCCCGAGGGCGAGGCTTACGGCGACCAGGGCTACGTCGCCACCGCCGAGGCGCGGCTGGCCTTGCCGCAGGTCGTGCCGGGTGCGCTCCAGCTGTTCGGGTTCGTCGACGTTGGCGAGGTCGATTACGTCAAGCACCCGTATTTCGACGGATCGAACCACGCGAAGCGTAGCGCGTACGGCGCCGGCCTGAGCTGGGCGGGGCCGTACGGTATCGCCGCCAAGGCGACCTATGCGCGGAAACTCGGCGATGCCGATGCGACGTCCGCCCCCGACAAGTCGGGCCGCGCCTGGTTCCAGCTCTCGAAGACCTTCTGAGCGCACCAGCCCCCAAAATTTAGCGGCCATCCGCCGCCACCGAGGATACCGCACATGACCCCCATCCCTTCGTCGATCAGAAACACCCGTCGCCCCGCTCCCACCGTCACGCGTACCAAGCGAGGCGGGTTGTTCGGCACGACCGGCCTCGCGCGGTTTGCCTGGCTGATCGGGTTCAGCCTTGCGGGCACGATGGCGGCGCGCCCGGTCGAGGCGCAGACGCTACCGACCGGTGGCGAAGTCGTCGCGGGCCAGGCGAGCATCGCGACCGGCACCAAGTCGCTGACCGTGACGCAGACCAGCGACCGCGCGGCGATCAACTGGCAGTCCTTCTCGATCGGCAAGGGCAAGAGCGTCGTCTTCGAGCAGCCGACCAGCAGCTCGGTCGCGCTGAATCGCGTGCTCGGCTCGGACCCGTCGGTCATCCTCGGCAATCTGTCGGCGAACGGGAAGGTGTTCCTGGTCAACGCGAACGGCATCCTGTTCGGCCAGACCGCCAACGTGAACGTCGGCGGGCTCGTGGCCTCGACGCTGAATATTTCCGACGCCGATTTCCTCGCGGGCAAGAACAGTTTCGCGGGCACGAGCGGCGCGAGCGTGCAGAACGACGGCACGATCACCGCGAAGAACGGCTATGTCGCGCTGCTCGGCGCGAACGTCGGTAACGGCGGCGCGATCAAGGCGAACTTCGGCACGGTCGTGCTGGCGGGTGGCGAGGCGATCACGCTCGACGTCGCGGGTGACGGGCTGCTCAACGTCGCGGTCGACAAGGGCGCGGTCGGCGCGCTGGTCCGCAACGGCGGGCTGATCCGCGCGGACGGCGGCAAGGTCGTGATGACCGCGCAGGGTGCGGGCGACCTGCTCCATACCGCGGTCAACAACACCGGCATCGTCGAGGCGCGCACGTTGCAGAACCGCGGCGGCACTATTCTCCTGCTCGGCGACATGAAGACCGGCACCGTCAGCCTTGCCGGCACGCTCGACGCGAGCGCACCGGTCGGCGGCAATGGCGGCTTCATCGAGACGTCGGCGGCGACCGTCAACGTGGCGGACAGCGCCAAGGTCTCGACCTACGCACCGGGCGGCCTGACCGGCACATGGCTGATCGATCCGCAGGATTACGTGATCGGCGCAGGGGGCAACATCTCGGGCTCGACGCTGTCGGCGCAGCTCGTCACGACGAGCATCACGATCAGCACGATCCCCGCTGCAGGCGACACGACCACCGGCAATGGCGACATCTTCGTCAACGATGCGGTCGCCTGGACCGCGTCGGGCGTACCGACGACGCTGACGATGAACGCGTTTCGCGACGTCAACATCAACGCGCCGATCACCGCGACCAACGGCAACATCGTCGCGTGCTGTGGCCGCGACGTGAACGTCAACGCGGACCTGACCACGACCAACGGCAGCATCCTGCTCAACGCCGGGCGCAACGTGCAGGTGTTCCACGCGATCACCACGACCGACGGCAACATCGCCTTGTGCGCAGGGCATGATGTGATGATCGACGCGGCGGTGACGCTGACCCGCGGCACGACGATCCCCGCGCAGAGCCTCGGCCTGCCGGTAGGCCTCACGCTGATCGCGGGGTCGGACGGCACCGGGCCGGGCGTCAACGGCGGCACGATCGTGTTCTCCGCGCTGTCGCCGCCGACCACGGTCACCGCGGCGCCGGTATCGATCAACTACAACCCGGTCTCGTACACAACGCCGACCGACTTCTCGACCGAGTTCGTCCTAACCGAGGGCGCGGCGATCACGCAGCGGATGCTGCTGTTCCCGACCGCGCAGAAGGTCGCCGATGGCACCAATGCGGCGGTGCTGAGCGGGTTTAACACCAACGGCACGTCGGGGACGCCGACCGGCGTATCGCTGGTCGCCGGTCCGAACGCGACCGCGACGTTCGACAGCACCGGCGAAGGCACGGGCATCGGCGTCAGCTTCAGCGGCTACACGCTGACCGGCGCGAACGCGAACCAGTATGCGCTGGCGAGCTCGTGCTGCGTCGCCGGGTTCCGGACGACGGGGACGATTACGGCTGCCGCACCTGCGCCAGCGCCTGCTCCGGCGCCTGCTCCGGCGCCAGCGCCTGCCCCGGCTCCAGCTCCAGCGCCCGCCCCAGCTCCAGCGCCCGCTCCGGCGCCAGCGCCTGCTCCGGCACCAGCGCCCGCTCCGGCACCAGCGCCCGCTCCGGCACCAGCGCCTGCTCCGGCACCAGCGCCCGTCCCGGCTCCAGCGCCCGCCCCGGCTCCAGCGCCCGCCCCGGCACCAGCGCCCGCCCCGGCACCAGCGCCTGCCCCGGCACCATCGCCTGCTCCGGCACCAGCGCCTGCCCCGGCACCAGCGCCCGCTCCGGCACCATCGCCTGCTCCAGCGCCCGCCCCAGCTCCAGCGCCCGCTCCGGCACCGGCGCCCGCCCCGGCACCAGCGCCCGCCCCGGCACCAGCGCCCGCCCCGGCACCGGCGCCCGCCCCTGCACCAGCGCCTGCTCCGGCACCGACACCAACGCCGACGCCAACCCCGACGCCTCCGCCAGTACTCGCGCCGCCCCCTACCGCGACGCCGCCCCTCACGCCCGTCCCGAACCTGCCCACTGCTACGCGGCCGTTTCTGGAGGTTCCGCCGGTGACGGTGCGCGTACCGACGCCGCCGACGATCGAGGTGGTCGAGGGTGGCGTGACGTATCCGACGCCAGAACGGCCCGGCACCGTGATCGTAGAAACACCCGAAACGCCGCAGGTCGTGCAACCGGTCGTCGAACGCCCGTTCGTGCAGCCTACGCCGCCCAATACGCCAGCCGTGCCCAATTATCCGCGGAAGCAGGCGCGTCATTGAGATGATCGGAACCGCGCGGCGCGGCGTCTCGGCGCCCGCTCGCTGGTTTTCGCGCTGGCAGGCACTGCTCGGCTGGGGAATCGTTGCGGGCGCCGCCGCCGTACCGGGCATCGCGGCGTCCCCCGCGCCGGCTGCTATTGTCGCGACCGCGGCGCCGGACGATGCCGGCCGGTTCGGCGGCGTGGCGACGTCCGAAGACGTGCGCGACACGGTGAACTGGGTGTCGAAGTCGCACGACAATCACGCGCTGCCGTTCGTCGTGATCGACAAGGTAAATGCGGTCGTGCTCGCGTTCGATGGCAGCGGCAATTTACGCGGGCGGGCGCCGGCATTGCTCGGGATGGCACGCGGCGACGCCAGCGTGCCGGGTATCGGCCAGCGCAAGCTAGCGACGATTACGCCCGCCGAGCGCACCACGCCGGCCGGTCGCTTCCAGGCCTCGCTCGGGCGCGATTTCGAACAGGATATCCTGTGGATCGACTATGATGCCGCGCTGTCGCTGCACCGTGTGATCAAAGGGCGCCGCGTCGACGATCGCGCCGGACGGCTCGCATCGGCGACACCGAGCGACAACCGGATCTCATATGGCTGCGTGAATGTGCCGCCGGGATTTTACGACGATGTGGTGAAGCCGTTGTTCACCGGGACCGTCGGAATCGTCTATATCCTGCCAGAAACGAAACCGCTCCGGACCGTGTTCGCCGTGCCAAACTGACGCTTGATCCTGCCCCGCCAGAGGGAGGTGGCTGGCGCTTGCCAGACGGAGGGGGAGGACACGGAACGGGCCTGATCGTGCCCTCCCCCTCCGTCGCCTTCGGCGCCACCTCCCCCTTGCGGGGGAGGATCAAACGTTACGTCACTGACACCAAGGCCGTTCGCGGTACCATTTCGTCAGGACGTACTTCACGCCCTGCTCGACCGGCATGCCCTGGTGGAGCGACCCCAAGTTCGGCGCGCCATACTCGTCCATGTTGTTCCAGATCACGAGGTTGCCCGCTTTCGGCGCGATCATCACCCCCGCGGTCGGGTAGTTCGTCCGCCCTCCAGCCTCGGGCTCGTTGAGGAACGTCATCGCCGACCACGTTCGCTGGCCGCCCATCGTTACCTGGTCGAGCCAATAGGGCTGTTCGGTATCGAAGAAGTCGTGATGCGGCTTGAACTCCTGCCCTACCGCGTAACGCTGCCCCTGCAACGCCTCGCCGTAGCGCGGCTCGAGTCCCGTCAGCAGGTCGAGCTTGGTCTCGACCGCAGTCACGGGCGCGGGGCCGGGATAGAGGTAGCACGTCTCGCTGGTGCGGTGCGGAGACACCGGGGCATCGCCGACGACGGGCGACGGCACGCGATTGGCTTCGATGAGCGCGATCACCGCGGCGCATTCGTCGAGCGTGAGGAAATCGCGGACGATATAAAGCTCCATGCCGTTCGCCGGCATCCGGACCGTGCCGGGATAGCACAGGATCCGATCGCGCACCTGCTCGGCAGAGTTCGCCCTGCCAAGCGCTTCGATTTGACCATCGCGACGATCGGTGGATCGTGCGTCCGAATTGGCGCCTGGGCTGTCAAGATTAGTCATAAAGTCCGCAATACTCACAAGAATCACGATGAGGATTATGACTTGGATCTATAAAGCAGATTAAGTTTCGTACAACGTGCATCCTTATCAGATAACCGACGTTTATCATGTACGACCAACATAGGTTAGGCCGGTTGCGCGACTACATCGCGAACCGCAGCCCTCATGGATGCGCATAAGTCGCACCTACCGAAGAGTTCGGGAACATCCCCCGCTCCGCTGCCGGCGTGAGCCCTGGGTGACGCGATTGAACGACATCGGCGGAGACTATTCATGAACCCGAGATTTCTCGTGGGCGCTGGGCTTTGGTCCGGCGGGCACACCACCCTGGCGATCGCGACCGAAGCGCAGAACCAGCGCATCCCCCAGCGGATCAAGGACCGGCAGACCGAACGCTTTCGGTAGGCGCTCGCGGGTCGCGCGCTGAACGCCACCCCGACCCACCGACGTCCCCCATTCTGCTCTTGCTCGTCCTCGCGCCTCGCGGGGCCAGGATAGTCATGTTCAAAAATCTTCTCGCCGGCGCCGCCGCGGCGTTCCTCGCAGTCATCCCGCAACCCTCGGCCGCGCAGACGGTGGTATTGCCGGGCGCGCTCCTGCTCGCCGGCTACCGCGCGACCTGCGGACCGGTCGATACGATGATCCAGCCGATCAACGACATCGCCGCCGCGTATAAGGGCCGCATCATCCTCCACCCACGCGTCCTCGACCTGCCGCGCGCGCAGCAACTCTTCTGGTACACGCACGAATGCGCGCACCAGATCTTCGGTCCGGGCGAAGCCGCTGCGGATTGCTGGGCGGTGCAACAGGGCAAGATACAGGGTTGGCTCACACGAGACGAACTGGCGAAGCTCGCGGTAACGATGCGCTACTATCCTGGTGACGCCACGCATACCGACGGTGCAGCGCGGATCGTGGCGATGGACGCTTGCTTCTCACGATAGTCCAGCGATTCCGGCGTATAATAGAAACTCAAGACTGTGGTGCTAGTTCGGTATCGACAACGCAATAACACCCCCGGCTGATCCAGGTCGTTGACAAGATCGCACCGACGGCTTCTGTATCGTTAGCGTAACGATGCAGCTCTTTGCGGTGTCGGATCGCCTCCGTCTGGATTGCACCCGCCATGCCTGGTTCCCTACCCGAGGCGATAGACGGCGGTGCACGGTCGCACGGCCCGGACGTTTCCGCCTGCGACCGCGAACCGATCCACCGGCCTGGATCGATCCAGCCGCACGGCCTCGTCCTCGTTGCCGACGCCTGCACCTTCAAGATCATGGCAGGCGCGGGCGACATCGAAAATCTGCTGGCGCCGCAGTGGCTCGGCGCGAACCTCGACGAGTTGCTCGGCCAAACCGTCTCGGCGCAACTTGCGGCCAAGCCCAACGCCAGCACGGTCGTCCTTGCGCGCGTGATCGGTCTCGAAACGCCGTTCGACGCAATCGCACACCGCGTATCGAACACCATCGTCGTCGAACTCGAACCCGCCCCCATAGCGATGCCGTCCCCGATCGACGTTCTGGTGGAGATGGAGGAAGCCGCGGCGACGTTCGAACAGGCGTTCGGCCTGCGCGAACTGTGCGAACGCGCCGCCAGGACGTTTCGCCAGTTGACCGGCTTCGACCGGGTGATGCTGTACCGCTTTCTCGACGATGACGCCGGGGTCGTCCTGGCCGAGGACCGCGATCCCGCGCTCGGCAGTTTCCTCAACCAGCATTTCCCGGCGTCCGACATCCCGAAACAGGCGCGCGCGTTGTACGTCCGGAACCGCGTCCGCATCATTCCCGACATCGCCTATGAACCCGCATTGCTACGTCCAGCCGGTGCGACGCCGCTCGACATGAGCGATCTCGCGTTGCGCAGCGTATCGCCGATCCACCTGCAATATCTCGCCAACATGGGCGTCGCGGCGTCGGCATCGGTGTCGATCGTCCGCGACGGCACGCTGTGGGGCCTAGTCGCCTGCCACCATCCGACGCCGAAGTTCCTGCCACTGCATGTCCGCATGGCCTGCCGTGCGCTCGCCGGGAGCCTTGCCCGCCAGATCCGCGCGAAGGAGGATGCCGAACTCTACCGCGAGCGCATCCGGCTCCGCACCGCCGAGGACGCGGTCGTGCTTCGGCTCGGCAGCGACATCTCGCTCGCCGGCTTCTTCGCGACTGCGGGCGACGACATGTGCCGGATGCTCGGCGCCGACAGTTTTGCGGCGGTGCGCGGGACCGAATTGTTCGTCGCCGGTCGCTCCCCCCGCCATGACGACATCCGCGCGGTCGCCGCTCATGTGATCGATCTCGGCCGAGCGCTGCCCTTCTCGACGGATCGACTGTCCGAACAGCTGCCCGCCGCCACCGGCTTCCAAGATCTAGCCAGCGGCGTTCTCGCGGTGACGATGTCGACCGACGAGCCGACGATCCTGATCTGGTTTCGTGCCGAGCAGATCGAGGTGATGAACTGGGCCGGCAACCCGCACAAGAATCTGGGCGTCGATCCTCACATCCCGTTGACACCGCGCGCCTCGTTCGAAAGCTGGAGCGAGGCGGTCCGCGGCCGATCGGTATCGTGGACCTTGTTCGAGATCGAGGCGGCCGGGCGGCTGAAGCGGACGATGTTTGACGCCCGCCAGAACCGTCGCCTGTTCGAGGTGAACCGCGAACTGACCGCGACGATCGCCGACAATGAGAGCCTGTTGCTGCAGAAGGACTATCTCATCAAGGAGGTCCATCACCGCGTCCAGAAC
Source organism: Sphingomonas sp. NFX23 (assembly GCF_049887795.1). Lineage (NCBI taxonomy): Bacteria > Pseudomonadati > Pseudomonadota > Alphaproteobacteria > Sphingomonadales > Sphingomonadaceae > Sphingomonas > Sphingomonas sp. NFX23. The sequence goes on from NZ_JAGEKH010000004.1 coordinate 442,511, forward strand.
AGCCTGCAACTCGTCTCCGCGTTTCTTGGACTCCAGGCGCGAGCGGTCGGCGACGACGTGCTGACCGCGCATCTGGCGGAGGCGCAGCGACGGCTGTCGGCGGTCGCGATGGTCCACCGACGGCTCCATTCGGACGAGCATGTCCAGGCGGTCGATCTCGCGCGGTACATCGGCGACCTGTGCACCGAGATCAAATCGACGATGGACCGGTCATGGGGCGGCCAGATCGAACTCGAACTCGCGCCGATCCTGATCTCCACCGATCGTGCGGTCAGCGTCGGGCTGATCCTGACCGAGCTGGTGATCAACGCCAACAAATACGCCTATGCCGGTGCGTCGGGACCGATCACGATCGCGCTCGAACAGCATCGCAACCGCTTTCGGCTGATCGTCGCCGACCGCGGTCGCGGCAAGGCGAGTTCCGGGACCGGGTTCGGGTCGCGGATGCTCATGTCCATGGTCGCTCGGCTGTCCGGCACCATCGAGGAGGCCGACAACGATCCCGGCCTCCGCGTCACCATCGGCGCGCCGATCAACGACGACCTCCCGCACGCCTGATCCCCTACTCGGTCGAGCCCGTATGCATCAGGTGACGCACGTCGTCCGCGACCTGATTGTTGGCGCCGAGCCGCTCGATCAACTGCGCCTGACGGCTGCCCCGCAAGCCGGCCGTCGTCAGCTGCTTGTCGCGCACATAGGTGTAGACGCCGCTGACCGCGAACGCCTGGACATGCGCGATGTTCGCCTTCTGCGCGGCCTGCGTCGCGACGAAAATGTCGGACTCGAAGAAAGCGCGGCGTGTGAGCGGGCTCTCGAAGGCCAATTCGATCACCGCGATCAGTAAACGATCGGCCGGCACGAGATGATCGACATTGGGTGCAGGCGGCGCGGGCTCGGCGTTGTCGTAGCGGTCCGGCAAGTGCAGCCGCAGTTTCAGCACCGCAGGGTCAGCGGCGAGCGTCCGGGCAAACTCGGTCATGAACGTACCAAACGCGTCCGTATCGTCGCCCGCTGCGCCGAAATGGACGTGAATCCGGTCGAAGCCGTCGTCGCCATTGGGGATCGGATCCGCGATCCGGTCTACCAATGTGCGCGATCCGTTGGGCAGCGCATAGGCGACAGTGGCGGCGAACATGTTCTGTTCGTCGGCGAACAGGATGTGGCTCGCGGCGTTGAAGACGTCCTGGTCCGCCTTCGATGCGAAGCCGATCTCGACCCCGCCATCGAGTTCGTAGTCCGCGAACGGTGCGATACCGTCGATCACCGGCCAGAGGTGCGCGTCCTGCTCGCGGTTCAAATGGTTCTGGACGTACCAGCCGAGCCCCGGGATGCGCGAACACAGCGGACCATGGACGTCGCGCCAATAGGTCGCGAAAACTTCGTGCGGGACGCGGGGGCGGCGCAATACCGTCGTGTAGCTGTTGATGACGATGCTGGCATCGCGCTGTGCATAGTCGGTCGTGGTCGAGGCTTTGGGCATGACTGGGTTCCTGATGACGGAAGGGTCGAACGCGCGAAGACAGAATGCCGGGCCGGCGGGCGCGTAAATTCCCGCACGAAACCCGATCGTTACGCGATGCTCCGGGTCTTCACCCGGTTGACTATCGGCGTAACAAGCACCGCGAGGATGGCGATCGCGGCGGCGACATAGCCGACCGCGCCGAGCCCGAGGTGCTGGATCACCGAACCGCCGATGATCGCGCCGAGACCGATGCCGGCGTTGGCCATCGACACGTTGAGCGTGCCGGCCAGTGCCTGCGCGTGGCTTGCCGACTGCATTACGCGGACCTGGCAGATCGGGTAGAGCGCGGTGTTGGCGATGCCCCAGACGGCGAGCGCCACTGCGAGCCAGGCATGCGAGCCCGCGACTAGAGTCGTCGCTGCCATGCCGACCGCCAACACCACCGACGTGACCGCCGTCACGAGCAATGGCCCGCGACCGACGAACTGCCCGCCCAGCCAGTTGCCGGCGAGACCGACGATGCCGAAGCCCATCAGCCACCAGCCCACCTGCCCCGCCGGAATGTGCGCGATCTGCTCCAGCGTGTCGGCGAGATAGGTATAGGCGGTGAACATCGCGGTGAAGACGATCACCGACAGCACGACGTTGCCGAGGAAATACGGGTCCTTCAGGATGCGTGCCTGTTCGGCCAGCTTGACGCGCGCGGGGCGGGCCAGCGTCGGCATCACGACGAGCAACAGCACTGTCATCAGCAGAGACAGTCCCGACAATCCCCAGAACGTCCCGCGCCAGCCGAACGCGGTCGATGCGAGCGTCCCGAGCGGAATGCCGAGCACCATCGCGCCGGAAATCCCGAGATAGACGTTGGCGACGGCCTTGCCCGCCTTCTCAGGCCCCGCGAGTTCGCCCGCGGTCTCGCTCGCCGTGCCCCAAAACACAGGCAACGCCAGCGCCGGGAGGAACCGTGCGAGGCCCAGCACCCAGATGTCCGGAGCGGCCGCGGCGAGTGCGTTGGCGGCGGCGAAGATCACGAGGATCACGACGAACAGCTTTTTGCGCTCGAAATGCGACAGCATCGCGGTCAGGAACGGGCCGGCGAGCATCACGGTGAACGCGAACAGCGTCACGAGTTGCCCCGCGACCGTGATCGAGATGCCGAGGTCGCGCGACAGGCTCGGGAGCAGGCCGACGATGATGAACTCGGTCGTGACGATCACGAAGGCGGAGATCGCCAGCAGCAGCACCGCGAGGCCATGCCCGGCGGATTTTGCACCGGGCGGCGCAGCAGTAATGGGACGAACGGGGGACGACATTGGCAAACTCCTGTAGCTGCCGTCTCTACGCGCGACGAAAAGCGACGTCCTGCGGCATGTTTTCGCGTATGGCGGGACAATAATTCCAGAATGGACTCGCATGATTCCCTCCGAACGCCTCAAGGGCATCGAAGCCTTTGTCTGTACCGCCGACGCTGGCAGCTTCACTGCGGCCGGCGTGCGGCTGAACCTGACCAACTCCGCGGTCAGCAAGAGCGTCGCCAGGCTGGAGGCGCGGCTGGGTAGCCGCTTGTTCGAACGGACCACCCGTCGCCTGACGCTGACCGACGTCGGCGCCGCCTTCTACGAGACCTGCGTCCGCGTGCTCGAAGATCTTGCCGATGCCGAAGCGGTGCTGGCGGCGCACCGGTCGGAGATCGTCGGGCGGCTGAAGGTCGACGTGCCGATCGCGTTCGGGCGGATGCAGGCGATGCCGCTGTTGCTCGCCTTCGCCGAACGCCATCCGAATTTACGCCCGAGCATCACCTTCACCGACCGGAAGATCGACATCGTCGAGGAGGGCATCGACGTCGCGATCCGGATCGGCGCGTCGGAGCCCTGGGCGGACAATCTCGGCCACCGCTATCTCGGCAGCGAGCGCGTCATAATCTGCGCCGCCCCCGCCTATCTCGCACGGCGCGGGACACCGGCATCGGCGGACGATCTCGCGCGGTTCGACTGCATCCTGTACGGGCGCGGCGACGGCAGCACGATCAAGTGGCGTTTTGCCGACGGCGCTGGTGGCATCGACGAGCGCGCGATGGATGGCCGGATCGTCCTCGGCAGCGCGGAGGCTCAGGTCGGCGCGGTCAAGGGCGGGTTCGGTATCGCGCAACTGGCGACCTGGCTGATCGAGGACGAACTCGCGCGTGGCGAACTGGTCGAGGTTCTTCCTGAACTGGCGACGGCGGGGCTTCCGCTGCATCTCGTCTGGCCCCGTCGGCGGCAGCTCAGTCCGAAGGTGGATGCGCTGCTCGACGCACTGACCAGTGGCCTTCGGATTGCATGACGGCGAGGTGAAAAGCGCGTCATCCCGCCATTTCCTGCAACTCGGTGTGGCGTTGCCGGTTGGGGAAAGATGACCATCTTCAACGATCAAATCGCTATCGTCACTGGCGGTGAATCCGGCATCGGTGCCGCCTGCGCCAAGGCGCTCGGCGAGGCCGGCGCGCGTGTCGTCATCACCTATTTCAAGGACTCCGCGGCGGCGCAGACGGTATGCGCGGCGATCGGCGGATCCGACCGCGCCATCGCCGTCCAGGCCGACGTCGGCGACGAAACCGCGATCGAACATTTGTTCGCGCAGGCGGAAGCAGCGTTCGGCACGGTCACGCTGCTCGTCAACTCCGCGGGCCTCAACATGAGCGGCGTCATGCTGGTGGGCATGGAACTGTCCCAATTCGACCGGGTCATCCGCTCCGACCTCTACGGCCCGTTCCTGACGTGTCGCCGCATGGTCCGTGCTCTGGAAGCCAAGGATATCAAGGGCCGCATCGTCAACATCTCGTCGATCCACGAACGTGCCCCGCGGCCCGGCGGCGTCGACTATGACTCTGCGAAGGGCGGCCTGTCGCAACTGACGGCGACGCTGGCGCTCGAACTTGCGCCGAAGGGCATCGCGGTCAACGGTGTCGCACCGGGCATGATCCTGACGCCGATGAACCAGTCCGCGCTCGATCATCCGCAGGAACTCGCCGCCAAGGAGGCCGCGATCCCGTGGAAGCGTGCCGGACGACCAGACGAGGTAGCGTCGCTCGTGAAGTTCCTGCTGTCGCCCGCCGCGGACTATATCACTGGCACGACGGTGACGATCGACGGCGCGCTGTCGTTGACCGTGGCGCAGAGCGCGTGATGGTCACTTATGCGGTCGAGCAGCTCGACACCGTCGCGATCTCCGCCAATTCGGTGATCGACGGCATGGATTTGATGAGCCCGTTCGTCTGGAAGGAAGGCGACTTGTACCGGATCATGGTTCGCGGCGTTCCGCACCCGCTCGGGCCGCACGATCCGACCGGGATCATCGCCCGCGGCGAAAGCCGCGACGGGCTGTCGTTCACGATGGATCCGGGCTTAGCGATAACCCCCGGCCCCGGCGCGGAGGACATGGGTGGGTGCGAGGACCCGACCGTCCTGGTGACGCACGATCACGAATATCTGATCTACTACACCGGCGTCGATGCGGACCGCTCGCAGGGCTGCATGATCCTCGCCGCCGGCCGCGACCTGACGGCGCTGGTCAAAGAGGATCTGGTGCTCAAGGCTCCACCCGGCGAGGGCAACATCAAGGAAGCCACGCTGGTGCAGACGAGTGCCGGCGACTGGCGGCTGTTCTACGAATACGCCGCGGATGGTGCGTCGCGGATCGGCATGGCGGGCGGACCCACTGCAAAGGGACCGTGGACGGTGCTGCCCGATCCGTTCGGCATCCGCGAGGATAGCTGGGACAATTGGCATCTGTCGACGGGGCCGATCTGGCAGATGGAGGGTGCTGACCCGGTAATGTTCTACAATGGCGCGACGCATGATGCGCGGTGGCGGATCGGGTGGATCAGCTTCAGCCCGGATCTCGCGCGGGTGACGGGGCGCGGGTTGGAACCGCTGCTCGTGCCGCCGCCTGCGCTGAGCCGCGAGGCGACAGATATAGCGTTCGCCGCCTCAACCGTCGCGGAAGGCGACCGGATTGCATTATATTATTCGCTCGAGGATCGCATGCTGAGACGCGCGTTGATCGGACGTTATAGCCACTGACTACGGAGAAGGGTCGCGAGCGGCGTACCGTCCGCGACCCTTAATCATCAGCCGTGGGCGCGCGCTGCGGCTTTCTGTGTGCGTGCCTGCTTGGCGTAGTGGTGATGCGCAACGACGCAGCCGATGGCGGCACCGGCAACCGCATGGCCCTTACCGACGAAATGCCCGCCAACGCCGCCAGCGGCAGCGCCGCGGATGCAGCCCTTCGCCAGCACGGGCGACGCCGTCATCGCGAGGAGCGGAAGAGCGAGAAGGGTGGTGAAGCGCATGGCGGTATCCTTGAAAGCACTGCAGGAAGACCTGAAATACCGTCCAAGCCGCCACCGTGTTCCGTGAGAAATTCGTCATGTTCGCCATGCGCGAGGGTCTCTCCAACGGTACGAACTGTCCGCCGTAAGATATTGAAGATGCGGTAGTCCTGTAACGAGCGGCACATTCACCGATCCGGGTACGACGCGCCCGCGTTGCACCCCGATCCGAAAGAGTCGAAAGCCACGAACCATGATTGCCCTGTATCTCGCGGCGTTGTCGATGACGCCCAACGCCACCTTGAAACCGATCGGTCCCGACGCTGCGAAATGCACGGCGGGCAGTACCCATCCGGCGATGCTGGTCGTCGTCGAGGGCTTCAAGGTCCGCACCGGAACCGTTCGTGTCCGCACGTTCGGGGGATCGCCCTCGACGTATTTCGACAAGAAAAAGACGCTGTTGCGCACCGAAGTTCCGACGCCGCGCGAAGGCCGGGTCGCGATCTGCATGCCGGTCGATCGGCCGGGCGTCTATGCGGTCGACGTCCGCCACGACATCAACGCCAATGACAAGACCGACCGCAGCGACGGCGGCGGTGCATCGGGCAACCCGCACGTCACGCTGTTCGACATGCTGTTCTCGCGCAAGCCCGATCCGAAGATCGTCCAGGTGCGTGTCGGATCGGGTACGACGGTCGTGCCGGTCACCCTCACCTACCTGCAAGGCGGATCGCTGCAGCCGATCCGCTGATCGATCACCAGCCGATCGCGCCGCCCAGCCGGAACGTGCGCGGGCGCAGTGGCGTGTATTCGTTACGCGCCGCCAGCGCGAACGGGTTGCCGCCCGCAAAGCGGTCTCCCTTCACGTCGAACACATTCTCGACGGTGGCGGTCAGACGAATGTTGTTCCTGCTCCACGTACTGCCGAGGTGCGTGCTGCCATATTCCCCCTGTGACACGTCGAGCGGGGCCTGCGTCCCGACGGTCGACCGGCCGACGTAGCGCCAACCCGCGTCGACGCTGGCGTGCGTATCGGCGCTGAGCGACCATTCATAGCCGACGCTTCCCGACACCGCGAATGGCGGCGTGTTGGGCAGTCGTGCGCCGACCTGCCGGCGTAGTGCGGGGTCTGCGTCGGCGACGTGGGTCTCGTTGAGGAACATCGCCATGTCGACCTTCAAGCCGGTCAGCGGCACCCAGTTGGCGCTCGCCTCAAGACCATAGATGTGGCTGTTGCCGAGATTGGTGGTGAACGGAAAACCGGATTTGTCGACCAGATCCGCCTGGATATGCCGCCAGTCGGTCAGTGAAGCACCGATCGATGCGGAAAGCCCAAGCGGTCCATGCCGCTCCTTGCGCAGGCCGATCTCTCCAACGTGAATGGTATCGCGAACGAGATCGGTAACGCGGCCGACGCCCGGCGCCACGGTGATCCCGCCGGTCCGAAAACCCGATTGGTAGCGCGCATACGCTGCCAGCGTCGGGGTCAGCAGCCAGGATACGCCGAGCGTCGGATCGAGTCGGGTCGAACTTAGTCCGCGAATGTATGTCGTCGTCTTGAGTTTGGCGATCGGGTCGCCGTCGGTGCGCTGATGCGTCAGTCGTGCACCTGCGGTGATCGTCAACGCCGGGCTGATCGCGATCCCCGCTTCGCCGAACACCGCTGCGTCGAGCGTCCGATTGGTGACGCCGACGATGTCGCGCAGCTTGTCGGGCGCGCCGTATTTGCGTGCATAGGCGTCGCGCGCGTGAATGAGCGCGACGCCGACCAGCCAACCGGCGCCGTTCGGCTCTGCGCGGGAGAGGCGTGTCTCGTGCGAGAACAAGCGGCTGCGTTCGTCGGTGTCATAGGCGATCGGCGCGTTCGGACGGATCGGCCGCGTGGCGTCGAACCGGCTCTCCGCATCGCGGTGGACGAACCCGGTCGCCGAGACGAGGTGCAGCCCGTCCTCCCAACGCCTGTCGACCACGACACGCCCGAGGAAATATTGCTGGCTGAATGGCTGCGCGAGCAGGGACGCGCGAGAGAGCGATCCCATTCCGCGCTCGGCATATTGCAGGTCGGGGGCGGTCAAATCCTGGATCACGACGCCCGCGTCGACCGTCCACCCGCTTGCCGGAACGACACGTACGTCCAGGCGTCCGCCCGTCGTCGCAACGCGGTTGACGTTGCGCAGGCCGCGGCGGATATCGTCGATATAGCCACCTTCGACGACCCGGTAGCCGACCGCGCGTACGCCAGCGACGCCAGCCTTGATCGGTATGTTGACCATCCCGGCGATATCGCCGCCCGGATCGCCCGACTTGGTCGCGCTAACGCCGCCCGACACATTGGCCGACACCCCTGACAGATCGACCGCGTGCGGCACCAGCCGGACGATTCCCCCGATCGCGCCTGCGCCGTACAGCGTGCCCTGCGGCCCCTCGAGGACTTCGACCTGATCGACGTCGTACAGGTTGAGGCCGGGTTCGGGACCGTTATACGCGACCGGCACTTCGCCAAAGTAGACGTTGGCGGTCGATTGCGTCGGTCCGGTGAAGCTGCTGTCCGCGACCCCGCGGATGAACAGCTTGTTGCGACCCGCACCCAACGCCGTGCTCTGCAGGATCGGTGTCGCGGCGATCGCCTCGTCCATGCCGTTCGCGGCATCGTTGCGGATGTTCACGGCGCTTGCCGGGCGCAGGATCGTGAGCGCGCCGGGAAAGCGTAGTCGGGACGTCGCGCGCTTGGTCGCGGTGACGATGATTTCGGGCGACACTTCAACCGGCGATGGCGTCCGGGGGAGTCTCGGTTGGCGTTCGCGTGCGACCGGCTGGACGATGATCGGGCGACGAATAATCCGAAAGCTGCCCTCACCCAGTTTTTGCGCCGTGTACGGAGTGCCGGCGAGTATCTGGTCGAGCGCTGCACCCGCGGTCATTCGACCTTTTACGCCCCGCGTCATGACCCGCGTCAATCCGGGCTCCGCACTGCCGATGTCGACACCCGCCTGCTGCGCAAGTACCGCGATCGCGCGATCGAGCGTCCCCGGCGCAACGGCGATCGCCCGCCGCTCCGCTGCGCGAGCGGGAGTAGACAGCGACGGCGTAATCAGGGTGGCGGCGATGAGCGATACTGCCAGGTTGATTTTACGGACCGGCATGGCCCCCAAACAGACGCCAGCGGCCATTAACATGCTCTGCCCTCGCGCCGATCAGCGCTGCCGCGCGCGGGATCAGGCTGTCGGCTCCGCCCGTCACGCCGATCGATCCGGTGAACCGCGTTTCCGCCAGTCCGGGATCGACGCGCACGACCGTACCGGTGCTGCGTTCCAATGCTGCGGCGACGAGGCGAACCGGCGTCTGCTGGAATACCAGCCGGCCTTTACGCCAGCTGCCGACGTCGTCGATCGCGATACCCGACATCCGTGGCGCGCCGCCATCGACATGCGACAGCGCCGCACCCGCGGTCAGCATGATGCGTTCCTGTTCAGGCTGGAACATCACCGCACCCTCGGCAACCTGGACGCCGAGATGCGTGCCGACGCGGGCGACGTTGAAGACGGTGCCGACGTCCTGCAACCGCATCGTGCCCGATTGGACGACGAAGGGATGCGCGACGTCGTGCGTGACCCGGAAGATCGCTTCGCCGCGTTCCAGCGTGACGAGACGCGAACTGCTGTCGTCGACCGCGAGCCTGGTGCCGCCGTTCAGGTCGATACGGCTGCCGTCGGCAAGCGTCACGCTGCCGCGAACCCCGGCGGGCGTCTCGATGATCCGCGCCGCCGTCTTTGACGGGTTTTCGAGCGGCAGCATGACGCCGACGATCCCCGCCGCCGCCAGTCCGCCGACGGTTCCCAGCATCCAGCGCCGCCGCGGCGTCGGTCGATCGTCATTGGCGGCAACCGGCGGTAGTGCTTGCGACCAGTCTGGCGGGCTCAGCGCGTCGGTCAGTTCCGCGTCCGCGACCGCCAGCGCGTCATAGGCACGGGCGTTTTGCGGGTCAGCATCCAGCCAGTCGGTGAACGCTGTCCATGCGCCACCATCGGCAGTCGGCAAACGGAGGTGCCACGCGACGGCGTCGGCCGCGGCGTGTTTGCCGTAGCCCGGGCCGTAATCGCCGTCCTTGCCCCACTCATCGACCATCGCGCTGGTCCTCCTCATGAGTGAGACGTCCTGCCTGCGGGATATCCGCACCGGAATTGCTCCGTTGCAAGTGAATTCGCAGGTACGCGCGGTGCAGCAGCTTTTCGACGCCACTGACGGTGATCCCCATCTGCTCGGCGATCGCCTTCTGCGGCAGGTCCTCGAACCGGTAGAGGCGGAACGCGGTCGCGACGCGATCGGGCAGGCCGGTGAGCGTCGCCTCGACCCGCCCGAGCCGTTCGCGCGCGATCAACGCGCGTTCGGCATCGGGATGCTCGTCGGCGGTCGCCTGCGTTTCCAGCCAGTCGGTGTCACGGTCCGCCCGCCGCGCCGCGCGACGACGGCGGTCGACCGCGATGTTGTTCGCCATCCGGCAGATATAGCCGAGCGGTTCGGCGATCGGGCCGCCGGTCACCGTCTCCAGCTTCAGCCACAGATCCTGCAACGCATCCTCCGCCTCCTCGACGCTGCCCAGCCGCGCGACGAGCAGCCGCAGCAGCATCGCACGCTCGGCGAGAAACACGGCACGGAGCCCGCCCAGGGTCATGCCGGGTCGGCCTTCGCATCGCGGCGGAACAGCACCGCAAGCGCGATGATCGCGGCGCCGTTCTGGAGCAGCGCGTGCCACCCTGCCCCGTCGGTCCCGAACGCCCACAGGATCGCGGGTAGCAGCGGGTAGAGCGCGAGGCTGGTGACGAGGCCGATGGTCATCGAGCGGCCCGGCAGTCCGAGTGCTGTCAGTCCCGAGGCCATTGGTGCGCTCGCGAGCCCTGCGGCACGCGCGCCGGCGATGAGGATCAGGAGGACCGTGCCGCCTTCGAAGCTTGCGCCACCGAGCGTGACCAGCAACCAGTCGCCTGCGAAAGCGAGGACCAGAACAATCGGCAGCGCCACTGCGAGCGCCAGTCCCGCACTGCGCCAGACCGTGTGCCGCAACGCCTTCAGATCGCCGCGCGCCACCTGGGCTGCGAGCACGGCGTAGCTTGCCTGGCTCAGCAGCACCGTCGGCTGAGCGAGCAACGACGTCGCGCGCTGCGTCAGTGCGAGCAACCCTGCCGCCGCCGGCCCGAGTAGCCAGCCAACAGTCAACGGCGCGAGGTTGGGCGCGAGTTCGCGGACCGTGATGTCGAAGTTCGTGATGAGGATGAAGCGCTTGAGCCCCTTGGTATCGCGCGCCGTACCGCGCCAAGGTCCGCGCAATGGTTCGCCGGCGGCAAGCTTGCGCCAGGCGACCCAGCCGAATCCCCACATCGCCAGCCCCTCGGCGACGGCGGCGACCAGCCAGACGGCGATGAAGCCGATCAGCCCGCCGCCCGCGAACCAGACTCCCAGCGCGCCGACCAGGCGGATCAGCGGCGACACCGCCTGGTGGATGCCGATCAGGTCGAACCGGTCGGCGATCTGCAGCAGTCCCTGCGGCGTCGCGCGGACCGTCGCGATCACCGCGAGCGAATAGGGAATGGCAATCCGGATCGTGTCGGGCGACCAGCCGAGCCGTGGTCCGATCAGCGGCACCAGCAGCGCCGCCACGACCACCGCGGCGGCACCGCAGCCGAGTTCGATCACCGCCATGAACCGGACGATCCGCGCGAACCCGGCCCGATCGCCCGCCTCCAGCGCGAGCCCGCCATACCGCACCACGCCGTGGAAACCGGAGAACGCCAGGACGCTGCCGATCAGCACGGCATAGGCGTTGACCAGCACCAGCACGCCATAATCGGCTGCGCCCAGCCGGTGCGTCACGAGTACGAGGTAGACGAGGCTCATGACGCCTGCCGCCGCCTTGCCGCCGAGCAAGTGGCCGAGGTTCGCCAGCACCAGCCACAGCCCCGACCGATCGCCGCGCCCCGCCCCAGCTTTGGCGGTATCCGCCTGCCGGGACGTCATACGGTGGAAAAGCGAACGCATCGCGAGCGCTTAGACGCCCAGCGTTGCGCCGACGAACGGAAAGTTCCGCGCGATTGGCCAGATGACAAAATATTTAGTGAGGATGACCGGTGCCGGGAACGTCTACCGGCCATGAAGATCGGTTTTCTGTTCAATCACGACCAGGTTCATCAGGTCGCGCACGCCCTTCCAACCGCGCTGGCGATGGCGGAGGGCTATCCCGACGCGGAGATCGTCGTCGCGACCACCAACGCACGGCTGACCGATGAAGTGCGACGGCTGTGCGCGCGGCTCGGCGTTACCGTCCCCTTGGTCGAACTGGGCCTGCGTCGTGCATCGACGCGTGCGCTGTCCGGCGCGCTCGAATGGGCGCTGCCGGTGACCAAGATCGGCATCTATCGCGACAACCTCGATTTCTTCCGGTCGCTCGACGCGCTGGTCGTCGCCGAGAAGACGTCGCTGCTGCTCAAGACGCGCTATGGCCTCGACGATCTCAAGATCATCCATACGCGGCACGGTGCGGGCGACCGGGCGATCGGCTTCAACAAGCACAGCGCGACGTTCGATCACGTCCTTGTCTCGGGCAGCAAGATCCGCCAGCGCCTGCACCGCGAGGCCGGGGTGCCGTTCAACAAGATGAGCCTGATCGGCTATCCCAAGTTCGACCTTATGCCGGAGCCTGCGCCGCGCCTACCGTTCCAGGCGAACGGAAAGCCGACGGTGCTCTACAACCCGCACCCGTCGCCGCATCTGTCGTCCTGGTATGCGCAGGGCCGCGCGGTGCTCGAGCATTTCCTGCACGACGACCGCTACAATCTGATCTTCGCGCCGCACGTCATGCTGTTCCACCGCAAGTTCGTGCTGACGATCGACAAGTTCCGGGTCGACCGTGCCGGCGTGATCGAGCAGCGGTTTCTCGATGCGCCGAACATCCATGTCGATCTCGGATCGGCCGCATCGACCGACATGACCTATACCGCGGCGGCGGACATCTATCTCGGCGACGTCAGCAGCCAGGTGTACGAATTCCTCCACACGCCGCGCCCGTGCCTGTTCCTCAACGCGCATGCGACGGCGTGGGACGGCGATGCGAACTATGCGCACTGGCAGGCGGGCGAAGTCGTCACCGGCACCGACGACCTTGGCGCCGCGCTCGACCGCGCGGTGGCACAGCACGACCGCTATCGTCCGGTCCAACGCGCGCTGTTCCAGCGGAGCTTCGAACTGACCGCGGAACGCTCAGCCGTCCGTGCGGCGCGGGCGGTGATGAGCGTGCTCGGCGATACCGTCCCGGCAGTGCTGCCCGAGCGCGAACTGGAGACGGCAACCGGACTGCAGGGCGGACTGCAGGGGTTGCGCGTAGCCTAATCCGCCGCGAGAAGGCCCGCGCGGCGCCCCTGTCGGACGCGGCGTTTGGGATCGATCGACCACAGTGGCTCTACGCAAGGATATCTGGCGCCCCGCGATCGTGATGGCGACCGCCGAGGCGATCGTCGCGCGCGGCTCGATCGAGGGGTTCCCCCTGATGTGGCTGCCGCCGATGGGCAGCTTCCAGTTTCTCGCGGATCCGTTCGGGCTATGGCGCGATGGGCGGCTGTACGTGTTCGTCGAGACCTATGATTACCGCGTCCGGATCGGCGCGATCGAGGTGCTGGTCTATGACGCCGACTTCCGCCTGGTCGATCGCCAGCCGGTGCTGAACGAGCCCTGGCATTTGTCCTACCCGCTGGTGTTCGAGGCGGAAGGCGAGACGTGGATGCTGCCCGAAGCGCATCGCTCGAACCGGCTGACGCTGTACCGCGCGGTTGATTTCCCGACCCAGTGGGAGCCAGTGCATGTCATCGAACTCGATCATGTCGCGGTCGATGCGACGCCGGTGTTCCATGACGGGCGGTGGTGGCTGTTCTACACCTCGGCCGACCGCGAGCCGGACAAGATGAGCGCGCTGCACGTGGCCTATGCGGACCGGTTGGCGGGACCGTGGACGCCGCACCCGATGAACCCTGTGCGGGTCGATGTCGCAAGCGCGCGACCAGGCGGGATGCCGCTGGTGATCGATGGACGGATCGTTCTACCGGTGCAGGATTGCAGCTGGACCTATGGTGGCGCGATCCGGCCGCTGACGATGACGCTTTTGACGCCTGATCGGTTCGAGGCCGAGGTGGGCGACGCGCTCGTCCCGCCGGCCTCTTCCGCGCCGTTCGTCGAGGGGTTTCATACGCTGTCGGCGGCAGGGCCGGTGACGCTGGTCGATATGAAGCGCACCGAATTGTCGCTTCACGGGCTCTCGATCGAGGCGATCCGAGAGGTCAAGAAACTGCGTCCTAAAAGGCGCGCATCCGATCGAGGATAGCTAGACCGGTCGCGGCGAACCGCTCGGGCCCGAACGTCGCGAGAACGCGCGCGCGACCCGCCTGCCCCATCGTCGCCAGCTGTGTCGGCTCGGCCAACGCTCGCGACAACGCGGCGGCGAGCGCCACCGGATCGCCCGGTGGGACCGTGGAGCCGGTCTCGCCTTCGACGATGCTGCCGGGAAGTTCGCCGACCGCCGAAGCGATCACCGGGAGCCCTGCCTGCATCGCCTCGTGCGCGGCGACGCACAGGCCTTCCGAGCGCGATGGCTGCACGTAGAGATGGCAGCTTGCCAGGAATGCCGCAGGGTCAGCTACATAGCCCGCGAACCTCAGCGTCTTGATACCGAGCGCGACCGCGCGAGCTTCGAGAGCGTCCCGTTCTGCGCCGTCTCCCGCGATCACCATCTCGTACGGCGTCGACGTGTCTAGCAATGCCAACGCCTCGACCAGTACGTCGTAGCCCTTCACGCGGTGGAGGCGGCCGAGGCTGCCGATCCGGATCGGCTGGCCCGGTTGCCACGGCGTCGCCTGAAGCGCTTCTGGATCCGCGCGGAAGATCGACCATTGGACGAGCCGCTCGGGGGGGACGTGGAGACGTTCCGCGGTCAGTCGCGTCACCGCGGTGGAGTCGCCGACCCACAGTCGCGACAGGCGCTGCATCGCGCGCAGCAAGATGCGGTTGGCCGGCTTGAGGAACGCAGCGTGCTGCCAGCTGACGACCGGCCACCCGCGTCGGACCCCGACGATCTGGCCGAGCAGGGTCGCGCGGGTAAGGGAGGTCCAGAGATGCGTCGGCGCCCAGTCCTTCAGGATCGCGTCGAGCCAGCGGAGTGCGGCCGCGTGATCGGTCTCGCCGCCATCGCGGACATGCACGTCCAGCCCGGCGGCTCGCATCGCGGTCTCGCCGCGACGGTCGCGTGCGGTCAGCGCGAACACTGCGACCTCGGCACCGCCGTCGCGCAGCACGCCGAGCACCGCGGGCACGGGGGACGCAGCGCCGCCGCCCTCGACCGAGTTGATCACATAGGCGATCCGCATCGGGCGTATGCTCACGCGCGCAACTCTGCAAACAGATCGAGGTACGCAGCCGCAGCCGCGCCGATCCGATGATGCGCGACCAACGCCGCCAGTGCCTCCGGATCGGGCGGAGACTGCGCGAGCGTTGCCGCGATCGCGCGAGCCAAGGCGTCGCTGTCGTTCAGTGGCACGACCCTGCCCGCGCCCGGCGCATCGAGCAGTCGTGTTGCCGGCGTACAGTCGGTCGCGACCACCGGCCGCCCCGCTGCCAGAGCCTCGACCAGGACCGCCGGATATCCTTCGAAATCGGACGCCAACACGAACAGCCGGGCCGCGTCGAGCCAGGGCCGGATATCCGTAACATACCCAACAAGCTCCACCCGATCGGCAAGTCCCAGCGTCTCGCGCTGCCGGCGCAACGCATCTGCCTCCGGGCCGTCCCCGACTATGACAAGCCGTGCGGCGCCTTTCGGCAGTTTCGCAAAGGCTTCGATCAACCGCGCGAACCCCTTCTCGGGGACCAGTCGTCCGGCAGCGAGCACGATCGGCGGTTGCGTTTCGGGGATCGGCACAGGCGGTGCGGCGTCGTCGCTCAGCGCGGGCAACGCAATCGTCGTCGTCACGGGACGGCGGAGGATCCGGTCCGCCTGATCACGCGCGACGTCCGACAGCGCGACCACGGCCTGCACTTTGCGAAGAAGGTGTCGCATCCGAACCTCGAACGCCCATTGCCGCAGCCGACCGCGCTGCGGCTTGTCGAGCGCTGCACTGACCTGCGCGACCACAGGGATGCCCGATCCGGCCAGCGCGGCGGCGACCGGCCAATGGAAATTACCGGGAATGAAGACGCCGTCGAACCGTCGCTGCTCGACGAACGCGCGCGCGGCCTGCGCCAACCGCCTGCGTGAGGCCGATCCACGCGGGATCGGAGGCTCGGCAACGACGATCTCGACCGCTTCGCCGGCCAACGCCCGAAGCGGCCCGGCATCCGAACCGGCAAAGATGGTGACTTGGACACCCCGCTTCGCCCAAGCCTCGGCCAGACGCACGGCAACGCGTTCGGTGCCGCCCAGCGCGAAATCGTGAAGGACGATGAGGATCGACAGCGCGGCCATGACCGCGCGGTTAGCGCCGACAGCGCGCCGACGCCAAGCTTTGTTAGGTCGGGACCCGGTGCCCCGACACGAAAGTGGAGAGCTAGGTTGGAGGCAGAGACCCCAGCGTATCCGTCACGCGCCGTCGCAAATCGGGATCGCGGGTGATCTCCAGCATCGCGCTCAAGCTGCCCCGCGCGGCCGTTACGTCGCCGTCGACCAGTTCCAGCCGCGCGCGCTCCCACCAGGCGTGTCCATAAGCGGGCGCCATCAAGGTCATCCGCGCGTACAGTTCCAGCGCGCGTCGGCCATGCCCCGCCTGCTCGGCGCGCGTCGCCTGATTCAGCAACAGCCGCACCAGGATTGCGCGGTTCGGCATCGTCGCGATATGGGACACGGCTTCGGCAGGTCCGGTGCTGGACGCGAGTACCAAAGCGGCCAGCGTCTCGCGATCGACGCGCATTCCGCCCCGAAACGGATTGACGATGACGGGTGCCGCTTCGGCCCCCACCATCACCAATACGTGCCCGGGAACATCGAGCGCGTCGGCCGTCCATCCGATCCGGCGTGCCGCACCCACGTAGAGAATGGACAGGCTTACCGGAAGGCCACGGCGCCGGTCGATGACACGGATCAGGTCGGCGTTGGCGGGGTCGTCATAGGTCTCGCGGTCGCCGACGAAGCCGAACTCCTCGCCTAGCACTTCCGACAGGACATCGGCACGCTCTTCCGCGGTACCGGCGCCTCGGCCGACCGTCTCGAGACGTGTCGCCACGGCGTCGATCAGAGCGCGATAGGGTGTCGGATCGGTGTCCGGATGATCGAGCAGTGCCAGTGACAATGCGGCCTCATCGAGAATGATGTCGTCCTCGTCGAGGAGACCGAGGCGGATCAAATTGTCGTTCATCGACCGGAGATGGGTGCGCGCGGCGATGCTGCAATAGCGGGGATGGGGTGACGGTCGCAGCTATCGGCGTGCTGGCGCGTTCAGGAAGATCAACGCGGAGACCATCGATGAAGCTCTATTATTCCCCCGGCGCTTGCAGCCTCGCAGATCACATCGCGCTGCACGAAGCCGGGCTTTCGTTCGAACACGAGAAGGTCGATCTCAAGGCCAAGCGGACCGAGAGCGGCACCGACTATGCGACGATCAACCCGAAGGGATACGTCCCTGCCCTCACCCTGGACTCGGGCGAGACGGTGACGGAGAACATCGCCATCCTCGACTGGATTGCGCATCAGGACAGTGCCCTGAAACCAAGCGGAGCGATGGGGCACACCCACCTGCTCATGGCGCTCGCCTTCATCTCGACCGAGATCCACAAGAGCTTCAAGCCGTTCTTCTCCGGCGGTAGCGACGAGGAGAAGGCGAAAGCCAGCGAGACGATCGTAAAGCGGATGGGCTATCTCGCCGATACGATCGAGGGCGACTATCTGTTTGGCGACACGGTTAGCGTGGCGGACTGCTACCTGTTCGTGATGCTGTTGTGGGCGGCGAAGAACCAGATCGACGTGCCGGCGCCACTGGAAGCGTTCCGGGAACGGATGAAAGCGCGTCCGGCAGTCCAGACGGCAATGCAGCATGAGGGGCTGATCTGATGTGGTTGGACGTCAAGGGTCGCTGTCCGAACCAGTCGTTCGACTTCACTCGGGGTCGGTGACCCTTGTCGCCATTGGCATACCGATCTGACGCATACGCGGAGCGCACTAACGATCGGCTCGACCCCGCGTGTTCTGCAGACGCGCAGGGTCTTCATCACGGTGTCTTCGACATCCCTGACTCAAGTACTGAACGGTGGCAAATCTCGCTTCATTCGTTTCTTTTAAATCTTCGACGTCCATGGACGATTGAATGAGTGGCTTAATCTCTCGTCTCAGACAGCTACGGCATTCTGACCAGGCGATCGCCGCGTCGGTTCGTGCCACCCTGCTGGAGTCGCTATACGCATCCCCGCAATCGCTGATCATCGGCGCGATTACCAGCAGCGGTATCACGGGCATCGTCGCCTACGTCAGTGGCAATCGATGGCTGGTCGTCTGCGCCTTGGCGATCGCGCTGGTTGCGGGAATACGAATGATCGACGCGCTGAAGCGACCGGGTCGGGCCGCCCGCACGAGATCATCGAAAAACAGCTGGGCGGCTCGGCAAGAATTTATCTATCGGTCGGGCGCGCTGGTGTATTCGGCCCTGCTCGGCACATTCGGGCTTTTGACGCTCGTCCATAGCGACGACGGCGTCCTTCAGTTGCTCGCGGTGACGACGACGATCGGATACGCTGCAGGGATTGCGGGTCGCAACGCTGGACGGCCTTGGATAGCGCTGTCCCAATTATGCTTCGCCTCGCTGCCCCTGACCGTCGGGCTGGTCGTTTCGATGCAGCCGCTGAAAATGGCACTGGCTGCGGTGATCGTTCTGTTCGTCGTCGCGATGATGGACATCACCCTGCAGACTTATGGCGTCATCCTGAAGGCAACGCTGGTATCCCGCGAGAAGGCGGCGCTCGCCGAACATCATGCTGCCGTCGCCCGCCGCGACGACCTGACCGGCGTCGCCAACCGGACGGCGTTCCGCGAACAGTTCGAGTCGCGGTTGCAGGCTTTAAGTCACGGCGACCGACGCCTCGCCATCTTCTGGATCGATCTGGACCGGTTCAAAGAGATCAACGACTCGTTCGGGCATTTGGCCGGCAATGCGCTGCTGGCAGGGGTGGCACAGCGGCTCAACACCGAATTCGGCGCAACCGGGATCGTAGCCCGGTTGGGTGGCGACGAGTTCGCGGTGATCTGCGACGTCGTCTCGCAAACAGAAGCCGTCGCGAAGGGCGAGCGGATCATCGCGCTCGTCGAGCAACCGGTCCATCACGACGGTCGCGCGTTGTGCGTCGGGGCATCGCTTGGAATCGCGGTCGCACCATCCGACGGCATCGACGCGGACACGTTGTTGAAGAATGCCGATCTCGCTTTGTACCGCGCAAAGGAAAGCGGCCGTGGCCAGATGCGGTTCTATGAGCCGCTGATGGACGAGAAGATCGAACGGACGCGCGATCTGGGCGCCGAGATGCAGGGTGCGCTGAAGCGTGGCGAGTTCCATCTCATGTTCCAGCCGATCTTCGACCTGACCGGCCAGCGCATATTGTCTTGCGAGACGCTGCTGCGTTGGACCAACCGCCGTTACGGCGCGATTTCGCCCGCCGAGTTCATACCGATCGCCGAGGAGAATGGGTTGATCGTCGTGATCGGCGACTGGGTTATCCGGGAAGCGTGCCGGACCGCCAGCGACTGGCCTAAGGACGTGACCGTCGCCGTCAACTTGTCACCGATCCAGCTGCGATCGGCGAACATGCCGACCGTCATCATGAGCGCGCTGGCCGCCAGTGGCCTGGCAGCGGACCGCCTTGAGCTGGAGGTGACAGAATCAGTCCTTCTCGAGGATATCGATGCGTCGCTGGCGGCGCTGGACGCGATCAACCGCCTTGATGTCCGGACCACGCTCGATGATTTCGGGACGGGATATTCCTCGCTCAGCTACCTGACCAAGTTCCCCTTCCAGACTTTGAAGATCGACCGATCGTTCATCACGGACCTCGAGCAGAGCCCGGCATCGGTTGCGATCGTCCAGACCGTGATCGAACTGGCAGCCAAGCTGGGCATGCATACGGTGGCCGAAGGGGTCGAGACGCAGGCGCAACTCGAACAGTTGCGCCGTACCCGCTGCGATGCGGTGCAGGGTTTTCTGCTGGCACATCCTATGCCGGCAAGCATGGTCATGACGATGCTTGCCGGCAAAGACGTCAAGGCGTTGGGCCGCGCCTGAACGGGACGCTACGCTGCCTTGTCCAACAGCCTTGTCTGCGCACCAACAAGGCGGCGCATCAACTTGAGGTCCGCCTCGCTAAGCCTGAGCGCGGCATCCGCCCATAGATCCACGACCGCCTGCAGCTCGACGAGCGGCAGCGGATTGACCGACCGCGACGCCTCGTAGATCGCGCAGTGGCCGCTATGTCGCCGACGGTTTTGACGAATGTAGCGCTCGACTTCGGCACGGCCCATGCCGGGATCGGCGAGCGCGTGGACGATGCCGAGCTCGTACAGCTCTTCGGCGGTGTACGACCGGCCGCTCAGGATCATCTGTTCCGCCCGCGCCGCGCCCAGGCGCCGGGACAGGAAGCAATGCGCCCCCATGCCGGGAAAGAGACCGAAATTGGTTTCGGGCAGGCCGAAATGCGTGCCGCGTTCGGCGATCACGACGTTGAACGACAATAGTGCCTCGAACCCACCCCCCAGCGCATCGCCTTCCACCAATCCGATCGTGATGATCGGTTGATCGAGGCTCAGCATGTTGCGGTGCAGGATATGGACACATGCGCGGCCATAGCGGACGAGTGCCTCCCGATCGCCGTTGCGGATGTGCGCCGAGAAGAGATCGAGGTCACCGCCCAGGGAAAATACGCCGGGAAAACGAGATCCGAGGACGACATACCGGATCGGCATGGTAGCCGACGACCGTGCGGCTGCTATGTCGTTCTGCCACTGAGTGAACTCGGCGAGCAAATTAGGGTTGAAGCTCGGCCGGCTGCGTTGGCGCATGTAGGTCCAGAGGGTTTCGAGTTCGGCGTCGAAATGCGTTTCCAGATCGACGAACTCGAACGGGCGCCGGCTGGGCACCGCGCTCAAGGAATGAATTGAGGCCTCGTGAAGCTCTTGGTGCCTTTCGGAGGGTATGGAGGGGGAATATTCGAAGGTCATTGCGACGTCCTTTTTTACAGGCAGCGATCTGCTGCGCGAAAAGGTTACGTCGGAATCCGAAATCCAAGCTGCGATTCGGTCGGCAATTGCGGTGGTTGGTCGTGCTTTCGAGACTTCACAGCCCGATCGTGGCGCGCAGGGTTATGGTCCTCGGCCGGATGGGAACGGTCTGCGTGCTCGTGGCTAGCGTGAACGGATTGCCGAAGCCAAAACTGTTGCCGCGGCTGTCGAGCAGGTTGTCGACGGCGATCGACCAGTGCCACGGCCCGCGGTCGATCGTCGCGCCGGCGTCGATCGTCGCGTAGTTCCCCGCCGGGCGATCCAGCAAGGGATCGAAGCTAAGTCGCGTGCGACCGGTATAACGCGCGACACCGTAAACCGAGGCGGGCGAGCCGAACGCGACGAGGGTTCGCGATGCCGTCAGTCGAGACGATATGTCGGGAACGACCGGCAGGCGCCGATCGTCGCGATCGAGGCCAGTGTTCGACGACGGCGACGTTAGGCGGGCGCGTTGCAGCGTGGTCCCGAAATCGATCGTGATCGGGGACAGGTTCAGGACGCCGCCTAGCTCCAGGCCGTAATTGACCGCATTGCCTGCATCGACCGTACCGAGAAGTCCGTCGGGTCCAACCGTATCGCTGCGCAGATGCTGCCACGTCGAACCGAACACGGCACCGTGGAAGGCCAGCCGGTCACGTGCGACGCGGATGCGCCAGCCAAGCTCTAGGCTCTGGAGTTCGTCGCCGGGAATCCGGAGATTGTTCGGATCGGCGGTTCGACTGATCCCCGCAGGCCTTACCGCGCTGGCATAGCGCAGCCAGACCAAGCCGAGATCGTCGCGATGCCAGCTGAGCGTCCCGCTGGGGGTAACGCCGATGCGGTTGGCGCGAACGTGGCCGGGTGCCTGTTGTTCGAGATGGCTCGACGTCGAGAAGGCCCGCAGCCCGAGCTTGAAATCGAGCGCGTTCGAGAGGCGTTGCGTACCCTCGGTGAATACGGCGAGGTCCGTGACGTCCTCCTCGTCGCGTCGCGCGTCGATGGTGTCGTCGCCGACCGACGTGAAGCGCCCCTTCAGAAGACTGGTCGAATGCAGGATGGTCGCACCGATGATCCAGGGATGGCGCGCGGTCGGGTCACTCAGCCGGACCTCCTGCGACAGCAACCGCGCGGAGCGATCCTCGATATACGCGACCGGCGATGCCACGCCGAGCAACGATGCCAGGATGCTCGCATCATAGGTGCTGCCGAACTCCTGGTCGACATAGGCCGTCGTGGCCTGCGCCTCGAGTTTGCCGATCGGCCCCCGCACCGTCAGCGCCCCGGATGTGAAGTCGTTGTCCTGCGGCTCGGCGATCCGCGTGGCGCGCGACAGGCCAATGGTCGCATATTGGCTGTCGCGCGCGTCGATGCGTTGGGCGACCCCGCTCAGGGTGGCCGACCACCCCTCGCCGATCGACCAGCGCAGAGCGGCACGGCCGCCGACCCGCCGCGTGCGGTTTACGTCGCGCCGGTCGCGCCCGGTATCATCGATCCAGCCGGGCATCGTCTCGGCCCAAGCTGATGTTCGTAGCGCGACCGTCCCGGTGACGATCGGCAGGTTGAGCATCCCCTCGACCGCGCCACCGACCGCACCGTTGTTGATCCCCGTTCCCTCGACCGCGACGCCGCCCGCGAGCCGATCCAGGTCCGGCGCGGCGGTTACGACACGAACGACCCCGCCAAGTGCACCGGTGCCGTAGAGTGTACCCTGCGGTCCGCGCAAGATCTCGATCCGGTCCACATCGACGAGCCGCAGGTCGGGATCGGGTGACGAATAGCCGATCCGCGCATCGTCCAGATACAGGCTGACGAGCGACTGGCTGGTGCCGTTGAACGCGCTGTCGGCAACCCCGCGGAGAAAAATCCGGTCACGGCCCGGGCCCAGGTTCGTAGAGAATGCCCCGTCGGTCGTCGCCATGACGTCCGTCAGTCCACGCCGTCCCGCCAGCCGTCCCGAGGTAGGTGCACCGACGATACTGATCGAGGCGGGAAGATCGGACAGCCGTTCGTCGCGCTTGCTGGCGATGACGACGATATCGCCGCTCACCAGCGTCCCCGCGGCGTCACCGCGCCGCGCCGGCTCGCGCGGTCGTTTTGCCGGAATGACCTCGATCCGCCACGTGGTCGCATCGACCTGCACCGCGCGCAGCCGGCTGCCGGCCAACATGCGGCGCACGGCCTGCGCGACGTTGGCAGAATGGTCGACCCGCTTGACGACGAGATCCGGCAACCCGCCCGCCATCCCGATCGAGATCCCGGTCTGGCTTGCAAGCGACTCGAGCGCAGACCGTAAAGGTCCCGCAGGGATCGTGATCGAACGCCTGGTCGGGGGAGCGCGTTCAGCGTCCGCCGGCGGCACCCAGATGCACGACGCCAGCAACCCGACGAACGCGTATCGGCAGCACTGCCTGCAGCTGATCGACAAGCCGCGATCCGTCACCAATCGTCAACACCCCGGAAAAACGCAGGTTCGCCGCCGAAGGATCGACGGTCAACGGGCTTTCCGCATACCGCGCGATATCCGCCACAACCAGTGACAATGGTGCGCCGTCATAGTCGAGGCGGCCGTCGGTCCAGTCGGACACGCGCGCAGGATCGACCTTCCGCCGTTCGGCAATCTGTTTGTCCGGCGTGATATCCAGGCTCTGGCCCGCGTGCAGCGTCGTTGCGTCGGACGGCGTGCCCCCGACGGGCGTGACGCTGACCATACCCTCGGCAACGGTGACGGCGACACGTCCACGCGCACTCACGACATCGAACGTTGTGCCGAGATCGCGTACCTCGTAGCCGCCCGCGCGAACCATCAGGACGCGCGAAGGATCGTGCCGGACGGCAAAGTTCGCCGCGCCTTGTGCGATCTCGATCACCGGACTGCCGCCGCCGCTGACGGACACGCGAGAGCCGCGATCGATCTGCATGCGACTGCCATCGGCAAGCGTCACCGACCGAGTTTCGCTGCGACCCGTCTCATAGGCCTGCGCCGCGTCGTCGCCCGACGGCGCGACCAATATGAACGCCAGCCCTGCGGCAAGCGCTCCACTGGAACCGAGCGCCGCCCACTGCCACCGGCGACCGCGCGCTGCTGCACGGGGTACGACGTCTTGGTCGGCGATGTCCGCATGGTCGTCGTTTGCCGGCAGGCGTGCGGCGATCGCCGGTGCGGCAGCGACGAACTCAGCATCGAGACTCGCGATCGAATCATAGGCATTGCGATGGGCCGGGTCGGCCGCCAGCCACTCGCCAAACCGGTCCCAGTCCATATCCGGCGCGTCGAGCCGCGAATGCCATGTCGCAGCGGCTTCGACCGCGCTATCCGTCGCAGCGTGCGTGTCAGTCATGCGTCCCCCTTTCCGGCGGATGCCCCCCGCCTGCGTCAGGATCGACGCGACCCGCGCCAATCCTGCAAACCTCTCCCGACGAATATCGGACTGCTTGATAGACGCCGCGGCGCGGATCGAACCGCACCCCTCCCCCTAAATCATTCATCCAAGGCCTTTCTCAGATGTCGTAGGGCGACGGCGATGTGTTTTTCGACAGCGCTTCGCGAGATGCCGAGTTCGGTGGCGATGTCGGCATGGGACACGCCGTCTATACGGTGGCGACGAAAGACGCGCATCGCTCCCTCGGGGGGGCCGGACAGCGCAGCGGCCAGCCGATCGAACCGCTCGCGGCTGGCGACCGCGTCGAATGCGGAGGGCGCATCGTCGACCGCCTCCACCCCGACGATCGACGTCGTCGCGTCGACATAGCCAATGTCGCGACGCTGACGACGGCCATTCGCACGGACACGGTCGAGCACGATGTTCATGCCGACGCGGTGCAGATACGCTAGCGGATTGGCGATCGGTCCCGTTGCCTGTGCCAGCGACGGCTGCGCCGTGTGTAGCCAGATTTCCTGCACGACGTCCTCGGCCTCCGCGACGCTGCCCGTCCGCGCCGTGAAGAACCGTACAAGCCGGCCACGGTTCGCGGCGAGTACGGCGGACAGGCCTTCGGACTGGTGCGAGGAAAGTATTGTATCGGGGTCGGCTACGGCATTCCTCCGAGGCTCATCGTCGCTGGAAGAGCGTCTTGCTCCTGCCCGTCCGGGATGTCGCCCTGAAAAATAAGACCGTCGGCGTCAGGTCAGCGCGCTGAGTGGTTCGGTACAATCCCGACGCGGTCGCACAGGCGGATCGCCGCGGCAGCAAAGGCCAGGATCGCGTAGGCCGGAATGGCAAGGTAGAACAGCGGACAGCTCCAGGCGGAGCGCGGATGGACGAAGGCGTCGATCAGGCGTCCGTCGCCCCGAAAATCGCAGAGCGGCACCGCCGCTTCGGGCGGCTCGGCTCCCCAGACCGGATCGTGATCCGAGACGTGTATCGGTTGCAGGGCGAAATGGGTCGCGGTCATCGACATGATCCTTCTCTCCTCACCAGATCCTCGTTCGCGTACAGCGCGAGCAGCGCGTCGAAATGATCGTCCATCGTGCGGACCGGGGCTGCCGCGCGTGGCGTACGACTGTTGCGGGCGACCGAAAGGATCGCCTCGGACGCCGCCAGCGCGTCGCTGGATCCGTACAAGACGCCACCGGATTTGCGCGCGAGGTCGGCGGCGCCGCCGCGGTCGGGCGCGATCAGCGGCAGGCCCGACGCGATCGCCTCTGCGGCGACGAAGCAGAAGGTTTCCGCCTCGCATCCGTGGATCAAGGCATCCGCGCTCGCCATCATCCGCGCTAGCGCCGCACGATCGGTGGTCGGTTCGAGCAGGCGGACGTGCGGATTGCCGTTGATCGCCTCGATCACGGGACGCTGGCGTGATCCGCCACCGACGATGACGAGGCCTACCGGCGCCTGTGCCCCCGCCATGGTCGCCGCCTGCGCAATCATCGGCCAGCGCTTTTCGGGTGCGTGGCGACCGACGCCGATCAACAGCATTGCGTCTTCGGGGAGCCCGCATAGCGCCAGCATCTCGCGACGCACGGTCATGTCGCGAAGCGCCGGCGAAAATTGGCCGGGCTCGACGCCCATCGGGTCGGTCAGCACTTTTCGAAGCCCGCCCTCCCGCAACCGCTCGCTCAGGCTGTCGCTTGCGCTGACGATCATGTCGAAGCGTTGGTCAAGGCGGCGTAAGTGGCGCCAATACCAGTCGAACGCGCGGTCGATCGTCTGCGTCGTGGCGACTCCGCCAAACCAGCGATAGGCATAAGCCGCCAGCGGATCGGCATGCGCGATCAACGCGAGCCGCGCCCGGGCGCCGCGTTCGCTTCTCCAGTCCGCGACCATCGACGCGCTGCGCCAGGGCGACGAGACTTCGACGAGGTCCGGATTTTCTTCGTCGAGCACGCGGTGCAGCGCCGATCGATCGGAGAAAAAGCGGTACGATCGGTCCAGGGGAAACCGCAGCGAGCGTACCCAGCGGATCCGCGCGTTCGGGCCGCGACGTTCCTCGCCGTCGCGTTCGCCCGGCGCAATGACCACCATCTCGTGGCCACGCTCGGCAAAGGCGACGAGCTTGCGATCGACATAGGTCCGGACCCCGCCTCCGCTGGGCGTGTAAAAGGCGCAGACATCAACGATCTTCATGACGGCCCTCCCCTTCCGACATAGATGCGCCCGGTAACAGATCGGCGTAGCGGGCAACCGTACGGCGGCCCGCCAGACACCGAATGGTCCGATCGATACTGGTCATCAGCGACTCCTTCGTGACGTCGCCCGGATGCACGGCCACCCGCAACGTCGGCAGCCAGTCCGGGAGCGTGCGCGCGGCGGCGGCGACCGCGAGCGAACTGGCGGTGCGCGCGGGGGATCGGCTTGCCCAGGTGACGACCGGACCGCGCGCGACGACCGCGTCGTTCGCCGGGCGCCAGACCCGGAAATGGTCCTCCGCGAGCGCGAAATCGCACGCCTTCAGCGCCGATTTCGCGCCCGGACCGTATAGCCACGCCGGCGCGATGAAGCCCGCGACGGGCCCGCCGATGGCCTGTTCGACCATGTCGCGTCCGGCACGCATCCGGTATTCGGCCTCGTCCGCGCTGAGCCCGAGGAACTCGCCCTCGCCCGCGGTCATGTAGCGCGCCTTCATCGTCGCGGCCGTGCTGCTGTGTGCGCTGGTGTCGCGGTGGAACCAGCCGTGGAGGAACATCTCGACGCCGGCATCGGCCCATTCGCGCAACCGGCGCGCGAACGCCGGCGTCCGGTCGAGCGGCGCCGCCCCCCAGTGATCGGGGACGACCAGCATCGCGAACCTCGGGCCGCCCACGATACCGCCGATCATCTCAGCCAGCCGCTCGATGGGCTCGGCAAACGCCGGCGAGACATCGTGGATCGACACGATGAGGCGCCGGTCTGGTGACGGCGGGCGCACGGCCTTTGGCAGGGCGTTCACGACAGAAGGTCGAGCAGCTTGGTCACACACATGCCCCGGAGACGGCACCGCGCGGTTCGAACCGCAGTCCGCCAAGATTATTTTTTGTGGCGAATTTTTCGGGCTGCGGATGCTGCGATGCGGTGACGTCCAGAACCCATGACACATCCCGGCTTCCCCGCCATCGCGGCATCGCTGCGTCATGGAAATCAGATTGCCGTCCCGGTCGCCGTACGGCGCAGGGCGGCATGAGCAACGCCCTCAACCAGGCGACCCTGCCCGCCCCCAAGCTTCCGCTCAAGACGATCGAAGTCCGGAAGGGGATCGTCGCACGCGGCCTGACGCCTTTGTTGTCCGCGGCGATCCTGATCGCGGCATTGTGGCAGCTGCGGTATCTCGATGTCCGCGGCGTGATCGCGATGGTGCCGCGCTCGCCGCTGTTCTGGCTGCTTTTCGCGGCCGGCTATCTCGCGCTGCCGGCGAGCGAGTGGGTGATCTATCGCCGCCTGTGGAACCTGCCGCCGCGCGGATTCCTGGCGCTGTTGCGCAAGCGAATCAGCAACGAGATCATCGCGGGCTATTCCGGCGAGCTGTACTTCTACGCATGGGCGCGGCGGCATGCGTCGCTGGTCGGCACCCCGTTCGGCGCGATCAAGGACGTGTCGATCCTGTCCGCGGTCGTCGCCAATGTCTGCACACTCGCGCTCGCCGCGGTCAGCTGGCAGTCGCTGGTCGCGCTGAACCTCGGCACCGATGCCAAGGTGATGATCGTATCGGCCGCGAGCATCGCGTTGCCGTCGGTCGTCGCGCTCGTGATGCGCAAGCGGCTCTTCACGTTGCCGCGCGATGAGCTGGGTCGGATCGCGGTCATCCACCTGCTGCGGATCGTCGCGACCACGGTCTTCGCCGCTGCGCTGTGGGCGGTCGCGTTGCCTGCGGCACCGCTCGCCTGGTGGCTGGTGCTGGCGACGTTGCGCCTGCTCGTCTCCCGCCTGCCGCTGTTGCCGAACAAGGACATCGTCTTCGCCGGCCTCGTCGCGTTCACCGTCGGGCAGGCCTCCAACGTCGCCGCGATGCTGACGATGATCGCGGCACTCTGGCTGGTCACGCACCTCCTGCTTGGCGCGGCGCTGACCGCGGTCGAACTTCTCAATCCGGAGCATAACCCATGATCGTCGCGCTCTTGGCCCTCGCCGCAACGCCGATCGCCTCGACCCCTGCGCTGGGGACCGCGGCGGCGCAGTGCCGACCGCACGAGCCGGGCCCGGCGATCGTCGTGACCATCGAAAGGCTCAAGGACCGCGCGGGTAACCTTCGCGCCGAGGTCTATCCCGCGGTCGAGGGTGAGTTCCTGGCCGACGACAATGTGCTGGTGGCGCAAGGCAAGACGTTTCGCCGCGCGGTGATCCCGGTTCCGGCATCAGGTCCGGCACGGCTGTGCCTGCGCGTTCCGGGCGAGGGTGCGTATGCGCTCAGCGTCGTCCATGCCCGCAGCGGCGGTCACGGGTTCAGCCTGCTCCACGACGGCATCGGCTTTGCCGGCAACCCGCGGCTCGGCCATTCCAAACCGAGCGCAGAGGCGGCGCGGGTCGTCGCGCATGCCGGGATCACGCCGACGACGGTGGTGATGAACTATCGAAGCGGGCTGTTCTCGTTCGCACCGCTGAAGCGCTGACATCGTCATAAATATGCCTGGGCACGTGCGGTTCCGGCCGGACCGTGGCGTCTCCCCCGCACATACAGAAATTGGATCGCCAATGGTTTCGCGTCGTCTCGGTCGGTTTGCCGCTCCCCTCGCATTGCTCGCAGCAGCCGCATCGCGCGCAACCGCGAGCGGGGGGGAGCCGACGGTATCGGTCATGACCTACAATGTGCACGGCCTACCCTGGCCGATCGCGGAGGATCGGACGGCATCGCTGTCGGCGATCGCCGCACAGCTCAAGGCGATGCGCGCCGCCGGGCACCAGCCGAGGATCGTCGCGTTGCAGGAGGCGTTCGTCCCCGATGCGAAGGCGATCGGTGCCGCCGCCGGCTATCGCTACATCGCGTTCGGTGCTTCCGCCGACGCCGCCGCGACCGCCGAGACGCCGACCGACCGCAGCTTCGTATCCGCCGGCAGCATGTTCCGCGGCGAACAGGTCGGCAAGCATGTCGACAGCGGGCTCGCGATCTTCTCCGACTATCCGATCCTCGCGGTGCGGCGGATCAGCTATCCGGTCTGCGCAGGCTATGACTGCCTCGCCAACAAGGGCGCGATGGCGGCGATGATCGCGGTTCCCGGATTGGCGGGGCCCGTCACGGTGATAGACACGCATTTGAATTCGAACGGCGCCACCGGCGTATCCGAGCCCCGCGCGCTCTATGCGTACAAGCGCCAGATCGACCTGTTGAGCGCGTTCATCGGCTCGATGGAACGGCCGCACGAGACGCTGCTCGTAGCGGGCGACTTCAACGTCGGGCAGGACATCGCGCGCCGCGCGTATTTCGCGCAGCACATGTTCGGCGGGGCAATGCCGCTGACGGGCGGCGAGCAGCGGTGCCGGTCGACCCCGACATGCCTGGTGACGCAAGCCGCCGACGTCGCGACCTCGACCGGGCGCGCCAAGGACTGGTTGATGTACCGGGCGTCGGATGCGCTGTCGGTGAAGCCGGTCGCCTTGAGCGCGCCGTTCGGCCTTGCTGGCGACAAAACCATGCTGTCCGACCATATCGGCGTGATGGTCAGCTACAGGCTCGACGGGGTCGCCGTCCGGCCAAAGATGGCGGCGATGCTCGCTAGCCGCTGAGGGTTTCCGTACGGGTTGCGGTCGTCCCGCGGCTACCGTATCCCCGGGTTCATAATACCATTATGATACCGGAGACGAGCATGACGCAACAGATTGGCAAGTTCGGCCTCGTGCCCACGCTGATGGTTGCCGCGAGCCTGGCGAGTCTCGCGTCGGGATCAGCTTCGGCTGGTCCGGTAACTATGCCCGCGCTGTTCCCGACGCCGACCTCGATCGAGCTCGGGTCGGGGACGATCGCGCCCGGGCGTTCGGTATCGCTGATCGCAGCGCCCGGCGTCGATCCCGAGACGGTCGCGCTCGTCCGCAGCATCCTGACGGCATCGGGCGTGGAGACGATCACCACCGCCCAGCGCCTGCCCTCTGTCATCGACGGGACGTATGTCGTGCTCGGCACCGCCGCCGCGCCGATCGTCCGCGATGCGCTCGCCCGTAGCCGCGCGGTGGCCGACGATCATGCCGAGGGTTACACGATCGCGAGCCTGGCCTCGGCGTCGGGCGGGGTCGTCACGCTGGCCGGACACGATGCGGACGGCCTGTTCCATGCCGCACAGACTTTTCACCAGCTTGCCCGGCGGTCGGCGATCCCGGCCATGGTGATCCAGGATCATCCGGCGATGCCGATCCGCGGCACGATCGAGGGCTTCTACGGGGCGCCGTGGTCGATGGCGGATCGCACCAAGCATCTCGACTTCCTCGCCACGGTCAAGGCGAACACCTATGTCTATAGTCCGAAGGACGATCCGTATGCGCGTGATCGCTGGCGCGAGGCCTATCCCGCCGCGACGTTGAAGGCGCTGGGGACGCTCGCGACGGCCGCGCGGCGGAACCATGTCGATTTCGTCTACGCGGTCTCACCCGGGCCGTCGGTATGCTTCTCCGACCCTGCGGACGTGCAGGCGCTGGAACGCAAGTTCGACGCGATGCGATCGATCGGCGTCGGCAGCTTCTACGTTGCGCTCGACGACATCGAATATACCAAGTGGAACTGCGATAGGGACAAGACGGCGTTCGGTCCGTCGGGCGCGGAGGCGGCGGGCATCGCGCAGTCGCAATTGCTCAATGCGGTGCAGGCCAACCTCGCGGCCAAGGACCCGTCGGCGCGGGCGCTAATCATGGTGCCGACGGAGTACTACGATGCCAAGGAAACGCCGTACAAGGCGGCGCTCCGGAAACATCTCGACCCGCGGATCGTCGTGCAGTGGACCGGTACCGACGTCGTGCCGCCGGCGATCTCGATCCCCGACGCCAAGGCGGCGACCAAGGCGTTCGGTCGCAAGACGCTGTTATGGGACAATTATCCGGTCAACGATTATGCGCAAACTACCGGCCGACTGTTAATGGCGCCCTATACGCGGCGCGAGGCGGGGCTGTCGGGTGAGCTTACCGGCATCCTGTCGAACCCGATGAACCAAGAGGCCCCCAGCCGCCCGGCAGTGACCGGCGTCGCCGCGTTCGGCTGGAACGACAAGGCGTATGATGCGCAACGGACGTGGCATTTCTCCGCGCGGGAACTGGCGGGCGGCGACGAACACGCCACCGCTGCGCTGCTGACGTTCTTCGATACGCAGCACATGGCGCCGACCTTCGGCAGCCAGCCCTGGCAGGAGCAGGCACCGCGATTGAAGGCGGCGCTGGACCGCGTGCGGGAGGCACTGGCCGGCGGCGACGCGGCGGCGCGGCGTGAGGCGATCGCGGACCTGACCGCGCGTGCCGACGAGATCACGAATGCGCCCGACATCATCCGATCGGGCACGGTCGATCCGGGTTTCGCGGCGCAGTCGCGGCCGTGGCTGGACGCGATGCAGCGCTGGGGGCGTGCGCTCCAGTTGACGGCGGCAGGCCTCGAAGCGGCCGATCACGGCAGCAGCGCCGCGGGACGCTATTTCGCGGATGCCAAGCGGCTGGCCGCCGAAGCCGCGGCGATCCAGAGCATTCCTGGCGCAACGCGGTTCGACGGGCCGATCAAGATCGCCGACGGCGTGCTCGACAGGTTCGTTGCCGATGCGCCGACGCTGATCGCGTTCGACCGCGCTGGCGACGCTTCCCCCGCTGTCCCGCGGTGACCGACTGATCCGGTAGCGGACGGTGCGACCTTCCCGGGTTTCGATCGTTGCCACCGGATGGAGTACGAAGATCGTCCTGCCGCCGAAACCCGGTGGCTGAAACTCACCCACAAGAGCTTGCCGGCGGTGGCGCGCGCGCGCCGCTGGCCGGTCGAGGCGGATCATTGCTTCCAGCGCATCTTCCTCGACACTGCGTGCGACGGGGTGTGGTATGACCGCATACCAGGCCGCCCCGCCTACGCGCATGCCGATCGCGCGCTGCT
This sequence comes from Sphingomonas sp. NFX23, assembly GCF_049887795.1. NCBI lineage: Bacteria > Pseudomonadati > Pseudomonadota > Alphaproteobacteria > Sphingomonadales > Sphingomonadaceae > Sphingomonas > Sphingomonas sp. NFX23. The sequence continues at coordinate 475,001 of NZ_JAGEKH010000004.1, forward strand.
GGACCGGGCCATCGCACTGGCCGAGGCGGCGCTTGCCGGAGAGGTGGACCTTGCCGTTCTGAACCGCCGTTCGCTGACCTGGCGGAGAAAACGATCGGTCCCGCTCAGCGGATCGTGACGATGACCTGGTCGGTGGCGCGACCGGCTGCATCGACGAGCCGCAATCGGTGCCGGCCGGGCGGGGCGAAGAACAGCAGTTGCTGGGCGGCGGGGCCGAGGTCGCGGTTGTCGAGGAAGACGTGATGCGCGCGGACGTCGCCGGTGGTCTCGATCGCAAGGCGCTGGCGGTCGGCGGGGATGTCGGGATCGATCGCGTAGACGCTGCCCGAGGCGGGGTTCACGATCCGCGCGCGCCGGGCGGTGGCGGGCGCGGCGGCGATCAGCGACTGGCCGGTGCCGCGAAGGAAATATTCGGCGCGGGGTTGCTCGATCGCGTCGGCAAACGCGATGCGGCGGCGCTCGACGCCGGCGGGCATCGGCGGTCCTTGATCATCGTCGCGTCCGAGCGCCAGCATCACGTCGCGCCAGACCGGGGCCGCGCCGCTGGTACCCGAGACCGCGCGCATAGGATCGCCCTCGACGTTCCCGACCCAGACCGCGACCGTATAGCGGCGTGAGAAGCCTACGCACCAATTGTCGCGCATGCCTTTCGAAGTGCCCGTCTTCACCGCGGTCCAGAACGGTAGGCGCAGTGCCGAATCAAGGCCGAAGGTAGCGGCGCGGGCGTTGGGGTCCGCCATCATGTCGGCGACGATCCAGGCTGCGGCGGGAGTCGTGATCGGACGAGCGGCAACGTGGGGAGCATCGGCGGTGAGCCGCAGCGGCGACCAGCGGCCGCCACTCGCCAGCGACCGGTACGCGTCGGCCTGTTCGAGCAGCGTCACCTCCGCAGATCCGAGCGCGAGGCTGAACCCGTAATAATCGCCGTCCTCAACGAGCCCACGATAGCCCGTATCCCAGAGCCGATCGCGGAACGGCTCGACCCCGACCAGCAGCAGCGCCCGCACCGCGGGCACGTTGAGCGACCCCGCCAGCGCGCTGCGCACCGACACGCGCCCCTTGAACCCGCGATCGTAATTCTGCGGCACGTAGAGCCCCGACGCGGTATCGAGCTGCACCGGCGAATCGTCGAGCACCGACGCTGGGGTCAGGTATCCGCGCTCGATCGCCTGCGCGTAAAGGAACGGTTTCAGCGTCGACCCGGCCTGGCGATAGGCGTTGGCGGCATCGACCGCGGGGGCGGTCGATGCGCCGCCGATCCCGCCGACATAGGCGAGGACGTCACCGCTCGCATTGTCGATCACCACCGCGGAACCGTCGCGCGCGCGCGATCCGCCGAGCCCGAGCAGCTGGCGACGCAGTGCGGCGGCGACCGTGCGCTGGAGCGCGGCGTCGAGCGTGGTCGTAATCCGCAGGCCGGGCTTGGTCAGCAGGCGATCGGCGAGATGCGGCGCAAGGCCTGGATCGAGTGCCAGCGTCCGCACCGGCCCGAGCATCGACGCGGCCTCGCTGGCGAACCGGCTGCAATCGCCTGCGCCACCCAGGCGACACGCCCGCGCGGCGATGCGAGGGGCGGGCGCCTGGGGATCGGGGAGCAGCGCGGTCAGCAGCAGCGCGTCGTCGCGTGCCATCGCCGCGGGGGTCTTGCCGAACAGCGACAGCGCCGCCGCGCCGATCCCCTGCGCCTCGCCGCGGAACGGCGCCAGGTTCAGATACGCCTCGAGGATCTGGTCCTTGCTCCAGGTTATCTCCAGCGATCGGGCCGCGCGCATCTGGCGGAGCTTGTCGCGCCAACCGCGTGCGCCGGGCATCGCCAGCGTCGGCGACAGGAACGCCGCGACCTGCATCGACAGCGTACTCGCCCCCCTGCCCCGCTCGCCCTTCGCGCGCGCGCCAACCGAGCCGAGGATCGCCAGCCAGTCGACGCCGCCGTGGCTGCGGAAGCGGGCGTCCTCCGCCGCGACGACGGTGGCGGGCACGACCGGCGCGATCTGGTCGAGCGGTACCCACGCGAGCCGTCGCGCGGCGAAATTGACGCGCGCGCTGTCGATCAGCACGCCGTGGCGATCGTACAGCCACGCCTCCGACGGCTTCCACGCAGCGCGGACCTGCGCATAGCCCGGCAGCGGCGGCGGGAACGTCGCCCAGTCGAACCCCACCGCGGCGAGGATCAGCACCAGCAATCCGACAAGCGCCGCGCGCTGCTTCATCGATCCGCGACGACCATCGTCTGGTTCGGCACCGCGGCGCGAATTGCGGGCGAATACATCGCCTCGACCCGGCTAGGCGGCATCTGGAACCGGCCGGCACCGTTGAGCCGCAGCGTGTACGTCACGGTAGTGGTCCCCTTGGGCAGCCAGGCGAAATAGGCGCGCCACGTATCGCGGCCGCGTTCGACATAGCTCGGACCGCCACCCTCCCCATCTGCCGCGCCGCCCTGCTGGAGCAGTTGCGACTGGCCGCCGAGATCGCCGATCACCGTGGCGCCGGCGGGCACCGGATCGCTGATCGCGACCCAGTTGCGCTCCGCGGTCGCCTCGACCGACAACGTCACGCGGAGCACATCGCCCGTCGTCAGCCGCCCGGCGGTACGCGCCTGCACGACGTCGACTTTCCGCGTCAGGCGATAGCCCGCGAACAGCGGCTGCCGCAGCGGCACCGCCGCGGAGATCGACACGGTCGCCCACGGCCCCGCCCCGCCGCCTTGCGCCAAGCGAAGCGGTCCGGCGGCGGCGAGCGGGAACGACACCGTCCGCGCGGGTTCCGCCAGCGGCCAGCCGCGCGCAACGCTACGCCCCGCATAGGACAGCATCGTCGTCCCCGTGACCGCCTGCGCCGGATAGACCTGCGCGAACCGCCGCGCGGCGATCGCACCCCAGGCGTTGGCGGTGGTCGTATCCCAATGCCCACGCGACTGGCGCAGCGCTGTCCCGACCATCAGCCGCGGCGCATCGTCCTGCCAACCCGGCCGCCCGAGCACCGCCGCGGTCGCCTTGTTCGCCGCCTCGTCCGCCGACGACATCAGCCACCAGGACGCGTTGGCCGAGTCCGACAAGTCGAGCCGGGTGCCCTCGAACACGAGGCGCGTGCGCAGCACCGCCTCGGCCTGCGCCTTGGCTTCGGTCGACGCACCGGGGATCGCGGTCAGCGCGGTGATGTAGTCGGCGAGGCTCGCGGTCGGCATCTCGGCAGGCGTCATGCCGATCTGGCCGAGCATCGCCGGGGTGGCCTCGCCCTGCCGCGCCAAGGCCGCCAGTGCCGCGACCTTGGTCAGGCGGACGTCGCCGTAATCCTCATGCCGCAAGCGCCCGTCGAGCACCGCCTTCATCGCCTCGATCATCCGCGCGCGCTGCACCGGCGGCAGCGACAGGTTCGCCGCGCCCGTCATCGACAGCACATAAGCGGTCAGCGCCTCCGACCCCTGCAAGCTGTCGCCGGGGAAGTAGCGCAGCAGGCCGTCGGGCGCCTGATAGGTCGGGATTTCGCCCGCCAGCGTCGCCCAGCCCGTCATGTCGTCAAGCACGACGATCCGCGACAGCCGCTGTTCGAAACAGTTGAACGGATAGCGGCTCATGTACGCGCGGACCCCGGCGAGCGACGGCGCCAGCGTATCGGCAAGGTGGATGTCGACGCTGCCGCGACCCGGCAGCGCCCCCATCGGCGGCGCGATCGGAATCAGCGTATTCTCACCGACCTGCGCGAGCGTCGCCGCCCAGATCTCGGTCGGCACCGCCGGGATGACGTCCTGCGTCACCGTGACCTGATCGGTCGCACGGCCGTCGTTGCTCTTCGCCCGCACCGTCCAGCGCAGCGTATCGACCCCCGCAGGCGCGGTGAGGTTCCACGCCACCGGTGCCGCGCCACCCGCGGGGATGGTGACGGTCAGCGGCTTGCCCTGCGCGATCCGCGGGAAGACATCGACGTTCGCGGTGACGGTCATCGCGCGGTCCGATCCGTTGCGCAGCGTGAACCGCGCGCCGTAGAAATCGCCCGAGCGGACCAGCGGCGGCATCCCGGCATAGAGCGACAGATCCTGCGCGGTACGGATGTCGGTGCTGCCGGTACCGAACGCCTGCGCGCCATCGGTGGCGATCGCGACCAGCTTGAAAGACGACAGCGCATCCGACAGCGGCACGGACACGCGCGCACGCCCTTGCGCATTGAGCGGGACATGCCCCTTCCACAGCAGCACCGGCTGGAAATTCTCGCGGTTGAGCCCCGACAGGTCGCCGCCGCCACCGCCGCCGCCCGCTTCGAGCGCCTTGCGTCCATAATGCCGCTTGCCGACGACCTGCATCTGCGCGGTCGCGGTCAGAACGAACAGCGGGCGATCGCCCATCATCGCGTCGAGGATGTTCCAGCTGTCGTTCGGCGCGAGTTGCAGCAGCGCCTGATCGACCGCGGCGAACGCGACATCGGCCTCGCGCGCGGCGCTGCCATCAGGCTTCCGCACCTGGATCGCGACGTTGGCCGTGCCCCGCGGCGCGTAACGCTCGCGGTCCGCCTTGACGGCGACGGCGAGCGTATGGCCTTCCCAGCCGACCTTCACCTTGGCGATGCCGAGGCGGTAGGCGGGCTTGGCGAGATCGACCAGCGCGGTCGGCTCGGCTGCGTCCTCGGGCGTGTCCGACAGCCCCAGCGTCCGCGCGATCCGGTGGATCCAACTCCAGAACCCGCTCTCGACGCGGCCGCGCACGACCAGCACCGAGACATAGACGTCTGGCGCATAGGCGGCATCCATCGGCACCTCGATCACCGGGTCCTTGCCCGACAATTCTGTCACGAAGCTCGACAACACGCCCTCGCGCTCGACGCTGACCAAAGCGGTCGCCGAGCGGAACGGCATCCGCACCTGGAACCGCGCGGTCTCGCCCGACGCATAGGTGAGCTTCTCGGGGACGACGTCCATCCGGTCGCCATTGTCGCCGCCGAACCACCAGTCGTCGTTCCCCGCGAGCCACACCGACTTCACCGCGCGGGCGACGTTGCCTTCGGCATCGGTGGTGGTGACGACCGCATAGATCTCGCCCGACACGCCCGGATCCGCCTTGCACTGCGCGAGCCCCTGCGCATCTGTGGTCGCGCTGCACGACGCCGACAGCTTGGTCGTCCGCATCCGGTTGTCATAGGCATAGAACCCGCCGATCAGCCGCCGCCGCGCGGTCAGGATCTGGCGGCTGTAGAGCGCGACGGACAGCTTCTGCCCCTTGATCGGCTTGCCGTCGGTATCCAGCGCGACGAAGAGCAGGCGCAGATCGTCCGCGCGCATCATCCAGCCATCGGTGGCGACGCCGAGCTGCACGCCCGAGGCGTAGATCGGGATCGATTTCGACGCGGTCAGCGTCTCGCCATTGGCATCGCGGTAATCCATCTCGACCTGCATATCGGTCGTGCCGGGGAGGGTCTGCGGCATGTCGACCGTCATCCGCCGCGTGCCGTCGCTGCCGAGCGTCGCGGGCAGCATCTGCGTCGGCGGCAGCGGCGTCTTCGCATCCTCGCCCTCGCCGTCGAGCGGCTTGACGCCCTCGCTGATCGGTTCGCCGCCGAAGCTGAACTTGTCGTAGCCGACAGGCGTCGCACTATGCGCGAACCAGCCGATGCGGACGTCGACCGGCAAGCCCGGCGCGCCGCCGCCCGAGAGGTAGCCTGCGAACAGATCGAGCTGTGCGGTGCGTGGTTTGATCAGTGCGGTCTTCGGCCCGGTCACGCTCGCGCGCATCGTCGGAAGGCGGTATTCGTCGACCTTGAACGACTGCGCGGACTCGGTTGTCGTGTCGCCGACGACGAATACGAGGTCGTAATCCCCCATCGGTGCGCCCTTGGGGGCGGTCCAGACCGTCTCGCCGGTACCGTTGGCGCCGATCGTCACGGGCATCTCGAACTGCGTGTCCGAGCCGCGATGCGACAGCCGCAGCGTGCCCGTGAAGCCCGGCGCCAACGAGAAACCGCGCGCGTCGGGGCGGCGCAGGATGTGCTTCATGTGGATCGTCTCGCCCTGGCGGACCAGGGCGCGATCGAACACGGTGTGGATGATGTCGGTCGCGGCCGAATAGCCATAGGACAGGTCGAAATCGAACGGCCGGATGCCTTCGCCCCAGTCGGTCAGCGTGAAGCTGAAATCGTCGCCGCTGCGCGCCGAGATCATCAGCGGATGCGGCGAACCCTTGCCCTTGCAACTGCCATAGGTCTCGGGTTCGGGAAGCCCGCGCGCGACCATCAGCCCGCCGCTCTTGTCGGTCGCCCCGCGCGCGAGCGGCTTGCCCGTGCAGCTGTCGCTGACCTGCACCACCGCGTTCGCCACCGGCTTGCCGGTCGACAGCCGCGTGACCCAGGCGAGCGAGCCATCGCGCCCCCATTCAAAATGCACGGCGAGATCGGTGACCAGCGCGGCGCTCGCGACGTAGCGCGGCACGTCGCGACCGAGCAACGCACGCCCCAGCGTCGGGCTGGCGAGTTCGACGACGTAGAAACCGGGCTTGCCGAGCGGCAGTCCAACGACCTCGAAATCCTTGCCCTTGCCCGGCAGGTCGAGCTTGAACGGATCGCCTGCGCCCCCGCTAGCCCCGCCACCCCCGCTCCCGAACAACAGCGGCTTCTCGCCGGTATGGTTGATCTGGAGCGGCTCGGCCCCCTTGCGCTCGATCGTCTGGTAGTCGGTCTTGCCCGCCTCCTCGACGCGCCGCAGCCACGCAGCGATCTCGCCATCGGTGCCGCCCACGCGCAGCCGCTGGCCGCCGATCCCCGCGGTCTGGCCTTGCAGCGAAGGCTCGACGTTGCGCACGGTGACGGGCAGCACGCCGCCCTGTTTCGCCTCGAGGATGCCGAAATCGGCCGCGAACTTCACCAGCGGCGGGGCTTCGTCGAACTTCACCTCCAGCGGGAAGCGTTCGCGGTTGGCGAGTATCCGGCCGCTTTCATCCTTGAGGTCGGCGGGGATCGCCACCGTCCCGCGCGTCGCGACCGGCAAGGGCGCGGCGAACGTGACCTGCTCGATCGTCGCGCGGGTCTTCTCTTCGTCGCTGAACACGGGCGCAATCGACTTGCCGTCGGCGAGCGTCAGCCGGACCTGCGTCGCCGCGCTCATCGGCACGGGCGCGGAGAACCGCAGATATGCCTTCTCGACCGGACTGCATCCCGCCGCGGTGTTGACGCGCGAGCATTCGAACCGCGCGGTGAAGGGCTTGCGGACGGTGAAGTCGAACCGCTGGTCGGCACCGGCGAGCTTGCCCCCGGCGCTGGCGATGTTCGCGCCCCAGACCAGCGCCATGTCGCGGCCCGGTGGCAGAGGGCGACGGCATTTCAGCGCGGTAATGCCGGCCAGCGCGCGCTGGCGCGATGCGGTATCGGCGGGGACCGTCTTGGGCAGCCCGGCGCTTTCGAGGAAATTGGTGACCGCGTAGTTGTTGCCCATCCCAGCAAGCAGCTTGCCGGGCAGATCGGGCGCGAGCACGTCGACCGCGATCTTCTCGCCGATCCCGTCGACCGCGCAATAGGCGTTGGCGGCGATCGATTCACGGGTCGCGAGCATGTTCGCGGCGACCAGGAACACCTGGTCCTCCTCGATATCGCCCTCGCCGGGCAGCACCGCGCGCGCGATGGGACCGCCGGCATCGACGGTGAAGCTCTCCGCATCGACGCCGTAGCCCGCCGCGCTCTTGAGCCCTTCGCGCGTCGCGAGCGTACAGCGCGTTCCGCCGGGCAGGCCTTGCGCGAAGTCCCAGACATAGGTCTGCTGATCGACCCAGCGCCCTTCGCCCGACACCGCGCAGTCGACCTTCAGCGGCGAGGTGGCGCGCGGATCGCCGAGCGGGACGATCGCGTCGCTGAACCGCACGGTAAAGCGCGTGATCGCGCCGTCCGAGATGTTGGGCGTGGCAAGCGTGACGTGCGGCGTATCGCCCCCGAACGCGGCAACCGGCGCGACGACGATCGCTAGCGCCGCCCACAGTCTCGCTAATCGCATGCCCGCTCTCCCCGCCAACAGAATAGGGGCCGGGCGGCGCTAGTCCAGAATTAACAGGGCCCCGCCCGAGTAGCGCTAGATAAACCTAGGTTTCATTTATCTAGTCTGACATGGATTAAACCATTAAGGTTTTGATTATAGAGGGGAACGTGAAAGGAATCGTGTGCGCGACCATCACGAAGAGGCTCGGCTGGACGCCCTGTACCAGCTGAAGTTGCTCGATACCCCAGCCAGCGAGGGATTCGATCGGATAACCCGGATGGCCAGCCAGATCTTCGGATTGCCAGTGGCTGCGGTGTCGTTGACGGATCGCGACCGGCAATGGTTCAAGTCGCGCGTCGGCGTCGAGCATCGCAGCATCCCGCGCGACAAGGCCCCATGCGCGCAGGTCGCCGAGTCGACCCAGCCGCTCGTCATCGAGGATTTCCAAGCCGACGCGTGTTACGCCGACAGCGTGCTTGGCCGTGCCGGAACGCGCTTCTATGCGGGCGCACCTTTGGTCACCAGCGATGGCTATGGCCTCGGCTCACTCTGCGTATTGGGGACCGAACCGCGCAAGGCGACCGAGGCCGAGCTTGCCGCGCTGGTCGATCTGGCGGCGATGGTGATGGCGCAGATCGAGCTGCAGCACGCCTTCGGACGGATCGATCCGGTCACCGGCATGCCGACCCGGAACCAGTTCCGCGACGACCTGATGGATCTGGAGCGGGACCATCCGGGCGAGCACCGGTTCGCGGTGGTGGTCGACATGGCGCGCGAAGATCAGATCAGCCGGATCGTGCGCGCGTTGGGTGTTGCCCGCGGCGACGATTTCATTCGGGAGGCGTCGCAGGCGCTGCGCGTGGCGCTGGGACCCGGTCGGGTTGCGTATCAGGTTGGCAGTGCGCAGTTCGCGTTCATATCGCCGCCGGGTGTCGAGGAACTGGCCTATGTTTCGCTGCTCCGGTCGAGCTTCGAGACGATGCATGCCACGTCGTCGGTACGCTTCGTCACGAACGTCGCGATCGGCGTCCGGTCGTTCGTGATCGGCAGCGTTTCGGCCGACGACGTGCTGAGGGGGGCGGCCAGCGCTGCACAGGACGCACGCAACGCCGATGGCGCGATCGCGCTGCATTCGCCCGCCAACGACATCGCCCACCGCCGGCAATACGGCCTGTTGCAGGATTTCGGCGCCGCACTCGAAGCCGGCGACCAGTTGCGACTGGTGTACCAGCCACGGATCGAGCTCGCCACGGGACGGTGCCTGGGCGCGGAAGCGTTGCTGCGCTGGCGGCATCCTCGACTGGGCGAGGTATCGCCCGCCGAGTTCATCCCGATCATCGAAGAGACCTCGCTGGCGCGCGCGACGACGCAGTGGGTGATCGATGCGGCGATGGATCAGATGGCGGCCTGGAATTGTGCTGGGATCGCGCCGGTCCTGTCGGTCAACATCTCCGCCGCCAATCTCGGCGAGGCGGATCTGATCGACCGGATCCAACTTGCCTTGTTCAAGCGCGATCTGCGGCCCGAGCGGCTGGAGATCGAGCTGACCGAAAGCGCCATCATGGATCAGCCCGACCAAGCGCTGGCGATGCTGCGCGAACTGGCGAAAGCGGGCATTTGCCTTGCGATCGACGATTTCGGGACGGGACACAGCAGCCTCGCCTATCTTCAGCGCCTGCCCGCCCGGATCGTCAAGATCGACCAGGCGTTCATGCGCAACCTCACCGAAGCCGCCGGACCCGATTTCGTCCTCGTCGAGACGATGATCGGGCTGGCCCACAAGCTCGGCTACCGCGTGGTGGCCGAGGGGATCGAGACCGCAGAGGCAGCCGCTATCCTGACGCAGCTCGGTTGCGAGGAGGCGCAGGGCTTCTGGTTCGCCCGCCCGATGGAAGCGACGCCGTTCGCCACCTGGCTTGCGGCGCGCGAAACGGCGACCGAGCCCGAACGCGGCTGACTTTGCAGCCACGCGTCGGGATCGTCTCAGGTCCTCCGTGCGAGGAAGTCGCGCATCAACGCCGCGATCTCGGCATGGTGCGTTTCCAGCGCGAAGTGGCCGGTGTCGAGAAGGTGGACCTCCGCGTCCGGGACGTCGCGGCGATACGCCGTGGCGCCGGCTGGCAGGAACGCCGGGTCATGCCGGCCCCAGACTGCCAGCAAGGCCGGACGATGTTTGCGCAGATACGCCTGGAAGGCGGGATAGAGTGCGACGTTGGTCCGGTAGTCGAGGATCAGGTCGAGCTGGATCTCGTCCGCACCCGGTCGCGCCATATAGGCGATGTCGAGCTCGTAGCCGTCGGGTGATAGTCGGAGCGGATCGGCACCGGTGCCGTATTGCCAGTTCCGGATCGTGTCGGGCTCGAGAGAAGACCGGCAGGCTTCGCGGTTGCTTGCGCTCGGATCGCGCCAATACGCCTCCCACGGTCCCCATTGGTCGCTGAAGCCCTCGACGTACGCGTTGCCGTTCTGCGAAACGATCGCTGAGACGCGTTCGGGATGGCGCATCGCGAGACGCAGACCGACAGGCGCGCCATAATCGAAGATGTAGAGCGCGTACCGCGTCAGGCCGAGTGCCTCGCCGAAACCGCCGACCACGGTCGCCAAGGCATCGAACGTATAGGCGAATGTCCCGCGCGGCGGCGCCTTGGTCTGGCCGAACCCGGGCAGGTCCGGCGCGATGACCCGAAACCGGTCGGCCAGTTGCGGGATCAGGTCGCGGAACATGTGGCTCGCCGTCGGGAACCCGTGGAGAAGCAGGATGACCGGCGCGTCGACCGGCCCTGCCTCTCGGTAGAACAGGTCGACGTCGCCGACTTTCTGCCTGCGATACCGGACGGATGCCGCTGCCGCATTCTTCGGTGATGTGGCGACACGCGCAGCGTCCGCGACGGTCGTGCGCGCCGCCGCCAGGACTGCAGGACCCGTGGCCAAGGCAGACATGACACCTCGGCGGGTCGGCGTAGTCAGGTTCGTTCTCATGGCGTTGTCCTTCGTTGAATACTCCAGATAATCGTTTCAACACGGATCATAATGCTTGCATGCCGGTAGGGTCAGTTGCAGGATCCGCAACGATGGACCGGCTAGATGCGATGAAATTGTTCGTGGCCTCGGTAGATGAGGGATCGCTAGCCGCCGCCGGGCGTCGGCATGGTCGGTCTGCTGCCAGCGTGACGCGCGCCATCGCGTTGCTGGAGGGCATTGCCGGCGAAGCGCTATTGCTCCGGTCGACGCGTCGGCTGCACCTGACGTCGGCGGGGGAACGGCACGTGGCAGTATGGCGCGACGTGCTGCTGCGGCTCGGCGACATCGCGCCCTCCCCGTCTGAAGGTCCGATGCGTGGCAGTTTCGTCCTGACCGCCCCGGAACTCTTCGGACGGCTGAAGGTGATGCCGGTGCTCGAAACGTTCCTGCGCCGCGAGCCGTCGACCAGTGCGCGCGTGTTGCTGGTCAACCGCCTCGTCGATCTGATCGGCGAAGGCGTGGACATGGCGGTTCGGCTCGCACCGCTGCCCGACTCGACGATGACTGCGACCAAGCTTGGCGACGTTCGCACGCTCGTCTGCGCCTCGCCCGACTATATCGCGCGGTGCGGCATACCGGCGACGCCGCAGGATCTGGGCCGGTTCGATTGCATCGGCTTGAACGTCGAAGGCGATGGCGAACTCTGGTCGTTCGGATCGGAAGCCGAGAGCGCCCGCGTCCGCTCGATCCGGGTTCGGACCCGCCTGAGCCTGAACAATGCGGGCGCGGGTATCGATGCGGCGGTTCGCGGCCTCGGGCTGGTGCGCACCCGGGGATATCAGGTGGCGGAAGACCTAGCGACAGGCCGCCTCGTCACTGTCCTGACAGCATTCGAGCCACCACCGCAGCCGGCGCACCTCGTGTTTCATCCGGACCGGGGAAGCCGGGGTGTCGTTCGCGCGTTCATCGACCATGCCGTGCCGGCACTGCGGGACGAGTTTCGGCGGATCACGGCGATGCTGGACGCGATCGGTGAACCGACGCCGCCCAAGAGCGATCACTTGCCCGCGGAATAGAGAGCTGGCGGATCGATCCCGTCTCCCGAGATGCGGCAAGAGTCGACTTACAGTGATGGCGATTTGCGCGTGTCGATCATCGATCTTCGATTTCTCTGGGCTTGCGGACGAATTTGCCGATATCGTTATCGCGGGGACTATCGGGGGGCCGAATTGTGCGAAGTATAGTGGTTGCGGCGGTGTCGCTGGGGTGCATGGCGACGTCTGCGGCGCAGGCCAGCGACCTTCCCTTGTATCAGCCCGCGCCCAGCTGGATCATTCCGGCCGTGCTGCCTGACGCGGCGAAGACAGGCGGAGATACGCCGGCGCTGGTGATCTTCGATACGCAACAACGCATCGAGGACGGGCGGCTGTGGTCCTACATAGATGTCGCGTCGCACATCACGTCGCCGGAGATGCTGGCGCAGGCGACGTCGCTCGCCTTGCCCTGGGCGCCGGACAAGGGCGACATCATCGTTCACGAACTGGCGATCTGGCGCGGGAGCCAGCGTATCGACTTGCTGGCGAACGGTCAGAAGTTCACGGTCCTGCGACGCGAACAGGCGCTAGAACAGCGCGAATTGACGGGTATCCTGACGGCGACGCTGGCGGTCGAAGGTCTTCAGGTCGGCGACATCCTGCGGCTGCGGGCGTCGACGACATCGAAAGACGCCGCGTTGGGTGGCCGCGTGCAGAACGTCGTTCCGATGATCGCCCTGCCCGCGCGGGTTGCCTTTGCCCGCGCACGCATATCGTGGCCGACCGCGACGCCACCGCGCTGGAAGCTGGAGGCCGACGGCGTCAAGGCCGTGCCGATCCGCGACGGGCAATACACCGTGCTCGACCTGGCCCTGCCCGCACCAAAGCCGGTCGAGATGCCGCAAGATGCGCCAAGTCGGTTCCGGCATCCGCCGATGATCGAATTCGCCACATTCGCCGACTGGGCGGACGTCTCGAAGACCTTCGCACCACTTTATGGCGCGGAAGCCAACGCCATCGCGCCCGGCTCCCCGTTGCGGACCGAGGTCGACGCGATCATGAAGGCGGATGCGACGCCGATCGGCAGGGCCGAACGCGCGCTGGAACTCGTCCAGGACAAAATCCGCTATCTTGCCGTCGGGATGGACGGCGGGAACTATGTTCCGCAGAAACCTGCCCGGACGTGGGAGGTTCGCTACGGCGACTGCAAGGCGAAGACCGTGCTGTTGCTGTCGATGCTGCGGGCGATGGGGATCGATGCCGAGCCAGTCCTCGCCGCCGTCGGATCGGGGGACTTCGTGACCGAGAGGCTGCCGAGCGCGGCGGCTTTCAACCATGTCTTCGTGAAGGCGACGATCGACGGGCAGACCCTGTGGCTCGATGGGACGGGCGCCGGTTCGAGGCTTGCGGATATCCACGACACGCCCGACGTCGGCTATGTCCTGCCGATTCGCGCCGACGGTGCCGCGCTGCTCAGGATCGCTACGCACGCGAATGCGCGTCCGGTGATCGACCTGATCGTCGAGGCGGACGAAACCGCCAGCGTCGACCTGCCCAGCGCGTTCGAGGCGACGGCGATCGTCCACGGGCGACCGGCGGCGATGCTGACGATGGCCAAGACTCAATTGGGCGAGAAGGAGCAGCGCCAGGCCGTCGGGCAGTTCCTGCAGGGCTTCCTAGGCGAGGGACAGTTCGTCGATACGTCGATCACGTCCGATCCGATCACCGGTGCGGTCACGTTGAAGGCACGCGGCGCGACGAGCACGATCTGGACGACCGACGACCGTCGCCGCAAGCGCGCGGTCGACAGGCTGATCGATCAGGTCAATTTCGATCCCGACCGCAGCAAGGCCACCTGGGCAGCCGTCCCCGTTCTGGTCAACCAGCCCGACGGCATGCGCTATCGCTTGCGGTTGCGCCTTCCCGACGGTGGCCGCGCCTTCGCGCTGGAGGGAGAACCCGATCTCAAGGCGAACATCGCCGGGTATGACATCGTTCGCAGCGCAAGCCTGGCGAACGGTATGTTCACGCTCGACGAGCGGATCGACACGGTCGGCGGCGAGATCGCGGTTGCCCGCATTCCGGCGGAGCGCGATGCCCTGACGACCGCGAAGGCCCGCGCGCCACGTATCGTCGCCTCGGCCGACACGCGGCGTCGCTGGGACATCAACGCCAGCGACCCGCCCGGTGCCACGCAACTCAAGGCGATCGAGGCGATCTTTGCGAAGTCGATCGCCGACGATCCCGACGAAGCCAGCGGCTATACCAGCCGTGCGTCGCTCAGAAGCGGCGTGGGGGATCGTCGCGGTGCCGTCGCCGACCTGACGCACGCGATCGCGATCACCCCGACGATCGATCTCTATCTCCAACGCTCGACGGAGTCGCACGAGCTGGGCGACATGGCAGCGGCGCTCAAGGACGCGGAAGCAGCGCGTGCCCTGGATCCTTCGTCGCAACAGGCGATCGGCCAGCTCAGCGACCTGAAGGCCGAAGGCGGCGATATGCCCGGCGCGCTGGCGCTGCTCGATCAGCGCATCGCGCTGGGCGGCAGCATGCGCAACGCGTTTCGCGAAGCCAAGGCCGGCCTGCTCGGAGAATATGGCGACGTCACCGCAGCACTCCTGTTGTTCGACAGCCTGATCGCAGACAAGCCGGGTTCGCCATCGCTGATGAACGCACGATGCTGGGCCAAGGGAACGCGCATGGTCATGATCGACAGCGCGTTGAAAGACTGTACCGGGGCGATCGAGTTGAGCACCGACACGAGTGGTCCGCTCGATAGCCGGGCAATGGTCTGGTATCGGCTCGGAAAGTACGAGCAGGCGCTGGCCGATCTCGACGCAGTGCTGGCGTCGACGCCCAATCAGGCGGAAAGCCATTTCATGCGCGGAATCGTGTTGGCGAAATCGGACCGGCGACCTGAAGCGACGAAGGAATTCGCGATTGCACGGCGGCTTCTACCGAGCGTCGACAGGCGGTATGCGCGCTACAGCATCAAGGCGGACTGACCATTGGTATCGGGTAGCCCTTAACCGGGCGCTCGGCCTATTGATTGGCGGTGACGGTGAATGGTGTCGGGTCGCAGGGAGAAAACCGCTTGATGTCGAACGAGTATGCGCATGGCCGGCGAGACGGGTTGCGGCTGGCGCTGGCAATCTTGGCCGCGGAAGAGGCCAAATGGGCGGCATTGCTGGGGGAGAGTGCATCCTGGCGGACCAACGCCACGCGTGAGGTGCGGCACAAGACGCTTCAGGTCGCGCAAACGCGCGTCCAGACCGTGCTGAACCGGCTTTCTTCCAAGGACGACACTGGGTCGAATGCGGAATTGTCCGCCGCGCTGGCGAAGATCGGGCTTTAGCCCGCCCTGCCGTCCGACGATGCGTCGACCAGTTCGGTCAACTGAAGCGCATCTCCCAGCGCCGCAGAGGCGGCCGTGTTGTCGAACATGCACCATGCCGGGCGCCCTGCTGCGTGGTCCTCGGCAAGCAGGCGCGCATAGTCGCGTAGGCGGTCGAGTCCGTACGCGGTTCGGTACATGTCCGGCGATCCGTGCAGCCGGTAATACGTGAGCCCGCGCCAGCCACCCGGACGTGCCGCCGCCGGGATGCGCGCGGGATCGGCAGCGACCCGCGCCACTTTCTGGGTCGCTAACAGGCTGTCGGCATCGGGCTCGAACCAGCTGGCGTGGCGCGGTCCGCACACGATCTTGGTATCGGTTCGTTCGCCGACGTCCGCAAGAAAGCGAGTGACCGTCGCATGATCGAAGGCGAGGCTTGGCGGTAGTTGCAGGAGGAGGAGCGCAAGCTTGCCACCCAGGCCGGACACCTCGTCGAGAAAGCGATCAAGCGGCGCGGCGGCGTCGTGCAGGCGAAGATCGTGGCTGATCGACCTGGGTATCTTTGCCACGAGCCGGAAATCGTCGGGAACGCTGGCGGCCCATCGAGCCCAAGTCGATTGCCGGTGTGGCCGGTGGAAGGACGAGTTCACTTCGACACCGTGCATCACGGCCGCGTAACGCTGTAGCGCGGTGCCGGTTTCGGGGAAGTTCGGCCGATCCGCGGCCGGTATGCTCCAGCCGGCGGTACCGATCACGCAGCGCGGCTCTGTCACCGGAAAACGACCTTCGCCGAAGCACCACGGCAATCGCCCGGCATCGGTCCCCTGCCCCGCTGGTCATCGCGGCGAAGGAAACGGATGCCGGCGTCGATCATGCCGATTGGGGGATGATGCTGATCATCTCGTCCTCGCTGGGTTCCTTCGCCGGCTTGAGCTTGAGCGCCTGGTCCGGTTCGACATGGCGGCTTCGCGAAGCCGGTTCGAGCGTCACGGTCTCGCCGGTGTCGAGCGATCGCTCGATCGCGGCCAGGACACGCATGTCGAACAGGCCTTCCTCGCCGTCGGCTTCGGGCTGGAGATCCTCGAGGATGCAGTTCGAGAAATACTGCGTCTCGTTGCCGAACTGTTCGACCGGATCGAAGCTGTGCGTCTTGCTGCCGGCGCTGGTCTTCTCGACATAGGTGATGCCGATCTTCGGCCCGAACATGAAGGCGGGCGACGCGTGGATGCTCGCCTTCGTGCCGACGAGCTCGAAGAACTCGGCCGATGCGGTGGCGTAGCTGACGCTGAACTGTGCGACGCGTTCGTCGGGGAAACGCAGGGTCACGGCTACGGTGTCATGAAAGTTGAAGCCGCGCCCGGGGGTCTTCGTACCGATCGCATGCACGGCGATGGGCTCCTGCCCGAACAGGTTGCGGACTGCGTTGAGCGGGTACGTCCCCATGTCCGGCACCGGACCGCCCCAGTAACCGTTGTGACCGCGCGAATTGGCCTCAGCGACATTCTGCGCGAACACCGAAACGAAGCTGCACAACTCGCCGAACTCGCCGTCGCGGGCGCGGGTGATCATCTCGACCGTGCCCGGTTCGTTGTGGAGGCGATAGGCGATCATCAGCTTGCCGCCGCCCTTCTTCTGCGCGCCGATGATCTGTTCGGCTTCGGCGACGCTGGACGCCATCGGCTTTTCGAGCAGGACGTGAATGCCCGCTTCGAGCGCGGGAACCGCGTATTGCAGATGAAGGAAGTTCGGCGTCGCGACATAGACGGCGTCGATCTCGCCCGACTTGAGCAGCACGTCATACTGCTCGTAAGTCCATGCCTTGATACCGTAGAGCTTGGCGAGCTTGTCCGCCTTGACCGGATCGCCCGTGACCAATGCCGCGAGTTCCGAATTGTCGGTGCGACCGATGCCCGGCATGAACGCCTGCTGCGAAATCTGGCCACCGCCGACGACGGCATAGCGCACCTTCTTCTTGTGTCCGAACATATCGGTCCTTCGGTGTAGTTTGGGGATGCAGGGCGAACGACGGACGACCATGATCGTTGCATTCTTCGCGTGTTTGCCGCGTACGTCAAAATCCGCGACGCTGCGTTTCCGCAATCGCGCCGCTCATACCGGACCGCATGGCGGTGCCGTTCGTTCGGCACGTGAACCTCTGAGGTAGACGAACCATGGACTACACCAAACTCGGCAGCACCGGCCTGGACGTTTCGCGGCTTTGCCTGGGCTGCATGACCTACGGCATCCCTGATCGCGGCAATCACGCCTGGACGCTCGACGAGGAAACCAGCCGGCCGATCCTGCGCGCCGCGGTCGAGGCGGGGATCAACTTCTTCGACACCGCCAACGTCTATTCGGATGGCACGTCGGAGGAGATCGTCGGTCGTGCGCTGAAGGACTTCACGCGTCGCGACGAAGTGGTGATCGCCACCAAGGTGCACGGGCGGATGCGTCCGGGCCCTAACGGCGCCGGGCTCAGTCGCAAGGCGATCATGGCCGAGATCGATGCCAGTCTCTCGCGCCTCGGCACCGACTATGTCGATCTCTACCAGATCCACCGGTTCGATTACGACGTGCCGATCGAGGAAACGCTGGAGGCGCTGCACGACGTCGTGAAGGCAGGCAAGGCGCGGTATATCGGTGCGTCGTCAATGTTCGCGTGGCAGTTCGCGACAATGCTGCACGTCAGCGAGGCGAATGGCTGGACGCGGTTCGCGACGATGCAGGATTATCTGAACCTGCTGTACCGGGAGGAAGAGCGCGAGATGTTGCCGCTGTGCGACGCCGAAGGGGTCGGCGTGATCCCCTGGAGCCCGCTCGCCCGCGGACGCTTGACGCGCGACTGGGACGAGACCACCGGGCGTTCGCAGACCGACGAGTTCGGCAAGACGCTGTACGCGCATACCGTCGACGCTGACCGCAAGGTGGTGGAGACGGTCGCGACGATCGCCAAGGAGCGCGACGTGCCGAGGGCACAGGTGGCACTCGCCTGGGTGCTGGCGAAACCGGAGGTATCCGCGCCGATCATCGGTGCGTCGAAGACCGCGCATCTCGACGATGCGATCGCGGCGCTCGAACTGGGCCTTACCGACCGCGAGATCGCGCGGCTGGAAGAACCCTATGTCCCGCATGCGGTCGTCGGCTTTTCGTAAGCGATCTGCGGCCGGCTACCGTTGAGCTGGCCGCATCAAGTCCACCGAGCGTAACGCGCATATTCTGCCCGACGGACCGTCCGTCGCGGCACAAAGGACCGATATGACGAAACCGACACTGGCCGAGCGACCGGCTATCCTGGCCGCCAAGCGCCAGCTGAAGATGGCGCGCTCGACCCATGCCTATGTCAGGGGCAACACGACCAAGTTCTACGAATGGCTCGACGAGTCAGCCGCGTCGCGACGCGTTCCGCAGGGGCCGGCGATCTGGATCTGCGGCGACTGCCATCTCGGTAACCTCGGCCCGATCAACGATGGTGGCGGACGGATCGCGATCCAGATCCGCGACCTCGACCAGGCGGTGATCGGCAACCCGGCGCACGACCTGATCCGCCTCGGCCTGTCGCTCGCGACCGCGGCGCGAGGCTCCGACCTGCCCGGCGTGACGACCGCGCACATGATCGAGGAGATGGTCACCGGCTATGCCAGCGCGATGGCCGATCCCGCGAGCAACGATGCCGGACCCGAGCCCGAGGCGGTCCGCAGCGTCAAGCGTCGCGCGCTCGGACGCCGCTGGCGGCACCTCGCCAAGGAGCGGTTCGCGACGCAGGAACCGATGATCCCGCTCGGCGACAAGTTCTGGCCGCTGGAGCAATCCGAACGCGATGCGCTCGCCGAACTGGTCACCGAGCCGGACGTCGCAGCGCTGGTTCTCTCGCTCGACGCGAAGGACCGGGATCGGACCGTCCGGCTGGTCGACGCCGCCTACTGGATGAAGGGGTGCAGTTCGCTCGGGCTGCTGCGGTTTGCGGCACTGGTCGGGCTGAAGAACGCGAAGGGGCGATCGGACTATGCGCTGATCGACTTGAAGGAAGCGACGACACCGATCGCGCCTGCCGCAAAGGGTGCGAAGATGCCGACCGACCAGGCTGCGCGCGTCGTCGAGGCTGCGCGCGCGCTGTCTCCTCACCTCGGTAGCCGGATGGTCGCGGCGCGTGCGCTCGATCGGTCGCTGTTCGTTCGCGAACTGTCGCCGCAGGACCTGAAGCTCGAGGTCGAGCAGTTCAGCGCGGGACAGGCCGTAAAGGCGGCGCGGTATCTCGCCTTCGTTGTCGGCAAGGCGCACGCACGCCAGATGGATACGGACACGCGCCACGAATGGGCGAGCGTGCTCGATGCGGACCGTCGCGGCGCGATCGATGCGCCGAACTGGCTGTGGGAGAGCGTCGTGTCATTGGCGGGAAGCCATGAGGCAGGGTATCTGGAACATTGTCGACGGTACGCGATGCGGGCGTGATCGGCGGTAGGGCTATGCCCGCCGCGGAGTACTCCGAGTGCTGCGTGCTTTACATGACCGATCCAGCTGTCACACTGATCGTTGAACTCGGGCGCATGCGCCGTATCGGAGCATTCGACCATGGACTTCATCGACCGGCGTACGGCCCTTGCCGGTATCGGTGCTGCAATCGGGTGTGCCGCCCTGCCCGTCTCCGCGCGTCCCGCGCCAGACGACGTGTTCTTGCTCAGCTATTTCACCGACAAGGATGAGGGTCGCGAGGGGCTCAAGCTAGCCCGCAGCGACGACGGGTATGTCTTTCGCGCGCTGGGCAATGGTCGTGGCTTCCTGACGCCGATGGTCGGCGAGAACAGGCTGATGCGCGATCCCAACCTGTTGCAGGGACCGGACGGGCTCTGGCATCTCGTTTGGACGAGCGACTAGTTCGGCCCCGTCATAGGCCACGCCACGTCGCGCGACCTGATGCACTGGTCGCCGCAACAGACCATTCCGGTGATGAAAGGCTTTGTCGGCGTCCGTAACAGCTGGGCGCCCGAGGCGATCTACGATCGCGCGCGGGGCGACTTCGTCATCATGTGGTCGAGCAGCATCGACGGCCGTTTCGGGGCGACTGCGGGCGAAAAGTTCGCGGGGATCAAGCTGCGTCCTTATTATACGCGCACCAAGGATTTCCGTACGTTCACGCCGACCAAGTTGTTGTTCGATCCCGGGACCGACTCGATCGACTTCACCTGGCTGAAGCTGGCCGACGGCGGGTTGCGACTAATCTACAAGGACGAGACGCATGACACCGAAACGCGGCGGTGGCTGGTCAGCCGGTCCGCGGCCTCGCCGACCGGTCCGTTCGGGCCAGTCAGCGCGCCGTTCACCAAACCGATGACGGAGGGATCGACGGCGATACGGCTCGGCGACCGCTACATGGTCTATTACGACGTATACGAGCAGCATCGCTTCGGTGGCGCCTCGACCACGGATTTCGTCCACTGGACCGACGAGAGCGCGCGCATCCGGTTTCCCGAAAACGCGCGCCATGGCACAGTCGTTCGCGTGCCTCGCGCCTTTGCCGACAGGATCGCGTGATGTCGGCGGGTGCGCGCGATCAGAACGCGATCATCACCTTGCCGAGATGCTTGGCGGCGGCGAAGTAGCGGACGGCTTCCGGCGCGTCGTCGAAGGCGAAGGTCCGGTCGACCACCGTCGTTATTCCGTTCGCCACCATCGCGTCGAGCAGGTCGACGAACATCGCGCGACTGCCGTTGGCGATGCCGCGGATCGTCACGTTCTTGATGATGAGCGACAGATAATCGGGGATCGCCGGCCCTTCGCCCGGCGACACGCCGACGACGATGATCCGTGCGTTTGCCGCGGCCGCAGCGATCGACTGGCCCAGTGTATCGACGCCGCCGGTTTCGATCACGATGTCGGCACCCTTGCCGTCCGTCTTGGCAATCACCTCGGCTGCCCAATCGGGGGAGGTCCGGTAGTTGACACTGATGTCCGCCCCGAGCGTCCGCGCCGTCTCAAGTTTCGCATCGTGGGACGAGGTGATCGCGACCCGGGCACCGCGTGCCTTGGCGATCTTCAGCGCGGCAAGCGAGACGCTGCCGGTGCCGAGGCACAGAACGGTGTCGCCAGCCTCGACGTGACAGATCTCGACCAGCGCGTTCCAGGCCGTCAGCGCCGCGGACGCAAGCCCGGCGACATCGGCATCGGCCAGCGCATCGGGCACCCGGATGAGCGCCGCCGCGGGCAGGACGATGCGCTCGGCCAGCCAGCCGTCATGCGTGATGCCGATATCGTGCGCAAAGACGTCCGCCCGGAACGCGCCGTCGCGCCAGCTCGCGAAATGGCCGCAGACGACGCGGTCGCCGACCGCGATCTCGGTCACGCCCTCCCCGATCGCGATGACCTCGCCGACGCCTTCGGACATCGGGATGCGGGTCTCGGGTTGGCGAGGACCATAGGTACCGCGCAAGAGTTGTACGTCGCGGCTGATGAGCCCGACGAGACGCGGTGCGACCAGCGCCTCGCCGGGGCCGGCAACTGGGTCCGGCCGGGTCGTTGCGACGAGCGCGTCGATGCCGTCCTGCGCGCCGATTTGATAGGCTTTCATCGAAATCCCCTGAGTTAGGCGCGCGACCGGCGCATCAATCGAATGCCCTTGGGCCGGGCTTGAAGGCGTGGCGGTGGGCGCGCGATGCGAGCCAGAGCGCCAGCAACGTCGGCGCCAACACGGCCCAGGCGAGCGACCCGGCGCCGAGATGGTCGAGCATCACGCCGCCAACGATCCCGCCCGCGGCGATCGCGCCGTTCCACGTCGTCGTCAGCATTGCGTTCGCCAGATCGACGCCGTCCCCCGCAGCATCGGCCAGCGCGGTCTGGAGCTGCGTCGCGGCGCCGCCGAACGACAGGCCCCAGAGGATCGTCGCCGCGATCGTCACGACGGGGCGGGCCGCAAACAGCCCGAGGGCGAGCGATACCGCCGCGAGCGCCGTCAAACTGACCAACACCAGCTGTCGCAAGGCCCGGTCGTTAGCACGCCCGTTACCCAAATGCCGATCAGCGCGGCAACGCCAAACCCTAGTAGCAGCAGGTCGAGCCTGCCCTGCACGCCCGACAATGCGGCGACCGGCGCGATGTAGGTATAGAGGATGTTGTGCGCGGTGATCCACGCGAACAGCGTGACGAGCACGGTGCGTACGCCGCGCGTGCGGAAGACCCGCGCGATCGACAGTCGCTCCTCCGCCGGCTGTCCGGGGAAATCCGGCACCTGCCACAGCACCCAGCCGATCAGGACCAGCGTCGTGATCGACATCAGCCCGAACGCCATGCGCCAGCCAAGCGTGGTGCCCAGCATCGCCCCCAGCGGAACGCCGATCGACAACGCAAGCGGCGTACCGACCATCGCGATCGCCAGCGCCTTGCCGCGCAACGGCGCGACGACCATCCGCCGCGCATAGCCGGCGATGATCCCCCAGCCGAGCCCCGCCGCGACGCCGCCCATGAACCGCGCGACCAGCGTCAGCGCGTAGGAAGTCGACACCGCGGTCACGCAGTTGAAGAGCAGGAACCCGACGATCGCGACCAGCAGCGTCGGCTTGCGACGCCAGCCTTGCGTGTACAGCGTCAGCGGGATCGCCGCGAGCAGCGACCCGACCGCATAGACCGTGACCGTCTGCCCCGCGAGCGACTCCGATACGTCCAGCCCCGCTGCCATGTGCGGCAACAGACCGGCGGGCAGCGTCTCGGTCAGGATCGCGGTGAAGCCGGTCATCGCCAGCGCCAGCAAGGCTGAGATCGGCAGCGTCTCGCTCGCGCCGACGTCGGTCGGAATAGGATTTGGACGCACGAAATACTCACTTCTGGATCGACTGGTCCAGTGCAGTCGACGACCGAACGCGGCTTGTCAACGAATAATGGATCGATTAGTCCATAACGTCGGGAGCGAAGACTTATGGCACGGAGCGGACGACCGCGTGGTTTCGACCGGGATGCGGCGCTGGACAGCGCGATGCACCTGTTCTGGGAGCACGGGTATGAGGGTGCGTCCCTGCTGACGCTGCGCCACGCAATGGGCGACATCTCGTCGGCAAGTTTCTACGCGGCGTTCGGCTCGAAGGAAGCGCTCTACCGGGAAGCGCTGGCACGGTACCTGGATCGGCATGGCAGCATCATCGACGCGCTCGATGACGAACGGGTCCCGCCGCGCGCGCGGCTCGAACAAGCATTGATCGGGTCGGTTGCGGTACAGACCGACGTCGCGCACCCGCTGGGCTGCATGATCACACTGTCGGCGACGATCTCGTCGGAAGCCAGTGCATCGACGCGTGCCCTGACCCGAACCGAGCGCGACGCCACACGGCGAGCGTTGCGTCGGTGTATCACCGCTGGCGTGAACGCAGGCGATCTCGACCCCGGTGCCGACGTCGCAGGACTGGTCGCGCTGTACGATGGATTGGTGCTCGGTATCTCGATCCAGGCGCGCGACGGTATCCCTGCGGAAACGATCCGCGCCGCAATCAGGCACGCGATGGCGGCGTGGGACCTGCACCGATGCGCTCGCAGCGGCGACGGCAAATGATGAGTTGATGCGGCGCTCGCACCAGGCGTTCCGACAAGCGCGCGCCCGTCGTATGGACCGCCTTGACCTAACCCATTCGCGGCTGACGACTCTAAGCTAGCGTCGAGTGTGGCGGAGGTCCGAGGGCGCGATCGATTACCCCGTCTATCTTGCCGATCCCCGTGTGGTAGAACCGCTCCGACGATTGGGGAACGGCGATGCGGACGATCATCATGGCGACGATGTTGCTGGCGCTGGCATCGGGTACGACGTCGGTAGCTGCCGTCAGGGTGGCCGACGCCGTGGCTCAAACTTCGCTGGCGCACGGCAGGGTCGAGGGCCCGTTCGAACTTCACTCCCGGGTCTATCTGGGCACGGTCAGGCGCTATTGGGTGTATGTGCCAGCAGGCTACGACGCGTCGAGGCCACCCAATCTGCTGCTGTTCCAGGATGGTCAGCGCGCGGTCAACCCGGAAGGGTCGCTGAAGCTTCCCGCGGTTCTCGACACGCTGATCGAGCAGAAGGCCATTCCGCAGACGCTGGGCGTGTTCGTCACGCCAGGCAATGTCTCCGCCCGGTATCCCGATACGCTCGGCATGCAGAACCCGGACCATCGGCCGGAGGAATATGACGCGGTTTCCGACGCCTATGCCCGGATGACGCTGGACGAGTTGCTGCCCGCCGTGGCGCGGCGATGGCGGTTTTCGGCGGATCCGAAGCGACGCGCGATCGGCGGCACGTCGAGTGGTGCGATCGCAGCATGGACCGTCGCGTGGCGCCATCCGGACGCGTTCGGCAACGTGATAAGCTTCATCGGCAGCTATACGTCGATCGGCCTGAAGCTCCGCCCGGACGGTACGCCGCAGGCTTATGGCGGGGATACCTATCCCGGCCTGATCCGGAAAAGCGCGATCCGCCCCTTGCGCGTCTTTCTTCAGGACGGACGAAACGACCTGGATAACGAACACGGCAACTGGTTCCTTGCGAACCAGCAGATGCTGAAAGCGCTCGAATGGGCCAATGCGCATGCGGACGCGGAAAAGCACGCGGGGCCGCGGTACGCCATCAACCATGCCTGGACCGAGGGCACGCATTCGGACGCCGACGGCGGATCGATCCTGCCTGACGTGTTGCGCTGGATCTGGCGGGATCAGCAACCCGGCCGGTAAGCCTCGGGTCTGGCTCAGGCCGTGCGTCACCGCAACCACCCGCGTCTCGCTTTCGACATTGACGCAGTGCAGCATCGCACCTACCAGCCCGCGCTCACAAGATGCTTGCCTACAAGGCGCAGTTTAGCTCAGCGCTGGAGGCGCCGCGTGACCATGACCATGACCTTTGCCGATCTCTCCCTCGCGCCGTTTTTGCTGCAGGCGCTAGCTGAGGAAGGCTATGCCCACCCCACCCCGATCCAGGCGCAGTCGATCCCGATGCTGCTGCAGGGACGCGACATGCTCGGCATGGCGCAGACCGGCACGGGCAAGACCGCCGCCTTCGCGCTGCCGCTGCTGCATCGCCTCGCTGCCGACCCCCGCCCTGCGCCCAAGGGCGGCGCGCGCATCCTGGTACTCGCGCCGACGCGTGAACTCGTGTCGCAGATCGCCGCAGGGTTCGAGAGCTTCGGTCGCCATCTAAAGCCGAGCGTGATGACGATCTTCGGCGGCGTCAGCCAGTTCCATCAGGTCAAGGCGCTCGAAGCAGGGGTCGACATCATCGTCGCCGCACCGGGGCGCTTGCTGGATCTGGTCGATCAGGGGCTCTGCGACCTGTCGCAGCTCGAGGCGCTGGTGCTCGACGAAGCCGACCAGATGCTCGACATGGGCTTTGCCAAGCCGATCGAGCGGCTCGTCGCGACGCTGCCGACGGATCGCCACACGTTGCTGTTCTCTGCGACCATGCCGAAGTCGATCGCGGCGCTGGCCGAGAGCCTGTTGCGCGATCCGGCGAAGGTCGAGATCGCCCCGCCGTCGACCACCGTCGACCGGATCGACCAGTCGGTGATGTTCCTAGATGCGACCGACAAGAAAGCGGCGCTGCTGGCACTGCTCAAGACCCCCGACATGGGTCAGGCGGTCGTCTTCACGTTGCAGAAGAACATCGCCAACGATGTCTGCGCGTTCATCGGCGAGGCCGGCATCACTGCCGAGGCGCTCCACGGCAACAAGTCGCAGGGGCAGCGCGAGCGTGCGCTCGACGCCTTCCGCGCCGGTACCGTCCAGGTGCTTGTCGCGACCGATATCGCCGCGCGCGGGATCGACGTCGACACCGTGACGCACGTGTTCAACCACGACCTGCCCAGCCTCCCGGAAAGCTATGTCCACCGGATCGGCCGCACCGGTCGCGCCGGTCGCAGTGGGTTTGCGATCACGCTGTGCGACGCCGAGCAGCGTGCCTGGCTGCACGACGTCGAGCGCGAGATCGGTCGCACCCTGACCGTCCAGGACGATCACGAATGGCACTGCGAAGTGGCGCGCCATTCGACTAAGCGCGCCCCCGTGCTGGGTGGCGGTCCGGTCAAGCAGGTCAAGCCGGCGAAGGCACCGCGCGAGCGGAAGGTCTGGACCGAGGAAGAAAAGCTCGCCGCACGGATGGCCGCAAAGGCCGCCTGATAGCGCTCCGCTGTTTGACGAGGGTGCGCTGCCCCTCGTCGAACGGCGGGACGGTCTCTGTGAGACGGCGATCACGCGTTTGCGGCACGTCCGACGCGGCATCTGAGCGTGGCCAATCCCGCCATGACTCGAAGGTCTGATGAGGGCGTCCAATGGCCATCGGACAGTTTTTCGCCGCACTGCGGAAGATAAATTGAGCGCCACAAGCACCCGCTTTGGCGGTACTCACTTTGTCACAGTTAGCGTGATGTCGGACTTATCGTCCAGCAACCTGACCGCCCAAGCGATCATTCCGCGACCCCCGTCATTATGACGCACCTGCAACATAAGTCGCATAAAACCGTCGCCGCACGATGCCATGCCCCGCTTCGAAACGCGTAAGGGGAATGGTGTGTCTTTGAGTAAATTCATGGTCTGTGCAGCATCGGCGACGATGCTGACGCCGCTGTCGATCGCGGCGCAGACGATCCCGACATCGCCACCGGTCAACTACGTCAACGAGAGCAATCCGGCGATCGGCAGCATCGTTCCGAAGCTGCTCGACAGCTATGTGAAGCTGATCCGCGACCATCCCGAAGTGATGGTGCAGAACTACAAGACCGTCGTCACGATGACCAACGCGCGCACGCCGAGCCAGACCCTCGCGGCGATCCACGACGATCGCACCAATCAGGCGTACAGCATCCTGAATGGCCTGGGCGCGCTGACCAACCTTTACATGGCGGGCGCCGGTGCCTCGACCAGCGGGTCGGCGCCGAACACGCTTACCCCGACCAGCTATGCGACCGCGACGCTCGCGGACTATGTCGCCAATATCAATCTCGGCAACAGCTTCAGCCCCGGCGCCGAGAAGTTCGGCAACGGTACCGCCACGCCGCTGGCCGCCGCGGTCGCGTTCATCAACAACACGGTCCGCGCGAGTTCGTCGACCGAGCCCGCGAAGCGGACGTTCGCGCGGTATCAGGGCGAGAACCCACCGATCGATCCGCTCGATCCGCGGTTCGCCAACTACAACGTCAACACCAATCGCGGCGCGCTGACGCTGGCGGACACCGCGGCGATCATCGTGCCGTCGTATTTGTCGAGCTTTACGACGCCAGCGCCTTACGCCTCCACGACGCAGTGGGTCCGCGGGTTCGTCGTAACGGCGGACATGGTTGCGGCAAATGGCGGCAAGCCGATCACCGCACCCAATTTCGGGACGTTCGATTCCGCGGGCAAGTTCACCGCGGCGACGTTCAAGGTCGGCGAATATGTTCCCGGCATCGGTGCCTCGCCGCGGCCATACCGCGTGACGACCGACGTCAACGTACCGACCCCGATGCTTCAGATCATCAATTCGTCCAACCCCTATGCAGACGGCGCCTATCCGAGCGGGCATACCAACTCGGGCATGCTGCAGGCGCTGGGCACGGCGTTCCTGATCCCGCAGCAAGGGCAGGAATTGCTCGCGCGCGCGGCGGACCTGGGCACCAACCGCATCCTGGCGGGCATGCATTCGCCGCTCGACATCATGGGTGCCCGGATCGAAGCGACGGCGCTGTCCGCGACCAACATCTACGCGGCCTTGTATGATGCGAAGGGCAATCGCCTCGACTGGACCAACCCCGCCAACGCCAGCGCGTATGCGGTCTACCAGGCCTATACCCAGACCCAGTCCTATCTGGCGTCCGCCTGCGGCACCGCGACCGTGACGGCATGCATCGCCGCCGCCAACGCGTCTGGCGCAACCGCCGCCGATCCGTATGCCAACGTCGCGCAGAACAAGGCGACGTACCTTGCCGAGATGACCTACGGTTTCGCGCCGGTCGGTCCGGTCAAGGCGATGACCGCCGCGGATGTGCCGGTGCAGGCGCAAGTGCTGCTGCTGACGCGGTTCGGGTATCTGACCGATGCACAGCGGACCGATATCCTCGCGACCACCGCCCTCCCCTCGGGCTATCCCGTGCTCACCGGCAACACGCTGGACGGATGGGGCCAGCTGAACCTCTATGCCGCGAACGACGGCTATGGCGCGTTCAACGGCCAGGTCGCAGTGACGATGGACGCCGCGCAGGGTGGCTATGCGGCCACCGACAGCTGGGGCAACGATATCGGCGGAACCGGCGGGCTGACCAAAAATGGCACCGGCAGCCTGACCCTGACCGGGAAGAACAGCTATGCCGGCCCGACGATCGTCAATGGCGGAACGCTTGCCGTCACCGGCTCGATCGTCTCGGCGACGACCGTCAACACCGGCGCAGTCTTTGGTGGCACAGGCAGCACGGGCGCCGTCACGGTCAACAGCGGCGGCACGCTGGTACCCGGCATGGGAACCACGCCGGGCACGCTGACGATCAACGGTCCGCTCACGCTCGCCAGCGGTGCGACGCTGGTGCAGACGGTATCGCCTGCGCTTGCAAGCCGGACGGTCGTATCCGGTGCGGCGAAGCTCGACGGCACGGTGCGGGTTCAGGGCTCGGTCGGCACGCTACCGGTCACGCGCATCGCCCTGGTCACGGCAGGCGGTGGGGTTTCGGGCAGCTTTGCCAACGTCACGGGCGTTCCCACCAACCTGCGCGCTGTGCTCGACTATTCGACGACGGCGGCAAGCCTCAACCTCAACCGGACCGATATCGACTATCGTCCACTCGGGGTCACCGCGAACCAGCAACGCGTCGCGGCGGCGCTGATAAGCGCGGCGCCGTTGGCGAGCGGTGCCGGTGCGGCAACGTTGCTCAACACGGTCTACGCCACGGGCCAGGACTCGGCGGCGGCGGGTACTGCAGCGCTCGACACCCTGTCGGGTGAAGGCCTTGCCGATGCGAACAGCGCGGCATTGTTTGCCGGGCGGGTATTCGGCGATGCCGTGACCGATCAGCAGCGTGCGGTCCTGACCGACACCCAGATGCACCTCTGGGGCGGGCCGCTGGGTGGTCGGGAATGGACTGATGGCCGGGACGCCGACGGTACGGTCGATCGCCGCAGCAACAGCTGGGGTGGCGTGATCGGACTTGACGGTGAAGTTTCGACCGGGTGGCGTGCCGGTTTCGTCGCGGGCGGGCTCGACACCCGCTTCAACACCGCGGCGCGCGCGACCAAGGGCAAGGCGTCGAGCTATCACGTCTCGGCCTACACCTCGTACGCGCTGCCGACGGGCACGTATGTCCGCGGGTCGCTGGGCTATGGCCATTATGCGATCCGTACGACGCGGACCGCGGGCGGGATCGGCAGCGTCGCCAGCGAAACCGAAATCGCACGGTACGACGCCGCGGAGTTGCGCCTGCGCGGCGAAATCGGTCAGCGCATCGCAGTCCAGTCGTTCGACCTGACGCCGTTCGTCGCGGTGGAATATGCGCGTCTCTACACCGATGCGTTCGCAGAGCGTGGCAGCGTGCTGGCGTTGCAGGCGGGCAAACAGACCACAACGTCGCTCCCGGTGAATGTCGGGTTGCGGATGGACGGCAGCGTCCCGTTCGGGAACGGCCTCGCGCTGCGGCCGATGATCGAAGCGAGCTACCTCCACGAGTTTCGCCGCGACCGCGACATCGGAGTCGATTTTGTCGCGCTGGCCGATCCCTCGTTCACGATCGCAGGCGCTCGACCTTCGCAAAGCGCGTTCGTCGGCAAGGCCGGACTCCAACTGCCGCTCGCCTCCGCGCTGGTCCTCTACGCCACGGGAACCGGCGTGTTGTCCTCGCAACAGCGATCCTATGCCGGCAACGTCGGCGTGAGGATCAGCTTCTGAGACGTTAGAACGACCGGTCGACCGAGCGCACGCACGCGGATGATCGCCAACTGGCGAGGTGTTTCAATGGAACGCCTCGCCAGTTTGCTGCTGCTAGCCCTCGACATGATCGGCGGGCCTGCGAACGAGTCGGAGACGATCGGCGGGCGCGATCGTTTGGCATAGATTGCCGGTCAGCGACGCTGGATCTCGCCTGCCTTCCAACCCAAACCCGGACCGAACTCGGATTTTCGGCATCAGATCGCGCGCGATCCGCAGCGCATCGTCATACGCAGATCACGGATGGTCGCATTTCGGACCAATCGATCTGGCCGAACAGTCGTGATCCCATAAGCTGCCCACACTCGCCGGATGACTAACCCGGCAGTTTTTTGAGTTTGGCAGCCGGATGGGACAATGCGGA
The DNA here is from genome assembly GCF_049887795.1 of Sphingomonas sp. NFX23. Classification (NCBI taxonomy): domain Bacteria; kingdom Pseudomonadati; phylum Pseudomonadota; class Alphaproteobacteria; order Sphingomonadales; family Sphingomonadaceae; genus Sphingomonas; species Sphingomonas sp. NFX23. Next base: position 505,523 of record NZ_JAGEKH010000004.1, read on the forward strand.
CGACGGACGCCGCCTGCTGTATGCTATAGATTGGTAAGGTCGTTCTGTAGCGGCATTTCGAGATTGCCGGGTCACCTCTGCCAGCCTCAAGTCTAATCAGTCGACGCGGCGCATCGCCATCTCATGGTTATCGCAAGTTTTGTAGGGTCATAAGTCGACACCAAACTGTAATTTTCCGATAGCGTCAGGAGTTAGATTGGTTATACATTACCAATACCACGCTGTGATGACAGTACCCTTTAGAGGTCCGGCCAGTGAGGTGAGTCGAGCGATACGGGCAGGACCGTGTCGAAGGGTGACGCTGCGGCGTCGATGGGAAGGGGCTTTTGACGATGGTTTTTCGTAAGCAGGTTTTGCTCGCATCCGGTGCGGCGATATTCGGTCTGGTACCAGTTTTCGCGCAATCCGTTCTCGCGCAGTCGGCGCCCGCGCCATCGTCCGCCCCCGTCGCAGCCGCGACCCAGGGGGACCCCGTAGCGGACGGCGCCGATACGGACATCGTCGTCACTGGTATCCGCGGCAGCCTGCGCAGCGCGATCGCAGTAAAGCGCAACGCCAACGCGATCGTCGACGTCATCAGTGCCGAGGCGATCGGCAAGTTCCCCGACCGCAACGTCGCCGAATCCCTCTCGCACGTTCCCGGCGTCAGCATCGATCGTCGCTTCGGCGAAGGCGAGAAGGTCGCGATCCACGGCACCGATCCGGCGCTCAACCGCATGCTGCTCGACGGCCATGCGGTCGCCTCGGCCGATTGGGGCGGCAACGACAACGACCCGACCAGCCGTACCTTCAACTATTCGCTGCTCGCGCCCGAACTCGTCGAGCGCCTCGAAGTCTACAAGTCGCCCGAGCCGCGCATTGAGGAAGGCAGCATCGGCGGCACGGTCATCGTGCGCACGCGCCGTCCGCTCGACACGCCCGCCAACTCGATCTTCGCATCGGGCGGCTATTCGTACAACGACCGCGCCGACAAGGGTAACGTCCGCGCGTCGGGTCTGTACAGCTGGCACAACGAAGGCGGCACCTTCGGCGTGCTCGGCGCCGTCACCTACGACAAGCAGAGCCTGACGCGCTCGGGCGTCGAATTCTTCGGGTTCGAGAATGCCGGCGACCGCTTTTTCCAGAAGGATGCGAACAACGCGCTGATCCGCGATGCGAGCGGTCAGCCGGTGCTGAAGAACCCGGGTGCGACCGTGACCGGCGGCACGCGGCAGGATCTCGCCAACGCGGTATCGCCGTTTGGCATCAACTACGCGTATTTCACGCAGGAGCGTAAACGCATCAGCTATGTCGGTACGGTCCAGGCCAAGCCGACCGACGACATCACGCTGACGCTCAACGGCCTGCATATCGACGGCAACTACAACAACAGCAGCCAGTCGATGTACGTCATCCCCGGCGCATGGAGCGGCGACGTTCTCCAGTCGGCGACGGTCGCGAACGGCGTCGTCACCAATGCGAGCTTCGGCGCGGCCTCGGCCGGCAGCCAGAGCGCGCAGCTCGATCTGTTGATCCGCAAGACCAAGCTGACCACCGACAACCTCAACTTCGTCGCCGAGTGGGAAGGTCCCGGCGGCGCGACCGTGGCGGCGACCGGCGGCTGGAGCAAGGCGATCGGCGGGCGCAATCCCGAATATCTGCTCGATGTGCGGACCGACCTTCCGTACAGCTACGGCTTCACCTCGGACAGCGCGAACGTCGATTACGTTGGCGACCTGACCAACCCGGCCAATTACCGCCGCAGCAACAGTCCGCAGCTGCAGACGATCGACGGCGCGCCGGTGATCGTCAACGGCACGCAGCTGAATGCGGCGCGCGCGGGCGGGATCGATTTCTCCAGGACGATCGATCGCGATTACTACGCCGGCTATGACGCAGTCATTCCGTTCGAGGCGGGGCCGTTCAAGGAAATCCGCATCGGCGGCAAGTTCACCGATCACCGCAACCGCCTGAACGCGAGCGGCTTCAACAACTACTCGACGTCGAACTACACGTTGGCGAGCCTGGGCGTCGACACAACGACGACGCCGAACGGCACGTTCGATGGTACCGGCGGTACCGGCAACGCGACCAAGTACATCAACCTGTCGCAGCAGACCGTGATCGACATCCTCGCGAACTCGATCAACATCCCCGTCGCCAAGCCGACCGCATCGTACATCGTCGACGAGACGGTCGCGGCGAACTACGTCCAGCTGAACTTCGACCAGAGCGGCTTCCGCGGCAACATCGGTGGGCGCCTGGTCTATACCAAGAACGTGTCGAACTACGCCGACCAGGTCTCCGGCACCGACGGCAGCCTGCCGACGATCGTGCCGCAGCGGGTCGAGAACGACTATCTGAAGTTCCTGCCAAGCCTGAATGTCGCGTATGAAGCAGGCACGCACCTGATCTTCCGCGGCAGCGTTGCCAAGGTGATCGCGCGCCCGCGCTATGAGCAGCTCGGTGGTTCGGTCGGTCGCAACGACATCACGCTCGATGCGAGCGGCGGCAACCCGAACCTGAAGCCATACCAGTCGACCAACTACGAACTGTCCGCGGAATACTACCCGCGCGAGGGTACGCTGTTGTCGCTCGAACTGTTCCGCCGCGAAGTGAAGGACTACATCCTCAACGGCCTCAGCCGCCAGACGTTCTTCAACGAGCTGACGCAGAGCAACGCGTCCTATCTCGTGTCGCAGCCGCTCAACGGCGGCAAGGCGAACGTCAACGGTGCGCTGGTCTCGGCACAGGGTGAGATCTGGCATGGCTTCGGCCTGCAGGCGAACTACTCCTACGCCGAGAGCTCGACCGACGAGGGGCTGAACCTGCCCTATCTGTCGAAGCACACCGTCAACGTCATCCCGTATTACGAGAATGGACCGTTCCAGGCGCGCCTGAGCTATAACTACAGGTCGTCGTATTTCCGCGCGATCGGCCGCCTGAACTCGATCGACATGGTCGCGCCGTACAGCCAGCTCGACTTCTCGGCAGGCTTCAACCTGACCAAGGCGGTCACGCTGACGGTCAACGCACAGAACCTGCTCGACTCGACCTACACGCAGTATAGCGGCTCGCGAGATCGCCCGACGGCGTTCTACAAGAACGGCCGCACGTACGTCGCGTCGGTATCGTTCCGGATGTAAACCAAGGGAGGCGCGCCACGATGGCGCGCCTCGTCGAACTGAGCGGTGACTGCGACTAGCCTGCCGCACGCCTTTACAGGCGAACCGCTAGCGCCCCCTCACCTTCCCTCATCGATTCAATCGCGCGTTGGGGGTCCCTTTAAGTCGCCTGTGTCGCAAGGACCGGTATCGCTTACGATCGGGATCATACGCCCGTTATCCAACTGCACGAATCTACTTCAAGTCCACCCGCCTCGCGTTGAAGTAGACCTACATGTCGATAGGTACTCCATGCCGATATTGGATCAATTGGGTAATAATGGCTGACCTTAAAGACTGGCATTCCGGGATAGTTCGACCTCCCAGCGCTGGCCTTCCGCACACTGCCCGAACACTATCGTAATAGTGCTCAATTTATCACAGCTGAGACAGATTCCATTAGGTTCATTACTGATGAAATCAGTACGGAATATCCAAGCGCAGCAACCCGATCAGGTAAACCCCTGTAAATAATGGTATTCCATGAGGGCTGTTCGCAACGTCGGCCGATCAACTTCTGACGGACCGTACGGGTCTACTTCCCTCCCGCAGTTGACACCCGCGCCCCTGATGGTAGCCCTATCATACACGGCAACGACCGTGTGCAATCCGGCCTGATCAGGGCGGCCGGGAATGGGGGAGGATTTATGAAGAAATTTTCGCGCACGCTCGCGCATTCGGTATCGACCATCGCGGTCGTGACCGGGCTGGCAGCTTCCAGCACTGCGATCGCGCAGACGAACACTGCCGCGACCAGCCAGAGCACTCAGACGACGACCGTGCAGCAGACCGCACCCGACGCGGCGCCCGCGACTGGCACGCTCGACGAAGGGACGGCCGGTCCGGCCAACGAGATCGTCGTCACCGGCATCCGCGCCAGTCTCAATCGCGCGATCGACATCAAGCGTAATTCCGCGGGCGTCGTCGATGCCATCTCGGCCGAGGATATCGGCAAGTTTCCCGATACCAACCTTGCGGAATCGCTGCAGCGGATCACCGGCGTGTCGATTACTCGCGCCAATGGCGAAGGCTCCCAAGTCGCGGTCCGCGGGTTCAGCGGCGGCTTCAACCTCGTGACGCTGAACGGCCGTCAGCTTGCCTCGACCAGCATCGACACCAGCACGGGCAACGCCTTCGCGGTCGGCACCGGCCGCTCGTTCGACTTCCAGAACCTGGCGTCCGAAGGCGTCGCCACGCTGGAAGTCTACAAGACCGGCCGGGCGAACATTCCGACGGGCGGCATCGGCGCTGCGATCAACGTCGTCACCCGCCGGCCGCTCGATGCGCGCGAAGACGGCCTGTCGGGCTCGATTGGCGCCAAGGCACTGTACGACAGTTCGGTCGAGAATGCGGAGGCCAATCTCAAGAAGGTCACGCCCGAACTGTCTGGCCTGATCAACTGGAAAAACCCCAGCGAAACCTTTGGCGTCAACGTCTTCGGCAGCTATCAGTTGCGCGAGTCGACATCGATCCAGTCGAACCCGAACTATTGGAACATCGTTCCGCTGGCCGATTTCTTGAATACGGCGGGTGCGTACATCACGCCGGCGACGAATATCACGAACCGTCCTACTACGCAGTACGTGCAAATTCCGAATGACAGCCGCTATCAGTTCTCCGAGAACCGCCGCGAGCGCATCAACGGTCAGGCCAACATCCAGTTCAAACCTACGGATCGGCTGGAGATCACGATCGACGGCTTGTATGCGCGCAACAAGTTGAGCGACGAGCGTAGCGAGCAGACCAACTGGTTCCAGCGGCCGTTCAGTGACGTAACCTTCGACGATAACAAGAAGATGCAGACTGCGATCATCTTGGCGGAGGCTAAGCAGGCGGATAAGGGCTACGAGCAGCAACGGTTCGCCACGAAGACCGAGCTTTACTCGGTTGGCGGTAACGTCAAGTGGAACTTCACCGACGTGCTGTCGCTGAAGCTTGACGCAAACCATTCGAAGTCGACCACGAATCCGGACAATGCGAACGGCACGTCGGCGACGACGATCTCGATCGGCGCTCCGGTTCGCGCTACGCACAAAGTCGACTTCAGCAGCGGCTTCCCGCAGCAGTCGGAAACTCTGAACGATTGCAACGCGACCAACGGCGGCCGCGGCGGCAATTGCAACAATATCCTCGACATCGGCGACTTGGGCACGCAGGTCGCGCGTCGGATCTTCTCCAAGCAGGAGTCGAGGGTCAACCAGTTCAGTGGCGAGCTGGGCTGGGATCTCGGCAACGATAGCCGTTTCGTGGTCGGCAGCAACTATGTGGATGCAACGACCCGCTCGGCCAGTTCCAATAACCAGCAGATCCTCGGTGACTGGAGCATTACGGACACCGGCCGCGTCCAGGAGCTCGCCGGCGATCTCATCAAGACCTATTGCATGACCTGCAAGTTCGACAAGTATAACCCGAACTCGACCGGGTCGGCGCTGGTCGCGTTTCGTGGCGATGCGGTCGACCTGCTGGACATCTTCTCACCCTATTATGCGAAGCTGGGACGCCCCGACGCTTTGCAGGGTTCGTCGGACGATACCGTCGGCGAGAAGAACTTGGCGGTCTATGGCCAGATGGCCTGGGGCGGTGACATTGGCGGACGCCGTGCAAACGCGCTGATCGGCGTTCGCTACGAACGGACCCGGGTCAAGTCGGTCGGTCTTCAGTCGATCCCGACGGCTTTGGCCTGGCAATCGGACAATGACTTCACCGTGATCGGCGGACCTCCGGGCGCCGCGGTGATCGTGAAGTCGAAGTACGACAACCTGCTGCCGTCGCTCGACTTCAATATCGAAGTGCTCGACAACGTCATGGCGCGCACCTCGTTCAGCCGTACGCTGGCCCGGGCGGACTATGGCAATTTGTTCGCATCGGTGACGGCAAACGCTCCGAACCGTCCGACAGCACTCGGTGCGGCCCCGGCTCCCGCCACGCGGCAGGATCCAGCGCTGTTGCCGCTGATCTCGGACAATTTCGACGTGTCGCTGGAGTGGTATTACAAGCCCACGAGTTTCGTCTCGGTCGGCTTCTTTAACAAGAACGTGCGCAACTTCGTCGGCAACCAGATAACCAACGGTAACCTGTTCGGGCTGCGCGACCCGGGTTCAGGCGCGCCAGGATCGCGGTCGGGTATTGCGCAGGCCTACCTCAGGAACAATGGGATTACCCAGACCGATCGAAATCTGTTCGCCTACGCGGCGCTGCTGCAGCAGAATGGCGGCAATCAGGCAGCGGCGACGGCGGCCTTCCGCGGCGCGCTCAATCCCGCCACGGGCGAAATCAGCGATGCGGTCTACAATCCCCTCGCCCTTGCGGTCGATCTCGTCGGGGACGCCAATGATCCGCTCGTGAACTTCGCGATCAGCGGCCCGGTCAACAACAAGGAAGGCAATATCCACGGCTTCGAAGTCGCCTGGACGAACTTCTTCGGTCAGACCGGCTTCGGTTTCGCGGTTTCGTACACGAAGGTGAGTGGCGACGTGAACGTGGATCCCTATGCCGATCCGAACGTCAACATCTTCGCGCTGAGCGGTTTGGGCGACAGCGCCAACTTGACGGCAATCTATGACAAGGGCGGTATCTCGGCCCGCGTCTCGTACAACTGGCGTGACAAGTATCTCGCGGCTACGAACCAGGGCGGCAATCGCAATCCGTTGTTCACGGCCGCGTTCGGTACCTTGGACGGCAGCATAAGCTACGATGTCACGAAGGCGTTCTCGGTCTCGCTCGAAGCGGTCAACCTGACCAGCGAACCGTTCCGCCAATATGCCCGCACCGAGACGAACCTGGTGTATGTGCAGGAACTCAAGCCACGCTATTATCTCGGCGCGCGCTATCGTTTCTGATGAAGGCGGGAGTGGATCTTGGTCCACTCCCGACCCCACTAAGAAGGCCGCCGCCGTGCCGTGCAGCGGCCTTTTCCTTTGTCGGTCGCGGTCGCGCTGATAAGCGTGAGGCAACAACAGGACCGGAGCGGATGAATCCCGTACAGATCAACAATGTCGACCATGCCGATTTACGCGTAAGCCCGCGGACTGGCGCCGCGTTCGGCGACGCTGCCAATCAGACGCTGGTATTTCCCGCGGAGTTCGAGGCGGTGCAGCGCGAATTCGCCATCATATTCCGCCGCCGCGACGAGGGATTGCAGGCCTGTGCCCTGTTGGGGCTGGACCGCGACGAGAACCTGTTCCTGTCCGGCGACTATTGGACAAGCCGCTATGTGCCCGCCAGTCAGCAGCGCGGCCCCTTCTCGATCGGGATGGTCCGGCGCCCCGGAGACGATGTCGGCGAGCCTATGCTGCACGTCGATCTCGACGACGGGCGCGTCGGCGACAGCACCGGCCTGCCGTTGTTCCTGGAACATGGCGGCAACACACCGTACCTGGAACATATCACCGGCGTGCTCCGCCTGCTGTACGAGGGACTGCAGACCGCGCCGGCTGCCTATACCGCGCTAGACGAGGCTGGCCTGCTCACGCCGGTAACGCTCACCGTCGATGTCAGCGAAGAGCGCCGCTATACCATAGCCGACGTGCTGGTCGTCGACCTCGAGCATCTAGCCGCTCTGAAAGGCGAACCGCTCGAGCGACTTCACGGATCGGGCGTGCTGCGTCTCGCCATCCTGGCCGCGGCGTCGCTCGGCAACATCCAGCAGTTGATTGCGCGCAAGCAATCTCTGCTGAGCCAGACCGGTTGATCCCGGTGGCAGGTATCACGCGCCGTACGCGTGTCATCGATGGCACGAGCGCGATCAGCGTGCCGATCGCCGACCTGATCGCCGATGGCGTTCCGGTGATCCTGCGTGGGATCGCCAGCCACTTGCCGCTGGTGGCTGTCGGGCTGGAAGGTGCAAAGCCGGCAATGACGTGGCTGAAGCAGTTCGACGGTGGCCGTCCCGTCACGGCGTACGTCGGCGATCCGGCGATCGGCGGCCGCTTCGGGTATTCCGACGATTGCGCCGCGCTGAACTTCAAACGAGAGAGCGGCTCGCTGTCCGGGTATCTCGACCAGCTTCTTGACGGGCTCGGCGATCCGGAAGCCCCCGCCATCTATATCGGCTCGACCGACATCGATCTGTACCTACCTGGTCTTCGCGCGCAGGCCGCGCTGCCGTTCGGCGACCCGCAGCTCGTCGAGAACCCACCGCTGGTCAGCATCTGGATCGGCAATCGTACCACCGCCGCGACGCATTACGACATGTCGAACAATCTGGCATGCTGCATGGTCGGTCGCCGGCGCTTCACGCTGTTTCCGCCTGATCAGGTCGCCAACCTCTACCCTGGGCCGTTGGAGCCGACGCCGGCCGGACAGGTGGTCAGCATGGTCGACCTTCGCACACCGGATCTCGACCGATACCCACGCTTTGCCGAGGCGCTGACACATGCCGAAATTGCCGAACTCGAGCCGGGTGACGTGCTGCTCTACTCGGCGTTGTGGTGGCATAATGTCGAGGCGCTGGATCCTTTCAACGTGATGATCAACTATTGGTGGAACGCGGTGCCGCGGTTCATGGATACGCCCATGAACACCCTGCTCCACGGCCTGTTGTCGCTGCGCGATCGGCCGGATCACGAGAAGCAGGCATGGCGCGCGATGTTCGACCATTATGTCTTCGGCTCTGCGGATCACGCCAGGGAGCACCTGCCCGAGCACGCACATGGCGAACTTGCGCCGCTGGACGCTATGTCCGCACGCCGGTTGCGCGCCAAGATCCTCCAGCGCATCAACCGATAGGAGCCGAACATGGCCGAGCAGCGCATCAGGAAAGTCGTCATCGCCGGCGGTGGCACCGCGGGCTGGCTCACCGCCGCCGCCTTGTCGCGACAATTGGGGCAGCTGCTCGACATCACCCTCGTAGAATCCGAGGAGATCGGCACCATCGGCGTCGGCGAGGCGACGATCCCGACGATGCGCGCGTTCCACACGATCCTGGGCCTCGACGAACGCGAGTTCATGCGCGCGACGCAAGCGACCTTCAAGCTCGGCATTTCGTTCGAGAACTGGGCACGCGACGGCGATCGCTACATCCATTCGTTCGGCGATATCGGCAAATCGACCTGGATGGGCGACTTCCACCATTTCTGGCTTGCCGCCAAAGCCGCCGGGGATGCGAGCGAGATCGGCGACTATTGCCTGGAACTCCAGGCGGCCAAGGCGGAGCGGTTCGCGCTCCCCTCCGAGGGCCAGATCAACTACGCCTATCACCTCGACGCAGGCCTTTATGCCCGCTTCCTGCGCGCGCGCAGCGAGGCGAACGGGTTGAAGCGGATCGAGGGGCGGATCGCCAGCGTCGAACGCGACGGCGAGACCGGCTTCATCCGCGCGCTCGTCCTCGAGTCCGGCGAGCGCGTCGAGGGCGACCTGTTCATCGACTGCACCGGCTTTCGCGGGCTGCTGATTGAGGGCACCTACGCCGCCGGTTACGAGGACTGGTCGCACTGGCTGCCCACCAACAGCGCGCTAGCCGTGCAGACCGCCGCGACGGGCCCGGCGCATCCGTACACGCGCGCGATCGCGCATGACGCGGGCTGGCGCTGGCGTATCCCGCTGCAGCACCGCGTCGGTAACGGGCTGGTCTATGCCAGCGATCATCTGTCGGACGACGAGGCTCATGCCCGGTTGCTCGCCACGATCGACGGCGCGCCGCTTACCGAGCCGCGGCTGATCCGGTTCCGTACCGGTCGCCGGCGACGGGTATGGATGGGGAACTGCGTCGCGCTCAGCCTCGCCAGCGGGTTCGTCGAACCGCTCGAATCGACCAGCATCCATCTGATCATGACGGGCATTACGCGGCTGATGCAGACCTTCCCGTTCGGCGGAATGGCACCCGCGCTGGTTAGGCGGTACAATGATCAGGCGCAGGCTGAGCTCGAGCGCGTCCGCGATTTCATCATCCTCCACTATCACCTCAACGAACGTCCCGAACCCTTCTGGGCAGCGCGCCGGGACATGCCGATCCCCGACACGCTCGTGGAGCGCATCGCGCTCTTCACAGAGGGCGCGCAGGCGTATCAGGGCGGCGATGACCTGTTCCGTGTCGCCAGCTGGGTGCAGGTGATGCTCGGCCAGCGCCTGACCCCGCGCGACCACCACCGCCTTGGCAGCATCATGGGCGGCCCGCAGCTAGCCGGCGTCTTGACCAATATCCGCAGCACGATCGCAGACGCAGTCGCAGGGATGCCGACGCACCAGCAGTTCCTGGATCGCTACCTTGCAGCCCCGGTCACCCCCTCGCAGGGGATGCGTTAGGTCGCGTCGAACGCCACGATGATGCATTCGGCAAGCGGACGATGACGCTACGGCAGTGTTCGCGATCGCATGGCGATCCTCTTGCCATATCATTGTTGGCATTCTCTCGATTACCGGATCGTGCAAGTCCGTCGGTAATTCGCCCGACAATTGCAGGCCCGCGGTGCTGACTGTACGACGTGGCCTACGCGCGTACCGACGAGGAACTCCACTACAATGAAACTCGCCGACCTGGCCGCACTCGCGGGCGTTTCGACTGCAACCGTGTCGCGCGCGCTTGCAGGGCATTCCTCCGTGAACGAGCAGACGCGCGAGCGGATACGCGAGTTGGCGCGCGAGCACGACGTGCGACCGAACCAGCTTGCACGCAACCTGCGGATGAAGAGCACCGGCGCGATAGGACTGGTCCTGCCGCTCGGCCACGCGAAGACGCAGCATCTGACCGACCCGTTCTTCCTGTCGCTGCTCGGATTCCTCGCGGACCTGCTGGTCGAGCGCGGCTATGACATCCTGTTGTCGCGCGTGATCCCGGATGCCGAGGACTGGCTCGAACGGTTGGTCGACAGCGGGCGGATCGATGGCTTGCTACTGGTCGGCCAGTCGGACCAGTTCGCGGCGATCGAGCGGGTTTCGCAGCGCTACCGCCCGCTGATCGTTTGGGGTGCGAACCGTCCCGGCCAGCATCATTTGACGATCGGATCGGACAATGTCGCGGGCGGGCGACTGGCAGCGGACCATCTGATCGCGCAAGGCCGGCAGCGGCTGCTGTTCGTCGGCGACCCTGCCCCGCCCGAGTTTGCCGATCGCCTTGCCGGGTTCGCTGCGGCGGCCGACGAGGCCGGTATCGCCTACTCGGTGCTGGCAACCGCTATGAGCCCCGAAACGGTTCACGCTGCGGTGGCGGAGCATCTTGCGGGCGGCACAATTCCGAACGCGATCTTTGCTGCGTCGGACGTCGCGGCGATGAGCGTGCTGCGCGCACTGGCCGAGGCGGGGATCGACGTTCCCACCACGACCGCGGTCATCGGCTATGACGACGTCTCGCTGGCAGCGCACACGTCCCCGTCGTTGACGACCATCCGCCAAGATCTTGCGATCGGAGCGGAATTGATGGTCGATCGCTTGCTGAAGCGCGTCGCCGGCGAGCCAGCTGAGTCCGCGATCGTCCCCCCTGCGCTGATAAAGAGACAGTCCGCCTAATTTCTGCAATCGATTGTGAAACATTTCTTGCAATCGATTGCGACGCGAGTAGGAGGCGGCCTTGGGCTTCTCAGAAAGCCGTCGCGCAGGGAGAGTCGCATGAAAGTACGTCACGCATTGCTGGCCGGCATCGCCGCCGCATCGTTCGCCACCGCTGGGGCCGCACAGACCGCACCGCAGGCTGATCCGGCTGCCACGCCGGCCGACACCGCCACTGCTCCCGCTGCCGACATCCCGCAGGACGACATCGTCGTGACGGCGGTCGCGCGCGGCACGAACAAGCTCAACACGTCGATCACCACCAGCTCGATCACGTCGGATGCTCTTGTCCAGCTGGCACCGCGCACCTCGGGCGAACTCCTCCGCAACCTCCCCGGCATCCGGGTCGAGGCATCCGGCGGCGACGGCAACGCGAACATCTCGGTCCGCGGCCTGCCGGTCGCATCGGGCGGCTCGAAGTTCCTCCAGCTGCAGGAAGACGGCCTGCCGATCCTGGAATTCGGCGACATCACGTTCGGTAATGCCGACATCTTCCTCCGCGCCGATTTTAACGTGAGGACGGTCGAATCGGTCCGTGGCGGTTCGGCCTCGACCTTCGCGTCGAACTCGCCCGGCGGCGTCATCAACTTCATCTCGAAGACCGGCGAGCAGGAAGGCGGCGCGTTCCAGCTCAGCAGCGGGCTCGACTACCGCGAGTTCCGCGTCGATTTCGACCAGGGCGGCAAGCTGTCCGACACGCTGACCTATCATTTCGGCGGTTTCTACCGGATCGGTGACGGCCAGCGCGAAGTCGGCTTTGACGGCGTCAAGGGCGGCCAGTTGAAGGGGAACATCACCAAGTCGTTCGGCAATGGCGGCTATGTCCGCCTGTACGGCAAGTATCTCGACGACCGCGCGATCGGCTATCTGCCCAGCCCGGTACAGGTAACCGGCACGAACAGCGATCCGACCTACAACAACATCACCAATTTCTCGATCAACAACGGCACGCTGCACAGCGCCGACATCCGCACCGTGCAGACGCTCGACGGCAACAATCAGCTCGTCACGCGTTCGATCCGCGACGGCCAGCATCCCGTCGTGTATTCGGCGGGTCTCGAGACGCAGATCCCCGTCGCGGACGGCTGGAACATCGTCGAGCGGTTCCGCTATTCGGACATCTCGGGTGGCTTCACCTCGCCGTTCCCGTCGGCCGTCGGCTCCGCGCAGACGATCGCCAACGGCATCGGTGGCGCCGGCGCGCAGCTGTTCTACGCGAGCGGACCGCAGAACGGCCAGCGGATCACCAACCCGGCGTCGCTCAACGGCAATGGCCTGCTCGCCAACGTCGTGCTGTTCGACGTCGACCTGAAGAGCCTCAACAACATCACCAACGACATCCGCCTCAACGGCTCGGTGCCGCTCGGTTCGGGAACGCTGGCGATCACCGGCGGCTTCTACGCCTCGCGCCAGGACATCAAGAGCGACTGGCTGTGGAACTCGTTCGTCCAGACCGTCGCCGATGACGGTCGCTCGCAGCTGGTCGACGTCCGCACCGCGGCGGGCGTTCCGGTCACGCAGAACGGTACGCCGGGGTATTCGGCATTCGGCTTCGGCAATTGCTGCCGCCGGTCGTACGATCTCGACTACACGACCTATGCACCATTTGCTCAGCTCGGTCTGGAGATCGGCCGCTTTAACATCGACGGCTCTCTGCGCTACGATTTCGGTCGGGCCCGTGGCAGCGTCGCCGGCGCCGATCTGGGTGCGGGCTTCGGCAGCGGCATCACGACGTTCGACATCAACGGCAACGGCGTGATCTCGGCGCCCGAGCGTCAGGTCGCGATCATCCCGACACGCCGCTCGCCGCTCAACTACAACTACGACTATCTGTCCTACTCGGGCGGCGCGAACTATCGCCTGACCGACAGCACCGCAGTATTCGCACGCTACAGCCGCGGCGGTCGCGCCAACGCCGATCGCCTGCTGTTCGGCCCCTCGATCAACACGACCACGGGCGGCCTGACCGACGAGGGCGCGGCAGTCGATTTCGTCCGTCAGCTCGAAGGCGGGTTCAAGTTCCGCCAGAACGGTCTCTCGCTCTACGCCACCGGCTTCTGGGCACGCACCGAAGAGCAGAACTTCGAGGCGACGACACAGCGTTTCTTTAACCGCGAATATGAAGCGAAGGGCGTCGAGCTCGAGGGCCGGATCGCACGCGGGCCGTTCTCGCTGTCGGCGGGCGGCACCTACACCGATGCCGAGATCACCAAGGACGTTCTCAACCCCGCAGTCGAGGGCAACCGCCCGCGTCGCCAGGCTAAGTTCATCTTCCAGGCGACCCCGCAGGTCGATGTCGGCCGTCTGACCGTCGGCGCGAACGTGATCGGCACCACCGACAGCTTCGCGCAGGACAATAACGTCCTCAAGATGCCCGGCTACACGCAGGTCAACGCGTTCGTGTCGGTGCACCCGACCGAGAACGTCACGCTGTCGGTCAACGGCAACAATCTGTTCGACGTGAAGGGCATCACCGAAGCCGAGGAAGGCGCAATCCCGACCAACGGCATCGTCCGGGCACGCTCGATCACCGGCCGAACGATCTCCGCCGCGGTCCGCGTCGGCTTCTGATAGGGCGGGTGAGCGTGACTATGACCTCCACCGAGCGCCGTCTCGACGCGCTCGCCCCCCTTCTCAAACGCCAGCTCGAACGGCTGTACGGCACCGATCGACTGGCGTCGCTCTGGCTGCGGATGGAGACGATCCTCCGTGATCGGGCGGCCGAACGGCCAGCGGCGATGGTCGCGCTCGACGAGGCGCGATTGAGCGATCCCGACTGGTTCGTCGCGCCCGACATGCTGGGCTATTCGACCTATGTCGATCGGTTCGCCGGCACCGTCGGCGGGCTGATCGACCGCGTCGACCATCTCGAATCGCTCGGGGTTCGGTATCTACATTTGCTCGCGTTGCTGAAGGCACGCGAGGGCGACAGCGATGGCGGGTTCGCGGTCGCGGACTATCTCGCGATCGAGCCGCGGCTGGGGACGATGGCCGATGTCGCGCGCCTCGCCGCGCGGTTGCGCGAGGGGCGGATCAGCCTGTGCGTCGACCTCGCGCTCAACCACACCGCGGACGATCATGCCTGGGCGAAGGCGGCACTCGCGGGCGATCCGCATTACCGTGCCTTTTATCATGTCTTGAGCGATGACGAGGCGCAGGCGTACGAGGCCGACCTTCCCCAAGTGTTCCCGACGACTGCGCCCGGCAACTTCACGTACGTGCCGGCAATGGGTGGGCAGGTCTGGACGACTTTCTATCCGTTCCAATGGGACCTTAACTGGTCCAACCCTGAAGTCATGCTCGCGATCGTCGACACGATGCTGCGGCTGGCGAACCACGGCTTCGAGGCGTTCCGGCTCGATTCGATCGCGTTCCTCTGGAAGCAGATCGGCACTAATTGCCGCAACCGTCCCGAGGCGCATTTCATCGTCCGTGCGCTGCGCGCGGCGCTAGACATCGTCGCGCCGGCGACACTTCTGAAGGCCGAGGCGATCGTCCCGACCGCGCTTGTGCCGCCGTATTTCGGCGCCGACGAAGGACGCGACTGGGATGGCGGGTTCGAGCCCGAATGCCATCTCGTCTATAACAACTCGCTGATGGTAGCCGGCTGGGTCGCT
Source organism: Sphingomonas sp. NFX23 (assembly GCF_049887795.1). Classification (NCBI taxonomy): domain Bacteria; kingdom Pseudomonadati; phylum Pseudomonadota; class Alphaproteobacteria; order Sphingomonadales; family Sphingomonadaceae; genus Sphingomonas; species Sphingomonas sp. NFX23. The sequence goes on from NZ_JAGEKH010000004.1 coordinate 520,764, forward strand.
TTGGCCGAACAGTCCGCCACCCTGCCGCATGCGATCGTCGAGGCAAGCGGTGGCCTGCCACGCGGCGCGAACTGGCTGAGCTACGCGCGGTGTCACGACGATATCGGCTGGGGCGCGGTTATCGGCGATCTCGCCGGGATCGACCCGGACCCTGTGGCACGGCTCAAGGTAGCGGCGCGCTTCCTCGAAGGCGGCGACGGCAGCTGGGCGCGCGGTGCCCCGTTCCAGTCGGATGGCTCGGTGCTGCACGGATCGAACGGGACGATGGCGTCGCTGGCGGGGCTCGAAGCGGCGGCGGACGACGATGCGCGCGAAATGGCGTTTCGGCGGATCGCACTGCTCAACGCGCTGTCGATCGCGAGCGGCGGGCTGGCGACGACCTACATGGGCGACGAAGCGGGGCTGCTCAACGACGCGAGCTATCTCAGCGATCCCGAGCGCGCGCACGAAGGCCGCTGGTTGCACCGGCCCGAGATGGACTGGACGGCGCTTGACGAGCCGGCCGCGCGGCGGATCAGCGGCGATCTGGCAGCGTTGCGCGCGGCAAGGGTCGCGAGTGGCGGGGCTGGTTCACCGTTGGCGATTGCGACGGGTGAAGCCGCCCTTCTCGGCATCGGTTGTGGCAGCGACCGGGTGTTCCTGAACTTCTCCGACGCCGCGGTCTCGGTCGACGGGCTCGCCGGATGCCAGGATCGTTTGTCCGAACAGCCATGCGGTGCGCCGCTCGACGTCGAACCCTGGGGCGTCATCTGGGCAGGCCCGGCGGCGTGACCCGGCGAACTCACAATCCTCCCCCGCAAGGGGGAGGTGGCTGGCTCTTGTCAGACGGAGGGGGAGGCATGCGAAACGCAGGTTCCGTGTCCTCCCCCTCCGTCACCTACGGCGACACCCCCCCCTGGCGGGGGAGGATCGATTGGTCCACGCCGGATCATCTCGCACAGGAGGCATGACAATGAACCTTGGCCTCATGACCAAGCCCCGCCTCTCGCTGATGCGGCTGATCGAGATGAACCTCGGCTTCCTCGGGCTGCAATTCTCGTTCGGTCTGCAACAGGCCAACATGGCGCCGATCTACGGCTATCTCGGCGCGGACGAGGCGAGCCTGCCGCTGCTGTGGCTCGCCGGACCGATGACCGGGCTGCTGATCCAGCCGCTGATCGGCGCGATGAGCGACCGGACCTCGACCCGGATCGGCCGCCGCACCCCCTATTTCCTGGTCGGCGCGATACTGTGCAGCCTGTGCCTGCTGGCGATGCCGTACAGCCCGACGCTGTGGGTCGCCGCCAGCCTGTTGTGGGTGCTCGACGCCGCCAACAACGTGACGATGGAGCCGTACCGCGCCTATGTCGGTGACCGCCTCCCCGACGACCAGCGCGCCGCCGGCTTCCTGACGCAATCCGCGTTCACCGGCCTCGCGCAGACGCTCTCCTATCTGGCGCCGTCGCTGCTGGTATGGATCGGCTTCAACAAGGATGCCATCGACGGCAACGGCATCCCCGACATCACGCGGATCGCGTTCCTGATCGGCGCAGTGCTGTCGCTGGCGACGATCGTCTGGTCGGTTGTCCGCGTGCCCGAACTGCCGCTACCCGAAGAAGAGAAAGCACGGCTGGCGAAGGAGCCGCTGACGCTCGGCGGCACGCTGCGCGATCTCAAGACCGCGCTGGTCGAGATGCCACGGCCGATGCGACAGCTGGCGATTGCGATGCTGTGCCAATGGTATGCGATGTTCGCCTATTGGCAGTTCATCACCTTCGCGGTCGCACGGTCGCTGCACGGCACGTCGGACGCCAAGAGCGAAGCGTTTCGCGACACCGTGCTCACCGTCGGCCAGCTCGGCGCCTTCTACAACGCCGTGGCGTTCGTCGCGGCGATCGCGCTGGTGCCGGTCGCGCGTCGCTGGGGAGCAAAGAACGCGCATGCCGCGTGCCTGCTCGCGTCGGGCGTGGCGATGCTGGCGATCCCCGGCCTGCGAACCGAACCTGCGCTGTTCGTGGCGATGCTCGGCATCGGCATCGGCTGGGCGAGCATGATGGGCAATCCGTACATCATGCTGATCGACATGATTCCCCCCGAGCGCAACGGCGTCTACATGGGCATCTTCAACATGTTCATCGTCATCCCGATGATCATCGAGAGCCTGACCGTGCCGCTATTCTACCACTCGCTGATGGGCGGCGAACCGCGCAACATCCTGTATCTAGGCGGCGCGCTGATGGTGCTGGGCGCGATCGCTACGACGCGCGTAACCATGCGCGCATCGGTGTCGCCCTCTGAAACCTCCGCCTAGGCCGGAGACAGAGGAGGGCAGGTATCCGGCCAGCGACATGCTTTGCGGTTTGGCGAAAACCGTGCCGCCCACAGTTCGCAGCAGGCCGGAAACTGAACCTGGATTACCGCATCTGCATGAAGAGAGCGAGCGCGTTGCGGGCGCTATCGGCAAAATAGTCGTAAATCGCGCGTGAGACTTCGGCGATAACCGGCTGGCGGTCGCGTCCCCCTCGCGCGAACACCACGATCGCGACGCGGCGGCCGTCCGGCATGGTGATGAACCCGACGTCATTGGTGATACCGTCGAGCGTACCGGTCTTGTCCTCCACCCTGGTACCCGCGGGAAGCAGGGCGCGGATACGGCGCGTGCCCGTCTGGCAGCGGCTCATCAATTCGAGCAGAAATTGACGGCTTTGGGCCGCCAGGACGGTGCCGTTGTCGAGCTTGTTCAACAGCGTAACCATCGCGATCGGCGTGGCAACATCCTTGCTGTCGGCAAGGTGGCCACGCTCCCTCAGCAACTGGGCGATGGTCCTGTCCATTCGGATGCCGGTAATCCTGTGCGACGACAGCCACTGCTGGATAGCGACGGGGCCCCCGAGAGCGGCAAGCAACTGGTCGGTCGCCTGGTTGTCGCTATGGACGATCATCAATTCCATGACCTTCGCGGCGGGACGACCGACGATCATATCGCCGAGGGTGCGGCGACCTTGGTCGACGTCGGCAAGGTAGGCGGCGGCGATCGCGATCTTGACCGTGCTCGCCATCGGAAACGGCGTGTCCCCCCTGACGGACGCGGTCGAGCCATCGCGAAGGTCCAGGGCAGCGATGCCGTAGTCACCGGAGCGTTCCGCGACCAGCAAACTCAACACGCGTTCGAGCCCGGTAGGCCCAATCGAGTCTGCAGTCGCCGGTGTCGCAACGAGGAGGCTAGCGGCGATGCTCGATAGAAACAGGCAGGAAAGCCGAGGTGCGCGCATCAGTCGTCCTTGAATGTCGTCCGTCGTCGAAGTGGAGATGCTAGACCGAAAAACATGAACGCATCATGTTGCATGCCGCTGAGGAACGAACAACGGCGAATGGCATGCGACGGGTAGCGAAGCCAGCCATGTCCGATATCTTGCTCTTCCGCCCGTCGCTTTTGACATGGCAGCGGCCGCTGCGACCACGTCCCATGCGGTAAATGATGCCAACGCCCGCGCGCATGCGCCGAAGTCGAAAGATTCAAAAGTTACCGACCCCGGAGAAAATGATGCGGGCTGTTCGCACCTCAAAGACGCGCGAACAGATCGCCGATGGAAGCGACGAAATGCGTGCTCATGGCCGCGATCGCCGCTTTGGGATCGCGGCCGGCGATCGCTCTCGCCAGGTCGTGATGGTGCGCCAGCACGGCGGTACGCTGCCGCGCGGTGGTTCGCGTCGCCCAGGCGGCAGGCACCGCGTGGACCATCATCGGAGCGAACGAGCGGACGATCTGCAGGAACAGCATGTTGCGCCCCGCCTGTGCGATCGCCTGGTGAAACGCGATGTCGTGGCGGGTCAGCGCATCGACATCGGTGCCCGCCGCTTCCATCGCCTCGGCTAAACCAATGATCGTCCGCGCCTCGTCGTCGGTGCGCTCGATCGCGGCGAGTTCGGCGGTGCGCAGTTCCAGCGTGCGGCGCACGTCCCAGATCTGCACCATCGAGATCTGCGCCGTCGCCACCGCGTGATCGAGCGAGGTCGCCATCACCGATCCGTCGATCGCAGCGACCCGCGCGCGCCTGCCATTGCCCACGTCGATCAGCCGCAGCGCCGCCAGCGCGCCGAACGCCTCGCGCAACACCGGCCGGCTGACGCCCAGCTCGGTCGCGAAATGGCCTTCGGACGGCAGCGTGTCGCCGACCTTCATGTCGTTCGTGCGGATATGCGTGCGGACCGCGTGGACCGCCTGGTCGACGAGCGAACCGCCCTCGACCAGTCGCAGGCTCGCCGCGCTCATGCCGCGAGCCGCGGTGCGCGCAGCGAGGACGGGGTCGTGCCGAACTGCCGCGAGAAGGCGCGCGTGAAACTGGCGTTGTTGAGATAGCCGCACTGGTACCCGATCGACGATACCGGCAGGTCGGTCGCGATCAGCAGCTGACGGGCCGCCCCAAGTCGTCGGTCGAGCAGCGCGTCGGCGACCGTGCAGGCGAACATGTCGCGGAAGCCGCGCGTGAGCTTTGCCCGGTTAAGGCCACAGGCCCGCGCGATCGAGTCGAGCGTCATCTTCTCACCCCAGCGCTCGTCGATCATCCGCTTCGCCGCGACAATCCGCTGGCTGTCGCGGGCGGACAATTGCCCGGCACCCGCGAGAGGTACGAGGTCGTCCTCGACGATCCGCTGGAACGTACTGGACAGGAGCTCGATGCATTTCGCCGAACGATGCGTGCTGCGCCAGGGTTCGGGCAGCGTGCAATCGAGGATCGCGGCGACCATCATCCGCAACTCGCTCGGCAGATGGCACGCGATGTTCGCGTCGGGCGCATAATCGAAGACCCGCAGGCAGGCGCCACGTTCGACCGCAAGGACGAGGATCGCGCGCTCCTCCGAGGGAACCGTGCCGGTGGTGACGGTAACCTGCGCTGGCGCGTCCTCGCCGAGCGCGAAGCAGAGGACCACCGCGTCGGCGGAAACAGCCGCCGGGTCGACCAGGCCCTCGCCGATGAAGGCCGCCATCTCGGGCGACACCGTGACCCGTTCCTTCTGCATGCTACCCTCGCCCAACACCGATCTCCTGTTCCCGATTGCCGGGATTGGGTCGATCATGCAGCTATCGGATAGCTCACGCAAGAGCTATCTTACAGGTTAGGCAATTGCGGATACCGGCGCGCGACGCATTGCCATCGTGAAGGCGATGACGGAGATCGCGCTGGTCACTACGCCGACGATCGCGAGACCCTGTGCGAGATGCGCCTCGCCGCCCAGCATGCCGCTTGCCGCCGCGACCAGCGTTGGTGCGAGACCGTAGCCGATCAGCCCGGCGATCGCGATGAACGCGCCGATGCACAAACCCCTAAGTTCGTTGGGAATGAGCACGGTCAATGCCACCGAAGTCACCACGCCCGTCACCGCGCCACACGTCACGAGCAAGCCGACGGCGACCCCGAACAGCGGAACCGAGGGCATGATCGGGAACAACGCCGCGGGCACGCCAACCGCCGCGGCAACGATCGCACCGATCAGCAGGCCGCCACGCCGCCCGCTCTTCTGCCCCCGGTCGGCGGACAGGCCACCGACGATCGCACCGACGACGCCCGAGCCAAAGAGCAGCGTGCCCATCCAGCCGGCGAACTGGTCAGGCTGCAGGTGGAAATTGCGTGACAGGACCGGCGAGACCCAGATCCCGGCGGCGGCATCGGCCATCACAACGCTGATCTGTCCGATGAACAACGGGACCAAGAACACGCGTCGTGCCCATAGCTCACCGGCCACGACCTTGAACGGGGCATGCGTGCCCGCCGCAACCTCCTGTCGTGCCGGCTCGCGCAACAGCAACAGCGGCAGGATGGCAAACACGCTGATGACCGCAAGGCCGAGATGGACGCTGCGCCACGGCATCATGCCTGCGAACCACGTCGGCGCGCCGCCATGCGCGAAAAGGCCGAACAGCGCGCCTGACAAGCCCAGGGCGAGCGCAATACCGAGCGATTTGCCGAGATTGACGACCAGCATCGCCCTGCCCCGCTGCGTCGGGACGCAGAAGTCGGCGCACAGCGACAGCGCCGCGGTCAGCGCGCCGGTCGTGCCGATCCCGGTCAGCATGCGCGCAACGAACAGCAGCGGCACGCTCTGCGCGAACCCGGTGAGTACCGTGCCCAGCGTCCACACGAGCGCGAGCGCGATCATCATCCGCACGCGGTTGTAGCGATCGACCAGGATGCCGATCGGGATCGAGAACACCGCGAGCGGCAGTGCCGCCGACAGTCCCTGGATCAGGCTCAGCGTATAGTCGCTGAGGTGGAGTTCGGCCTTCGCGCCCTCCTGCACCGTCCCGAACGAGCCCATCATCGTGAAGCCGACCGCCATCGCCAGCGCGAGCGCGAGCAACGGCAGCAGCGTCCTTGCGAACTGCGGAGAGGCCGGTCGGGCGAAATCGGTCATGGGAGCTCCTTATGCAAGCGCACGGCGCAGTGCCTCGTGGCTGTCGCGGCGCGCCTGTTGCGAGACCGGACCGTCGGCGAAGACATCGAAGGCGTGATAGCCGCCGGGGTAGACGTGAAGCTCGACCGGCACGCCCGCGCGGATCAGCCGCGTCGCGTAATCGATGTCCTCATCGACGAAGAGATCGAGCGCACCGGTCGCGATATAGGTACGCGGCAGGTTGCGGAGATCGGTTGCACGCGCAGGCGCGGCGTAGGGCGACACGTCGTCGCCACCGGGCGCGTGGCCGAGCAACGAACTCCAGCCGAAGCGATTGCTCTGCGCAGTCCAGATAAACTCGCCAGCGTACGGATGCGGCGGTGCTGTGCAGGTACGATCGTCGAGCATCGGGTAGATCAGGTGCTGGAACGCGAGCGCATACTGCCTACGGTCGCGCACCATCAGCGCCAGCGCCGCGGCATACCCGCCGCCGGCACTCTGCCCCATCACGCCGAGCCGCGCCGGATCGATGCCGAGTTCCTCGGCATGGGCGATCGTCCAGGCAAGCCCGGCATAGCAATCCTCGATCGGACCCGGAAAGTTCGTCTCGGGCGCGAGGCGATACTCGACCGACACCATGATGCATTGCAGGTCGGCGATCAGCGGACGGACCAGCGGATCGTAATCGCTGACCTTGCCCATCACATAGCCGCCGCCGTGGATGTGATAGATGCAGGGCAGGACGCCGGTGGCGCCCACCGGGCGGAAGACGTGCAGGTCGATATCCGGGGCTCCGGCAGGCCCTGGAACCGTATGGATCTCCAGCGTCGCCAGCGACTTGTCGGCCGGGGGAAACATCGAGGGCCGGTCGCGCATCGCCGGCAGGATGTCGTCCGTGAGCGATATCCGCGGCAACATATCCAGCAGTGGGCGGAGCGTAGGGTCGACGAGGTGCAGGCTGTCCATATCAAATCCTTCTTCCCCCCTCCCTGGAAGGGAGGGGTCGGGGGTGGGTCGGCGCGGGGCGCACTCTAGCGCCTGCCAATAAGCCGACCCACCCCCAGCCCCTCCCTTCAAGGGAGGGGAGTAGTTCAGAACGCAAAGATCTTGCCCGGATTGAACAGGTTGTGCGGGTCCAACGCATGCTTCAGCGTCCGCATCAGATCGACCGCATCGCCGAGTTCGGCGACCAGCCAGTCCTGCTTGCCGATGCCGATGCCGTGCTCCCCGGTGCAGGTGCCGTCCATCGCCAGCGCGCGCTCGACCATCCGTGCGTTGATCGCCGACACCTCGGCCAGTTCCGCCTCGGACTCCGGATCGATAGAGAAGACGACGTGGAAATTGCCGTCGCCGACATGGCCGAGAATGGTCGCCGGGACCGACGAGGCCTGGAGGTCGGCCTTGGTCTCGCCGATGCACTCCGCCAGGCGGCTGATCGGCACGCACACGTCGGTCGCCCAACCGACAGCGCCGGGGCGCAGGTTGACCGCCGCGTAATACGCCTCGTGCCGCGCCTTCCAAAGCTTCGAGCGTTCCTCGGGCAGGTTGGACCAGCGGAAGTCGCCGCCGCCGTTTGCCGCCGCCAGTTCGCGGACCGTCTCCGCCTGTTCGTCGACATAGCGCGGCGAGCCGTGGAATTCGAAGAACAGCGTCGTCAGTTCGGGATAGTCGAGCTTCGACCAGGCGTTGACCGCCTTCATCTGCATGTCGTCGAGAATTTCGACGCGGGCGAGCGGCACGCCGATCTGGATCGCCTGCACCACCGTGTCGACGGCGCCGTTCAGCGTGTCGAAGCTGCACACCGCGGACGAGATCGCCTCGGGAATGCCGTGCAGCCGAAGCGTCACCTCGGTGATGATGCCGAGCGTCCCCTCGGAGCCGACGAACAGCCGCGTCAGGTCATACCCCGCCGCCGACTTGCGCGCGCGGCGGCTGGTGCGGATCTCGCGCCCGTCCGGCGTCACCACGCGCAGGCTCAAGACTGCCTCACGCATCGTGCCGTAGCGCACCGCGTTGGTCCCGCTCGCCCGCGTCGCGGCCATCCCGCCGATCGTCGCATTGGCGCCGGGATCGATCGGGAAGAACAATCCCAGGTCGCGGATATGCTCGTTCAGCTGCTCGCGGCGGACCCCCGCCTGCACCGTGCAGTCGAAATCCTCGGCGTTGATCGACACGATCTGCGTCATCTCGGACAGGTCGACCGAAACGCCACCCTGCACCGCCAGCGTATTGCCCTCGATCGAGGTGCCAGCACCGAACGCCACGATCGGAACCTTGGCGGCGGTGCACAGCTTGACGAGATCGACCACCTCCTCGGTTGATCGCGCGAAGACGACCGCGTCGGGCAGCATCGGTGCGAAATGCGCCTCGCTGCTGCCGTGGTGGAGCCGCATCGCGTCGCTCATCTGGAGCGCATCGCCGAACCGCTGCTTGAGCGCCGCGACGAACGCCGGGTCGAGCGGCGCGCGCTCTATGGGGTCGAAATGCATGGTCATCCTAGAACCGGAAGCTCGCGCGTACGCCGTAGCGGCGGCGATCGCCCTGGATTGCGAGGTTCGACGCCAGCGGCGCGAGCCCGGCGCGAACCAGCGCCGACTTGTCGATATAGCTCTCGATGAACTTGGTGTTGAACAGGTTGGTGCCGAACGCGGTGACCGTAAGGCCACTCGAGAAACGGAAGCCGAGCGAGGCGTTGGTGATCGCATAGGCCGATAGTTTCGGCGCCACATTGGGATCGAGCGAGGAGCCGATGCGGCTGCCCTTCCCGAAGATCCCGGCATCGAGCAGCACTGCGTTGTCGCCGACCGGCACGGTGTAGGTCGTATTGAAGTTGAAGTTGTAATCGGGCGTGAAGATGATCCGGTCGCTCGATACGTGGACGCCGGTGGTCGCGAAATACTGGCTGTCGTCGGTGATCCGGGCATGGAGATAGGATGCGCCGGCGTCGATCCGCCACTGGTTCGTCACGCGCAGATGCGCCTCCACTTCGGCGCCGTAGCTTTCGACGGTGCCGGTGTTGAGGTTGATCGCGACGAAGCCCCCGCTGGTGTTGGGCGCGAGCGAGTTCTGGCCGATGAAATCCTTGTAGTCGTTGTAGAACACGTCGGCGTTGATCGTCAGGCGGCGGTCGAACGCGTCGAACTTGGTGCCGAGTTCGTAGGTCCAGACATTGTCGCCCTTGTAGGTCGCATCCTCCGGCCGCGTACCCGGACCGTTCTGGCCACCGCCGCGGATACCCTTGGCGACCGAGGCGTAGCTCATCACCGCCGGTGTCCAGTGCTGCGTCAGCGTGACACGCGGCTGGAACTGGTCCTTCTTGTACTCGGGCGCCGTATACGGCGTGATGCCGTTGACCTGGCTCGCAACCAGCTTCTGGTGATCGTACCGGCCGCCTACGGCGAGATCGAGCGTGCCGACTTTCAGGAACGCGGTGGCGAAGATCGCGCGGGTGTCGTTGCGGACATAGGTCGACGACGGCGTGGTCGAGGCCGGCGCCGGGAAAGTCGGCCCCAGCAGCGCACGGAAATCGATCGTCGTCAGCTGGTCGCTCGTCTGCGTGTAGCGGTTACCGTACAGCCCGATCAACGTCGAGAACGCATCGCTCCACTGCGTATCGAAGCGCAGCTCGGCGGTCTTGGTCTTCAAGGTCGAACCGCCGCGGGTGCGGAGCAGGTCGACGGGGCCGAAATCGCCGTCGTTGATTCCGGCGACATTCTTCTGGTTGTAGGCGCCGATCGCGGTGATCTTGGTTTTCAGCGAGGCGGCATCGAACTCGCCCTTCACGTTCGCGCCGTAATAGTCGATCACCGCGCGGTTCAGGACGTTGGTCGCGCCGTCGAGGCGGTAATCGGTCGGCCCGGCGACATGGATATACGATGTGCTGCCGCCTGCGGTCTGATCGTAATTGCCGTTGACGGTGAACACCGCCCAGTCGGCCGGCGTGAAGCGCAGCGTGCCGCCGACGCTCTGCTGCTTCAGCGGGTTCATGTCGCCGATCGTCAGCGTGTTGCGCATGAAGCCGTCCTGCTCATGATAGGACGCACCAATCCGGAACTGCAGCAGGTCGCGCACGATAGGGCCGCTGACCGAGCCCGAGACCGAAGCGTAATTGTCCGTGCCGGCGACCGCGGCATCGAACCGCCCTTCCCACTCGTTGCCCGGCTGGCGTGTAATGACGTTGATCGCGCCACCCAGCGTGTTGTTGCCGAACAGCGTCCCCTGTGGCCCGCGCAGCACTTCGATCCGCGCGACGTCGACGATCGGCGAGTTGAGGTACGACGTGTTCGGCTGATAGACGCCGTCGATGAAGATGCCGACGCCTGGCTGCACGGTGTCGATCAGTGTCGTACCGATGCCACGGATCGAGACAAACGCGCGGCCCACGCTGTCCGAATTGATGTTGAGGCCCGGCGTGTAGGACGCGACGTCCTTGACGGTGTTGACCTGCAGCTCCTTCAGCCGATCGCCGGTGATCGCGGTCACCGCGATGGGCACGTCCTTCAGCGACTCCTGGCGCTGGCGGGCGGTGACGACGATGTCATCGGAGCTGACGGACGTTGCGGTCTTGGCCGTATCGGCGGCGTCCTGTGCAAAGGCCGGTACGGTCGTGAAGGCGGCGGCGGCGCATCCTGCGGCGAGCAATGTCTTAAAGCGCATTGGATCCTCATCCCTTTAGAGCGCCGATCCATTGCCGGCTACTTCTACAGTCAGAGCTATCCGATAGCTTACCTGTATGAAAGGTCTCGGGCTATGCCGTCCGGCTCGCGGGCTTCGCCGATCGGTGCGCTACCAACAGCTATAGCCGCCGTCCGCGAGGACGATGCTGCCGGTCATCAGGCTCGCCGCATCCGACGCTAGGAACGCGACGATCGATGCGACTTCTTCGGGTTCGCCGAGACGGCCCTGCGGCGTGCCGTCGATCCAGCGCTTGTACATCTTGCCCTCGCGATCCGCGAAGCTGTTGAGAACGGTGTTGATATAGGTCGGCGCGACCGCGTTGACGCGGACGCCGCGTGGCGCCCATTCGGCAGCGAGGCTCTTGGTAAGCTGGTGCACCGCGGCTTTCGATGCGTTGTAATAGCTCTGCGGTTGCGGTCGGTTGACGATGAAACCGCTCATCGACCCGACGTTGACTATCGCGCCCTTCCCCGCCGCCAGCATGTGCCGGCCAAAGGCGCGCGCACACCAGAAGGTGCCGTTGAGATTGACGTCGAGCACGTTCAGCCAATGCTCGTCGGCGACGTCCTCGGCTGGGGTCCCGCTGCGCGCGATGCCGGCATTGTTGACGAGGATGTCGATCGCCCCGAGCTGGTCGGCGACGGCGGTCACGCGGGCGGAATCGGTCACGTCCATCGCAATACCGTCGACCGCATAGCCCTTGCCTGAGAGCGCGACATGTCCTGCCGCGATCGCCGTCTCGTCGCGATCGGCGATCGTCACGTGCGCGCCCATCTCCGCCAGCGCTTCGGCACACGCCAGACCAATCCCCGCCGCGCCGCCGGTCACGAGCGCGCGGCGACCGGTAAGCTTCAGTCGTTCGAGATACATGATCGGTCCTCAGGGCAGGAAGGGTGCGGCAGGCATGACGGGCTCATGTCGCGCCTCCTGCCGGACAAACGAATAGACCTGCCGCGTCTCGGCATCGAATGCGCCCCAGGGCAGGCGGCCGTCGGTCGCGAACCGGATCCACAGCGCGTGCATCCGTTCGGCCAGATCTTGCGGCGGATTGGGTCCGCACAGCCCCTGCTCGCCGGTCGCGCACGCCAAGGCGTCGAACACGAACGGCAGCTCCATGCCGTGCGACGCGCCGAGCTCGCCGCCGAACATCGGCGAGCGCCAGTCGAACTCGTACATGTGCGTACGCCCCTTGTGCGCCTCCGCAAATCGCCGCGCGGGCCAGCGAAAAACGAGATCGTTCATCGCATCGGTCAGCGCCTGTCCGGGTTTGCGGCCCTTCGTGCCGATCCCGTAGGCCTTCAGCACCTTGCGCGCATGCGGTTGCGACTTGTGGAGGACATAGGTCGCCAGCAAACGTCCGATCTTGTCACGCACGCCGGTGGGAACGAGATACAGGTTCATCTCCTCGGCATTGGTACCGATCAGCAGGTCCACCTCCGCGCCCGCGCCGTTCGCCAGCGCATCGAGCGGACGCTGCGGCAGCACGTCGTCGCCGTGGACCGGGACGAAGCGGCTTATTCCGAACACCGGTTCGTGGCCCGCCTCGTCGCGCAGATCGATCCGCGCAGTCGGTGCGGATACCGCCTCTACCGCGTCGATCAATGCGTCGTACGACACGCTGCTAAAGCCGGTCGCGTCGGGGGTGATCTTCAGGAACTTGGCCAGCTTCTTTACCAGTCGCTGCATCACCGGGACCGAGCGAGTCATGCCGCCATGGCCGCTTTGAACGATCGCGCGCCGGAACAATCCCCTGGCGAGCGGCGAGGCGATCAGGTCGGCGATCGCCATCGCGCCCGCGGACTCACCGAACACCGTGACGTTGTCCGGATCGCCGCCGAACGCGGTTATCCCGTCCCCTACCCATTTCAGCGCTGCGATCATATCGCGCAGCCCAAGGTTGGTCGGCACGCCCGGAATCGGCAGGAAGCCGTCCACGCCCATCCGGTAATTGATCGCGACGCAGATCACGCCGTCGCGCGCGAACGTGCCGCCGTCCTGCACCGGCGCATCCTTGCTGCCGATCACGAACCCGCCGCCGTGGATGAACACCATCACCGGCAGGCCAGTCCGGTGGTCATCAGGCCGCCAGATATTCGCCGTCAGATAGTCGTCGCCCGGCGCCCAGCCTTCACCGATCAACGGTACGGTATCGAGGCCGGGAAACGCCTTGGTCCGCTGCGGCGCATTGGGGCCGGTCACCGTCGCGTCGCGCACGCCTTGCCACGGCACGACCGGTTGTGGCGGCGCGAACCGGTTCGCACCCACCGGCGCCGCGGCGTAGGGCACGCCGAGGAACCGCCGCACGTCGCCTGTGGCACTCCCCTGCACGATACCGTCGGCGGTCGAGACGATGGGTTGGCTCACGATGTTCTCTCCTCCCGATCCGCAGCTGCGGTCGGAGGACTAAGGTAGCAGTCCGGCAAAGTACGTCGCGAACTCACGTTATGCGCATCGTTGCTTTTATCGTGCAGTCCGGCGAGCCGACGAGCGCCCGCGTTACCAGGCCCCAGTTCCGGTCGCGCCCTGCTGGTATTCGGCGATGCGCCGCCGGGTCGCGGGAGATGTGGTCTCCGGCAGGTCGTCTAGCTTAAACCAGCCAGCCTCTTCGATCTCTCGCAGGTCGGCACGGTCTAGTATCCCGCTCGCCGCGGTTCGCACGACGAAGATCACGATATGGTCGTCCTTGCCCTCCCCGCGACTGTGATAGATGCCGAGTACCCGCTCGATCACCGGGTCGGCGATCGCCACTTCCTCGGCAAGCTCACGCCTCAGCGCGGCGGCGATACTCTCGCCCTTCTTCACGCCGCCGCCCGGAAGATACCAGTGATCGGCATAGGTGTGCCGTACCAGCGCGACCCGCCCGTCCCGGTCCAGCAACAGCGCGCGAACACCGATCGTGCGCGGCTTGGCGATCCGCCAGACCAGCCGCGCCGCCTTGCCGATCAGTCGATGACGTACACCCACGCGCTTATTCCCCAACCGTTGATCGCCGCGTCGCAAGCGTACCCCAAAACCTGGTTCGACGTGCCGTATGCTTCTCGGTGGGCACAGCCATGCAGCGGACGGGCACAGCAAATGGTTTCGTCGCTTGCGCCGAACGCGCGCAGATTGCGAGCGCTCCCCTGAGATCCGAATCACTGCGGGGAGACGCGTCGGGACGACGTCATCCCGCCGCGTTTGCCATCCCGAACATCGGCGAGGCGGTATGGCGTGGGAGAGCGACGGTGAAAAAGCTTCTGCTACCAGTAGCGATCGTGGCGGGCGCCGGATTGGCGATGGCCGGGACCCTGAGCCTGTCCGCACGATCGGGACTTGAGCCGAGGTCGGCGCCAATTCGCATCGTCAGCGGCGGCGTCGATGCATCGGTAGCCACGCCGTCACCCGCCGCCTCGACCGCGTCAGCCCCGGAACCCTGCACTGCGCTCACCAACTCCGCCGGCTCGACCGAACCCGCACCAGGTACGACCAAGTGCGGCCTGCCGAGTCATGTAACCTTGCAGGATCGCGTGTGGTTCGGCGCCTATTGGCAACTGCTCGCCACGCCGATCATCCTCGGCGGGGGCTACGTCAACGCGCGCGTCGAACGGACCAGCGACGGCAACTTCTTCGACGGCATCGTCGACAAGGTTGACGGCAATGGTCAGGTCACGGACGTCATTCTCGCCTTCGCGGGCGCGCAGGGGCTCGACGCCGTTCAGGGTGAATCGATCCTCGCGGGCATTCCCCTCGACGAGGCGACGCGCGCGACGCAGGTCTACGAGCGGCTGCTGAACGATCCGCGCTATGCCAATGCGCGCATTCACGTCACCGGGCATTCGCTTGGCACCGGCTATACCCAATATATCCTGGCCTACGCGCTCAAGACGCACGGCGTGGCCGCGACCGACGCGCGGTCCGACTTCCTGGCATTCGGCGCGCCCAACTGGCTCGCCTCGGCCGCGGCGCACTTCGGGGTCGACCCGGAGTTGGTAGCGGCGCGCATGGTCGACTTCACCGCCGCGAACGATCCGGTACTCCTGAACGGCGTGGTGCGGATCGGCATCAACAATCATTTGCCCGCGTTCACCGGGCTACCCGGGCTCGGCGGCGCGATCGACGTCATCGGCGCGCACTGGCCGACCACCTACGCCGCCGCGCTCGGCCTGCCCGACTGGCTGTCGGCGGCCGACCAGAAGGCGGCAACCAACGCACTCAGCGCACAGTTCAAGACGGGCGACTCGATCTCCCCCACCTACGGACCGGCGGGCGGCATGCCGCTGACGGTCGACGGCAGCGGCAAGGCTGAATGGATCTCTGGGCTGGGCGGGGCAGATCGGCTGATCGGCCATGGCGGCGCTGACGTGCTGACCGGCGGGGCTGGCGCTGATCGCTTCGTCTATCTCGATCGCAGCGATAGCGGCACCTCGCCAGACGGCGAAGATCGTATCACCGACTTTTCGCAGTCCGAGGGCGATCGCATCGATCTGTCGGCGCTCGCCGTACTGCCGCTCAAGTTCATCGGCACGGCACCGTTCACCGGACCAGGCCAGGTCCGCATAGCGTTCGAAGACGGTGCCACACTGGTGATGGTCAACCTGGACGGCGACCCGTCACCCGATTCCATCATCCGGCTGAGCGGAACCATCACGTTAACGCCACGAGACTTCATCTTGTGATGGCCGAGACATGCAAATGAGCGCAAAACCATGACGCGACTTCGACGGGCGAACAATGTTGCCGACCTGCGCCTGATGGCGCGCAAGCGGCTGCCGCGCCCGATCTTCGACTATATCGACGGTGGCGCCGATGACGAGGTATCGCTGCGCCAAAACGTCAGTGCGTTCTCGCACTACGAGCTGGTACCGGACGTCCTGAACGACGTCTCGGCAATCCGGACCGGCACGACGCTGTTCGGACAGCCATCGCGCTGGCCGCTGATGCTGGCGCCGACCGGCCTTACCCGCATGTTCCACGGCCATGCAGAACTCGCCGTCGCGCGTGCCGCAGCCCGGCACGGCATCCTCTACAGCCTGTCGACGATGGGAACGACGCGGCTGGAAGACCTTGCCCAGGCATATGCCGGGCCGAAGGTCTTCCAGATCTATATCTTCAAGGACCGCGGCCTGACAGCGGAGTTCGTCGCGCGTTGCCGGGACGCAGGTTTCCACGGGCTGGCGCTGACCGTCGATACACCCGTCGCCGGCAACCGGGAGAGAGACCGGCGCAGCGGACTGTCATTGCCGCCCAAGCTGACGCTCAAGTCGCTCATGAGCTTTGCGCGTCATCCCTCATGGTCGCTGCCTGCACTGACAGGATCGAAATTCGATCTCGCGAACGTCAGCCACAAGATCGACGCGCTCGCATCGGGGCCGATGAGCCTGTTCGACTATATCGGCGGCCAGTTCGATCGCTCGGTCGGTTGGCGCGAGGTCGAATGGCTTGCGCGCGAATGGAACGGGCCGCTCGCGATCAAGGGCGTGATGACGCCGGAGGACGCGCGCCGGTCGATTGCCTCGGGCGCAACCGGCGTGATGGTCTCCAATCACGGCGGTCGGCAGCTCGATAGCGCGCCTGCGCCGATCGACCAGATCGCGGCAGTGCGCGACGCCGTCGGCGATGCGCCGGACGTCATCTGCGACGGCGGTATCCGGCGCGGCTCGGACATCGTGAAGGCGCTGGCGCTGGGCGCGACCGCCTGTTCGATCGGACGCCCCTATTTGTACGGCTTGGCGGCAGGCGGAGAGGCAGGCGTCGACCGCGTACTGACGCTGCTCACGGAGGAGTTCGACCGCACAATGACCCTGGCAGGCGTGAACGATATCGCGGCCCTGGCCCCGCGCCATGTTCGAATGAACCGCGCGCAGGCGAAACCCGCCGGTACCTTTTGATCGTCATCGTTATCACGTCTGACGTGATCCAAGCGTTGTCTGTGGCTGCCGACCTGTCGGACGGCGCCTTCCAAGACATATGCTGAATTCCTTGCCTCAGTCCAAACCGTGATCCGCCTCTAGCGTGACCACCCTTGACATATATCCCTCCCGCATATTAGTAATATGCCAGAAGGATATATGGGTGCGAGATGAACGAGACTGAGTTCCTCGATGGATATGATCCACACCGGTACGATCGCCCATCGGTTGCTGTCGATCTGATCCTGGCCAGCGTCGTCAACGGTAGGCCCGCCGCGTTGCTCATGCAGCGTTCCGAGCATCCTTGCCTTGGTGCGTGGTCGCTACCCGGTGGGTTTGTCGGCATCGACGAGAGCCTCGATGCCGCGGCACACCGCGTGCTCGAAACGAAAGTGCGGATGGCGGACGCGTATGTCGAGCAACTCTACACGTTCGGCACGGTCGACCGTGACCCGCGCACCCGAGTTATCAGCGTCGCGTATTTCGCACTACTTCCCCCTGCCCGCTTCGCAGCCGCGCTGAAAGCCTCTCCCGACCTGACATTGGCCGAACTCGTTGTCCCGTGGTCCGGCGAGACCGGCGGGCCGGTCGAGGCGCGGTCACAGGATGGAGACGCGCTGCCGCTCGCATTCGACCACGCCGACATGCTCGGCCTCGCGATGCTGCGGTTGCGCGGCAAGCTCGATTACTCGGATGTCGCCTTCGCTCTGCTGCCCGAACGCTTCACACTTCGGGCACTGCAGGACGTCCACGAGACGATCCTCGGGCGATCGCTCAACAAGCCGGCCTTTCGCCGCCGCATGCTCGCCACGAACACGCTGGTGGCGACCGGCGAACGCGAGACCGGTGCCTCGTTCCGTCCCGCCGAACTCTTCCGCCACCATTCGACACAGGAGTAACCGTCATGGCCTCGATAAAGAACCTCGGTTTCCTCGCCCAATTGCGTAGCGATGCGAGCAACCACGTCATCCGCTACCGCAGCGGCAAGGTGAAGCAGAGCGGGCGCGGGCTGGTTTTCTGGTTCCGTCCGGAGACCGCGAGCATCGCCGAACTGCCGATGGACGACCGCGAGATGGCGATCTTCGTGAAGGGCCGCAGCCAGGATTTCCAGAGCGTGGCGATCCAGGGAACGCTGACCTGGCACGTCGCCGATCCCGAACTGCTCGCCTCGCGCGTCGATTTCAGCCTGGGCCTGCTCACCGGTGCCTACAAGAGCGAACCGATCCAGCGGATCGAGACCCGGCTCGCGGGGCTCGTCAACCAGGCCGCGTTGCAATATCTCGCGCAGGGCTCGGTGCGGGCGCTGCTCGATGCCGGTCCCGAGCCGCTGCGCCACCAACTCGAGGCTGCGCTCGCCAACGATCCCGCGTTGAACGAAATCGGCATCGCGGTCACCGCGGTCCGCCTGACCAACCTCGCGCCATCGAGCGAACTCGAACGCGCGCTCCAGACCCCGACGTTCGAGGCATTGCAGCAAAAGGCCGACCAGGCGACGTTCGAACGCCGTGCGCTCGCGGTTGAGAAGGAGCGTGCGATCGCCGAGAACGAACTCGCCAACCGCACTGAGCTTGCCCGGCGCGAGATGCTGCTCATCACGCAGGAGGCCGAGAACGCACGCAACCGCGCGACCGGTCTGGCCGAGGCGCAGCAGGTCGAAGCAGGCGCGGAAGCCGAGCGCATCCGCACGGTCGAGAGCGCCAAGGCGGAAGCGGAGCAGGCTCGGATGACGATCTACCGCGACTTGCCACCCGGCGTAATGCTCGGGCTCGCCGCACGCGAGCTGGCGGGCAAGCTGGATACGATCGAGCATCTGAACATCACGCCCGACCTCCTCGCGACCGTGCTCGGCGAATTCCGTAATGCACAGCCAGCCCCGACGGCTCAGACTGCGCTGCCCCGCTGATGGCGACCAACGCGCCGCGCGCGGTCTTCGTCACCCGCGAGACCGACTATGACCTCCTGCTCGCGCGGCACGCGACGCGTGGGCAGGCGAAGTTCTTTCTCGATACGCGCGGCCAGGACATCGACGTGATCGAGGATCGGCACCGTCGATTCCACGCCACGCTGCATCAAGCCCGCTCGCTCGTTCCCGATGACTGGCGGCAGGCGAGTGTCGCTCGTGCCGACCTCGACCGCTTCCTGTTTGGCCCCGAGGACGTGATCGTCGCCGTCGGGCAGGACGGGCTAGTCGCCAACGTCGCGAAGTATCTCGACGGGCAACCCGTGCTCGGGCTCAACCCCGCCCCCGATTTGTACGACGGCGTCCTGATGCGCGTGCCGCTCGCGCGCCTGTCCGCGCTGCTGCCGGCGAGCGTCTCGGGTGCGGCGCCGGCCGAGCAGCGGACGATGGTCGAGGCGCGGCTGGATACCGGCGAGCGGCTGCTGGCGCTGAACGAGGTGTTCGTCGGTCATCGCAGCCACCAGTCCGCGCGCTACCGGATCACGTGCGGGGACCAGGCCGAGGACCACTCGTCGAGTGGGCTAATCGTTGCGTCGGGGACCGGCGCGACGGGCTGGGCACGCTCGATCATGGAGGCGACGCATGCCGCCCTCCCACTCGATCCGCAGGAACGCGCAGTCGGCTTCTTCGTGCGTGAACCCTTCCCCAGCGTGGCAACCGCGACCTCACTTCGTGCCGGCAAGCTCGCGGGCGTGCCGCTCGCGGTCACGTCGCGGATGAACGACGGCGGGGTGATCTTCGCGGACGGCGTCGAACAGGATTTCTTCGCGTTCGACTGGGGCCGCGGCGTCACCATCGCCCCCGCCACCCGCACCCTCCATCTCATTACCGGTTGAGTCGTTCGGCACAGTGTTCGCTCAAGGCCAACACCGCCGCCCGAGACAACGGCCTTCGTGCTGGTCAGCTCAGGACGTCAGTAGCGGTAACGCAATACGGCCTTGCCGCCTGGTGGCAGCAGCGGCGACCAAGTAGAAATTCCGTCGATACGACGAACCTCCTCGCCGTCGGCGTCGATCGCCTGGCCTGCGGCGCCGATCGCCACGTCGAGCTTCACGGGAAACGAGTTGCCGTTGCTCGCCGTCACGACGGCCTCGTGCGAACCCGCGGTTCCTGATGCCAGCGCCCCCGGCGGGCTCAGCACGGCGACTGCCTGGGTTAGCGTCACACGGCTACTAACGCCGGCGGCCAGACGAACCGTCTCGCCAATTGTGCGGTCGCCGATCGTTCCCAAACCGAGAAGCAATCGGCCGCCTGCCTGCTCCGCGTAGAGCGCAGTGCTGCCGGCGGGCAGCGGCACGCCCAAGCTGTGCTGTTTATCGTTCTTCAGCACCAGCACGATCGACGTCGGCACACCGTCGAGTTGTTGTCCGGGATACACCGCTCGCCGGTAGCGCCGCTCGACCGGCACCGCCTTCTGAACGATCAGGGCAACCTGCTTCTGTCCCCTGGCCGCGACGGTGGTCGGCATCGGCACGCGGTACAGCTTGAGGTCACCCAGGTCCTCGGGTGGCGGTGGTGGTGGCGGTGGTGGTGGTGGCGGTGCCGGAACCGGCGCAGATAGCGCGAACTCCATGACTCGCGATCCGGTTACCACGATCTCTTCGGCCAGCTCGAATTGCTTTTGCCGTAGGTCGGAGGTCGTCGTGCCGAGCGGGTAGCAGACCAATCGCAGCGCACCAGCCGTCACAGGGATCGCCGGGACCGCGACGCGGTTGAGCCGGCCTGCGACAGCCTGAACGTCCGCGTTCGCGAAGATCTCCGGATTACCGTTGGCGAGAGTCAGCCAAGCGAACAGGTCGACCGTGCGACCGTCGGCGGCAAGCGACGTGACGTAGCTCGCTCGCCAGTCGAAGCCCGAGGACAGATAGGAGAGTCGCACCGTGACCGTGCGCGCCGCCGGGCTGGTCGTCGTTACGCTCAGCACCGGCTTGCTCGACAGGCTCGCTGGCACCCGGGCGAAGTTCAACCGCTCGGCCAGACCCGAGCAGCGCAACGCCTCGATCCCGGCAGTCGTGCGTAGGATAACCCCCGGTGTCGGGCCGGCAACGATCGTCGCGGGTTCGCTCACCAACCTTCCGCTAACCTTGTCGGTGCGGGTCAGCGTTACCTCGCGACCAAGCGTGCCATCGACCAGCGAGGCGGGCGACAGCAAGCGGGCGTCGCGGTTCTTTTCGATCGTACCGCCAGGTAGGCCGTCGACGATGGCGCTGACAGGGACGATCCCCTCCGCCACGCCTTCGAACCGGATCACTGCGGATCCCCGAGGCAATCGTACGCGACGGGTCTCCGTCACCAGGGCGAAGCCACCGAGATACCGCAGGTTCATCGCGCCCTTGCCGTAAGGCGAGCGGTATACCGTCAACGCGACGTGATCGGGCGCGGACGACGTAACGATGGCCGTGCGGGTCTGCGCTTCCGCCCCTCCCGACAACAACACGCCCGTCAACAGCGCGAGGAGCAGCCAAAGCCGCATCAGTAGCGGGTGTCGAAGGTCACAGTCACCGTCGCGGTGCCGTTGGCCGGCACTGGGACTTGCCACGTCATCGTGCCGGCGTCGCGACGCTCGCCCTTGGCGCTATCCGTAACGACGCGCACGTCGCCCCCGTCGAGCCCCCCCTGCACGAGTTCGACCGTCACCGGTCGGCCGCGTGCATTGGTCAGCGTATACCGCATCGCCGTACGCCATCGGCTATCACCCTGCCGCGTCCGTGATACGGTGGTTGGCTGCACCTTCACGTCGAAGGCATCGCCTGTTGGCAGCGCGATCGTCGATCCTTGGGGAGTATGCTCGATACGGTTTTCGCCCGTGAACTGTGGTTGGCCACGCGCGTCGCGGACATAGACCCGGACCACGCCCGCCGGCAGCGCGTCGCCCAGGCCAGCCGCGCCCGAGTTGCTGAAACGGAGCACCGACTGCGCGCTTCGTGGCTCGTCCGAGCTGCCCAGCCAGCCATTCTCGAACCGATAGCCCGCGCTTGCCGCAACGCCCTTCGCGTCGAGGAAACTGACCTGCTTGGTCTGCTTGTCGGCGATCGTGGTGCGCTCGGCCAAAGGATACAGATAGAAGTCGCCGAGCTGCCCGCGCGCGGTACTTTCGGTTCCAGGCAGAGTCGTCGTCATGCGGCGGCGGCGCGGGGTGTAATTGCCGTTCCCGTCATCATCCGTGCTGCCGACCTCGCCAGCGACCAGCAACGTTCTGGCGTTGCCGAACGTCGTGCCGCTGGTGTTCTTCAACGTCACCCAGCCTTGAACGTCCACCGTCCCACTCTTGTCGTCGAACAATGCGACATAGTCGGCACTCCAGCCTAGCCCACGGCTCAGGTAGGACAGCGTCGCCGGGCGCGATCCCGCACGCGTGCTGGCCAGCGTCACCGACAATGTCGGACGGGCTCGCAACGCATCGGGCACCCGGTCGAAGATCGCGCGCACGGGCAGTCCGTCGTCGCGCAACACCTCGACATGACCGTTCACCTCGATGACGACGCCGCCATTGACCGCCAACACTTTCGCACGGTCGCGGGTCTCGGTGCCGGTAGCGGGGTTGGTGCGCACCAGCGTGATCGTCTCGCCTACCGCTTTCTCCATCAGGCTCGAGGGGCTGAGCAGATCATAGTCGAAGTTCTGCTCGACGATCGCGGCATCGGGCACCGTCAGCGATACCGTCTCCGGCCTGATCGACGCGCTCACGTCGGGAAAACTCTGCCGCACCCGCCCGTCTGCCAGGGCCAGCGACCGCACGTCCTGCACCAGCGCGACGTCGTTATTGTAGATGGTGACCGACACGTCCCCCTGCGCGCTACCCGCGGTCGGCGAGTCGGCCGGGGGCGGCATTTGTTGGCCGCTCGCCGCCGTCGACCCGAGCAGCATTGCCAGCCCATACGCTCGCCGGATGTTGTCGCGCACACCATTCTCCCCTGAGTGCGCGACAATGACGCGGTCGGATCGGAAGGGCAATGCGACAATGCCCCGGCTTAGCGCTGGAAAGGCGTGGGATCGTTGGTTGCTGCGTGATCAAGCAGAAGCCCAATCGACTCCCGATGGCGCTGAACAGAACGTACGGAATCTCGAATTGCGCCGGGCCTCGTCGAACTGGCTCAAGGGGTTAGCAGCCCAGGCCATCTGCTCCAGGTCAGCAGCCCACCCGATGCTCTGCCGTCAGCGCTTCCCGCAGGGTGGCGCGTAGATCTTACCGGGGACTTCATGACGGCGGTGCGTCGTTGCGAAAGTTGGAGAGTGCCGACAAGCGGATTTGCGGCCGTTACCGCGGAGGCGTTCGTTTACGACGCATCCTGACAACTCTCGACCACCGCTGGAAAGGGCTTGGCCGGGCGCTGATGACCGCCCTGCGCGCGAAGCGTCGTGATCCGAACCTGCCCGAACTGCTCGTCGCAACAGCGAATAGCCGGGCGTTGTATCGGACCATGGGATGGGAAACTTTATCGACCTATCGACGGCATCGATCCCAATGGTCTGATTGCGGCCCCTGGCGGATAGCGGACCCGACTTTCAATCTGGCGGTTTTCGTTCAAGACTAGGTATCGAGAATCTGATCAACCCAACAAGGCTCTTCCTGACGAGGTGGCGCCCCGACGAGGCCTAATCGTCTTCCCCTCTCGCGACAGCAACATATGTAATTCCCGGAGCAGTTTAGCGGCAATTTCCGCAGACTTCGGTGGACTTTACTTTACGGACAGCTAGCCACGCGCTCAGTTTTGAGAGGACGTAATTATGGGCGAACGGGTCGGGATCGCAGTGATCGGACTGAATGGCGCGGTGGCCACCACCGCGGCCGCGGGGATCGCGATGATCCGCGCGGGGTCGAACGACCTGTCGGGCCTGCCGCTCGCCAGCCGCGACGTCGACGGCATGGCAGCATACCGCGATCTCCATTTCGGCGGCTGGGACCTCAGCCATGACGACCTCGCGACCGCCGCGCTCAAGCACGGCGTGCTGAGCGAAAGCGAGCTCGCCAACGGCGCGTCCAGCCTGTCCGACATGCGACCTTGGCCGGCCGTCGGTTCGACCGATTTCTGCGCGAACATCGACGGCGCGAACAAGATCGCCGCGCCCGGCCACCGTGCCGCCGTCCGGCACATCCAGGACGATCTCGCGCGGTTCAAGAGCGAGCAGAATCTCGACCGCGTCGTGATGATCAATCTCGCCTCGACCGAGCGCAAGGCCGATCTCGGTGCGGACGCGCTGACTAGCGTCGAGGGCTTCGAACGCGGTCTTGATGCCGACGACGCGGCGATCAGCCCGGCGATGCTCTACGCCTATGCCGCGATCGCTAGCGACACGCCCTATGCCAATTTCACGCCGTCGGTCGCCGCCGACGTCGCACCGCTTGCCGAACTCGCCCGCCAGCGCGGCGTGCCGATCGCCGGCAAGGACGGCAAGACCGGGCAAACGCTTCTCAAGACGGTGATCGCGCCGGCGCTGCGCGATCGTGCGCTGCATGTCGACGGCTGGTTCTCGACCAACATCCTCGGCAACTCGGACGGCCTCGCGCTCGACGATCCCAAGAGCCTCGCGTCGAAGGTCGATACCAAGAAGTCGGTGCTAGACCAGATCCTCGGCTATCCGGTCGAGGATCACATCATCATGATCCATTATTACAAGCCGCGCGGCGACAACAAGGAAGCGTGGGACAACATCGACCTGACCGGCTTCCTGGGCCAGAAGATGCAGTTGAAGTTGAACTTCTTGTGCAAGGATTCGGTGCTGGCAGCCCCTCTCGCGATCGAGATCGCGCGGTGCCTGGCGCTGGCGCAGACGCGCGGCGAAGGCGGTGTGCAGGACCAGATGGGGATCTTCTTCAAGATGCCGCAGACCGCCGACGGCGGCGAGCCGATCCACGCGTTCGGCGAGCAGCAGCTGATCCTCGACACCTGGCTCGATCGCCGATGACGTTCGACGCGGCGCATCTGCCGCTGCTGCGCGAACTCGGCGACCTGAAGCGGATCCGGTCGGCGGAGCGCGAGGGGTCGATCGCCGAGCGTTTGTTCGCGCGCGGCTGGGCGGCGCTGGCGGCGGGCGAGGCGCCGGCGGCGGTGATGCGTTGCACGGTCGCCGCCGCGCTCGCCGCGGCGCGACTGGGTGATCTCGACCGCGCGACGCTGGCCGAGCTTGGGCTGTCCGATGCGGAAGCGTGTGCGGTGCTCGAACGCGGGTTCGACGAGGTGGCGGTGTTGCTCGACCCGGCGCTCGCGGCCGACCTCCGCAATGCACTGCCCGAGGGCGCACCGGCGGTGGGGCCGGTGCCGCGGTTCGTCACGCAACTCGCGACGCAGCCGCGTGCGGGCGTCACCTGTCCGGGTCGGCCGCGCCTGTTGCTCCAGCCGCCGGAGAACCATGCCGAGCACTGCCTAATCGTCGCGGTGTACGGCGTGCTCGCGGCACCCGGTTACGGCGCGGACCCGGCGGAGGTGTTCCTCGCGTCGATGGCGCATCATTTCCATAATGCGGCGATGCCCGACGCGGGGTTCACCGGCGAAGTGCTGCTCGGCGACCTGCTCGACTGCGTGATCGACGCAGCGCGCGAGCAGGCGATGGCGATGCTCGACCCGGCGGTCGCGGCGCAGGTTCGCGCGGCGATCTTGCCGATTGCGGGTGACGCGACGCCCGCGGCACGCGCGTTCCACGCCGCCGACGTCCTAGACCGTGTTTTGGAGATCGAACAGCACACGCGCGCTGCGTCGGCGACGATGGACAGCGTCCTGCATACCTACGAACTGGTCCACGCCGGGCCAGTCAAGACGTTCCACGACCGCGTTCTGGCGGACGTCGGCCTGCTGTGACCTATCGTTCGCCCGTCACCGGACGGCCGCTCGTCGCGGATACGCCGCATTCGCTGGCCGCACCTGGCGAGCGCTGGCCGGTGGTCGACGGCATCCCGTATCTGCGGACCGACAGCGAGGGGCTGGTGGCGGTGGCGCTCGACCATCTCGACGCAGGCTGCCCGGACGATGCGCTGGTCGCGCTGCTGACCGATCAGGATGCGTGGTGGACCGGCCCTGCGACCGATCTCGGCGAGCTGAAGCAGCTGGTGCGCGAGCGTGACACGCTGTCGTTGCGTGCGGCGATGAATTTGCTGCGGATGGGGCCCGTCGCGGACTATTTCGCGCATCGCTGGAGCGATCCGACGTACCTCGCCGGGCTCGCGCTGGTCGAGGCGCACTGGCGGCAGCCCGGGACCGGGTTCGAGTTGGCGTGCGGGATTGGCCACTATCTCCGCGAGCTGGCAGCGCGAGGCGTCGCGTGCGTCGGCGCAGACGTCGTGTTCTCGAAATGCTGGCTTGCAAAGCACTGGGTCGCGTCGACCGCAGAGTATGTCGTGTTCGACGCGGCCGCTCCGTGGCCAATGGAGACGCACAAGTTTGACCTGGTCGCGTGTCACGATGCCTTTTATTTCCTGCCCGACCAGCCGCGGATCGCCGGGCTGCTGCGTGATTCCGTCGCACCCGGCGGCGTGCTTGCCGTGAGCCATCTCCACAACGCCGCCGTCTCTGGCGGGGCAATGGGACCGGCACGTGCTTCGGCAGAATGGGCAGCGCTGTTTCCAGATGCCGTCGTTTATGACGAGCGCGAATTGCGTCGTGCATTGCTCGCAAGCGATGCGCCCGTAGCGACCCGATGGTCTGACGATTCCGCTATCGAGGCATGGTCGATCATTGAGGCGGATGGCGTCGAGGCGGATGGCCGCGCTGCGCGTGCCCTGACCGGCGGGCTGGCGATGCCTCTCGTCGATGCGGTTCTAAAACCGAATCCGTTGCTCGACGGCGATACCCCGGACTGGCCCTCCGATCGCTACCGCGCGGAATATGGCGATGCGTGCACATGGCTGTCGGATGATGGTGATGCGGCGCGGAACCGCCGTATCCTCGACCTGCCGGCGCGGTGGTAAGCATGCGCTGGGGGATCGTCGGCTTCGGCTGGGTCGCGCGCGATTACATGGCGCCGGGCATCGCAGCCGCCGGCGGGACGCTGGTCGCGATCGCCGACCCCTCGCCGATCGCGCAGGCCAGCGCGTTGTCCGGCGGCATCCTCGCCTATGATACCGCCGAGGCGATGCTGGCCGATGCGGCACTCGACTGCATCTACGTCGCCACGCCCAATAATCTTCATGCCGATCCGGTGCGGGCCGCCGTAGCGGCGGGCGTGCCAGTGCTGTGCGAAAAGCCGATCGCCGCGACGCTGGCCGATGCCGAAGCCATCGGATCGGTAGTCGCGGGGCACCTCTACGGCACCGCGTTCGACCAGCGCCATCACCCCGCACATCGCGCGATGGCAGAGGCGATCCGCGACGGCGCCATCGGCCGACCGATCGCGGTACGGATCGTCTACGCCTGCTGGGTCGACCCGAGCTGGTCGCCGTCCAGCCAAGGCGGCGGCTGCAACTGGCGCGCCGATCCGGCGGCCGCGGGCGGCGGTGCGGTCATCGACCTCGCACTGCACGGCCTCGATCTCGCGGCGATGCTGGTCGACGAACCGCTCGTGCGCCTGCATATCGACCTGCAGCGGCGCATCCATGACTATCCGGTCGACGATGGCGGCATCCTGTCGGGTCGCACCGCAGGCGGCATCCTGGTCCAGAGCCATGTCGCCTATAACTGCCCCGAAGTGCTGCCCCGCCGCCGGCTCGAAATCCTCGGCGAGGACGGCCTGCTCGTCGCGACCGACACGATGGGCCAGACCGAAGGCGGCACCGTGATGCGGCGTTGCGCACGCACCGGGAACGAGACCGCCCTCCCCTTCGACGCCGCGCTGTCGCCATTCACCGCGCAAGCCGCCGCGTTCGCCGCCGCCGTCCGCGGCGATGCGCATGATTTCTCGATCCACAGGGACCTGTCGCTGATGCGCCTTTTCGACGCCGCCTATACCGAGGCGCGATCATGCCTCTGAGCTGGTATGCCTGCGCGCATTGCGGTTTCTGGCAGCGCCATTTCGCGCCCGCCGACTGTCCGGTGTGCAACGATACGCGCAACGACCTGCCCGAGGATGGTTGGCGCTTCCTCCCCGAACAGGATGTTGCCGCAAGCCATGACGGCAGTTGGCGACAGGTGGCCGACGATCTCTGGGCCTTCACCACGACACCGCATCTCGGGCTCGGCGGTACTGGCTGGCTGATCGTCCGAGAGGGCGGCAACATCGCTTTCGAAGCTGCGCCCTATTATTCGCCTGCGATGCTCGAACAGATCGAACGGCTGGGCGGCATACGCTATCTCGCGGCCAGTCATGCGCATGGCTATGGCGCGCTGTTCCAGCTCCAGCGCGAATGCGCGCCGGAGATGCTTGCGATCCACAAGGACGACCTCGGCATGACCAAGGCGTTCCGCGTCACAACGCCGTATGACGACGTGCTGGAGATCGCCCCAGGCTATACGCTGCATCACGTCGGCGGCCATTACGAAGGCCAGGCGGCGCTCCACGATGCGGTCGGTAAACGCCTGTTCTGCGGTGACATGTTCAAGATCGACCAGGACGCGGCAGGCGTCAGCCACGCGATCTCGAGCCACAAGGCGTTCCACAAGGACATCCCGCTGACGCATGGCGAGATCCGCCAGTACCGAGACGTGATCGCACCGTTGGCGTTCGACGCCGTCCTGACCCCGTTCGAATATGCCCCCGAAGTCGGTCGCGACGTCGCTGTCGCCGTGCTCGACGAGGCGCTGGCTCGTGCGCCGGGCGTGAAGAGGATTCCGCTATGACCCGCACTATCACCGGCCTTCCCGAGCAACTCGGCGCGGCCTGCCATCTGTATCTTGATGCGTTCCCTGCCGGCGACATCGTCGCGTTTCCGATCGACGGCATCGACCGCGTCGGCATCCCCGTCTGGGTGGTCGCGCTGTTCCCGGAGACCGCGGACCTCGGCGGCATCATGCCGTACGGCGTCGGCTATGGGGCGACCGACGAGGCCGCAATCCTGGGTGCGCTGGGCGAGATCGCCGAGATGGTCTGGCCGACGCTCACCCTGTCAGCGCGCGGCAAGACGCACGGCAGCTATGCCGACCTCGTCCGCGAACGCGGCGAGCGCGGGATCGCCGATCCGCTGACGCTGTGCCTTCCCGCAGGATCCCCGGTCGACCGCAATACGCCGCTCGACTGGGTCGAGGCCAGGCGGTGGGCGGACGGCTCAAGCGTCCTCGTACCGATCGACCTCGCCGCCTATTCCGCCAAGGAACTGGCGCCCGGCTACGTGCCGTTCACGACGATTATCTCGAACGGGATGGGCGCGGGGCCGGACCTCGACTGGGCGATCGGCCACGGATTGTGCGAGATCCTCCAGCGCGACGGCAACGGGTTGCTGTTCCGCGCGCTCGACCGCGGCGTCGCGATCGACCTCTCCGAAAGCCTGCCTGCCGAGATCAGCGACCTGATCAACCGGTTCGCCGCCGCCGACGTCCGCGTGATCCCCAAGTTCGCGACCGACGAATTCGGCCTCGCCAACGTCTATTGCGTCGGTGTCGATGCGCGCGAACCCGCGGTGCCGATCATGGCAACGGCCT
This sequence comes from Sphingomonas sp. NFX23, assembly GCF_049887795.1. Lineage (NCBI taxonomy): Bacteria > Pseudomonadati > Pseudomonadota > Alphaproteobacteria > Sphingomonadales > Sphingomonadaceae > Sphingomonas > Sphingomonas sp. NFX23. The sequence continues at coordinate 550,166 of NZ_JAGEKH010000004.1, forward strand.
GCGGCGAGGCGGCGCACCCCGACGCGGTGCAGGCGCTGGCCAAGGCGATCGCCGAATACGCCGCCAGCCGCGCGCGCAAAGCCTTCGCGCACGGCCCGATGGCGCTTGCCGAGACGATCGCGCCACCCGGCTATATCGACCGGTTCATGGCGCAAGCCGGCGGTGCCGCTAAATCGAGCGATGGCCGCGCGTTCTCGGAAATGCAGCGTTGGACCGATGTCGACGCAGCGACGCTCAGGGACTGGCTCGCCGGCACGATGCTCGCCGAGCGCAGCCGCCACGCCTTTGCCGACCTGCCCCGCGCGGATGTTCCCGATGCGCGCGCGCGGGGACGACTGGCGAGAGAGGCGGTCGAGGCGGCCGGGTTCGACATTCTCTACGTCGACATGTCCCCCGCGGATGCCAGCGTCGCGGTCGTCAAGGTGATCGTGCCCGGCATGGAAGTCGAGACGATGAGCTATTACCGGATCGGCGAGCGCAACGTCGCCAAGCTGGTCGCGCTCGACAGCCCGCTGGTCAGCTTCGGCGGCGAAGAAAGCGCGACGCGCCTGCCCGTCCGCCTCACCGAGGAAGCAGTCGCGCGGCTCGGGGGCCAGCCGTTCTTCGATACCGCGCTGGCGGACGAAATCGTCGGCCCGCTCTATCCGCTCTACCGCGAGCCCGAAGCGCATCACGTTGCCTGGTCCGAACAGAGCCTCGAGACGGAGGCGGCACGATGACGCTGCGGTTCGCCTACAACACCAACGGCGCGGCCAACCACCGGCTCGACGACGCGCTGCACCTGATCGCCGACGCCGGCTATGACGGCGTCGCGCTGACGCTGGATCATCATCACCTTGATCCTTTTGCCGACAATTGGACGCGCGAGGCGGAGCGGGTCGGCGCGCTGTTGCGGTCGCTCGGGCTGGGCTCGGTGATCGAAACCGGCGCGCGCTATCTGCTCGATCCGCGCGACAAGCATGAACCGACGCTGGTCACGGCAAACTCAGAGGGCCGAGACCGCCGCGTTGCGTTCCTCGCCCGCGCGCTCGAGGTCGCAGCGATTCTGAATGCCGAGACCGTGTCGTTCTGGGCGGGCGTACCGAAGCCTGGTATCGCGCGTGAAGACGCACTCGACTGGCTCGATGCGGGGCTCGGCAAGGTTGTCGAACATGCCACTCGCACCGGCATCCCCGTCAGCCTCGAGCCCGAGCCCGGCATGCTGATCGAGACCGTCGCGGACTATGCGCAACTCGCGCTCCGCCATCCGGACCTGCGGCTAGCGCTCGACACAGGCCACTGCCTCGTCACGCAGGATATAGCGCCCGACGCCGCGGTGCACGCCTATGCCGACCGTCTCGGTACCGTCGCGGTCGAAGACATGCGCCGCGGGGATCATACGCACCTCCCCTTCGGCCAGGGCGACATGGACATTCCCGCCATCCTCACCGCGCTGGAGTCGATCGGCTTCGACAAACTGGTCTGCGTCGAATTGTCGCGCGAGAGCCCCCGCGCGCATCAGGCTATTCCGGAGTCGATCGCCTATCTTCGCGCGGCGCTTAACTGATGCGGATCTGCTTCGTCTCGCGCCGCTTCTTCCCCGCGATATCGGGGATGTCGATCTACGCGATCAACCTGTTGCGCCAGCTTGTCGCGGCGGGCCACGACGTGACGATGATCAGCCAATATTATGGCGATCCCGCGCGCGCGCGCGTATATGGCGGCGGCCCCCCGCCACCGGTTCGGGGCGTGCGCGTCGTCGGCCTCGAAGCGCTGGGCGAACAGGATGGCGGCGATTTCGAGCGCGATATCGACGCAATCGTCGAGGCCATAGCACGCGATCATGCCGTCAATCCGTTCGACATGCTCCACGCGCAATATGGCTATCCGACCGGCTGGGCGACGATGATCGCAGCCCTCCGGCTCGGACTGCCCTGCGTCGTGTCGATCCAGGGCGGTGACGGGCATTGGGTCGGCTCGTGCTGCGAGACGCACCGGCTCGCGATGGTCCGCGTGCTCGATCATGCCGGCGCGCTGCTGATCGGCGGCAACAGTTTCGCGGGCGAAGTCCACGATCGGCTCGGCACCCCACTCGACCGGTTCACGATCGTTCCGGGGGCAGTCGATACCGACCATTTCACGCCGGCATCCAGTGTTGCGCCCGAAGGTCCGGTCCGCCTGCTTTATCACGGCCGCGTCGACCGCCGCAAAGGCGTGCTCGACTTCCTCCAGGCGCTGCCGGACGTGCGCGGCGACTGGCACGCGACCATCTCCGGCATCGGCCCTGACGTCGACCCCGCGCAAACGCTCGCGACCGAACTCGGGCTTACTGCGCGCGTGACGTTCAGCGGCTATGCGGATTATGACGCGGTCCCCGAACTCTACCGCGAACACGACGTGTTCGTGTCGCCGACCTATGCCGAGGGGTTCTCGAACACCATCCTCGAGGCGATGGCATGCGGCCTCGCGGTCGTCTCGTGCCAAGCTGTCGGCGTCGTCGACTGCGTCCGCGACTACGAGAATGGGCTGCTGACCGATCCCGGCGACGTGCCGGCGCTGGCAGCCTCGCTGACCCGCGTCATTACCGATACGAACCTCCGCACGCGCTTGGCGACTGCCGCGCTGGAAGAATGCCGCCGAGTGTATAGCTGGGACGCGGTCGGGCAGCAGATCGTCGGCATCTACCGCGACCTGCGTAACCAGCCGCAAGCCGCCTTCGACACCGACCTGCCGATCACGCCCTGCCGTTTCCGCAGCGAGCCGCATCTCCTGTGAGCGATCGATGAAGCTGCTAGCGATATCGCCGCATCTGGACGATGCCGCCTTCTCCGCCGGCGGGCTGCTGGCGTCGCGCGTCGACGAGGGCTGGGATGTCACCGTCGCGACGTGCTTTACCGGCAACGTCGCACAGCCGACCGGGTTCGCGCTCGCGTGCCAGCTCGACAAGGGGCTTGGCGCGGACGTCGACTATATGGCGCTGCGCCGTGCCGAGGATCACGTGGCGTGCGAAGCGCTTGGTGCGCGCGCGATCCATCTGCCGTTCCTGGAGGCGCCGCACCGTGGTTACACCTTGGCAAAGATGCTGTTCGCGGCACGGCTGCCCGACGACCGGATCGTCGTCGATGTCGCGGCTTCACTAGCCGAGCTTCTCGCGACGGAACGGCCTGATCTCGTCCTCGGGCCACTGTGCCTTGGCAACCATGTCGACCATCACGTCGTTCTGGAGGCGATCCGGCGGTCCTCTGCCGATTACACCGTGTTGCTATGGGAAGACTGGCCTTATGCCGATCGCGAAGACCGCGTTGCCGCCATGCCCGCGGTGATCGAACACCTAACGCCAGAGACACGCGCACGTCGGATCGCCGCCTGTGCCGCGTACACGTCGCAGCTCGGCTTCCAGTTCGGTGGGGTGGAAGCGATGACCGAGCGGACCGAGCGGATCGTCGAGGAACGTTTTTACCCCCTCCAAGCGTTCTGATCGACCGGCCACCACCGCCGCGCGTCCCCAATTCCAAGCAGAGCCATCATCATGACCGAAGTTTCCGTCGTTACCCTGGGCAAGGGGCGTCCAGACCATCTCGTCAACGTCGTCCGTGGGCTGGTGCGCCAGACGCTGCCGCCGACCGAGCTGATCGTCGCGGTGATGCAGGACGACCTGTACGACCTGCCAGAGGCGCCGTTCCCGATCCGCCAGATGCAGGTCGTCGCCGACGCCCTTCCCCTCGCCTCCGCACGTAACGTCGCGGCCCGCGCGGCGACCGGCGACGTCATCGTCTTCCTCGATATGGACTGTATCCCGACGCCCACGCTGCTGGCGGATTACGCAGGGTTCCTCGACACGTTCGACGGGCTGCTGATGGGCGAGGTCCTGTACCTGCCGGGCGGCGCGACCGACGGCGATTGGCAGTATGACCGGTTCGCCGAGATCGCGGTAAAGCATTCGGACCGCCGCGGTCCCCCGCCGCAGGGCATCGAGATCTGCACCGACTATCGCTGTTTCTGGTCGCTCAATTTCGCGATGCGGCGGACGACGTTCCTAAGTCTGGGCGGCTTCGACGAGCGTTATGTCGGTTATGGCGGCGAGGATACCGATTTCGGCAAGGCGCTCGACGAGGCCGGCGTGCAGATCGCGTGGATCAAGGGCGGTCTGGCCTATCACCAATATCATCCGCACCACATGCCCCCGGTGCACCATCTCGACAGCGTCGTGCGTAACGCCGAGCTGTTCGAGACCAAATGGGGCTACCGGACGATGGGCCATTGGCTTCAGGCATTCCGCCTGATGGGCCTGATTGATCCGACCCCAGGTCGGCCGATCCGCATCCTGCGCCGCCCCGACGCCGCCGATCTCGCGCTGACCGGGCAGCAGAGCCATCAGCCCTATGCCAATACCGCGACCGTTATTCGCCTGCTCGAAGACCGATTGGCGGCAAGCGAGAGAGCCGCGGCGGCCGAATGAGGATCGCGGTCCTCTGCCATGTCCGCCAGCCTATCGCCCAACCCTTTGCTGGCGGGATGGAATCGCAATGCTGGCATCTGGTGGCGGGTCTCCAGGCGCGCGGCCACGACGTCGTGCTGTTCGCCTCAGGGGACAGCGATCCGCGATTTACGATCGATGCCGTGATCCCCGAGCATTACGAACGCACCTTTCCGGGGGCCGAGCACCGTGGTTTCGTGCCGCTGATCGCGCATCTCGACGACGGCTATGCCGCTGCCTGCGACCGGATCGCCGCCGGTGGTTTCGACGTGGTGCACAATAACAGCCTGCACCGCTTCCCGCTCGAGCCGGCGCGGACCGCGGCGGTCCCGACCGTCACGTCGCTGCACGTCCCGCCCTACGACGCGCTGCGCTGGTTCGTGCACGCCAGCGTCGCGCCGACCCACCGCCTGACCGCGACCTCGGCACACCAACTTGCCGCCTGGTGGCCGGACGGCCCGCCGTGTGAAGCCTCGGTATTGCATAACGGTATCGACCTCGACGCGTGGCCGTTCGTCGCGCGAGGCGATGGCAGCGCGGTTTGGTGCGGCAGGATGACGCCGGACAAGGCGCCACATCGCGCAGCGCAGGCGGCTCGGATGGGCGGCGTCCCGCTCACGCTGTTCGGTCCAATCGACGATCGCGACTATTGGGAAGCCGACGTCGCGCCGCTGCTGGACGGCCGCATTCGTTATGGCGGACATCTAAATGCATCGGCGCTTGCGGCGGAGATGGGTCGCGCTTCGGTGTTCGTGTTCACGCCGTGCTGGGACGAACCATTCGGCCTGGTCGCGGTCGAGGCGATGGCATGCGGTCTGCCCGTGGCGGCATTCGACCGCGGCGCGTTACGCGAGGTCATCGGCGAGACAGGGTGTTTCGCACCACCCGGAGATGTTTCCGCGCTTGCCGACGCGATCACGGCGGCTATCCAACGACCCCGCGCCGCGCAACGCGATCGGGTCGAGACGGCCTTTACCCGTGATCGGTGGCTCGATCGATGCGAGGACCTCTACCGTGACGTGGTCGGTCACGAACAAGGGCGGGTCGCATGACGAACAGCGACCATCTGGGAGAGCAGCACGCGCTGCTCTCCGCATTATACCGGACGCATGTCGAGCTTGGTTCTCGCTATGCGCTGGTCGACTTTCCGGACCATGCGAACGTCGGCGACAGCGCGATCTGGCTCGGCGAACTGGCGATGCTGCGGGAGATAACAGACCGCGATCCGTGCTACGTTTCGACCTGGCACGATTTCGATCTCGATGCCTTTCGTAGTGTCTGCCCCGACGGCGTGCTGTTCCTGCATGGCGGCGGCAACCTTGGCGACATCTGGCCGCATCACCAGCGGTTTCGCGAGGATATCTTGGCAAGGGTCCGCGACCGACCGGTCGTGCAGCTACCGCAGTCGATCCATTTTCGCGTGCCTTCCGAAGTGGATCGGTTCGCCGCGCTGGTCGGAGACCATCCGGATTTCGTCCTGTACGTCCGCGATACCCGCAGCCTGGACTTCGCCCGCAAGCATCTGATCTGCCCGTCACACCTCGCCCCGGACTCGGCGTATGCGCTCGGCGAGCAATCGCGCGACGCGGCCCAATGCGACGTGCTGATGCTGATGCGCACCGATGACGAGCGGCAAGGCTATGCGGTACCATCGGCCGATACTGCGACCGTCGTCGACTGGCTGTGGGACGATGCCGATCTACCGGTCGGAGTCGATGCCAAAGCACGCGAAGCCCAAGCCGTCGCACGTGTCGACCGCGGACTGCGATTGCTCGCGCAGGGGCGGGTTGTCGTGACGGACCGGCTGCACGGTCACATCCTCGCCGACCTCCTGGGAATTCCGCACGTCGTTCTCGACAACGACTACGGCAAGATCGCCGCATATCTCGCCGCCTGGCCTGCCCCGGACGCAATCGTGACGAGGGCCTCGACGATCGAACACGCCATGGTTCTTGCCAAGCAGCTCGTCGGCGCGCGGTGACTGCCGCCATCGACGTCAGCCTGCTCGTCTGCACGCGCAATCGCGCCGGCTCGCTGGCGGCTACGCTAGAGTCCGTGGAGAGCGCGGCAGCGTATGCCGGAAACACGACCGTGGAGGTCGTCCTGGTCGACAATGGCTCGGTCGACGACACGCCGCACCGACTAACGGAATGGCGCTCGCGACAGACTTTCCCGGTCCACCTCGTCCACGAACCGCATCCTGGGCTCGCCCGCGCGCGAAATACTGGGCTTGCGCGGTGCACCGGGCGAATGATCGCGATGACGGACGACGACTGCGTCCTGCATCAAGACTATTTCGCGGCCGTCTGCGCCGCGTTCGAAAGGGCCAACGGGCCGGCGATCATCGGCGGTCGCATCCTGCTCGGCAACCCGGCCGATCTCCCCGTCACGATCAAGCTAGAAGACCATCCCATGGTCGCGCCGTCGCACGGGTTTCCGGGCGGGTTCATCATGGGGGCAAATCTGGCGTTCACCGCGGATGTCCCGCGGTTGACGGGATCCTTCGACGAACGGTTCGGGGCGGGCGGGCCATTCGTCTCCGCGGAGGATACGGATTTCCTGTTTCGTGCCGCAGGCCTCGGCGTTGCGGTGCTCTATGACCCGCTGATGGTCGTCGATCATCACCATGGTCGCCGTGATATTGAAGACGAGACACGGTTGCTCGCAGGGTACAGCTTTGGCGACGGCGCGCTGTACGCCAAGTATTTCGTCTCCGACCGACGCGCGCTTCGTGCCGTCGTCGAGGATATCCTTGCCGTTCGCTTCGATTGGACGCGGCCTGTGAAGACGCATGCCGGCATCAAACGGTTTTACTGGTTTCGGCTGCGCCATAAGGCCCGGGGCTTTACCTACTTCTGGTGGATAGCCCTCCGGCGAAACATGTCACGGTTCGTCTGATAAGCCACTGTACCTGCTAGTCATTCCTCCACGATTCACCATATTCGAACCATGGGCGGACGTGTGAAGCGGATGGCAGGATTGTTGGAGGCGGAGGCGCGGACGATCGCTGCCGAAGATGCCGGGCGATGCGGGCTGTGCGAGCGGCCCTTGGGGCGAAAGGTGGAATGGCATCACCGCATTCCGAAAAGCCGGGGTGGTACGGAGGTCATGCCGGTTCATCCGATCTGTCACCGTATCATTCATGCCAGCGTCTCGAACCAGGATCTGGCGACGGAGTTCGCGGACCTCGATGTCTTGAAAGCACGCCCGGATATCAGTCGCTTCTTGCGCTGGATCGCCGACAAGCCCGCGGATTTTCACGCCCCCACCCGCCGCGCCGATATCCGCTGAGTACACCGGCCTCGACGATCGATCGGTCATCATCAACGGACTTCGACGTAGGCGGCACTTAACGATCGGAGGACCGTTCCTTCAGCGACCCGAACAGCAGGACGCTTTCCATGACCGATGATCCGCGCACCAGCCACCCGACGAGCTTCCCTGGTGAACCGCAGCAGCCGCGCCCCGGGCTTGTCTCCAACATGAAGACCAAGCCCGACCACGGCGAGGAAAGCTATGTCGGCAAGGGGCTGCTGAAGGGGAAGGTCGCGCTCATCACCGGCGGTGATTCCGGCATCGGCAAGGCGGTGGCCATCGCCTATGCACGTGAAGGCGCGGACGTCGCGATCTCGTATCTCGCCGTCGAGCACGAAGACGCCGAAGATACACGCGCCTGGGTGGAAAAGGCAGGACAGCGATGCGTATTGCTGCCGGGCGACATTCGCTACCGCGATCACTGCGTCGCGCTGGTGGAGCGGACCGTCAGCGACCTTGGCGGGATCGATATATTGGTCAACAACGCCGCAGCGCAGACGATGAACGAGGATCTCGACAGCATCGACGACGATGAGATGCAGGGCGCCTTCGCGGCCAACGTGTTCGCGATGATCCGTCTGGCGAAGGCCGCGGCGCCGCATATGAAGCCAGGGTCGGCGATCGTGAACACCACCAGCGAGCAGGCCAAGGTCGCGACCAAGAGCATGATCGTCTACGCCGCGACCAAGGGCGCGATCTCCAGCCTGACGGTCGGGCTGTCTAATCTGCTCGTTGCGAAGGGTATTCGCGTCAACGCCGTGGCGCCCGGCCCGATCTGGACGCCCATCCAGCCCATCGCGAAGTCGCCGGAGGAACTGGAAAAACTCGGCCAGGATACCCCGCTCGGTCGCGCGGGACAGCCGGCCGAGCTTGCTCCGGCGTATGTCCTTCTCGCGTCGTCGGAGGGAAGCTACATGACCGGTGCAGTGATCGCGGTCACCGGGGGTGTGCCGATCAACTGACGAGCGAGCGGGCGCTTCGACGCCCGTCCATCGATCCGGCTAGGAGTTCGCCACTTCAACGCGACGTGCCGCGCGCGCATGCTCTTTCGTGAAATCGCCGACGCCGCGGTCGGTGTGGCACAACCGGTCCCAATGGCGGAAATACAAGCCGTAGTTGCAGCCGTAGAGTTCGTGGTGCCGCTGGTGGTGGCTGGCCGTGATCAGCCACCCGCCCAGCGGGCCAGACCACATGAAACGCGGGAAGATCTCCCATCCCATGTGGTTCGTGACTCCCATCACCGTCATGATCGTCAGCACGATGCCAAGACCGGCGATATGGATCGGAACGAAGAACACCAGCAGCGGGATGACCACCGCGCCGGTCAGCGCCTCGATCGGGTGAAACGCCATTGCGGCCCATGCCGTCGGAGGGCGGCTGGCATGATGCAGCGCGTGCGCCAGCTTGAACGGTTTCGGACGATGCATCCAGCGGTGCGTCCAGTAGAACCAGGCATCGTGCAGCAGCAGATATAGGAAAACCGATACGGGCAGGTACCAGAGCGGATAGGCGTGGATGTCGGAATATACCTGCGTCCAGCCATGATGCTGCCATCCCCAGGCGACGACGCCCGCCGGGATCCCGTAAAGCGCTGCGGACGCGAGGCTCCAGATGATTTCGCGACGGACCTGCGGGTCCAGCCCGAGGTACAATCCCGGATGCTTGCGTACCGTGATCCAGGCGAACGCGCCCGACACAAGGAGATAGCGAACGCCGACGATGACGGTCATTGCGACGGCGGAGAGAATGATGGCGAGCGTCATGCGTGATCCTCGACGACTCTGTGATCGGCGGCTCGCCCGGCAAGAGCGCGGCGCCGCGACGGAAGCCCCCACCACGGCGTTCCCGGCGAAAGATGATGCTCGTGATGATAGCCGCCGAAGTGGAAGCAGGTCAGCAGCGACAATACCGGGCCCACGTCGATGCTATGTGCGCGGTGAGCGTCCGCGAAAGGAGTCGCGCGCTCCCGGTGCGGCAACCACGTCCCAAACACGAACAACTGCGCCACGGCACCCAGGGCCGGCAATGCCCAGAAGATGACGATGTTGCCGAGCGGTGCCCCGAGCAGCAGCGTATAGATCAGCGCGACCACGGTTATCCGGATGATCTGCCCGTGCGAATAATAGGTCTTGAAGAACTGCAGGAACCAGCCGCTGAGACTTGGATCGCCACCGTGAAAATCGGGGTCCCCCGCTCGTCCGGTTTCCTTGTGATGCAGATGATGTTGCGGCAACAGTGATGCGTAAGACAGGCAGGCATAGAGCGACAGACAGGTCGCGCCGATCGCCCGGTTCAGGCGTGGTCGATCGGGCGCCAGCGCACCGTGCATCGAGTCATGCGCGACGATGAACAATCCGGTACTCAGCCAAGTCTGGACGATGACCATCACGATGGCCAAGGGAATTACATCCGGGCTCCATCGCCAGAAAAAGATGCCGGTTATGTGGATCGCCAGCCACGCTACGACGATCGCGGCGGACAGCGACACGCCGACACGGGTCTGATGCCGCAGGGCCTCCGATTGGCGAACCGTCACGCTCACTTCTTCGCGTCTGCCGAGACGAGGTTTCCGGTTTGGTCAGCACGTACCGCGCGTCGCTGCGGATCGGCGTTCGCGCGCAGCTGTGCCTTCAGCACCGCAGGTTTCCGCGCGAACAGGAAGCCGTGGCTGACGGTACCGTCCTTGCCCTCTACCGCGTGGTGCAGGCGGTGCGCTTGCAACAGGCGCTTGAAATACCCTTGCTTGGGCACCCAGCGGAAGCCGCCGCGCTGGTGCACGAGCATGTCGTGCACGAAGGCATAGATGCCACCGTACACCGTGATGCCGAGCGCTGCCCACCACAACGGCTCCCACCAGAGCCCGACGACGAACAACACGATCGGCACGACCGCGAAGACGACCGCATACAGGTCGTTCTTTTCGAACCAGCCCTCGTGATCTTCGTGATGCGACTTGTGCCAGCCCCAGCCCCAGCCGTGCATGACGTAACGATGCGCCGCCCACGCGAAGCACTCCATGAACAACACCATGAAGACGACGATCGCGAGTTTTTCGAACCAGGTCACTTTGCTCGATCGCACGAAATGACGATGAACGGGTGCAGCGAATTCAGCATGATGCACACATAACCGCTACCTGCCGGCTATGCGAGGGCGCTCCGTGACAAAAAATCCTCAGCCGGTGATGGCGATGCCATTCTGCGCTCCGGACCACGTCGCCTCCGGATCGTGCGATGTTCATGTAATGTGGTCGAAATCGACCTGTCCGGGCACCGCAAGGTGGCACGCTGCGTTCGACCGGTATGACTGCCCTGTTGTTCCGCGCCGACCACCGAGAGACTCCCTCCTGGGTGTTAATCGGGGCCATGTTGATGAGCTTCCTCGTCGCCCAATATCATCACAGCTTCACTGTGGATCCGATCCGAGCGGCTCCCGCGATGGCAGCGGTGATGGCACTCGCCCTCGGGCTGGCGATCGGCAAGTACACCGCGCGGCCGCGTCTCGTCGCCGGCGCGCGAGCGTTTCTCCAAATGACGCTGTTCACGGTGCTAGGCGTCGTTCTGGCGTATGCCCTGGCAGCAAACGCAGGGCAGTTGTGGGATGCCCGCCTAGCCGCCGCCGATCGCGCGATCGGTTTCAACTGGCCGGTCGTGTTGGCGTTGCTCGACAAATCCCCTCCTGTGATTTGGCTGCTTGGACTGGCGTATCACAGCCTAACCTTGCAGATGATCGTCGTCATCGTAGCGCTGAGCGGCATGGGGAAATTCGACACCCTGAGGACGATGGTCTGTGCCGCGATCCTGTCCGGTTTCGTCACGATACTGATTTCGGGCCTTACTCCGGCGATGGGCAATCTATTCGATCCGTCCAGGTACGCACATCTCTGGCCATCCATAGCCTGGCTTGAACAGGGGCTGATATCTGGGCTTCGCGATGGGTCGCTACGCGTGCTCGATCTCACGATGCTCATGGGAATCGTCAGCTTTCCCAGTTTCCATGCGACGCTCGCCGCCATCTTCATCTGGGCGTTCGGCGCGATGCCGCGGCTTGCGGTTCCGGGCCGGGTATGGGCGATACTTACGATCGTCGCGACGCCGGTCTTCGGCGGTCACTACGGGGTCGACGTCATCATGGGGCTGTTTCTCGCACCACCTGCCATCATTGCGAGCCGCCACATTACGCGGCGCAGGCGGGCTCCCCATCTAATGGACTCAGCCTTGCCGGCATAGCGTCGACATCGTCGAAGAGGGCCGAATCGACCAGCGCGGCAGCCTCGGCAGCGCCCCCGGCCCCCGCCATTTCAGCGGCGAGCAAATTTGCCGCGTGGCGGTACGATGGATCCGACAGCACGAGCCGCAACGCCGCTTCGAGACCGCCCTTGTCTGCTTCGCCGGGCGATACGATACGCGCCGCCCCGATCCGCTTCAGCCGCGCGGCCGTGGCGGGTTGTTCGAATGCCAGCGGTACCGCAACGATCGGAACGCCGGCGGCCAGTGCGTCCAGCACGGTATTGAACCCGCCGTGCAAAATCGCCGCCGAACATTTGGGCAGGATACGGGTCTGAGACCAGAATGCCCGCACCAGGGGTCTCCCGGGTAGCGAGGTGACTTCGGCCTCGCTCAGCCCGCCACCATGCGCGACCACCGCACGAGCGCCGACCGCGGCACAGGCAGCCGTCATCGCGGCGAACAACGATCGGCGTGCCCCCTGCAACGATCCCAGCGAACAGAATATCAGGGGTCGGCCATCGTCTTCCGGAAGATCGACGTAAGGTTCGTCCAGCCGCCACGGCGCGCCGTATCGGAAGCTCGGTGGCAATGCCGTACGGGGAAAATCGAGGCCTGCCGGGCATTGTGCGACGTGCAGTCGGTCCGACCATTGATGCCTAGGGTCGGGGTCAAGCTTCCACCGGCGCGCATAGGACGACACGACTTTCGCGATCGGCCGCATCAGTAGGTCGCTGACGGCGTACCCGCCATTGTTGCGACGAAGGCCTGCCGCAGTTGGACGATATTCCCACCCGAGAAACGGTGGCGGCACCATTGGCTCTCGGAGCAAGGGTAAGCCGGTGACGGCAGTTACGAACGGCAGCCGGAGATGTCGTGCCACCAGCGCACCCGCAGGCTCGACCGAGTCGGCGAGTACCGCATCCACCCCGAGCTTCGACAGTGCCGCTGGAAGAGCCTCCAATAGCAGTTCCGTCATGGACGCCGTGCCGCGGATCATCCTGGTCAGTCCGACAGGGCCCGATGGCTGCGCCAGCTTCCGGTAATATGCTGCCAACAAGCCTTTGCAGTCCGCCGGGTGGTCGAGCGCCGCAAAACCGACACCACCGTTGGGCACTAGCGAGGCGACGTCGGCCAGATGGACTATCGTGACTCTACGCCCTGCTTCGACGAGCGATGTTCCCAATGCCACCAGCGGATTGATATGCCCGGCCGTTGGCGGCGCGATGATGGCGATATGTCGCCGATTGACCGTCAATGCCGTGGAGCTTTCCGTCGCCGTCTCGTTTGACCGCTTAGTATCAGCATGCAGGCGAGCAGCGATAGCTCGATTTTGCGGGATAACCCACTACGCGTGCTCCATTGATCGTAGTCAATGCGTGTTCAAATACAGGCGTTCAGGCGCTTGTCCCAGAACTCACGTGCCGGTCTGGCCTCATCAAACTCTGACCTTTGTATCGCTAATCAAGCGGCGAGGTTCGTCGATCCGCCCCTCGCCGCGTGGTAGCCTTGGCGTAGGTCTCAGGCCACCCCGATCCAGGCATCGACCTGTTCCGCCAGCACCTCGAGCGGCAGCGCGCCATGCGCCAGCACCACCTCGTGAAAATCGCGAATGTCGAAGCGCGCGCCCAATGCGGTCTCCGCCTTATGCCGGAGCGCCGATATACGCTGCTGGCCCACCATGTAGCTCGTCGCCTGGCCAGGGTTGTTGATGTAGCGATCTACTTCCTTGACCACGTCGCGTGCCGAGAGTGGTGCATTCTGGGTGAAATAGGCGACCGCCTGATCGCGGCTCCAACGCTTGGCATGCATGCCCGTGTCGAGCACCAGACGACACGCGCGCCACACTTGCAACGCCAGCATCCCCAGTTCCGAATAAGGGTCGCGATAGGCGCCCATCTCCTTGGCGAGCCGTTCCGAGTACAGGCCCCAGCCTTCGGTATACGCACCGTAATAGCCGAAGCGGCGGAACTTCGGCACGCCCGTCAGCTCCTGTGCGCGAGCAATCTGGAAGTGATGCCCCGGCGCGCCTTCGTGATGGGCGATCCCCTCGACCTGAGTCTTCTGCACCTGCGTCATGTCCGCTAGATTGCCGTAGAAGATGCCGGGCCGCGAGCCATCCGGGGCGGGCTGATCGTAGAACGCCACCGCGGCAGTTTCCTGTCGCCACGTCTCGACCGCGCGTACCTCCAGCGGCGCCTTTGGCAGTCGGCGAAAGAAGCGGGGCGCGGCGGCCATGGTCTGCGCGATGGCCGCGCGGGCGTCGGTGAGATAGAGTTGACGGCCAGCATCGGTGTTGGGGTATTTGAACTTCGGATCGGACCGCAGCGCCACGAAGAGATCCTGCAACGATCCGGTGAAGCCCGCCCGTTTCATGACCGCCGTCATCTCGGCGTGGATCGATCGTACCTGATCCAGCCCCAGCTGGTGGATCTGCTCCGCTGTCATGTCGGTGGTCGTGTAATAGGCGAGCCGCGCTTGATAATAGGCGTCGCCGCCCGGCAGGCTCCACGCGCCGTCATTGCCCTTGGCGAGTGGCTCGATCTCGTCGAGCGCGGCAAAGAGTATGTCGAAGCCTTGGCGGAACGGCCCTTTCAATGCCGCTACCGCATCCGCGATCAGCGCCGCCTTGATGCTCTCGGATACGCCAAGCTTGCCGACCTTCGCCTTGAAATCGGCGAGCAGGCTGCTGTCCGCGCCACTATCGAACGGCGCTCCGGTGATAACTTGGCGGGCATCGCCACGGGCAGGCGTGAAAACCATCTTTGGCGGCACGATACCCTTGGCCGCCTGTTTGCGCATGGTTGCGGCGACCTCGCGCATGACGCGCAGGGAATCACGCAACCGCGCCACATAGGCGTGAGCGTCGGCTACCGTGGCGATGCGGTGCTGGTTGATGAGGAAAACCGGGATATTGCCCGCCGGGCTGCCGTTCGTCGATACCGGGAAGGCATAGTCACGGAACGCGAACTGGCGGCGATCCGTGGCGACCTGCGCTTCGAACAATCGATAGCTCAGCCGAGCATCGGGTCCAAGCCGATCGACCGAGAAGCCGCGTCGCAGGTCGGCGAGTTGCGCATCCTGCAAAGCTTGTGCGCGCCGTGCGGCAGCGTCGGTATTATCGTCGAGCCTGTCGTAGTTGGTCTTCAGGCCGAGGCTAGTCTGTGTCTCGGGACTGAGCGCGACACTCGCATCGAACGCGGCGTCGAGAAAGCGCAGGAGCCGCGCGTCGTCATCGGCGGTCCCGGTTGCCGCCATGGCGATCTGTGGGTCGATCAGCGGCAGAGCGGCGCCCGCCATCAGCATTCCTACAAACGCGCGCTTGGTGAGCATCACAGGGCCTTTCTATGGATTACAAACCAGCGCTAGCCGCCGCTTTGCGTCATCGCAATGATCAACACTGCTGAATATTGGGAGTCGACCAGGAGATCGTTCGCAACGCGCGATGACCTTGGGGGGAGATGTTCAGTGGACCTTTGATGCCTTCCAAGTCCTACCATCGGGACGGCTCCCATGGCGGCGATCATGTCATCCCGAGCACTCTAACTCTCGTCAGTATTCAGGGTAGACGGGTTACCGGGGAAACCTGTTCAGAACCTATTGTACTGTGGTAGCGCTATCGATATCGTCACGAAAAGAACGATAAAATGGGAGAGCGACTATGGGATTCGGGTTCCGCATAAACGCCGTTCGTCGATGGGTGGGACACCCGCTTCTGTGCCTGTCCAGCCTGATGATTGCCTCGACCACGCCGGCACTGGCACAGAACGACGAGATGGCGTCTATCGCCACTCCGGCGCAACCCGACGCCATCGCGCTTGGTACCGGTAAACTCCCGGGGGCGACCGCACCGGAGGCGTGGCACAGCCAATATGGCAGCGTGTTCGCCCGCAACGTCACCGTCGCGACCCTAACCCCCTTCCTGCCGGATCCCGCCAAGGCCACTGGAACGGCGGTGATCGTCGCACCGGGCGGTGGATTCCAGACGCTGTCGATGCAGAACGAAGGCTGGGACGTGGCGCGTGCACTTGCCGCCAGAGGCGTCGCCGCCTTCGTCCTGAAGTATCGCCTGAACCCGACACCACAGGATCTTGCAACATTCGCGCGACCGGTGCCACAGGGTATGCGCCCGCCACGTCCGAACGCCGCTGCGATGATGGCAGGCCTTGCGCCGCAGATCGCGGATGCGAGGGCAGCGTTCGCCACGGTCCGCAAGCGTGCGGGCGAATGGCATGTCGATCCCAGCCGCATCGGCATGGTCGGATTTTCCGCAGGTGCGATGCTGACGATGGCGACGACCGTCGCCGGACAGGATGCGAAGCCGGCCTTCATCGGGAACATCTACGGTCCGCTCGCCGCGATGACGGTGCCGGCCGACGCGCCGCCGATGTTCGTTGCGCTCGCGGCGGACGATCCCTTCTTCGGCAATGGCGGCTATGGGCTGATCGACAGCTGGCGTGCGGCCAAGCGCCCGGTCGAGTTCCACCTGTTCGAACAGGGCGGTCACGGCTTCGGCATGTACCCGAAGACCACCACGAGCACGGGCTGGTTCGATGAATTCACGCGCTGGATGGCGATGCACGGCTGGCTGAAACCGGCGCAGTAAACTCCCTCTCACGAGTTTTATGACAGTTCCACCGGAGAGCCGCGCAACTAAGCGCGCCACCGGCCACGATATTCGACAGGAGAGACGTGTGTCCCGCAAGAGCATCGCCACCGCCCTCGCTTCGGTAAGCCTCTGTGCATATTCCAGCGCGACATACGCGCAATCGCTGACGGTGAGCCCTGCCGAAACGCTCGAGACGCAGGGGTTGAGCGTCATCGTCGACCAGAACCAGTTGAGCCCGATCCGCTTCGCGGCGATGGCGATGGCGGTGACTGCGGAGGTGAAGTGATGCGCACCCTTTTTACCGCCATTGCGCTGCTGGCCTCCGCTACCTTCGCAACCACGTCATTGGCTGGACAGGATCCGGCGCCGGAGCAGCCGCCCCGCTACACCGCGATCAAGCTCTGGCCCAACGGCGCGCCGGGTTCGGCGGCACGCCGCGGCGAGGCGGAGATCGGCCGCGACTATTGGGTCCGCAACATCCACGATCCGTCGCTGCTCGCCTTTCCCGCCGACGTAGCGAACCGCAACGGAGCCGCGATCGTGATCATGCCCGGCGGTGGGCACAAATTACTCGTATGGACGAACGAGGGCACGAAGGTCGCGACCGCGCTGAACCGCATGGGGGTGACAGCGTTCGTGCTCAAATATCGCCTCGCGAACGAGCCAGGCTCGAAATATTCGGTCGAAGGCGATGCTGCGGACGACGCGCGGCGCGCGATGCGCTGGGTCCGGGCGCATGCCGCAGACTATGGCATCGATCCGTCGCGCGTCGGTGCGATGGGCTTTTCGGCAGGCGGCGAACTCGTGTCACTGATCGCGGACAATCCCGAGCCTGCTGAGCGTCGACCTGCCGATCCGATCGACCGTCAGTCCGCTCGCCCCGATTTCCAAGTGTTGGTCTTCCCCGGACCGCGAGGCATCCCAGCGACCGCCATCGACAACGCGCCCCCAGCGTTCCTGGTCGCCGGCAGCCGCGATCCTTGCTGCGCGGCACCGACGGTCACGCTCTACGAACAGTTGCGCAAGAGTGGCGTGTCGGCGGAACTTCACATGTATGCCGACAGTGGCCATGCGTTTAATCTCGACGAGTCGAACCGGATCTCGATTCTGCACTGGCCGGATCGCCTGCAAGACTGGCTAGCGGATGGCGGCTGGCTTTCGCCCCGACCTGCGAAATAAGGCACGGATAATTTGATTTTTGGGGCCGATCATGCCGGGCGACGATCCGCATTCTCCAACCCGGACTGTCGCCAATGGTTCTGGCTGACCCATTGACGAGACGGTCGTCCACCTGACCAGTCCGGGGGACAGAAAGTCCGCCCGGACGGAGTTTGGCACCGTCGCCTACATGCCGGCTGCGGTCGGGCGGACGATGACCTCGTTGATGTCCACCCCCTCGGGCTGCTCCAAAGCGTAGCGGATCGCGCGTGCGATTGCGTCGGGGGTCAGCGACTTTTGCCGCCATGTGGTCAGCGCAGTGGCAATATCCGGATCGGTGATGTCGTTGCCCAGCTCGGTTGCCACGACGCCGGGCGAAATGATCGTCGTGCGGATGTCATCATGCTCCTGGCGCAATCCTTCCGTGATCGCCCAGACCGCGTATTTGGTGGCGCAGTAGACCGCGGCGCTCGGCATCACGAAATGCGCGGCGATCGATGCGACGTTGACGACGTGGCCCGCCTTCTGCGCGATGAATCGCGGCAGCACGGCAGCGATCCCGTTCAGCACGCCGTGAACGTTGACGTCGATCATCCGCGTCCACTCGTCCTGCTTCAGCGCAGCGAGCGGCGACAGCGGCATCACGCCGGCATTGTTGATCAGTACGTCAACGCGCCCGAACCGCGCTTCAGCCGCATCGGCGAACGCGGCGAAGCTTGCCGCGTCGGTCACGTCCAGCACCTGCCACGCGACGTTGGCGCCGAGTTCGGCCGCCAGCGCTTCGAGCCGATCGGTCCTGCGCGCTCCGATGAAGAGGCGCGCGCCCCTGCCCGCCAGTTCGCGCACGGTGGCCTCGCCGATACCGCTTGAGGCGCCGGTGATCAGCACTGTCTTGTCGATGACGTCGTTCATGATGGTTCCTTTCGTGTCGCCTCGCAGGCTGCGCACAGATGGAACCGGACTGCCGACCAGCGTGAGACCGATCTTCCGCAATCCTTGCACGATCCTCCGAAACGACCTCACCTCCGCTTGTGAGAATGGCTGGCAGCGGACACAGTCCCATGATGAGTACGATCGCAGACCTCGCCACGCTGGTTGCGCGCCATGTCCCGAGAACCGGCATGGTCAGCACGCCAATCCATCGACTGTCGCTGTTCCGGGCCGATGAGCCGACCGTGCCCCTGCCAGCCGTGTATGACGCGTCGCTTTGCATAATTGCCCAAGGGGCCAAGCGAGTCTCGCTCGGCGGAGAGAGCCTGCTCTACGATGCCGCCCATTATTTGCTGGTCTCGGTCGACCTGCCGCTCGTCGGACACGTCGTCCAGGCGGATCGTGACACGCCGTACCTCTGCTGCAAGATCGACATCGACCAGTCCGTGCTGGCGGACCTCATCCTGGCGGAAGGCGGCCGGGCGCCGAAAGCCGATCTGCCGGCGCTCGCGGTATATCGCAGCGACGACGATCTGGTCGACGCGGCGTGCCGACTGATGGGTCTGCTGGATCGACCGGACAGCATCGCTGCGCTAGCGCCGCTGATCGAACGGGAGATCCTGTACCGTTTGCTCGTGGGTCCCCACGGGGCTGCACTTCGCTACATGGCAGTCGCCGACAGCCACCTCAATCAGGTCAGCCGCGCTATCGCGACGATCCGCACCGGGTTCGATCGGCCGCTCCGCATCGGGGACATCGCCACCGCCGCGGGTATGAGCCCGTCGTCACTCCACGAACACTTCAAGGCAGTGACGAAAATGACGCCGTTAGCGTATCAAAAACAATTGCGGCTACAGGAGGCACGACGCCTGATGCTGTCAGGGAACACGACGGCAAGCGGCGCAGGTTTTGCCGTGGGTTATGAAAGCCCGTCACAGTTCAACCGCGAATATGCGCGCCTGTTCGGTGCTCCTCCGCGTCGTGACATCGAGCAACTCCAACTGAGCGGCAATTTACTGACGCCCGTGTAGCGACACTCCACTGGTTCGGCGATTTCTACCCGCTCGACAACGGCGCCGATCGCGGTTGCGGAAACGATGATCGCCGAACCGTTCCCGGTTCGAGGCGCCCGGCCAATCGCTAAGACTTTGCGGCAAAGCTATTCTCTTGTGGGCGGATCATCGCGCCTTCGATCTTAGTGGGACCGATGGCCTGCGCCTTTCGCCCCCCAGTCTCGAACGGTACAGGTGAGGAACGGAGGAGACGAGCATGACCGCAAACACGATGAAGGTGGACGACCAAGCCAAGATCGACCTGTTCCAGGTTATCGCGCCCATCGTAATGCAGTATCTCGCCGCGAACTCCCCGGATCGAGCACTGATTGCAGATGACATCATCGACTTCTTCGCGCTGTCGATCGCTGCGGTAATCGAAAACGACACGGATCTCTCGACCCCGCAGCATCTGCGAAAGGCAGGTGAGGCAGCCGGGAAGCATATCGCGCACTGGGTCAGGCTTCTGAAGCTGGATCACGAACACCGCGGCATGTCGTTGCTGGCGATGACGATGGGTACGGTTGCGTCCGACGAGGCACAGCAATAGCCGCCCAGTTGTTCCCCTGGTTCCCCTGCGCCTGCCAGCAGGCGACACCCGCAGCCGTCGGCTTCCAATAGCTCATGCTGGACTACGTCGTGGCTTGGACCTACCGCCGACGTGAACCGTCCGACTGATATGCGAATTACCTGGAACCAGCCTTCGAAGGTGAGCGCTTTAGCCCTCAGGAAGCCGGCACTCCCGGTCAATTTGGAATTTGAGCATGACGGAAGCGACTTGGGGCGACGATGCGAAGACGCCGGATATCGACTGGCGGATGAGTGCTGCGTTGGAGAATGTGCCGCGTGGGAACGAGAACCTCGCCGAGGTAACAAGCCTGGAGGGCGCTGTGCGTACGTGGATGACGCTCGATCCCGAGCATCGCGACGCTGCCGTGCTTACGCCGGAGCACCCTTTGCAAATCGACGGTGCGGCCCATGCAACCCTCGCTGGCGACGGTATCGCCGCGCTGGCCGAGCGGCTGCCTAGCGCAAACGACGAGGGCTGAGCCATGGCGTCTGCGAGCGTTCGCTTCGAGCCGGGCGAGTATGAATGGCTCGCCGAACGGCACGGCGTCCTGTTCCTCGGCCACACGGACCTTGGCATGGTCGAGTTCCTGATCACGAGCGAGGCGTTGGCGGAGTTCATCGACCCGGACCTCGACGGCATCGACAGCGATACCGCGATTGAGACGTATGGGGAATTCGAGTCCGATATACACCGTATCGCGCGACGCGAGTTCGTCAGCCGGCTGGGCGGGGAGCCCCCAGTCCTGCTCACGGCCGCCGACGTTTGGGACGAACCTTCGCAATTCCGCAGACCGTAACCCTTCGCCCGACAATCATATTGCCCGCCAACAAGGACTGATCTGATGGAAACCCGCAAACTGGGCCAGCAAGGCCTCGAAGTCTCCGCGCTGGGTCTCGGCTGCATGGGCATGTCCGACTTCTACGGGAGCCGCGACGAGACGGAGTCCATCGCGACGATCAATCGCGCACTGGATCTCGGCGTGACGTTCCTGGACACCGCCGACATGTACGGCGTTGGCGCCAACGAAGAACTGGTCGGTCGCGTGGTACGCGAGCGCCGCGAGTGGATCGTGGTCGC
Source organism: Sphingomonas sp. NFX23 (assembly GCF_049887795.1). Lineage (NCBI taxonomy): Bacteria > Pseudomonadati > Pseudomonadota > Alphaproteobacteria > Sphingomonadales > Sphingomonadaceae > Sphingomonas > Sphingomonas sp. NFX23. Next base: position 571,560 of record NZ_JAGEKH010000004.1, read on the forward strand.
GAGCAAGTTCGGCAACGTCCGCGGGTCGGATGGCAGCTTCAAGGGGATCAACGGCCGCCCCGACTATGTGCGGTCGGCTTGCGACGCAAGCCTGAAGCGGACCGGACTCGATGTCATCGATCTCTACTATCAGCATCGCGTCGACCCCGACGTGCCGATCGAGGAGACCGTCGGTGCAATGGCCGACCTCGTTCGCGCGGGTAAGGTCAAGTATCTCGGCCTGTCCGAGGCTGCCCCCGCGACGATCCGCCGAGCGCATGCCGTGCACCCGATTACCGCGTTGCAGACCGAATACTCGCTGTGGAGCCGTGACGTCGAGGACCAGATTTTGCCGACGGTGCGCGAACTGGGGATCGGCTTCGTGCCGTACAGCCCGCTTGGCCGCGGCTTTCTTACAGGCCAGTTCAAGACACCCGACGATCTCGACGCAGGCGACACGCGCCGCAACCACCCGCGCTTTCAGGGCGCGGCGTTCCAGAAGAACCTCGACCTCGTCGCAGCGATCAGCACTATGGCGGCGGACAAGGGCTCCACGCCGGCCCAACTGGCGCTTGCATGGGTATTGCACCAGGGTGAGGATATCGTGCCGATCCCGGGTACCAAGCGGCGCAAGTATCTCGAGGACAATCTAGGCGCGCTCGACGTGGAGTTGAGCGATGCCGATCTCGCCCGTATCGATGACATTCTCCCACCCGGCGCAGCGCAGGGGACCCGCTACCCAGACGCCTCGATGGCGAGCATCGACGCGTGAGCGTTCCGTCTTTCGCGGCGATCGCACCGGGCAAGCTTGCGGTCGTCACGGGAGCGGCCGGCGGCATTGGACGGGCCGCTGTTCGTGCCTTTGCGGACGCGGGCATGCGGGTGGTTCTGGTCGACCGTTCCGGCGAGGCGCTGGAGCAGGCCGCGGCGTCGATGGACGGCGCAATTGCGCTGTCCGCCGACGTCGCGGATCGTGCCGCGATGGCTGCGCTGGCAAAGGAGGTGGTCGACCGTCACGGTCCCGTCTCGGTGCTGATGAACAACGCCGGCATCGGCGGGGGCGGTGACGTGTTTGCCGACCCATCAAAGTGGGACGAGGTGCTCGGCGTCAACCTGATGGGCGTGATCCACGGCGTCCAGGCCTTCGTCCCGGGCATGGTCGAAGGCGAGGCCCCTGCCCTCGTCATCAACACCGGCTCCAAACAGGGCATCACGCAGCCGCCCGGCAACACCGCCTACAACGTCAGCAAGGCCGGGGTGAAAGCGCTAACTGAAGGCCTTGCTCACAGTTTGCGCGAACGGACCGGAAGTCGGGTCAGTGCCCATCTGCTTGTGCCGGGCTTCACCTGGACCGGGATGACGGCTGGTCGACTGGCCGAGAAACCGCCCGGCGCGTGGACACCTGAACAGGTCGTGGCGCTGATGATGGACCGCGTGGCAGCGGGCGACTTCTACATCCTGTGCCCGGACAACGAGACAACGTCCGAACAGGATGCGAAGCGCATAGCGTGGGCGGCGGGGGACGTGATCGAAAACCGCCCCGCCCTGTCCCGCTGGCATGCGGATTGGCGCGATGTTTTTGCGGAATTCATGCGAGACTAGGCGCTTGCTGGGGGGCCTGCACGGCAAGTCATCGCTGCCGTGTCGGTCTCCGCTGGATGCGCCCGACCGTGCCGCTCCCCGTACACGCATGGCAGAGAAACGGATTGCCGATCTGATTGCGTGATGGAAGAATGCGGTCATGCAGATACTCAAAGTGGCCGGTCTCGCCCTCCTCGCGTCAGTTCCAACTAGTGCGCAGATCGTGGCACAACCCTCGGCAGGAACATACCAGCGCGCCATCGCGGCCGGTTACAAGGCGGCACTCTATTGCTCAGGCATCTTCAATGCAGGCCGTACGCCGGAGCAGATCGATGCCGATGAGTTGGCCGGCATCTACCCGGACTATGAGAAGATCGTGCCGACGCTCACGGCGAACGTCGACCGCACCCGCCAATCCGTCTCCGTAGGGTTCGATTCAAAGCTACCTCCCAGACGCGCGGAGTGGACTAGCGGGCATGGCTGCGTGACCCTGCCGATCGGCGGCACGGCACCGACTGGCCGCAAGGCGACGGCGGCACTTTCGATTGCGGCAGCTGATCCTCGTCGCTGGCCGCAAGGTGACGCTGGCATCGCACCGCGCCCATCGCCCACGCTGGCTGGCGCGGTCGGCAAGGCATTCGGGGCTACCTACGGCGTTGACACCAAGACCGTCGGCGTAATCGTCGTGAAGGACGGCAAAGTTCTTGCTGAGCAATATGACCGCGGTTTCGGGCCGTTCGTGTCCAACCGGACCTGGTCGGTCGGCAAGTCGATCGCCGGCACGCTCATCGGCCTGAACACTGCAGGCGCGTTGAAAGCCCCCGCCGCCGTACCACAATGGAAGACCGGCGATCCGCGTCATGCCATCACGCTCGACAATCTCCTGCGCATGGGATCCGGCCTGCACAGCGATACCGCCGGCAATCGCACCGATGCGATCTATTTCGGCGGGACCACGGTGGACGAACAGGCGGTGTCATGGCCTTTGGAGGCCCTGCCTGGCACGCGCTTCCGCTACGCCAACACCGACATCCTGCTCGCTGTCTATGCCACCCGAAACGCGATCGGAGAGGCGCGGTACCGGGCGTTGCCGGGCAGCCTGTTCGGCCCGCTCGGCATGGCGCATACCGTCGCCGAGACCGACTGGCACGGTAATTACATCCTCTCCAGCCAGGTCTGGTCGACCGCGCGCGACCTTGCGAGACTGGGATTGTTCTGGTCGCAGGACGGCGTCTGGCAGGGCAAGCGTATGCTGCCGGCAGGCTGGATGCGCACCATGACGACGCCGAGCGGACCGCAGCCGTTGAGCGGACCGGGCTATGGCGCGACGATGTGGCTGTTCGGCCCCAAGCAGGGCTTGCCCGAGGGCAGCTACGCCGCGCAAGGCAACCGGGGACAGTATGTCATGGTCATCCCGTCCCGACAGCTCGTGATTGTCAGGCGCGGCGAGGATCCTGGCACCGCGCGATTCGACATCGCGCACTTTGCCGCCGACGTCGCCGCGGCGTTACCGTAAACTTCTCAGGCGGAGTCCGCCGTGGCCGCTAGGGCTTCGTGAACACCGCCTTGGGCAGGACGACGTGGACACCCTTGTTGCGGTCGACGAGCTCGGTGATCTCGACATCGCCCGCCACGCTGATCAGCATATAGGCATCGTCGCGCGTCATGCCTTTTTCCGCGACGAGGAAATCGATCATGTTGCGCAGCGCCTTGCGGGTCGCATGGCTGAGATCGTCGTCGAAGCCCATCGCGATATAGGCCTTGGGCGTCTCGGCACGCGGATAGGTAATCGCCGCCTTCTTGTGGAGCACGAACTCGAACGTCCCGGTCAACGAAGTTTCCAGCGCCGTGATATCGACCTCGCCATTACCCTGCGCGGCATGGCCGTCGCCGACCTGGAACAGTGCGCCGGGGGCATAGACGGGGAGGAACAAGGTCGTTCCCGCGACGAGCGCCTTGTCGTCCATGTTGCCGCCGTTGATCGTCGGCGGCGCGCTGTCGTAGCGGCCGAACGCCGGGGGCGGCGCGACTCCCATGCTGCCGAAGAACGGCGCCAGCGGCACTTCGACGCCGGGCGCAAACAGGCCGACCATGCGCTTGGCATCCAAGGGCACGATCTTCATCCGCGCATAGGGAAAATCGTCGGTCAGGAACCCCGCCCCGTACCGGAATGCATTATAGGCATAGGGTATCGCCAGATCGACTTTACGGATGCGCACTTCCAGCATATCGCCGGGTTCCGCGCCTGTGATCGCGATCGGTCCTGTCAGGATATGGCCGCCGGGGCCGCGGGCGCTGGCCGGGACGCCGTTATAGATCGCACGCAGGGCTGGTTCGATCTGCGCGGGCGCGACGCCGGCCTTTTCCAGGCCCGCCGGACTGTTGGTCAGCAACGTATGGATCACCACCGTGTCGCCCGACCGGATCGTCAGCACCGGCTTGTCGGTCGCATCGTAATGCCCCCAGGCGACCGTCTGCGGCGTCGCCTTCAGTTCGTAGGTCTCGGCATCCGCGGGCGTCGTCGCGGCAGCCAGAGCGGCAAGGATCAGGTAGCGCATCGTCATTCCCTCAATAAGCCAGCGCGCAGCCATCGGCGCGCATCTCGCTGGCCGCGGCATAGACCCGCGTCGCGCCGTCCATGCGGTGCTCGACGCATTCGTAGCGACCGAAGCCGCCATCGGGCTCACCGATCGTCCAGCCGATGTCGGCCAAGCGCTGCTTCGTGGCGACGGGCACGCCCGATTCCAGCCGCAGCAATCCGCGTGGGTCGAGCCCGGCGCTGTCCTCCCCCATCGATTGCGACGAGCCTTCATGGTGCCAGCGCGGCGCATCGCCCGCCGACTGGATCTCGAGGCCATAGTCGACGCGGTTGACGATGATCTGCGTCTGCCCCTGCGGTTGCATGTCGCCGCCCATCACGCCGAAGCTCATCCAGGGATCGCCGCCGCGCGTCGCGAAACCGGGGATGATCGTCTGGAACGGCCGCTTGCCGGGCGCGTAGATATTGGGATGGCCGTCCCTCAGGCTGAACAGCTGCCCGCGATCCTGGAACATGAAGCCGAGACCATCGGCGACCAGTCCCGACCCCATGCCGCGGAAATTCGACTGGATCATCGACACCATCATGCCATCCTTGTCGGCGCAGCTGAAATAGGTGGTGTCGCCGTGGCTGGGCGCCTGCCCGGGATGGACGGGATCGAGGATCCGGTCACGGCGGATCAGCTTCGCGCGCTGGCGGGCGTATTCCTTGGATACCAGCCACTCGACCGGCACCTTGCTGAAATGCGGATCGGCGTAGAAGCGCGCGCGGTCTTCATAGGCGAGCCGCTTGGCTTCCGCCTGCAGATGGATCGACAGCGGTGACTGGAAGCCCGCGTCGCCGAGATCGAAGGTCTCTAGGATGTTCAGGATCTGCAGCGTCGCGATGCCCTGCGTGTTAGCACCCAGCGCGTGCACGTCCACGCCGCGATAGCCCGTCCGGTGTGGCTCGATCCATTCCGAGCGGTGCGCGGCCAGATCCTCAAGGCGCAGCCAGCCGCCGATCCGCTTGAAGTAGCGATCGATGACACGCGCAATCTCGCCGGTATAGAATGCGTCGCGTCCGCCCGCCGCGATCGCACGATAGGTGCGGGCGAGATCGGGATTGCGAAACACCTGCCCGACCGCCGGGCCCTTGCCGTCGGCGAGGCCATAGGTCCTGAGGGCGTTCGCCGTTTCCTCGATGCCGTTACCCGGCCGGCGGAATGCCGCCATGCTGCGGCGGATGTAATAGGCGATGATGTCCGGCACCGGCGCGCCTGCCTCGGCATGCGTGATCGCCGGCTCGAACAGCCGCGCCCAGGGCAGCCGGCCATAGCGTTGGTGCATCGTCCACCAGGCATCCACTGCACCCGGCACGGATACGGACACCGCACCCAGCGGCGGCAGCGCCCCGCCGCGGGCCCGCGACCGCACTGTTTCCAGGCTCAGGCCCCTTGGCGACGCGCCCGACCCGGCGAGCCCGACGACCTTGCGCTGCTTCGGATCCCAGATCATCGCATAGGCGTCGCCACCGATGCCACTCGACGTCGGCTCCAGGAAACCGAGACACGCGTTGATCGCGATCGCGGCATCGACCGCCGATCCGCCTCGTCGCAGGATGTCGATCCCCGCCTGCGACGCCAGCGGATGCGCAGTCCCCGCAGCGCCGTTTAGGCCGTAGGCGGCGGTACGCGAGGCGAAACTCGCCCCGACCGGGCGATCGCCCGCGGCTACGTCGGGACGAAGGAAGCGGTCCTCCCCGGCAACCCAGCGCGGGGGGAGCGTCGCGGTCTTCGGCCGAGGCGCACCGCCCTGCCCCGGTCCCGGTGCCCCCTGCTTGCCGGGAACGCCGGGTCCGGCCTGACCGCCTTGTGCCATACCGATGCCCGGCAGCAATGCGGCCCCCGGCAAGGCGGCAATGAAAGTTCGACGACGCATAGAGGACGCTCCCGGTGCTGATGACCGATCTTCGCTGGCTCCGTGAGCGAGTTCAAGGGGTTGATAGCGCCCGCGTCGCTACAGCGTCCGTCCACCTAAGCGGACTCCGTCAGACACCGTAGTCGCAGCGCCTAACCGTCGCGCGGGGCGCGGGCGATCACGGCTTGAGCGACACGAAGACGGGCCTTCCAGATCTTGACCGACGGATGCCCGGCAGCGAGGCGGACCAGCCGCCCCTCGATCTGCGCGACCTCTCGCTTGGCTGCATCGAGCTCGGTCGCTGTCGGTGCAGGCTGGATATTGGCGCGTGCATGCGCGCCGGTGCGTCCCTTGCTCTTTGTCATGGGCAACGCGATGGTCTCAGATGGCAGGGGCCGTCAATATAGGACGGCATCTATGACAGGTCCCAGCATGTCGCCGACCGATCCGCCGTTGCTAAATACGGGCTCGGGCGTTCGTGACGGCATGAACGACAGCCCGCTATCGATCCGCGACCAGACCAAGACCGGCATCGTTCGGCAGGTGCGGACTCTGTTCAATGACCAGGCTCGTGGCGAGGAGCCGGTGAAGCGGAGCGATACTGCACTGTTTCCGCCCGATTCCATGATCTGGCGTGTGCATGGCGACGTTGTCAGCATGATGGTTGGCGGCGTGTCCGCGTTGCTGCTGCAGATGCTGCATCCAGCCGTTCTAGCCGGGGTTTGGGACCATTCGAACTTCCGAACCGATATGCTCGGCAGGCTGCGGCGCACTGCCCGATTCATTGCTGCCACCACCTATGGCGAGCGCGCGGAGGCAGAGACGGCAATAGCGCGAGTCCGCGCAGTCCATTCGCACATCGGTGGCACGCTTCCCGACGGTACGCCCTACCGTGCCGACGACCCCAGTTTATTGGCGTGGGTCCATGTATCCGAGGCGTGGTCCTTCCTGGCTGCCTGGCAACACTACGGAGATCGTCGACTGACGCTCGCGCAGGAGGATCTCTACTACGCCGAGTTCGCGAGCATAGGATCGGCACTGGGTGCCGACGCCCTACCGCGGAACCGTGCGAGCACGAATCAGGCGCTTCGTGATATGCAGCCGGCGTTGATTGCAGACGGTCGCACGCGCGAGGTCGCGCGGTTGGTGCTGGATCAGACGCCGGGCAATCCGCTGGCAATACCGCTTCAAAGAACCATCGCCCAGGCGGCGGTGGACCTTCTCCCGAGCTGGGCACGTCGGTTGCATGGCCTGCATGCGTCGCCGGTATTCATGAGACCCGTCGTTCGGTCCGGTACGCGACAGATGGCGAAAACGTTGCGCTGGGCCTTCGACGGCAACTGAAGCGGGAGGCGCAGAACTGGCGAAGCTCGTTGCTACCCATCGACGGCATGGTCCGGGAGTGATTTTATGAAGACGTTGACCATCATTGGCCGGAATATCGGCGATATCCCAACCTTCTACGCCGAGATAAACCGGGTGTTTATGGCCAAGGAAGATTGGCAATTGGGCGAAAGCCTCGATGCGCTGAACGACCTGCTCTATGGCGGCTACGGCGCGATCGAGGGGCGGGAGAGGGTTCGTATCGTCTGGCAGGACGTTGCGGCCAGCAGGACGGCGCTCGGTGTCGAGACGACCCGGGCGTTCCTCGCCAGAAAGTTGCGGCGACCGGCCGGCTTCGACGTGGCTGCGATTGGTCGCCAGCTGGACGCGCTCGACCGTGGCACCGGGCAAACCTATTTCGAGATCGTCGTGGAGATCTTCAGCGATCATCCGAACATCGAGCTTGTTATGGCTTGATGCGAAGCGATCGAGTTCCGTTGGCGATTTGCCGTGCAGACGTTGACGCAACCTCCGCCGTCTCTCGACTTTACCCTTGGCTACCGAATGATTGAACGCGAGGTACGCGAGCGCGTTGTCGATCGAGAAGGGGCACGTCGCCTCGGAGCGCGAGGACACGACATGGCAAAGCCCTTCACGATTGCAGTACCGGACGAGCGGCTCGCCGGCATCAACGCCAAAGTCGCATCGTTCGACTGGGGGGCGCTGCCGGACGCCGGAAGCTGGCAGTCGGGCGTCGGCCTCGCAGATCTCAAGCGGCTCGTGGATTATTGGCGTACTCGGTTCGACTGGCGTACGCAGGAACGTCGGTTGAATGCTTTACCCCACTTCACCAGCGAAGTACTCGGCCAGAAGCTTCATTTCGTTCACGCGCGGGGCGATGGTTCACGCGCACCGCTGCTCCTGCTGCACGGCTGGCCGGGGTCGTTCATTGAATTCGAAGCGCTGATCGCCCCGTTAGTGGCCGACGGCCATGACGTCGTCGTGCCCTCGCTCCCGGGCTACGCCTTCTCCGGGCGTCCTGCCGCGCCGATCGGACCGCGTCGAACGGGCGAGATCATGCATGGCCTGATGACCGAACTGTTCGGTGATGCTCGCTATCTGGTGCAAGGCGGTGACTGGGGCGCAGCAATCGGAAGCTGGATGGCGCACGATCATCCTGAAGCGATCGACGCGCTGCACCTCAACATGGTTCTCATCCAGGCTGCAGACGTATCGCCGAAGACGCCCGACGAACTCGCCTGGGCAGCACGACGCGCGACGCTGGCCAAGGAGGAGACCGGCTACTCGCAAGAGCAGGGCACGCGTCCGCAGACGCTCGGGGTCGCCATGGCGGACAGCCCCGTCGGCGTTGCCGCCTGGATCCTGGAAAAGTTCGGTGCATGGGCGGACGTGCCGCGCGACGAACAGGGCCGGCCCGATCTTTGGCAAGCCTTCGACGAGGACACGCTCCTCACCAACATCATGCTTTACCTTGTCGAGGGGTCCTTCATCACATCGACCTGGATGTATCGCGGTCGCGTATTGGAGGGGTCGGGCCAATTTCCGGCCGGCAGCCGCATCAAGGTGCCGACCGGCGTCGCAGCCTTCCCAGACCCCGTCTTCCCGCCGCCGCCACGATCACACGCCCGCAAGACCTACAACATCGTCCACTGGAGCGAGATGAAGGCCGGCGGCCATTTCGCTGCACTCGAGCAGCCCGAACTCCTGTTGGCCGATATGCGACGCTTCTTCGCGGACCAAGCATCCTCACAGAGGGGCAGACGCCATCGGCTGATCGGCGCGGCTGGCCTCGCTGGCGTCGCCGCCATAGGCCTTTGGGCACTGGCAGTCGGTAGCCGACGCTCGGAAGATACAGAGGGCCGGCGCCGCGCGACCTACCCGCCACTGGATGTCCCCAAAGCAGTTGCCGACGGTGTGTGGATCGTCGACAGCGGACCGATCGATGCGATGGGTTTCGCGTTACCTGTACGGATGACGATCCTTAGGCTCGAGAACGGTGATCTGCTGTTACACTCGCCCACCCCCTTTTCGACCGAGCTGGCCAAGGCCGTCGAGGCGCTGGGTCGGGTGCGGCATCTCGTCGCACCCAACGTGGCCCACTGGACTTTCCTTGCCGACTGGCAACGCGCCTACCCCGAAGCGACCAATTGGGCCGCGCCGGGGCTACGGGACCGGGCGCCGGTCCGTGCATCGTCCGTCCGGTTCGATGCCGAACTGGGTGAGACAGCCCCCGCCGAATGGTCGGGCGCGCTCGATCAGGGCATCGTACCGGGCGGTGCAGGTTTCAACGAGGTCTGGTTCTTCCACCGGCCAACCAAGACGCTCGTTCTCGTCGACCTCATCGAAAACCTAGATCCTGAAAAGCTTCCGCCCATCACGCGAATGGTGATGCAGGCCTCCGCTGCGACGCACGGCACGACCGCACGGTACCTGCGCCTACCGGTACGACTAGGTGGAGCGGACGCCAAAAAAGCTGTGCAGGCGATCGTGGCGCTCGAGCCTGACCGGGTGATCTTCGCTCACGGGCGCCCATTCGACATCGATGGTGCGGCACGATTGAAGCGTGCCTTCGAATGGCTGATTTAGGCACTATCCCGTGCAGTCGCTGCTGTCGCCTTTGCCTTAGAATGTCGTTCGGGCGTCGGTTTCAGCAGCCGCGGCCGGCGGCATCGTTTATCGGCGGCGTATTGGTTCCCGATAGCTATAGTGGACTAATATGCCGTCGAAACTGACCACGTGATCAGCGGCACGACTGTACCGGTTTCCCCGCGCGGACCGCTCAGCGCGGCAAGGCGATCGTCACGTACGACTGCCAGCGCCTCAAGGCGCGTACTCCACTGCATGGCGCCCAGCAGAAATGGCTGCTCAAGGGCTGCGCCGGCGCTGAGGTAGCTACGGCTACCACTTCCCGAACCATAAAAGCCGCCCCGTCCTCGCCCGATCGCGACCGGTATGCTCAATTTCGGCCCGTCTTCGCGCTCGGAAAGGTCGAAACCCGGTTCGATCGCCGCCAGCGTGAAGACTCCGTTGTCTCCCTTCGGTCGCATCGTGACGGCCAAGGTCGGTGACAATTTGCCAACTACGTCATCGCCGTCATAGGCAAGCGACAGACTCGCCTCGTGCGTCGTGGCCGACACGCCGTTGGGACTCGTCTTGATCGTATAGACCCCCGCGGCTCTCAGCCCCTTCACCGACGTGAACACCAGAGCCGCGAGGTTGTTGCTCTCGTACCATATCCGCGGCGTCGACATTTCTCCCGTCGACGGCGCATGAAAACCATTGGAGGAGCGCAACACCAGCCAGCTGGTCGCCGCGCCATCCGAGACGTGCGACAGATCGATCGCGACCCCGAGTTGCGCATGGACAGGCAGCCGGTCTAGGTCCGCACGATCGTCATCGTAATTGCCTCGCGCGAAGTCGCCATTGCGGACGTCGAACACTAGTTGAGGATGAAGGTCGCCGCCCCCGGATATTTTGACCGACCCTAACGTCGCATCCTCGGTATCGATCGTCGGCACCGACTGCGCTGACGCATCGATGGACGCCAGCACGGCAATTGCCGACCACGCGAAGCGCGCGCCACGAAAACATGTCAGAAATTTCATGTTACTTAGCCTCGTGTACTATCGTCGTTGGTATGTCCGAAGAACGGCGGTTGATTTGGGGAGAAACGTACTGATCTACATTTAAATACGAACGATACTTGCTCGGATGCTTTATAGCCGGGAACTGACTGCCCGCTTTCACGCTTAGACAGTATGAGCATTCGATCTGAAGAGCATCGCACCGACGGGGGAAACCCAAGGTCCACGGCCAAGCTTTTTGGCCACCCCCTCCATCCCATGCTGGTACCGTTCCCGATCGTTTGCTTCATAGGCGCACTGCTAACCGATCTTGCTTATTTAGGGTCGGCAAACATCATGTGGAGCGACTTTTCTATCTGGCTGATCACCGCCGGGTTGGTGATGGGTGGACTAGCTGCCGTGACCGGGATGATCGACTATGCGGGTGACCGCCGAGTGCGCGCGGCACGTCCGGCGACGCCGCATATGATCATCAACCTCGGGGTGTTCGTGATCGAGCTTTTCAACGCATTCGTTCACAGCCGCGATGGTTGGACGAGCGTGGTACCGACAGGCCTCACCTTATCGGCGATCTCGGTGGTGTTGCTCGGGGTCAGTGCGTGGCTGGGCGGGTCGCTCGTCTACAAGCATCGCGTCGGGGTGCGGTCGTGATCGTCGCAACGGCGCGCGCCCGGAACCTTCTCGCGGGTGTCGCGGTGGCATCGGTGATCGCGCTTGCCGGCTGCAACGATGGCGGCGCAGAGTTCGATCGCAATTCGCAGATCGGGTCCAATCCCGTCTTGCCTGCGCCAAAGCAATATCTGGTTCCGCCCATCCACGTCGCAGAGGTTGTGGGATGGAGTGCCGGCCAAGCACCCACCGCTGCGGCTGGCCTTCGCGTACAGGCGCTGGCACGCGATCTGAACCATCCGCGAAACGTCCTGGCATTGCCGAACGGCGACGTACTCATCGTCGAGTCCCAGGGCCCGAACCTCGATCCGATCACGCGCCCGAAGAATCCTATCGTGTCATGGGTCCAGAAGCGCGCGACCGGCCAGAACGGTGCGAAACCGAAGGGCGGGACCAATCAGATCACGTTGGTACGGGACACCAATGGTGACGGCGTACCCGAACTACGTACAGTTCTGGTCGACCATCTCTTCTCGCCTTTCGGCGTCGTCTTTGCAGACAATTATCTGTACGTCGCAGCCACCGACGCGGTCCTGCGATATCCCTATACGCTGGGTCAGACTCGGATCACGGCCGCCCCCGTGCGGTTGACCGAATTGCCCGGGGGGCCAATCGACCATCACTGGACGAAAAGCCTGACGCTGAGCCCGGATGGCAAACTGCTCTATGCGACGGTTGGATCGAACAGCAACATTACCGAGAACGGCATGGAGGCCGAGAGGAATCGTGCTGCAGTGTGGGAAATCGATCGGTCATCGGGCCGCTCCCGCGTGTTCGCCACGGGACTGCGCAATCCGAACAGCCCCAACTTTTACCCAGGGACCAACACGCTTTGGGTCGTCGCGAACGAACGCGATGAACTGGGGCCGAACCTTGTCCCGGACTATCTCACCTCGGTACGCGATGGCGGCTTCTATGGTTGGCCCTATAGCTATTACGGCCGTCATGTGGATCCACGCGTTATGCCACAGCGACCCGATCTGGTCGCGCGCGCAATCGTGCCGGACTACGCGCTGAGCAGCCATGTCGCGGCGCTTGGACTCACATTCTATTCCGGGTCGTCGCTTCCGCCCCGCTACCGTGGCGGTGCCCTGATCGGCGAGCATGGCAGTTGGGATCGCGACGAACTGAATGGCTACAAGGTTGCGTTCGTACCGTTCAGCAACGCGCGCCCAAGCGGCAAGGCCGAGGACTTTCTGTCCGGTTTCGTGTCGCCCGATGGCAAGGTTCGCGGTCGTCCCGTCGGCGTTACCGTCGACCGAACAGGCGCGGTTCTGGTTGCCGATGATACCGGCAACGTCGTTTGGCGGGTTTCGGCGGCGCGGTGACGCGATACGCGCCGGAGGATCACATTGGCTTCAGTCCGTGGGGCTTTCGGCGGTGAAGGGGGAGCAGCACGGCTTGGTGACTGGCTGAAACTCCATCAACTCGACCCGGGTCCCGTCCGGATCGTAGAAGTTGGCCTGCCACTTGCCGTCCAGCCCCATCTGGGGTCCATCGTGACGCGGGCTCAAGCGGCTTTCCCGATACAATGTCGTGACCGCTGCCTGCATGTTCGGCACGCCAAGCGAAAGATGGTTGAGGACGCCAAGCTGGTTGGCATTCACCTTGGCGATCGGCACGTCTGATCCCGGCCCGACCATCATGTATTCCATCCAATCACGCCCATCCGGCGCCTGCTGGGATACCCAGTCGACCTTTGTCGGCTCGAACGCACCAAACCAATAGGGTCGAAAGCCGAGCAGGCGGCGGTAGAAGCTGTCCTGTTTGGCGCGATCATGGACCGCATAGCCGACATGAATGACGCGACTACTTATCGCTCCAGGTACCGCGGTGGCATCCGGACTGGCGGATTGAACGAACTGGACCTCGTTACCTTCCGGATCGTGCGTAACGAACCAACGATCGCCGCCAGCCATGCCCCGGACCGGACCAAGCTCCGTCATGCCCTGCGCTACGAGCCATGAGCGCAGGCGCGCTGCGTCCGTCGTGAGATAAGCCGCATGGGCGAGCATGCTGGCGCCGTGTCCGGTAGGCGCGGGCAGCACCTCGACGAACTGACGAGAACTGAAATAGAAGCGGACGCCGGCTGCGTTCTCAGGGTCCATACCTTTCCGTGCACCGAGTACGTGCGTGTAGAAATGCTCCGATTTCGCCATGTCGCGCGAGTAGACAGCCAGATGCGAGATCCCCGTGATTGCGGGTCGAACCTCAGGGGGCCTGGCCCCCATCAGTGCAGTCGCAGCGCATGCCAACGCTAATAGCCGTGGCGTCACAGGTCGATCCTCTCATCATTATACGCACGTCGTAGGCCGGCTGATTGACCGTTTAAGGACACTATTGCCCTTGTCACGCGGGGCACATTAATCGTCAAGAAGTTGGAACACTCGGAGAGGAAGTTTGATCGGCTACTGCGCTATATCAGACCCCATCCATGCCTCGTATCAATCTCGAAAGCCGCAAATGCTTCCCCTTTAGCGGGCGAAGTCCAGGAAGATTTACGGGCGTCACAGAGCGGGGTTGGCTGCGCATTGGCCTGACTGCACGATGCGTGAGGCTGTACTGCTCGGGCGGTCCAATGCAGTAGGGTTGCGCGGCTGCCCTAGTGTCGCCTAGCGTGGCGCCATCAGCTTCACAGTCAGGGAAATCGGCATGGATCGTCGCGCTTTTATCATGTCCAGTGCCGCTGCCGCCGCGTTGAGCACGCTACCCGCACGATCCGCGTTTGCGCAGACGTCAGTGAGAACAGCAGCGACACCATCGCCGGGCGACGCCCGGTTGAACGCGGCCTTCGATCAGGTACTGCACGAAACCGTCCGCCAATCGCCCGAATTCGCCACCTCACTTGGGCTCGATACCGGCAAGGATGCCGATCTACGCCACATGCTGGGCGACAACAGCTACGCCGCCATCGCGAAGGATCTGGCGCGCAACCGCAAGGCACAGGCGCTCGTCACCGCCGTCGATCCCGCCTCGCTGTCGCCGCAGGCGCGCATCGATCGCGAAGTGGTCCTCTACAGCATCCAGTCGAACATGGTCGGCCCGGAGAAGTTCGGCCTCTCCACGCCGCAGGGGCCCTATCCGATCACGCAGCAGGACGGCGTCTATTTCTCCATGCCCGACTTCCTGGCCTCGACCCACCCGGTGAAGACCGCGGATGATGCCGAAGCCTATCTTGATCGATTGGCGATGATGGGCCGGCAGCTGGATAACGAAACCGAGGTTCAGCGTCGCGAAGCCGCCAAGGGCCGGCTGGCGCCCGACTTCTCCCTCGATCTCGCGCTAGGCCAAATGGCGAACCTGAGGTCACCCAGCCCGGCCGACAACCAGCTCGTCCAGGCGCTGACCAGCCGCACCGGCCCCGCGAAGATAGCCGGGGATTGGCAGGCACGCGCTACCCGGATCGTCGCGACCCAGGTCTATCCGGCGCTCGATCGCCAGATCGCTTTGCTGCGCTCGCTGCGGCCCTCGGCGCGCAGTGCCGCCGGCATTTGGGCGATCCTCAACGGCGATGCGATCTACGCCGCCGCGCTGGCACAGGCGACCACCACCAGCTTGTCGCCCGACGAAGTCCATCGGATGGGCCTGCAACAGGTCGCAGACCTCACCGCGCAGCTCGATCCGATCCTGCGTGGGCAGGGCCTCACGCAGGGCAGCGTCGGTGCCCGCCTCGACCAGCTCAACCGCCTGCCCGCGCAATTGTTCGCGAACACGGACGCCGGTCGTGCCGAGCTGCTCGCCAGTCTCAACGCAGGCGTCCAGGCGATGCAGGCACGGCTTCCTAAGGCATTCACGAACCCGCCCAACGCGGCACTCGAGATCCGCCGCGTCGCGCCCGAAATTCAGGACGGGGCCCCCAACGGCTATTACTTCCGCGCGCCGCTAGATGGCTCGCGTGCCGCGATCTACTGGATCAACCTCAAGAACGTGCACGACTGGCCGAAATACACGCTGCCGAGCCTCACCTATCACGAAGGCGTTCCGGGGCATCATCTCCAGATATCGACCGCCCAGCGCGCGCCCACGCATCCGCTGCGCAAGATCGCCTTCTTCAACGCCTATCTGGAAGGCTGGGCGCTCTATGCAGAACAACTCGCCGACGAACTCGGCGGCTATGCCTCGCCGGTGGAACGCGCCGGCTATCTGCAATCATTCCTGTTCCGCGCAGCACGCTTGGTCGTGGATACCGGCATTCATACCAAGCGGTGGACGCATGACCAGGCGACGAAATACCTAGTCGATACGGTCGGCTTCGCTCCCGGACGCTCGCAGCGCGAGGTCGAGCGCTATTGCGTCTCGCCCGGGCAGGCATGCAGCTACAAGATCGGTCATGCGGCGTGGCTGCGCGCGCGCGAGAAGGCCAAGGCGATCGCTGGCGATCGCTTCGATCTGAAGCATTTCCACGACGTGCTGGAAGCCGGTGCGATGCCATTGTCGATGCTGGAGCGGATCGTAGAGGAGCGTGCGCGCGCCGTCTGAGGCTGGTCGTGGGGCAACACGCGATGCCGAGCGCCCGCCCGCCCATGTTGAGGACGGCGTGTAGCCGATGCCGGGCGAGCGAACGGTACAACGTCGGGAAGGCTGAGGACATCGACCGGCCCCTATTCGTGGCGTAACGCGCGCGCGGGCTCGGAGCGAGCGACGCGCCAGGCCTGCCCGAAGACGGTTGCGCTCGCGATCAGCGCCGCGGCGAGCGAGGCGCCGACGAAGAACAACGGCGACAGCGCGATCCGGTCGTCGAACCCACCGAGCCAACGCTGCATCGCGACATAGGCGAGTGGCCACGCGACGAGGTTGGCGAGGATCACGGGGCGCAGGAACTGCCCGATCAGAAGCCGCAACACCTCGGCGGTCGAGGCGCCGAGCGTCTTGCGGATGCCGATCTCCTTCACCCGCCGCGCGGTGTCGAACGCCGCCAGCCCGTAGAGCCCGATGCAGCCGATCAGGATCGCCAGCACCGCACCGATCGTGAACAGCCGCGAGCGTTGCGCATCCGCCTTGTAATAGCGCTGGTACAGATTGTCCTCGACCGAGCGCGCTTCGAATGGAACGCCGGGAACGACGCGCTTCCACGCCGCCTCGAGTGCCGCCATCATCGTCTTCGCATCGCGGCCGGCATAGCGCACCGCCGCGAACGGCGAGAGGATGTCGACGGTGTTGTAGGTGTAGGCGACCGGCGTGACGGCATCGCGCGGGCTCCTGAAGCGCAGATCGTCGACTATGCCGATAATGATCGAGTCCCGTTCGCCGTCGTTGATCGCCTGCCCCAGTGCTGCGGCCGGCGACGCAAAGCCCAGCGCGGTCACCGCGGTCCGGTTGATCACCACATTTGGCCCTGCCCGCTTGCGTTCGGCAAGCGTCAACAGGCCGCGGTCGTCGGCATGCGCGGCGTCGAACAAGCGCCCCGCGACGAGGCGTGCGCCGTACACGCGGAAATAATCTCGGCCAGTGCCGACATCCATCAACGATATCTTGCTGCCGGACGCTCCTGCGCGACTATATCCCGAGAAATTGGTCGTGCTCTGGTCGCCCGGCGCGTTGTTGGCGACCGTCACGCCGGTGACGCCCGGTGCCGCCGCGAGGCTGCGCAGGATCGCCGCGCGCTGTGGGGAGTCGATCCCACCGGTCATCAGCGACCGCACGATCATCAACCCGTCGCGGCGAAACCCGAGATCGGCGTCACGAATATGCTCGGTTTGTTTCAGCATGACTCCGGTCGCGATGGCGAACGCGATCGCGATCGCGAACTGCACGACGACGAGCGCGCTTCGCAGCCTCGTGCCGCTACGCCCACCGCCGGGCGCGCGAGTAGAGGCTAGCACCGCGGCAGGGCGAAACCCCGACAGCACGAACGCGGGATACAGCCCCGCGACCAAAGCGATGCCCAGGACCAGCAGGACCAGCGGCAGGACGACGCCGTCCCATCCGACGTAGCGGATCGCCAGCGTCGTTCCGCCAAGCGCGTTGATGAAAGGCAGCGCGATCTCGGCCAGCGCGAGCCCGATCAGCGCCGCCACGGCGACCGTCGCCAGCGCCTCGCCCAGGAACTGGCGGATAAGCGACCGCCGCGTGCCGCCCAGCACCTTGCGCATCGCCACTTCGCGCGCACGCAGCCCGGCGCGCGCGGTCGCCAGATTGACGTAGTTCACGATGGCGATGAGCAGCGTCAGCAACCCGACCGCTCCCAAGGTCGTGACGATCGCGCGATCACCCGGACTATACAGATGCATCGCGGTGAGCGGCCGCAGCGACTGGAAATACTCGCCTTTCTTGAGATTGCCGCCGGCATAGGCATGGCGGTCGAGAAAAGCAGGCAATTGTGCCTCGAACGCCCGCGCCGCCACCGCGTCGGGAAAGCGCAGGAACGTGGTCAGCGACGCGCTACCCCAATGCTCCCACCATTCGTTGCCGAAGCGAGTCCGCGAGATTTGCGCGAACATCTCGCTCTTGAAGGTGACGTCGTCGGGCATGTCGCGCAGCACCGCCCCAACCTTGTAGGGATAGGTCGTCCCATCGATCGACAGTTGCAGCGTCCGGCCGATCGCCGACTGGCTGCCGAAATATTTCCGCGCGGTCTTCTGCGTGACCACCAGGCCGTTCGGATCGGCGAGCGTTGCCGCTGGATTCCCCTCGACCGCGGGAAAGCGCATGAGGTCGAAGAAGTTCGGGTCGACCGTGCCCAAATCCTCGGCCGTCGCCTGCCCGCCCTGCTGCACCGTCGCCGCCATGTTCATATAGCGCGTGCCGACCAGCTGCGGGTAATCCGCCTGCAGGATCTTGAGTTCGCTGCCCATCGTGTTCGGATTGGTGTCCGCCGGATAGCCCGGCATCACATAGCGTTCTTCCATCACCCACAACCGGTCTTGCTGCGGCAATACGCGGTCGTACCCGGTCTCGAACCGGACGAAGAGGAACAGCACGAGGAACGTCGCGATCCCCAGTGCGAGACCGCCGATGTTGAGGAGCGCGAACAGGCGGTGATGCGCGAGCGACCGATAGAGGCTGGTGAGTGCGGACATGGCGGTTCCTTCAGGCGTCGCTTGCGGCATCGGGGCCGGGCTTGGGGCCGGACTTGGTCGCGGCGAGATGGCGGACGAGGACCACCACGAGCAGCATCAGCACGAGCATCTGGAGCGAGCGGCGCATCAGGCGGCGCGCCGTGCCGACGACAGGATGCGGCCATCGAGCATGTGCACCGTCCGCTTGGCGATATCGGCGTGCGACGGGCTGTGCGTGACCATCACGATCGTCGCGCCCTCGGCGTTCAGCTGGCCGAGGATGTCCATCACCTGCGCGCCGTTCTCGGTATCGAGGTTGCCGGTCGGCTCGTCGGCGAGGATCAGCCGCGGCTCGCCGACGATCGCGCGGGCGATCGCCGCGCGCTGTTGCTGGCCGCCCGACAATTGGTGCGGGTGGTGGCGCTGGCGGTGGGCGATGCCCACCCTATCCATCGCCGCCGCCACGCGGTCCTTCTTCTCGCGCGCGGGCATCGTCCGATAGGCGAGACCCAGCGCGACATTCTCGGCGATCGTCAGCTCGTCGATCAGGTTGAAGCTCTGGAACACGAAGCCCAGTCGATCACGGCGCAGCTTGGCGAGTTCGGCTTCGGGCGCGCGCGCGATATCGGCCCCTTCGAACAGATACCGTCCGTCCGTGGGCCGGTCGATCGTGCCGATGATATTGAGCAGCGTCGATTTGCCGCAGCCCGACGGCCCCATGATCGCGACGAATTCACCCGCCTCGACCGCTAGGTCGATGCCGCCGAGCGCAGTCGTCTCGACCTCGTCCGAGGCATAGGTGCGGCTGAGGTCCTGTAACTGGATCATATCGAATCCTATCGGATGAGGAGGGTCTGGAAGGGCGTGTAGGTGCCGAGCGCCGTGGTCACGATCCGCTCGCCGGGGGCGAGGCCGGAGACGATCTCGACCTGATCGGGATTGCGTCGGCCGGTGACGATCGCCCGCCTGACGGCCTTCGCGTTCCCGTCGAGCACGAATGCCGTGGTACCACCCGCGTCGAGCCAGCCGCCCGACGGTGCGACCACCGCAGGCCGGTCTGCGCCGAGCACGAGCCGCACGTCGAGTGTCTGGCCGCGGTTCAGCCCCGTGGGTCCCGCACCGCGAAAGCCGAGTTCGACGCGAAACCGGCCTTCGGTCACCTGCGGCAGGATTTTGATGACCGACATCGCATAGCTCCGGTCGTCGATATCGGCCGCCGCGCCGAGCCCGACCCGAACGCGCCCGAGATAGAATTGGTCGACATCGGCAGTCAGCTTCCACCGTCCCTCGGAGTCGATCTGCCCGACCGGATCGCCGGCCTTGAGCGTCTGCCCGGGCTGGAGCGTGAAGGCGGTGAGCCGTCCCGCGACCGGCGCACGCAGCACCAATGCGGACAAGCTCGCGCGGACCATCGCCAGGCTCTCGCGCAACTGCCGCGCGGTGGCCGCGATGCCCGAGGACTGATCCGCCAGCGTCGCGCCCGCTTCCGCGGTCCCGCGGTCGAGCGCGGAAACACGCGCCTGCTGATAGCCGACATCCTCGCGCACCGGATCGATCGCAGCGCGCGTGATGATGCCCTTGTCGAACAGAACCTGCTTCTGTGCGAGCAACGTCCGCGCCTTGGACAGCGCATTGCGTGCCTCGGCCAGATCGCGCGCGCCATCCTGCCGCGTGTTCTGGACCGACAGCCGCTGGCCGCTGATTGCACTCAACTGCCCGACGATCTCCGCCGAGCGGCTGGCCACGTCGAGTTCGAGCGACGGATTGGACAAACGTGCGAGCGGCGTGCCGGCGGCGACCATCGCGCCGTCGCTGGTGGCGAGGTCGGCGACCTGCCCGCCGGAGATCGCGGTCACGAACACGGTCCGCAACGGCGCCACCTCGGCGCGGAGCGGCACGAAATCGCGGAACGGCGCGCGCACGACATCGCCGGTACGGATCGCGCCGGCATCGACGGTCAGCGCATTGGCGCCGGGCATCAGCAGCCACAGTAGCACCGCCGCAGCCACCACCGCGATTGCAAGCGCACCGCGCACGATACGCTTGCGCCGCTTGGCGTGCGGACGCTCGATACGCCGGTCCATCGCGGCGCCCGTTCCAGGCAGGGTCGTCTCTGTCATGCGGACAGTGTACGGGACGGATCGAACAGATCCTAAGCTACTGCCAATGCTGCATAATTCCGCGCCCCGTAGCTGAATCACGCACCCGACTGTACCAACTGTCCGTTTCCGGACACTATGACGGCCATGTCAACCGAATCGCACATCTTGGTCATCGACGACGATCCCGACATCGCCAAGGCCGCGCGACTGCTGCTCGAACGGCACGGCATGCGCGTCTCGACCGCAGCGAACCCGGAGGCGGCCTGGGTGCTGCTCGCCGGCGAACCAATCGACGTCATCCTGCTCGACCTCAACTTCGCGCGCGGACGGACCACCGGCGAGGAGGGGTTCGCGATGCTCGACCGGCTGATCGCGGCGGACGCGCGCGCCGTCGTCATCGTCGTCACGGGGCATAGCGGCATTGCGGTCGCCGTCCGGGCGATGCGCAGCGGCGCGACCGATTTCGTGATCAAGCCCTGGAACAATGAACGCCTGCTGACCACGGTGGAGCGCGGGCTGGCGCTGCGCCGCGCGAAGCTGGAGACAGCGGCGACACCGCCCGTCCATGACGGCATCCTGCTCGGCGAAAGCGCCGGGATCACGCGCGCGCGCGACTTGGTCGCTCGCGTCGCGCCGACCGCGGCCCCGATCCTGATCCACGGCGCTGCGGGCACCGGCAAGACGCTGGTCGCCCGACTGGTTCATCAGGCCTCACCAAACGCCAGCCTGCCGCTCATCACGGTGGACGCCGAGGCCGCGGACGCCGCCGTCATCGCCCAGCAAACGGCGGCGGCCGCTGGCGGGTTGCTGGTCATCGACCATATCGACCGACTACCTCGGGCGCTGAACGGCGTTCTCCTGTCAGCGCTCGACGGCATCCGGGTCATCGCGACTACGCGACTGGATCGCACCGGCGTTCGGGGGGCGATCGGCGAAGATCTGCTCGACCGGGTCGGAACGATCGAAATCGCCCTCCCGCCGCTCGTCGATCGCGCGGGCGATGCGGCGCTGCTCGCACGCCATTTCCTCGCGCTGTTCGCCTACCGCCACGGCAAGCCCCTCAGACCACTCGATGCGGGCGCTGTGCAGGCGATCGCGGCGGATCGCTGGCCCGACAACGTCCGCGGCCTGCGCCAGACGATGGAACGTGCTGTGCTGCTCGGCGATGGCGAGACTTACGCGGTCGGGGACCTACCGCTTTCGCCCGGCACCGCCGAGCCGCTATCGCTCGCCCCCGATCTGTCGCTCGCGCGCAACGAGGAAACGCTGATCACCGCAGCACTCGAGCGCCACGCCTTCAACGTCAGCCGCGCCGCCGCACAGCTCGGACTGACCCGCGCGGCGCTCTATCGCCGGATGGCGCGCTATGGCCTCTGACCGGATGCGAGCGGTGGTACGCGCGCTGGTGCTAGCTGCGGCTGGCGCCGGTGGTGCGGTTGCAGGCACACGCGGTCTGTACGCCACCGCGCTCCTCGCTGCGATGATCGCGATCTGGATCGCCGCACTCGACCTGGTCGATGCTGGTCAGCGCTTGCCGATGCCGGCGCCACCAGTCTCGACCCCGTCTGCTGGAGAAGAGGAACGGCGCCGTCTGACCGCCTATCTCGATCTGTCGCCTGCGCCCTTGGTCGCACTCGAAGACGGCCGGTTGCGCGCCGTCAACCGCGCCGCGCGGCGATTGCTCGGCGCAGGCGATCTGGTCGTCGATCCGCCTGAGGGGCTCGTTTCCGCGCTCGCCGACACCCGCCCCGGTCGCACCGCCACGATCGAGATCGGGCATGACACCGGCATCCGGAGCTTCGCGCTGGCCACCGGCGACCTTGCGCTGGCAGGGCGGATGACACGGATCGGCGCGCTGATCGACATCGACGCCGAACTGAAGGCCGCCGAGGCCGCGGCGTTGCGCGAGCTCGTCCAGGTTTTGAGCCACGAGATCGTCAACGCCCTCACCCCGATCGCCTCGCTAGCCGAGACCGCGGTGGCGATGCTCGACGATCCGGACCCGATGCTGCCCAAGGTACGCGACGCGGTCGAGACCGTCGCGCGCCGCGCCGCCAGTCTGCACCGGTTCGGCGAAAGCTACCGTGCGTTGGCGAAGCTGCCCGCCCCCTCGGTGGAGCGTATACCTCTGGCCGGGTTCGTCAGCGATCTGGCGGCATTGTTTACGACGAGATGGCCGGGAATCGCGTTTACGACCGACCTCCTGGACGCACCGGCCCATCTGCTGGCCGACCCGGATCAACTGACCGCGGCGCTCTGGGCGGTGCTGCAGAACGCAGCCGAGGCGTTGCACGGCTCGTTCGATGCGCAGGTCACGCTCACCATCTCTGCCTTTGTCGGCCAAACGCAGTTCACGATGACGGACACTGGCCCCGGTATTCCCGCCGCAAACCAGATCGACATTTTCCGCCCTTTCTTCACCACCAAGACCGAAGGTACGGGCGTAGGTCTGGCGCTCGCCCGGCAAATCTTCCGGGGGCACAGTGGCGATCTAAGCCTCGCTCATTCTCTCCCCGGCAACACGCGGTTCGAGGGCAATGTTCCCTCCGTTTCGTCCAGCTGAACAATCAAGGCGAATGGGACTGATAGAGGGTTTGAACACGGAGGCTAAACCAGAAGATCCACAAAGCGCAGTTCTGGGGATCTTCGGGTTCGCAACTTTCCACCCTCATTAAACGGGGCAAACGTCCGCAGCCTTGCTCGAATGATAAAGCTCGGACTACGCGGTTATATATTGTCACCTGCAGAAGGCGGCTAAGCGACTATTGCGTGCCATCCGAGCCCCGAGTAATCAGCGGGGTGCCCTGAAGATCCAGGCTGTCACATGCCGCATCGGGTCTTGAAAAATCGCCGCTTACGCAAGTCCGATCAAGGTTTCATCCCCAGCGATGGCAAGCGCACCAGACAGATCGCCGATGTCGCGCGCACCGAAGACGTCGCATACGTCGCCCACATCGCGCGGCCCTATCTCTAGCCGTCCAGCGCCGGTTTGCTGCTTCTCGCATCAGGAGAACTTATCGGGGATCTCGGGGACGCGCAGCATCGCGAGGGCTGCGAGGATCATCACGACGGCGGCGAATGCCATCGTCCAGATCGGTTCGGTCGGGAAGAACGCCTTCAGCACCGACCCCATCAGCGTCGCGACCAGCAACTGCGGCAGGACGATGAAGATGTTGAACAATCCCATGTAGATGCCGAGCTTGGCCTGGGGCAGGCTGGAGGCGAGGATCGCGTAGGGCATAGCGAGGATCGACGCCCAGGCGATGCCGACGCCGACTTCGCTGACGATCAGCAGCGTCGGATCGCGCACCATGAGGAAGCTCGCAAATCCCGCGGCGCCGCACAGCAGGCAGGCGATGTGCGTTTTCACGCGACCGATCCGGCTGGCCAACCGCGGCAGTATCAGTAACGCGACCAGCGCGGCGACGGCGTTATAGACTGCGAACAGCACACCGACCCAATCGCTGCCCGCATTGTAGGCGACGCTCGTCGCGTCGCTCGACCCGTACATGTACTGGGCGACGACGGGCGTGGTGAAGATCCACATGATGAACAGCGCGGACCAGCTGAAGAACTGGACGAGCGCGAGGCGCTTCATGACGCTGGGCATCGCGGCGAAGTCGCCGACGATCTGGCTCAGCGCGTTGTCTCCATTGCCGCCGCGCGCGAGGACGATAGCCGCGAGGCTGGCGCCGCCATAGGCGACGAGCAGGCCGCCGAGCAGGTACACTTCCTTCTGCAACGCCAGTTCGGGTACGGCGACGACGACCGCGATCCCGGCGACGATCCAGGCGATGCTGGTCGCAAAGCTGCGGCTGGCAAGCGCGCGGACCGGAGCGCTGTGTGCTTCATCGCGGTTGGACTCGGCGAACGATGCCATCTGTTCGGGGCTATATTCGCGCGTGTTGCCGACCGTCCAGAGGACCGCGAGCAGCAGTGCCGCGCCGCCGAACCAGAAGCTGTAGCGCACGGTGTCGGGAACGCCCGCCAGCGCATCGCCCGACACGCCGAGATGCGCCAGCACGAACGGGAAGATTGAGCCGACTACGGCGCCGGCGCCGATGAACGCGGTCTGGAGCGCATAGCCCGCGGTGTGCTGGTCTTTGCGCAGCATGTCGCCGACGAACGCGCGGAATGGCTCCATCGACACGTTGACCGAGGCGTCCAGCACCCACAGCGTCAGCGCGGCGAGCCACAGCATCTTCGCCTCGGGCATCACGAACAGCGCGAGTGCGGCGAGGACGGCACCGGCGAAGAAATACGGGCGGCGACGGCCGAAGCGAGTCCAGGTGCGATCGCTGTAATGGCCGATGATCGGCTGGACGAGCAGCCCGGTCAGCGGCGCCGCGACCCACAGATAGGAAAGGTCGTCGAGCGATCCGCCGAGCGTCTGGAAGATCCGACTCATATTCGCGTTCTGCAACGCGAAGCCGATCTGGATGCCGAAAAAGCCGAAGCTAATGTTCCACAGGCCGGCAAAGCCCTGGACTGGTTTCTCGGTCAAAACGCGGCTCTCCTGATCGGTCGCCACTTGTTTGCGTAGCGATCTGACGGACCGGCTTGACCCCAAGCGACCGGCAAAACAACTATGCATACGAATACCTTGCCCCGCCGCGCCGCCACACCGCATGAAGGCCTGCATGACCCAACCGCCGAAAACCACGCTTCACCTCCAGGGCCAGGAGCAGCACCCGCTGATCGCGATCGACGATTTCTGGCCGGATCCGGATGCGCTGCGCGAGGATGCGGCGAGCCTGAGGATGGCACCGATCGGCCCGCATTATCCCGGTGTCCGCGCCGAGGTGCCGCTGCGCCTCGCCGAGATGATGCGACGCCGGATCGCGCCGCTGTTGGCGGAGCATTTAAGGCTCGATCCGGCGCCGGCGGTGTCGGAAGCCTATTATTCGCTCGTCACCACGGCACCTGGCGATCTCGCGCCGATCCAGCGATTGCCGCATTTCGACGGCGTCGAGCCGGGGCGGATCGCAGTGTTGCTGTTCCTGGGTCACGGCGAACAGGGTGGCACCGCCTTCTACAGGCAGCGCGCAACCGGGTTCGAGAGCATCGACGCCTCGCGGCTCGACCGGTTCAGGACGGAACTGGAAGCAGGCGTGCAATCGCACGGCATGCCCGAAGCGTCCTACATCGCCGGCGATACGGCCTTGTACGAACGCATCGCGGTCCAGCCCGCCTGTTTCAATCGCGCGCTCGTCTATGCCGGCAACACGTTGCACTGCGCCTATCTGCCGCCGGACGTGACGCTTAGCCCCGATCCGCTGGACGGGCGGCTGACGCTCAATTTGTTCTTGTTTGACGACTGAATGCGCATGCGTGATGGGGTAGTGAGCCCGCATAATTCCAACACCCGTACCTCCCCGGCGAAGGCCGGGGCCCAGTTGAGGAGCACTGAGTAAGGGATCGCCGTCTTCATCAGTTCGGTTTGCCAACTGGACCCCGGCCTTCGCCGGGGAGGTGGTAATGGTTGGCATCACGGCTGTTTCGCGCCTCCCGCCCGTCGCCTGTGGCGCTACCACCACGTCGCGGCAGAGGGTTGTCGTCGCTAGGCCCCGCTGCTCGCGCGGATCACCAGGCGGGTCGGCAAGGGCGAGTCGTCGGACACTTCGCCGCGCAGTTTCGCCAGCAACGTCCGTACCAGCGCCTCCCCTGCCCGGCGCGCGTCCTGCGTCACGGTCGTCAGCGGCGGGTTGGTGAGTTGCGCGGAGGCGATGTCGTCGAAGCCGACGATCGCGACGTCGTCGGGGATCGATCGCCCCGCCGCCGCCAGCGCGCGCATTGCGCCGATCGCGATGCTGTCGCTCGCCGCGAAGATCGCGTCATAGTCGGCGCTGCGTCGCGCGAGTTCGGCGATCGCGTCCTGTCCGGCATCTTCGGTGGTGATCGCATCGACCTGCAATGCGTCGTCCGCCGTCAGCCCCGCAGCCGCCAACGCGTCGAGATATCCCCGATAGCGGTCCTCCAGTTCGGGGTACCGCCCGTCCGCTGCGCCCAGGAACGCGATGCGCCGTCGGCCCCGCGCGATCAGGTGCGCGGTCGCCGCCTCGCCGCCGCCGCGATTGTCCGAGCCGACCGTGATCCCGGCAGGCCCCGTACCGACCGCGCCCCAGCGCACCACCTTGGTCCCCTGCTCGGTGAGGTGATCGAGGCGCGCGCGATAGGCCTCGTAATCGCCGTAGCCGAGCAGGATGATACCGTCCGCCTTGCGGCTGTCCTGGTAATCGACGTGCCAGTCGCCCGACAATTGCTGGAACGAGATCAGCAGGTCGTAGCCGGCGCGGGCACAAGCGTGCGTGATCGAGCCCAGCATCGACAGGAAGAACGGGTTGATCGTCGACTCGTCTTCCGCTGGCTCCTCGAAGAACAGCAACGCCAGCGTGTTCGCCGACTGGCTGCGCAGCGACGAGGCGTGCTTGTCGACCGCGTAGTGCAGGCTGCGCGCGATCGCCTCGATCCGCTGGCGAGTCTGCGCGTTGACCGACTTTGATCCGCGCAACGCCCGCGACACGGTCGGCTGCGACACGCCGGCGAGTTGCGCGATGTCGAACGATGTCGGGCGGCGACCCATCGTCAGCGCCCTTGCCGGCGCCACTGGGGGCGGGCGTGGTCCTGAGGAGACACGGTTTGCATGAAACAGTGAATACGTATGCCCGTCCCTTTTGCAACGCCTCCACCCGAAATATAGCCGTGTTGCGACACCCGACGCGTCAGCACGACGTCGGGGATACCAAAACAAGCAATTGAGGATGCGCGGGATTATTCTCGCCTGAAGGGGATTTCATGAGCCAGTCTATTCCGTGCCGCCTGCGCGTCGCGTCCGGCATTTCCGCGCATGGCCGCCTCGCACTGCAAGTCAGCGCGACCGCGCTCGCCGCTGCTCTGATGCTGCCAGGCCAGGCTGCGTTCGCGCAAGCGACGCCCGGCACCGCGAATGCCAATCCGACCGCACCAGCACAGGTCGACGCGGTCCCGACCGTCGCCGCGCCGACGCCGCAGCCCGCCGATGCCGTGCCGCCCACAACCCAGGACGATGCCGCCGGCGGTGATGA
The DNA here is from genome assembly GCF_049887795.1 of Sphingomonas sp. NFX23. Lineage (NCBI taxonomy): Bacteria > Pseudomonadati > Pseudomonadota > Alphaproteobacteria > Sphingomonadales > Sphingomonadaceae > Sphingomonas > Sphingomonas sp. NFX23. Next base: position 599,318 of record NZ_JAGEKH010000004.1, read on the forward strand.
GATCGTCGTCACCGGTATCCGCGCCGGCCTGGAATCCTCCGCGAAGATCAAGCGCCAGTCGGTCCTGATCGTCGACTCGATCTCGGCCGAAGACGTCGGCAAGCTGCCCGACGTGTCGATCGCGGACTCGCTCGCCCGCCTGCCCGGCGTCACCGCGCAGCGCCTTGAAGGCCGCGACCAGCGCCTGTCGATCCGCGGCCTCGGCCCCGATTTCTCGACCACGCTGCTCAACGGCCGCGAACAGGTGACGACCGGCGACAATCGCGGCGTCGAGTTCGACCAGTATCCGTCCGAGTTCTTCAAGACCGTCAACGTCTACAAGTCGGCCGATGCCTCGCTGATCGCCGCCGGCGTCGCCGGTACGGTCGACCTGCGCATGCTGCGTCCGCTCGACCAGGCGCACCGCATCATCGCGGTCAGCGCGCGGGCGCAGATGAACGGCATCGACAAGCTCAACCCGGATGGCGATCGCTACGGCTATCGCGCGTCGGCGACCTATGTCGACAAGTTCGCCAACGACACGCTCGGCATCGCGATCGGCGTGTCGGCGACGCAGACGCCGTCGCAGGACGAGCGCTACAACGCGTGGGGCTATAGCGGCGCCGGCACCGCGACCAGCCCGTTCCTGCTCAACGGCGCCAAGCCGTACGTCCAGTCGAACGAGCTGAAGCGCTATGGCGGCGTCGCCACGATCGAGTGGCAGCCGTCCGACAGCTTCCATTCGACGTTCGATGCGCTGTATTCGCACTTCGAGGAAACGCAGATCCTGCGCGGCATCGAGTTCCCGCTGGCTGGTCAGTTGACGACACCGACCTCGCCTGGCGGAACGACCGCTACCGGCGTGACAATTGCCGACGGCTTCGCGACCAGCGCGACGTTCGGCAACGTCTTCGCGGTGCAGCGTAACGACTATAACCAGCGCAAGGCGGACAATTTCTCGCTCGGCTGGAACAACGACCTCAAGCTGACCGAGACGATCCACCTGAACGTCGACGCAAGCTGGAGCCGTGCCAAGCGCACCGACTTCCTGCTCGAGACCAACACCGGCACCGGGTTCGCCAAGAGCGGCGTCGCCGACACCGTCACCGTCAAGCAGAACGGCAATGGCACCTACACCTTCTCGCCGACGTTGGATTACACCAACACCAACATCTTCAAGCTGACCGATCCGCAGGGTTGGGGCAACAACGGCACGCAGCAGGTCGTCCAGTCGGGCTTCCTCAACCGGCCGAGCTTCAAGGACGATTTGAAGTCGCTCCGCGCGAGCCTCAACGGCGAGTTCTCGGACAGCGTCGTCAAGGGCTGGGAAGCCGGCGGCAACTACAGCCAGCGCAAGAAGACCAGCGCCTACACGTCGTACTTCCTCTGCCCGACCGGCGGCGGCACCAACTGCACCGTGGCGAGCGGCTCGCCGCTGAGCGGCAACGTTCCCAGCGAAGCATTGCTCGGCAAGAACGTGGCGCTCGATTATCTCGGCATCCCACAGATGCTGACGCTCGATCCGCTGTATCTCTACAACAACTCGCTCAACGCGGCGTTCGATGGCCGTCCGTCGGCGCTGGTGCGCGACAATGTCGTGCTCGAGAAGGTCTGGACTGGCTATGCCAAGGTCACGATCGACGGCCTGGTCGGCGACAAGCCGCTCAAGGGCTCGATCGGTGCGCAGGTGGTGCATTCGGACCAGAGCTCGACCGGCCAGATCGCCAGCGTCGTCGGCGGCGCGGTGACGATCGCACCGGTGACGCAGTCGCTGAAATACACCAACTTCCTGCCATCGGCGACGATGTCGGTCGAACTGATCCCGCTGGGCTTCGTCAAGGTCGGCGCCTCGCAGACGATGGTCCGTCCGCGTCTCGATCAGGAGCGCGTCACGCAGGACGTCGCGATCAACCTGACCAACATCGGCCAGACGCCAGCCGGCCTGTTCCCGGTGTTCACGTCGACCGGTGGCAACGTCAATCTGAAGCCGTATCAGTCGACCAACATCGATCTGTCGTTCGAGAAGTATTTCAACGGCGGCGGCTATGTCGCGCTGTCGGGCTATTTCAAGCACCTCACCGACTTCGTCGATCCGAACAACTCGCTGCCCTACGACTTCTCGGCGTTGCTGCCGGCTTTGACCGCGGCGCAGCAGGCGCAGGTAATTGCGGCGGGCCAGACGATCGGCAACGTCTCGTCGCCCGCCAATACCGGTCGCGGCGAAGTGCTCGGCGTCGAGGGTACGGTGTCGCTGCCGTTCAAGGCGATCACGTCGGCGCTCGACGGCTTCGGCATCTTCGCGAGCGGCAACTACACGCAGTCGACGATCAAGTACGGCAGCAACCCGACCGAGGCGATCACCCTGCCCGGCCTGTCCAAGTGGACCGGCAGCGGCACGATCTACTTCGAGAAATGGGGCTTCCAGGCGCGCGCGAACTATCGCTACCGCTCCAGCTTCCTGGCCGAGGTCGCCGGCCTATCCGCCAACCCGACCTATCGCACCGCGCGATCGGAAGGCATCCTGGATGCGCAGATCGGGTACGAGTTCCAGAGCGGTCCGCTCGCGAACTTCGCGATCCTGGCGCAGGCGAAGAACCTGACCGACCGTCCGTTCGTGACCTACCAGAACGACGATCCGCGCCAGGTGATCGACTATCAGCGCTATGGTCGCGACTACTATGTCGGCATCACCTACAAGTTCTGATGTCGATAGCGGGGCGGTTCACGCCGCCCCGCATTTGCCCCGCAATCGCGGCGCCTGACGGTTTCGAAGCGGGGACGTAGACGATGGCCAATCACCCTTTGCGTATCGTGATCGCTGGTGGCGGCACCGCCGGCTGGATGGCAGCGGCGACGTTCGCGCGGTTCCTGGAGACGGGGTACGAGATCGACCTGATCGAGTCCGACGAGATCGGCACCGTCGGCGTCGGTGAGGCGACGATCCCGCAGATCCATCTGTTCAACGATGCACTCGGGCTCGACGAGGATGCGTTCCTCCGCGCGACCGGGGGCACGTTCAAGCTCGGCATCGAGTTCGTCGACTGGTTCAAGCCGGGCCATCGCTACTTGCACGCGTTCGGCGATGTCGGTCGCGATGTCGGCCTGTTGCCGTTCCACCAATATTGGCTGCGCGCGCGGTCGCTCGGGCTGGCCGGCGATCTTGGCGCCTATTCGCTCAACACGCACGCGGCGCTCGCCGAGCGGATGCAGCGTGGCCCTGCGCGCACCGCGCGGACGCTGCCGTCGATGCCGTACGCCTATCATTTCGACGCGGGGCTCTATGCGCGTTACCTGCGGCGCTATTCCGAGACGCGCGGCGTCAACCGGATCGAAGGCAAGATCGTCCGTGTCACCCGCGACGGCGAGAGCGGCGACGTCTCCGGCCTTTTGCTGGAGAACGGCACCACCGTTGCCGCCGACCTGTATATCGACTGCACCGGCTTTCGCGGGCTGCTGATCGAGGAGGCGCTCGGGATCGGGTACGAGGACTGGACGCACTGGCTGCCGTGCGACCGCGCGATCGCGGTGCCGTCTGCGCGCAGCGAAGCGTTCACGCCGTACACGCGCTCGACTGCGCATGCCGCCGGGTGGCAGTGGCGGATTCCGTTGCAGCACCGCACGGGTAACGGCGTCGTCTTCTCCAGCGCGCATATGAGCGAGGACGAGGCGACCGCGACGTTGCTGGCCGGGCTCGACACGCCGGCGATGGCGGAGCCTCGGACGATCGCGTTCCGCACTGGTCGTCGCAAGCGGATGTGGAACCGCAACGTCGTCGCGCTCGGGCTCGCCGCCGGGTTCATGGAACCGCTCGAATCCACCAGCATCCATCTGATCCAGTCGGCGATCTCGCGATTGCTCAAGCTGTTGCCGGGCCGTGTGATTGCCGACGCCGATCGCACCGAGTTCAACCGCCAGAGCGACTTCGAATACGAGCGCATCCGCGACTTCATCATCCTCCACTACAAGGCGACGGCGCGCGTCGACACGCCGTTCTGGCGCCAGTGCCGCGACATGGCCATTCCCGACACGCTCGCCGCGAAGATCGACCTGTGGCGCGGCAACGGTCACATCGTCCGTGAGCATGAGGAGCTGTTCACCGAAGTCGGCTGGCTTCAGGTGTTGGCGGGACAAGGCATCATGCCGGCGGGCCACCACCCGCTGGCCGACGCGATATCGACGAGCGACCTGGGGGAATTCATGGACACGATCGACAAGCTGAACGCGCGCGAGGCGGGCCAGATGCAGGACCACGCCGCGTTCGTCGCGCAGCATTGCGCGTCACCGGCAGGGCTCGGCGCATGAGCATCACCGCCGCCGTCCTGCTCGCGCTGTCCGGTGCGGCCGCCGTACCGCCCGCCGACTACCGCGCGCGTGCGCCGCAGGACGAGGTCATCTATTTCGTCCTGCCCGACCGGTTCGAGAACGCCGACCCGAGCAACGATCACGGCGGGATCGCCGGCGACCGGCTCAAGACCGGCTATGATCCGACCGCGAAGGGCTTCTATCATGGCGGCGACCTGAAGGGCCTGACCAAGCGGCTCGATTACATCCAGCATCTCGGCGCGACCGCGATCTGGCTCGGGCCGATCTTCAAGAACAAGGCGGTGCAGGGTTCGCCGGGCCACGAGTCCGCGGGCTATCACGGCTATTGGATCACCGACTTCACGCAGGTCGACCCGCATCTCGGCACCAACGCCGACATGACCGCCTTCGTCGACGCCGCCCACAAGCGCGGGATGAAGGTGTATATGGACATCATCATCAACCATACCGCCGACGTGATCCAGTACCGCGAATGCTCGGTCGGCAGGCCCTGCCCGTACCGCGATCGCGCGACCTATCCGTACCAGCGTAAGGGCGGTGTCGGCGGCAAGGCGATCAATCCGGGGTTCGTCGGCGACGGCGTCCAGACCGCGGCGAACTTCGCCAGGCTGACCGATACGACCTATGCCTACACGCCGTACGTGCCCGCCGCCGAGCGCAATGTGAAGGTGCCGGCGTGGCTCAACGACTCGATCTATTACCATAATCGCGGCGACACCACGTTCATGAACGAGAGCTCGACGATGGGCGATTTCTCGGGTCTCGACGACGTGATGACCGAAAACCCGCGCGTCGTGTCGGGCATGATCGACATCTTCGGATCGTGGATCGACCGGTTCAAGGTCGACGGCTTCCGCATCGACACCGCGCGCCACGTGAACCCGGAATTCTGGGCGCAGTTCGTGCCGGCGATGCTGACGCGGGCGCAGGCGAACGGCATACCGAACTTTCACATCTTCGGCGAAGTCTCCGATCACGAGGTCCGCCCGGCGGTGCTCGCGCAGCATACGATCGTCGACAAGCTGCCCGCCGTGCTCGACTTCGCGTTCCGGCAGGCGGTGGTCGAGACGGTCGCGGGCACGCGCGGCACCGACGCGTTCGAGGCGCTGTTCGACGGCGACGTGCTGTATGCGAAGGGCGTCGACACCGCGGCGATCCTGCCGACCTTCACCGGCAACCACGACGACGGCCGTTTCGCCACCTTCGTGCGGAAGGCGTTTCCGCAGGCCTCGGACGAGGAAGTGCTGAAGCGCGTGCTGCTGTCGAACGCGATGCTGCTGACGTTGCGCGGCGTGCCGACGATCTATTCGGGCGACGAACAGGGCTTCGTCGGCGACGGCAACGACCAGGACGCGCGCGAGGACATGTTCGCGTCGAAGGTCGCGATCTATAACGACAACCGCCTGCTCGGCACGACCAAGACGACCGCGACCGAAAGCTTTGGCGAGACCAATCCGCTGTTCCGCGAGATTGCCGAGCTGTCGAGGGTTCGCGTCGCGCATCCAGCGTTGACCCGTGGCCGGACGGTCATCCGTAGCCGTAGCGAAACGCCGGGACTGCTCGCCGTCTCGCGCTTCGATCCGACGACGGGTGCGGAAACCCTGCTCGCGTTCAACACGTCGGCCAAGCCGATCACACAGGCGGTACAGGTCGAGACCGTTTCCAACCGCTTCATTACGCTCGCCGGCACATGCGCGCCACGCGCTGCCGCCCCCGGCAGTGTCACACTAACCCTGCCCGCGTTCGGCTATGCCATCTGCGCCGCGGAGACCCGTTGATGCCTGCACGATTGCCTGAAGCCGCCGCCGACCTTCCGTGGTGGAAGGGCGCGACGATCTACCAGATCTATCCCCGTAGTTTCGCGGACTCGAACGACGACGGGATCGGCGACCTGCCGGGTATCACCGCGCACCTCGACTATGTCGCCAGCCTCGGCGTCGACGCGGTGTGGCTGTCGCCGTTCTTCACCTCGCCGATGAAGGATTTCGGCTACGACGTGTCGGACTACCGCGACGTCGATCCGATCTTCGGCACGCTCGCCGATTTCGACGCGCTGATCGCGCGCGCGCATGCGCTGGGGCTCAAGATCATCATCGATCAGGTCTATTCGCACACCTCGGAGGAGCATGACTGGTTCCGCCGGAGCCGCGCGTCGCGCAGTGGCGAGAAGGCGGACTGGTATGTCTGGGCCGACGCCAAGCCCGACGGCACGCCGCCATCGAACTGGCAGTCGGTGTTCGGTGGCCCCGCCTGGACCTGGGACGCGCGGCGCGGGCAATATTACATGCACAATTTCCTGAAGGATCAGCCGCAGCTCAACGGCCATAACCCCGCGGTGCAGGACGAGCTGATCGCGACGGCGCGGTTCTGGCTGGATCGCGGCGTCGACGGTTTTCGCCTCGATGCGATCAACTTCGCGATGCACGACCCGGCGCTGACCGACAATCCGCCCGCGCCCGCGACCAATCGCGCACGCACGCGGTCGTTCGACTTCCAGCAGAAGCTGCACAACCAGAGCCATCCGGACATCGTCGGGTTCATCGAGCGGATCCGCGCGCTGCTCGACGAATATGGCGCCGGGTTCACGGTGGCGGAAGTCGGCGGCGATGACAGCGACCGCGAGATGAAGCTGTTCACTGGCGGCAATGGCCGGCTCAATAGCGCGTACGGCTTCGATTTCCTGTACGCGGACCGGCTGACGCCCGAGCTGATCGTCGATGCGGTCGGCAACTGGCCCGATACGCCGGGCCTCGGCTGGCCGAGCTGGGCGTTCGAGAACCACGACGCACCGCGCGCGGTGTCGCGCTGGACCACGCCCGACCAGCGCGAGGCGTTTGCGCGGATGAAGATCCTGCTGCTCGTCGCGCTGCGCGGTAACATCTTCCTGTACCAGGGCGAGGAGCTGGGCCTGACGCAGGTCGACATCGCGTTCGACGACCTGCTCGATCCAGAGGCGATCGCGAACTGGCCGTTGACCTTGTCCCGAGACGGCGCGCGTACGCCAATGCCGTGGATCGGCGGCGCGCCCGATCTCGGGTTCGGCAGCACCGAGCCTTGGCTGCCGTTCGGGGAGGATCACCGCGCGATCGCGGTCGACGCGCAGGAGGCGGACGCGACGTCGCTGCTGCATTGGACGCGGGCGCTGATTGCTGCGCGTAAGGCGCATCCAGCGTTACGGCTGGGGAGCCTGCGGATCGTGCACAGCGATGATGCGGTGATCGCTTTCGAGCGAGAATCCGATGACGAGACGCTGCTCTGTGTGTTCAATCTCGGCGAAGACGCGCGCGATTGGCCAACCGGCATCGCCACCGATGGCGACATGATGTTCGCGACCGATGGCGCCGACACGACGACGCTGCCGCCGCTGTCCGGGCTGGTCCTGCGACGGTGATCGACGGGCTTGGCCAGCACATCGTGATCCTCGGCGGCGGCACCGCCGGGTGGATGACCGCGTGCCTGATCGCGCATCGCTGGCGGGATCGCGGCATGCGCGTGACGCTGGTCGAAAGCCAGGAGATCGGCATCGTCGGCGTCGGCGAAGGATCGACACCGCAGTTGAAACACTTCTTCGACACGCTCGGCATCGCCGAAGCCGAGTGGATGCCGGCGTGCGATGCGACCTACAAGCTCGGGATCGGCTTCGAAGGCTGGTCCGACCGTGAGGGGTATGACCGGTATTTCCACCCCTTCCCTACCGAGCTCGACGGTCACACCGCGCCGCAATTCTTCTACAACACGCGGGCCCGACGGACCGGTCGCGACGTCGAGGCACATCCTGACCGGTTCCTGCTCCCTGCCCGACTAGCCTCTGCGAACTGCGCGCCGCAGCCTGCCGCAAACTTCCCGTTCGAGGTCAGCTACGGCTATCACTTCGACGCGTACAAGGTCGGCGCGTTCCTCTCAGCGCACGCAACCAAGACGCTGGGCGTCGTCCATCTCCAGCGCCGTATCGCCAGCGTCGAGCGCACGCAGTCCGGCGAAGTCGCCGCGCTGATCGATACCGACGGCGAGCGTATCGCCGGCGAATTCTTCGTCGATGCCAGCGGATTCCGCAGCACAATCTTCGGTCCGCTGGAAGTGCCATTCGTGAGCTATGCCGATGCACTGCTCAACGACCGCGCAGTAGTGATGCCAACCGCGCACGCAACCGGCACGCCGATCCCCAGCCAGACGCGCGCGACCGCGTTGTCGGCCGGCTGGGAGTGGCACATCCCGCTGACCAGCCGAAACGGCAACGGCTATGTCTACTCGAGCCGCCACCTGACCGAAGCACAGGCGGAAGCGGAACTGCGCGCGCATATCGGCGCCGAGGCCGGCGAAGCGCGCCACCTCAAGATGCGCGTCGGCCGCGGCCGCGAGAGCTGGTCGCACAACGCGCTCGCAGTCGGGCTCGCGCAGGGCTTCCTCGAGCCACTCGAGGCGACTGCGCTGCATCTCGTCATCGCCACCGTCGAGGCATTCCTCGCCGTAATAGACGAAGGCGGCACGACAGATACGGTCCGCACCGCGTTCAACACGCGCATCGCCGCGCGCTACGACGGCGTCCGCGACTACATCGTCGCGCATTACCGCCTGAACCAGCGCCGCGACGATCCGACCGGCTATTGGGCGGAAGCGCGCGGCGTGGACGCCCTGTCCGACGACCTCAAGATGCTGATGTCCACCTGGTTCACCGGCGCGGACATGGTCGCGGCGATCGATCGCGCCGGGCTCGGCCGCTATTATTCGGCGATCAGCTGGCACTGCCTGTTCGCCGGCTACGGCACCTTTCCCGACGCCGCACGGCTCATTCAGCCCGGCGCCGACATCGATCCCATCGACCTGCCGAGGATCGACGATTTCCTGACCCGTTGCGCATCGAATTTCGGGTCGCACGCCTCTCGCCTCTGCCATCTGGCGGACCACAAGGATCACGTATGAAACGCATCGCCCTCCTGCTCGCCGCTACCGCCGCCATCGGCAGCGCACCCGTCCATGCCCAGACGAACGTCGCCGCGGCACCAAAGCTGGTCCCGAGCCGCGACGGCGTCGAAGTCCAGGTCGGGACCAAGGCGACGCGGATCACAGCGATCACCGACGGTCTGATCCGCGTCCGCGTCGCCAAGAACGGCCTGTTCCCGGAGGACGCCAGCTGGGCCGTTCCCGCGGAGATCCGCCGCCAGAAGATCGCCGTCACCGCGGCCCCCGATGGCTTCACCACCGCCAGCGTCCGCGTCCGCGTCGGTGAAGGCGGCGCGATCACCTTCGAGACGCTTGATGGCAAGATCATCTCCGCCGATGCCGCGCCGGTTGCGACCGACGGCAAGGCGTTCGCGATCGCGAAGACGCTGCCGATCGCCGAGCATTTCTACGGCTTGGGCGATAAGACGCAGGGGCTCGACCGGCGCGGCCACGGCTTCGTCGACTGGAACACCGACGCGTTCGGGTTCAGCAGCGCGGACGACCCGATCTACAAATCGATACCCTTCTTCATCGGCACCGGCGGTGCGGGCGGCAGCTACGGCATCCTCCTCGACAACACCTATCGCACCTGGTTTGACTTCGGCCACCGCGATGCCGAGACTCTCTCGTTCGGCGGCCCCGACGGCCCGATCGACTATTATTTCATCGCCGGCCCCTCGATGGCCGAGGTCACGCGCCGCTATGCCGACCTGACCGGCCACGCCCCGCTCGCACCGAAATGGGCGCTCGGCTACCAGCAGTCGCGCTACAGCTACGGCAGCGCCGACGAGGTCCGCCAGATCGCCGCCCGCCTGCGCAGCGACCGCGTGCCGACCGACGTGATCTGGCTCGACATCGGCTATCAGGATCGCAACCGCCCCTTCACCACCGACGCCAAGACCTTTCCCGACCTGCCCAAGCTCGCCAGCGAGATGAAGGCTGACGGGATCAAGCTGGTCGCGATCACGGACCTCCACATCGCTGCGGTCGAGCAGGGTTACGCGCCCTACCAGAGCGGGATGAAGGCCGACGCGTTCATCAAGAACGCCGATGGCAGCCCCTATGTCGCGCCGGTCTGGCCCGGCCCGTCGGTGTTCCCGGACTTCACGAAGACCGCCGCCCGGACCTGGTGGGGCACGCAATATAAGGGCTTCCTGGACGCCGGGATCGCTGGGTTCTGGAACGACATGAACGAGCCGGCGATCTTCGAGACGCCGACCAAGACGATGCCGCTCGACACGCGCCACCGCATCGACAGCGACGATTTCGCAGCCCGCATCACCGATCACCGCGAGGCGCACAACGTCTACGGCATGCTCAACACACGCGCCACGTTCGACGGCCTGCTGAAACTGCGCCCCGACGAGCGCCCGTTCGTGATGACGCGCGCGAGCTATGCCGGCGGGCAGCGTTACGCGGTCACCTGGACCGGCGACAACAGCGCGACCTGGGATCATCTGAAGCTGTCGGTGCAGCAGATCATCAACCTCGGCCTGTCGGGCTTCGGCTACAGCGCCGCCGACGTCAGCGGGTTCGCGGGTGGCCCGAGCCCCGACCTGCTCACGCGCTGGACCGAGATCGGCGCGTTCACGCCAGTGTTCCGCAACCATTCGGCGACCGGCACCCCTCGCGTGGAACCCTGGGTCGATGGCCCCGACCACCTAGCAATCCGCCGCCGCTTCATCGAGGAGCGCTATCGCCTGATGCCGTATTTCTACGCGCTGGCGGACCAGAATGCGCGGTTCGGCGATCCGATCATGCGCCCGGTGTTCTACGATTACCCGGCCGCCGCGACCGCGTCGTGCGACCAGTCGATGGCGTTCACGCTCGGCAAGTCGCTGCTGATCGCGCCGCCGCCCAAGCCGGAATCGCCGCAGACCTACGACGTGTGCCTGCCCGCTGGCGGCTGGTACGACTATTGGACCGGCCAGCGCGTCGGCACGCCCGAGCCCGCCGCCGCCGGCCCGATCCAGTCTGCGACGCAAGCCGTGCCGACCGCGCGGACGCTAGGCGATCGCGTGACAGAAACACCGCGCCTCGATCGCCTGCCCGTGTTCGTCCGCGCCGGCACGATCCTGCCCCGCCAGCCCTTGGTCCAGAGCACGAGCGAAACCCCGAACGGTCCGCTGCGGCTCGACGTCTATCCCGGCGCGGATTGCATCGGCACGCTCTACGAGGACGACGGCCGCACCTTGGCGTACACCCGCCGCGGCAATTTCCGCCAGACGGTGCGCTGCACGATCACGCCGACCGGCCTGTCGATCGACTTCGCCAAGCCCGAGGGTGGCTTCAAGCCGTGGTGGAAGAGCATTGCGATCACCGTCCACGGTTGGGACGGCGCCGGCAATGCCGGCGTAAAGGGTAAGCAGACCAGTGTCGCTCAAGACGCAGCAGCCGGAACGTCGACCTTGGTCATTCCACAAATGAATATTGCCGGCACGGTACACTTGGAGGGACGGCAAGTGGCGATTGGACAAGCGCTGAAAACCATCTCCCTGCGGTAATTGCGATTTGCAGTTCGCTTTGCACTGCCGGCGTCTCGAGGAGGTGGGCATCAGAGTTTTCGACGTCCCACACATCGATAGCGCCAGCAGCCGGCAGCCTCCTTTAAGCACGTCACGACGATCTCATTGCCCACCGGCGGCTAGGCAATCGCTTGGGATCGCGTGACGGCGCGTATGGTATGCTCGATAGCCCGCCAGACTATGCCGTGTTGCGAGCCGGATTGGGAAGATCACCCGGTAGCCCCCTAGTCGGGAAGGCCGATAGGCCGATTGATCGACGCTCGGTGGGCCGTAGTTGCCAGCGAACGATAGCTTAAGCACGCGTCTAGCGAGGGCGGCGCGTTCCAATTGGATATGCCGCCTCGCCCTGATTCTCGTGCTCAAAATCCATTGCCGAACCTAACGGTGCATCGATCGATTTCGGGGAATCTTGCGACTGCATCTACCCGATCAGGCCGGCGGGTTGCCCGATCCGCCGTTGAGTGCAGCGGGATGTTTGTGGGTATCGGTGGCTGAGGCTCGGGCTGGCGCCGCATCCGCGCTGCTCCCGGCGAGCATGCCGTTCAACGAACTGCCGGTCATGCCGAGTTCCGCCATCAGGCCATCGATGAGCGGGCCGCCGACGCGGTAGCGCATCGCCGCCGCGACCGCGGCATCGGCGAGGTTGCCTTGGCCGCCGCCGGACGCGCTGTCGCTGCCGCCGTCACCGTGAAGCCCGCGCGCATCGAGGATGCTGATCTTGTCGATATTTTCCATCGGCTTGCTGGCCGCAGAGATGATCGCGGGCAGGGCTTCGAGCATCGCGCGCCGGATCAGCAGCGCGGTCTGCGCGTCGCTGAGCAGATTGGTTGCTTCGTTGAGCGATGCCTGACCTGCGGCATCGACCTTGAAGGCTGCCTCGCGACCTTCCGCGCGGGCCTTTTCGGCGTCGGCCTCGGCAGTTGCTTCGGTGCGCACCGCACCCGCGCGGGCCTCAGCGGCTTCCTTCTCGGCGGTCGCGGCGACGGTGATGCCGACCGCCTCTTCCTGCGCGCGCTGGGTGGCTGCAATCACAGCCACGTTCTTGTTGCGGTTGGCGATCTCGGTTGCCTTGGCGGTGGCGACGCTTTCCTCGGCGCGGACGGCGAGCGCGCGGGCCTCGTTCGCTGCGGCGGTAGCGGTCGATTCCTCCTCGGACTTCTGCGCGGTCTGTACGGCGGTCGTTATGCGCGCGATCTCGATCGTGCGGTCGCGTTCGATCGTCGCGGTCTGGATCGCACCGTCACGCGCGATGGTTGCGGTCTGGATCACCTTGTCGGCTTCGGTCTGCGCGACCGTCTGCGCTTGGCTGGCGGTGATGCGGGCGATCTCGGCGAGACGGGTCTGCTCGGCTTCGGCGGTGGCGATCGCGGTCGCCTGTTCGGCGCGGCGGGCGGACAGCGTCTGCTCCTGCGTCAGCCGTGCCTGCTCGGCGGCCTGAGCGATCTCGAGCGACTGATTGTTCGCATCGAGGTTGCGCTGCTCGATCTCGACGCGGTTGGTGGCGACGATGTCGTTGCGGATCTTCTTGCGCTCCTCGATCGTCCGCGTGAGCACGGTCAGCCCCTCGGCATCGAACGCGTTGTTCTCGTTGAAATGCTCGAACGCGGTCTGGTCGAAATGCGTGATGCTGACGGACTCGAGCTGGAAGCCGTTCATGTCCAGATCGGTCATCAGCGCCTCCTGCACCTTCTGGATGAAGTCGGCGCGGTTGGCGTGGAGGTGCTCCATCGTCATCGTCGCGGCGACCGAGCGCAGCGCGGACACGAGCTTGCCGTCGAGCAGCGACTTTACCGCGTCGGGGCTGTTGACCGAATCGCCAAGCGTCTGTGCGGCGGCGGCGATCGATTCCGCGTCGGGCTTTACCTTGATATGGAACAGCCCGACGACGTCGACCCGCAGCTTGTCGAGCGTGATCAGCGCATCCTTGTTCAGGCGCGAGACCTCCAGCTTCACGGTCGTCAGGCGGACCTGCATCAGTTCGTGGAGCACGGGGATGACCATGATGCCGCCGTTGAGCACGACCTTCTCGCCGCCGAAGCCAGTGCGGATCAGCGCCACGTCCTTGGTCGCGCGGCGGTAGAGCCGGGTCAGGATGATGCCGATCACCACGAGTGCGAACAGGACGATACCGGCGTAGATCAGGACGTTCAGAAGCTGTGCGGGCATGAAACCCTCCCCGGTTATGCGTTGGTTAGATCGGCCGCAGAAGCGCGTTGGCTTCCGGCAGTGCGTAGAAGAGTTTGCCGTCGCGGCGGACGATCAGCGCGGTCTCGCCGGCGGCGATCGCGTCGGCCTCGTCATGCGGCTCGACCATGATGAAATGCGCCTGGCCGTGCTGGTCGACGATCTTTGCGCGGGCGGGCGATCCGCGGCGGGCGGTGCCCTCGAGGATGGTGCCGCGGCGGCGGAGGAAGTCGTCGGTCGAGATCACGCTGGTCTCGAAGCCGGGCATGATCCGGGCGAGGCCGTTGGCGGCAAGCGTGTTGAGCAGGCTGCCCGCGATCAGCGCGCCACCCGAGGCGAGGCCCCAGTGAAGCGGGCCGCCGGCCAGCGCGGTCGCGCCCTGCTGGATGGCGATCCCGGCCAGCGTGAAGCAACCAAGCAGCGAAGTCAGCCAGATTAGGATCGGCAGTTCATGGCCCAGCCCAAGCCAGTCGAGCACGCCGCCATCGGCCTCGGCATGGACGTCCGCGTGGAGATCGAGATGGCCGAGCCCCAGACCGATCGCCTCGATCAGCCCAATCCCGATCATGATGACGAACGCGATCGCGAAGGGCACGTAGGCGGGCGTCAGGAAGATCGTGAACATCGGCCGTAGCGCTGGTGAGGACCCTGGTTCTGCATGGGCGAACGGGTAGCGGACAGACGACAACGCTTCGTTACGAAACGCCGGCCGATCCGGTCTTTCCACTCCATGCGTCGATACTCCCCAGAGCGAGGCTAGCTCTACGCCGATGCGTTCGCAACGCGGGTTGCGGGAGATCGGCCGGGTTTCGATCCATCCTCTGCACAGGATCTGCACGACAAGCGAGCGGACTGCACACGGATCTCGCGATCGGTCGATCACAGAGCCACGGCAAAGCCGATCCTCGACAATCGGGGAGTGCGAAGATGGATCGTCATGGAAGTCTGGTGGCCAAGATCGGCTCTGCCCTGGCGCTGATCGTCCTGGCGGAGATACTGATCGCCGATGGCAATGGCGCGGTCGTGGGTGGGTTTGCATTCGCCTGGATCATCGCCCTAGTCCTGACGCGTAGGGCGATCTGGAACGACGGGGCGGCGCTACTGGCATTGATTGCCGGCGCCGGGTTGGCGGTGGTGCTCGTCGAAGATCCGAGCGTCCTTGGCTGGGTTCTGTTCTGGACGGCGATCTCGCTTGCTGCGCTCCTGCCGCGACACAGGTTCGACGATGCGCTGGCTTGGGCTCGCAGGCTTGGCTGGCACGCGATGTCCGCCGTCATTGCGCCGTTGAAGGATGCTGCGCGGCTGTCGATGGTCCACCAGCGTCGAGGGCCGCCCTCCGGCGGCATCCGCGCAATCGGGGCTGTCGTCGCGTTGCCCCTGTTGGGCGGCGTGGTTTTCGTTGGGCTGTTCGCGAACGCCAATCTGCTGATCGGTCAGGCATTCTCGCGGATCGTGCTGCCGGATCCGTGGGCGGTGACATGGCGGACGGTGTTCGGGCTCTGTGTGCTGGTTACGATCTGGGCAAGCTTGCGGCCAAGCCGGCGCACGACGCGGGCATCGCGTATGGACGAACGCTCGATCGGCATGGCGTTCGAGCCGGGGGTGGCGACGCTGGTTCTTTCGCTCGTGACGTTCAACGTGATTTTCGCGGTCGAAAACACGCTCGACATCGTGTTCCTGTGGAGCGGTGCGGGACTGCCTGCGGGCGTGACGATGGCGGACTATGCGCACCGCGGCGCGTATTCGTTGATCGTGACTGCGCTGCTCGCTGCGGTGTTCGTGCTGCTGGCTTTACGTCCGGGCAGTGCAGCCGCGGCGAGCCCGCTGGTGCGACGTCTAGTAACGGTCTGGCTCCTCCAGAACCTGCTGCTGGTCGCGTCGAGTGCGTTGCGAACGCTCGATTATGTCGACGCCTACGGAATGACGGTTCTGCGGCTGTCCGCGCTTGCGTGGATGGGCCTCGTGGCCACGGGACTGGCGCTGATCGGCTGGCGACTGCTGGCACGCAAGTCGGCTTCGTGGCTGATCAACGCCAATGCGCTGGCGGCTGTCACGGTTTTGGTGGCGGCGAGCGTCGTCGATCTTGGCGCGACCGCCGCGGCGTGGAATGTCCGCACGACGCTCGCCAGAGGCAAGGCGGGACCGCCGCTCGACCTCTGCTATATGGCGCGGCTCGGGTCACCATCGCTGGTCTCGCTGGCGATGCTGGAGCGGCATGCGAAACGGGCCGGTCTGCGCGACCGGCTGGCCTATCTGCGGTGGGAAAACCAGACCGAAACTGCGGACGCGCAAGCCGATTGGCGCCGCTGGACGCCGCGCAACGCGAGACGCCTCGCGACGGTCCGGGCGATGTTCGGTACCAAGGCGCCGCGTCTGCGGTCGGCGCCGGACGGACGGCGTTGCGACGGGGTGATCCTGCCGCCGCTCTTGGTGGAGGGTCCGTCAGCGCCGCCGTCCGCTCCAGCGCCGCAGATGCCTGCGCCTGGCATTCCGGCACCAAAGCCGTTGACGCCGGGTGCGCAACAATGATCCTGTGCCCGATGCCTCGCACCATCCTGGTCGTCGACGACGATCCTCATATCCGCCAGCTGCTCGTGTTCGCGTTCGACAAGGCCGGGCTCGGCGCGATCGAGGCGGCGGACGGCGAGGCCGCGCTGGCGCTCGTCGAGACTCATGCGCCCGACCTGGTCGTACTCGACATCAACATGCCGCGGATGGACGGGCTGGAGGTGTGTCGACGCCTTCGTGGCGGAGAGGGCAGGGCGGACATACCGATCCTCTTCCTGTCGAGCCGCGACGACGAGATCGACCGGGTGCTCGGCATCGAACTCGGCGCCGACGATTATGTGGTGAAGCCGTTTTCGCCGCGTGAGGTGGTGGCGCGCGTGATGGCGATCCTGCGACGCACCTCCGCGCGGGCGCCGAACGTCGAGGACGGGCGCGATCTCTCGCATGGCCGGTTGCGGCTCGACCTGGAGGGATGGCGCGCGCTGTGGAACGAGGTCGAGATCGCCCTGACCGTTACCGAGTTCCAGATCCTCCGGCTGCTCGCGTCGATGCCGGGTCGGGTATTCAGCCGCGACGCGATCATCGATCGGCTGCACGGCCCCGGTTTCGCGGTCACCGACCGGACGATCGACAGCCATATCCGCAACCTGCGCGGCAAGTTCGCGAAGGCCGGCGCCGACGACCTGATCGAGACGCGGGCGGGGATCGGCTATCGTCTCGGATCGTGCACGGGCGCGTGATCGGCGGGATCAAGGACTGGGCGAAACGCCACTGGCCCCGGTTGCGGTTGCGGACGATCCTGTTCGCGACGCTGTTCCTGGTCGCCGCGTTACCCGGATTCGGCGCGGTGTTCCTGCGCGTCTATGAGAACACGCTCGTTCGCCAGACCGAGGCGGAGCTGGTCGCGCAGGGTGCGGCGCTGTCCGCGACGGCGGCGGCGCTCTGGCCTGCCGCCCCGCCCGGTCGGATTGCGCACCACGAGGTTGCAGGCGACGACAACCCCTATGTGCAGGCGCCCGCATCCGGCATCGACCTCAGCACGACGCCCATCCGCGCGGAGCGGCCACCGGTCGCGGCTGGTCCTAGACCATCGCCCGATGCGGTGGTCGCCGCCACGCTCCTTTCGCCGATCATGGACGCGACGCGGTCCACCACGCTGGCCTCAATCATCCTTCTCGATCGCAACGGCAGCATCGTCGCCGGGAGTTCGGCCGTCGGTAGCTACGCCGCACTCCCCGAAGTTGCCGCTGCACTTGCCGGAAGCGCCTCAACCACCCTCCGCCGCAACGGCGCATACCGCGCGACCTACCGCTTCGAATGGCTGTCCCGAGCCGCAGCGATCCGCGTCCATTACGCACGCCCGATCATCGTTGGCGACCGCGTGGTTGGCGTGCTCCTGCTGTCGCGTTCCGCCCGTGCGCTGTTCCGGGGACTGTATGAAGACCGCGGCAAGATCGCGCTTGGCATTGCCGCGATCTTTGGGCTGCTCGTGGTGCTGAGCGGCGTCATTTCCCGCGGCGTCACGCGCCCGATCGAACAGCTCGGCGCGGCAACGCGCGCAGTTGCAAGCGGCGGCGGTCGCGTCCCCGATCCGCCACCGACCGCGGCGATCGAGATCCAGGGCCTCTACGCCGATTTCGCGGTGATGGCAGCGGCGATCGACCGGCGTTCGCGCTATCTGCGCGATTTCGCCCACGCGGTCAGCCACGAGTTCAAGACCCCGCTCGCCGGCATCCGCGGCGCGGTGGAATTGCTTCAGGATCACCCGGACATGGCGGCGGTAGATCGCTACCGCTTCCTGGCGAATGCTGAAGCCGACGCGCGCCGGCTGACCCTTTTGGTAACGCGACTGCTGGACTTGGCTCGTGCCGACATGGCGGAACCGGAAGACGCTAGCATCAACGCCGGGGAAGTTGTCGCGAGGGTCGCCGGTTCCTGGCGAACGGCGAATTTCGCGATCGAATTTGTCTGTGACTCCGCCCTACCCATGGTGCGTGTGCCAGCGGCGACGTTGGAGGCCGTTCTCGTAACATTGTTGGAAAACAGCCGACAGGCAAACGCCCAATTGGTGACGATCCGTATGCTTGTCGAGGATACCTCCCTGAAACTCCTAGTCGTCGATGACGGTCGCGGCGCGTCTCTTGCAGACCGGGCACGATTGTTCGAGCCGTTCTTTACGACGAAGCGGGACAAGGGTGGGACCGGTCTTGGACTCGCGATTGCTCGATCACTGTTGGAGGCCAGTTCGGGGGAATTGGTGACAATGGACGGCGAGAATCTTGGGTTCATGATCAGCTTACCCATTCATTCCGCAAAAATGTACGTGGCTTGCGCTACCTAGCATAATAAGCAGTTTTATTTACCGCGAGACACATATAACTATTCATTGTATCGGCACGAACACCACTTAGCACAAATAACGTATTGTGTCAGGCCTGTCAACAGCAAAGACCCATAACCTGTCATTCAAAGTGCATTTCGGGCCGCCCCGTTTGGCCGCTCAAGCAATACTATTTGAAGCCTGGTAATGGCCTATTGCTGTGATTAAACACACTTGTCGCCCTCGCGCTCTACGCGAGAAATCTCTGCGTATCATCTTGAGGGTACCAGATAGCGGACTTCTGTTGCGCGCCGCGATCGGGTAACACTGCACCTCCCTCGCGAAAGGTACGTTATGCGTTCTGGCCCTGCCCTCCTCGCCTTGGTGCTTACCGCCGGCTCCGTTGCTGCCGCTCGACCAGCACCGTCGCCTGCCCTGATGGCAGCGGTAAAGGCGTCAACGCGCTCACCTGCCAACGTCGCGCGCGATCGCTATCGCCACCCCGTCGAGACGCTGCGCTTCTTCGGGGTGAAACCCACGGACACCGTGGTCGAAATTTGGCCGAGCGGAGGATGGTACACGGAAATCCTCGGTCCGTATCTGGCAGCGCATGGGACGCTATACGCGGCCGGGCCGGACGACAAAGGGCTTGCTGCGGTCAAGGCCAAACAGTCCGCGGCGCCGTCTGCGTACGGCTCCGTGAGATTCGCGACATTCCCGGCCGGACCGGGCGCGACCTCGGTGCCAGCCGGCAGCGCGGACGTCGTCCTGACCTTCCGCAACGTCCATAATTGGCGCTTCGGTGCGACCGACCGGACGCAAGCGGCCTTCGATCAGATGTTCGCCATGCTGAAACCGGGCGGCACGCTGGGCGTCGTCGAGCATCACTTGCCCGAGGCGTCCGGTACGATCGAGGAGGCGCGCAGCGGTTACATGAAGCGTTCGTCCATCCTCGCCTATGCGACCAAAGCCGGCTTCAGGCTCGCCCGCGAGAGCGCGATCAATTCCAATCCCAAGGATACGCACGACTACCCCAAGGGGGTGTGGACACTGCCGCCGGGCTTCGCGGACGGTGATCACGATCGCGCGCGTTACGCTGCCATTGGCGAGAGCGACCGAATGACACTGAAGTTCATGAAGCCGAAGTAATCGGGTGCGGTGACAGTATCCCCGAAGGTCGGCGTCGCGCCATTTCTGGCGTGCGCGTTTAGGTCGTCTGCCAAATCTGGCGCGATCGCCGACCGCTCGCGGAACTCGACCGCCCGCCTCCCGACCGCCGCTTGAAGTGAACCATGTCGCGCTATTCGATCTCGTGCGAGCGGCGACGGTTCCTGTGCCGCCTCCAAGGGCTGGCTCGAAGCGCTGACCCGCTCGCTTGCTGCCAAACTGGGACTGAGCGGGATAACGGTTGACGAAAAAGCCTGGATACTTTGCGTCCGAGGCCAATGCTGCGATGATGTCCGACGACGAGACCGCCGATCGGTCGGGTTCTTCGCCTCGGGGGTTTGGACCCAGAAGCCAATATTTCCCGCGCCTGCCTGGCCGCTTAACTTCAGACGCTCGTTCGGCGGATCGCCAGCGAAACTGTTGTCAAGTAAGGCGGCCTCCAAACTACAATCAGCCGAAGACACGCGACGAGGCTGAATACACTACGGACTCACAGAGTATTCTACTGGCATCCACTATTTACCGGATCAGCCCTTCGGATCGTTAGAGCTAGCCAAATTCACCGCGAGACGCGGCCAACGGGCCAGAACATGCTGGAGGAATGCCGACGCGGCTGGTGGCAAAGTGCGATCGGCGAGCCACGCCATGCCGATCGTCCGGCTAATCATAGGAGCCGTCAGCGGACGGGAGACAAGCGTAACCTGCCCCAGCATGGCGAGCGTCGATTGGGGTAGCGCGCTGATCCCGAGACCGGCCGCCAGCGCGCCGAAATCCACGGCCGGGTGGGAGTCGAGATGCGTTGAATAACCGGCGTCCCGATTGTGGAAGCGCACCACCCGGTAGCCGAGAGCTACGTTCGGCGCAGAACGGGGTGGTCCAGCGGATCATCTGGGTGCCAAGTCCTGCAATCAGGACGATTACTTCGCCGTATTTGCTATGACAGGTGTCAGGGCCAAGCGTGTTTGCAGGGACCGGGACCGTGAACGCGCGTTATTTTCGGAGCAACCATTCAAAAGCATGGGTAATCGCGTCGCGACCGTCGTGCGTAATCGGTGCACCATGGGCCGTCAGTACTCCCAAAGTCGGCCATGCTATAATGCGTTGCACCGAAGTTCGCGCTATCTCCCGATTGCGAAACGACATTCGGAATTTCCGGGGAACGGTTGGCCTGGTCGCGGTAAGCAAATCGAGCTTTGCAACGACGGATCGCCATCCTCTGAACCAACCGGGCTCAAAGTGCTGGATCAGGTCAGTGAAGATCGCCGTGCGGCTTTGGCGGTGGAAGAAGACGACTTCCGTCGTGATACTGTTTCCGTCCACCATGATCTGATCGACCTCACCCGACCATTCCTTGGCAGGTGCGTCCTTAAGGTCATGATCCCACTTCAAGGCCGGCCGTTTGGCGCGCAACGCCGGCACGGCATATGACTTTGCTGCCGGGTATGCGCTTTGCCACTCGCCAACGAACATATGATGCAACGTGTTCGGAGCGACGATGTGACGCACCGGCCCAAGGGAATCAATCGCGATCTTGAGGTCACTGGATAGTGCTATGGGCGACCAAACGAATAAAGAGCCATCGAACAGCCGTATAACGATCGTCCGCGTCGGAAAGGCGAAGCCAGCGACGGAAACACTTGGCCCGTCCGCCGTCCATATTTCTTTGCCAAATCGTCGCAGCATTTCCGCCCCCCTCGTCCAAGGGACTCTAGGACACCCCCGAAGCAGTGGGTAGTGGAAGGCAACGTCATCTTCGCGGATGCACGACAATCTAGCCCCTACGCTGGCAGCTATGTCGAACGGCCTGACCGGTGCTGCCTATCATTGGACTTACCAGGGGCGATCAACCGATCCGGCCCACGCTCGATCGGTCGACCGGGCGCGTATCCTCCCGCCCTAACCCCAGAAAGTCTTGCGATCGAGGAGATCGGCGTACGCTCCAGCCGCGGCATCGATGATCTTCGATTTTTTTCGATGCGCCAATAGTCTTTTGGCATCGGGATCGTCCCGCAAGCCCAGCCGGCCCAGAACCGATGGCGCAGTCGCCATATCGTTCAGCCCGCCGAGCTGATCCTGCAGCTTCTCCAGTGATTTAAAGAACTTCCCGTAGCGACGTGCACGCTTCTGGCTCGGGAATAGGGACCCGAGAAACTCCGCGCCGTAGCGTAGCCGTTTGCCGGCCTTGCGGACTTCATGCCGCTCCTCGTCCGTTTGGGAGGCAAGGGACTTACCACGTTTGCGGACGCGCCGCCTCAGCGCGTG
Source organism: Sphingomonas sp. NFX23 (assembly GCF_049887795.1). Lineage (NCBI taxonomy): Bacteria > Pseudomonadati > Pseudomonadota > Alphaproteobacteria > Sphingomonadales > Sphingomonadaceae > Sphingomonas > Sphingomonas sp. NFX23. Next base: position 621,527 of record NZ_JAGEKH010000004.1, read on the forward strand.
AAGGGTCTCCGCTGCGAACTGCCTTGCTGGCGCGTCCCGAGCATCGCGCATTGACGGCGCGGTGCGCCATGCCCCGCATACCAGCCACTCCGTCAGATCGAGCATCAACGCCCGAACCCGGTCCGAGCCCAACGCGGTGCGAACCGCAGCATAGGCAGCATTGCGAGCCCGGTCGAGTTCCTGAAACAGCGAGACCCCGGGCTGCGCCTTCGCCAGCAACACGTCTAAGTCGCGCGCTTCACCCAGCAACGAGCTCAGCCAGCGCAATTCGCTCTGGAAATGCGGCACTTCGTCGCCGTCGAGCAACGACTTGAAGATCGACAATGCAGACCGCAGCCGACGCAACGACACGCGCGCCTGATGCAGTGCCTCGGCGTCGGCTTGGTCGAGCAGAACAGTTTCGTTCAGGCGGTACTGACGTATGCACGAGCCTACGACTGCCTCGAAAGCGTCCGCTGCGGATGCAGTCCGGCTCAACGCCACCTTCTCCGCCTTGAACGCCTTGGATGCTGGACGAAGCAGGTCGTAGCCGCGCTCGGACTTGGTCACGACGCCCAGGCGGACCGGAAACTCCGCCGCTATCGTCTTGGCCAGCGCAAACAAGGCGGCGGGCTCTCCCCGCTTAAACTCCAGCTCGATCTCGCAGACCGGCGACTGGCGGTCACCCGCGGCGACGTACCCACGATCCAACACCAGTTCGATCGACGCCTCGCCACAATCGACCATCCACGTCAGGCGCTCGACCGCGACCGTGAAGATCGGAGTGACGGTGCCTGCCTCGTCGCCGAGCAGCGTGGGAATGGGCGTCCGGTCGTCAACGACCGGATTCATATCGGCCACCTCGATTTCCCATTCGGATCGCGCGAAGAGACCCGCCGCCTTGGCGTCCGCGACCTTGATCGTCTGTGTCAGCGTGTCGCCGGACTGGCGGATGCGCAACGAGACGCCACCTTGCGAAAGCGCTAGGTCGGGCGTGTCGAAATAGATCGCGCGCATTTGCCGCGTACTCGCCGGGACATCGAACAGGTCGCCCCCTGCAAAGGCATCGGCCGCCGCGGCGTCCAATACCAACTTCAGTTCAACTTCCTGTGCCACCCGATACCTTCCCGCAAAATCGCGACGTCTCGTACCCAGGGCAACCTGTGATAGGTTCGCTGGTTCCCCAGTAGTTGCACGCTCGGTCTTTGCGCACTCGACGCTATTGGCTGGCAAAGCTATTCGCAGCCGTTCCGGAAACGCATCTGTCGCTGTAGACGGCCTCGGTCGGACCGCAGCTTGCGGCGGCCGGGTCAACTGGCGGCAGGGCTGAAAACGAGCGGAAAGCTGCAGCCCGTTTCAGTGGCCCGACGCGTTCGAAAACACGTTCATGACAACGACACCGGCGACGATCAGGCCCATGCCAATGATAGCAGCGGTATCGAGCTTTTGACCCTGGAATGCCCATGCAGCCGTCGAGATAAGAACAATGCCGACGCCCGACCAAATAGCGTATGCAACGCCCGTCGGGATCGTACGGAGGGTCAGTGAGAGGAAGTAGAAGGCGATACCGTAGCCGACGACTGTAACGACGGTCCAAGGCATGCGGGTGAAACCATGCGACTGCTTCATTGCAGTCGTAGCACAAACCTCGGAGACGATCGCGATTGCGAGCATGAGATAGTTCATGCACGACCCGCTAGCACACGAAATGCGACCAATTTGCGACGCTCGCTGCCCCGGGGCGGGGGCCCTGTCATTGAGGGGCGTCGCCCGGCAGCGCGAAGTCAGCAGACCCGGAACCGGACGTTCGTGCACCCTCCCCGCCCCCCACCTTCAGCCCTCCATTTATCTCAAATCATCCGTGCCTCGCTCCGGCGCAGTGTCATCGAAGTGCCGCTGTTCCGTCATCACCACGAAAAACGCACGGGCTAGCTGCCCCTCGAACCGGTGGAACCAAACCGGCAACCTCTAGGGGCATCATGAAATTCATCACCAGCAGTGCGCTCGTCGCGCTGCTTGCCGGCACGCCTGCACTCGCTCAGACCGCACAGGACCTTCCCGCGAACGCGGCCCAGCCGAACGACGAAAACCAGATCGTCGTCACCGGCACGCGCGACCGATCGCGCACGCAGTTCGATACGCTCGCCCCCGTCGACGTCCTGTCCAGCGAGGCGGTACGCTCGAGCGTTTCGGGCGATCTCTCCGATACGCTGGCGCAGCTCCTGCCCTCGTTCAATGTCCAGCGTCTGCCCGCAGCAGACGGCCAAGCCTTCGTACGCCCCGCCACCCTACGCGGTCTGTCCGCGGATCAGACGCTCGTGCTGATCAACGGCAAGCGATATCACCGTTCAGCCCTGCTCGGCACGCGGGGCGCGCAAGCGCCCGATCTGGCGGGCATCCCATCGCTCGCGATCAAGCGGATCGAGGTGCTGCGCGACGGCGCGTCCGCGCAATATGGCTCAGACGCGATCGCCGGGGTGGTCAACATCATCCTCGACGACACCGCCGGGATGGATGCGTTCGGCCAGTTCTCCCAATATTATAAGGGCGACGGCAAGGAGTATCAGACCGGCGCTCGGGGCGGCATCGCTCTCGGCGACCGCGGCACGATCGTCGTCACCGGCGAATACGACCACAGCGAAGCGACCTCACGCACACGCCAGCGACCCGACGCGATTGCGTTCCAGGCGGCGAATCCAACCTTGGTCGTGCCCAATCCAGTGCAACGCTGGGGCCAGCCCGACGAGGAGCGTATTCGCGGCGCGCTCGACGCGAACTATGCCTTTAGCGATGCCGCCAAATTCTACGTCTTCGGCACCGCGCAAAGTGGCGAAGGCGTGACCGACTTCAACTGGCGCAACCCCGCGGGCACCAGCAGCGTCTATGGCGCGAGTTCGGCTTTTCCCGGCTTCTCGTTCAAGAGCATATATCCGGTCGGTTTCTCGCCGCGTTTCGGCACGACCTATAGCGACTATCAGGGCGATACCGGTCTGCGCGGCGATCTGAGCGACCGGTTCAGCTATGATCTGAGTGCCGCCTTCGGGCGCAGCCGGATCGATTATACGCTCAACGAAAGTCTCAACGCATCGCTCGGACCTGCTAGCCCGACCAGCTTCTATCTCGGCCGCCTCGAACAGCGCGAATTCAACCTGAACGCCGATTTCGTCTATCGCCTGCCAGTCGGCACCGCGGCGCCGGTCAACGTCGCGTTCGGCGCCGAACGCCGTCGCGAAACTTATCAGGTGTCGGCGGGCGATCCGGCATCCTACGCCATCGGGGCCGGCGCTGCGACCGGCCTCGCGCCCAATTCCAACGGCTTTCCCGGTTTCAGTCCTAGCCTCGCCGGCACGTTCGACCAGACCAGCTACGCCGGCTATCTCGATCTCGAATGGCAGCCGATCGATATGGTGACGCTCGGTGCGGCAGGCCGGTACGAAGACTTTTCGGAATTCGGCGACACCTTTAACTACAAGCTTTCAGCTCGTTTCGAGCCGATCAAGGGCATTGCCGCACGCGGCACGTATTCGACTGGGTTCCGCGCGCCCACGCCTGCCCAGCTGAACACGTCGCAGACCACCCAGGGGCTCGACACCACCACGCTACAAGTGTTCAACCAAGGCCGGCTTTCACCAACCGATCCGCTTGCCGTGGCACTGGGGGCGGCCCCCCTGACGCCGGAAACATCGAAGACCGCGACCGCCGGGCTGACCTTCCAGAGCCGCTTCGGCCTGACCGCGAGCGTCGATATCTACCAGATCGACGTCAACAACCGGTTCAGCCAGTCCCGTACTTTCGCGGTCCCAGCCAGCTTCGCCAATCCGCAGCGTTTTACCGCGGTCAGCTACTTCACGAACGACTTCGATACCCGTACGCGCGGCATCGATGCGGTAATCGGCTATGGCCACCGCGTCGGTCCGGGCCGTGCAAATTTGAGCCTGGCCTACAATTACAACCAGACGAAAGTGCGCAGCGGCACGAGTGCCGCAATCCCCAACGAAACCCAGCGACGGATCTTCGAGGAGCGGCTGCCCAAGCATAATGGAACCGCAACGCTAGGCTACGATATCGGCCCGGTCGCGCTGCTCGCACGGGCACGGTATTACGGCGCCTGGACCGACGTCACCGGTAACGCGACGGGCGAACTGTTCCAGCGCTTCGGCTCGATCGCGTTGTTCGACGTATCGGCCGCCTACAAGTTCGACGATCATTTCACGCTGCGGGTCGGTGCTGAGAACGTCGCCAACACCTATCCCGCCGAAGCCACCAACCAAGCTGTCCGCGGCCTGATCTATTCGCGCAATGCGCCATACGATACCGATGGCGGCCAATATTACGTACGGGTGGGAATGAGCTTCTGATGACGACGCCGATCGATCGCCGGCTGTTCTTGACCGGAGCCGCCGCCATGACGGCGGCTCCGGCGGGGGCGGCTATATCCCCGTCGGCGACCGACGACACGGCATTCTGGAAAGAGGTGGCGGCGCAATACGACCCGACGCGCGCGGTGATCCATCTCGAAAACGGCAATTGGGGCATGATGGCGCGCCCCGTCCTTCAAGCCTATGAAAGCAATCTCGAACGGGTCAACCGCGACACGAGCTATTACACCCGGCGCGGCATGGTGAAGGACTGGATGGCGGCACGCGATGCGCTGGCCGCCACGCTACGAGTCCCGGCGGACGAGGTCGCTTTCACGCGCAACGCGACCGAGGCGCTGAAGGCGCTGATCCTGGGATACACCGCGCTGACGCCTGGCGACGCCGTGCTCTACGCGGATCTCGATTACGACAGCATGCAGGCGTGCATGGACAGCCTGAAGTCACGACGTGGCGTGTCGATCGTGAAGATCGCGCTTCCCCAACCGGCTACGCGCCAGTCGCTGATCGACGCCTATGCCGCCGCGATGGAGGCCAATCCGCGGCTGAAGCTGATCCTGCTGACCCATCTGAGCCACCGTACCGGGCTGGTCCTGCCGGCGCGCGAGATCGCGGCGATGGCCCGTGCGCGCGGAATCGCCACGATCGTCGACGCGGCCCATAGCTGGTGCCAGCTCGACATGACACTAGGCGATCTCGACTGCGACTATGTCGGGATCAATTGCCACAAATGGCTGGGAGCGCCCCTTGGTGTCGGCGCGATCCATATCCGACGGTCTGCGCTGTCGGCGATCGACCGCGATCCCGCCAATCCTGCGACCGACCGTGACACCATAAACGCGCGTATCCATACCGGCACGGTAGATTTCGCCGCGCCGCTGACGGTGCCCGTCGCGCTTGCGTTTCAGGAGAAGATCGGCAGCAAGCGCCGCGCCGACCGCCTCGCTGCGCTTCGCAATCGATGGGTCGCGCAGGCCCGCGTGATCCCTGGAATCGAGGTACTGACCCCCGAAGACCCCATGCTCCATGGCGGCATCACCGCCTTCCGCGTCGTTGGAAAGACGAGTTCGGCGGATAACGTGGCGATCGCGAAGACCTTGCTAGATCGGTTCGGTATCTTCACCGTTCACCGTGATGGTCCTGCAACAGGATCCTGCGTGCGAGTCACACCTGCCCTGTTCAACACGATGGCAGACATGGATGCGCTGGCAGCGGCTCTCGTACGGCTACCGGTTTAGCACCCTAATGGTGAGCGCTGAACAGGCGACTTTATCGCCATTGCTTCTACCGCGCTGATCAGCGAGACCTGGTCTATCATCCCGGTCTTGACCGACACGTCTCGAAACAGGCGATAGGTGGTCAGTGCATTGCAAACTTGCCTTCTCCTCGCCCGGACTAGCGCATGGCGACCTGCGTCGGCATCCCGCGAGGGGTGATCGTCATCACGCCGTCCTCGATCGTGACGCGTCCCAACCGCGCGATCTCGGGCTGTCCAAGCAGCGTATAGGGGATGCCGGGTTGGCCGATACGCATCGTCATACGGCCGAGGCTCTGCCCGCCGATCTCGACCGACGCGACGCGCGCGACGCCGACCCGGGTGTAACCGCCAATGCCGACCGCCACCTCCTCGCGCTGCACCGCACGGTCGGCACCGGTCTCGCGCGCGTCTTCGGCCGAAAGGACGCTGTAGGCGGCACCGGTGTCGATGATGGCACGGATGGGCACGCCGTTAATAATCATAGACGCGACGAAGTGCCCGCCCCAGGGATCGCGATTGATCCGCAGGACGCGTGGCGTCCCAAGGGTGACCGGATCGTCGAGGTCGGCCGGATCGATCTCGATGTGCGGTACGGGTGGCGGTGCATACGCCACGACGGCGACCGTCGTGCGCTGTGGCTCGATGCAGGTGACGACGGTACGCGACAGCACGTGACCGTCGCCGTCCTCGTCCGTGGTCTCGGTGGTGGTGATCGTCGCCATGCCAGGCGTCCCCACGCCCCCCTGCCATGCCGCATCGACAACGCGCGTACGTCCGTTGACCGTGGTAACGGTGCGCACGGTGTTTGCGGGGACATCCTGGATCTGTCCCCCGATCTCGACGCGGACCTGAGCGGCGGCGGGTGTCGCGGTGAGCGCGAGCGCGATTGCCGCGGCGTGGACAGTTGCTCTGGTGGCCATCGCCTCCCTCGTTTTCTCTTCCAGGGACATTCGTCCCTGAGGATCAGCGAGATTGTAGCGCGTGTTCGTTTACATACGGTTAGCGTGCGCGGCGGGGGCGTGATGCGGCTCGTTTCGCTGCACGGGGCGGTCGGCGACGTTGCTCGGCTCCGCCGGCCCTGCAGCAGCACTCGGTCAGGCGCAACGAGATGCGTGTCGTCGATCGGGATCGGCGACGAGTCGATCTATAGACGGATACTCGGAGCCTTGTCCGCGCCCTTCCCCTTCATCCGTTCGTCCAATTTCCATTCGCGACCCTGCTCCATTCAGTCGCCCCTGTAAGGCGGCGACTGAATGGATGATCGCGTAGTTACAGCGACCAGCCGCCATCCACGGAGATGGCGGCACCGGTAACAAATCCGCCTAGGTCTGCGCTCATCCAGAGAACAGCGTCGGCGATTTCCTCGGGCTTACCCAGACGACCGACCGGCTCGAGATCGATGGCTTTCTGGATGTCGCCGTTGGTAAAGCGATCCATCATCGGCGTCTCGATGTTGCCCGGCAGGATCGCGTTCACGCGGATATTCTGCTTGGCATAGTCGAGCGCTGCAGATTTCGTCAGGCCGATGATGGCGTGCTTGGAGGCCGCATAGGATGCACCGCCCGCCACACCCCGGACGCCGGCGCCCGACGACGTGTTGACGATCACGCCGCTACCTTGCCGGACCATCTGTGCCAGTTCGTGCTTCATGCACACGAACGTGCCACGAAGGTTGATGTCGAGGATGCGGTCCCACTCGTCGAGCGCGATCTCGGCGACTGGCGCGGCCTTGTTCTCGACGCCGGCATTGTTGAAGGCGATGTCGAGCCGCCCGAAGGTCTCGACGACCTGACGGATCGCCGCCTCGACCTGCTCCGGCTTGGACACGTCGCAAGCGATGACCAACACCTGTGCGCCCGCGGCCCTGACGGCATCCGCAGTTTCGGCAAGCGCATCTTCGGTAAGATCGAGGATCGCGACACGGGCGCCCTCGGTTGCGAACGCAACAGCCGTAGCGCGGCCGATGCCGCTGGCCGCGCCGGTGACGAATGCGACCTTGTCGGAAAAACGATGAGCGTTGGACATAAGAGGACTTCCCGGTTTCAGTTGTGCGGACGGCGGTCGATCACTCGGTCCCGAGCGGCGCGAGATATTCGTCGTCCGTCACCTTCTCCATCCAGGTCACAGGCGAGCCATCGACCGACTCCTGGATGGCGACATGGGTCATGCCTTGATGCGGCGTCGCGCCATGCCAGTGCTTGTGCTCGGCGGGGCACCACAGGATGTCGCCAGCGTTGAATTCCAGCTTCGGGCCATCCGCGATCTGCGTCCATCCGACGCCCTCGGTCACGATCAGCGTCTGGCCGGCGGGGTGGGTATGCCACGCGGTCCGAGCGCCGGGCTCGAAGTGGACGATGGCACCTGAGACGCGAGACGGTTCGTCGCGCTGGAACTGGCCGGTGATCGTGACTTTGCCGGTGAAATAGTCCTCCGGTCCGTCGACGGTCTTCATTTCTGTCTTGCGTGCGATGGTCATGTCGAAACTTCCTCTTTGTGCTTGAACAGAGCTGACGGGCAACATCAGCGCGAGCATGATGCCGAACTGCAGCAGGGATGCCGCGCCTGTCGGTGTTGGTCGGGCGATCACGTCAGCGCCGGCAGCGCGTCGAGGTGCTTTTCGAGCGTGATCGGATATTCGCGCACGCGCACGCCGGTCGCGTTGTAGATCGCGTTGGCGACCGCAGGAGCGACCCCGGTCAGGCCCAGCTCGCCAACGCCCTTGGCCTTTACCGGCGAGATCGTCGGATCGACCTCGTCGATGAAGAAGGCGTCGAGATGCGGGATATCGGCGTGCACCGGCACCTCGTAGCCGGCGAGATCGTGGTTCACGAAGAAGCCGAAGCGTTTGTCGATCGCCATCTCCTCCATCAGCGCCGCACCGACGCCCATCACCATGCCGCCGATCACCTGGCTGCGTGCGGTCTTGGCGTTGAGGATGCGTCCTGCGGCGCAGACCGCGAGCATGCGCCGCACCCGAACCTCGCCGGTATAGGCGTCGACCGCAACCTCGACGAAATGCGCCCCGAAGGTCTGCTGCTGGAACTGATCCGCGAGCTTGGCGAACTCCATCAGGTCCTCGACCACGAGGTCGCCGTCTTTTGCCGCGTCGGCAAGCTTCGCCGAACGGTTGCCGCTGCGCACCTGGCCATCGGCAAAGTCGACGTCGGCGGTGTTGAAGCCGAGCCGCTGGGCGACGGTCTCGCGCAGCTTCAAACACGCCGCGTAGACGCCCGCCGTTACGGAAGGCGCGCCCTGCTGCCCGCCCGATCCAGGCGTTTCCGGGAAGGTGGAGTCGCCGAGCTTCACCACAATGCGGTCGGGCGCGACGCCCATCATCTCGGCCGCGGTCTGCTGGACGACGGTGTAACTGCCGGTGCCGATATCCGTCATGTCGGTCTCGATCGTCACCGTGCCGTGCCGATCGAGCCGGGCCCGCGCGCCAGCCTTGGCGATCTTGCCGCCTCGGATCGCTCCTGCCATCCCCATGCCGATCAGCCACTGGCCGTCGCGGACGGTACCGGGCTTGCTCCGGCGCTTGTCCCAGCCGAAGCGTTCGGCGCCCTCCCGCAGGCAACGGACAAAGGCACGGGTCGAAAAAGGCTTGCTGGGATTTTCGGGGTCGACCTGCGTGTCGTTCACGACGCGAAGCTCGATCGGATCCATCTTTAGCTTTTCCGCCAGCTCGTCCATCGCGACCTCCAGTGCCATCAGGCCAGGTGCTTCGCCCGGCGCCCGCATCGCGTTGCCTTCGGCAAGGTCGAGCGTGGCAAGCCGCATCCGGGTCAGCCGGTTCGCGCCCGCATACAGCGTCCGCGTCGAGGTCACGGTCGGTTCGGTACGCCCACCGGCGAGGTTACCCGACAGGCTGTCATGACCGATGGCCGTCAGCCGCCCGTCACGGCCCGCCCCCAACTGCACGCGCTGAATCGTCTTTGGCCGGTGGATCGTGGTGTTGAACATGATCGGACGTTGCAGCGCGATCTTCACCGGCCGCTTGACCACGCGCGCCGCGATCGCCGCCAGCGCCAGATCGATCTGCACGGTCCCCTTCCCGCCGAAGCCGCCACCGATGTAGGGCGAGATCAGGTGGACGTTCTGCTTGGGGATACCCAAGATCAGTCCGAGGTCGCGCGTTCCCCAGTTCATCTGCTGGATCGACGTCCAGCACGTCACGCGGTCGCCGTCCCACTTTGCGATCGATGCGTGTGGCTCCATCATCGCATGGGCCTGGTCGGGCACGGTATAGGTCTCGTCGACCTTGACCGGTGCCGCCGCGAACGCCTTGGCGAAGTCGCCGACCTGCTTCTCGTTGGGGCCGCCAAACTCGCCTTCCGGTGGAACCGGGGCGCTGCCGTTCTGCGCGTGCAGGTCGAACCGCCCCGCCGTCCGCTGATAGTCGACCCGCACCAGCGCCGCTGCCGCACGAGCCTGTTCGAAGGTCTCCGCGACGACGACCGCGACCGGCTGATGATAATGGTCGACCTCCGGCGCGGCGAGCATCTTCTGGACGTAGAACTTGCCGACCCCGGGCTTGCCGGCGTTGAGGTACGTGACCACCCCGACCACGCCGGGCGCACGTTCGGCATCACGCGTGTCGATCGAAGTGATCCGGCCCTTGGCGATCGCGGCGCCCAGGATGTAGCCGTACGCAAATCCGGGCGCGACATCCTGCCATTCATAAGCATAGCTCGCGGTGCCGGTGGTCTTCAGATGCCCTTCGTAGCGATCGAGTGGCTTGCCGAGCACCTTCATCCGGTCGGTCGGGTTGGCGCCTGCGGGTGTATCGAAGATCATGGCTTTACCTCTGCGATCACCGCCGCGAGGGTGCTCGTCGCGAGTGGGATCTTGAATGCGTTTTTGTCAGTCGGCCGGGCGTCGGCAAAGACCGCTTTCGCCATCTCGACCGCGCCGCGGGGCATCTCTGCCTCCGCGGTCTCCACGCGCCAAGGCCGATGGGCGACACCACCGAACGCTGCGCGTCCGCTGCCGTCGCGCTGGACGATGGCAGCGACCGAAACGAGTGCGAACGCATAGGACGCGCGGTCGCGCACCTTGCGGTAGACCTGCGTACCACCGACCGGACGCGGCAACGTGACCGCAGTGATGAGTTCGCCGTGATCGAGCACATTATCGCGCTCGGGCGTCTTGCCTGGCAGCGTATGGAAGCTGCCGATCGGGATGGATCGCGTCTTGCCATCAGCCTTCACCGTCTCGACCGTGGCATCGAGCACGCGCATCGCAACCGCCATGTCGCCTGGATAGGTTGCGATGCACGCGTCGCTCGATCCGATGACGGCGAGCTGGCGCGAATAGCCACCGATCGCAGCGCACCCCGAGCCGGGCTTGCGCTTGTTGCAGGGCTGGTTGGTGTCGTAGAAATACGGGCACCGCGTCCGCTGGAGCAGATTGCCCGCGGTCGTCGCCTTGTTCCGAAGCTGGCCCGAGGCGCCGGCAACGATAGCGCGGCTGAGGACGCCATAGTCGCGCCGTACCCGCTCGTCGCTCGCCAGCGCGGTGTTGCTGACGAACGCACCGATCCGCAGCCCGCCGGCGTCGGTCGGTTCGATCCGGTCGAGCTTAAGGTCCTGCACGTCGACCAGATGGGTCGGCGTCTCGACCTCGAGCTTCATCAGATCGAGCAGGTTGGTACCGCCGGCCAGGAATCGCGCGCCAGGATTGCGCGCAACGATCCGAGCCGCGTCTGCAGACGTCGTTGCCCGCTCGTAGGTAAAGCTCTTCACGCGCGTGCTCCTGCGACATCGGCCATCGCCTCAGCGATGTTGGAATAGGCACCGCAGCGGCAGATGTTGCCGCTCATCCGCTCCCGCATTTCGGCGCCGGTAGGCTGCGGGGCCGCCATAAGATCGGCCTGCGCATAGCTAGGAATGCCCCGCCTGATTTCCTCCAACACCGAGACCGCGGAACAGATCTGCCCCGGCGTGCAGTAACCGCACTGGTATCCGTCATGCTTTACGAAAGCGGCTTGCATCGGATGTAGGCGCTCGGGTGTGCCGAGCCCTTCGATCGTTGTTACGGCATCGCCCTCATGCTGGACGGCGAGGCTGAGACAGGCGTTAATACGCTCACCGTTGACGATGACCGTGCACGCTCCACACTGCCCGTGGTCACAGCCCTTCTTGGTGCCGGTGAGATGTAGCTGTTCGCGCAGCGCATCGAGCAGGGTCGTACGCGGATCGAGGGTCAACGCGCGGGCCTTGCCGTTTACGGTCAGAACAACCTTGTACGTCGGTAGGGCTTGCGCCGGCGGCGCGGCTTCGGCCGTTTCACTCACGGTAGCGGATGCTGCTGCCGTAGTAGCGGTGCTCATCAGCATCTCCCGTCGTGACAATTGAAAACTCTCGCTGGCCATCGGCGATCCTCCTTGGGCGCGCCAAGGGGCGCCGATCAGGCCTATTAAACGCTTTTGTACGGAGACGGTTACCGCCACGGTGGTTGATGCAACGATGAATCTGCTTCAACATCGCAAGATGCTCGTCACCCGCACCAACCTCACCGACCTCGCCTATTTCCTGGCGATCGCGCGGCACCGGAATTTCCGTCGGGCCGGTCTCGAGCTTGGCGTGTCCGCCTCCGCGGTCAGCCATGCACTGAAGAATTTCGAAGCCCGCGCCGGCGTCCGACTGATCAACCGGACCAACCGGTCCGTGACGTTGACGTCGGCCGGCAAGACGCTCGAGCAGTCGGTCTCCGGGTCATTTGCCGACATCGGCTCCGCGCTAGAAAACCTGGATCAGCTTCGTGCCAATCCTGGCGGTAAGATCCGCATCAATGCCGTGGTCGATGCGGTAACGTTGGTCCTGGGCCCCGTGCTCGCCGAACTGGCTCGCCGTCACCCCGATATCGAAATAGATCTCGTCTCCAGCAACCGTATCGTCGATGTCGTCGGCGAAGGGTTCGATGCAGGCGTGCGCTATGGCGGCACCGTGCCCGAAGACATGATCGCCCAGCGTCTTTCAGCCGACCTCAGGTGGGTGGTTGCCGCATCCCCCGGCTATCTGGAGGAGCATGGCACGCCAACGCACCCGAACGAACTGAAGCATCACCGCTGCCTGGGCGTTCGGCTCGGCGACGACAGTATCTACCGCTGGAGTTCGAGGGGCCGGACGGCGACTTCGACGTGCCCATCAAAAGTGCCATGACTGCGGACGATAGTCGCTCAACATTGGCGATGGCACTGCATGGTGCGGGTCTGACATTTGGTCTTGAGGCCCTGTTTGCCGAGTATGTCGCCGATGGCCGTCTCCGCCTCGTGCTGACCGACTGGGCGACGATGGGGCCAGGCTTCTACCTCTATTACTCCGGACGGCGACAAGTGCCCGCGGGTTTGCGCGCATTGCTTACCATAGCGGCTAAGCTGAAACCGCTTGGCTGACGGATACCTGGTTATAAGGATCGAGCTCAAAACGCGCGTCGGAACGCCGACTCTTTAACTCAGTTTGTGTCCAACGAACCCATAGGTCGCCGTTCTAATGCCTCCATTGCCTTCAATTTTAGACGTTCGTAGTTGTGTTGGGCAATTTCGGAGGCCCACTCATGCAATATCGGTTTCATGGCTCGTCGATTGCCCCTCAAGGCCCGGTGCCTAGACAGGAATGAACACTGTACCGTCCATCAATATGCGAGCGGATCTGCTGAACGAGGTACGTCTTATCCGCCAGCCGTCTTCGTTTTCGGACTCGGCCCCAACCGGAACAGATCCGGAGGCGTGGCCTATGCGCACCATGCTGCGAACGCCGGTGATCGTGCTCACAATGGTATTTGGAACCGCCGCCGCGGCTGCGATTGCCACCGTCCCTGTCCCCGTCATGGCGTGGTGAAGCTTGCCCATGGAGAATGTACGCGCCACCAAGTCGATCGAGGCGTCGTCCACACGCGTTCCGCTGGCCGTGACATAATCCCGAGGGCGATTGACGTACGCGAGCTTGGGGCTCTGCCGATACCGCGCGGTAACCTCCTCAGGTGTCGCGGCAAAGCCCAGGCGAACCGCGGCATGGGCCCGCATCTGGTCGGCTTTAGCAAGCAGTTCTGGATTGGCGTTCACCTCCGCTGCGGTCTCCACGCCAGTCAGCCCCAGAGCGTTCGCGTGGACCAAGATCGTCGGGCTTCCGGCATCTATCAACGTTGCTTCGAAGGGTACCCCGCCCGACCACTCGATGACACTGGTCGGAGACCCAGTCGGAAAGAGATCGGGGCCATCTGGTCCGCTTTCGAAGTCCAGTCGAATTTCGGCCGCGGGGAATGCAACGCCGTCTAGAATGAAGTCGCCATGCTCCTGTACCTGACCTCCGCAGAACGGAACGTGTGCCACGATCAGCCTTGCCGTATTGACCTGCCAGATCCGGATGGGAGCGATGCCGTCGCGGGGCACCTCCAACATGCCGCGATGGAACGCGAACGGGGCCACCGCCGCTGCGAGGTTACCGCAATTGCCGCTCCAGTCCACGAAAGCGGCATCGATGGGTAGCGCAGCCGAGTAATAGTCCAGGTCGTACCCGGGGCGGGCGCTCCTGCTGACGAGCGCAGCCTTGCTCGTACTCGAGCTTCCGCCGCCCATACCATCGATCTGCTGACCATAAGGATCGGGACTGCCGATAGCGCGAAGCAACAGCTTGTCTCGAGTCAGAGGGTCGGCGGGCAGATCCGCGGGATCGAAGAACAGCCCCTTGCTGGTGCCGCCACGCATGAACGTCGCGCGTACTTCCATCCTCATTCGGGTCTCCGCTACAGCAGTTCTCGCGGGGCTCGCCGCGCCATCGCGAACCGCTCGCCAAACCCTATGCTTTGTCGTTGAGCCACTCAATCTGCGCATGAGCGATCGCCGTCATGCCGACCTGTTCAGCCAGCGCCGCGTGTAGCGGTGGAACGGCGCAATCTTCAAGCGCTGCGGCAATAGCATCGGACAGGGCTGCGATCGTGGCGAGTTCGCGTTCCTGCAACGCTGGCGTCACCGAGATCAGTGCCTGTCGGAGCTTGGCAATGGAAATGGGATCTATCTCATCAGGGATTGGGTGGCCGCCATCCGCAAATTGGTAAGGCTGTACGGCTTTCCGACGATCGGTATGTCGGCGAATTCGGACGCCAGGCCGGGGCGTTCGTCGTAGCCGCTGGCGAAGAAGAAGGCGATCGACACGCTGGAGAGGCGGCGTGCCAGCGGTGCGCTGTTGAGGTCGCCTATGCCGATATCGAGCATGACGATGTCGACGCCACCGCGATCGATCGCTTTCTCGGCGCCGATCAGGTCGGCCGCGATCTCCACCTTCGCGGCACCCAATTGATGAAGCAGGTCCTCCGCCTCGAGCGCGACGATCATGTTATCCTCGAGCAGGAGCACGGATAGTCCGGCCAGGGGACGTTCCGACGGTGCGTTGGACGATGCCGTTCCGATAGGAATCGCTACCAGCATTTCGGGCTCCGCCACGACATGCGCCGCGGGCACGAAAAAGTCGGCTTCGAACCCTGCGGGTGGGTAGCGGGTGCGCGCGAGACCTTGCAGGTCGAACGGGATCATGCGTTCGATGATGACCGAACCGAACCCTCGCTCCCTTGGCTCGGAAGGCGTCGGACCCTGGCGCTCGCGCCACGCCATGCGCACGCCGTCGGTATCGTTCGTGATGTGGAGCTCGACCGTCCCGCTGGTCGAGAACGCGCCGTGCTTGACGCTGTTCGTGACGAGCTCGTGGATGACGAGTGCCAATGTCGCGAGCGCCTGCGCGTCGAACCGAACGGCGGGCCCGAACATCTGAAACCGATCGCGCCGGGTCGGTACGAACGCGGCGATCTCGTCGTCCAGCAACGCGATCAGCGTGCCGGAGACGCCATCGCCCCGCGTCGCGTGATCGTGCGCGCGCGCCAAGGCCTGGACACGGCCGCCAAGCGCCGCGACGTAATCCTCGGTGCCGATACCGTCGATCGCGGTCTGGCCGATCAAGCCGCGGATCAGCGTCAGGATGTTGCGGACCCGGTGGTTGAGCTCGGCAATCACCATGTCCTGTCGCGCGGATCCTTGCTCGGCGTGATTGGTCTTGGTCACCAGCAGCTTCAGAAGGATGCGATCGAATGCCGTGCGGATCATCTCCGCGGCACGGCAATCGCTATCGGTGAACGACGAAGACTGACCGAGGTTGCCACGTACGAACGGACTGAAACTGGTTCTGGGATGCGGCAAGCTCGCTGCCGTGGGTGGTTCGCCTATGTCGACGACGACGACGACAGGATCGGGATCGCCACCCCAGCGCTTCTCTTGGGCGCCCGCCTGCCGGAACAGCAATAAATAGTCGCGAGGCGACCGGGCGATGGGAATGGCGAGCACGCCCGCCGCTCGCTCAGAATGGACGAGACAGTCCGTCGCGCAGACGCGGTCGATATCCGCCCTGTGGAGGCTTTCCACCAGCGTCATGATCGCAGCCTTGTCGGGCACTGTCCCGGCAGTGGTGAGCGCGCCGTTGTTCGTCAGCGCAATGCCGTCGCAGTCTATGACCTTCGCGATCGTCGTGCTCAACCACACCGGATCGGCCAGCCGCGTCGGGTCTGCCGATGCCGCGCTGGCAATCTCTTCGATGGCGATACGGTTGCGCGTATCGTCCACGGCGGCGCTGGCATGCAGCCGGTTCTCCAGCGTCAGCGAGAACATCGCGCCGAAGAGTTCGGCGGCGCTGCGCATGACGAAACTCGGCAGCCGCGGCGTGAAATGGTGGCAGGCGAACAAGCCCCAGAGCGTGTTGTCTATGATGATCGAGATCGACAAGGACGCCGCGACGCCCATGTTCCGCAGATACTCGATATGGACCGGCGATACCGCGCGGGTGACTGCCAGCGTCAGGTCGAGGGGCGGCGGCGGCGCAGTCCGGCCCGAGCCCGACGAGACCAGTGCAACGGGTGCCGCGGCGACGTTCGCGATGATCCGGAAAGGGTTGCGGAGATACAGGCTTTGCGCCTGGCTGGGGATGTCGGTCGCGGGGAAGTGCAGCCCCAGCAGCGGATCGACATCGGCCTTTGCGGACTCGGCGATCACCTGCCCGGTACCGTCGTCGTCGATCCTATAGATGAGCGCGCGGTCGAAGCCGGTGATCGCGCGGACTTGGCGCGCGGCGTCGATGTAGAGTGAATTGACCGTAGCCTGCGACTGAACTTGCCCCATCATCGAACGCACCAGGGTCGCCGCACTGCTCGGCTGGTCGCTCCCGCAGGGCTCGCCTTCGATGATGAGCAGATTGCCGCTCAGGTGAAAGGCCAGATCGTAAAGATCTCCCCCCGGCCTCAAGCGCAAGCCGAAAATCCGGTCGATCCCCCGGCCGGCGCCGGGCATCGCAACGCGGTATCGCAAGTGATGCATCGCCGGCTGCGGGATCACGCGATCGAGAAGCATCCCGATGGCGGACTGGGCCTCCATCCCGAGAAACTGGGACAGGTTCGCCGATGCCCTCTCGATTACCCAGTTGTTGGTTACCGCAAGCAGAAAGCCGAAACTCTGGATGCGTTCGGGAAACGTGATCGGTTCGCGCTCGCAATCCGCGTGCATCTCGCAATTATCCCCATCCCTCGGATTTATTTGAAGTATTGCTGGGTCGAGCAGGCAATGTTCAAGAATCCGTTGCGCCATCATCCGACACCTCGTTCGGCGATCCAACATCAAGATCGACTAAGGACTAGTACGTAAGGGGCATTACCTAAGTTGCCGTACGTACTTTAACTTCGGTTAGATTGGTTGGATGTAAAGGTAGGAGAGGGTGGGCGATCGACAAGACGCATTCATCCCGAGATCGAAGCACGGAATATCTGCAACTCTGACAGCGGCACATTCCAAGGGGTCCTATGAGCGTCATCGACAGAATGGATATGCTATCGCGGCCCAGCCCGAGCGCACTTGCACAGCGTTGGAGCGTGGCCTGGTTCGAACTCGATGCGCAGGCCCGGCTGGTGCTCGACGATGCGCTGCGGTTGCAGAGAACGAACCAGGCAGGACAGCGATTGCTCGATGTCGGCATGGTCGCCCCGCATGTCGGCCACCGCCTGCGCTTTGCCGAACCTGCATCCAATCGATTGTTTCAGCAGCAGGCGGCGCTCGCGCTGTCGCGCGACGAGGCGGTGGCGGCGTTGATCCTGCCTTTCGGCGTATCGCGCTGGGTCGCGGTGACAATTCTCAAGACCATCGTCGATGGAACCTGGGTGTTGCTGGTCACGCTGGACGATATCAGTTCGCGCGCGCTGATCGACGCAAGCATAGCCGGCGCGATGTTCGGCCTGACGCCCTCCGAACTGCCGGTGTTCCAGGGCGTGGCCGACGCGGTCTGCCCGAAGGAGATATCGCGGACGCTCAACATCTCCGTGAACACGGTGCGCGCCCATCTGCGGTCGATCTATGCAAAGATGAATGTCAGCGGGGCACCCCAGGCACAAAGAATAGCCTTGTCGCTTTCGGTGCATGTTCAACGCAAACTACACCATAGCGATAGTCAATCAGACCTATTCAACTGAACGATTTGTGAACGAAGGCTAGTGTGTAGACAAAGACCATCGGCGATCCAGTCGATCAATAGCACGGGAATTCATCATGAACGGATTTAAGGTTCTCTCCATCGCCATCGTTGCTTCCACCGCATTTGCCGGTGTTGCCAGCGCTGCTACGTTGACCACGTCGGGCACGATCGCACCGGTCTGCAAGGTCGACATGACCGCACGTTCGTTCGATCCTTCGCACCAGACGCTGCAGAACATCGCTGGCGTGCTGGTCACCTGCAACAAGGCCGGCAACAAGGCGATCACCGTCGATGCTTCGAACGGCTATTTTGCAGGCCCATCCGCGTCGCAGGTTCACTACAACCTGACGCTCGATCTCGACGGCAACCTTCTGCCGTTCAACAACGTCAACATGACCAGCGCGGCGATTACGTCGGGTATCGGCGCACCGGATGCGACCGTCGCCAACGGCCTGCCGGGCAATTTCTCGGTCACGCTGCAGTCGCTGCCTTTCCTCGCTGGCACGTATAGCGAGAGCTGGGATGTGACGGTCGGCTGATACTACTGGGGTGGACGCTGCAATCCGGTGGCGTCCACCTCCTTTTTTTTCCGGGGGGAAACATCGTGCTGAGAACATCGCGCCGCGTCATCGCCAGCCTCGCCCTTACGGCCCTAACCTCGACGCTCGCCTTCGCCTACAGCGTACAGCCGATGATCTACACGCTGACGCCCAGCGGCGCGCGATCGACGGCCCGGATCACGGTGACCAATACCCGAGCCGAAGTCCTCAACGTCGAGCTCCAGCCGTTCTCGGTTACGGTCGACGAAGCCGGCAAGCGGGCCTTCACCCCGGCACCCAGTGATTTCCTGATCTTCCCGCCGCAAGCCAGCATCGCCGGCGACAAGTCGCAGCTGATGCAGGTACGCTATGTCGGTAAGCCAGAGATGGACAGGGGCAAGGTCTTCGTCCTCCGCGTGAAGCAGACCAATTCCACCGAGATGGTCAAGCAGGACGCAGCGGCGGCGATGCAGAGCCACCTGGCGATGTCGCTCAATTTCAACACCACCGCGATCGTCCAGCCGGACTCGCTGAAGCCCGCGCTGGCGATGACCGGCGATCTCGTGCTCGGAAAGGACGGCGCGCTGCACGGACGAATGACCAACAGCGGCGCCGGTGTCGCGGACCTGACGCTCTATAGTTGGCAGTTGAAACGCGGTGACAAGGTCGAACCGCTCGCGCTCGACCAGATCCGCTACGGCGACGCCGTCTTCGTGATGCCTGGCGCGTCGCGTGAAATGTCCCTCGTCGATACGATCAAGGGACCCGCCCAGCTTATCATCGGCGCTCTTCCGGAGGAACGAGGTGGCCGCGGGCTATGACCGCGCACGACGGTCTCCTTGGCGTGCCCAACGGTACTTAAGGCGATCGGCGGTCAGCCTCTGTGCACTGTCCTGCGGCTCGGCCGCAGGTGCAGCCGTTTTCCCGTTCGCGACGCTGGACGTCGCCGCGTTGATCGCGGCCGACGATGCCGTCGCTGGCGCCGGTGAGGCGCGGCAGGGGAACGGGCGCGTTCCCCCCGCTGTCCCCCAGGATGTCCAGCCTGCGATACCGCCGCCCTCGGCAATATCGCCTCCAACGACACCCCCCCTGGTGACACCGCCGTTGGTTCCGCGCGGCCTCGTCGACCTCGACGCGCCGTTACTCGTGAACGGGCGCCTGATTGGTGAGATCGGCGTTCGCGTCGATACGGCGGGCAACGGCGATATCGACGCCATCCGCCTGTTGGCGCTGCTTGGTCCCAGCATCGACGCCACGCTGTTCGCCAAGCTGAAGGCGAAAGTCGGATCGGCTCTCCGGGCACGCTTCGACGCGCTCGACGTCCCGCCGATCCATGTCGGCTATGATCCGGCGACGCTCGAGGTCGCCGTTACCGTGCCGGCGAGCGCACTCGCGCTCCAGTCGCTCAGCATGCGCGGCGACGTTCGTCCCGATCCGTCGCGATACATGCAGCAGGCACGGCTTGCGGGTGGTGTCGGATTGGCGATCGATCAGGGATTCATCGACAGCGGGCCCGACCGCGGACGGTCGCCGTTGCGCGTGACGGCGGACGGGTTCGTCACGTTCGGCGCGTTTCCCGGCGTCACCCTCCGGTCGGGCGGTGTCCTCGCCGAGCATGACGGCGGGCATTACGGGTTCGATCGAGCAGTGACGCGGCTGACCTATGACGATTTCGACTCGGCTATCCGCTACGCAGCAGGAGAGCTGACGCCGCGCATCACGGGCTTCCAGGGCAGCAACACGATCCTCGGCATTGCGGTTGCGCGCGACTATCAGGGGATCCGGCCGTTCGAGAATATCCGTCCCTCGGGGCGCGGCGGCGTGACGCTCGACCGGCCATCGACGATCATCGTCGAGACCAACGGCGTCGAGACGCGCCGCCTGCGCCTCGATCCGGGCCGCTATCAGCTGACCGATCTGTCGTCGCAGTTCGGCGCGAACGACGTCCGGCTGATCGTCGAGGACGATCTTGGCCGTCACGAGGTGGCATCGGCAGCCTTCTTCACCGCGACCGCGATGCTGGCGGGCGGACTCACCGATTTCGGCGCCGCGCTCGGACAACAGGAGAATGGCGAGCGACGCTATGGCGGTCCGATGACCGCGACCGGCTATATCCGGCACGGCTTCGCCAACCGCTTCACGCTCGGCACGGGCGGGCAATATGCGGACGGTAACTGGCAGGTCAGCGGGGAAGGCGTGGTCGGCACGCCGATCGGGCTGTTCCGTGCCCAGGCCAGCACCAGCCGGTTCGACGGAAAGCAGGGGACCGCGTTCAGCATAGACTGGCTCCAGACGCTGACGCTCGACGGAGACACCTGGAATTTCACGGTCCTGTCGAGCCGCTACAGCAAGGACTTCTCCTCGCCCTTCGATCGCGACGGACGGATCAACGACGAGCGCTGGCACGTCGATGCCCGGGCCGACTGGCGACGCGGCAACTACGGTCTCGCCGCGATCGCAAGCTACGGCAGCACGCGCAGCAACACCGGACGGCAAGGCCTCGACCTGAACGGCTATCTCACGCGCGGGCGCTTCGTCTGGACGGCCACCCTCGGCGTCGAGCGTAACCTGCCGGGCGGCTGGCATCCGCAAGGCCTGCTCGGCCTGTCGATGCGCACCGGGCGACGCGATACGATCGCAGCCCGAGTCGACACCCGCCAGAATACCGGGGTGATCGAGGCCAGCCGGAGTCCGATCGACCAGGTCGGCGACCTGTCAGGCCGGATCCAGCTCGGTCGCAGTGACGAGCGTGCGGGCGTATCCGGCGATGCGCGCTATTTCGGCAACCGGTTCATCGCGTCGATCGAGCAGGACCTTCAATATTCCCGCTCGCCGACCGGCATCGGCGCGCGCGAGACGCGGCTGCGGGCCTCGACCTTTCTCGGTTTTGCCGACGGCAAGGTCTCGATCGGTCGCCCCGGCGTCGGCAATTTCGCGATCTTCGATCGACACGCCACGCTCGACGGCGCGGCCGTCACGATCAAGGACGAGGCGGGTTACGTGGTCGGCCGACAGGATTGGCTTGGCGCGCCACTGGTGCCGCTCAACCGGGTCTTCAGCCCGATCCTCGATATCTACGACGTCGACCCGCTGCCCGCCGGCTATGATCTGGGCGACGGGCAATTGCTCGCCTTTCCGGGCTCCGCGTCGGGCTACCGGGTCGCGGTCGGATCGGCGGCGTCGCGGATCGCGATGGGGTTCATCGTCACCGCCAGCGGGCCGGTGTCGAGCTACTCCGGCGTCATCGAGAAGATCGGCGACCAGTCGTTCGGCAAACGGCCGATCTTCACCAACGACGCAGGCCGGTTCGCAGCCGACCATCTCTCGCCCGGCCGCTACCGCGTGACGATCGAAACCGTAGCCACGGTCGAGTTCGCCGTCTCAGAACTCTCGAAGGGAATAGTCGATGTCGGTACGCTTCATGCAGTCCGCCCTTAGCCGCTGGCTTCCCGGTGCCGCGATCGTGCTGGGGTTGGCGATGCCCGTTGCCGCGTTCGCGTGCGATGTCCGGATCGGCACGCTGGTCGCGAGCCCCATCGCCTACGACCCGTTCGGCATGACCCCCGGCGAGGGATCACTGCGAACGACCGTCGATCTGGTCGAGGGTACGGATTGCGAGGCGACCGTCGCACTGGTCGACGATGCGTCGGCACCGTTGCGCACGATCCGGTTCGGCGACGCGACGCGGCCGCTCGTATATCGGATCGAGGTGCAGCCCGGCGACGGCGTGGTAGCCGGGCTTTCCCCCGACCTGTCGACCGTCCGCCTGACGACGGCGCGGCCCCGCGTCACGATCGTCTGGAGGCTGCTGGTCGACCAGGATTCGGTGATCGCAGCCGGCGAATATTCCCGGATCGTCCAGGCGATGCTCCGGACGCCCGATGCTGCCGATGGTTTCTCCGCGCGGTCGACGCTCCTCTTGCGCAGCATCGCCCGCGCGCAGGCAAACTTCGCGGGTACGAGCAGTGGTTTTGCCAGCGGAACCTCGGCGCAGGCGATCGATCTCGGCACGCTTACCACCGGGGAACAGCGCACCGCGATGCTTCAGGTTCGGGCAAACACCGTCGCGCATCTGCTCGTCGTATCGGCAAACACGGGTCATCTGGTCGGCAGCGACTCAGGCCAAGCCCGTATCCCCTATGGCCTTGCGATCGACGGAACACCCGTCGACCTGTCGGGGCCGTCGTCGCGCACGATCGCCCCGCCGTTGACGATCGACGGCGTCGCGCTCGAACTCCGCGTCACCGTCGGCGAGGTGGCAGGCATGCCGTCAGGGCGTTACAGCGACACGATCACGATCGACGTGTCGCCCTGATCTCCGGGGTGTCGACGGCCGGTTCCTCCGCCGACGTGTCGTCGCGCCGCCGATTTGCCGTTCCCGGCGAAAGCCCCAACTTGAGCCGTACCCAGTCGGTCGGTTTCTTGGAATGCAGCTTCACTGCCAGATTGGCGCGGTACACCTCGACCGTCCGGTGGCTGATCGCCAACCGCTTCGCGATCTCCTTGTTGGACAGACCATCGATCAACCCTTCGAACACGTTGCGCTCGCGCGGTGTCAGCGACGCCAACTGATCGACGCCCGCGCGATCCGCGGTCGTGGTCTGCAACTCCCGATCCAGGCTATCGAACCCTTCCGCCAACGCAGCGAGCAGATGCGATGCATCGAAGGGACGCGCGAGAAACTGGATCGATGCCACCTTCATCGCCTCGATCACGGTCGCCACGTCGAGGGTGTCCCCCAGCAGGATCAACGACAACGGTGGCGATCGAGCACTCTCTACCCGCGCAAGGGCGAGTTGCGCGAGTTGCACCGCGCTCGCCTTCACGACGACGCACCCCGGCTCGATATTTTCGATGTCGCCCACAAATTCGTCGAAATCGGGAATGCTGGTGATAGTGTAATTCGCATTGCCTAGAACAAACCTGGATATCTCCTTGAACGTCTGGCCGGTTTTCTCGCCAACGATATAGATACACTGTACGCGGCGTCGATTGCTCGAATCCACCCTGCATTCTCCCGGTTGCGTGCTGCTACTTCTTGGAGGTGGCATTCACGTCCGCTAATCATGCGCTTCATATGCGAGCGATCATAACGAATTGCGGGTCAGTTTCGTATATTCGCGCATATGGTAAAGGCGTTGTAAATAATTACGGGCTTTTAGCATTCATGATTGCCGCGGTCGGACGCGTGACAACGGGCAAAATCGGAACGGGTCATCGCCGGAAGCGCAATCCGTAGCCTATCGGTAAGTGCCCTACGGCGTCCGGTCATGCCCAGTTGCGGTCATCCACGCGTCCACTTCCGCCACCTCAGTGCAGGGCGCTGGGAGCAGGGAGGACGCCGAAGACCTCTCGGTGGTCGAGAGGCGCTCCCGGGCCCGTCCAGCCGCCATCTTCCGGCACACTGGCAGTGCGAATCCAGATGGCGCCTCCTTCGTTCTTGGCTTCGTACATCAGCCGGTCGGCGAGGCCGACATGGTCCTTGTGGATCGCGGTTTCGCTCAGGTCCAACACCAGGGCGCCGATGCTACAGCCCAGCGCGAACGTCGTCTGCAAGCAGTTCATCCGCAGATGCAGCGTGGTGGCAAGCTCATAGCCTTCGGCTTCGCTGTCGACCGGCAGAAACAACAGAAATTCGTCGCCCCCGATGCGGGCGAACACGTCGTCCGATCGGATCAAGTCGCGCACCCCGCTGGCGAAGGCCTGTAGCGCTTCGTCCCCTGCGGCGTGGCCAAGGCGGTCGTTGATTTGCTTGAAACCGTCGAGGTCGACATAGGCGAGTATCCCCCAGAGCTGACCCTTCGCGGCCGCCGTGGCATTGTCGTAAAAGGCCTGCTCGTTGACGAGCCCGGTCAAGGGATCACTCCGCGCGCGGTTCCATTCGCGATCGTGCGAGCGGCGCGTGCCGGACATCAAAACGATGATGATCGTCACCGCCAAAATCCGCATGGCCATGTTCCAGGCGATCGCCGTGCGACCAAGGGGATAAGCCTCCAGCCCGTTCGCGGCGAGCGATACCGCCACACACGTGGCGCTGGTCAGCGCAGCCTCGCGCCAGCCCAGGGTCCACGCGGGCACGCAGATGATCAGCAGGTAGATCGGGCCGAACCATAAGGCATCTCCGGTCGCAAAATCAGCAAGTCCTGCGACTACGACGGCTGCAGCAGTCACGGTGCGTGCCTGAGCGACCGAAAGCGCGGTCGACCAAGCGATCAGAGCGTCCAGACGATCATGCCAGCGCTGAACTGGCGGCATCGCTCGAGGCGACGAAGGTAGTTTCATTTTGTTGCCGTAACGATCAAACATGAAGCTTGTGTTACGAAAAATGCCTCAGCCCCTAGGATTGAACAGGTGAGGACTGCATGGCGCGTTCGTCTTCATCAGTGCGATCAACGGTTCCCGAATGGGCATCGCAGAAATCCTGTTACATCGGACTTCTTAAGGCGGAGCCTCACCGCACGTTTCGCCGTCAAACCAGTTTAATGATCTATCCGTACGAGGAGTATGGCCCGAAGGCTGAACTGGTGGCGAGGATGTCGGATTGTTGGCGTTTGCCGCGAACGACTACACCGCTCGTGAGGGCGGCATGTCGTTTTTTGTAGGAGTTGGTTGCGGGGACAGGATTTGAACCTGTGACCTTCAGGTTATGAGCCTGACGAGCTACCGGGCTGCTCCACCCCGCGACACTTCGCTGATGCGAAGGGGGTATGGGACGTTGTGAATGGGTTTTGGATATGGTGCGTGTTTGCATGTTGCACGGGCTTCAATGCCTGGCGACGACCTACTCTTCCATCGCTTGAGCGATAGTACCATTGGCGCAGTCGGGTTTCACGGCCGAGTTC
>NZ_JAGEKH010000005.1:0-566969 GCF_049887795.1 Sphingomonas sp. NFX23
GGCTTGGTGGGGGTGCTGCCGTCAAAGACCTCGCAGATCGTGAGCTTGCGGCGGGTCACGCTGCCACGTGATCGCGCCCCCGCCCCCCTAACCTCCATCCCCCACCCCACTTACCCCCCCGTCATCCCGGCGGACGCCGGGACCCATGGTCGCGGACCGGGTCATGATGGGGGATATCATTGGGTCCACCGCAACCGTGGATCCCGGCGTTCGCCAGGATGACGGAAGGGGTGTGGGTTGGTGAGTTTGAGAGGGGTGCGGAGCTTGCGGCTTTGGAATGGGTGATGCCGTCAAAGACCTTGCAGATCGTGAACTTGCGACGGTTCGCGCTGCCGGTTGATCGCGCCCTTGCCCCCTAACCTCCTTCCCCTACCCCTCCTACCATCCCGTCATCCCGGCGGACGCCGGGACCCATGGTCGCGGACCGGATAGTGATGGGGGGATATCATTTGGTCCACCGTAACCGTGGGTCCCGGCGTTCGCCGGGATGACGGAAGGGGGTGGGTTGGGCTTTGCGGGTGGACGGGGGTGTGGCGAACTGGTGAACTGGTGAACTGCGAACTGCGAACTGCGAACTGCGAACTGCGAACTGCGAACTGGCGAACTGGCGAACTGGCGAACTGGCGAACTGCGGCAACATCCATCCCCCGATCGAACTCAACCGTCGCCCCCTCCTCCACGTTCACCGCCTCGCCTGCATCTTCAACTCTCGCGCTGCAACGCCGAGAGGGCGCCGGTGGATTGCCACCGACGCCCTCTCAATCTTACTTCACTCGGTGATGCGCAGCCCTGCTTGGCCGGACAGGGGCAAAGCCCCTGTCGTCGGACGGCGCTGGAGCGCCGCCGGCCGGGCACGCCCTTTGGATTCACATTTAGCTTTTGCTAAATGTGAATGGGCTTGCCCTGAACCGCCATCGCCGCTTCCTTGATCGCCTCGGCATGCGTCGGATGCGCATGGCACGTGTAGGCGATGTCTTCGCTGGTCGCGCCGAATTCCATCGCGATGGCGGCTTCGGCGATCAGCGTGCCGGCGAGGCTCGAGACGATCCAGACGCCGAGGACGCGGTCGGTTTTGGCGTCGGCGATGATCTTCACGAAGCCGTCGGTGTCGCGGTTGGTCTTGGCGCGGCTGTTCGCGGCGAACGGGAACTTGCCGACCTTGATGCCACCAGATTCGGCGGTCTTGTCGCGCGCGGCCTCTTCCGTGAGGCCGACGCCGGCGATCTCGGGCATCGTGTAGACGACGCTCGGGATGACGTCCTCGTTGACGATGCCGGTCTGGCCGGCGATGTTTTCCGCGACCGCGACGCCCTCGTCCTCGGCCTTGTGCGCGAGCATCAGGCCGGGGATGCAGTCGCCGATCGCCCAGACGCCGTCGACCTTGGTGCGGAAGCTGTGGTCGGTTTCGATCTGGCCGCGCTTGTTGAGCTCGAGGCCGATGGCTTCGAGGTTGAGGCCGTCAACGTTGGCCTTGCGCCCGATCGAGACGAGCACCGCGTCGGCGGTCAGCGTCTCGGACGCGCCACCCGCGGCGGGCTCGACGGTGACGGTCGCGACGCCGTCAGCGACGGTTACGCCGGTGACCTTGGTCGAGAGCTTCAGCTCCATGCCCTGCTTCTTGAAGAGCTTGGCGGTCTCGCGGCGGACTTCGCCGTCGAAGCCGGGGAGGATCTGGTCGACGAACTCGACGACCGTGACCTTCGCGCCGAGACGACGCCAGACGCTACCGAGTTCGAGGCCGATCACGCCGCCGCCGATGACGACCATGTGCTCGGGGACCTTGGGGATCTCGAGCGCGCCGGTGCTGTCGACGACGGTCTTCTGGTCGACTTCGACGCCGGGGAGCGGCATGACCGAGGAACCGGTGGCGATGACGATGTTCTTCGCGGTGACCTTCTGGCCGGCGATGTCGACGGTGTGCGCGTCCTGGAACGCGGCCTTGCCCTTGAGCCAGGTCACCTTGTTCTTCTTGAACAGGAATTCGACGCCGCCGGTCAGTTCCTTGACGGCCTTGGCCTTCTCGGCGTGCATCTGGTCGAGGTTCAGGGTGACGCCCTGGAAGTCGATGCCGAACTTGGTGAGGTGGCCGCCCTTGGCCTCCTCGTAGATCTCGGAGGCGTGGAGCAGCGCCTTCGACGGGATGCAGCCGACGTTGAGGCAGGTGCCGCCCAGCGTCTCGCGGGATTCGGCACAAGCGGTGCGCAGGCCGAGCTGCGCTGCACGGATCGCCGCGACGTAACCGCCGGGGCCCGCACCGATCACGAGGACGTCATAGTCGTAGTCAGCCATTGTCTCTAATCCCGTTCATCATCATGCGAGGACCCGAATGGCCCCACAGCCGGCATCCGCGCAGGATGCCGCAAATCGGCGCAGGGCAGGAACACCCTGCAAGATATATTCGAGCGCCTCTGGTCCTTCATTTAGGAAGGAATCCGCGAGATACACGTCCTGGGCTGCCATCGCCGCGGGATCGTACCGTTGCGCCAAACTACCGTCGTCCAGCGCTTTGAGCGCCGCATCGAATGTCACCATGCGCTCGGGCGGCACGATCGAATATTCGAGCGAGCCGATACCGTCGCTGCTTTGCATCGGCGTTTCCTCGGCGATGATCCCGAGCGCGTGCCCCATCCCATAGGCTTCGCCCGTCAGCATAAAGTGCAGCGCCTGCCACGCCTTATCGAACTCAACGAGATCCTGGTCCGGTGCGGCGTCATCGAAAACGAAATCCGGAACACCGCGCGGGTCGGCTTGAAGACGCGCAATATCAGCAATGCTGGCCCGACGGAGGTACATTACCATGCCCATCGGGCCAGTCTCCCTTAAAGGTCGATAAGAATCCGCGTCGGATCCTCGATAGCATTTTTCAGCGCCACCAGGAACGTCACGGCTTCGCGGCCGTCGATCAGGCGGTGGTCGTAGCTGAGCGCCAAATACATCATCGGGCGAATGACGATCTGGCCGTTGACGACGACCGGGCGCTCCTCGATGCGGTGGAGGCCCAGCACCGCCGACTGCGGCGGGTTGATGATCGGGGTCGACATCAGCGAGCCGAACACGCCGCCGTTCGAGATCGTGAAGGTGCCGCCCTTCATCTCGTCCATCTTGAGCGCGCCTTCCTTCGCGCGCTTGCCGAAGTCGCCGATCGTCTTCTCGATCGTCGCGACCGACATCTGGTCGGCATCGCGGATCACGGGGACGACGAGGCCGCCCGGCGACGAGACCGCGACCGAGATGTCGGCATAGTCGTGATAGACAATGTCGTCACCGTCGATCGACGCGTTGACCGACGGGATGTCGCGCAACGCCATCGTCGCGGCCTTCACGAAGAAGCCCATGAAGCCGAGGCGAACGCCGTGCTTCTTCTCGAACAGGTCCTTGTACTTGGCGCGTGCCTCGATCACCGCGGTCATGTCGACGTCGTTGAACGTCGTCAGCATCGCGGCGGTGTTCTGCGCTTCCTTGAGGCGCTTGGCGATCGTCTGGCGGAGGCGCGTCATGCGGACACGCTCTTCGCCGCGACCCGATGCGGCGGCGGGCGCTGCTGCCGGAGCGGGCGCTGCGGCGGGCGCAGGTGCTGGCTTGCTCGACGCGGCGGCGGTCACGTCTTCCTTGGTGATGCGACCGTCGCGGCCGGTGCCCTTGACCGTGCCAGGGTCGACGCCGTGCTCGAGGACCGCGCGGCGGACCGAGGGGGACAGAGCTGCGGGGGAGTCGCTGGTGCCGGCACCGGGCTGGTCGCCATAGCCTGCGCCGGACTCGTCCTTGGCGGGCGCGGACGGCGTCGCGGTCGCGGCGGGCTCGGGCGCCTTTGCGGTAGCGGGGGCCGGAGCAGCGGCGGCGCCGTCACCGGAGTCGATCGTGGCGAGCATCGCGCCGACCTGCACGGTGTCGCCGACGGCGACGGCGTGCTGTCCCATGACGCCGGCGACCGGCGACGGAACTTCGACCGAGACCTTGTCGGTCTCGAGGCTGGCGATCGGCTCGTCGACCGCGACGGGATCGCCGGGCTGCTTCAGCCACTCGCCGAGGGTGGCTTCGGTGATCGATTCACCCAGGACGGGGACGGTGACTTCGGTTGCCATTTTCTCGTTTCCTCCACCCCGGCGTAGGCCGGGGTCCAGTTACGAAACGCTGAGTGGCCGGCGTTTCGCTCAATTACATCTACCATCCCAATTGGGCCCCGGCCTACGCCGGGGTGGTAGAAAAACTTAGTTTGCGCGGGTGCGGCGGATTTCGTCGCGGACGGAGTGGCCGAGCGCGTCGGCGACGAGCGCGCCCTGTTCGGCCTGGTGACGCTTCATCAGGCCGGTCGCGGGCGATGCCGAGGCGTTGCGTCCGGCATAGCGCGCGCGCTTCACGCGAGAGTCGACCGTTGCCAGCGCCTCCTCGATCAGCGGCTCGACGAAGAACCAATAGCCGTTGTTCTTCGGCTCTTCCTGCGCCCAGACGATCTCCTCCAGGTTCGGCATCCGTGCGACGCGCTCGGCGATCGGGTTGCCGGGGAAGGGATAGAGCTGTTCCACGCGGACGATCTGCGTGTCGGTGTCGCCCGCCGCGTCGCGTGCCTCGATCAGGTCGTACGCGACCTTGCCGGTGCACAGGACCAGACGCTTCGTATCGACGTCGGCGGCCGGATTGGTATCCGACAACAGGCGGCGGAAGTGGCTGTCGCCCTGGAAATCCTCGGCGTTCGACACCGCCAGCTTGTGCCGCAACAACGACTTCGGCGTCATCACGATCAGCGGCTTGCGGAAGTTGCGGTGCATCTGCCGGCGGAGCAGGTGGAAATAGTTCGCCGGGCTGGTGCAGTTCGCGACCTGGATGTTGTCGTCGGCGCACGACTGGAGGAAGCGCTCGGGACGCGCCGAGCTGTGCTCAGGCCCCTGCCCTTCGTAACCGTGCGGGAGCAGCATCACGAGGCCGTTGGCGCGAAGCCACTTCGATTCGCCGGACGTGATGAACTGATCGATCATGATCTGCGCGCCGTTGACGAAATCGCCGAACTGCGCCTCCCAGAGGACCAGGGTCTTCGGGTCGGCGAGCGCATACCCGTACTCGAAGCCGAGCACGCCGTATTCGCTGAGCGGGCTGTCGAGCACTTCGAAACGACCGTGCTCGATCTCCTGCAACGGCACGTACTTGTGCTCGTCGGTCTGGTCGACCCAGACGGCATGGCGCTGCGAGAAGGTGCCGCGGCCCGAATCCTGGCCGGACAGGCGGACGCCGTATCCTTCCGAGAGCAGGCCGCCGAACGCGAGCGCCTCGCCGGTCGCCCAGTCGAAACCCTTACCCGACTTGAACATCTCGCGCTTGGCATCGATCACGCGGTTGAGCGTCTTGTGGATCTTCACGCTGTCCGGGATCGTGGTCAGCGTGCGACCGAGCGAGTCGAACAGCTTCGTGCTGAGACCCGTCTCGACGTTGCGGCGTGCCGACGCGCCGTCAGTCGGAGCGCTGAGGCCGGTCCAGCGACCGCCGAACCAGTCCGCCTTGTTCGGCTTGTACGACGACCCGGCTTCGAACTCACCCTCGAGGCGGAGCGTGAACTGCTTCACGTTCTCGTCGATCCAGGGCTGGTCGATCACGCCTTCCTTGATCAGGCGATCGCCGTAGACCGAGCTGACGCCGGGGTGCTTGCGGATGATGTCGTACATCAGCGGCTGCGTGAAGGACGGCTCGTCGCCCTCGTTGTGGCCGAAGCGGCGATAGCACCACATGTCGATCACGATGTCGCGGTGGAACTTCTGGCGGAATTCCATCGCCATCTTGGTCGCGAAGGTGACCGCCTCGGGATCGTCGCCATTGACGTGGAAGACCGGCGCCTGGACGCCCTTGGCGACGTCCGACGGGTAAGGCGACGAGCGCGCGAACTGCGGCGAGGTCGTGAAGCCGACCTGGTTGTTGATGATGAAGTGGACGCAGCCGCCGGTGTTGTAGCCGCGGATGCCGGAGAAGCCGAGGCACTCCCAGACGATACCCTGCCCCGCGAACGCCGCGTCGCCGTGGATCAGCACGGGCAGGCTTGCCACGTGATCCTTGAGATCGTTGTTAAGCGTCTGGATCGCGCGCGTCTTGCCAAGCACGACCGGGTCGGCGGCTTCGAGATGCGACGGGTTGGCGACCAGACTCATGTGAACCTTGTGGCCGTCGAACTCGCGATCGGTGCTGGTACCGAGGTGATACTTCACGTCGCCCGAACCGCCGATGTCGTCGGGGTTGGCCGAACCGCCGGCGAATTCGTGGAAGATCACGCGCAACGGCTTGGCCATCACGTTCGCCAGCACGTTGAGGCGACCGCGATGCGCCATGCCGATGACGAGCTCGCGCACGCCCATCTGCCCGCCATACTTGATCACGCTCTCAAGCGCGGGGATCATCGATTCGCCGCCGTCGAGCCCGAAGCGCTTCGTGCCGACATACTTCTTGCCGAGGAATTTCTCCCACTGCTCGGCCTGGATCACCTTGGTGAGGATCGCCTTCTTGCCGTCGGTGGAGAACTCGATCGCCTTGTCCTGGCCCTCCATGCGCTCCTGGAGGAAGCGGCGCTCCTCGACGTCGGAGATGTGCATGTATTCGAGGCCGACATTGCCGCAGTAATTCTTGCGCAACGTGTCGACGAGTTCGCGGATCGAAACCCATTCGAAGCCCATCGTGCCGCCGAGATAGACCTTCCGGTCGATGTCGGCGTCGGAGAAGCCGTGATATTCGGTCTTCAGATCCTCGGGCATCTCGCGCTTCGAAAGGCCGAGCGGATCGAGGTTTGCGGCGAGGTGACCACGGACGCGGTAGGTGCGGACGAGCAGCTGCGCGCGGATCGCGTCGGCCGCGGCCTTGGCGATCTCTTCCTTCGAAACGGGCGCAGGTGCCGCTGCTGCGGGAGCGGGCTTGCCGCCCTTGGCTGGCTTGGGCGCGGGCTCCATCTGCGTGGGATCGAGCGCCGAGGTCAGGTCGTCCGTGGTGGTGAGCGGCCAGCGGGCGCTCTCCCAGCTCGGGCCCTGCGCGGAGCCTTCGAGACCCTCGAAGAACGCGCGCCAACCGGATTCGACCGAGGCCGGGTCCGCGTTGAACTTGGCGTAGAGCGTCTCCACGAACGCCGGGCTGACGCCGGCTGCGATATCGCTGAAATCCTGGCCTTCGTAGCCCATCGTTCTCGTCCTCAGTGTCCTTCTCCCCGCGAGGGAGAAGGAGGGGCCCGCCCGCACTTGCGGGTGGGAGGGTGAGGGCACGGGCAGTCACGTGCCCTCACCCTTCCGCTACCAAGAGGCAGCTCCTTCCCTCTCCCCAAACGGGAGAGGGGTAGTCAGCTCAGCCCTTCAACACGCTCAGCAGCGTCTCGCCGAGCAGGCTGGGGCTTTCCGAAACGCGGATCCCGGCAGCTTCCATCGCCGCGATCTTGCTCTCCGCGTCGCCCTTGCCGCCCGACACGATCGCGCCGGCATGGCCCATGCGACGGCCGGGAGGCGCCGTACGGCCGGCGATGAAGCCTGCCATCGGCTTCGACCGACCGCGCTTGGCTTCGTCGCGGAGGAACTGTGCCGCCTGCTCTTCTGCGTCGCCGCCGATTTCGCCGATCATGATGATCGACTGGGTCTCGTCGTCGGCGAGGAACAGCTCGAGCACGTCGATGAAGTTCGTGCCGTTGACCGGATCGCCACCGATGCCGACCGCGGTCGTCTGACCGAGGCCTGCGTTCGACGTCTGGAACACCGCCTCATAGGTGAGCGTGCCTGAACGGCTGACAACGCCGACCGAACCCTTCTTGAAGATCGAACCGGGCATGATGCCGATCTTGCACTCGCCGGGGGTCAGCACGCCGGGGCAGTTCGGGCCGATGAGACGCGACTTGGAACCCGACAGCGCGCGCTTGACCTTGACCATGTCGAGCACCGGAATGCCCTCGGTGATCGCGACGATCAGCTCGATCTCGGCGTCGATCGCCTCGAGGATCGAATCGGCGGCGAAGGGGGGCGGCACGTAGATGACAGACGCGGTCGCGCCGGTCATCGCCTTGGCTTCGGCGACGGTGTTGTAGACGGGGAGGTCGAGGTGGGTCGTACCGCCCTTGCCGGGCGTGACGCCGCCGACCATCTGCGTGCCGTATTCCAGCGCCATCTTGGTATGAAAGCTGCCGGTTTCGCCGGTCATGCCTTGCGTGATGACCTTGGTGTTCTTGTCGACGAGGATGCTCATTCTATCTCCAGTCCGGTCCGCCCCGGCGAAGGCCGGGGTCCAGTTGGGAAGGCGGTCATGGTAACGCGATACGATCGTACAGGTCGACCCAAGCAGGATTGAACCCTTCGATCTCACGCACTTTCCAGGCCCGCTTCCACTCCTTCATTTGCAGCTCGCGCTGCCGTGCCGCTTCCCATTCACCGCAGGCCTCGTACCAGACGAGGATCTTGCAGCCGTAACGCTTGGTAAAACCGCCAAAACCGTTGCGGTGCTCCCACACACGCTTTGGCAGGTTTACGGTCGAACCGAGGTAGATCGCACCGTTGGGGAAGTTGGCCATGATGTAGACGAACGCTTGTTCTTCCATCATTTCGGCTTTCCCAACTGGACCCCGGCCTTCGCCGGGGTGGTGGTTACTCCTTTTGGTTCGTCACCTCACCTCAAATCAGTTCAGCGAACCGTCGATACCCTTGCAGGCGACGATCAGCTCCTTGACCGCGTCGACCGACACGGTGAGGTTCTGCTTCGCTTCATCATCAAGCTTGATCTCGACGATCTTCTCGACGCCGCCGGCACCGATCACCACCGGCACGCCGACGTACAGATCGGTAAGGCCGTACTCGCCCGACACATACGCCGCCGCCGGCAGCACGCGCTTCTGATCGTACAGATACGCCTCGGCCATCGCGATGCCGCTGGTCGCCGGCGCGTAGTACGCCGAGCCCGTCTTCAGCAGCGCGACGATCTCGCCGCCGCCGCCGCGCGTGCGCTTGACGATCGCGTCGATCTTTTCCTGGCTCGACATGCCCATCGCGATGAGATCGGGAACCGGGATGCCCGACACGGTCGAGTAGCTGATGACCGGAACCATCGTGTCGCCGTGGCCGCCGAGCACGAAGCTGGTGACGTCCTTGACCGAGACCTTGAACTCGTCGGCGAGGAAGTGGCTGAAGCGCGCCGAATCGAGCACGCCGGCCATGCCGACGACCATGTGATGCGGCAGCCCGGAGAACTCGCGGAGTGCCCACACCATCGCGTCGAGCGGGTTGGTGATGCAGATCACGAAAGCGTTCGGGGCGTTGGCCTTGATGCCCTCGCCGACGGCCTTCATGACCTTCAGGTTGATGCCGAGCAGGTCGTCGCGGCTCATGCCGGGCTTCCGTGCGACACCGGCGGTGACGATGATGACGTCCGCGCCGGCGATGTCGGCGTAGTCGTTCGAGCCGGTGATCTGCGAGTCGAAGCCTTCGACCGGGCCGCACTGCGACAGGTCGAGCGCCTTGCCCTGGGGGATGCCCTCGGCGACGTCGAACAGGACGATATCGCCAAGGCCCTTGAGTGCTGCGAGGTGCGCGAGCGTACCGCCGATGTTACCGGCGCCGATCAGCGCGATCTTCTTGCGAGCCATTCCAATCCGTCTCCGTCTGATGTGCGGGGTGATTGGTGACGCCGGTTACGCGCATTATCCCGCTACGGCAACCGCTAAAAGGACAAAAGCGGGTTGTTATTGCAACTAGTTCGCATGTGCAATAAGCTTAGAGGTGGCCCTCGGCGAGATAGTCCTCTGAGCGCATCTCCTCGAGGCGACTGATCGTGCGGTCGAACTCGAAGCGCCCGTCACCGCTTTCGTAGAGGTCGCCGGGTTGCGCATCGGCGGCGGCGAGGAGCTTCACCTTGTGCTCGTACAGCGCGTCGATCAGCGCGACGAAGCGCGCCGCCTCGTTGCGGTTCTCGGGGCCGAGCTTGGGGATGCCGACGAGGATGACGGTGTGGAATTTCCGCGCAATGGCGAGGTAGTCGGCCACTCCCCTCGCCTCGCCGCACAGCTTCTTGAAGCTGAACACCGCGACGCCCTTGAGCGACTTGGGCACCCGGAGCGTGCGGCCCTGGACGATCAGGTCCTCGGCGGGGACGTGCTCGCTGTCGTCGGTCGAGAAGTCGGTGAGGCGGAAGAACGCGGCGGAGAGTTGCGCGGTCGCCTCGGGGCCGTTGGGAACGAGCCAGGTGTCCTGGCTGCCGAGACGGTCGCGGCGATAGTCGACCGGGCCGTTGAGCGGGAGGACGTCGAGGCGCTGTTCGATGGTTGCGATGAAGGGCAGGAAATGCTCGCGGTTGAGGCCGTTCTTGTAGAGATCGGCGGGCGGGCGGTTCGAGGTGGTGACGATCGTCACGCCGGAATCGAGCAGCGAGGTCACCAGCCGCGAGAGTATCATCGCGTCGGGGCTGTTGGTGACCATCATCTCGTCGAACGCGAGCAGCCGCGTCTCGTCGGCGATCGCGGTGGCGACGGGGACGATCGGGTCGCCGACTTCCTTGCGACGCTCGGCGGCGATGCGCGCGTGGACCTCGAGCATGAACTCGCCGAAATGCACGCGGCGTTTTTTGTCGACTGGCGCGTTGGCGAAGAACAGGTCCATCAGCATCGACTTGCCGCGGCCCACGCCGCCCCAGAGATAGACGCCGCGGGGGTCGGGTTTTTTGGAGAAGCGGGCGAAGAAGCCGGTGGATTTTGGGGTGGCGAGTTCGGTAGCGAGGGTGTTGAGGCGGGTGGCGGCGGCGGCTTGTTCGGGGTCGGGACGGAGTTCGCCGGATGCTACGAGCGCTTCGTAGGCTTTGAGTACCGTCATGCCGCCACCCCTTTACCACCCCGGCGAAGGCCGGGGCCCAGGTGGAAAGGTCGCTGTAACGGAGCGCTGCGCTTGATCAATGATCGTGTCCCAACTGGGCCCCGGCCTTCGCCGGGGTGGTGTTACGCGGCAGTGTCAGCCCTTGGAGGCTTGCCGGACGGCTTGCGGATCGTGGCCGAGAAGGCGGCGATCTTCGTGTCGTCGTCCCCTTGCACCACGAGACCCCGGAGGAACAAGAGGCGGCCGGTTTCCTTGAGCACCTCGACCTGCGCCTCGATCGGCTCGCCGACGCGGCCGCCGCCGATGAATTGCGTGTTGAGATCGAGCGTGACCGCGGTGCCGGCGGTGATCAGGCCGAAGCCTCTTGCAGCTGCGAACAGCGCGACGTCGATGAACGCGAGGAGCGCGCCGCCGTGGACGTTGTTCTGGAGGTTCGAGTGACGATGCTCGGGGGTGATGCGGACGCGGACGGTGTGGCCGTCGACGCGGTAGAGCATGGGGCCGAGCAGGGTGTTGAAGCGGGTGGGGTCGGAGAGCGACCAACTGCGCCAGCCTGGGTTGGCCGGGTCTTCGGCTTCGACGAAATGGGGTTTGTCAGTCATAAATTCCGTTCGTCCCCAGTAGGCATCGAGCTTGTCGAGATGGCGTATCGAAGGACATGTACCTCGATACGAGCTCTCGACTACGCTCGATCTCTACTCGGCACGAACGGGGTGGGGGGAAGGCAGGTCTTATCCCCCCCCCCCCCCCAAAAAGTCGGGAAAGGTAGGGCCCCTCCCCCAACCGAAGGGATCAGACGATCCGTTCTGCTTCCATCTTCTTGATCTCGGCGATCGCCTTGGCGGGGTTCAGCCCCTTGGGGCACGCGTTCGCGCAGTTCATGATGGTGTGGCAGCGGTACAGGCGGAACGGATCCTCGAGTTCGTCGAGACGCTCGCCGGTCATTTCGTCGCGGCTGTCGGCGAGCCAGCGATAGGCCTGCAACAGGATCGCGGGGCCCAGGAACTTGTCGGCGTTCCACCAATAGCTCGGGCACGAGGTCGAGCAACAGGCGCACAGGATGCACTCGTACAGGCCGTCGAGCTTCGAGCGATCTTCCGGCGACTGGAGGCGCTCCTTGCCCGAGGGCGGCGGGGTGACGGTCTGCAGCCACGGCTTGATCGACGAGTACTGAGCATAGAAATGCGTGAAGTCGGGGACCAGGTCCTTGATCACGTCCATGTGCGGCAACGGGGTGATCTGGACCTCGCCCTTGCAATCCTCGATCGCGGTCGTGCAGGCTAGGCCGTTCTTGCCGTTGATGTTCATCGAGCACGAGCCGCAGATCCCCTCGCGGCACGAGCGGCGGAAGGTGAGCGAGGAATCCTGCTCGCTCTTCATCTTGATCAGCGCGTCGAGCACCATGGGGCCGGTGTCGTCGAGATCCAGCGCGAACGTATCGTAGCGCGGGTTCTCGCCGCTGTCTGGATCGTAGCGATAAACCTTGAACGATTTCAGACGCTTACCCCCGTTTGCGGGCGCATGCTTGACGCCCTTCTTGATGACGCTGTTTTTCGGGAGCGAGAATTCGGCCATTGCGAGCGGTCCGTCCGTGGTGTGATTATAGGTTGTCAGAGCCGATACATGACAGCGGCCCTCCCCGCAAATCCTTAGCTTCGCGGGTGCAACATGGGTCACACCCGCTGTCGCGTCGGCTGCGCTTGCCTGCTCAGATGATGTCGAGGACGAGCCCGAGGTCGCGGGCTTCCTCGGCTTCGATGTACCAGTTGGAGGGGGCCTTCTTCTTCAATTCCTCGAGCGACACCTTCGAGCCCTCGACGATCGCCCGAAAACCTTCCTCCTGGATGTTGATCGAGTCCTCGATCTCGTGGAGCTTGGCCTTGAGCGTGTAGGACAGTGTGTTGAGCGGGCCGTTGAGTTCGATCGTGCTCTGCATCTGGCGCTCGTGGATCATGATGCGGCTGTTGCGCGTCAGGAAACGGCTGTCGACCGGGAAGGCGGACATGAACGTCGCGCCGGCGGAATAGACCGCGACCTTGCCGAGGAAAAGCGTCTCGCGGCCGGTATATTCGCGCAGCAGGCGGATGTTGTCGCCCATCGCGCGCGCGACTTCGGGGTCGCCGCCGAGCGTGGTGATCGAGACGACCAGCGGACCCTCGGTGGGCGCGGCGACGAGTTGCGACTTGAAATTGGCGTACATCGCGTCGTCGACGGGGCCATGGAGGTGGATGTGGGGGGCGGCCAGCAGTGGGTAGTTGCGGGCGTTCGAAGCGGGGGATGTGTCGGTCATGCCGCGGCAAACTTTTGCGGGCGCGGTGGGTTCCTGATGAGTTGCGGCATATCAGCACAGTGATTTGGCGTGACCTGTTCGACGTGCTACAAAGCGGTCATGATTGAAACCATCCATGCCGGCGCGACGGTTAGCATCAGCGACCTGAAGAAGAATCCGTCTGGAGTCATCGAGGCTGCGGGTGGATTTCCAGTTGCCGTCCTCAATCGGAATACGCCTGCTGCGTATCTGGTGCCGGCGGCGGCTTGGGAAGAATTGATGGACCGGTTGGAGGACGTCGAACTGGCAGACCTGGTGCGGGCGCGTGCCGACGAGGTGCCGGTCGCGGTGTCGCTTGGCGACCTATAGTCTCGCGTTCCTGCCGAGTGCGCTGCGGGAATGGGAGAAGCTTGGCGCCAATGTTCGCGAGCAGTTCAAGGCGAAGCTGACCGAGCGGTTGGGCGAGCCGCATATTGCGAGTGCGCGACTGAGTGGGATGGCCGGGTGCTACAAGATCAAGCTGAGGGCTGCGGGGTATCGACTTGTGTACCGGGTGGACGATGGCCTGGTGACGGTGATCGTCGTGGCGGTCGGGCGGCGGGATCGTAATCTGGTGTACAAGATCGCGGCAGGGCGGCTCGATTAGTCGTCGGCGTTGCGCCTGGAGCTTGTTTCCCCGCGAAGGCGGGGATCCAGACTGGGCTCCCGCCTTCGCGGGAGAACAAGGAAGAGGGTCAGGCCTTCCCGGCCGTGCGCTTGTACTGGAGAAGCCAGCCTACCAAGCCGCCCGGGACGCCGCCTACCAGCGAGAACAGCGCGTAGAAGGTTATCGCTATCTTCTGGGGTTCTTCGCCTACACCGCGAGGTTCGATGGCGAAGACGTAGATCGCGGTCAGTAGCGCGACGACCACCGGCCATAGGAAGCCGGCGATCATCGGTTGGAAGCGCGTCAGGAGCCCCACCGCGACGGGCACGAGGAACCCGATCGCGATGATGGCCCAGGTCATTAGTATACCCGCTTCTTGGGCTTGATGTAGTCGATGTCGTCGGTGAGCGTGTAGTCGTGGACCGGGCGGAAATCGATCTTGGTCTCGCCGCCCTTGCCGCCCCAGCCGTTGAAGGTGGTGATGGTGTGCTTCATCCAGTTCGCGTCGTCGCGCTCGGGGAAATCCTCGTGCATGTGGGCGCCGCGCGACTCGGTGCGGTTGGCGGCCGAGTTCATCGTCACGACCGCCTGGCCGATCAGATTGTCGAGCTCCATCGTCTCGACCAGATCGGTGTTCCAGATCATGCTGCGATCCTTCACGGCGACGTCGGTCATCCGGCTGTAGATCCCGGCCATCTTCTCGACGCCCTGGTTGAGCAGTTCGGTGTCGCGGAACACGGCGCAATGCTTCTGCATGGTCTGCTGCATGTCGAGACGGATCTGCGCGGTCGGCGAACCGCCGCTCGCGTTGCGGAAATGGTCGAGACGCGTCAGCGCGAGATCTTCCGACCCCTTGGGCAGCGGCGCGTGCGCGGTGCCCGGCTTCAGCGTGTCCTTGATCCGCAGGCCGGTCGCGCGGCCGAACACCACGAGATCGATCAGGCTGTTCGAGCCGAGCCGATTGGCACCGTGGACCGAGACGCAGGCAGCCTCACCGACCGCGAACAGGCCGGGGACGACCGCATCGGGGTTGCCATCGACGAGGTTGACGACTTCGCCGTGGAAGTTCGTCGGGATGCCGCCCATGTTGTAATGCACGGTCGGCGTGACCGGCAGCGGCTGGCGCGTGAGGTCGACGCCGGCGAAGACTTTCCCAGTCTCGGTGATGCCCGGCAGGCGCTCGGCGAGCACCTTGGGATCGATGTGATCGAGGTGCAGGAAGATGTGGTCGCCGTTCTTGCCGACGCCGCGGCCTTCACGCATTTCGAGCGCCATCGAGCGGCTGACGACGTCGCGCGAGGCGAGGTCCTTCGCCGACGGGGCATAGCGCTCCATGAAGCGCTCGCCCTCGGAGTTGGTCAGGTAACCGCCCTCACCGCGTGCGCCCTCGGTGATGAGCACGCCCGCGCCGTAGATGCCGGTCGGGTGGAACTGGACGAACTCCATGTCCTGCAACGGAAGCCCGGCGCGGAGCACCATCGCGTTGCCGTCGCCGGTGCAGGTGTGCGCCGAGGTCGCCGAGAAATAGACGCGGCCATAGCCACCGGTGGCGAGCACGGTCTGGTGGCTCCGGAAGCGGTGGATCGAGCCGTCTTCCATGCACAGCGCGATGACGCCGCGGCAGACGCCGTTTTCCATGATCAGGTCGAGCGCGAAATACTCGACGAAGAAGTCCGTGTTGTACTTCAGGCTCTGCTGGTACAGCGCGTGGAGCATCGCATGGCCGGTGCGATCGGCGGCGGCGGCGGTGCGCTGGACCGGGGGGCCCTCGCCCATGTTCTGCATGTGGCCGCCGAACGGACGCTGATAGATCGTGCCGTTCTCGTTACGGCTGAACGGCATGCCGGCATGTTCGAGCTCGTACACCGCCTGCGGGGCCTCGCGGCAGAGATACTCGATCGCGTCCTGGTCGCCGAGCCAGTCGGACCCCTTGACGGTGTCGAACATGTGCCAGGTCCAGTGATCCGGCGAGTTGTTGCCGAGCGACGCGGCGATGCCGCCCTGTGCGGCGACGGTGTGGCTGCGGGTCGGGAAGACCTTGGTGATGCACGCGGTCTTCAAGCCGCTCTCGGCGATGCCCATCGTCGCGCGCAGGCCGGAGCCGCCGGCACCGACGACGACCGCATCATAGGTATGATCGATGATCTTGTAGGCAGCTGACATTACGCGGGAGCTCCGGAGAAGGCGACCTTCAGGATCGCGAACAGGGCGATGCCGCCCAGCGTGAAGGTGAACAGGTTGAGGAGGATCATCGTCACGACACGGCTCTCGCCATGCTGGTAATCCTCGATCACGACCTGAAGACCGAGACGGAAGTGATAGAACACCGACAGGATCAGCAGCGCCATCGGCACCGCGACCCAGGCCGACTGCAGCCACAGATGGACCGCGGCGTAATCATAGCCCGGCATCCGCGCGACCGAGATCATCAGCCACACCATGAGGAACAGGTTCGAGCCCGCCGTGAGGCGCTGCTGCCACCAGTGATGCGCACCGTGCTTGGCGCTGCCCAGGCCGCGGACGCGACCGATTGCCGTACCCGAACCCATTACTTGATCCCCATGTAGAGCCAGAACACGATCGTCAGCGCTACGCTGGCGACCATCGTCGCGATCGCGCCCATCTTGTTCCGCTTCAGTTCGTAGCCGGCGCCGATATCGAGCACCATGTGGCGGATCCCGGTCATCATGTGCTGGAACAGCGACAGCGTCAGCCCGACCGCGATGATATAGCCGAGGATGTTGAGCCGCCCGGTGTCGGTGGTGAACACGTCGACGAAGGTCGCATAGGCCTGATCGCCCGCGGCGATCGCGGCGAGCCACCAGACGAGCAGGATGCTGCCGACGGTCGCCATCCCGCTGCCGGTCACGCGGTGCAGGATCGAGACCAGCATGTGCGGGCCCCATTTATAGACCTGCAGATGGGGAGAAAGCGGGCGTGCCGGGTTGCGCGATGCCAAGGGCGGAGTCCTCGAACCAGAAGATGACGAACCAAGAACAGCTTGGCCCAGAATATATAGATTGGGCGACCTATTAGCCACCGCGTGCTGCGATGCAACCCATTGGGGCCGGTCCGATAACCCATGACACCGCGCGCGTGATGCCGTGCGGGACACGTTGGCCATGCACGTGACGTGACGTCGATCCCTAACCAGCCCTTAAGACATGGCGTGTAGCGATGGCGTCGTACATTCGATCCGGAGTTCACCGTCTTGACCACCAACGACCTGCCGGCCCCCGGCTCGATCGCGGCCTCCGTCGACCTGATGGCGCGGCTGCGGGTGTTCGATTTCGACGGATCGCTGACCGGCGCGAGCCGCGAAGTCTGGGCCGCGCTGGCGCCCGAGATCACGCATGTGTCCAGGGCGTTCTGGGAACAATGGCTGCAGTGTTTTTCAGACGAACGGATATGGGCGCCGCACGAAACCGACCAGATGATCGAGATCGGTTGCACGTTCCTGCGCAATCGCTTCCTGGACACGAGTGGACGCGCCTGGATCGAATCGATCGAGCGGTCGGTCGCGACGGCGTATGTCGCCGACGTATCGCCAATGGCGCT
This sequence comes from Sphingomonas sp. NFX23, assembly GCF_049887795.1. Taxonomy (NCBI): domain Bacteria; kingdom Pseudomonadati; phylum Pseudomonadota; class Alphaproteobacteria; order Sphingomonadales; family Sphingomonadaceae; genus Sphingomonas; species Sphingomonas sp. NFX23. Next base: position 17,273 of record NZ_JAGEKH010000005.1, read on the forward strand.
GCTGTCGATGATCAGCGCGAGCGACCGCGCCGCGCTGGACGTTCTGATGCGGCGGGTCGATCGGTCGGATCCGAAGCTGCCGGTGTTCATCGACACGCTGATGCGGCTGTCGGCGCTGGAGGGCGAGATCACGGTCGCGATCTATAACCGCTACCAGATGCATACCGCGCAGGTCGCGCGCGACACGCTGGCGGCGGAGTTCCGCGACGGCATCGCGGCGATGGTCGAGACCGCGACCGACGAGGGGCATATGCTGCGCGAACAGGCGTTGCGCAGCTCGGCCTCGACGCGTGCGGTGCTTGGCAAGGCGAGCGAAGTCGCGGCCGCCGCAGAGCAATCCGCGGTGGCGATGCGCGAAGCCGCGCAGACCGCCGCCGGCCTGATCCGCGCGATCGAGGATGCGCGGACCGAGGTGGAGGCTGCCGCGGAGATCGCCAATCGGGCATCGGCGCAGGCTGGCCAGGCGGTCGGCATGTCGGAAACGCTGAGCGATCATGCGAAGTCGATCGAGTCGATCCTGGGGCTGATCCGCGACATTGCCGGGCAGACCAACCTGCTCGCGTTGAACGCGACGATCGAGGCGGCGCGCGCGGGCGATGCCGGCCGCGGGTTCGCGGTGGTGGCGCAGGAGGTAAAGAGCCTCGCCAACCAGACCGCGCGGGCGACCGACGACATCGCCGCGAAGATCGCCGCGATCCAGTCGGCGACGCGCTCGACGGTGGAGACGAATGCGTCGATCAAGTCGACGGTGGCGGAGGTGCAGGAAAGCGCCGACCGCATCCGTTATGCGATGGAGGCGCAGGCGCAGACGGTCACCGCGATCACCGCGGCGGTAGACGAGACCGCGCTGGCGGCGGATTCGATGTCCAACACGATCGCCGCGATCCGCGAGGATACCGAGACGGTGGCCACCGAGATCGACGGGGTGGGTCGCGGGTTCGACGTGCTCGACGGGCGGCTCAGCAATTTGAAGAACAGCGCGGGGGATTTCGTCGCGAAGGTTGCGGCCTAGGCGCGGGCTATCGTCCTTGCGTGCGGGATTGGCGTGACGAGGCGGCGTGGCGCGCGCTAGAGGTGCGGCATGACCATTCTTCTTACAGGCTCCAGCCGCGGTATCGGCGCGGCCATTCATGCGGCGCTGACCGATGCGGGCGCGTCCGTCATCGGGCATGGGACCGCTAGCGGTATCCCGGCCGACTTCAGCGATCCCGCGGGGCCGACTGCGTTGTGGAACGCCGCGCTGGAGCAAGCTGGCGGCGCGATCGATGTGTTGATCAACAATGCTGGCGTGTTCGAGGCGGCACCGCTCGCCGATGACGACTGGACCGCGCAGTGGGAGCGGACGATGCGGATCAACCTGACCGCGTCGGCGGAGCTGTGTCGGTTGGCGGTGTTGCATTGGCAGGCGCGCGGTGTCGGCGGGCGGATCGTCAATATCGCGAGCCGGGCGGCGTATCGCGGGGATTCGCCGGCGCACTGGCATTACGCCGCGTCGAAGGCGGGGATGGTAGCGATGACCAAGACGATCGCTCGGGGCTATGCTCGGGAGGGCATCCTCGCGTTCGCGGTGTGCCCCGGGTTCACGATGACCGGGATGGCGGAAGATTATCTGTCGAGCCGTGGCGGTGATGCGTTGCTGGCGGATATTCCGCTCGGCCGGGTTGCGGCACCTGAAGAGATCGCGGCGGCGGCGAAGTTTCTTGCGTTGGAGGCGCCGGCCTCGATGACGGGGTCGGTGATCGACGTGAATGGGGCGAGCTATGTCCGATAGTTGGAAGCTCACCCTCCCCTGCACGCGCGCGGAGGCGGAGGCGATCGACGCTAGCGACGATCTGACGATCGATGGCGTGTTGATGACGACCGAGGAGATCGAGGACGACGTCGAATCGTGGCGGCTCGATGCGTATTTCGAGCATGAGCCGGCGGCGGATACGGTCGCGGCTGTGCGCGCGCTGGTGCCGAGTGCGACTGGGGCCGAGATCGTGGTCGACCGGCTGGGGGATGCGGACTGGGTGACGATGAGCCAGGCGGGGCTGGAGCCTTTGTCGGTCGGGCGGTTCTTCGTGCATACGGGGGCGCATGCGGGCGCGGTGCCGGCGGACAAGCGGGCGTTCCTGATCGAGGCGAGCCGGGCGTTCGGGACGGGGCATCACGAGACGACCAGCGGGTGTCTGGCGATGCTCGACGGGTTGGCGGACGCGTCGTTTGCGAACGTGATCGATATCGGGACTGGGACTGGGTTGCTCGCGTTTGCGGCGGCGCATCTTTGGCCTGAGGCCAGGGTGATGGGGACGGATATCGACCCGGTCTCGATCGATGTGACGGCGGAGAATGCGGCGCTTAATGGGGTCGAGGGGATCGATCTGGTTGTGGCGGATGGTACGCTGGACGATGCGATCGTGGTTCGGGCGCCGTATGATCTGGTAATCGCGAATATTCTTGCTGGGCCGCTGGTGTCGATGGCGCCGGAGATCGCTTCGATTTCGGATGTGGGGGCGACGATTGTTCTTGCCGGGTTGCTGGACACGCAGCGGGCCGGGGTGGCGGCGGCGTATGAGGCTTGCGGATGTTCGCTCGAGGCGGTCGACCGGCGGGGGGATTGGAGCGTGCTTCGGTTGCGCGCGGGGGCGGTAAGGTTCGTGGCGGAGGGGCCGTTCGATCCGAAGGGGCGCGATGGGTGGGCGTTGGATATTTGAGGTAGCGCAGGCCTTCCCTCAAGAAGGTTGTTCCCCCGCGAAGGCGGGGGTCCAGACTGGACCCCCGCCTTCGCGGGGGAACAAGTTGGGAAGCGTTGTACTCACCCCACTGCCGCCGCCACCCCGGCGGAGGCCGGGGCCCAGTTGGGCGAACCCTTGCGATAGAACCGCACCGCTATCCCAACTGGGCCCCGGCCTTCGCCGGGGTGGTGGCTTCTAGGGATCCTTATGCGGTCTCAGCGGATGCCTTCGACGTCGCGTACTCCTGCGTGCCCTCGGTAATCACCACATCGCCGGGCTCGATCCGCGCGACGGGAATATCCGGAAGCGCCTTCAGCTCTTCGTACAGCGGTGCGAAATCCGTCTCTACCGTCAGTCTCAACAACTCCTCGAAGCTCGGAATGACGAAGTAGTTCTGCTGGAAATCATCGATCCGGTATTCGGTCCGCATGACCCGGGCGAGGTCGAGCGCGATCCGGTTGGGGCTCGGGTCGTCCAAGGCAAACCGGGTTTCCGCGTAGCTGGAGACGATCCCCGAGCCGTAGATGCGCAGGCCTTCGGGTTCCGCGATCAGGCCGAACTCAACCGTGTACCAGTAGAGCCGTCCCAAGTATTTCAGCGCGTCGAGGCCCAGCGCACGCTGGCCGCCGCGGCCGTAGGCGGCGAGGTAATCCGCAAAGACCGGGTCGGCGAGCATCGGCACGTGGCCGAACACGTCGTGGAATACGTCGGGCTCCTGCAGATAATCGAGCTGATCGGGGCGGCGGATGAAGTTGCCCGCCACGAACCGCCGGTTGGCCATGTGATCAAAGAACACGTCGTCGGGGACGAGGCCGGGGACCGCGACGACCGACCAGCCGGTGAGCTTGGTCAGGCGCTCGGACAGTTCCTCGAAATCGGGGATGCCGGGTTTCGACAGCTTCAAAACATCGAGCCCGCGCAGCCAGGCGTTCGACGCGCGGCCGGGGAGCAGCTTCGACTGGCGCGCGAACAGCGTGTCCCAGGTCGCGTGATCCTCCGCGGTGTAATCCGCCCAGTTCTGCGGGATCGTCCAGTCGGGCGCGCCTTCGGGCGGGGTGCTCAGTACGTGTGTGTCATTGGCCATGCGGCTGGTCTAGCATGACGGAATGAAGACGGAAACGCGTTGGGTTAAGTGGATTTTACGGGCGATCGCGGCCGTGTTCGGGGTGGTCGCGAGCTATGCGGTGGCGGGGCTGGTCGGCGGGTCGATCCCCAGCAATCGCGACTGGCGGGCGCCGGCCGAGGGGGTTCATATCTTCGTCGAGAGCAACGGCGTGCATACCGGGATCATCGTGCCGAAGGTGGCCGCCGGGGTGGACTGGCGCGGGGTGGCTCGGGCGGAGGATCTGCGCGACCCGCGGTATGGGGCGTTCGATCATGTGGCGTTCGGGTGGGGGGAGAAGACGTTCTACCTTGAGACGCCGACCTGGGCTGACGTGAAATTGCGTACCGTGGTCGCTTCGGCGGTCGGGAGTGATCGGACGTTGATGCATGTCGATCATCTGCCGAGGCCGCGTGCGGGGGATGGGACTCGGGAGATCGTGGTGACGCCGGCGCAGTATCGGCGGTTGGCGGCGTATATCCGGGCTAGCTTTCGGGATGGGGGTGCGCGGTATCCGGGGTATGCCGGGTATGATGCGTTTTACGAGGCTGACGGGCGGTATAGCGCGGTGCGGACGTGTAATGCGTGGACGGGGGATGCGCTGCGGTTTGCTGGGGTTCGGGTTGGGTGGTGGACGCCGTTTCCGGTTACTGTGATGGGGTGGTTCTGAAGCCAAGCTTGTTCTGCCGCGAAGGCGGGAGGCCAGACTGGGCTCCCGCCTTCGCGGGAGAACAAGTTGGGGGCGGGATGCGGTATCCCAAATACCGAGGCCACCTCCCCGGCGGAGGCCGGGGTCCAGTTGGGGGACGTTGCTGACTGAGGACAGCGCGAAGTTACTTCGGTTCGCCCAACTGGGCCCCGGCCTTCGCCGGGGTGGTAGAAGGGAGGTCAGTTTCCCGCGCGGTAGCCTTGGTACTGGCCGCATTCCGAGCGTTGCGGATCGCGCTTGCAACGTTTCGCCAGTTCCTTGCGCTGCTTGCCCTCCTCGGCTTCCTGCTTGCGCATCTTCTTGCCGTAGTTGCGGTCCGATTCTTCCTGGCTGGTGGTGGTCCAGTCGACCGCCTTGCCGGCGACCTGGAACGGCGCCTTCACGATCGACGTTGCGGTGCTGATGCAGCCACTTACGAGGAATGGTAGCACCGCGAGTACGGGAAGAACCTTACGCATTTACTTTACTCCTGCACGCGCGGTTCCCTGGGCTCGGTCGCGCGCTTGGGCTCCGTATAGCGGAAAGTCGGTGAAGAAACCGTCGATACCTTGTGCAAGACCTGCGTCGATCTCCGCGGCGATGTCGCCGTGCGCGGCGGGGTCGGTGCCGCGGCGGAAGCGGGTCGGTTCGAAATAGTTTTCGGCGCGGTAGGTCCAGGGGTGGACCCGTAGACCCGCCGCGTGGGCGTCGGCGACCAGCGTCGTTGGCGTCGCGTCGGTCCACAGCATGCTCTTGTTCGGGCCGATGCCGTAGGCGTAGGCGGCGACCGCCTTCAGGCCTTCGGGCGTGATCATCGCCTTGTAGCTCGGCTGCGCGCCATCGGCGGGACCGCCCTCCCCGTCCATGAGCTGGATCAGGCGGACCTTGGTCATCTTGTGAAGGCGCTGGAGATTGGCGACCTCGAACGACTGGATGAACACGGGCGCTTTGGCCGAATCCCAGCCGGCCTCGCGCAGTTCGGCGACGAGTTTCGCGTCGGTCGGATGGCCGATCTTCGCGAAATAGGTCGGGTGCTTGGTCTCGGGATAGATGCCGATCGTCCGGCCCGTCTCGGTCGTGCGGCGCTTGGCGAGCGCGATGATCTCGGCAAGGGTCGGGATCTGGAACTGGCCGTCATAGGCGGTGTTCGCGGGGCGGAGCTTCGGCAGGCGTTCCTTTGCGCGCAGCGTCTTCAGTTCGGCGAGCGTGAAGTCCTCGACGAACCAGCCGGTCATCGTCTGGCCGTCGATCGTCTTGGTGGTTTTTCGCGCGGCGAACTCGCGGTGGTCGGCGACGTTGGTCGTCTCGGCGATGTTGTTCTCGTGGCGCGCAACGAGGACGTCGTCCTTGGTCGGGACGAGATCGGGCTCGATGAAGTCCGCGCCCTGGTCGATCGCGAGCGAGTACGCCGCCAGGGTATGCTCGGGCCGGAGCCCGCTTGCGCCGCGGTGCGCGATGACGATTGGCGGCGACAATCGGGGAGAAGCTGGCGTCATCGCAACAGCTTGCCCGCTCAGCGCTATGAACGCCAGCGTACCAACACGTGAGAGCTTGTCGCAATAGGAAACGATCGGTCGCATCGGCGTTAAGTCCTCGAAATCCGTACATTCCCGGCACATTCAACCAGGGGCACCGCCATGCATTTCACGATCAATGGTCAATCATATGACGCCGAGCCCGATATTCGCACGTCGGTACTCGATCTGTGCCGCGAGCATCTAGGGCTGACGGGCTCGAAGAAGGGCTGCGATCATGGCCAGTGCGGTGCTTGCACGGTGCTGATCAACGGGCGTCGCGTCAATTCCTGCCTGACGCTCGCGGTAATGCATCAGGACGACGAGATCACGACGATCGAGGGCATCGGCCAGCCGGGCAATCTCCACGCGCTGCAGGACGCGTTCGTGCGGCATGACGGCTATCAGTGCGGCTATTGCACGCCGGGGCAGATCTGTTCGGCGGTCGGCATGCTCGACGAGGTCAAGAAGGGCTGGGCCAGCCATGCGTCGGGCGACCTGACCGATCCGAAGTTCGACGACGCCGAGATTTCCGAGCGGATGAGCGGCAATCTGTGCCGCTGCGCCGCGTATCCGAACATCGTCGATGCGATCCGCGAAGTCGGTGGTGCCGAGCCTGCGGGCCGGACCGCGGACGAGAAGGATGCCGCGATGGAAGCCAACGCGCGCGGGGAGCTGGTGGCATGAAGACCTTCACGTACGAGAAGCCCGCTACGCCCGAGGCTGCGGTCAAGGATATCGATACCAGCGGCGCGAAGTTCATCGCGGGCGGTACCAATTTGCTCGACCTGATGAAGTTGCAGGTCGAGACGCCGGACAAGCTGGTCGACATCTCGCGGCTCGATCTCGCGAAGATCGAGGAGCGCGAGGATGGCGGGCTGACGATCGGTGCGCTGGTGCCGAACAGCGATCTCGCCGCCGACCGCCGCGTCGTCGCCAAGTACGAGGTGCTGAGCCGCGCGTTGCTGGCGGGTGCTTCGGGCCAGTTGCGCAACAAGGCGTCGACCGGGGGCAATCTGCTGCAGCGGACGCGGTGCTATTATTTCTACGATACCGCAGCGGCGTGCAACAAGCGCGAGCCGGGGAGCGGCTGTTCGGCGATCGGCGGCTTCAACCGCATCCTCGCCGTGCTGGGGACGAGCGACCACTGCATCGCGACGCACCCGAGCGACATGGCGGTGGCGATGCGCGCGCTCGACGCGACGATCGTGACGCTGAAGGCGGATGGCGATCGTCGGCGGATCTCGATCCACGACTTCTATCGCCTGCCGGGCGATACGCCGCAGATCGAGAACGCGCTCGAAGCGGGTGAACTGATCACGCACGTTGAGCTGCCGGCACCGGTCAAGGGCAAGCAGGAATATCGCAAGGTGCGCGACCGTGCGTCGTATGCGTTCGCGCTCGTCTCGGTGGCGGCGATCGTCGACGTGCAGGACGGCGTGATCGCGTCGGCCTCGCTCGCGTTCGGTGGCCTTGGCCCGATGCCGTGGCGCAACCCGGCGGTCGAGGCGGCTCTGGTCGGCAAGGCGCCGTCCGATGCCGTGTTCGAGGCTGCGGCGACGGCGCTGCTGGCCGATGCCAAGGGCTACGGCTCGAACGACTTCAAGATTCCCCTCGCCCGTCGCACGCTGATCGCGACGCTGCGCAACGTCACGGGAGCATAAGCATGTTTGGTCTTGGCACTACGAATAGCCTGACGATGGACAAGCCGCATCCGGACAGTCTTCTGGATACCGGCGTCCAGGGCGTCATCGGCAAGCCGCTCGACCGGATCGACGGCCCGCTTAAGGTCACGGGCACAGCAACCTATGCCGCGGAATACCAGTTCGCGAACATGGCGTATGGCGTGCTGGTCGGCACGAAGATCTCCGCCGGCAAGGTCGTCTCGATCGACGTCGATGCGGTGAAGAGCATTCCCGGTGTGATCGACGTGGTCACCGATTTCGATCGGTTCATCCGCGTGGCGGCGCAGGGCGGTGCGACCGATGCACCGACGCAGGGCGTGAAGGACATCGCGTTCTTCGGCCAGATCGTCGCGATCGTGCTCGCCGAGAGCTTCGAAGTCGCGCGCGATGCGGCGGCTCGCCTGCCGATCGAGTATGACGAGGCCGAGGGCCAGTATGATTTCGCCGCGCACCGCGACGAAACGCGGACGCCGCCGGACGATGCTACGCCTGCGCATTTCAAGCAGGGCGACGTCGACAAGGCGATGGCCGAGGCTGCGGTGACGATCGATTCGACCTATGTCACGCCGAGCCAGAACTCCGCGGCGATGGAGCCGCATGCCTCGACCGCGGTGTGGGAAGAGGATGGCTCGCTGTCGCTGTACGGCGCGTACCAGATGCCTACGTCGGATGCGCAGCAGCTGGCGAAATCGCTGGGGCTGTCGGAGAAGAAGGTGCGGATCATCGCGCGCTACATCGGCGGCGGGTTCGGGTCGAAGCTCGGCATCGCGCCAGAGAGCGTCGCGGCGGCGATCGCGGCGAAGCAGCTTGGCCGTCCGGTCAAGGCGGTGATGTCGCGGCCGCAGGTGTTCGAGGCGACCGTGCGGCGGTCGAATACCGAGCAGCATGTTCGGCTCGCGGCGGATGCCGACGGCAAGTTGCTGGCGATCGGCCACGAGACACTGACGTCGAACCAGTCGACCGAGGATTATTTCGAGCCTGCGGGTATTGGCACGCATCTGCTGTATGGCGGTGAGAACCGGCTGATCACGCATGAGGTGGTCGATCTGAACTTCGTGCTGTCGGGCTCGATGCGTGCGCCGGGCGAGGCTGTCGGGATGCTGGCGCTGGAAGGCGCGATGGACGAGCTGGCCGAGAAGCTCGAGATGGATCCGATCGAGCTGCGCAAGCGCAACGATCCGAAGATCGACCCCGAGAAGGACGTACCCTATTCGTCGCGCAACCTGACGCGTGCGCTCGACGAGGGTGCGAAGAAGTTCGGCTGGGACAAGCGCCAGAAGGCCGGCACGCGGCGCGAGGGCGAGTGGCTGATCGGCATGGGCGTCGCCTCGGCGGTGCGCGGCAACATGATGATGGAATCGTCCGCCAAGGTCGAGATCCATCCGGACGGCTCGGCGACGGTGTCGTCGGCGATGACCGATATCGGCACGGGCAGCTACACGATCCTGGCGCAGATCGCGTCGGAAATCCTGGGCATTCCGGTCGAGAACATCACGATGTCGCTGGGCGATACCAACGATCCTCCGGCGGCGGGTTCGGGCGGGTCCTGGGGTGCGGCGTCCTCGGGTACTGCGGTGTATCTCGCGTGCGAGATGCTGCGCGGGAAGCTGGCCAAGGCGGCGGGCGTCGACGAGGACGGCTTGACGCTCAAGGACGGCAACGCGATCGGCGACAATCGCTCGACGCCGATCGGCGAGCTGGTCGGCAAGGGTCTCGAGGCTACCGGACATATCAAGCCGGGCAAGCAGGAAAAGGAGACGACTCAGGCCGGGTTCGGCGCGCACTTCGCCGAGGTCGCGGTCAATGTGGTCACCGGCGAGACGCGGGTACGGCGGATGCTCGGGTCGTTCGCGGCGGGGCGCGTGCTCAACGCGAAGACTGCGCGGTCGCAGTGCCTCGGCGGGATGACCTTCGGGATCGGCGCGGCGCTGACCGAGGACCTGATCCACGACACGCGGACCGGCAAGCTGGTGAACCACGATCTGGCGGAATATCACATGCCGGCGAATGCGGACATTCCGCAGATGGACGTCCACTTCGTCGACGAGCGCGACATCCATGCGAACCCGATCCACGCGAAGGGGATCGGCGAGCTGGGGATTTCGGGCGCGGGTGCGGCCGTGGCGAATGCGGTGTATAATGCGACGGGGATCCGGGTGCGCGAGTTCCCGATCACGCTCGACAAGCTGCTGGATCAGTTGCCGGCTGTTTGAGGGCTGACGATACCATAAACAGGTACCACCCCGGCGAAGGCCGGGGCCCAGTTGGGGGACGAAGATAACGAAGGATCGTCCTCCGTTATCAAGACCTTTCCAACTGGGCCCCGGCCTTCGCCGGGGTGGCGGCTCGGGTTGAGGTGAGCCAAGCCCCCAACCCTCGTCAAACGCCCCCACCCTACCCATATCCTTCGCTCCACCCGAGGACCGCAGAATGAACGAACACGTGATGGATGCGGCGTTTCGGCCGGGTGGTCTCGACCGCGCGAAGCAGGGCGTTCTCGGGCTTGGGCTCGACCGGATCGAGGGGCCGGCGAAGGTTACCGGCGTTGCGGATTATGCGTATGAGGGCACGCCCGACGGCATCGCCTACGCTGCGATCGTCGGCACGCCGGTCGGCAGCGGGCGCATTCTCGGCATCGACGTAAGCGCCGCGGAGGCGTTGCCCGGCGTGATCGCCATCATTCATAATGATGCGCGCATGCCGGCCGGCGAGTCCAATTCCCGCGCGATGCCGCTGTTCGATACCGACGTCATTCTCCACCTCGGCCAGCCGGTCGCGATCGTCGTTACCGAGGATCAGGCGATCGCACGCGATGCCGCGGCGCTGGTCGTGGTCCGCACCGAGGCGGGCGAGGATCGGTTCGACGTCGAGGCGCAGCCGGTCGATACCGCGCCGAAAATCGGCTTCCTGCCGCCGATCGACAATGGCGATCTCGACGCGGTGATGGCGGACGCGGCGGTGACGTTTGATCGGACCTACACGACCCCCGTGCACTTCCCTGCCGCGCTGGAACCGCACGCGACTACCGCGTGGTGGGAGGGCGACAAGCTCATGGTACGCTCCAGCAACCAGGTGATCGGCGGCGCGCGGAAGACGATCGCCAAGGCGCTGAAGATCGATGCGGACAAGGTGCGTGTCCTCGCTCCGTATGTCGGCGGGGGATTCGGCGGCAAGACCGGTGTCGGGCCCGAGGCGATCCTCGCGGCGATCGCGGCGGAGGTCGTCGGGCGGCCGGTGAAGGTCGCGCTGCCCCGCCGCCAGACCGCGTACATGGTGCATCATCGTTCGCACACGACGCAGCGGATCCGGATCGCCGCCGACGCAAACGGCGTGATCCTCGGCATGGGGCATGAGAGCATTGTCGCGCAGAACGACGATGGCGAGTTTCTCGAGCCGGTGCCGTTCGGGACGCTGCCGCTGTACCGGGGCGACGCGCGGCGGTTCAAGACCGACCTCGTGCGTGTCGACCTGCCCGCGAGCGGTGCGGTGCGGGCGCCGGGCGAGGCGGTCGGGACGTTCGGGGTCGAGTGCGCGATGGACGAACTGGCCGAGCAGCTCGGGATCGATCCGATCGAACTACGGCGGCGCAACGAGCCCGAGACCGATCCGGTGAGCGGCAAGCCGTTCTCCACGCGGCGGATGCTCGATTGCTATACGCAGGGCGCCGAGCGATTCGGCTGGCCGGACAAGGTGCCGGCGCCGGGGTCGGTGCGCGAGGGCGAGTGGCTGGTCGGGATCGGCATGGCGGCGAGCCTGCGCGGCAACTTCACCGTCGAGGCGCAGGCGCGCGTGCGGCTGGAGGCGGATGGCCGCGCGACGGTTGAATGCGACATGACCGATATCGGCACGGGGACGTACACGATCCTCGCGCAGACCGCGGGCGAGATGCTCGGGCTGCCGGTGGCGGAGGTGAACGTGCGGCTCGGCGATACCGACTTTCCGCCGAGCGCGGGGTCGGGCGGGTCGTTCGGCGCTGGCAGCGCGTGTTCGGCGGTGGTGCTCGCGTGCGAGGATATCCTTGGCGAACTGGCGTTGCGGATGAACGCGGCGCCAGAGGATCTGAGCCTGCACGACGGCTGCGTCAGCGCTGGCGGGCGATCGGTGAAGCTGGCCGATCTGGTCCGCGGCGAACCGATCGTGGCGATGGGCAAGACCGGGCCGGGTGCCCAGAGCAAGCGCACCAGCCAGGCGAGCCACGGCGCGCACTTCGTCGAGGTCGCGGTGAACGCGGTGACGGGCGAGACGCGCGTGCGGCGGATGCTGGGCGTGTTCGATGTCGGGCGCGTGCTCAATCGCAAGACCGCGACCAGCCAGATCACCGGCGGGATGGCGTGGGGGATCGCCTATGCGCTGAGCGAAGAAGGCATCGTCGACACGCGGACGGGCGCGTTCGTGAACCCCGATTTCGGCGAATATCATGTCGCGGTGAATGCCGACATTCCACAACTCGAAGTGCATTTCATCGAGGAGATCGACGACTCCGCGAACCCCGTCGGGGCGAAGGGCGTTGGCGAGCTTGGGATTTCCGGGGCGGGGGCTGCGGTGGCGAATGCTATCTACAACGCGACGGGAGTTCGGGTTCGGGATTTTCCGGTGACGCTCGACAAGCTGTTGGCTGGACTACCCTCCTTATAAGCGCTGTTCCCCCGCGCAGGCGGGGGGCCAGGATACCAATCGGAGCGTTCGTGGCTCCTGGGCTCCCGCCTTCGCGGGAGAACGAGAAGAGAGACAACATGGCCGAAAACGATAGCGTGCTCGCTGCTGCGAAGACCTGGAAGGGCGAGAGGATGGCGATCGCCACGGTCGTCTCGACCTGGGGATCCGCGCCGCGGCCCAAGGGGAGCCATATGCTCGTCCATGCCGATGGGCGGTTCGAGGGATCGGTCTCCGGCGGGTGCGTCGAGAGCGACATCCTCGCCACCGCCGCCGACGTGATCGCCGGCGCGCCATTCCAGGTGCGCAACTACGGCGTGGCGGATGCGGCGGCGTGGGAAGTCGGGTTGCCGTGTGGCGGCGAGATCGCGGTGATGGTGCAGCCGGTGTCCGCCGAAGGGTTCGATCCCGAGCTGTTCGACCGGATTGCCGATGCGCGCGACCAGGGCGATGCGCTGACGGTGACGACCGACCTCGCGACCGGGCACAGCGACGCGCGGCCGCTGGAAACGGGAGAGGTGTTCGTCAACCGCTACGATCCGCCACGCCGGCTGCTGATCGTCGGCGCGGTGCAGATCGCGCAGGCCTTGGCGGGGCTCGCGCGCGAACTCGGGATCGAGACGGTGGTGATCGATCCGCGTGCGCGCTTCCTGACCGAGGAGCGGTTTCCGGGCGTGACGCTCGACGATCGCTGGCCGGACGAGGCGATCGCCGCGCTGCGCCCCGGCCCCTCGACCGCGGTCGTGACGCTGAGCCACGACATCAAGATCGACGATCCCGCGCTGATCGCCGCGCTCGCGTCCGATGCCGCCTATGTCGGTGCGCTCGGCAGCCGCAAGAGCCATGCGGCGCGGCGCGAGCGGCTTGCCTCGGAAGGCGTCACGGCCGAGAACATCGACCGGATCGATGCGCCGGTCGGGCTCGACATCGGCGCGATCGGACCATCGGAAATCGCGCTGTCGGTGGCCGCGGCGATGATAGGAGCGTTCAATGATCGCCGCTGAAAACGTCTTCCTCATCCTGCTTGCGGCAGGCCGCTCGGAGCGGTTCGGCATTCCCAACAAGCTCGAGGTGCCGTTTCTCAACAAGCCGCTCGGGATGCATGTCGTCACCGCATTCGAGAACATTCCGTTCAAGCGGCGGCTGGTCGTCACCGACGGCTGCAAGCTCGACTTCATCAGCCATCATTTCGAGGTGGTGCATAACGACGATCCGTCGTCGGGCATGTCGCAATCGGTAAAATTGGGCGTGCAGTGCGCCAAGGACGAGGGTGCGGAGGCGGTGCTGATCGCGCTTGCTGACATGCCGCGCGTGACCGCGGCGCATATCTACCGGATGCTCGATGCCGCCGACAGCGCGGACGCGGTGGTCGCGTCGAGCGATGGCGAGAAGCCCTCGCCCCCTGCCCTGTTCGGGCGCGAGCGGTTCGATTTCCTGCTGACGCTCGACGGCGATGCGGGTGCGCGTGACCTGGTGCAGGCGGGGCGGCACGTCGTGACTGCGCCCGCCGAGCTGATCGATATCGACACGCCCGAGGATCTGGACCGGCTGCAAGCGCTGGTCCGCGATCCCAAGGCGGCGATCACTCGTGCCTTAACGCGTCGATAGGGTTCATCGCCGCCGCGCGGCGGGCCGGGAAATAGCCGAAGACGACACCGATCACCGCGGAGATCGCGAAGGCGAAGATGTTGATCTCGGGCACGAACAGCCATTGAACCTTGATCAGCGGCGCGATGATCGCGATCGCCGCCTGCGCGACGATCAGCCCGATGACGCCGCCAAGGCACGACAAAGCGATCGCCTCGACGAGGAACTGCAACAGCACCTCGCGCGCGACTGCGCCGATCGCGAGACGGATGCCGATCTCGCGCGTGCGCTCGGTCACCGACACCAGCATGATGTTCATGATGCCGATCCCGCCGACCACCAGGCTGATCCCCGCGACCGCGGCGACGATGCCGGTGAGCAGGGTCGTGGTGCCGGTGAGCGTGTCCGAAATCTGCTTGGTGTCGAAGATATTGAAGTCGTCGGGCTTGTCGCCGGTGATGGTGCGGCGTTCGCGGAGCAGGTCGGTGATCCCGGCCTGCACCGTGCTGGTCGAGAAACGCTCGTCGACGCCGACCAGCATCAGGCGGATATCGCGGTTGCCGGTGAAGCGCCGCTGGACCGCCTTGATCGGCATGACCACGGTGTCGTCCTGATCGCCGCCGAACCCGGCCTGGCCGCGCGTGGTCAGCACGCCGATCACGTCGCAGCTGATCGGTCCGATACGGAAACGGTGGCCGACCGGATCGCCGCCGGGGAACAGGTTTTTCGAGACGGTATTGCCGATGATGCAGACCGCAGCACCGGCGCTTTCCTCGACCGGCGTCCAGCGGCGGCCCGAGGCGAGCGGCCAAGGCTGGACCTGGAAGATGGCGTCGGTGGTGCCGTTGATCGTGGTCGACCAGTTGGCGCCTTCGTAGATCGCGGTGGCGGTGGCGCTGGCTTGCGGCGCGACCGCGGTGACGCCGGCGATCTGGTTGGCGATCGCGGCGACGTCCTCGGGCTTGAAGTCGGGCGGACGCGGGCCGCCGCCGCCGCGCCCGAAGCCCTGGCCGGGGCGGACCTGGAGGATGTTGGTGCCGAGCGCGGAGATCGACTGCTGGACCGCGGCGGTGGTCGCCTTGCCGAGCGTGACCATCGTCACGACCGCGCCGACGCCGATGACGATGCCGAGGATGGTGAGGAACGACCGCAGGAGGTGGCGGCGGATCGAGCGGAGCGCGAGGACGAGGGTTGTGCCGAACATTATCGCGTCGCTCCGTTGTCGAGAGCGCAGTCTGGCTGCTCCCCTCCCGCTTGCGGGAGGGGTTGGGGGAGGGGCTGATCAAACAGACCGGACGCCAGTACGTACGTCGCGCCCTCCCCTGACCCCTCCCGCAAGCGGGAGGGGAATGCGTTTTGGGAGGCGCTCACGATTCCACCTTTTCGCCCTGGCGGTGCTGGCTTTCGATGCGTTCGACCAGGCCGTCCTTGAAGTGGACCACCGTCCGCGCGAACGCGGCCATGTCGGGTTCGTGCGTGACCATCAGGACCGTGATGTTCTTTTCCGCGTTCAGCCGTGTGAGGAGCTGCATGATCTCCACCGAACGTTCGCTGTCGAGATTGCCGGTGGGCTCGTCGGCGAGCAGCACGTCGGGGCTGGTCACCAGCGCACGCGCGATCGCGACGCGCTGTTGCTGGCCGCCGGAGAGTTCGGCCGGGGTGTGATCCCACCAGTCCGCGAGCCCGACCGTATCGAGGCTCGCCATCGCCGCATCCCTGCGCGCGCGCTTTTCATCGCCGCGGTAGAGCAAGGGGAGTTCGACATTCTCCAGCGCCGAGGTGCGCGATAGGAGGTTGAAGCCCTGGAACACGAAACCGAGATATTTCCGCCGGAGCAGCGCGCGCTGGTCGCGGTCGAGCGTCTCGACGTGGTGGCCGCGGAACAGGAATGTCCCGTCGCTCGGCACGTCGAGGCAGCCGAGGATGTTCATCGTCGTCGACTTGCCCGACCCCGACGGCCCCATCACCGCGACGAAATCGCCCGCCGCGATGTCGAGGTCGACGCCCTTGAGCGCCTGGAACATCGTCGCGCCCTGCCCGTACGTCTTGGTGACGCCGCGCAGGGAGATGAGCGGTTCGGCGGTGAGCGGCGCGTTACTGGCCACCGCCCCCACCCTTGCTCGCGCCACCTGAGCGACGTGCGCCCCCGCTACGCTTGGCGTCGTCGCCGCCGCTCGCCAACTGGCCGGTGATGACCTGCGCGCCGGGCTGGAGATTGCCCGACAGGACTTCGGTCATCGTGCCGTTGGTGTCGCCGGTGGTGATCTGCACCGGCTGCGGCGTGCCGTCCGCGCCCTTGACGTAGATCGTCTGCTGCGCGCCGCGAGCGACCGTCGCGGTGCGCTCCGCACCGCCGCCACGGCGCGGACGGAAGGTCAGCGAGCCGGCGATGCCGCCGCCTGCATCGCCGGACGCCGCGGTCGGCTTGAAGCGCAACGCGGCGTTGGGGACGAGCAGGACGTTGCGCTTGTCCGATGTGACGATGTCCGCGGTCGCGGTCATGCCGGGGCGCAGCGTCAGCGACTGATTACCCACCGTCAGGTCGGCCGCGTACGAGACGACTTGCCCGGTGGTCGAGGTCGCGGTGGTCGAGGTCGACGAGGTGGCCGAGCTGACCGTCAGGTTCGAGCCGAGATCGACCCGGCTGATCGTCGCGGGGAAGGTCTGGCCGGGGAACGCGTCGACGGTGAAGCTCGCCTTCTGGCCGATCTTGACCTCGCCGACGTCGGCTTCGTCGATCGCGACCTCGAGCTTCATCTTGGTGAGGTCTTCGGCGATCACGAACAGCGTCGGCGTGTTGAACGACGAGGCGACGGTCTGGCCTGGGTCGATCTGGCGCGCGAGCACCACCCCCGTCACCGGCGAGCGGATGATCGCACGCGCCCGCTGCGTCTGGTTCTGCGCGAGAAGCGCGCGGCTGGCGACGACGTTGGCCTCGGCGACCTTCTGTGCTGCGACGGCGCGGGCGTAGTCGGCGCGGCCGGTCTGGAGCTCGGTCTTCGACGGTACGCGACCACCGGACAGCCGCGAGACCTCTTCGAGGCGGTTTAGCTGCGCGCGCGATTCGGCGACGGTGGCCTGTGCCTGCGCGACCTGCGCCTGGTTCGCCGCAAGCTGGGCGCTGGTCTGGCGGATCTGGTCGTCGAGCTGTTCGGGATCGATCAGCGCGAGCGGCTGGCCCGCGGTCACGCGGTCGTTGACGTCGACGACGACCTTGGTGACGAGACCCGATAGCTGCGAACCGACCGTGACCTGCGTGGTCGGCGCGAGCTTGCCGGTTGCCGAGACGCTGACGGTCAGGTTGCCGCGCTGCGCGGCCTGCGTCGAATATTGCGTCTGCTCCTTCGCGCCGAAGCACTTGGCGAGCAGCAGGCACAGCAGGACCACGCCGACCGCGATCACGACCCACTTTACGTAGCGTTTCCAGGGGGCCTGCGGCTTTACGCCGAGGAAGTCGTCGATCGATGCGTCGGCCATCAGCGTGCCTCTGGATTGGATATGGGCGCTTGCGGGATCACGGTGGAGTCCCAGCCGCCGCCGAGTGCGGCATAGAGTGCGATCAACGCGGTGGCGGCGTCGGCGCGTGCCTGCGTCGCGCCGTTGCGTGCGGACAGGAGCGCGGTTTCCTGCTGGTTGAGCGTGGTGAAATCGGTGAGGCCGGTGCGGTATTGGCTACGGCTGAGGATCGCGGAATTGTTCGACGCGTCGAGCGCGATCGCGAACTGTCGCTCGCGTTCCTGCGCGGTCTGGAGCGCGACGACGGCGTTCTCGACATCCTCCAGCGCGGTGAGGATTGTGGATTTGTAGAGCGCGAACGCCCCGTCGGCGGCGGCTTCGCTGGTGCGGACCTGGCTGCGCAGACGGCCGCCGTTGAAGATCGCCTGCGTCAGCCCGGCGAACAGGCTGCCGGTGATCGCGTCGCCGATGTTGCCGATCGAGGTCGCGTTGGTGTTCAGGTTACCGGTGATCGCGAGCGCGGGATAGAGCTGCGCCTTGGCAACGCCGATCCGCGCGGTGGCGGCGGCGAGCGCGCGCTCGGCCGAGCGGATGTCTGGGCGCTGGCGGAGCGTGTCGGCGGGGATGCCGACGCCGACCGCGGCGGGGCCGGTCGGGATTGCCTTGGCCGGTGCCATCATCGCCCGGAGCGCGCCCGGGGCTTGGCCGGTCAGCACGCCGATCCGCGCGACGGCGGCGGCATATTGCTGGTCGAGGCTCGGAATCGTCGCGGCGGTTTGCGCGCGCTGGGCGCGGGCCTGTTCGGCGTCGACGCTGGAGACGAGCCCGGCCTGGACGCGGAAACCGGCGATCTCGAGGTTGTCGTCCTGGATCGCGAGCGAGGCGCGGGCGTTGGCGAGCTGCTGCTGGTACGAGCGCGCGAGGACGTAGTTGCGCGCGACCTCGCTTTCGACGGAAATAAGCACGGTGGCGTAGTCGTAGCCCGACGCGGCGTAGTCGGCGCGGCTGGCCTCGACGGTGCGGCGGATCTCGCCGAAGACGCCGACCTGATAGCTGGCGCTGGCGCCGACCGTGAAGCTGTTCGCGCCGCCGCCGCCGGTATCGATGACGGTGCCGTCGGGCAGCGTGAACGAGCGCCCACCACCCCGGACGTTCTCGTTGCGCTGGTAGCCGGCCGAGCCGTTGACCGTCGGGAGCAGCGAGGCGCGGTTCTGGAGCAGGCTTTCGCGAGCCTGGCGGAGGCGGGCGACGGATTGTGCGATGTCGAGGTTGGCGGCGGCGGCCTGCTCGACGAGCTGGCCGAGGACGGGGTCGTCGAACTTCTGCCACCAGCGGGTGAGGTCTTCGGGCTTGGTCTCGGGGGTGACCGAATACGCGTCGGGAACGCCGAGTTCTGCCGCGGCCTTGGGGTGGTAGTCCGGGCCGACGGTGCAGCCGGCTAGCAGGGCGGCCGTGGATACGGGTGCGATGAGGAGGGCGCGGACGCGGGACATGGGCGGCAGGCATGACCAAGCGGCTGGGGCTAGTCCAGCGGTTTTGTGTCGCGAGGTGTCGCAGGTGGGGTGGATTGGAGGGGGGCTTCATCTAGCGCCGTCGCCGCGGACTTGCTCGGCAGCCATCCAGAAGGGACGTTGATGCGCTGTTTAACGTGGACCACTCCCCGCTACTTGTTCTCCCGCGAAGGCGGGAGTCCAGTCTGGGTCCCCGCCTTCGCGGGGAAACAAGGTTTGCAGGCCTGAAAGAGAGTGAGATGCGCATCCTTTAGCACCTTCCCGGCGGAGGCCGGGGTCCAGTTGGAACGTCCGAGGTGATATCGCGCAACATGCTTCATTGCCGTCCCTCAACTGGGCCCCGGCCTTCGCCGGGGAGGTGGGATGCGGTAACTTTGGTGGCGTTTGCCGCCCCCCCCCTCCCCACCCCGAAAATCGAACCGTACCCGTTCCAATTTTGCAGTGCAGCGGAACGGAGCGGTGGCGCTATGGGTTCAGGGATGATGCTAGCCGAACGCCAGCCCGCGACTGATGTCCTCGCGCCGCCCCTTGCCGTGCCCGACGCCGTGAGCCTGTTCTTCGATTTCGACGGGACGCTCGTCGACCTTGCCGCGACGCCGGATGCGGTCGTGGTGAGCCAGATGCTGCTCGATACGCTCGACACGCTCGCCGAGCGCTTCCCCGGTCGGGTCGCGATCATCAGCGGGCGCTCGATCGCGCAGCTCGACGCGATGCTCGGGCGCCACGCGCACCTGTTCGCGGTCGCGGGCAGCCACGGCGCCGAGACGCGTACGCCCGACGACGGCCATGTCGCCGCCGAACGCCCCGCTTCGCTCGAAGCCGCCGCCGCCTCGTTCCGCGACTTCGCCGACGCCAACGGGCTCGTCTACGAAGCCAAGAGCCTTGGCGCCGGGCTGCATTACCGGATGGCGCCGGACTTCGAACCCGCCGCGGTCCGCCTCGCCGAAGACCTCGCCGCTCGCCACGGCCTCACGCTCCAGCGGGGCAAGATGATGGTCGAACTGCGCACCCCCGGCGACAAGGGCGCCGCCCTCCGCGCCCTGATCGCCGCGCCGGCGATGGCGGGCAGCGTGCCGTATTTCTTCGGCGACGACGTTACCGACGAGGACGGGTTCGAGGCCGCGCTCGACCTTGGCGGGGCGGGCGTGCTGATCGGCGAGCAACGGCCTACCGCCGCAACCTACCGCCTGAACGACGTTGCCGCACTTCGCGACTGGATTGCTGCCATATTGGAAACACCCATGTTGGAAACACGATGACCGCACCTACCCAAAAAGCCGACATGAACCTGTGGCCGATCGGCAATTGCCAGGTCTCCGCGCTGATCGACAAGACCGGCACGTTCGTCTGGGGCTGCGTGCCCCGCGTCGACGGCGACCCGGCGTTCTGCGCGCTGCTCGGCGGCGATGCGCCCAAGACCGGGTTCTGGGCGATCGAACTCGAGGGTGGTGCGAAAACCACGCAGGCCTATATCCGCAACACGCCGATCCTGGTGACGCGGCATGAGGACGAGGCGGGCAACGCGGTCGAGGTCATCGATTTCTGCCCGCGCTTCGTGCGTGAGGGGCGGACCTATCGCCCGACCAGCTTCGTCCGGATCGTCAAGCCGGTGGCCGGCTCGCCGCGCATTCGCGTTCGGATGCGGGTCGCGACGAACTGGGGGAAGCCGACCGAGCACACGCAGGGCTCGAACCACATCCGCTTCCTGATGGACGACCAGACGCTGCGGCTGACCACCGATGCGCCGGTCGGGCATATCGTCGGCGAGAACTGGTTCCGGCTCGAACGCCAGATGCACCTGTTTCTCGGCCCCGACGAGAGTTTCGCGGGCGTGCTGCACGAGGCCGCCGAGGCGATGCTGTCGCGGACCAAGGACGAGTGGCGGCACTGGGTGCGCGGGCTCGCGACGCCGGTCGAGTGGCAGGACGTCGTCATCCGCGCGGCGATCACGCTCAAACTGTGCCAGCACGAGGAGACCGGCGCGATCGTCGCCGCGCTCACCACCTCGATCCCCGAGCATGAGGGGTCGGAGCGCAACTGGGACTATCGCTACTGCTGGATCCGCGACGCCTATTATACGGTGCAGGCGCTCAACCGGCTCGGCGCGCTCGACGTGCTAGAAGGCTATCTCGAATATCTGCGCAACATCGTCGATGCGTCGAAGGGCGGGCATGTCCAGCCGCTCTACGGCGTTGGCGGCGAGGCGACGCTGATCGAGCGGATCGAGAGCGACCTGCCGGGCTATCGCGGGATGGGCCCGGTCCGCGTCGGCAACCAGGCGTACGAACAGATCCAGCACGACGCGTACGGCCAGATCATCCTGTCCGATGTCCAGGCGTTCTTCGACAAGCGGCTGTTCCGGATGTCGAGCGAGGAGGATTTCAAGAGCCTCGAACTGGTCGGCGATCGTGCGTGGGAGACGTACGACAAGCCCGACGCTGGCCTGTGGGAGCTGCGCACCAAAGCGCACGTCCACACCTATTCGGCGGCGATGTGCTGGGCGGCCTGCGACCGGCTCGCCAATGCCGCCGAAGTGCTGGGGCTCGAGGATCGCCGGACGTTCTGGGAAGAGCGTGCGAACACCATTCGCACGACGATCGAGCAGTCGGCGTGGCGTGAGGATACGCAGCGTATCTCGGCGACGTTCGGTGGCGACGATCTCGATGCGAGCCTGATCCAGCTGCTCGACCTGCGCTTCTTCGCGCCCGACGATCCGCGGTTCCAGTCGACTTTGAAGGCGGTCGAGGAGGGTCTGCGGCGTGGAAGCCACATGCTGCGTTATGCGACCGAGGATGATTTCGGCCTGCCGCATACCGCGTTCAACGTCTGCACCTTCTGGCTGATCGAGGCGCTACACGCGACCGGCCGGACTGCCGACGCACGCGCGCTGTTCTGCGAGATGGTCGCGCGGCGGACGCCGGCCGGGCTGCTGTCGGAGGATATCGATCCGAACACCGGCGAGCTGTGGGGCAATTATCCGCAAACCTATTCGCTGGTGGGGCTGATCAACTGCGCGGTCCTGCTCAGCAAGCCGTGGAGTGCCGTCCGATGAGCCGCCTCGTCGTCATCTCGAACCGCGTCCAGTCGGTCGATGCGCCCTCGGGCAACCAGGGCGGCCTCGCGGTCGCGTTGCTCGCCGCCCTGCGTGAAAAGGGCGGCGTGTGGTTCGGCTGGTCGGGATCGACCACCGAGACCTTCACCGGGCACATCAATTTCCAGCAGGGCAAAGGCGTCACCACCGCGACGATCGACCTCGAAGAGCAGGATTTCGACGAATATTACAACGGCTATGCGAACCGGACCTTGTGGCCGCTGTTCCATTACCGGATCGACCTGACCGAGTTCGAACGCGATTTCTCCAGCGGCTATGCTCGCGTGAACAAGCGGTTCGCGGAGACGGTGCTGCCCTTGATCGAGCCCGAGGATCTGGTGTGGGTCCACGATTACCACCACGTCCCGCTCGGCCAGGAACTGCGCAAGCTGGGCGTCGAGAACAAGATCGGGTTCTTCCTCCACATCCCGTGGCCGCCGATGGCGATGCTGCTGTCGCTGCCGAGCCACCGCGCGCTGGTCGAATCGATGTTCGCGTACGACGTGATCGGCTTCCAGACGCAGGACTGGCTCGACAGCTTCCTGCATTACGTCACGAGCCAGCTCGACGGCGTGGTCGGCGAGGATGGCTGGGTGACGGTCGGCGACCGAACGATCAAGGCGATCACCACGCCGATCGGGATCGAGACCGCGGACTTCGAGAAGTCGGCGAACAGCGACGCGGCGCGGCATGCCAAGGAGCGGATGTACATGTCCGCGACCGGGCGGAGCCTGATCGTCGGGGTCGACCGGCTCGATTATTCGAAGGGCCTCGCCGAGCGGTTCGCGGGCTATGAGCGCTTCCTCGGGTCGCATCCGGACCGGCGCGGGCTGGTCTACATGCTCCAGATCGCGCCGCCTTCGCGCGAGAAGGTCGACACGTACCAGGAGATCCGCGCGAACCTCGATTCGATGTCGGGGCGGATCAACGGCGAGTATTCGGACATCGACTGGACTCCGATCCGATACGTCAACCAGGGCTTCCCGCGTGACGTGCTGGCGGGGATCTACCGTGCGGCGCGCGTCGGGCTGGTGACGCCGTTGCGTGACGGGATGAATCTGGTCGCGAAGGAATATGTCGCGGCGCAGGATCCAGAGGATCCGGGCGTGCTGGTGCTGTCGCACTTCGCGGGCGCGGCGACGCAGTTGAAGGACGCGGTGCTGGTCAATCCGTACAGCCCCGAGGAAATGTCCGACGCGATCGATCGGGCGCTCAAGATGCCGCTGGCGGAGCGCAAGGCGCGTTGGGAGAAGCTGATCGACAACGTCCGCAAGGAGGACGTGATGTGGTGGTGCGAGCTGTTTATTACTGCGCTCGAGGCGGTGCCGGAGCATGTCGAGGCGTAGCTAAATCCTCCCCCGCCAGGGGGAGGTGGCTGGCACTTGCCAGACGGAGGGGGAGGACACGGAACGGACGTGGCGCGTGCCTCCCCCTCCGTCGCCTTCGGCGCCACCTCCCCCTGACGGGGGAGGATTCCTTAGGTCCGCGTCACCGGGTCGGGCGCCATCAGCAGGCGGTTGCGCGGGATGGCTTCGGGCATTTCCTCGCGGATATACTTCAGCAAGGCCTCGCGGACGTCGCAGCGGAGATCGAACGCGATCGCCGCATCTTTCGCGGTCATCAACCCGCGCAGTTCGATGCAGTCCGTCTTCACGTCGGTCACCTGGAGGTTGTAGAACCGCTTGTCCCAGCGTGGGTTCGAGGTAACGATCTCGCCCAGTTTCTCGCGCAGCCGCGGCACGTCCGCGGATGGATCGAGATACCAGAACACCGACCCCATCAACTGGCTCGTCTCGCGCGTCCAGTTCTGGAAGCTCTGTTCGAGGAACTTTGACACGGGCACGACGAGGCGACGTTCGTCCCAGATCTTAATGACGACGAACGTCAGGTTGATCTGCTCGACGCGGCCCCATTCGCCGTCGACGATCAGCACATCGTCGATCCGGATCGGCTCGGTAAACGCCATCTGCACGCCGGCGATCAGGTTCTTCAGCGCGGGCTGCGCGGCCGCACCGACGACGAGGCCGGCGATACCCGCCGACGCCATCAGCGTGACGCCGATCGAGCGGATGCCGGGGACGCTGAGCAGCATCAGGCAGACGCTGACGAAGATGATGAAGAACGTGCCTATGCGCCCCAGGATCGCGGCCCGCGTGCGCTTGCGGCGGGCGCGGAGATTGTCCTCGACCGAGATGTCGGCGCGGATCTCGATGACGTCCTGGAACGCGCGCAACGCCGCGACCGCGAGCCAGCCGAGCAACCCGGGGACGAGGAAGCCAAGCAATTGTTTCCACAGATCCTCGATGTCGTTGTCCATCGGCAGGATCCGCGAGACGAACGCGACCGCGACCGAGACGAACACCGCGCGCAACGGGCGGCGGACGCGGGCAAGGACGAGGCCGTCGGTCTTCGCAGTCGAGCGACGCTGGGCGTGGCCGCCGATCCGCATTGTCAGCCAATGCGCGACCAGCGCGACGAGGACGGCCGCCGAGACGACGGCGACGCTCTCCAGCCAGACCCATTCGGGGGGTATGTGGAGCGATCTGAACATGCGCATCTAGGCGCAACGGTGCGCGACGGCGGATGTTCCGCTGCAGTGCAGCATCGACTCGCGATACATGGCAGCTTTTTTCCTGCCACACTTCGTGCGTAAGTCCGCGCCCATGAAGGCCATCATCCTTGCTGCCGGTCACGGATCGCGACTGCTGCCGTTGACGCTGACGACGCCGAAATGCCTCGTGCAGGTCGGCGGCCGTGCGATCCTCGATCACCAGCTCGACGCGGTGGCGGATGCCGGGTTCGAGGGGGCGGTGATCGTCGGCGGGTACCGGATCGAGCAGGTCGCGGCGCATCTGGCGGCGCGCGACGGTGGCGTACCCACCGAACTCGTGTTCAACCCGTTCTGGGCGATCGCCAACAGCATCGGTAGCGTGTGGGCATCGCGCGGATTTCTCGAAGAGCCGTTTGCATTGATGAACGGCGACACGCTGTTCGATGCCGCGATTTTGCGCGCGGCGCTTGCCGATGAAGCATCCGGCGTGAAGCTGGTCATCGAGCCGCTGGCGACGCCGGGGCTCGACGACATGCTGGTCGAGGCGGACGGCGACGCTATCGTCGCGGTCGGCAAGCATCTGGTCGGGCACCAGGCGACCGATCGCTCGCTCGGGCTGATCGTGTCGACCGGCGGCGGCGCGTATGCCGAGGCGTTGCGCGCGGTGATCGGCGAGGAGGATGGCATCCATGCCTATCATCACGCCGTCGTCCGGCGCGTCGCGGAGACCGTCGGCGTCCGCGCGGTGCGGATCGCAGGGAATGTCCGCTGGCAGGAGATCGACCGGCCGGAGGACATCGCGCTGTGGCAGCACGATCATGACGCGCCTGTGGGCGGCGCTTCTGGGTCATGACACGGAAGGTCGCGTTCCTGTTTCTCGGCGAGACGCTGTTGATCCCGCATCTGTATCCGATCGTCGAGGCGCTCGCTGCGAAGTCGGACGTGCCGATCGAGCTTTGGGTGAGCACGTCGGTGCAGGAGACATTGCTGACGCGGTGGACGGCGCCCTTCCCTAATGTGCGGATCCGGCGGGCACCGGGGTTTCGCGTGGTTGCCGACGATGGGACCGGGCGCAATCCGGTGCTGCCGGCGAAGATGCCGATGCTCCTGCGGCTGCTGCCGCATCTGCGCAGCGCGGCGGTCGTCGTGTGTGCCGAGCAGACGAGCCTGTGGCTGCCGCGGCTGTTTCCGATGCGCGCGAAGTTCGTAAAGACGTCGCACGGCGTCGGCTCGATGAGCGCGCGGGACGATCCGCGGCGGCGGGCGGCGGCGTTGACTCTGGTGCCGAGCGAACTGGAGCGGCAGACGTATCTCGACCGCGGGTTTGCGCCCGAGCGGTTCGTCGCGACCGGCTATGTGAAGGCCGACTTCACGCACCGGACGCACGCCGCGCCGCCGTTCGCGGATACGCGGCCGGTCGTTCTGTATACGCCGCATTGGCAGCAGCATCGCTCGTCGTGGTGGCGCTGGGGGGCGGAGGTGGTGCGGCGGATCGTCGCGGACGGGCGCTACAATCTGATCTTCGCGCCGCACCAGCGACTGGTCGAACGGGCGCCCGAGGTGGCGAATTTGATGCGCGAGATCGGGGACTTGGCGCATGTGCACTGCGACATCGATGGGTTCGCGATGGTCGACGGGAGCTATACCGGCGTCGCGGACGTGTATCTGGGCGATACGTCGAGCCAGGTGATCGAGTTTCTCATGCGGCCGCGGCCTTGCGTGTTTCTCAATGCCGGGGGTGTCGCTTGGGGGGGCGATCCGAATTACGCGATGTGGGCTTGTGGGGAGGTTGTTGGCGACGTTGCGGATGTGGTGGCGGCGGTGGATCGGTCGGCGTTGCTGCATGCAGGGTTTGTGACGGTTCAGGCGGAGTTTGCCGGGCGGTCGCTGGGGGCGGTCGAAGGTGGCGCGGCGAGAGCTGCGGGGGAAATCCTTCGGCTACTGGAAGCCCCGTCGGTCTAACAAGCAGCTTTGTTCCCCCGCGGAGGCGGGGGTCCAGGGTACCGACCGCAGCTCTGCTTGATCCTGGGCCCCCGCCTCCGCGGGGGAACTAGATACGATCGGCAACCGTGAGCCCCTCTCGCTTTCACGACCAGATCGGGTAACGGGTGCGGCATGGTAGATTCGACAGCTCCTACGCCAGCGCTCCGGACCGTCCGGGCGAATGACACGCTGCTCTGGGGCATGACCAATGCCGAGCGGATCCGGCGGATCGGCGTCGCGCAGGGTCTGGCCACCGACGGCGATGGCGACACCGGCCCGGTGATCCTCGCCAACCTCGCCTACGCGTTCGACCCGATGTGGATCGCGTATCTGAAGACCCGGCCCGGCACCGTCGCGACGCGTACCGGCGTGCCCGTGCTCGCGCATGTCCGGGATGCCGACGAGCGTGCGCGGATGACGGCGGCGATGCTCGGCGAGGCACCGCTGGTGACCGGGCTGACGGTGATCGCCGCCGAGGCCGAGGAAGGCATCTTCAACGAGGCGCTGCGCAAGCGCGAGCGGCCGTTCGCGGAATTGCTGACCCCCGCGGCGGTGCCTGCCATCGAGCGGGCGAGCTATGTCGGTGCGTACAAGGGCGTCACCGACCTGCTGACCAAATATCTATGGCCGGAATGGGCGCTGGCGATCACGCGGGTCTGCGCGCGCGCCGGGATCACGCCGAACCAGGTAACCGCGCTCGGGTCGGTGTTGTGCATCGTTGCGACCGTGGCGTTCTGGTATGGCTGGTTCTGGACCGGGCTCGCTACGGGCCTGTTCTTCATGGTGCTCGATACCGTCGACGGGAAGCTCGCGCGGTGCACGATCACCTCGTCGAAGCTCGGCAATGCGTGGGATCACGGCGTCGATCTGGTGCATCCGCCATTCTGGTGGTGGGCCTGGGCGGCGGGGTGCGCGCCGTACGGGCGGCCGCTGGATGACGGCGTGTTCTGGGCGGTGATCGGGACGATGCTGTTCGGCTATGTCGCGCAGCGGCTGATCGAGGGGGCGTTCATCGTCCGGTTCGGGATGCATATCCACGTGTGGGAGCGGTTCGACAGCTGGTTCCGGCTGATCACCGCGCGGCGCAATCCGAACATGGTGATCTTGTTTGCGGGGTTGCTGGTGACGCGGCCGGACTGGGGGATCATCGGGGTCGCCGCGTGGACTGCTATCTCGTTGGTGGTGCATCTGGTGCGGCTGGTGCAGGCGATGGTGCGCAAGGCGAAGGGTGAGACGTTGGTGAGCTGGCTGGCTTGAGCGCTTCGCGGGGTCGCATACCCGCTAACGCCGACTTCCCTCCCTTCCGTTCGTCCTGAGTAGCCATCGAGTAGCTGCTCTTGCAGCGTATCGAGACGGCGTATCGAAGGACAGGTTGGCGCGCGGAACCCATGCTTCAATACGCGCCCTCGATACGCTTCTTCGAAGCTACTCGGTCGCTACTCAGCACGAACGGAAAGGGGGATGCGCAAGGCTTTCGGTCGCCCGATCCACCAGAGGCAGTAGATCGCCAGCGCGTACAGGAAGCGGCTGTAGTCCCGCCTCCCCGCGCGGTGATCGGCGAACACCTTGTCGACCGCGCCGGCGCGCCATATGCCTTGCTCGCGGACGCCGCTGTCGCGCCAGAGTTGCTCGGCATACGCCCCGAAATCGCCGGCGAACCACGCGGCAAGCGGCATCTGGAAGCCCTGTTTGCGGCGGTCGAGGATCCCTTCCGGCAGCCACGGCGCGATGGCCTGGCGGATGACGTATTTCCCGATTTTGCCGTGCAGCTTCATGTCGGCGGGCATCGACAGCGCGAGGTCGACCATCCCCTGCCCGAGCATCGGCACGCGCACCTCGAGTGAATGCGCCATGCTTGCGCGGTCGACCTTGGTCAGCATCGCGCCGGGGAGGTTGAGCGCGAGGTCGGCGAGGCCGAACTGTTCGAGCGTGTCGGTCGAGATCGCGTCGGGATCGGGGAAATATTCCGCGACCAGTGCGGCGATCCCGCCTTCTTCCTCGGCGATGAACTCCGTGGAGAATATCTCGCGGCGGAAGGCTTCGTTCGTGATCTGCGTCTTGGCGAAGAACCGTGCGATGCCGTTCGGGAGTGCGGCGCTGCCGGTGGTTTTCCGCCAGCGCTGCAACATTGCGTTCGCATGGCGCGAGGGCAAGGTCGGTACCGCATCGAGCGCGCGCGCGAGCCTGCGCAACGGTGCCGGCAGCGCACCGATCCGGCGTTCGGTCGCGTGGCGCTTGTAGCCGAAGAACAGCTCGTCGCCGCCATCGCCCGACAGCGCGACCTTCACCTCCTGCGCGGCGATCTGGCTGACGTACCAAGTCGGCACCGCGGAAGGGTCGGCGAACGGCTCGTCGTAACAATGCTGGACCTCGGGCAGCATCGCCTGCGCATCCGCCAACTCCAGCGTGCGCGTGACGTGGTGGCAGCCGAGATGCCGCGCGATCGCCTCGGCATGCGGCGATTCGTCGAAGCGCGGGTCGGGGAAGCCGATCGTGAAGGTGCGCACCGGGCGGTCCGATACCTGCGCCATCGCCGCGACCACCGCGGACGAATCGACGCCGCCCGACAGGAATGCGCCGACATCGACGTCCGCGACCATCTGCTTGCCGATCGTGTCGAGCCATTCGTCGCGGAAACGCTCGATCCACTCCGCCTCGGATCTGGGTTCAGAGGGATGATAGGCGGGCGTCCAATAGGCGCGCATCGTCGGCGTCCCGCTCGCCTCGACGGTCATCACATGGCCCGGCGGCAGGGTGCGGACCTGCGCGTAGATCGAGCGCGGGGTGCGGACATGGCCGAAGCTGAAATAATCGTGGAGCGCGCGGCGATCGACGTCGAACGCCATGCCCGGCAGCAGCGTCAGCGTCTTCAGTTCGGAGCCAAACGCGAACCCCGCGGCCTGATCGGTATAATAGAGCGGCTTGATCCCGATCGGGTCGCGCGCGAGCGTCAGGCGGCGGGCGTGCGTATCCCACACCGCGACCGCGAACATCCCGTCGAGCCTTGCCCAGACGTCGTCGCCCCAGCGTTCGTAGCCGGCGAGGATGACCTCGGTATCGCCCGCGCTCTCGAATACGCGGCCGAGCGCCTGCAACTCGCCCCGCAATTCGCGGAAATTGTAAATCTCGCCGTTGAAGACGAGCGCATAGCGGTGGTCGGGTGAATGGAACGGCTGGTGGCCGCCCTCGATGTCGATGATGCTGAGCCGGCGCATCCCGAAGCCGAAATCGCCATCGGTCATCACGCCCTGGTCGTCGGGCCCGCGGTGCAGGATCGTATCGCACTGCGCGGTGATAAGGCGGGGCGAGACGACACCGCCACCTCGTGCGTAAAGGCCGGCAATTCCGCAGATGACGAACGATCCCTCGCATGACGGCAGCACCGCCGCCCGATCGCGCGGTCTAGGAGCCGACCGCCGCTTTGTCACCTCCGGGGCACCCTAGTACCGCCGGGCATCTTGCCGCCCTCGCCATCGCGCTCTAGGGGCCGGTCGCAGATGGTTCAGGACCCCGCGCCCATTCCGGTTACCACCGGCTCGACCGGGATTTTCCGGGCGGCGGCGCGTAACCTCGGCTGGCTGCTCGCCAGTCGCAGCGTGCTGGCGATCCTGTCGCTGTTCTATCTCGGGTTCGCGACACGCACGCTGGGGGTGGTCGATTTCGGCCGGTTCGCGCTGATCTCGGGAGCCGCGCAGGCGCTGGCGACCTTTGTCGGCTTCCAGACGTGGCAGATCATCGTCCAGTACGGCGTCGAGCCGATCCAGCACGGCGACACGCCCAGGCTCGCGCGGCTGCTCCGGTTGTCGGCGATCCTCGACATGTGCAGCGCGCTGGTCGGCGCCGCGCTGACCGTGGCGATCCTGTTCGCGTGGAGCGACGGGTTCGGCATTCCGCCCGACCTGATGCGCGACACGCTGATGTTCGCGGTGGTGCAGCTGATCACGATCCGCTCGACCCCGCTCGGCATCCTGCGGCTGCGCGACAAATTCTCGTTGTCGGCGGTGGCGGACAGCATGACGCCGATCATGCGCTTCGTCGGCGCGGGCGCGGCGATGATCGTCGAACCGACGATCCGCGGCTTCATGCTCGCCTGGGCGGTCGCCGAGATCGTCACCGCCGCGACCTATTGGATCATGGTTGCGAAAAGCGGTGACCTGCGCCTGCTCGCGAGCGGCCGGGGCAGCTGGCAGCAGGTCCGCGATGAAAATCCGGGCATCGTCCGCTTCTCGCTGAGCACCAACGCGAGTGCGACGCTGGGCCTGTCGAGCAAGCAGATCCCGCTGCTGCTGGTCGGCGCGTCGATCGGCCCGGCGGCGGCGGGTGCGTTCCGGCTGGCGACTCAGCTGGCGCAGGCGTTGGCGAAACTGTCGCAGATGCTGTCGCGCGCCGCCTTCCCCGAGATCGTCCGCGCGGTGCGCACTGCCGAGCCGTCGCGCCTGCGCCGCATCCTGATCCGGACGATGCTGGCCAGCACGGCGGCTGCGCTCGTCATCCTCGCCATCGTCGCGCTGGTCGGCGAACCGATCCTGAAGGTCGTCGGCGGCAAGTCGTTCGTCGGCGCGTACCCGGTGCTGTTGTGGCTCGCCGCCGCCGGGTGCTTCGACCTCGCCACCGTCAGCCTCGACACGGTGATGACCGCGCTGCACCGCGCCGGCACGGTGTTCGCGATTCGCGCGGTCGGGGTGCTGTTGCTGTTCGTCACCGCGTTCGCGCTGATGCCGACCTACGATTCGACCGGAGTCGCAGCCGCGGTCGCGGTCGGTTCGGTCGCGGTGGCGATCCTGCTCGGGTTCGCCGCCGCGCGGATGACGCGTACGCCCTCCGGGCCGCAGGCGGTCGACGGAGCGTAGCGCGCGAACGACGAACGCCCCGTTCGCGTCGCAAATGTCATCTGTGCGCCGCGCTCCGGCCATCTTTTCCGCGCTTAAGTCCTGTCATGAAGACTGTGGTTTCCCTTAGCCTGGGCGCGGCGGCGCTGCTGATGCCCGTCTCGGCGCACGCTGCCGAGGCATGCGAAGGTACGCCCGGCGGCGGCAACGCCAAGCTGATCGTCGAGGCGACGGCGATGCACAACGCCGTCGGCGAGGTCGCGTTCACCGTCTATCCCGATGACAAGAAACGGTTTTTGGCGAAGGGCGGCAAGCTGGTGCGGGCGCGCGTGGCGGCAAGCAGCCCGCGCGCGTGCTTCTGGCTGAAGCCCGGCCACTATGCGGTCGCGCAATATCACGACGAGAATAGCGACCATGATTTCAACCGGACGCTGTTCGCGCCGAAAGAGGGATTCGGCTTTTCCAACGATGCGCCGACCTCGATCGGGTTGCCGTCTTTCGATGCGGCGCGCACGGCCTTGGCCCCATCCGGGACCGTCGTGCGTATGAAAATGCGGTATCGCCGGTGATCCAAAATCCGCTGGTTGCAGCGGAACGGAAATCTTCCTGACACAAATTTGTAGCGGTTATGTACCGCGACGGGTATCTTATATCGTGGCCGATGCTGTTTCGAACTTCCATGCCTTTGGCGGGCACCCTCTTTCGCCACCGGCGCCGCCGGCGTGGCTGCCCGAAGGCATGTTCGATCCGTCGGCATCCGAGCGGTACGGCGTGAGTCCGCGCGACGCGGCGGCGAAGATCCGTACGGGCATCATCTGCAACCCGAAAAGCCACCGCAACCGCAGCAGCGTCGAGGCGACCAAGCCGTTCCTGTCGGGGACCGTGCTTGCTGTGACCCCGCGCACGCAGGCCGAACTCGCCGAAGTGCTGACCGATTTCGCGCGCCACGGCATCGAACTGCTGGTGATCGACGGCGGCGACGGCACGATCCGCGACGTGATGACCGCTGCGGCGCGCGTGTGGACTGGTGCAGCCCCCCGCGTCGCGATCGTGCCGTCGGGCAAGACCAACGCGCTCGCGCTCGATCTCGGCATCCCCGATAGCTGGACGCTCGACCAGGCGCTGACCGCCGCGCGCGCGGGCAACGTCAAGATCCGCAGCCCGATCGAGGTCATACGCAAGGATACCGGTGCGCGGCTGCACGGCTTCCTGCTGGGTGCGGGCGCGTTCGTCGACGCGACCGCGCTGGCGCAGCGCACCCACCGCGCCGGCGCTTTCAACGGCGTCGCGGTTGGCCTCGCACTGTGCTGGGCGATCCTGCAGACCCTGTTCGGGGGCGCGAACAGTTCGTGGCGCGCGGGCAACCGGATGCGGATCCGGTTCGAGTCGCGCGGTGACGAAGGCGTTCATGCCGCGGGTCGGAATACGGACAGCGATCGCGCCCGCTATATCCTTCTCGCGTCGACGCTGAAGCGGATGCCGATCGGGATACGACCTTTCGGCGTGCCCCGCGGCGGACTGAAGACCTTGCTGGTCGATGCGCCGCCGCGTTGGCTCGCCGCCGCAACGCCGCTGATCGTCGCCGGTTCGCCGGCCGCGTGGCTTGATCGTGCAGGGTATCACCGGATCGATTCGCCGAGCTTCGACCTGTCGATGGACTCGGGCTTCATCCTCGATGGCGAAGTCTATCCGGGCGGCGACCTGACCATCCGCGAGGCACGCGCGCTGCGTTTCGTCGTTCCGTGATCACGCTCGGCGACGTCGTCCGCCGTCAGTTGCACGTCCCGACCATCGCCGCCGTCCGCGACGTCGCGGCGATACTTGCAGGGGACGCGCCCGAGACCGCGGCGGTTCTGTTCTACGGTTCGAACCTGCGCACCGGCGAGACCGAGGGCGTGCTCGACTTCTACGTGCTGACCGCCGGCCCGCCCGAGCGCGGCCTGTGGCCGACCGTCAGCTACCGCGAGTTCGACCTGCACGGCGAGACGTTGCGCGCGAAGATCGCGACGATGCGGCTGGCGACGTTCGCCAAGGCGGCAGCCGCGCAAACGCTCGACACGACGATCTGGACGCGTTTCGTGCAACCCTCCGCGCTCGTCTGGGTCCGCGATCCGGCAACCGCGAACCGAGTCGCCGTGGCGATCGGCGATGCGGCGAAGTCCGCCGCGCGCTTTGCCGCCGCGCTCGGCCCCCAGACCGGTACCGCCGACGATTATTGGCGGGCGCTGTTCCGCCAGACCTATGCCGCCGAACTCCGAGTCGAGCGCAAGGGCCGCGAGGGCCAGATCCTTGGCTTCGATCCGGGGCGCTACGCCGAACTCCTGCCGCTCGCCTGGACCGCCGACGGGATCGCCTATCGCGACGAAGCTGGCATGCTGAAGCCCGATCTGTCGCCAGCGCGACGAAACGCGTTGCTGCGCGCGTGGGGCCGTCGCCGTCGTGCGGGCAAGCCGCTCAACGTGGCACGATTGGTGCGGGCGGCGTTCACCTTCGAAGGCGCCGCGCGCTACGGCGTGTGGAAGGTCGAGCGGCATACCGGCGTCGCGGTGCCGCTGACCCCGTGGCGCGAAAAGCATCCGATCCTGGCCGCGCCGGGCGTGTTCTGGCGGGTCTGGCGGGCGCGCGCGCAAACCGGACCGAAAACGGTATGAGCGCGGATGGTCGCGGCTTCAACGCGCTGATCCTCGCCGGCTCGCGCGGCGGCGTGGATCCGGTCGCAGCCTATGCGGGCGTCTCGCACAAGGCGCTGATCGTGCTCGACGGCGAGACGTTGCTGGCCCGCGTCGCGCAGGCGTTGCGAGAGGCTGGCGCGCGCACGATCGCGGTATCGGTGTCGGACGACGCGGTCCGTGCCGCGGCAAATGCGCTCGGCCTCATCGTGCTCGACGCGGCATCCGGTCCGAGCCGCAGCGTTCGCGACGGCATCGAAGCGCTCGGCGCGCCCTTGCTGGTCACGACCGCCGACCACGCGCTGTTGCAGCCCGGATGGGTGACGCGTTTCCTCGCCGACGTCCCCGCACAGGCCGATGTCGGTGCCCTGCTCGCACGTCAGGACGTCATCGAAGCCGCTGCCCCGGGCACGCGCCGCACTTATTTGCGCTTTGCCGACGGGGCGTGGTCGGGGTGCAACCTGTTCTACTTCGCAACGCCGCGCTCGGTCGCCGCACTCGATCTCTGGGCGCAGGTCGAGGCGGACCGCAAGCGGCCATGGCGGATCGTTCGGCGGCTCGGGATCGGCACGCTGCTCCGGTATCTGTCGGGTCGCCTGACGCTGGTCGCGGCGATCGCGCATCTCGGTCGTCTCGCCGGCCTCGACGCCGCCGCGATCGCCAGCCCGTTCGGCCTGGCCGCGGTCGACGTCGACAAGCCCGCCGATCTCGACCTGGTCCGGGCGCTCGTCGTAAAGGCTTGA
Source organism: Sphingomonas sp. NFX23 (assembly GCF_049887795.1). NCBI lineage: Bacteria > Pseudomonadati > Pseudomonadota > Alphaproteobacteria > Sphingomonadales > Sphingomonadaceae > Sphingomonas > Sphingomonas sp. NFX23. The sequence continues at coordinate 52,052 of NZ_JAGEKH010000005.1, forward strand.
GCCGCCGACCGCCTACTCCAATTCCGCGAAGAAATGCCTCGGCCTGCCGTTCGCCCCTGTTTCCGAAGGCCGGGTTGGTGCAAAGCGCCGCGCATGCAAACGCTCGCGCCCCAACCCGCCTCATCCGCCATCACGACGACCTCGATCGGCATTTATGGTAGCGCAGGACGCATGGGCCGCGCGATCGTCGAGGCGATCGAGGCGGCTGGCGCGTCGCTCGCCGGCGGCGTCGATGCGCGCGAGGACCCGAACCCGCTCGCCCGGACCGCCGATGTGCTGGTCGATTTCTCGACGCCCTCCGCAGTCGAGGCGCATCTCGCCGCCGCGCGCGCCGCTGGTACCGCTATCGTCATCGGTACGACCGGCCTGTCGCCGCAGCACCAGTCGATGATCGACGACGCGGCGAAGGACATCGCGATCCTGCAGACCGGCAACACCTCGCTCGGCGTCACGCTGCTCGGTATTCTCGTCCGCGAAGCCGCCGCGCGTCTCGGGTCCGACTGGGACGTCGAGATCGTCGAGATGCACCACAAGCACAAGGTCGACGCGCCATCGGGCACCGCGCTGCTGCTCGGCGACGCCGCCGCCAAGGGCCGCGGCACGACGCTCGCCGAACTCCGCGTCGACAGCCGCGCCGGGCTCGTCGGCGCGCGCACCGAAGGCACGATCGGCTTTGCATCACTGCGCGGCGGATCGGTGATCGGCGACCATAGCGTGATCTTCGCGGGCGAAGGCGAGCGGATCGAACTCAACCACCGCGGCGACGATCGCTCGATCTTCGCGCGCGGTGCGGTGCGCGCGGCGATCTGGCTTGCTGGGCAGCCCGCCGGGCGCTACCGTATGGGCGACGTGCTCGGGTTGTAAGGGCGTGAAGAAAGCCGACGTCATCGAGTTCTACGCGCGTCTGGCGGAAGCCGACCCGCACCCCGAGACCGAGCTGGAATTCGTCAATCCCTACACGCTGGTCGTCGCGGTCGCCTTGTCGGCGCAGGCGACCGACGTCGGCGTGAACAAGGCGACGCGCGCCCTTTTCCGCGACGTCGACACGCCTGAGAAGATGGTCGCGCTGGGCCTCGAAGACCTGAAGCGCCACATCAAGACGATCGGGCTCTACAACACCAAGGCGAAGAACGTCATCGCGCTCTCGCAGATGCTGATCGACGATTATGGCGGCGAGGTGCCCAACGACCGTGTCGCACTCGAGCGCCTGCCCGGCGTGGGTCGCAAGACCGCCAATGTGGTCCTCAACGTCGCGTTCGGTGCGGAGACGTTCGCGGTCGACACACATATCTTCCGCGTCGGCAACCGTACCGGCCTCGCCCGCGGCAAGACCCCGCTCGCGGTCGAACTGAAGCTCGACAAGGCCACCCCGCAACCGTTCCGCCTGCACGCGCATCACTGGCTGATCCTGCACGGCCGCTACGTCTGCAAGGCGCGGACCCCCGAATGCTGGCGCTGCATCGTCAGCGATCTGTGCGCCTACAAACCCAAGACCCCGCCGCCCAAGAGCCGAGCGCTTGCCAGCTCGGCTCCCCAGACGGACATCGATCCGGCAACCGGCGAGGCCTGATCGCGAAAACGTCTGGCGTGCGCCGTTATGCTTTGCTAGGCGGACCGTCCGGCACCCGTAGCTCAGCTGGATAGAGCGCTGCCCTCCGAAGGCAGAGGCCACTGGTTCGAATCCAGTCGGGTGCACCAAACTTCAATTCGAGATTAGTCAAAAGCCCTGTTGCTGCGATGTCGGCAGGCGTGCGCTGGTCGACTGCCGCGCGCTGTACCGCGCAACCTCGCTTTAGGTCGTATGCGCGGTCCACGCGTTGATCTGTCGGTTCAAACAACCGGTTTGTGTGGATCGTCGTGCAGCGGCTTTTCGAGACCTGCTAGCGGAACTCCGTCTCGACGAAGATCGGGCCGGCCGTGGGGGTCGCGGGGATCGGCTCTGCCAGACCCGGCGCTTGCGCTGGTACAGGCCGTCGGATCATGCGGTGGCCTAGTCGCACCATCGGCTCTTCGACGGCATGATAAACGACTGCCGCGATGAGGATCGTCGCGCTCAGCACGACCGCGACATAGCGTAATGCCGAACCCGGATCGCCCGCGATCAGGATCGTGCCGCACGCCAGGATCACCGGTCCGTGGAACAGGTAGACGGAATACGAGATGGTCCCGAACCACTTTGCCACACGCCGGTAAACCGAACGGCCGTCGATCGCGCGGCTGCTATCCGAGCCAGCGCCGACGACTCCCACGAACAGCAGCAGCGCACCAATATACCCTAAAGTCGGTGCCAGGTTGAAACCTGCGGCGCCGACCGGCGGGACCGTCATGAACTGGACGACGGGCACGATCGCCAGGAAGAGGCCGCAGAGACGCCCCGCCAGACGCACCGCGATCGCATTACGCTCGAGCATCGCCAGTCGCAGCATCGTTCCCAGCAACATTAGCCCCAAGTTCAGCGGCAGGTCGGCGGGCAGCCGCTTGTCGACCAGATGAGACGCCAGTGCGAGCAACAGCGCTGCACCGAACAGCGCGACGATTCCTCCGGCCAAGACGAACGGCGCACGCAGCACCCCCCAGGCAACGAGGCAGGCCGCCAGCACGTAGAACGCCAGTTCCGTTGCCAGCGTCCAATAGGCGACGACGATATCGGGCTGACCGACATAATGCTGGACCATGGCCACATTGGCCACGATCGTCACCGGCGCAGGAGCCGGCGCGCCTGTCATATGCAGCACCAGCAGCGCGACGCCCAACGACAGCCAATAGGCGGGATACAGGCGAAATGCGCGGCTGATCGCGAATCCGCGGACCGGACGATCGGTGCGAAAACTGAACGGGATGACGAACCCGCTGATCAGAAAGAACAGCGCGACGCCAAACCGCCCAAAGTGGAAGATGCCGTCGAACAGCAGCACGCCGGCCTGTTCGATCGGAAGGGGAAGCGCGTGCGTCGCTATGATGGTCTCGGCAAGGTGCTGAAACAGAACGAGCAACGCGGCAAATCCGCGCAGCATATCAAGCGTTTCGATCCGGCCGGAGCGAGGAAGGCGCGAGCCGTCGAAGGGGATGCGCCCCATGCCAGCTGCTGTCATTGCTCCCCCGCTTCCAAGACACTTGTACGCGGCGAAACTTTTTCTAGCAAACTCGGTATCTTACAATGGCCCCAAAACGGGTCAATCAGTTCGGCTTACCACTGGCATCCTTTGCGTTTGAGCATCTTACGCACACCCTAGTCGTCGCTGCTGGCGCGAACGGTTAGCCAGTTTGTCGGAAGCCCACAGGTTTGTGTGGCCGGCCATCATCTTCATTCGGCCTGATGTTACCGCTCCGGTGGGCCAGCCTTTTGGTCGGGTCGCTTGCTGGCGACGACGGCTGATAGCATAGCGGACCGGGCTCGATCCGCCGCGCGCGCTCGCAGCCCTGCCCCCCGCGGAATGCCGTTAGAAGCGGATCTTGCGTTCCAGTTCGCTCGCGCGGGTTGCGGTTTTTGTAACGAGGCAGGCGGTGTCGATCGTTTCTCCATCGATCTTGCAGTCATAGTCGCGCGCCTTGAGCCAGGATCGCTGTTCGTCGCGCAACGCGATACGTTGCGCCGGTCGGCTCGCGAGTTGCCGCATGACCTCCTGATAGGCCTTGTTCAGCCGCGCGTCCTGCGACGCCATTTCGGTCTGCGCGCAGATACCGCCCTGCACCGTGTTGCCGCGGGCCCGCGCCTGGCACGCCGTGTACCGGTCGGATATCCCGGCGGGTGCCACCTGTGCGAGGAGAGGCGCCCCGGCCGAAACTACAACCGCCGCCGCCGCGGCCGCCAACATCTTCCACTGCATCGCGCTCTCCCCTGCCGCATGATCGGTGGCGGGAGTGTAGCGACGGGCCAGCCGCTCTGTCTACGCTCCGGCTAGCGGCGCTTCAGCCGGACCAGCGCGGCATCGAGCGCGGAGAGGAAGCTCGACCGGTCGGTCTTGGAGAAGGGTGCGGGGCCGCCGATGATGTCGCCGCCCGCGCGCAGGTCGGCCATGATCGCGCGCGTGGCGATCGCGCCGCCGATCGAGCTGGTGGTGAAGGGCTTGCCGGTGTTGGCGAGTACGGTTGCGCCGGCTTTCACGCAGCGGTCGGCGAGCAGGATGTCGGCGGTGATCACCACCGACTTCGCATCGGCCTGTTCGGCGATCCAGTCGTCGGCCGCGTCGAACCCGTCGCTGACCACGATGCGCGAGATCAGCGGGTGGACGGGGATGCGGAAATGGCTGTTGGCGACGATCGTCACGGGGACTTCGTGGCGCCATGCAACCTTGTAGATCTCGTCTTTGACGGGGCATGCATCGGCGTCGACCAAGATGCGGATCGCGCTGGAAGATACGTTCGTCATCGTACACATCCCAAACCGCCCCACCCGCTCCCGTCATCCTGACGAAAGTCAGGATCCAGGATCAAGCAGGGCGGCGTTCGTTACTCTGGATCCTGACTTTCGTCAGGATGACGGAGTTCTTGAGGGCGACGCGCCCTCCCCCATTGGAAAGGACGCGCCGAGGTCCTCAGCTGCGCTCGCGGTTGCCGCGGTACGGGGGCTTCCGTGCAGGAGCCGGACCGCCACGCGGTGCCGCACGGTGCAGCGTCGAGCGGGGGCCGCTCGCATTGCTGCGACCACCGCCGCCGCCATCGTGCCGAGCACCGCTCTCCGGCGCACCCTGCATCGCCTCGATGGCAACGCCGCTCTCTTCCTCGCCAGCCTGTGCCGTCCGCTGGATTGCCGCCGAGAACCGCGACGCAACCGCGCGGGGAATCTCGAAAGCCGTCTCGTTCGGACCGATCCGGATCGCACCGATCTCCGACTTCGTGATGTGCCCGCGACGGCAGATCAGCGGCAGGATCCAGCGCGGATCGGCGTTCTGGCGACGACCGATGTCCATCCGGAACCAGACCGTGTCCTCGAAGCCCGCGCGCGGACCCTGCGAACGCTCGTCCTGAGTCGGCTGCTTGCTCTGGTCGATCAGGTCCTCGGCCTGCGGCATCGTCGCACGGTGCATGTGCACCAGCGCCGCGGCGATATCCTCCGGCGTCTTCTCGGCCATCAGGCGGACGGCGAGCGCGCGATCCTCCTCCTCGACCTCGACCGGCTGCAACAGCATGCCGATCAGCCGCTCGTGATCGTTCTTGCGGATGTCCTCCGCGGTCGGGGCGTTGACCCACTCCGCGTTGATCTTCGCACCACGAAGCATCATCTCGACGCGACGGCGACGCGGGAACGGCACGATCAGGACGGCGGTGCCCTTCTTGCCCGCACGACCGGTACGACCCGAGCGATGCTGGAGCGTCTCGGCATCGCGCGGCAGTTCGACGTGCACGACCAGCGACAATGTCGGCAGATCGATACCGCGAGCCGCAACGTCCGTGGCGACGCAGACGCGCGCACGACGATCGCGCAACGCCTGAAGCGCAGCGTTACGCTCGTTCTGCGAATGCTCGCCGGACAAGGCGACGGCGGCAAAGCCACGCTCAACGAGGCTCGCGTGCAGGTGACGCACATTGTCACGCGTCGCGCAGAACAGCATCGCCGTCTCCGCCTCGTGGAAGCGCAGCAGGTTGATCACCGCATGCTCGATCTCGGACGGCGAGACCGTGACGGCCTGGTACGAGATATCGCCATGACCACGATCCTCGCCGACGGTCGAAATCCGCAGCGCATCCTTCTGGTAGCGCTTGGCGAGCGCGACGATCGGCCGGGGCATCGTCGCCGAGAACAGCAAAGTGCGACGTGCTTCAGGCGACGCGTCGAGGATCTGCTCGAGGTCTTCGCGGAAGCCCATGTCGAGCATCTCGTCGGCCTCGTCGAGCACGGCGACCTTGAGGGCCGACAGGTCGAGCGCGCCACGCTCGAGGTGATCGCGCAGACGACCCGGCGTGCCGACGACGATATGCGCGCCGTGGGCGAGCGAACGACGCTCCTTCGAGGCGTCCATGCCGCCGACGCAGGTCGAAATGCGCGCACCGGCCTTGGCGTAGAGCCACATCAACTCGCGGCTGACCTGAAGCGCCAACTCGCGAGTCGGTGCGATGCAGAGGACGAGCGGCTTGTGCGGTGCGGGCAGGCGCTGGACGCCGTCCTCGCCGGCTTCACCGAGCAGTTCGCCGGCCATCGCCAGGCCGAACGCCACGGTCTTGCCCGAGCCGGTCTGCGCCGACACGACGAGATCGCGACCGATCGCGTTGTCCTCGATCACATGAGCCTGGACGGGGGTGAGCGCGGTATAGCCGCGCGCTTCGAGCGCCTCGGAAAGAAGCGACGGAATATTTGTAAAAGGCATGTACGTCCTAATTGGTGGCCGGCTTACGCAACGGCAAGGCACTGGCGTGGTGGTCCCTACAGGACTTGACCCGCGGCCCACCCGCTCGCCCATGCCCATTGGAAGTTGTAGCCGCCGAGCCACCCTGTGACATCGACCGCTTCGCCGACTGCATACAGCATTGGTACGCGTTTGGCTTGCATTGTTTGCGATGACAGTTCCGCGGTGCTGATTCCGCCCGCGGTGACCTCGGCCTTGGCATAGCCTTCGGAGCCATTCGGCGTGAATTGCCAATGGCTTAGCGCGCGTTCGGCGTCCTGGAGCTTGCGGTCGGTGAGCGTGGAAATCTCGTTCGTCATGCCCAAACGCTCGCTCAAAGTCTCCGCGAGTCGGTCCGGGAGCGTGCTGCCGAGCAGTTTCCGCAGAGTCGCGCGCGGCGTGGTACGCTTGGCGGCGGGGAGCCAGCCGGACTCGCGATCGGGGAGGAAATCGATCCCGACGGGCTGGCCGTTGCGCCAGTAGGACGAGACTTGGAGGATCGCGGGGCCCGACAGGCCGCGGTGCGTGAACAGCGCCGCCTCGCGGAATGCGGTCTTGCCGGCGGTGGCGACGACTTCGGCCGCGACGCCGGAGAGTTCGCGGAAGAGCGTTTCATCGCCGCCGAGCGTCAGCGGGACGAGTGCGGGGCGTGGCTCGACGACCTTCAACCCGAACTGCCGTGCGAGATCATAGGCGAACCCGGTTGCGCCCATCTTAGGGATTGATGGGCCACCGGTTGCTATGACCAAGGCGGGGGCTGTGACGGTGCGGCCGTCTAGCGATACGCGATAGCGGCCGTCTGCGTGGTCGACTCCGGTGATCGCGCGGCCGAGCGACAGGTCGACGCCGCCCTTGTCGCATTCGTCGAGGAGCATCTCGACGATCTGCTTCGCGGAGCCGTCGCAGAAGAGTTGTCCGAGCGTCTTCTCGTGCCAAGCGATGCCGTAGGATTCGACGAGCGCGAGGAAATCCTGCGCGGTGTAGCGGCCGAGCGCGGACTTGGCGAAATGCGGGTTGGCGGAGATGTAGCGGTCGGCGGCGGTGTGGACGTTGGTGAAATTGCACCGTCCACCGCCGGAGATCAGGATCTTCTTGCCCGCCTGGTCGGCGTGATCGACGAGCAGGATCTTCCGCCCGCGCTGGCCGGCGACGGCGGCACACATGAGGCCGGCTGCGCCTGCCCCGAGGATTATGGCGTCGTATTCGGACAAGTGGAGCTCCGTGCGGCTTCGGTCAGCGGCCGCCTATTAAAATGTTTCCCCGCGAAGGCGGGGACCCAGACTGGGCTCCCGCCTTCGCGGGAGAACAAGGGGTGGCCGTGGTAGCGTGTTCGGGCGGGGCCACATAAGTGGTGATCTGCAGTCAGCGAAATATCCCGATCCGCTGGCTAGCACCACCCCGGCGAAGGCCGGGGCCCAATTGGGGGACGGCAATGACGCAGGTTGCGCGCAGTTACTCCGACCTTTCCAATTGGGCCCCGGCCTCCGCCGGGGTGGTGCCATTCGGGCGGGGGCGCGGCGCCTATCGCGGCAATGTCTCTCGCGGTGATACCGTTCGAAATGGCGCCATGCGGGGGCCCGGAAGCCTCCGACGGCGTGGAGGAGACGATAACGCCCCTTCTACTCCCTCTCCCCTCCGGGGAGAGGGCTAGGTGCCCTCAGCCGCTACCGCAGCTTCGCAATATTCAACGAGTCTTCCTTCGCCCGAACCTTCACCGATTCCTCGCTCCGGGTCAGCGCCTTAGCGATCGCCTTCAACGCCATGCCCTTCTTCGCCAGCGTATGCAGCTTCTGGATCTCGTCCTGCGTCCACGCCTGACGGTGCCGTTCGAATTTCGCTTCAGCCATCAGCCGTCATCCTTGTCGATCGCCAGAACCTCGATCGCGTCCGGCTTGTCCGCAAACGCGACCGTCTCGCCAACCGCCGCGCCCATCAGCGCGCGCGCCAGCGGTGCCGAGAACGCCAGCCGGTCCTCGCCAGGCTCGGCCTCGTCACCACCGACGATCGCAATTACGCGCTCCGCGCCGTTCATCCGAACGCGAACGCGCGAACCGATCCCGACCTCGTCCTCTTCCGGCAAAGGCGCGAGTTCGGCGGTCGTCTGGCGCGTGTGCCAATAGCGCAGGTCGCGCAGCAACAGCTTGCGCGCCTCCTCGTCGGTCTCGGCCGCAACCGCAGCCTCGATTTCCGTCACCCGTTCGCCAAGCAATCGCAACCCCCGCGCCGTGACCAGATTGGGCCCCGGCGCGATCGGCTGTTCGAACTTGGGTTCGAGATGTTCCTCGTCACTCTCGCGACGGAAGGCGACGCTCATGCCCTTACTTCAGGCACGCGACGATTCCGGCGATCGCCGCGAGCGTGCCGTCGACGTTCTTCACCTTCACGACGTCCAGCCCGAGCTGCTCGGCCGGATAATCATTCCCGCCCGGGAAGATCGCGTCGCCGATGAACATCATCTTGTCGAGCGCGATGCCGCTCGCCTCGTTGAGCTTCTTCAGGCCGTAAGCCTTGTCGACACCTTCGCGCGTGATGTCGATCGAGGTCGCGCCGCCCATGTTGATCGACAGCCCCGGCAGGCGCTTCTGCAAGTCGGCCTGGATCACCTTGCGCTTGGCGAAGTCCGGATCCCAGCTGTGCTTGGCATCGATGGGCGCTTCCTGGCCGAGCGCGGAGAACGTGATCTGGCTACCACGATCCTCGATCCGCTCGCCCCAGGTCTTCTCGGGCACGAACCCGGTAGCTTCCAACGACTCGTCGAACGCCTTGAGGATCTTCTGCTTCTCGTCCTCCTCGAACAGCTCGGCATACACCGCGCGCCATTCGCCATCGAACCGGTACAGTTTGGTGCCCGTCGTCGGCATCAGCCACAGCTTGGTGCGATCGGCGCGCTCGGGCAGGCGCGACGCGACCTGCTTTTCGAATTGCGGCCAGTCGCCGCCCGAGATCACCGCGACATGCGCGACGTCGAGCAGATTCGCCAACGCCTCGCCCATCGGCTCCTGCAAGGGCTGCTTGCTCTCGGCCAGCGTTCCATCGAGGTCGAAGGCAACCAACTCTTTCATGCGGAAACTCCAGTAAGGATAAACGTGTCGATCGCGTGCGCGACGCCATCGGCATCGTTCGCGCTGGTAATCTCGTGCGCGACGTCACGGACGGTCTGCGGCGCATTGCCCATCGCGATCGCCAACTTGGCGCGCTTGAGCATCGCGATGTCGTTGGCCTGATCGCCGATCGCCGCGGTCTGCGTCAAGCTGATGCCGAACGCGTCCGCCAGTTCCTCGATCCCGCTGCCCTTGTTGCCGGCCACCGGCGTGATGTCGAGATAATAGGTCTGCGACTGGACGATCGTCGCCTGCGCATCGAACTTGGCGGCGACCTTCGCGTGCAGGTCGCGCAACAAATCCTCATCATCGCTGACGAACGTTACCTTGTCGGCCTTGGCGAGCAGGTCGGTAAAGTCGGAGACGATCACCGGGTCCTGCGCGGAGGCCTTCTTCTCGCTGCCGACATGCCCGCCCTGGTCGGTGCTGGCATACCAGACGTCATCCGCGAAGAACCACGTGTCGACCGGCGCGTCACCGATGATCTCCATCGCGCCGCGAACGACATCGACGTCGATCATGTGGTGCTCGATCACGGTGCCGTCGCGCTTGAATACGATCCCGCCGTTGAACGCGCCCATCGGCTCGTCGATGCCGAGCAAGTCCGCGATCGGCATCATCCCCGAACGCGGGCGTGCGCTGATGATCGTGAAGCCGAGACCCGCCGCCTTCAGTCGCTTGACCGCATCGACGGTCGCGGGCGTCACCTTCTTCTCCTTGTCGACGAGCGTCCCGTCGACATCGGAGACCAGCAGCTTGATTGCCCCGCTCATGCCACCGCTCACTGGGGCATCTCGACATGACCGCCAAAGCCATAGCGCATCGCTGACAACAGCTTGTCGCCGAACGTATGGTCCACGCGGCTGCGATAGCGCGCATACAGCGCCGCGCTCAGCACGTTGGCGGGCACCTTCTCCTCCATCGCCGCGTCGATCGTCCACTGGCCCTCGCCCGAGTCCGCGACGCTGCCGCTGAAGCCTTCGAGCGTACCGTCCTTCGCCAGCGCGATCGCCGACAGGTCGAGCAGCCACGACGAGATCACGCTGCCGCGACGCCAGACTTCGGCGACGTCGGTCAGGTTGATGTCGAAGCGCTCCTCCTCGACGACATGCTCGCCGGACTTGCCCTTGAGGATGTCGAAGCCCTCGGCATAGGCCTGCATCAGGCCGTATTCGATGCCGTTATGGACCATCTTGACGAAGTGCCCGGCGCCCGAGGGGCCCGCGTGGATATAGCCCTTCTCCGCGCGCGGATCGGCCTGGCCTTCGACGCGGCCCGGCGTGCGGACGATCGTTCCCATGCCCGGCGCCAGCGTCTCGAAGATAGGATCGAGCAGGTCGACCGTTTCCTTGTCGCCCCCGATCATCATGCAATAGCCGCGCTCGAGGCCCCACACGCCGCCCGACGTGCCGACGTCGACATAGTGGATGCCCTTCTCGGCCAGTTCCTTCGCGCGGCGGACGTCGTCCTTGTAGAAGCTGTTGCCGCCGTCGATGATGATGTCGCCCGGATTCGACTTCGCGGCGATCGCCTGGACGGTGCTCTCGGTCGGCTCGCCTGCGGGGACCATGACCCACCAGATCGCCGGCGTGTCGAGCTTGGCGAGCATGTCGTCGAGCGAATCCGCCCCGATCGCGCCATCGGCGGCAAGCTTCTTCACGGCTTCGGCATCGCGGTCGAACGCGACGACTTCGTGGCCGTTCTTCATCAACCGGCGCGCAATGTTGCCGCCCATCCGGCCGAGGCCGATCAGTCCGATCTTCATGGGGAATTCCTTGCTTACCCCCTCTCCCCGCCGGGGAGAGGGTTGGGGTGACGGGCAGTTGGGGAGGGCAGCGCTCGCGGCGCCCCTCACCCCGGCCCTCTCCCCAACGGGGAGAGGGAGCAGAAGTTTACGCCGTCGCGGGCTGCTTCTTGGCGATCGAGCCGAGCAGGTCGTCGAACGCCTTCACGAACGACGCGACGCCCTCTTCGACCAGCTTGCCGGTCACGCCGTTGAGGTCGAGACCCAGTCGTTCGGCCTCCGCTAGCGTATGCTTCGCGCCCTCGACGTCCGCCGTGATCGTCTCCGCCGCGGTGCCATGATCGCGAAACGCGTCCATCGTCTTGGGCGGCATCGTGTTGACGGTATCCTTGCCGATCAGCGTGTCGATGTAGAGCGTGTCGGGATAGCTCGGATCCTTAACTCCGGTCGACGCCCACAGAAGGCGCTGCGGTTGCGCACCCTTGGCGGCGAGCGCCTGCCAGCGGTCCGACTTCAGGAAGTCGAGATACCATTGATACGCCATCTTGGCGTTGGCGATCGCGACCTTGCCGCGCACCGCCTTCAGCGCCTCAGCCTCGGCATCGCCCTTCTCCAGGCGCGCATCGATCTCCTTGTCGATCGACGAATCAATCCGGCTGACGAAGAAGCTCGCGACGCTGGCGATCTTGTCGATCGGCTGGCCTTGCTTGACGCGCTCCTCGAGCCCCGCCGCATACGCCTCGGCAACGCGAATGTACGCGTCGAGCGCGAACAGCAGCGTGACGTTGACGTTGATCCCGCTCGCGATCGTCGACGAGATCGCCGGACCGCCCGCAAGCGTCCCCGGGATCTTGATCATCAGGTTCGGCCGGTCGACCATCCCCCACAGCTTCTTCGCCTCCGCGATCGTCGCGTCGGTATCGTCCGAAATATACGGCGACACCTCGAGGCTGACATAGCCATCCTTCGCGGCGAGCTTGTCGTAGACCGGCTTCAACGTCTCCGCCGCCGCCTTGATGTCCTGAATCGCGAGATGCTCGTAACGGTCGATCGTCGCCGCGCCGGCATGCTGCTTATCGTATTCGGCGAGCGTCGAGTCATAGGCGTCGCCATGCCCCATCGCCTTTTCGAAGATCGACGGGTTCGACGTGACGCCGGTCAGGCCGTCCTCGTCGACCAGCTTCTGGAGACCACCGGCCTCCAGGAACTTCCGGTCGACGAAATCGAGCCATACCGCCTGGCCGAAGCCTTCGAGATCGTTGAGCGCACCCATCACTTGGTCTCCATCACTTGGCGGGCGACCTTGACGACATTGTCGACGGTGAACCCGAACTTGTCCTGCAGCTTGGCGAGCGGTGCCGAAGCACCGAAGGTCGACATCGTCACGGTCGCGCCGTCGAGCCCGACATAGCGGTCCCAACCGATCGACCCGGCCATCTCGACCGCAACGCGCGCCCGCACTTCGCGCGGCAACACGCTTTCCTTGTACGCGGCGTCCTGCAGTTCGTAGCGATACCAGCTCGGCATCGACACGACTCGGCTCTTCACGCCGTCCGCGGTCAGCTTCTCGTGCGCCTCGACGACCAGCGACACTTCGCTGCCGGTCGCGATCAGGATCACGTCGGGCGTGCCGTCGCTGTCGGCGAGGACATAGCCGCCCTTCTCGAGCCCGTCTGCGCTTGCATACTTGGTCCGGTCGAGCGTCGGCAGAGCCTGGCGCGACATGATCAGCGCGGCCGGCGTGCTCGCGTCCTTGAGGACCGCCTTCCAGGCCGCGACGACCTCGTTCGCGTCGCTCGGACGGATCGTGTCGAGGCCGGGGATCGCACGCAGCGTCGCGAGATGCTCGATCGGCTGGTGCGTCGGGCCGTCCTCGCCGACACCGATCGAATCGTGCGTGAACACCCAGATCGCGCCGACTTCCATGATCGCCGACAAGCGCACCGGCGCGCGCATGTAGTCGGCGAACACCAGGAAGGTGGAGCCGTAGGAGCGCAGATGCGATAGCGCCATGCCGTTGACGATCGCGCCCATGCCGTGTTCGCGGATGCCGAAGTGGAAGTTCCGACCGGCGTAATTCTCCGCCTCGAACGAGGGCTGACCCTTGATGTCGGTCTTGGTCGACGGCGCGAGATCGGCCGAACCGCCGATCAGCCACGGCACCTTGGCGGCGATCGCGTTGAGCACCTTGCCACCCGAATCACGGCTGGCGACGCCCTTGGCATCCGCCTCGAAGGTCGGGATGTCGGCATCCCAGCCCTCGGGCAGCTCATCCTTGAGCAGCAGGTCGAGCTCGGCGGACAGCTCGGGATAGGCGCCACGATACTTGTCGGTCAGCGCGACCCACTCGTCGCGCAGCTTGGCGCCACGCTCCGCGATCGCACCGTTGAAATGTTCGATCACGCCGTCCGGCACGTAGAACGACTTGTCCTCGGGCCAGCCATACGCCTGCTTGGTAAGGCGGATATTCTCCTCGCCGAGCGGCTCGCCGTGGGCCTTCTCGCTGCCTGCCTTGGGGCTGCCGTAGCCGATCACCGAATGCACGACGATGAAGGTCGGCTTGTCGTTGGTCGCCTTGAACGTCTCGATGGCGCGGCTCAGCGCGGCGGTGTCGTTCGCGTCGTCGATATGGATGACGTTCCAGCCATAGGCATCGAAGCGCAGGCCGACATCCTCGTCGAACGCGAGATCGGTCGCGCCCTCGATCGAGATGTGGTTGCTGTCGTAGATCCAGCACAGATTGCTGAGCTTGAGGTGACCGGCGAGGCTCGCCGCCTCGGCCGAGACGCCCTCCATCATGTCGCCGTCGCCACAGATCGTGTAGACGTCATGGTCGAACAGCGTGAAGCCGTCCTTGTTGTAGCGCGCCGCGAGCCAACGCTCGGCAATCGCCATGCCGACCGAATTGCCGCAACCCTGGCCGAGCGGACCCGTCGTAGTCTCGACACCGGTGGTGTGGCGATATTCGGGGTGACCCGGCGTCTTCGACGACAGCTGGCGGAACTGCTCGATATCCGCGAGGCTGACGGCCTCCTTACCGGTCTTGTTACCGTCCGCATCGATCTCTTCGATCTTGGCGAGGTGAATCAGCGAGTAGAGCAGCATCGACGCATGGCCGACCGACAGCACGAAGCGATCGCGATTCGGCCAGTCGGCGTGCTTGGGATCATAGCGTAGAAACTTCGACCAGAGCGTGTAGCCGACCGGCGCGAGCGCCATGGGGGTGCCGGGATGGCCCGAATTGGCCTTCTGCACCGCGTCCATCGACAGCGTGCGGATGGTATCGATCGCCAGACGCTCGGGGGAGCCGTCCTCGTGCAGCATAGGGTCCGCCTTGGTGGGGGCGGTTGCGGTATCGGTCATGGAAGAAGCCTCGCTCTAGACGGTGACCGAACGCCGCGCATCCGATCTGGTTGCCAACATAGGATGCCTTTAGTCGGATGCACCCATCCGTTCCAGTCGCGTAACGACGCCGTTCGTTGCAATATATGCGGCGTCGACCTCGTCGAGGAACAGGCCGTGGCCGAGAATGCCGGGGATCGCGGCTAGCGTGGCGGCGGTTGCGCGGGGGTCTTCGAGGGTCGCGAAGTGGCAGTCGATGACGAGATTGCCTTGGTCCGTCCGGTAGTTGTCGCGGATGATCGGGGCGGCGGCCATGTCTGTCAGCACACGCATTACATAGGCGATGGCGAAGGGGAGCACTTCGACCGGCAGCTTGGCGGCGCCGATCCGGTCGACGCGTTTGGAGCCGTCGGCGATCACGACCATCCGTGCCGAGGCTGCGGCGACGATCTTTTCCCGCAACATCGCGCCGCCTGCGCCCTTGATGGCGAAGCAGCGCGAGTCGATCTCGTCCGCGCCGTCTATGGTTAGGTCGACATGCGCGATAGTGGCGAAATCGAGGATCTCGATGCCGAGTTCGCGGGCGAGTTTGCCGGAGGCTTCGGAGGTGACGACCGCGCGGATCTGCAGGCGCTCGGCGACTAGTTCGCCGAGCGCCTGGATTGCGAACGCCGCGGTCGAGCCGGTCCCGAGCCCGACTAGCATCCCGTCCCGCACCTCGGCCACAGCCGCAACGGCAGCCGCCTTCTTGTCGTCATCGATCGAAGCCATCGGCCCACCCTTCCGTCATGCCGGGCTTGTTCCGGCATCCACGCTTGAACACATCCCAGAGGATTTAGTTTGGACAAGAGGATTTAGTTTGGGGGACCCGCGCACAAAGCACCACCCCGGCGGAGGCCGGGGCCCAGTTGGAAAGGTCGCCGTAACGACGGACCGCCCTCCGTTAGCACCGTCCCCCAACTGGGCCCCGGCCTCCGCCGGGGTGGTGCGGTGTTCATCCTGGGTGGTGCACGGGATTGCGGGAGTGCGCCCCCTCCTTGTTCTCCCGCGAAGGCGGGAGCCCAGTCTGGATCCCCGCCTTCGCGGGGAAACAATCTTCTTGGTCTGCCGGGGGCGTTTCACCCCCAGACAATCAAACAGGTTACTCTTTCTTCCCTATTTCTCGCCTCCGCTTTTCAACTGACATACTTCTGGTACATCCTCGTGGTTTAGGCCGACCAACAGCTGCCACCACCGATCGCGAGCGGATACCAAACTTGATAGCCACACGATTTTCCACGCGGCGGTGCGCCCTACTGCTGGTGCCCGCCCTGGCGCTCGCCGCCTGTTCGGGCGGCGGCGACAAGGCGCAAGGCAAGGCAGGCCGTGGTGGCCAACCGGGCCAGGGCACGCCGACCGTCGGCTATGTCGTCGTCCAGCCGACCAGCGTCGCGATGACCACCGAGCTCAGCGGCCGCACCACCGCGTTCGAAAGCTCGGACGTCCGCCCCCAGGTCACCGGCATCATCCGCCGCCGCTTCTTCACCGAGGGCACGCTCGTCAAGAAAGGCCAGCCGCTCTACGAGATCGACCCGCGTCTCTACCGCGCCGCCGCCAACGAGGCGCAGGCCAACCTCCAGAGTGCGCGCGCCAACCAGCAGGCGCAGACCATCCTCGCACAGCGCTACAAGCCGCTCGCCGAGATGGAGGCGATCAGCAAGCAGGATTACACCAACGCGGTCGCCACCTCGCGCCAGGCCACCGCCTCGGTCGCGCAGACCCGCGCCGCGCTCGAGACCGCGCAGATCAACCTCAAGTTCACGACCGTCCCCGCACCGATCACCGGGCGCATCGGCCGCTCGCTGTTCACCGTCGGTGCGCTCGTCTCCGCGACGCAGACCGACCCGCTCGCGCAGATTCAGCGGCTCGATCCGATGTTCGTCGACATCCAGCAATCCTCCGGCGATCTGCTCGCGCTGCGCCGCTCGCTCGGCCAGAACGGCATCGTCGCGACTCGCGCCGAAGTCCGCCTGACGCTCGAGGATGCCAGTGAATATGGCGCGACCGGCACCGTCGAGTTCGCCGAAGCGCTGGTCAACACCGAGACCGGCACCGTGACGCTGCGCGCGCGCTTCCCCAATCCGCAGGGGCTGCTGCTGCCCGGCATGTTCGTCCAGGCCAAGTTCGCGCAGGCGATCAACCAGCGCGCGTTCCTCGTGCCGCAGGCGGGCGTGTCGCGCGATGCGAAGGGCAATGCCACGGTCTATGTCGTCGATGCGAACAACAAGGCGGTACAGAAGAAGATCAAGGCGGACCGTACGCAGGGCGCGTTCTGGGTCGTCACCAGCGGGCTCAACCCAGGCGATAAAATCATCACGCAAGGCCTGTCGAAGATCGCACCGAACCAGGGCGTGAAGCCGGTGCTGGAAAACACCGCGCAGAAGATCGAAGCGCCCAAGGATGACTCCTCCGGTGGCGACTCCAGCCAGAAAAAGGCCGGCTAAGCCCTTATGTTGTCCCGTGTCTTCATCGATCGCCCGATCTTCGCCTGGGTGCTCGCGATCATCGTGATGCTCGGCGGCATCGGCGCGATCATGAGCCTGCCGATCGCGCAGTACCCCGACGTCGCGCCGCCGCAAGTGACCGTCCGCGCGTCCTTCCCGGGTGCCAACGCGCAGACGATCCAGAACAGCGTCACGCAGGTCGTCGAGCAGTCGCTGACGGGTATCGACGGGCTGATCTATTTCAGCTCGTCCTCGTCGTCGCGCGGCTCGGTGAACATCACGGTGACGTTCGAGAAGGGCACCGATCCCGATATCGCGCAGGTCCAGGTCCAGAACCAGGTCCAGCAGACGCTGTCCCGCCTGCCGCAACAGGTCCAGCAGCAGGGCCTCGTCGTCCGCAAGTCGAATCCGGACAACCTCCTGATCGTCGGCGTCTATGACGAGACCGACAAGCTCACCAACCAGGACGTCTCGGACTATCTCGTCTCCAACCTGCAAGACCCGCTCGGCCGTATTCCGGGCATCGGCGACAGCAACGTGTTCGGCGCGCAATACGCGATGCGGATCTGGCTGAACCCGAACAAGCTCGCCAGCTACCAGCTGATCCCGAGCGACGTGACGACCGCGATCCAGGCGCAGAACACCGAAGTCGCGGCCGGCGAACTCGGCGGCCAGCCCCAGCCCGACACGCAGATGCTCAACGCGACCGTCACCGCACAGTCGCGCCTCCAGACGCCCGAGCAGTTCGCCAACATCATCCTGAAGACGACCAACGACAGCGCCGTGGTCAAGCTGCGCGACGTCGCCCGGATCGAGCTGGGCGCGGAGAACTACAACGCGCGCAGCCGCGTCAACGCGCATCCCGGCGCCGGTATCGCGGTGCTGCTTGCGCCGGGCGCCGACGCGCTCAAGACCGCCGAGCTGGTCAAGGCGTTCGTCGCCAAGTCTGCCAAGAGCTTCCCGCCCGGTCTGAAATTCGCCTACGCCAACGACACCACAGACTTCATCAAGCTGTCGATCGACGAGGTCGTGAAGACGCTGATCGAAGCCGTCATCCTCGTCGTCATCGTGATGTTCGTGTTCCTGCAAAGCTGGCGCGCGACGCTGATCCCGACGATCGCGGTCCCGGTCGTGCTGCTCGGTACGTTCGGCGTGTTCTATCTGGCCGGCTTCTCGATCAACACGTTGACGCTGTTCGGACTGGTGCTCGCGATCGGCCTGCTGGTCGACGACGCGATCGTCGTGGTCGAGAACGTCGAGCGCCTGATGGAGGAAAATCCCGAGATGACGCCTCGGGAGGCGACGATCGAATCGATGAACGAGATCACCGTCGCACTGGTTGCGATCGCGCTCGTGCTGTCTGCGGTGTTCCTGCCGATGGCGTTCTTCGGCGGATCGACCGGCGTGATCTATCGCCAGTTCTCGCTGACGATGGTGTCGGCGATGGTCCTGTCGGTGCTCGTCGCGCTGATCCTCTCCCCCGCCCTCACCGCGACGCTGCTCAAGCAGAAAAAGAAGGACGCCGACGGCAACACCGAGAAGAGCTGGGGCGAACGTAAATTCCCGAAAGTAGCGCACTTTTTCACGCGCGCTGGCGACAAGTTCAACAGCGGGTTCGAGAAGGGCACGCAGAAATACACCAGTGCGGTGCAGTCGGTGATCGACCGCAAGTGGCTGTTCCTGCTGATCTACGCGGTGATCGTCGCGGTGCTCGCGGTGCTGTTCCTGCGCCTGCCGACGGGCTTCCTGCCGACCGAGGATCAGGGCTCGGGCATCGTCCAGTTCCAGCTGCCCGCCGGCGCCACGCAAGGCCGCACCTTCGCGTTGCAAAAGCAGATCGAGCAATATTACTACACCAACGAGAAGGCCAACGTCCGCACGATGTTCACCGTCAGCGGTGGCGGCGGCGGCGGCGCAAGCGGCCAGAACACGGGCCAGGGCTTCATCGCGTTCGCACCGTGGGATGATCGCAAGGGCAAGGAAAACACCGCGGAGGCGATCACTGGTCGCGCGTCGAAGGCGTTCGCCGGGTTCCGCGACGCGCAGGTCTATTCGCTGGTACCACCGGCCGTGCGCGGTCTTGGTTCGTCGAACGGCTTCACGATGGAGTTGCAGAACGCAGGCGGGCTCAGCCAGGTCGAGTTCAACGCCGCACGCGACAAGCTGCTCGCGCTCGCCCGCGCCGACTCGTCGCTGACCGCGATCCGCCTGACCGAACTGCCCGACGTCGCCACGTTGCGCGTCGATGCCGACCAGCAGAAATTGTCGACGCTCGGTCTCACTCAGGCGAACGTGAACTCGACGCTGTCGACCGCGTGGGGTGGGCAATACGTCAACGACTTCATCGACCGCGGCCGCGTCAAGCGCGTCTATGTCCAGGGCGACGCGCAGTTCCGTGCGCAGCCATCGGACCTCAGCCAGTGGTTCGTGCGCGGATCGAACGGCCAGATGGCGCCGTTCTCGTCGTTCGCGAAGACCAGCTGGGGTCAGGCACCGACGACGCTGTCGCGGTTCAACGGCATCGCCTCGTACGAGATCCAGGGCTCGGGCGCGCCCGGCGTCAGCTCGGGCGACGCGATGGAGAAGATCGCGCAGCTTGCCGGCCAGATCCCCGGCACGTCGGTCGCATGGTCGGGCCTGTCGTATCAGGAACGCCTGTCCTCGGGTCAGGCACCGATCCTCTACGGCCTGTCGCTGCTGGTCGTGTTCCTGTGCCTCGCCGCGCTGTACGAAAGCTGGTCGATCCCGATCGCGGTGCTGCTGGTGATCCCATTGGGCCTCGTCGGCGCGATCCTCGCGGTGACGCTGCGGGGGCTGATCAACGACGTGTATCTCCAGATCGGCCTGCTGACGACGATGGGGCTGGCGGCGAAGAACGCGATCCTGATGATCGAGTTCGCCGAGCAGGAGGAGAAGAAGGGCAAGCGCGTCATCGAGGCGGCGCTGTCCGCGGCGAAGATCCGGTTGCGCCCGATCCTGATGACGTCGTTCGCGTTCATCCTCGGCGTGTTGCCGCTCGCGCTGTCGACCGGTGCTGGTGCGAACAGCCGCATCGCGATCGGCACGGCAGTGGTCGGCGGCATGCTGACCGCGACGATCCTCGCGATCTTCTACATCCCGCTGTTCTTCGTCCTCGTCCGCCGCGGCGCGCGTGATGGCATCGCCAAGCTGCGGGGCAAGCCGACCGGCTTCCAGGGCCATGATGGCCACGACCATGATGGCCACGGATCTGATGGCGATCACAACGAACCGCTCGGACCACCCGAACCACAGGGCCCTCACCGGCCGGAGCCCGCATGATGCGCTCGCTAGTCCTGATCCTCGCCGCATCGACTGCAATCGCCGGCTGCTCGCTCGCCCCGAAATACGCGCGCACCGAACTTCCCGTCCCGCCGTCGCTCCCGGTCGGCGACGCGTATCTGCGCCAGTCGGAGGCAGCGCTGCCCGCGATCACCTACCGCGATGTCTTCAAGGACCCGCGGCTCCAGCAGATCATCGTCCAGGCGCTCGCCAACAACCGCGATCTGCGCGTCGCCGCCGCCAACATCGCGTCGACCCGCGCCCAATACCGCATCCAGCGCGCCGACCTGCTGCCGCAGGTCGATGCCAGCGGCCGCTACAGTTATTCGGGCGGCGGCAGGGGTACGCGGAACACCGTTACGAGCGGCGGAACGGGCGGTAACACCGGCACTGGAACGGGCACCGGAAATACGGGAACGGGTACCGGTACGGGCGGCGTCGGTTCGGGCGGAACAGGTACCGGCGCCGGCACCGGATCGGTCGTCAGTTCTTCCAGCTCGAACAGCGCCTTCTCGGTCGATCTCGGTACGACCGCATTCGAGCTCGACCTGTTCGGCCGCATCCGTTCGCTCACCAGCGCCGCGCTCGATCGCTATTTCGCGACCGAAGCCGCCGCGCGCGCCACCCGCCTGACGCTGGTCGGCGACATCGCCGATGCGTGGCTCACCTACGCGTCGGACCAGAGCCTGCTCAAGATCGCGCAGGACACCGTCACGAGTTCGCAGCGCAGCGTCACGCTGACCAACGCGCGATTGCGCGGCGGCGTCGCCCCACGCACCGATCTCCGCCAGGCACAGCAAATCCTGTTCACCGCGCAGTCCGACCTCGCGCAACAGCGCACCGCGCTCGCGCAGGACGTCAACGCGCTGCAACTGCTCGTCGGCGCGCCGGTCGATGCCAGCCTGTTGCCAGCCTCGATCGAACAGGCGCTACCGACCGTCGCCGCGCTGCCCGCAGGGCTCGACAGCAGCATCCTCTTGCGCCGTCCAGACGTCGTCGAATCGGAATACCAGCTCCGCGCCACCAACGCCGAGATCGGCGCAGCACGCGCGGAACTGTTCCCGAAGATCTCGCTGACCGGTATCCTCGGGTTCGCCAGCACGTCGCTGACCTCGCTGTTCAGCGGCGGCGCGTTCAACTATTCGGTCGCGCCCTCGGTCAGCTACCCGATCTTCCGCGCCGGTGCCGGGATCGCCGGCGTCGCCTATTCGAAGGCGCAACGCGATGCCGCGCTCGCGACCTACGAAAAGACGATCCAGACCGCGTTCCAGGAAACCGCTGACGCACTCGCGCGCCAGGGGACCATCGCCGACCAGCTGAAGGCGAACCAAAACTTCTCCGAGGCAGCCCTCGACACCTACCGCCTGTCCGATGCGCGCTATCGCGGCGGGATCGACACCTTCCTCAACTCGCTCGACGCGCAACGCTCGCTCTACACCGCGCAGCGCAACCTCGTCGCGACGCAGCTCGTCGGCGCGAGCAACCGCGTGACGCTGTACCGCGTGCTAGGCGGTGACTCGACGCTCGAAGCCACCGCCGGCGGTCCCCAACCGGTAACGATGAGCGGCGCACCGCGGCCGGAAACGGACTGAAACGTCGGAGGGAACGGACGAGCCAGACGCAACTCCGTCCTCTCCGCCTTTATAACGCACTGAGCGGACGAAGTTTTTTTCGCGTCCCGCCAATCTTACCGTCTCAGCAAGATATTCCAGTCAGAACGGTTGGATGTACGCCCCCCTCCCCGTCGCGGATCGCCGCGCGCGCGATCGATCGCCAGCCCCCGCCGTGTTTGGGCTTGGCGAGGATGCGCGCGAACAGGTTGCCGAACTCCTCGATCGCAAACTCGCGCAGGTCGCGGAAACCTGGCCGATCGCGATTGCCACGCAGATGGTCGGCTGTGCCCTCCTCGTCGCGCTTGCGCTGATCGCATCGCCTGCCGCCGGTCTTGGCACTATCGTCCCGTCGATCGGCATCCATGCCGCGATCCTGGCGGCGCTGTCCGCAGGCGTGTTCGGCATGTTGCGGCTACCGGGATTGCGCGAATGGCCTGCCTATAAGCGCAACCGCGCGCTTACCGTCGGCGTCGCGGGAGTCGCCGCGCTGTCCCTGTCACTGTTGTGGGCCGTTGCGCGCGCGCCGTCGGGGTCGCTGCAACTCGCCTGCTGCGTCGCGGTGCTGGGGATGATCGCGGTGACCGCGGTCAGCGTCCATGCGGTACGCGCCGCGACGCTCGGGCTCGGCACTGGGATCGTCGTGATGCTCGCGGTCTGCGCGGGGATCGGCGCGCCGCTGGCAGTCGCGATCGTGTTCCTCGGCAGCTTGGGGATCGTCGCGCACCGCCTCGCGCGGATCGACGTCGCGCAGGAGCTGCACCGCGCCGAGAACGCGAACGAAGGCCGCCTCGCGATCCGGATGGTCGCCGAATTCGAGGACCAGGGCACCGGCTGGTTCTGGGAGGCCGACCGGCAGGGCCGCCTGACTTATCTGTCCGCCAAGGTGACCGACGAACTCGGCCTCGCCGACGACGCGGTCGGGCAACCGCTCACCGACCTGTTCCGCATGGACAACGATGCGCCCGGCACCGAACGGACGCTCGCCTTCCACATCGCCTCGCGCACGTCGTTTTCGGACTATTCGGTGTGCGCCGCGACCTCGCCCGATTGCGAACGCTGGTGGTCGATCTCGGGGAGGCCGGTGGTCGACGATCTCGGGCGCTTCCAGGGGTTCATCGGCTCCGGCCGCGACCTGACCGAACAACGCAAGTCCGAGGCTGAGATCACGCGGCTGGCGCTGTTCGACGGGCTCACCGGGCTCGCCAACCGCCAGCGGATGCGCTCGTCGCTCGACAAGACGCTCGCGCAGAAGACCGGTCCGTACCGCGCGACGTCGCTGTTCCTGATGGATCTCGATCGGTTCAAGGCGGTCAACGATACGCTGGGCCACCAGGCGGGCGACACACTGTTGAAACAGGTCGCGCAACGGCTCCAGCGCGGGATCGCGGATGCGGGGCTGGTCGGGCGGCTGGGTGGCGACGAGTTCCAGGTCGTGCTGCCCGGCATCGCCGACC
The DNA here is from genome assembly GCF_049887795.1 of Sphingomonas sp. NFX23. Classification (NCBI taxonomy): domain Bacteria; kingdom Pseudomonadati; phylum Pseudomonadota; class Alphaproteobacteria; order Sphingomonadales; family Sphingomonadaceae; genus Sphingomonas; species Sphingomonas sp. NFX23. The sequence continues at coordinate 75,412 of NZ_JAGEKH010000005.1, forward strand.
GCGACACGCTCGCCGCGTTGTCGCGTGAAGTGATCGCATCGCTGTCCGAACCCTATTTCATCAGCGGGACGTCGGTCACGATCGGCTGCTCGATCGGCATCGCGATCGCACCCGACGACGGCGACGATGCCGAGACGCTCGTCCGCAACGCCGATCTCGCGCTGTACGCCGCCAAGGCCGACGGCCGCGGTGTCCACCGCTTCTATTCGGACGACATGCTGACCGGCGCGCGCACCCGGAAACTGCTCGAGGACGATTTGCGCGCGGCGATCTCGGATGGCGCGTTCCACCTCTGCTACCAGCCGATCGTCAGCACGAAGTCGGCGCAGATCGTCGGCTACGAAGCACTGATCCGTTGGGACCACCCGACGCGGGGACTCGTCTCGCCCGCCGACTTCATTCCGGTCGCGGAGGAATGCGGACTGATCGAGGCGATCGGCGAATGGGTGCTGCGGACCGCGTGCCTGGAGGCAGCGCGCTGGCCCGGTTCGGTGCGCGTCGCGGTCAACGTCTCGCCGATCCAGTTCGCCAACCCTGCTTTGCCTTCGCTCGTCACCAGCGCGCTCGCGCAGTCGGGCATCGCCGCGGGCCGCCTCGAACTGGAGATCACCGAAGGCGTGTTCCTCGACGAGACGCGCTCGTCGGAACAGATGTTCAAGGCGCTGAAGGGGATCGGCGTGCGACTTGCGCTGGACGATTTCGGCACCGGTTATTCGTCGCTCGGCTACTTACGCAACGCCCCGTTCGACAAGATCAAGATCGACCAGTCGTTCGTGCGCGGTGCCGCCGAGCCGGGCAACCGCAACGCGGCGATCATCAAGGCGATCGTCACGCTCGCCGACACGCTGGGCATGGAAACGACCGCCGAAGGGGTCGAGGTGCAGGACGAGATCGACCTGATCCGCGACCTCGGGTGCAGCCATATCCAGGGCTATGTCTATGGTCGCCCGGTCCGCGCGGACGAGGCTTTGCGGCAATTGGGCGTCGAGAACGGCACCGCCGCCGCGAGCGGCTTCAAGGTGAGTCGCGCGCCGCGCACCAAGATGCTGCGCTCCGCCCGGATCGCGATCGACGGGGTTCGCGGGGACGTCCGCATCCGCGACATATCGACCTCGGGCGCGATGCTCGACGGGCTGCGGATCGACGGCAACCCCGACGGCGTCGAGATGCAGATCGAACTGGTCGAGGACCAGATGTTCGGCGCCCGCATCCGCTGGGCCCGCGCCGGCAAGGCGGGGATCGAGTTCCACGAGGCGTTCAACCTGGAACGGCTGAACCAGGGCCACTCAGCGCGTCTGCGCCGGACTGGGTGAGTTAGGCGGACCGAGCAGCAGTCAGTCCGACTTTGCGGGAGACCGGTAAAAGGCCACCACCCCGGCGGAGGCCGGGGCCCAATTGGAGAGGTCGTCGTAACTGCGAACGACGTTCGCCAATCCACGTTTCCCAATTGGGCCCCGGCCTCCGCCGGGGTGGCGGATGAGCCGCCGGGGTGGTGGATAACGTCCCGAGTCCCCCGCTCAACGACGGCCTGCGCAAAGGTCCGGGAGTCCCCCATTCCCGGGAACCAACCGCCGCCTCCCACCGTCTCACCCTCATGGTACATCGCGCCCCGATCAAAGCCCTCGCGTTCGACGTGTTCGGCACCGTGGTCGACTGGCGCTCGGGCATCGCGCGCGACGCCGCGCCCGTGCTCGCGCGCCTCGGCCGCACCGATATCGATCCGCACCGCTTCGCCGACGGCTGGCGCCAACGCTATCAACCGGCGCTCGAGGAGGTCCGCAGCGGACGGCGACAGTTCGTCATTCTCGACACCATCCACCGCGAGGCACTCGAAGACCTGCTCCGTCACCACGGCGTCGACCCGGCTGCCGTGGACGAAGATACGCTCACCGACCTGACTCACGCCTGGCACCGGCTCGATCCCTGGCCCGACTCGGTCGAGGGCCTCACCCGCCTCAAGACGCGTTACCCGGTCGTCACGCTCAGCAACGGCAACATCGCACTGATGCTGGAGATGGCGCGCCGCGGTGGCCTGCCCTGGGACGCGATCCTCGGGGCGGAAGTCAGCCGCGTCTACAAGCCGCTTCCCGAATCCTACCTCGCCACCGCGCGTTTTCTCGGCATCGATTCCGGCGAACTCTGCCTCGTCGCCGCGCATCACAGCGACCTTGCCGCGGCGCGCGCCGCCGGCCTGCAGACCGCCTATGTCGACCGCCCGCACGAATATGGCGGCCGGCCCGCGCCCGACGCGGATGCCGTGCAGGATTGGGACCATAGCGTCGACAGCCTGACGCGCCTGGCGGACGAACTGTGCCGATGACCCGCCGACCTGCCCGCGAACCGGTGGAAACGCGCGTTGCAGCCCCGTATCGAACGCGCACCGGCGTAAAATTCGGCCCGGCGTGCGACCCGGCAGGACTTTGAGATGACCACACAGACGGCCGAGGCCGATTTCCTGACCGGTGGCGGCGAGATGGCCGCGATGATCCGCGCGCATGACTGGTCGTCGTCGCCGCTGGGGTCGATCGAGCACTGGCCGCAGTCGCTGCGCTCGATCGTCTCGTTGATGCTCGCATCCGAGTTCGCGATGTGCCTCGCCTGGGGGCCCGAGCTCGGCTTCCTCTACAACGACCATTACGCGCGCATCATGCACGACAAGCACCCGCAGGCGCTCGGCCGGCGGTTCGCCGACGTGTGGGCGGATGTCTGGAGCGATATCAGCCCCCTGGTCGACAAGGCGCTGGCGGGCGAAGCGTCGTTCTTTGAAAACCTGCCGCTCGTCACCGACCGCAAGGGCTATGACGAGCATGCCTGGTTCACCTTCTCCTACTCGCCCGTCCGCGATGAAAGCGGCACGATCGCAGGCATGTTCTGCTCGACCTACGAAAGCACCGAGCGCGTCCAGACCGAACGCGCGCTGCGTGACGAGCGCGAGCGGATGAGCCAGATGTTCGCGCAGGCGCCGACCTTCATGGCGATGCTGCGCGGGCCCGAGCACCGGTTCGAACTGACCAACCCCGGCTACGACAAGCTGGTCGGCCACCGAGAGATGCTGGGCCGAACCGTTGCCGAAGCGTTGCCCGACGCGGTCGAACAGGGGTTTCTGGACCTGCTCGACGATGTGTATGCGACAGGCGAAGCGTTCACGGCGGTGGGCATGCTCTATGCCGTTCAGGCTGAACCCGGCGGTTCGGTCAACGACCGCTACGTCGATTTCGTCTACCAACCGATCCGCGACGCGACCGGTGCGGTCGTGGGCATTTTCGTCGAAGGCGCGGACGTCACCGACCGCAAGCGGCTCGAACGCGACCTGCAGTCGCTCAACGCCGACCTCGAACAGCGCGTTCGCGATCGTACGCAGGAGCTGGTCGAGGCGCAGGAGGCACTCCGCCAGGCGCAGAAGATGGAGGCGGTCGGCCAGCTCACCGGTGGCATCGCGCACGATTTCAACAATCTGTTGCAAGGCATCACCGGCAGCCTGGAGATCGTCCAGCGCCGCGTTGCGCAGGGGCGTGTCGGCGAGCTCGATCGCTTCATCACCGGCGCGACCACCGCCGCCAACCGCGCCGCCTCGCTCACCCACCGCCTGCTGGCGTTCTCCCGCCGCCAGCCGCTCGATCCGCGCCCGGTCAAGGTCAACCCGCTGGTCGCCTCGCTCGAAGACCTGCTCCGCCGCACCACGGGTGAGCAGATCGAACTCGAGTTGGTGCTTGGCGCCGGCCTGTGGACGACATTGTGCGATCCCAACCAGCTCGAGAACTCGCTGCTAAACCTCGTCATCAACGCGCGCGACGCGATGCCGCATGGTGGCAAGCTGACGATCGAGACCTGCAACGCGCACCTCGATGACCATTTCACCGCCAGCCAGCGCGACGTCCGGCCCGGCCATTACGTCTGCATCTGCGTATCCGACACCGGCACCGGCATGTCCGCCGCCACCATCGCCAAGGCGTTCGAGCCGTTCTTCACGACCAAGCCGATCGGCCAGGGGACCGGGCTCGGCCTGTCGATGATCTACGGCTTCGCGCGCCAGTCGGAGGGCTATGCGCGGATCTATAGCGAGCTCGGCCAGGGCACGACGATCAAGCTGTATTTGCCTCGTCACTACGGCGAAGCGGGGCAGGACGAGGCGCTGCCCGGCCTGACCCAGGAGCATGTCACCGATGCCGGCGAGATCGTGCTGGTGGTCGAGGACGACTCAGTCGTTCGCGCGCTGATCGTCGAGGTATTGGGCGAGCTCGGTTACCGGGCGGTCGAGGCGCATGATGGCCCGGCGGGACTCGACAAGCTGCGGACGATGGAGCGCGTCGACTTGCTCGTCACCGACATCGGCCTGCCCGGCCTGAACGGTCGCCAGGTCGCCGATGCGGGTCGTGCGCTGCGTCCGGGGCTCCGCGTACTGTTCATGACGGGCTATGCGGAGAATGCCGCGCTGGCGTCGGGCTTCCTGGAGCCGGGGATGTCGATGATCACCAAGCCGTTTGCGATGGAAGCGCTGGCGACGCAGATCCGGACGATGATCGAGGGGTAAGGCGGACAGGACACGCCAACCAACCGCCGCCACCTCGGCGGAAGCCGGGGCCCAAGTGGAAAGGTCGCAGTAACGACGCGACGCGCTCAGTTGGCAACGTCCCCCAACTGGGCCCCGGCCTCCGCCGGGGTGGTGGGGTTTTCGCGGCATGGTGAGGTCCTGGCGGGGCGATGCTCTCGTTTTGGAAGAGGAAGAACGCCCCATTCCGTTCCCCCGCGAAGGCGGGGGTCCAGGAATCAAGTAGGACGACGTTCGTGGCTCCTGGGCCCCCGCCTTCGCGGGGGAACTAGAAGGGGGCACCCCACATCCAGTGCCCCTACTCTCACACCCCTCGAAGCAACATTTGCCATCTTCCGCGCTTAAATAATTTTTCGTTCCCGCTTCGCCCCCTTGCGCATCGTGAACCCCGCAGAAGTCCACGCGTCGCGAATATCCCGCTCGCCCAACCCCGCGACGAACGCGACGAACCGAGCCCTCGACCACCCCCGCACCCCCTTGCGTCTCTTCGCTCTTTGGCACAATCTCTTGGGGTTGCGTTCGGGGGCGGACCCAATCGCTGGTAGAACAACCCTCGCATAGCCATATGCGATATGACCGTAAGCGCGCCTTCCACCGCCGCGATGGTCACTTTTTGTTCTCCCGTTAGGGGCCGTCCGATGGTAGCATGGCGACAGGCGACCGATTCGAACGAATACAGAACACTAGGAGCGGTTTCGATGGATTTCAGAGACAGCAGCCGGGATAGCGACATGACCACAGACACGATCGAACAGACCACCGCCACGCCCGCAGCAGAGGCTCCCAAGGCCCCGCGCCAGGCACAGGACAGCCATTCCGTGCGCGCGCAGATCTACCCGGTCGAGGTCGATCACAGCCGCGACGCGCTGCTGACCGAATTCGGCAAGGACACGCTGAAGGATCGCTACCTGCTTCCGGGCGAGAGCTACCAGGACCTGTTCGTCCGCGTCGCGTCGGCCTATGCCGACGACGCCGGCCATGCGCAGCGGCTGTACGACGCGATCTCGAAGCTCTGGTTCATGCCCGCCACCCCCGTTCTGTCGAACGGCGGCACCGGTCGCGGCCTGCCGATCTCGTGCTATCTCAACTCGGTCCCCGACAGCCTCGGCGGCATCGTCGATACCTGGAACGAGAATGTCTGGCTCGCCTCGCGCGGCGGCGGCATCGGCACCTATTGGGGCAACGTCCGCGGCATCGGCGAGCCGGTCGGCCTCAACGGCAAGACCAGCGGCATCATCCCGTTCGTCCGCGTCATGGATTCGCTCACGCTCGCGATCAGCCAGGGTTCGCTGCGCCGCGGTTCGGCCGCCGTCTATCTCGACGTCTCGCACCCCGAGATCGAGGAATTCCTCGAAATCCGCAAACCCTCGGGCGATTTCAACCGCAAGGCGCTGAACCTGCACCACGGCGTGCTGATCACCGACGACTTCATGGAAGCCGTCCGCAACGGCGAGGAATGGCACCTCCGCTCGCCGAAGGACCAGGCGATCCGCGCCACCGTCGACGCGCGCTCGCTGTTCCAGAAGCTCGTCGAGACACGTCTCCAGACCGGTGAGCCGTACATCGTCTTCGCCGATCACGTGAACAAGGCGATGCCCAAGCATCACCGCGAGTTGGGCCTCAAGGTCTCGACCTCGAACCTGTGCTCGGAGATCACGCTGCCGACCGGCAAGGATCACCTCGGCAACGAGCGTACCGCGGTCTGCTGCCTGTCGTCGCTGAACCTCGAGACCTGGGATCAGTGGAAGGACGAGAAGGGCCTGATCGAGGACGTCATGCGCTTCCTCGACAACGTGCTGCAGGATTACATCGACCGTCACGAACCCGGCATGGAACGCGCCGCCTACTCCGCGGGCCGCGAACGCTCGGTCGGGCTCGGCGTGATGGGCTTCCACAGCTTCCTCCAGGCACGCGGCATCCCGTTCGAGGGCGCGATGGCGAAGTCGTGGAACTTGCGCATGTTCAAGCACATCAGCAGCCAGGCGAACGAAGCCTCGATGCAGCTCGCGATCGAGCGCGGCCCCTGCCCCGATGCCGCCGATGTCGGCGCGATGGAGCGGTTCAGCTGCAAGATGGCGATCGCGCCGACCGCATCGATCTCGATCATCTGCGGCGGCACGTCGGCGTGCATCGAGCCGATCCCGGCGAACATCTACACGCACAAGACGCTGTCGGGCAGCTTCTCGATCAAGAACCCGTATCTCGAAAAGATGCTGAGCGAGAAGTCGAAGAACTCGGACGCCGTTTGGAACTCGATCCTCGAACAGGGCGGCTCGGTCCAGCATCTCGACTTCCTCTCGGTCGAGGAAAAGGACTGCTACAAGACGAGCTTCGAGATCGACCAGCGCTGGCTGCTCGAACTCGCCGCCGATCGCACGCCGTACATCGACCAGGCGCAGTCGCTGAACCTGTTCATCCCCGCGGACGTCGAGAAGTGGGACCTGCTGATGCTCCACTTCCGCGCGTGGGAGCTCGGCATCAAGTCGCTCTATTACCTGCGTTCGAAGTCGGTACAGCGCGCGGGCTTCGCCGGCGGTGTCGAGGCGGACAACACCATCGACCTGCGCCAGATCGACGTCGAGTCGAAGGATTACGATGAGTGCCTTGCCTGCCAGTAATGCCTCTCGGCGTTCAAGCGTGACCCCGGCCCGTGACACGCGGACCGGGGCGCGCCTGACGCAAAAAACCCCGGCCCGCGCGAAGCGGACCGGGGTTCGGACTGGCTATGCGGCGCGCTCGATGCGCACCGCGTTCGCGTCAGGCCTCTTCTTCGAACGTCACCGCCACGTCGGCGTTGGCGGAAAGCCGGACCTTGCCGTCCTCGATATCCGCGACCAGCCCGAGCGAGATGAAGTGATGATGCCCTTCATGGCTGCCCGTGCCCTCGACGACCTGCGCGCCCGAGTCCTTCTTGGTCAGCTTGATGCGGTTGCCTTCGACCTTGTCGACGGTACCGACATGGACGCCGTCCGCGCCGATGACTTCGGCATGTTCCTGGATCTTGGTTGCATCGACCATGGTCGTTCTCCTGTGTTGGGTTCGGGTGCTGAACGCGCGCCGGGCGAGTTGGTCGCATGACGTATGGTTCAGCTATCATGTTCGTGGTCGCGGGCGTGCTCGGAATCGTCGGCACCGCGATGCTGCTGCGTTTGCGCAGCCCGAGCATCACCGAGCAACAGACCTATGCGTTCCGCATGATCGGCATCATGCTCACCTCGGCCGCGATCGTCCTCGCGATGTCCGCCGCCGCGATGTGGCAGTGGAGCACCGAGACATGACGCCGCCCTCCTGATTCCCCCAGTTTCCCGATTTAAAACCCATTCCCCGAAAGGCTTACCCCATGTCCCTCCTTCACGCCTCCAAGCAGTACAAGCCGTTCGAATACCCTTGGGCGTTCGAGTTCTGGAAGCGCCAGCAGCAGCTCCACTGGCTCCCCGAGGAAGTGCCCCTGGGCGAGGATTGCCGCGATTGGGCGCAGAAGCTCAGCGATCACGAGCGCAACCTGCTCACGCAGATCTTCCGCTTCTTCACGCAGGCCGATGTCGAGGTGCAGGATTGCTACCACGAAAAGTATGGCCGCGTGTTCAAGCCGACAGAGATCAAGATGATGCTGACCTCGTTCAGCAACATGGAGACGGTCCACATCGCCGCCTACAGCCATCTGCTCGACACCATCGGCATGCCCGAGAGCGAGTACGGCGCCTTCCTCGAATATGCCGAGATGAAGGAAAAGCATGACTACATGCAGCAGTTCACCGTCGACAACGACGAGGACATCGCGCGCACGCTCGCCATGTTCGGCGGCTTCACCGAGGGCGTCCAGCTGTTCGCCTCGTTCGCGATGCTGATGAACTTCCCGCGCTTCAACAAGATGAAGGGCATGGGCCAGATCGTCACCTGGTCGATCCGCGACGAAAGCCTCCACTGCGAGGGCATCATCAAGATGTTCCACACCTTCTGTCAGGAGCGCCAGTGCCTGACCAAGGCGGTCAAGGACGACATCGCCGACGTCTGCCAGACGACGATCCGCCTCGAGGACAATTTCATCGACCTCGCCTTCGAGATGGGCCCGGTCAACGGCATGACCCCCAAGGAGATCAAGAAGTACATCCGCTTCATCGCCGACTGGCGCATGACGCAGCTCGGCCTGAAGCCGATCTACATGATCGACGAGCACCCACTGCCCTGGCTCGCCCCGATGCTCAACGGCGTCGAGCACGCCAACTTCTTCGAACAGCGCGCCACCGAATATTCGAAGGCCGCGACCAAGGGCCAGTGGAACGACGTCTGGGACTCGTTCGACAAGCGCCAGACCGCGAAGAAGGGTCCGATTGCGAATGTGGACCTGAGTGAGGTCCGGGATATGTTTAGCGATTCGGTTGCTGCTGAGTGACCGGCCTGCTGCATCGAACCGCGATCGTGTACGATTTTGACGGCACATTGTCGCCAGGCTCGATGCAGCAACACAATCTGTTGCCGGAAATGGGATACGCCGACGCAGACATCTTCTGGCAAGAAGTGAAGGCGCTCAATCGAGAGATCGATGGCGACGAGATTTTGACATACATGCACCTTCTTCAACAAAAGGAAGGTGATCATATGTCAAAGGAGCGCCTTGCTTCTCATGGTGCCTGTTTGCCGTATTTTGCGGGCGTAGACGACTGGTTCCCCGGATTAGCGAGTACGGGAAAACAAGAGGCCTTGAATTAGAGCATTACATTATAAGCTCTGGCCTTGAGGAAATTATCGAGGGAACGACGATAAGGAAGTACTTCAAGCATATTTTTGCGTCGAAATATGCTTATCGGGATGGCAAACCCCTTTGGCCGGCAGCTGCCGTAAATTATACCGGGAAGACCCAATATCTTTTCCGTATAAATAAGGGTGTTTTAAACCAATCGGACGATAAAGCCGTCAATCGTTGGATACCAATGAACGAACGCCCGATACCCTTTGAACGAATGATTTTCATCGGTGATGGCGACACCGATATTCCCGCCATGAAGATGCTCCGCTACCAACATGGTGTGCCGATCGCCGTCTTTGATCCAGATCGCTTCAAAGGACCAGATTCCGACAAGGTCTACAATCTGATCGCGGAAGATAGAGCTGACCATGTTTGTCCGGCGGATTACAGAGATAAGTCACAGCTAGATATTACTGTAAAAGGCGTGTTGGGCCGCATGGCGCGCAACGCTGGGTATCGTCCATAGATGATTTACCGGGGATCGCAGGTGCTGAACATCGAAACGACGGGATGGAACGCCACCGACCACCTCGACAGCGACGCCGCGGTCCTCGCCTATCTCGAAGCGGCTTCAAGGACGGCAACCTAGCGTTGATCACCGCTGCGCTGTCCGACGTAGCGAAGGCCCGCGGTAGCGCCGACCCGCCCAAGCCCCGGCTTGATATCGCGCTCGACTCGGTCATCCAAATGCTCAAGGATCTCGACCTCGAACTAACCGCAAAAGCGGAGTAAAAACTGCGTCGCAAATCGCAGCGTTTCGCTATGTTCAAACGGTCAGTTCGCGCAACACCTGTTCGATCGGGATCATCATCGATCGGTTGCGCGCTTGCGTCATCCCGCGCTCGATCTTGGCCCGCTTCCAAGCATCATAGTCGCACTGAACCAGTTGCTCTGACTCATTCGGTTCGATCATCTTCTGCCTCCTCGTCCCGCGCCCCATGCCTGACGCGCAAAATGATCACGCAGTCGTCAACCACGCGGTAGCGGAGAATATACGGCCATACCGTCGTCCGCTCACGCCGCCCGTTTCCAACGTCGCGGCCTCGATCTGGAAAGCTCGCGAGGCTGTCTGCCACCGCGATAAGCCGCGTGCCCAATGCATTGGCAGCAATGGGATTGAACTCGGAGACATAGGTAACGATCGCCTCTAGATTGGCGACGGCATCGTCCGTCCAGACGATGCGCAACTAATCGCCGACGCGGGGTCGGGGTAGAGGTTCTGTCGAACCCCATGACGATAGCCAGCGCTTGACCGCGTCGTGGCTGATCAACCGTCCGCTATGCACAGCTGCATCTGCCCGCGCGTCGGCCTCAGCCTCCGCAGCGGGATCGCTCGTATCGAACAGGGCATCATCGCGAGCCATCCTTGAGGGATACACCTCGATGGCAATCACGACCAGTGGCAACTCACGCCCATCCACACCAAGGCGGGCGCTTGCCGCCGCCATAACGCCGCGCGAGGCCGTGGCGGACCAGAACCGCCCCAAGCGACTCCCCACCCCTCTCGACGATGCGGAGTTTGCGGCCGTAGCGGTCGACGTCGCGCTTGATCGGGGTCGGCGTGAAGGGGCCCGCGTTGAGGAGCGGGTGCATCTTCGGCGTTGCCGCCTGCCCCAGCCGTGCTTCGCGGGCGCAGCGGGGTGGATGGGTTTCCGGCGTGTCGATGTCGGCGATGCAGATCTTAGTGCCGCCATCCAGACCGTGTCACCGTCGACGATGCAGTCGATCCGCTTGGCGTGGCCGCAGATCGTGAAGCGCGCGGAGACCGCCTTGCCGCTTGGCAGTGCGGAGGTGATCGCAACTGTGGACGCCGCACGGGCAACACTTGCCGCGGCTGACAGTTCGTCGCCGATCCCACGTACGAACTCCACACGACCGCTCATCACCCCCCCACTCTCAACCGCCGCGCAGCAGGCGCATCACCAGTGTTCGGATACGCCCGTAAGTCTCCTTCGACGCGCCGAGCACGCCGTGGCGTTCGGGCGGGAGGAATGCGAGCGGGTGGCCGTCGGGGCGGAACACGTAATGATCGAACCACGCGCGCCAAGCTGCGCGCTCGGCCGGCGGGCGTTCGGCGATCGTCAGCAGCGATAGCAGCATCGCGGTGTAGGGCTGGTCCGGTCCTGCGCTGAACCCGTCCCACCAGAAATTGACCAGGACGTTGACGTCGCCGACCGCCTCGACCTGATGCCACCAGAGTTTCGGCACGTAGAGCGCGTCGCCGGGGTCCAGCTCGACGACCAGCGCGCGGTCGCGGGCGTTCTCGAAGCGGGGGAAGCGCGGGTCGCCGGGCTCGCTGCCGACCGCGAGGCTGATCGGCTGGCCGGCAAGCGTGTGGTCGATCGGTCCGACATACAGGTCGCGAATCGCGTCGGGCGGGAACAGCGTGAAACGCCGCCGCCCCGCCGCGACGCACGCGACGTTGTCCATCGTGTCGTAATGACAGGCGACCGTCGAGGCGTGGCCGACCCAGAACCGCGGGCGCACCGCGGACGGTACGAACGGCAGGCGGGTCGTCTCCTCGATACCGGGGAAATACGTCTCCGCGGTCATCGATCCCATGTACATGCTGGCCCGGCCGGGGTCCGCCGCGCTGTCGAGGATTCGCGTCAGCGCCTCGCCGAAGGGCACCGCGCTGCGCTCGAAATTGAACCCGGCGAGCGTCGCGTCGTAAGTGTACCGCGCGCCGATCTCGGGCTTGCCGACGAACACTTCCGCAAGCTTGCCGCTATCGAAGCGGCGAAGCTGCGCCACCACGCCGTCGAGGGCCGCACCCGGCGTCGTCGCCCCCGACAACATCGGCCAATCCCGCGCCGCGCCGCGCAATACCGCGGGCTCGCACCGCGCCATCACCTCGGCCTGGAAAGTGTCCGGATCGCGCAACGCGTCGGCGGGCGGCTCGTGCAGCATCAGCCGATATCCGCCAACCGGTTGTTCCGGATCCGGCCGAGCGTCCGCAAATGGCGGATCGATCCGGCCTGCGCATAGGCGAGTTGCAGGTCGCCGCGGCGAAACAGATCGAGCACTGCGGCATCGGGCAATGCGTGCAGCGCGTCGAGGCTGATCGTGTAGAGCCCTTCGAGCGTCAGATGTTCGCCGTCGTCGAAGCTCATCGTCACGTCGATCGGTTCGAGCAGGCGATGCGCGAGGAAACGCTCGATCAGCGCGTCGGTCTCGGGAATGCCCGACTGGAGGACGTGCAAGGCCTGCTGGATACGCTTGAGTGGTAGCGCTGCCTCACCGTTCATGTCGAACAAAAGCTGGCCGTCCGGCTCCGCAAAGACACCGTGCTCGCGGTCGACGACCAGTTGCTCGTCGGTGATGTAGAAGCCTTGGCGTTCGAGGTCGGCGGGCCGGTAGTCGGGCAACGCCCCCTTGACCGCCATCAGGTTGCGGCCCGGCTCCAGGCCCATCACGACGCCTGCGTAGAAGGCGCCGGTCTCCGGGTGTTTCGTGAACAAAATCGCATAATACGGAGCAGCCTGGAGAAATTCGTCCGCGACGATCTGCGCGAATTGCCGCTCGCCATCGTGCGCGCGCGATACGCGCAACGCCGCGTGCTGCGCATGGCTCAGCATCTCCCAGATCGGCATCCATCTCTCTCCGTACAGTCTTCTTGCCCGAGAGATCGCACATGGCGCCCCGGTTGCAAAGCCTCACCGCGACCACTCATACAAATGCTTGCATTGATTGTTAGCCTGAGTATTGTGAGCGCTACCGTAGATGATCGAGACGGGGCGGAAACGCGCATGATTCGATCGTCGAAGTAACTTTGTCGTGGACGCCTCTCACAAGAAGGGCGGTGCGGCGCCGCATGAGGGGATGTTTGACCGTGACCACCACTACGCGCGCTTTCGGCTTTCGAGGACTGGCCCACCCATCGAGCGCACTCGCCTGCGCGACCAGCGTACTGGCGATGATGTGGTCGATCCCGGCAATGGCGCAGGATCGGGGCAATCTTCAGAACAGCACGACCACGCAGCCGTCCGCGCCGCAGCCAGCCGTGCCGACGTCCGCGAACACCACGCCCGCGTCGGAAGCCGGACAGCCGCAGGACGCAGCGACCGCGCCAGACGCGTCGCAGGGTAACACGGTGCAGGGCAGCGCCCCGCAGAGCGACGACATCATCGTCACCGGCCTGCGCGGATCGCTCCAGCGCAACCTCGACCTGAAGCGCACCTCGTCGGGCATCGTCGACGTCATCTCGGCCGAGGACATCGGCAAGTTCCCGGACTCCAACGTCGCGGCCGCCTTGCAGCGCCTGCCTGGCGTGACGATCCAGCGCTCCGGCTCGCGCGGTGAACCCACGGGCATTGCCGTGCGCGGCTTTGGCAACGACTTTAACACGACGCTGTATGATGGTCGTCGTATCTCGACCGCAACCGGCGGTCGCCAGATCGACTTCAGCACCGTCGGCGTCGACTTCATCGGCCAACTCAGTGTTCTCAAGACGCCCGACGTCACTCTGTCATCGAGTTCGATCGGTGCGACCGTGGACATCCAGTTCCCGAAGCCGTTCGATCATCCCGGCTTCCGCCTTGCCGCATCTGGTTCTGGTTCGATCCAGGACCGCTCGGGCAAGATCGCACCGACCGCTGGTCTCCTGATCAGCAGCACGAACAAGGACGAAACGTTCGGCGTCTTGGCGGACGTGATCTACACGCAGCGTAAGACCGATACCAACCGCGTGTACGTGTCCGGTTGGCCGGGCGGTAACTTTGCGCCGTGCCAGCTCGCGGGCAGCACCGGGGCGTGCGCCCCGACCAGCGACACTGCGTCGGCAGGCTATGCCAATCCGAACAACCGGCAGAACCTGCCAGGCTGGTTCCCGCAGCAATATGGCGCCGAACAGCAGCGCGTCAAAGATGAGCGTGTCGATGCGCGCGTCGCATTCCAATATCATCCGACCGACGACCTGATGGTAACGCTCGACAATAATTTCTCGCGTCAGGAAATTACTCAGAACAACTACGCGTTCGGCGTCTGGTTCAACCAGGGCGACTTGCGCAACGTGACGCTCGACAAGAACGGGACCGCGGTAGATTTTACCCAGACCGGCACGCCAACCGACTTCACTGCCGCGCGCAACACGGAAATCCTTCAGACCAACCAGACCGGGCTGAACGTCAAATACGATGTAACCGAAAACCTCACGCTGGAGGCAGACGGTTCCTATGCGAAGAGTTGGCGGAACCCCGGCAACGTAATCGGCAGCCAGAATGGCGACATCGGCTATGGCAACGCCCTCGGTAACGTCCTGCGCTTCACCGTCGATGGCAAAAGCAGCGACGCTTTCCCAACGATCAGCAACTTTGGTCCCGCCGGTGATGGCGCACGCTGGGCGGACCAGTCGCTGATCGGCTCGCACGTCGCGGTCAATCAGACGCAACGCAATACCGACGAACTCGCGCAGTTCCGCGGCAATGCCACCTGGAAGCAGGATGACCTGACGATCAAGGCCGGTGGCCAATATTATCAGGACACGTTCAACTTCCGCAATACGAGCACCTTCACGAACAATTTCTGGCAGGCCTATGCCGGTTACGGCGGGCCCTCCCGCGGAACATCCGGTATCTCGCCACTGCCCGCCAACTTGTATCAGGGATCAATCAGCCTCAACAACTTCATCCCGGGCTTCAACGGCAGTCTGCCGCCATCGGTGTTCGTGTTCAGCCCGATCGCCTATCAAAACTTCCTGTCCAGCTTGGGTAATCCGCAGGCACAGAACGTGCCGGGGTTCAATTATGCCAACGTGACCGGCTTCACGGGTGCGTTCGACGAAGCGGTCGATCCCGGGAGCATCGCGCGGGTTCGAGAGCGGACCTGGTCGCTGTACTTCAGCGTGAACTTCAAGACCGAGATCGGCAGCCTGCCGTTCACGTTCAACGCAGGCGTGCGTAACGAGAACACCAATCTGGCATCGGTCGGACAGGGCCGCTTGCCCACCGCGCTCGTCACCAGCACGGCGGACCGGACGCTGCTCAGCATCCCGACCTACACGAATGTGCAGGACGTCAGGAGCAACAGCTCATATTCGTATCTGCTGCCCAGCATGGATGCGAAGCTGGAACTCGCCAACAACCTGATCCTTCGCTTCGACGCCTCGCGCACGCTGACCCGTCCGTCGTTGAATCTGCTGAACCCGGTGCTCAATGTCGGCAATGGTCAACGCATCGGCGCCTTGTCGGCCAGCGGCGGCAATCCGAACCTGCGTCCGTATCTCGCCGACAATTTCGACGTCGGGGCCGAATGGTATTATCAGCGCAACTCATATCTCTCGGTCGGGTTCTTCCTGAAGAACGTCAGCAATTTCGTGGTTGGCGGCGTGACGCGACAGTCGATCAACGGCTTGATCGATCCGACGACGGGCACCTTGGCGAGCTTCGCCGTCACGCAGCAGGTAAACGGACCGGATGCCACCGTCCGCGGCATCGAGCTTGCCTGGCAGCAGGTGTTCGGCACCTCGGGCTTCGGGTTCCAAGCCAACGCGACCTTCGTCAACACCAACCGGCCGTATGACGACAAGAACATCTCGCAGACCGGCTTCGCGGTTACCGGGTTGGCAAACTCGGCAAACTTCGTCGGCTTCTACGAAAAGAACGGGTTCCAGTTCCGCACCGCACTCAACTGGCGTGACCAGTATCTCCTGGCGTTCGGCCAGAACCAGAATACCGGTTCGTTCGGGTCCGAGCCGACCTTCGTCGACCAGAGCTTCCAGGTTGATCTGTCGACAAGCTACGACATCAACAGGCAGTTCAGCGTCTTCGCCGAAGCGTTGAACGTCAACAACAACCAGCAGAGCACGCACGGGCGCTACGACAACCAGTTGCTCGACGTGTTCGACTACGGCCGCCGCTACACCGCGGGCGTCCGCTTCCACTTCTGATCCCCCTCCCACTGGCGGAGCACGACCTGTTCGTGCTCCGCCTTTTTTCGATTACGCTGCACCATGCACGAAATTCAGAACATCGTTATCGTCGGCGGCGGCACCGCAGGGTGGCTGACCGCGGGCGTGATCGCGGCCAAGCACCAGGCGCGGCGCCAGCATGGCTTCACCGTCACTTTGGTCGAATCGCCCAACGTGCCGACGATCGGCGTCGGCGAAGGGACGTGGCCGACGCTGCGTTCGACGCTCAAGAAGATGGGCTTGTCGGAAACCGAGTTGTTTCGGCAGTGCGACGCGTCGTTCAAGCAGGGCGCCCGGTTCAATCGCTGGACCACCGGTGCGCCGGACGACGGCTATTATCACCCGCTGATGCTCCCGCAGCACTTCGGCCAGGTGAACCTCGCACCGCACTGGCTCGCGGACGAGGGCAGTGCGACGTTCTGCGATACGGTCACGCCGCAGGGCCGGATCTGCGACGAAGGGCTCGGCCCCAAGACGATCGCGACGCCCGAATATGACGGCCATGCGAACTACGCGTATCACCTCGACGCGGGCAAGTTCTCGCATTTCCTTCAGCGGCATTGCTGCGACACGCTCGGCGTCCGCCATGTGAAGGCCGACGTCACCGAGGTGCATCTCGACGAGAGCGGCGACATCGCCAACCTCGATACCGAACAGGGCATATCGATCGCGGGCGACCTGTTCATCGATTGCACCGGCTTTGCCGCGCTGCTGATCGGCGGCGCGATGAAGGTGCCGTTCCGCAGCTGCACCGACATATTGTTTTGCGACACCGCGCTGGCGATGCAGGTGCCCTATGACGTGCCCGACGCGCCGATCGCGAGCCACACGATCTCGACCGCGCAGTCGGCCGGCTGGATCTGGGATATCGGCCTGCCGACGCGACGCGGGGTCGGCCATGTCTTCTCGAGCAGCCACATCAGCGCGGACGCCGCCGAGCAGGAATTGCGCGATTATATCGGCCCCGCCGCGCGCGACCTGACCGCGCGCCGGCTGGCGATCCGTGCCGGCCACCGCGAGCAATTCTGGGTGCGCAACTGCGTCGCGGTCGGGCTCGCCGCGGGGTTTCTCGAACCGCTGGAGGCATCCGCGATCGTCCTGATCGAGCTGTCCGCGAAGATGATCGCCGAGCAGATGCCCGCGTGTCGCGAAGTGATGGACGTCGTCTCGCACCGCTTCAACGACACGGCGCATTATCGCTGGGGCCGGATCATCGACTTCCTCAAGCTGCATTATGCGCTGACTAAGCGGACCGACACCGAGTTCTGGCGTGACAACGTCCGGCCGGAGTCGATCCCCGACCGGCTGGCGGGCCTGATGGAGCTGTGGCGGTTCCAGTCGCCCTGGATCCATGACGAATTCGATCGCGCCGAGGAGGTCTTCCCGTCGGCGAGCTATCAATATGTGTTGTACGGCATGGGCGCGCGAACCGCGGTGATGCCGGGGTCGATCGACGACGATGTCGCGCTGGCTCGGCGCGCGCGGCACGACAACGAGGTGCAGACGCAGCGGCTGGTGAGCAGCCTGCCCGGCCACCGCGATCTCATCGACCGTATCAAGCGCCACGGCCTCCAGCCGATCTAGCCGTCAGGGGAATAGTATGCGGACCGTCACAGCGTGCCTGGCCATCGGCGCGATCCTAACCATCGGTGCGACCGCTGCGTCGGCATCGCCGCGCCTCGATGGCGTCATGGGCGATCATGCGGTGATCCAACGCGGGCAGCCCATCGTCCTGACCGGGCAGGCCGCAGCCGGTGAAACCGTGATGATCACGCTGGCGGGGCGCAGCGTCACCGCCAAGGCCGCGCGCGATGGCAGCTTTTCGGCGAGCCTGCCCGCCCTCCCCGCCGGCGGTCCGTACGACCTGACGATCGCGGCGCCGAGCGGTGCGGCCGTCCTGCGCGATATCCTGGTCGGCGACGTTTTCCTGTGTTCGGGCCAGAGCAACATGGAACTCCGCGTCGAGCAGGGACAGGGCCTGTTCCCCGACGCGCATCCGGAGGTCGATGACAAGCTACGCCTGCTGACGATCGCCAAGGTCTCCGCCGCCGCACCGGTCGCGCGGTTTGCCCAACAGCCGACGTGGACGGTGTCCGGTCCGACCACGGCACCCAGCTTCTCGGCCGCGTGTTTCTACATGGTCCAGGCGCTGCGCCGTACGTCGGGCGTACCGATCGGCGCGGTGCATTCGAGCTGGGGCGGGTCGCGGATCAGCGCGTGGATGAGCGACTCCGCGCTGCGCCAGGCCGGGCTCGGCGCCCCCGCCGATCTGCTCGCGCTCTATGCCCGCGATCCCGCCGCCGCCAACCGGCAGGCGTCGACGATCTGGGAAAGCTGGTGGCGCGACGGCTCGGGCGACGCCGCTGGCCGCGAGCCGTGGCAGCCGGATGCCGCGCTCGACTGGCATCCGGTGCCCGCGATGACCAATTTCGAGACCTGGGGCGTGCCCCCACTCGCCGATTACAACGGCATGATCTGGTATCAGCACGAGGTCCAGCTGAGCGCCGAGCAGGCACGCGGCCCGGCGACGTTGGTGCTGGGCATGGTCGACGACGCGGACCGCACCTGGGTCAACGGCGTGGGCGTCGGTGGCAGTAGCCTCGCGTCGCAATCGCGCGTCTACGCGCTGGCCGCCGGTAGCTTGAAGGCCGGGCGCAACGTCATCACCGTCAACGACGACGACGTCTATGCCTATGGCGGGATGACCGGCCCCGCGGACTCGATGCGACTGTCGTTCGCCGACGGGAGCAGCGTGCCGCTCGGCACCGGCTGGCGCTATGCGATCGCCAAGCGGCTCGCAGGCGCCGCACCGCGCGTGCCGTGGGACGACATCAACGGCGCAGGCACGCTCTACAACGCGATGATCGCGCCGCTCGGTGCTACGAAGTTCGCCGGGATGGCCTGGTACCAGGGCGAGTCCGACACCGGCATCCCCGGTTACGACCGCCGGATGACCGCGTTGATCGCCGACTGGCGTCACCGTTTCGGCACGCCCGAGACCGGGTTCGGCATCGTCCAGCTCGCCAATTACGGCAGCCCGGCGATCGCGCCGGGCGAGAGCGGCTGGGGCGACGTCCGCGATGCGCAGCGACGCGTGGCGGCGGCGGACCCGCATGCCGGCATCGCCGTCGCGCTCGACCTCGGCGATGCGCTCGACATCCATCCCGGCGAGAAGCACGAGGTCGGGCAAAGGCTCGCGCGTGTGATGCGCGTCGCAGTCTACGGCGAGAAGATCGCGCCGTCCGGCCCTGCCGTCGCCGATGCAAAGCGCTCGGCGGATGGCGGCGTCACGGTGCGGTTCAGCGGCGTGACGGGCGCGCTGCATGCCCGCAGTGCCGCGCAGGCGATCGGCTTCGAACTGTGCGGCGCCGCGGTCGGCACTTGTCGCTACGCTCCGGGCAAGGTCGCGGGGTCCGAGGTGACGCTGCCCGGCGATGGCCAACCCGTCACACGCGTCCGCTATGCCTGGGCGGACGCCCCGGCGACCAACCTTGCCGACGACGCACCGCTGCCCGTCGGCACGTTCGAAGTGCCGGTCCTGCCGGCGCGATAAACCCCGAACGGGTGCGAAGAACAAGAACGGCCGCCAACGCGCGCCGCAACGGGAGAGACTGACGATGCGCATGACCATGAAGGCGAAAGCCCTGGCGACGGCCGGGCTCGCGCTCGCATTCTCCCCGGCGATCGCGCGCGAGCCGACCGCCGCGCCGAGCCTGCGGACGACGCCCGACCCCGCCGAGCAGATGGCGCGGACGATGGTGTCGCGGATGACGCTCGACGAGAAACTGCCGCAGTTGCTCAACGTCGCGCCCGCCATCCCGCGGCTCGGCGTGCCCGCGTATAATTGGTGGACCGAGTCGCTGCACGGCGCGCTTGGGCCGCTCGCGACCACCAACTTTCCCGAACCGATCGGCCTCGCCGCAAGCTTCGACGCGCCAATCGTCCACGACGTCGCGAGTGCGATCAGCGAGGAGGTGCGCGGGCTGCACACGCTCGGTCGCGAGACCGGCAGGAACGGGCATATCGGCACCGGGCTCGACACATGGTCGCCCAACATCAACATCTTCCGCGATCCGCGCTGGGGCCGCGGGCAGGAGACGTATGGCGAGGATCCGTTCCTGACCGCGACGATGGGCGTCGCGTTCGTGACCGGAATGCAGGGCCCCAACCCCGATCGCCCGCAGGTGATTGCCACGCCCAAGCACTTCGCGGTCCACAGCGGCCCCGAGGGCACGCGCCACCAGGCCAACGTCTACATCTCCGCGCACGACCTGGAGGACACCTACCTCCCCGCCTTCCGCGCCGCCTTGGTCGACGGGCATGCAGGCTCGGTGATGTGCGCGTACAACCGCATCGACGGCCAGCCGGCCTGCGCCAGCGACCTGTTGCTCAAGGAGCATTTGCGCGGTGCGTGGGGCTTCAAGGGCTATGTCGTGTCCGATTGCGACGCGGTGAAGGACATCGCCGACAACCATAAATACGCGCCCGACAGCGCCGCCGCGGTCGCCGCCGCGATGCGCGCGGGCGTCGACAACGAGTGCAACGGCGAGACGCTGGGCGACACCGCGGGCTTGGAGACCCGGTACCGCGAGGCTCTGAACCGCGACCTGATCACCGAGGCGGACGTCGACCAGAGCCTCGTCCGCCTGTTCACCGCGCGGTATCGCAACGGCGACCTGCTCGGACTTGCCGGCGCCCCCAAGGCGTTGCCGACCAGCGTCGTCGGCGCCCCCGAGCATCGGCGACTGGCGCTGGCTGCGGCCGAACGGTCGATGGTGCTGCTGAAGAACGACGGCATCCTGCCGCTCAAGCCAGGCGTGAAGCTCGCCGTGATCGGCCCGCTCGGCGATGCGACGCGCGTACTCCGCGGCAATTATTCGTCGCCGCTGTCGGGCCAGCCGATATCGGTGCTGGAGGGGCTGAAGACCGCGCTCGGTACAAGCCAGGTCACGCTCGTGCCGTTCGGCGAGTCCGTCACGGACGGCGACCGCGTGCCGACATCCGCGCTGCTCACGCCCGACGGCAAGCCCGGCCTGCTCGCGCGCTACTATAATCCGACGACGCCGATGCCCGCGCAATACGCCCGCGGCGCGCGCGAGAAACTCGTCGCCGCCGCCAAGTACCAGGCGCAGCCGGTAGTAACGCGCATCGAGCCGGACGTCGGCGATCGCAACCTCGATCTCGCACGCGTCACCGACGTCCACCGTACCGAATGGACCGGCTTCCTTGTGCCCCCGGAAAGCGGCACCTACCGCGTCGGCCTGTCGGGATCGGGCGGCACGCTGACGCTCGACAACAAGATGATCTCCGACCGGCGCAAGGCACGCTGGAACGACCTGCCCGGCATGACGACGCTGAAACTCGAAGGCGGCAAGCGCTATGCGATCCGCGCGGAGGGCAGCGGGATCGACCTGGTTTGGAAGCGCGTGTCGGATGCGCCGTCCGCCGAGCTTCGTCGCGCGGCCGCTGGCGCCGACGTGCTGGTCGCGGTGGTCGGCCTCACCTCCGACCTGGAGGCCGAGGAAACCGGCGTGACGGTGCCGGGCTTCTCGGGTGGCGACAAGACCACGCTCGACCTGCCCGCGGACCAGATCGCGATGCTCGAACAGGCCAAGGCCACCGGCAAGCCGATCGTGCTCGTCACGATGAACGGCAGCCCGATCAACCTCGCCTGGGCGAAGGACAATGCCGCCGCGGTGCTGGAGGCCTGGTATCCGGGCGAGACCGGCGGCACCGCCGCGGCCAACATCCTGACCGGCCGCACCAACCCGTCGGGCCGCCTGCCGCTCACCTTCTATCGCAGCGTCGGCGACCTGCCGCCGTTCGGCGATTACGCGATGAAGGGCCGCACCTATCGCTATTTCGCGGGCACGCCGGTCTATCCGTTCGGCCACGGGCTCAGCTACACGAAGTTTGGCTATGCACCGCTGACCGTCACGCCCGTACGCGGCGGCGCCGAGAACGGCCTGCGCGTCACCACGCGACTGACCAACCAGGGCGATCGACCCGGCGAGGAGGTCGCGCAACTCTATCTCGACTTTCCCGATCGGCCTGGCACCCCGCGGATCGCGCTGCGCGGGTTCCAGCGCGTCGCACTCCGCCCCGGTGAAGCACGCAGCCTGACGTTCGACCTGTCGCCGCGCGATCTGAGTTCGGTCGCGCTGGACGGTGCACGTTCGGTCGCTGCCGGCACCTACCGCGTGACGGTGGGCGCGGGGCAGCCCGGCACGGGTGTCGCGGGGCAGACGGCCAGCTTCACGGCGCGCCAGTCGGCGGAGCTGCCGAAGTGAGCCGCGTACGGACACTCGCGACGCTCGGCACCGCGCTGGTCGCGCTCTGCACGCCGATCGCGGCACTGGCGGATCCGCTGACCCCGACCGGAAAATGGAGCGCCAATACCGATGGCTCCGCAGCCGTGCCGCCGATGGGCTGGAGTTCGTGGAACGCCTTCAACAGCGACGTCGACGAGGAAAAGGTGCTCGCCTCGGCGCAGGCGCTGATCGACACCAAGTTGCGCGACATCGGCTATCGCTACGTCAATATCGACGATGGCTGGTGGCTGAAGCGTCGCCAACCCGACGGCCGGCTGCTGATCCGCACCAGCCACTTCCCGTCCGCCGCGACCGGTGCAGACACGAGCTTCCGCCCGTTTACCGACCGGCTCCACGCGATGGGCCTCAAGGTCGGCATCTATTCGGACATCGGCCGCAACAGCTGCGGCCAGATCTACACCCCCGATTTCAAGAACCAGCCCGAGGGCAGCGTCGCCGAGCGCGAGGTCGGGCTGTACGGTCATGTCGACCAGGACATCCGACTGTTCTTCGCGGAATGGAACTTCGATTTCCTGAAGGTCGACGGCTGCGGCGCGCGCGGCCTGCCCGTGGACGCACCGCGCGTGAAGTCCGGCCTGTACCGCGCCCTCACACCACTCGTCGACATGCAGTCGCTTGGTGGAACGGACATCGCCGGTATCCGCGGCCTCTACGAACAGGTCCACACCGCGCTGCACACGCACGCCGGCGACCGCGCGTACGTGTATTCGCTATGCCTGTGGGGCGCGGGCGACGTGCGCGCGTGGGGCAAGGACGTCGGCAACACCTCGCGCACCAGCGACGACATCCAGCCGGTCTGGCCGCGGATGCTCACCAACCTCGACACCGTCACGCACCGCGCGCTCTACGCGCATCCGGGATCGTGGAACGACCCCGACATGCTGTTCGTCGGCACCGGCGATTTCGACGCGGCACACAGCGCGGAGGCGCGCTCGCACTTCGCATTGTGGGCGATGCTCAACGCGCCGCTGATCATCGGCTACGACTTGCGCAAGCTTACGCCGGACCTGCTCGCGATCTTCGGCAACGCGGATATCGTTGCGCTGAACCAGGATTCGGCGGGCAACCAGGCGGTGCTCGCCTATGACTCGTCGGAGGTGCAGACCTTCGTCAAGACGCTCGCGGACGGCAGCAAGGGCGTCGCATTGTTCAACCGTACCGCCTCGCCTGCCAAGGCGGTGCTGACCGCCGAACAACTCAAGATGCTGCCGACCGCCGACGTGCGCCTGAAGGACCTCTGGACCAAGAAGGAGCAGAGCTTCCGCAAGGAGATCGCGGTGACGCTCGCGCCGCACGAGACACTGATTTTCCGCGCGACCGGCACGCGGCGGTTGCCGGGCGGGCTATACCTTTCCGAGCAGACCGGCCGCGTCAATCCGGCAACCGATGGCGTGGTCGTGCCGCAGCCGGATCCGACGATCTACCAGTCGATCACGCCGTGGACGGGCACCCGCGGCGGCGGCGAGCACCCGCAATATGGCGGCTGGGGCGGCGCCGAATCCGACCGCGCGCCATACGGCAAGCTGTTGCGCGTGGCCGGCACCGACTTCGACACGGGGATCGGCGTGCTCGCAAACTCCCGCCTCGAAGTGCGCAACCAGGGCTATGCGCGGTTCGCCGCCAAGGTCGGCATCAACGATTCCGGCCAGCCGCGTTCGGGCACGACGGTGTTCGAGGTCTGGGGCGATGGTCGCCTGCTGGCCAAGTCCCGGCCGATGGGGTTTGGTGAGGCAGCGGTCCCGCTCGAGGCGAAGGTGACGGGTGTACGGATTGTCGAACTGGTGGCGCGGGGGAGCGGTGCGGCGAATGCCGGGGCGCCGCAACCTGCGACATGGGCGGACGCTGCGTTGTTGAAATAGGCGACTGGTTTCGGGTTCGGGTCTTGAACCCGAACCAAACCCCACCCATCATCCTGACGAAAGGCAGGATCCAGAGCCACGAGTTCGCGTCCGTTACTCTGGATCCTGACTTTCGTCAGGATGACGGAGGGTTGGCGTGGTCGCTACGTTGGTCGCTTAGTCCTAACGCACCCGCTCCGGCTTGCCCGGCGGCAACGCCGACAGCGTGAACCGGTCGACGTCCAGCCACCCCAAACTCCCCGTCGGCGCGTAGCAGAACACCGCGAGCTGCTCGCCCTGGAACGTCCCCGTCCGCCACGCGAACGCGAGCGGAAAGTCGCCGCCCAGCCCGGTCCAGCGCCGCCCGTCCACACTATACGCCACGCGCGCCCGGTCGGTCGTGAAGTCCATGTCGGTCCGCAACCACAGCGCCTCGGTCCGCGGCAACGGCGCGGTGGCGCGAACCTCGCTCCGGGCACCGGCGACCGTGTCTTCGGTCACCTCCATCGCCAGCGTGGCCTTGCCCACCGCCGCGCCCTGCACCGTGATATTCCCACTGAACTGCCCGAACGTCCCGAACCCGCAGCGATCGCCCGGTGCCAGATGGCGGATGTCGAGCTTCACCTCGGCCCGGCTCGCCGGCCCCTGCCCCTTCTGCACCAGCGTATTGCGCGCGCTCCAGAACCCGGTCGCGACCGTCGGCTTCAGCCGCAACCAACCCGGCCGCTCGCTCAACGACCAGCGCGAAGGCTCGGGATTGTGGTTCCACTGCCACTGCAACCCGAGCGTCGGTTTACCGAAATCGTCCGACGTCGCCGGCTCCGCGAACGCCCCACCCAGGATCGGTTTGGCGGCACGCCGCGGCACGCGACCGGGCGCCTCGCGCGTCCCCCATACCGGCCAGTCGTCCTGCCAGAACACCGGGCTGAGGTTCGTCATCCGCCCAATCGCGCCGCTATCCTCCATCACGAAGCCGAACCAGCGGCCATCGGGCAGGTCGACCAAAGCGCCTTGATGCCCACCCGTCTTGTCGTCGATCTGGTCGCGCGTTTCCCACGGTCCGAACAGGCTGCGCGACCGCGACACGGTCAGCCCCAGCCGCGGCGGCAGCGCGTTGAAGAGGTAATAATACGTACCGCGCCGGATGATCTTCGATCCCTCCGCGCCCTTGATGTAATGCACTTTCTGCGACGCGGTGACGTGCGCTAGTTGCTTGTCGAGTGTCAGCAGCGCGATCGTGCCGTCCGCGGTGCTCGCGGTCGCAAGATACGCGCGCCCGTCCGGCTCGATGAACAGCCCCGGATCGAACGCCTCGCGCTCCAGTTCGTGATAGCGCCACGGCCCGCGCACGTCCTTCGCGTACCAGATCCGCGTCTTCTGCCCGACCGGCGTATTGGCGAGATAATAGGTGCCGGCGTGGTAGCGTAAGGACGACGCATACAGCCCGTGCCGGTACGCGTTGCCGCCCTTCAGATCGTATTCGGGCGTGCCCTCCAGCCGATCGACGAGGTGCGACGCGAGCGTCCAGTTGATCAGATCGCGGCTGTGCAGGATCGTGATGCCGGGCGTATTCGCGAACGTCGTCGTCGCGAAATAATAGTCGCTGCCGACCCGGATGATGTCGGGATCGGGATAATCCGCGAACAGCACCGGATTGCGGAAGCTCCCGTCGCCCTGGTCCGATCGCCACACCTGCGCCGACGCAGCCGTCGCCAGCAGCCCCAGCGCGACCGCCACCGCGACCCTCATTTGCCGAACGCCAGCGCGCGCGAGAAGAACGGCATCATCGTGTCCTGCACGCGGCCGGCGACGCCGCTGGTATGATCGCCCGGATACACCTCGAAGCTGTTCGGGATCCCGTAGCTGTCGAGCGCGGCGTGGAGCTTGCCGGCATCGTCCTTCAGCCCGTCGCGGTCGCCGACGTCGATCCCGATCGCTGCATAGCGCCGGAGATTGCCGGCATATTGGTCGAGCATCGCCAGCGGCGCATTGGCCGCCCAGCGCGCCAGCACGTCGGGTTGCGGCACGCCGTCCTTGACCGGCAGATCGAGATACAGTGGCGGCGCCTTGGGGTTGGGCGACCAGGCCGCGGCGGTCGCGAGTTGCGCGCGCTGCCCCCATGACAGGGTCGCGCTGTCCGCGGGCGAACGCAGCGCGCGGATCGCCGTCTCGGTCGCCGTATCGGGTGTGCCGAGCGCGCGCGTCGACAGGCAGCACGGGCTCATCATGTAGAGCGCGCCGAACACGTCCGCGTGCTTCATGCCGATCCGCGCGGTGCCGTAGCCGCCCATCGAATGTCCCGCGAGCCCGCGGCTGCGACGGTCCGCGATCGTCCGGTAATGGCCGTCGACATAGCCGACCAAGTCGCGCGCGACGAACGTCTCGAAATCGCCGACCGTGACCGAACTCGAATAGAAGGACCCGTTATGCGCGGTCTTGCTGTCGGGGATCACGACGATCATCTCACGCGCGCCCTTCGCGAACGCGCCCTCGATCGTCTGCGGCACGTGGATCTCGCCGATCCACTGCTCCGCGCCGATCGAATAGCCGTGGAACGCGTACACGACGGGATAGCGCCGCGTCGGGTTGGCGCGATAGCTCGGCGGCAGCACCACCAGCACTGCGCGGTCCGGGCTCTCGCCTTCGAGATTGCCCTCGATCGCGGGCGAGTGGACGGTGATCCGCTCGATCGTCACCGGCTTAGCACCGGCAACCGGCGGCGGTCCGGGCGTCTTGACCTGCGCCGAAGCGGAACCGGTCGACAGCATCAACGCAGTGCCGAGTGCAACGAGAAGCTTGTTCACGGACATCCCCTTTTGTTGTTCACGCGCGTGCGAGGCCGGTGCCGCGAAGTCTCACCGCTTTCCCCGGGCTCAGCACGACCTCGCCCCCCCGCGCGCCGAGCCGGATCACGCGACGCCCCGACATCTCGCCACGAACCACCGCCTCGACCAGTTCGCCGCCCTGCCAACGCAGGTCGACCGAACACCGTCCGCGCGCGCGCAGCCCAGTCACTGACCCCGCAGGCCACGCCCCCGGTAGCGCGGGCAGCAACAAGATTTCGTCGCCCCGACTCTGCATCAGCATTTCCGCCATCGCCCGCGTGCCGCCGAAATTGCCGTCGATCTGGAACGGCGGATGCGCGTCGAACAGATTGGGATAGGTCCGCTCGGGGCCCAGCAGGAAGGCGAGGATACGGTGCGCGTGATCGCCATCGCGCAGCCGCGCCCACAGGTTCGCACGCCACGCGGTCGCCCAGCCGGTCGACTCGTCGCCCCGCAGTTCCAGCGACCGCCGCGCCGCCTGTGCCAGCGCAGGCGTGCGGTCGAGATCGATCTGGTCGCTCGGGAACAGCCCGTAAAGATGCGAGACATGGCGGTGATGAGGCTCGGGCGCGGCGGCGTCCCAGTCGCGCTGCCACTCCTGAAGCTGACCCTCCGCGCCGATATGATCGGGTGCGAGCCGCGCGCGCGCCGCCGCCACCTCCGTCGCAAACGGCGCATCGATCTTGAGCAATGCCGCCGCCTGCCCGACCTGGTCGAACAGATCGCGCAGGATCTGCATGTCCATCGCCGGCCCCGCGCAGATCGATGCGCCCGCTGGGTGGATGTTCTCGGGCGACAGCGACGGATTGGTCACCAGCGCGCCGGTCGCCGGATCGGTCTGCAACGTATCGAGGAAGAACAACGCCGCCCCGCGCATCAGCGGATAGACCGAGCGCAGATAGGCAAGGTCGCGCCCGTAATCGTAGCGATCCCACAGATGCGTGCACAGCCAAGCGCCACCGGTCGGCCACAGCCCCCATTGCGCCCCGTCGATCGGCGCCGTCGCGCGCCACAGATCGGTGTTGTGATGACACATCCACCCACGTGCACCATACATCGTCCGCGCCGTGCGCTCACCCGTGATCGCCAGTTCGCGCACCATCTGCACCAGCGGCGCGGTGCACTCGGCCAGCGCGGTCACTTCCGCCGGCCAATAGTTCATCTCGGTGTTGATATTGACGGTGTATTTGGATTCCCACGGCGGCTTGATCGCGTCGTTCCAGATACCCTGCAAGTTCGCCGGCTGCGTCCCCGGTCGCGACGACGCGATCAGCAGATAGCGGCCATAGTCGAAATACAGCGTCGCCAGTGCCGGATCATCGTCGGCACGGTTGGCGCGGACGCGCTCGTCGGTCGGCTTGTCCGCCGCCGCAGTGCGTCCGAGATCGAGTGTCACGCGACGGAACAGCGCACGGTGCGCGGCACTCATTTCTGCGCGGATCCGCTCAATACCGCGAAGGCTGGCACGATCGAGCGTGGCGAGCGTCGCCGCTTCCGGGTTGCCGCTCACATCGTCGAACCGGCGATAACTCGTCGCCATCGCCACCAGCACCGTGACCGCGCGTGCTCCCGTGATGCGAACCCGGTTGCCATCTTTCGAGACGACACCGCCCACCGTCGAAACGCGCGCGCGCGCCGCGAACCGCAACCGCCCCGCAATCCCCGCACGTTCGCCATTATGCCCGGCCAGCGTCACCGTCGCGCCGTCGATCGAGACGCTCGCGCCAAGCTGCGGCGACTGGAGGCCCACCAGTAGGTCGAACGGCCGATCGCCAACAAGGTGCACCGCGATCACCTGATCCTCGGGCGACGCGAACACATCGCGCCGAAACCGCGTGCCGCCCATCGTGAAACTGGTGGTCGCGACCGCCGCATCGAGATCGAGCTGCCGGACATAGTCGCCGACAGCCCCCGACCCGCCGGGCATCTCCAGCATCAGGTCGCCGACCGGCTGGTACGCCATCTGAGTCTTGGGCAGGCCCATGACCTGCGCATTGGCGAGCGCCTGCGCCTCGGCGAACTTGCCCGCGTCGATCAACCGCCGCACCTCGGGCAGCGCCGCGTGCGCCGCCGGGTTGACCGGATCATACGGCCCCCCGGTCCACAGCGTATCCTCGTTCAGTTGCAACCGCTCGCTGGCGGTCCCGCCGAACACCATCGCGCCGAGCCGGCCATTGCCGACCGGCAACGCCTCAGTCCAGGCGACCGCCGGCTGCCGGTACCAGAGCCGAGGGCCATCGGCTGGGACCGCCGCCCACGCCTGACCCGGTCCAGCGCCGGGTCCGGCAAGCGCAGCGACGGCGACCGCCGCTGCGCCTTCCAGCATGTCGCGACGCGTGGGTTCGACGGCCATCGCCCGATCAGCGGAGATCGAGGACCAGCACCGACTTCGCCGGCACCGTGAGCGTCAGATTGCCCCCCGTCACCTGCGCACCCGTGAACGGCTGCGGCACGACCGTGTCCGGCGCGTCGAAGCTGTTATGCGCGTCCATCGCGGTACCGGTGATGATCCGCCCGCTTGCCTGCGTCGCCTGTAATCCGGCGAGCGATACCGACACCGGCATCGCGCGGTTCGGATCGAGGTTGACCAGCGCGACATGCACCTGCCCCGCCGCATCGCGCACCGCAGATGCGCTGACCGCGGGCACCGCCACCTCGTCCTTGTGATACCAGGGCGAGGTCACCTGGATCGGCAACGACGTCGCGCCCTGCCACGGCTTGTAGAGGTCGAACACCCAATAGGTCGGCGTCTTCACCATCTTCGCGCCGTCGGTGAGCAGCATTGCCTGCAACACGTTCACCATCTGCGCGATCGCCGCCATCCGGACACGATCGGCATGATGCGCGAAGATGTTGAGGTTGAGCCCGGCAACCACCGCGTCGCGCAACGAATTCTGCTGCTCAAGGAAACCGGGATTGCTGCCCGGCGTCGGATCGTACCACGTGCCCCATTCGTCGACCGCGAGCATCACGCGCTTGGCCGGATCATACTTGTCCATGATCCCCGAATGCTTGGTGATGAACTCCTCCATCTCCAGCGTGTGCGACATGGTGGTCGCCCATTCGCGCTCGGGAAAGCCGATCGCCGCGCCCTTATCCTTCCAGTCCTTGTCGCGCGGCCGCGTGTAGTAATGCAGCCCCAGCCCATCGATGTTCTTGCCGGCGATCCGCATCATCGCCTCGGTCCACTCGTAGTTCGAGTCGCTCGGGCCACTCGCGATCTTGAGCATCGGGCCGTTCGCGGACTTGGCGAACTGCGCATAACGGTTGGTCAGGTCGGCGGCATATTCGGCGCGCATGTTGCCGCCGCAGCCCCAAAGCTCGTTGCCGATGCCGAGATACTGGATCTTCCACGGTGCGGCATGCCCGTTGCGCTCGCGCTCCTTGGCCAGCACGGTCGTGCCTTTCGCGGCGGTCATGTACTCGACCCATTGCGCGGTTTCGGACGGCGGTGCGCTGCCGACGTTGGCGGAGACGTAGGTGCTGGCGCCAAGGCGGTCCATCAGCCCGAAATATTCGTGCGTGCCAAACGCGTTGTCCTCGTTGACGCCGCCCCAGTTGGTGTTGACCTTGGTCGGGCGCGACTTGGTCGCACCGATCCCGTCACGCCAATGATATTCGTCGCCGAAACACCCGCCGGGCCAGCGCACCATCGGCACGTTGATCGCCTTCAGGGCGTCCAGCACGTCGCGACGATAGCCGCCGTCATTGGGGATGCGCGAGCCCTTGCCCACCCAGATCCCGCCATAGATGCCGTGGCCGAGATGCTCGGCGAACTGCCCGAACACGTCGCGGTGGACGACCGCGCCTGGCTTGTCCGCCTGCAACGTCGCCGTCACGGTCGGTGCCGCGGCGTCCTGCGCCACCGACGGCGTCGCGACAAATGCGCCCGCGAGCATCAGCGGCGCGAACGTCAGCGCGGTAAGCGCGCGCGTCAGGCCGGAACCCGACTGTGAAGTGCGGTGCGTGAACAGGTCCATACTCTCCCTTTCGGCCCCCATGAGGCAGCCCATCTTTTCGATACTTGTAGGAGTAGTTCAATCTCGGCCGGCGTCAACGTCGGCCGAAATCGACTACGGCCGCTTGAAGGTCCAGCGCCCGGCTGGGCTGACCGGATCGAACGCGGCGAGCGTCGGGGTGCTCGCGCTGATCGCGACGAGCGCCAGGTTTGCGCGGCCACCCGGTACGGACTTCGGCATGATGCGGTAGGTGCCGTCGCTCAGCTGATCGATCCGCCACATCTGCTCGGTCGCGCCCGTGAACGCTGGCACCGTCTCGACCTCGCCCTGCGCGGTCGCGGCGAGCACGCGCGTCGTCCCGGCGATGGTGATCGTGTAATAGGGTGCACCAAAATACCCGCCGCCCCCCGCCGCCGGTGCGATCGTCCACAATTGGTGCGGGCGGTTCATATAGTCGGCGAGGTCGACGCGGATGCGACCCTGCGGCCAGCCCGCCGAACCCTGCGCCAATGTCTGGTCGGGGATCGGGCTGACCGGGTCGGTCGGCTTGGCCATGAAGGCGCGACGCGGGTCGAACGCGATCCTGACGACATCGGTGGCGAGGCCGAGTGCATAGCCGCTGCGTTCGGAGGCGACTTCATAGGTGCCGGGGACGATGTTCTCGCCCGCGACCGGCCAGCCGTCGGTCCAGCGGAGCGGCTCTATTCCCAGCACGCTGCGGCCGCTGCGATCCATGTCCGCCTCGTAATGCATCGAGAATTTCTCGACGCCGCCCTCGAGTTCGATCAGCCCGAAATGACCGGGGCCGATATTGCGACCGCGTGCGCTGACGACCAGCTTGCCGCCGCCGCGCAGCAGCGGCGTCCCCATGTGATCGACATACGGCCCGAGCGGACTGCGCGATCGGCCGACGCGGATATGGTAGGTCGAATTCGGCCCGTCGCAGCACGTCCCGTGCGTGCCGAGCAAATAATACCAGCCGTCGCGGTGCATCATCGCGGTGGCTTCCATGTCGATCGCGACGTCGACCGGCTGATTGCCTGCGACGCGTAGGCCGGTCTTCGGATCGAGTTCGATGATGCGGATCGGCCCGAAATAGGTGCCGTAGGTCAGCCACAAATGACCATCGACGTACAGGAATGCGGGGTCGATCGCGTCGGCGGTCTCCACCCCGTCGCTCGACGCGACCACGCCGACGTCGTGATATTCGAACCGCGGCGATGTCGGATCGAGCGACAGCGTCCACATGATCTTGACCTGGCTGGCATGCCCGCCGGACATGCCCCCGCCCCCGACCGCATAGGCGACGTAATAGCGATCGCCGATCTTGATCACGTCGGGCGCGACGCCGCCGCCGGGACGCTCGGGACCGCTGCGCCATGTCCAGCCGTCGTCGGAGACCAGCCCACCGCCGCGCGTGCCGAACGTGTAGTATTTGCCGTCGGACTCGGTCACCGTCGACGGATCGTGGATGAACGTCTCCCCCTGCAACTGCGCGGTGGCGGGCGGCGCCCCGGCGGCGAGGATCGCGGACAGCCCGAGAGCGACGGCGGCAAGACGCGTCATGAGGGTCTCCATGCTAGCGGACATCGGTCTTGAGGTCGGTGATCGGCCGGCCGGCCTCGTCGACGAAGCGTACGCAGAAGTCGCTCAGGCCGGGTCCGTTGATCACCGCGCCGCGCAGGACGTTGCGGCCCTTGCGCAGAGTCACGCGGTCCGACAGCACGTCGTCCATCACCATGCGGCGATCGTTGAACAGCCCGGCCGTCTCCTTGCCGTTCAGCCACCAGATCGACGCCGAGTTCGACCCGACCGCCAGCCGCACGTCGCGCATCTCGCGCGGGCTGTCGACGATCGTCACCGCCCAGAAGATCACGCCGTAGGTCGGCTTGCCGAGGCCCTTGGCGAAGCTGAACAGCTTGACGTCGAACGCGCCGGAATCGAGTGCGTGCCAACGTAGCGGTTGAGCCGCTTTCACGACTTGGCCGTCGCGCGGGATCGCCGTGAACTGGCCGGGGAAATACTGCGTGGTCAGCGCCTGCCGGACATAGGTGGCGGTGAAGCCCGTATTGCTGCGGTTGGGCTTGTCGATCGGCTCGAGCAACAGCCAGCGACGCAGGAAACCGTCGCTGTCGGGCGTCGTGGGCCCTTGCGTCACCGGCTGGAAATACGGTGCGAGACCGGTCGCCGGTGCCAGTGCCGCATCCTGCCCGTCCGCACTGGACGGCATCCCCGCCAGCGCACCCAACGCCAGCAGCGGCGCGGCGCGCAGCCCGATCGCCCGAACCCTCGTGAAGCGCATCATACCCGTCTCCCCCTGCATCGTGTCATCGCCGTACGAGCATGCCGTTGGCGTCGAGCCAGTGCATGAAATCCTCGAACCAGCCGGTGCTGGTCGTGCCTTTCTTGCCCAGCCCGAAGCCGTGCCCGCCTGCCTGGTAAAGGTGGAACTCAACCGGCTTCCCCGCCTTCTGCCAGGATTCGATCAGGCCGAATCCCTTGTTGGCGAACAGCGGGTCGTTGGCGGCGAGCACCGCGAACAGCGGCGGGGCGTCAGCCGGCACCTTCACCGACTCCATCGATCCATAGATCGGCGCGATGAAGGCCAGATGCGTGTCGGGCGCGGCCAGCGCGGTCGCCATCGTCGTCATCGCCCCCGCCGAAAAGCCGACCATGCCGACGCGGGCGGGGTCGACCTTCCACTCGGTCGCGCGCGTCCGCACCAGCGCGATTGCAGCGCGTGCATCGGCGATCTGGTCGCTGAGCCCGGCGATCGCCTCGTCCGGGCTCATCCGCCTCTGCGGTTGCACGGCACCGGCGAACATGGCCGTGACCGATTGCTCGAACCCGCCCATGTCCGCCGGAGTCGGCTTCAGCCGGTATTTCAGCACGAACGCCGCGATGCCCCGGTCGGCGAGCGCCTTCGCCACGCGCCAGCCCTCATTCTCCATCGACAGCATCAGGAAACCGCCGCCCGGCGCGACGATCACCGCCGCCCCGGTCGCCTTGGCCGGATCGGGCAGGAACGGCGTCAGCGTCGCGGACGTGACGTTGCGCGTCATCGCGACACCGTACTGGCTGAACCAAGCTTCGGGCGCGGCCTGCCCCTTCACGCCGCCGGTGTTGAGCGGGATCGCGGTCGGCTCGGCCGGAGCCGCCGTCGCGGTCATCCGCGCGTCCTGCGCCAGAACCGGCGTTGCCAATGCCAACGCGCTCGCCAACAACCCAAATCCGATCGACCAACGCATCGCCTTCTCCCCCAGATTGTCCATCACACCACGCTCACGACAGCAGGATACGCCGCGCGGCGCCCTCGGGATCGTCGACCATGCGGCTCGTAGTATCGAACACCATCGTCTGGCAGCGCTGCGGATCGGTCGGCGTCCAGCTCAAGCCCGGCTGGCTCGGATTGCCCGTCCGCGCGAAGTTCGCCCACGCGGTCGACATGGTCCGCGCGACGCGCTGCGCTTCGGGCGTATTGCCGGTGCCCTGGTCGCAGAGCGCGGTGTTGTCGAAGCAGAAGGCGAGATCGGCGGTATGCCATGCGCCCGCTACGCCGCCGAGTTGCGGCGACTGCCACTGGAACAGATATTGGTAGACGGGCGCGCCGCGCTGCGCGTGTTTCAGGCGGACCATGTCCTGCACGCGGTTGCGGTTCTGCAGGCCTTGCACGCCGTACGCCAGCGTCCGCACCGCCTTTTCGGGATGCGCCTGCTTCATCGCCGCGATCAGCCGCCCCGCCTTGTCGCCCCCCATCTGCGCGGTGAGATCGGTCCGCCACTGCGCCTCGCTCGGGTTGTAGCCCCAGCGCATCCCCTCCTCGCTGACGTTGCCGATCATCACCGGCACGTCGCGCGACACCTCGGGCGCGACGTCCGAGTAAGAGCGGACGTCGATCACCTTGCCGTCGAGCGTCGGGTTCCAGCCCACGCGCGGTGTCAGCGACGGCCCCATTGGCCCGCGCGGACCATTGATCTCGGTCGCGACCTTGTTGCCCGCCTCGAACAACGGCTTCCACGCGATCCGCTGGAGCGCGCCCAGATCCTTCGGCCCGATGTTCAGTTCGCGCAGCACGCGCCGCGAGAAATCGCGCGACTGCTCGGCGGTCGGCAGCGACCCGCCGCCGCCCGACTGCGCCGCCGCGCGGTGGATCAGGCCCTTGCCGGTCGCCATGCCGAGCAACGTCGTCACCTTCGATCCGCCGCCCGACTGGCCATAGATCATCACCGTGTCGGGATCGCCGCCGAACCGCGCGATGTTCTCCTGCACCCAGCGCAGCGCAGCGACGCAATCGGTCATGCTGACGTTGACCGACGTGTCGTACGCGCCGCCGCCGACCTCGGTCAGGTCGAGGAACCCGAGTACGTTCAGCCGGTGGTTGATCGACACCTGCACCACGTCGTGATGCCGCGCCATCTGCGCGCCGTCATGCGAGGCGAGTTCGTACGACGATCCGAACGCGAACCCGCCGCCGTGGAAATACACCATCACCGGCCGCTTGCCCGACAGCGACGGCGTCCAGACGTTCAGCTTCAGCATGTCCTCGCCAATAAACCCGTCGGTCCATTGCTGGAGGAACGTGTGCTCGACCGCGCTGAAATCATGCAGCGTCTGCGGGCAGTTCGCACCGTAGGACAGCGTGTCGCGCGTCTCGCTCCAGCGCTGCGGCGGCTTGGCGGGCAGCCAGCGATTCTCGCCGCCGGTATCCGCCCCGTAAGGCACGCCCTTGAAAGTGTAGACTCCGTCCGAGACATAGCCGCGGACCGGACCGTATTGCGTCCGCGCAATTGCCGATTGCGGCGTCGAGCAGGTGCCGGTGCGCGATGCGGAGGGTCCAGGCGCAGCACGCGCGCGACCGATTGCGGGCAGCATCAGCCCCGCGCCGGTAGCGATCGATGCAAGCAACGCACGACGACGATCGACGGTTGGCCCGGTCATCCTCTTCTCCCTATCGGCTGCGTGCAGGCTGTTCTCCGACGTCCCGAAACCGGAACCGTCGCGTGCCCTTTGCAACCTTGTATGAGTATTAGGGTGATACCGCTATCCTGTCCATATGAGAACAACGACAGCGGGTGGTGTACGCGATTGTTAGCGCTATAGTCGCGGGAATAGCAGGCGAATCCAACGCCGCATGACGATATCGGAGAGGAAAAACCATGGCGGCCAAATCCGCATTCTGCCTGATCGCGACCCTGCTCGCGAGCGCGGCGCCCGCAATCGCTCAGACAAGCCCGCGCGTCGCGTCGACCGACCTGACGCTCAACGCCGCCGGCTATTACGAGGCGCCAGCCGCCAACGTGCTCGTCTTCTCCAACTGGTATGACGGCCTATTCGCCGATTCGAAGATCAGCGGCGTCGAGATCATCCAGCAGGGCGAACGGATCGCCACCAACGGTGACGTCCGCCTGTCCTCCACGCCCGGCCAATGGGATGCGATCGGGCGCCTCGTCGACCGGAAGATCGACGCTGCGACTGGCGCGATTACCGTCACGCTCGAATATCCCGACTATAAATGGCGCTACCGCGTGCGCTCGGAAAAGCGCGGCGGCGCGGTCGCCGTGTCGGTGATCCTCGACAAGCCGGTGCCAGCCGCGCTCGCCGGGAAGGCCGGGTTCAACCTCGAATTCCTCCCCGCCGCCTATTTCCACCACAGCTACATGGCAGACGGGGTGAGCGGCGCGTTCCCGGTCTATCCGGCCGACGCGATGATCCAGACGCCGCAGCGCAACGCGGCGAGCGGTCGCGCGGAAGGTCCCGGCGCCGAACCGACTGCGATCGCCAGGGGCAGCCGCTTCGTGCTCGCACCCGAGGACCCGGCCCGCCGCGTGACGATCCGCTCGACCGCCGAGGTGCAGCTGTTCGACGGTCGCAACCAGGCGCAGAACGGCTGGTTCGTACTCCGCTCGCTGCTTCCGGCAGGGCGCGCCGGCACCGTGCTCGAATGGACGATCCAGCCCAACAGCGTACCGGGCTGGCTCCGGCCCCCGGTGATCGCGCATTCGCAACTCGGCTACACGCCCGACGCGCGGAAGGTCGCGACGATCGAACTCGACCGCAACGATCGCCGCCTGCTGCCCGCGCGCCTGTTGCGCGTCGGCGAGGACGGCAGCATGACACCGGTCCCGACCGCGCCCGCCAAGCGCTGGGGCGACTATCTCCGCTACAGCTATCTGCAACTCGATTTCAGCGCGGTCCGCCAGCCCGGCACCTATGTGCTCGACTACGGCACCACGCGCACCGCACCGTTCCGGATCGCCGCCGACGCCTATGCCGGCGCATGGCACCCGACGCTCGACGTCTATTTCCCGGTCGCAATGGACCATATGTTCGTCAACGAAGGCTACCGCGTCTGGCACGGCGACGCGCACCGCGACGACGCGCGGCAGGCGCCGACCGGCCACGAGCATATCGACCTCTACGCGCAGGGGCCGACGACCGACACCAAGTTCAAGTCGGGCGAGCACATCCCCGGCCTCGCGGTCGGCGGATGGTTCGATGCGGGCGACTATGACATCCGCACCCAGTCGCAATATCAGGTGATCCGCTCGCTGGTCGACAGCTGGGAGCGCTGGCACCCGATGCGCGACACCACCGCGATCGACTGGACGCGGCGCAAGACCGAGATCCACGTGCCCGACGGCACGCCCGATCTCGTCCAGCAGATCCGCCACGGCACGCTGCAACTCGTCGCGCAGTTCGATGCGGTCGGCCATACGATCCACGGCATCGTCGAGCCTGACGTCGCACAATACACGCACCTCGGCGACGCCTCGACCAAGACCGACGGGCTGGTCTACGATCCGGCGCTGAAGCTCGGCGAGGAGAAGAGCGGCCGCAGCGGGACACCCGACGATCGCTGGGCGTTCACGACCAAGGCCTCCGCACTCAACTACGGCTCGATCGCCGGGCTCGCGGCGGCATCGCGCGCGCTCGCCAAGGTCGATCCAGCGTTATCGAAGAAGGCGCTCGGTATCGCAACGCGGACCTGGGCGGAGGAACAATCGCACGCGCCCGATCTGTACCAGCACGGCAACACCACCGGGGGGCCGCTCGACGCCGAGCGCTTCTCCGCCGCGGTCGAGCTGCTCCGCACGACCCGCGATCCGCGCTATGTCGCCGCGGTCCAGTCACTGTGGCCGGCGATGGAAAAGACGTTCGCCTTCACCCTGCGCGATGCGGTGGCGGCGATTCCGTTCATGCCGCCGGCCTATCGCGCGGCGATGATCCCGGCGGTGCGCGCCTATGCCGCCGCCGCCGAGACCGCGGCGAAGGCCAACCCGTTCGGCGTGCCGATCACCACCGGCGGCTGGGCGGGCAGCGGCACCGTGCTCGGCTATGCGATGAACGCGTACACGCTGCACAAGGCGTTCCCGGAGATCATGCCTGCCGACGCCGTGTTCCGCGGGCTCGAGTTCCTGGTCGGTAATCATCCCGCGTCCGACGTGTCGTTCGTCTCCGCCGTCGGCACGGTCTCGAAGGAGGTCGCCTACGGCAACAACCGGGCCGACTTCTCGTTCATCGCCGGCGGGGTGGTGCCGGGCGTGCTCATCATCAAGCCGGACTTTCCCGAAAACCATGAGGACTGGCCGTTCTTCTGGGGCGAGAATGAATACGTCATCCCCGAAGGCGCGATGTGGATCGAACTCGCCCAAGCCGCGCAGGAACTGGCCGCGGGGACTGCATCGAAACCAACCCAGACAGCCAGCGCACTCAAGTGAGAACCGCCATGAAAATCCAGACGCTCGCGATGCTCGCCGGTCTCGCGCTCGGAACGCCGGCCTTCGCCAGCGACGCGCCACGGTTCAGCAGCTTCAGCTATGACGGGCACACGCAGGAGAAGGTCAGCGTCGGACCCAATCAATATCGCAACCCGATCCTGTCGGGCTATTATCCCGACCCGTCGGTGACGCGCGTCGGCGACGACTATTACCTCGTCCTCTCCTCGTTCGCGCATTACCCGGGCCTGCCGATCTTCAAGTCGAAGGACCTGGTGAACTGGACCCAGATCGGCAACGCGATCGATCGGCCCGAGCAGCTCGACTTCACCGGCATGCGCACGTCGCAGGCGGTGTTCGCGCCCGACATCTCGTATCACGACGGCGTCTTCTACATCGTCAACACGTGCGTCGAGTGCAAAGGCAATTTCGTCATCACCGCGAAGGACCCGGCGGGACCTTGGTCGAACCCGATCTGGTTGCCGTTCGAGGGTATCGACCCGTCGATCTATTGGGAGGGCGACAAGGCGTATATCGTCAACAACCGCGCGCCCGCTGAGCCGCCGCGCTACGACGGGCACCGCGCGATCTGGATCCAGGAATATGACT
The DNA here is from genome assembly GCF_049887795.1 of Sphingomonas sp. NFX23. Classification (NCBI taxonomy): domain Bacteria; kingdom Pseudomonadati; phylum Pseudomonadota; class Alphaproteobacteria; order Sphingomonadales; family Sphingomonadaceae; genus Sphingomonas; species Sphingomonas sp. NFX23. The sequence continues at coordinate 114,893 of NZ_JAGEKH010000005.1, forward strand.
GGCGCGCGGGAAAAATGGTCGGCGACAGCACGCAACTGATCAACGGCGGCGTCGACATCTCCAAGAAGCCGGTGTGGATCGAGGGACCGCACATCTTCCGTAAGGAAGGCTATTATTACCTGACCGCAGCCGAGGGCGGCACCAGCGTCAACCACTCGCAGGTCGCGCTGCGCTCGAAGTCCCTCCTGGGCCCCTACGTCCCGTTCGCGGGCAATCCGATCCTGACTCAGCGCGATCTCGATCCTGCGCGACCCAACCCGGTCACGTCGACTGGCCATGCCAAGCTCGTCGAGACGCAGAACGGCGACTGGTACGCGACCTTCCTCGGCGTGCGGCCATACGAGGGCGACTATTACAACATCGGCCGCGAGACGTTCTTGTTACCGGTAACATGGAAGGACGGCTGGCCGATCATCCTGCCCAAGGGCCAGCCGGTCCCGTTCGTCGGCACCAAGCCCAGGCTGCCTGCGAGCCCGCCGAGCCGCATCCCGACCAGCGGCGACTTCGGCTATGTCGACAGTTTCGACGGCAGCAAGCTGGCGATGCAATGGGTCGGCGTACGCACGCCCAAGACGCCCTTCTACCGGCTCGACCACGGCGACCTGATCCTCGACCGCGGCGGACGCATCGGCGATCTTTCCAAGGTGCCCTCGTTCGTCGGACGCCGCCAGCAGCATCACGTTGCGACGATGTCGACGACGGTCCGTTTCACCCCCGACACCGACGGCGACCGCGCCGGTCTCGTCGCGATGCAGAGCGACGCGAACTATGTGTTCTTCGGCATCACCCGGATTGCCGGCACGCCCGTCGTCGCGCTCTACACTGCCGACAAGGGCAAGGAACAACTGGTCGCCTCCGCACCCGTCACCGGCTCGGGCCCGGTCACGCTGACGATCCGCGCGAACGGCGGCACGATGGCGTTCGACTATGACGGTGTCGGCGGCAAGAAGACCCTCGCGCGCGACGTCGATGCGCGCATTCTCAGCACCAGGACCGCGGGCGGCTTCGTCGGCACGCTGGTCGGTCCCTATGCGTGGAGGAAGTGACCCGCGTAGGTCCACAGGCGACTTAGGTTGTGTCGACAGTCGTCCGCCCGGCGTGCTAAGAGTTGACACGTTTCGTACGGTAGCGCTACCCAAACACATCGAAGCTCGACACCACATCAGATGGTGAACATTAGGAAGGACCACGGACCGATGCGTTTCAGCCTCGCGCCTACGCTCGCCATTGCCGCACTTGCCGCAACGGGGACGATCGCCCTCGCCCAGACCAATGGGGGGAATACCCAGCCGAAAACGTCCACTGGCAAGGAACCGCGGAGTCCCGAAGGCAAGCGCTATCTGTCGCAGCCGCTGGTCACTAGCATCTACACCGCCGATCCGTCGGCGCACGTCTTCGGCGGCAAGATCTACGTCTATCCAAGCCACGACATCGACGTGAAGATCGCCGACGACGACCTCGGCAATCAATATGCGATGCGCGATTACCGCGTCCTGAGCATGGACCGCATCGGCGGCCCGGTGAAGGTCAACGGCGTCGCGCTCGACGTGAAGGACGTGCCCTGGGCATCGCAGCAGATGTGGGCCCCCGATGCCGCCTACAAGAACGGCACCTATTACCTGTACTTCCCGGCGCGCGACAAACAACTCGACAAGAACGGGCTCGGCACGTTTCGCATCGGCGTCGCCACCTCGAAGAGCCCGGTCGGTCCGTTCAAGGCCGATCCCAAGCCGATCGCCGGCAGCTTCTCGATGGACCCCGCAGTGTTCACCGACGCGAACGGCGCGAGCTACATGTATTTCGGCGGCATCTGGGGCGGTCAGCTCCAGCGCTGGAAGGATGGCAAGTTCGACGCCAACGGCTCCGACACCGATCTCGGCAAGGACGACCAGCCTGCGCTCTCGGGCAAGATCGCCAAGCTCAATCCCGACATGAAGAGTTTTGCCGAGACCCCGCGCGACGTCCAGATCCTCGACGAATCCGGCAAGCCCGTGCTCGGCGGCGACCATGAACGCCGCTTCTTCGAGGCGTCCTGGGTGTTCACGCGCGGCGGCAAATATTACTACACCTACTCGACCGGCGACACGCACTTCCTGAACTACGCGACCGGCGACAACCCGTACGGCCCGTTCACCTACCGCGGCCATATCCTGAAGCCGGTACAGGGCTGGACCAGCCACCATTCGATCGTCGAATGGAACAAGAAATGGTGGCTGTTCTATGCGGACACGCAGATGAGCAACAAGAACCACCTGCGCAACGTCAAGGTGACCGAACTGAAGTTCGCGCCCGATGGCTCGATCCCGACCATCGATCCGTTCGTCAACTGATGTTCCTCGGAATCGATATCGGCACCTCGGGTGTCAAGGCCGTGGTGCTCGACCAGCATGGCAGCGTGGTGGGTCAGGGCACTGCCGCGCTGACCGTGCAGCGGCCGCATCCGCTCTGGTCCGAGCAGGACCCGGATGCGTGGTGGAAGGCGACGATCGCCGCGGTGCAGGCGATCGACCCGAGCGTGCGCCGTTCGGTGCGCGGCGTCGGGCTTGCCGGCCAGATGCACGGCGCGACGTTGCTCGATGCCGACGACCGGCCGCTCCGCCCCGCGATCCTGTGGAACGATGGCCGTTGTTTCGCCGAATGCGAGGCACTGGAACGCGCGGTCCCCGACCTTCGCACGATATCGGGCAACATCGCGATGCCCGGCTTCACCGCGCCGAAACTACTCTGGGTTCGCAAACATGAGCCGGAGGTCTTCGCGAAGATCGCCACGGTGTTGTTGCCGAAGGACTATGTCCGGCTGCTGATGACCGGCGACAAGGCGTCAGACCTGTCCGACAGCGCAGGCACGTTGTGGCTGGACGTCGGTGGCCGCTGCTGGAGCGACGAGATCCTCGCCGCCTGCGGACTGACGCAGGCGCAGATGCCGGCGCTGTACGAGGGCACGGAGATCACCGGCATGCTTACCGCCGAGGTCGCCGAGCTTTGGGGCATGCCGCAGGTCCCGGTCGCGGCAGGCGGCAGCGACAATGCGGCGGGCGCAGTCGGCGTCGGCGTCGTCAAGGACGGCGATGCGCTGCTGTCGCTCGGCACGTCGGGCGTGATCTTCGTCGCGACCAACGACTTCCGCCCCAATCCGGCGCGTGCGGTCCACGCCTTCTGTCACGCGCTTCCGGGCATGTGGCACCAGATGTCGGTCCATCTGTCAGCGGCGTCGTGCATCGACTGGATCGCGCGGATCACCGGTGCCGCCGGTGCCGCCGACCTGTTCGCGCGCGCCGAGGCCGCTGGCTCCGCCAGTGGCCCCGAGATATTCCTCCCCTACCTCTCGGGCGAGCGCACGCCGCACAACGACCCCGAGGTGCGCGGTGCGTTCCTCCGCCTCGACAACGACACCGATGCCGGTCGCCTGTCGCAGGCGGTGCTGGAAGGCGTGGCGTTCGCGCTCGCGGACGGTCTCGACGTGTTGCGTGAGGCCGGCACGACGGTCGAGCGCCTCGCGGTGATCGGCGGTGGTGCCCGCTCGCGCTATTGGGGCGAGGTGATCGCCGCGGCGATGGAGGTCGAGCTCGTCTACCTCCAGGGCGGCGAGGTGGGCCCCGCGCTGGGCGCCGCACGGCTTGCCCAGCTGGGGGTCGACGGCGGCGACCCCGCCGAGATCTGCGTCGCGCCTCCCGTCTCGCACACCATCGTCCCCGACCCTGCCCTCGTCTCGGCGCTCGCCGAGAAGAAGGCCGCGTTCCGCCAAGCCTATTCCCGCATCACCCCCAAATCGTAGGAAGCTTTGATGTCCGATTTCTTCGCCGATATCCCCCAGATCAAATATGAGGGCCCCGACAGCACCAACGAGCTGGCCTACCGCTTCTACGACAAGGACAAGATGGTCCTCGGCAAGCGCATGGAGGATCACCTCCGCTTCGCCGCATGCTTCTGGCACACCTTCTGCTGGCCCGGCTCCGACGTGTTCGGCGGCGGCACGTTCGATCGCCCGTGGCACCGCGGCGCCAACGACAGCGCCGCAGCCGCGATGAAGCGCGAGGTCGCGTTCGAGTTCTTCAAGACGCTCGACGTGCCCTATTACTGCTTCCACGACGTCGACGTGATGGCCGATGCCGCCAACATCACCGAGCACCGGAAATTCTTCGCTGAAGCGGTCGACCATCTCGAACAGCTCCAGGCCGCATCGGGCCGCAAGCTGCTCTGGGGCACCGCCAACCTGTTCAGCCACCCGCGCTTCGCGGCCGGCGGCGCGACCAACCCCGATCCTGAAGTGTTCGCGTTCGGCGCGATGCAGGTCCGCGATGCGCTCGAGGCGACGCATCGCCTCGGTGGCCAGAACTACGTGCTGTGGGGCGGTCGCGAGGGCTACGAGACGCTGCTCAACACCGACATGAAGCGCGAGCTCGACAATTTCGGCCGCTTCCTGAGCCTGGTGGTCGAGCACAAGCACAAGATCGGCTTCACCGGCACGATCCTGATCGAGCCCAAGCCGTTCGAGCCGACCAAGCACCAGTACGACTTCGACACCGCGACGGTGTACGGCTTCCTCAAGCGCTATGGCCTGGAGAACGAGGTCAAGGTCAACATCGAGGCGAACCACGCGACGCTCGCCAGCCACACCTTCGAGCATGAGATCGCGACCGCCGCTGCGCTCGGCATCTTCGGCTCGATCGACGCCAATCGCGGGGATCCGCAGAATGGCTGGGATACCGATCAATTCCCGAACTCGGTCGAGGAACTGACGCTCGCCAATCTCGAGATCATCCGCGCGGGCGGCTTCACCACCGGCGGCTTCAACTTCGACGCCAAGGTGCGGCGCCAGAGCATGGACCCGGCCGACCTGTTCTACGGTCATGTCGGCGCGATCGACGTCGTCGCGAAGGGTCTGCTCAATGCGGCCAAGCTGATCGAAGACGGCCGGATCGATGCGATCAAGACCAAGCGCTATGCCGGCTGGGACGGCGAGTTCGGTGGCGCGATCGGTGGGCTAGACCTCGCCGGCATAGCCGACCTCGCGATCGAGCGCGGCATCGATCCCAAGCCGGTCTCGGGCCAGCAGGAGCGGATCGAGAACCTCATCAACCGCGTCCTCTGATCGACGACCGCCCGATCCTGCGCTCCGGCGTGGGATCGGGCACGTCCCGACAGCGCTATGATGCGCCTCGGCTTCCCGCGCTCGCGGCATTCTGACCGACCGGGAGAGACGCGATGCCGACCCTGACACGCGCGGTATCGACGATGGCGCTGATGGCGACGGGGTTCGCGTCCCAGCCATCCCCCGCGCTCGCGCAGCTTCCGCTACAACCGACCTTTCCCGTGATCGCGCTGCCCGCAGCGCCTGCGCGCCATCACATCGTTATCCCCAATCGCCCCGCCCCCGTGCCGGTCGTGCTCAACCTGTCGCCGAACGGGTCGGACGCTGGCGACGGATCGTCCGCGCATCCGTTCGCGACGCCTGCGCGCGCGCAAGCCGCGGTGCGCCGGCTCAACCCGGATCACGACGTCACTGTGCGGATCGCGCCGGGCACCTACCGGCTGACCGCACCGCTCCGCTTCACCGCCGACGATGGCGGCCTGAACGGCTTCACCGTCCGCTGGGAAGGCGAGGCCGGCACGCGTCCGATCCTGTCCGGCGGCATACCGATCGACGGGTGGCGGCTCGCCGATCGCGCGAAGGGCATCTGGTCCGCCGCAGTGCCGAAGGGCGCCGATCCGCGGCAACTGACGGTGAACGAGCGGCTCGCCAGCCGCGCCCGCATCGAGATTCCGCGCTCCGCCGTCACCTTCCAGACTTGGGGCCTCGACATCAAGGATCTGGCGTGGCGCGAACTCGCCTCGCTCCCCGACCAGCGCCGTATCGAGATCGAGGGCATGAGCTGGTTCACGCACCGCCACGCCGTCGTCGACCGGATCGAAGGCGGGTCGGCCCAAGGAAGCCGGATCGTCATGCAACAGCCGGGCTGGCGCAATAACCTGATCGGCTACGACACGATCGCTCGGCCGGTCTCGGCCGAGGTCGCGCGCCTGTTTCTGGTCAATGCGCTCGCCTTCCTGCGCGAGCCCGGCCAATGGTATGTCGATCCAAAGGCGGGGCTGCTCTATTACAAGCCGTTGCCGGGGGAGGACATTCGCCGCGCCGAAGTCGTGATGCCGATCCTCGAACGGCTCGTCTCGATCGGCGGCAGCTATGATCGGCCGGTCCGCGACCTGCAGTTTCGCCACCTCGCGTTTCGCCACACCAGCTGGCTGCAGCCCTCAAGCCCGCAAGGCTATGCGAGCCAGCAGAGCGGTGCCTATCTGGCGGGCGACGTGACCGGTTATCCCGCCGATCCGATCCGCGATTGCAGCTGGGGATGCCCCGCGTTCGAGGCGATGCGCAACCGTTGGAACCAGCAGCCCGCCGCAGTGCAAGTGGCCGCCGCGACCCGTATCGTGTTCGACGACGACCAGTTCTCGCAACTTGGGCAGGTCGCGCTCGGCATCGGCAACAATCCCGACGCGAATGACGGCGGCGTCGGGCTCGGCGCGGCGGCGATCGAGGTGACGCGCAACAGCTTTAGCGACCTCGCCGGCGGTGCGATCATGGTCGGCGGCATTCGTCCCGACGCGCACCATCCCTCGCGCCCCGAAATGGGCCTGCGCGACATCCTGATCCGCGACAACCGGATCGCCGGCGTATCGCGCGACTACAAGGAGCAGTCGGCGATCCTCGTCACCTATGCGTCGGGGACGGTGATCGCGAACAACGACGTCTCGGACGCGCCGTATGACGGGATCGACATCGGCTGGGGATGGGGCACGAACGACCCCGGCGGCAGCGCGGAATATTGGCGGCAACAGCGCGGCTATTACGACCAGCCGGGCAATCTGGTCTACGATACGCCGACGACGCTGCACGACACGGTCGTCGTCGGCAACCGCGTGACCCGGGTGAAGCAGTGGTTTCCCGATGGCGGCGCGATCTATCATCTGTCCGCCGATCCGGGCGCGCTGATCGCCGACAACTACATCGCCGATGTCGCGGGTGCGGGCGGGATCGCGATCTATCTCGACGAGGGATCGCGCTACGTCACGGTCCGCAACAACGTGATCGACCGCGTCGGCGGCGTCTGGCTGAACCTCAACTCGCAGGATTTCATCGCGCCGAAACGCACCGCGCTGGACAATCTGGCGGTCGGCAACTGGTATAATTCCGGCCGGCTCCAAGGATCGTGGACCGACTATCTGAACAACCGGGCGGTCGACAATATCAAGGTCGAGGGCGATGTATGGCCAGCCGCCGCACGCAGCGTGATCGACCACAGCGGCGTCCGGCCCGAGGACAAGAAGCCCTGACGATCGCGGCCGCCCACGCGCGTGGCACTATGCCGCGGTACATCGATTTCGGCCCCAATCCGCGCCTTCTGGGCCCCAGGACAGAAAATCTCTTATCGTCTCGCGATTGTCACGCGGCTATCACCCCGGTGATGGGAGCTTACCAATGACGAACTTCAATCCCGATCAGACGAGCCCGTCGTCGGATACGCCAATCGCGTCCGACGCGGCGATACCGTCGGAAAGCGCGACGCCGCCACGCCCGCCCCGCGGTACGGGACGGCGGCTGCACGGCGCGATCGCACACAAGCTGGGCACCGCGATCCTGTCGGGCGAGTATCTGCCGGGCGATACATTGTCGGGCGAAGTCGCGTTTTCGGAGGCGCTGGACGTGTCGCGCAGTGCCTACCGCGAGGCGGTCCAGGTGCTGATGGCAAAGGGATTGGTCGAAAGTCGACCCAAAACCGGTACCCGCGTGTTACCGCGCAGTCGCTGGAACCTGCTCGATCCCGACGTGCTCGCCTGGGCCTTTGCCGGCGAACCCGACATCGACTTCGTCCGCGGCCTGTTCGAGTTGCGCGCGATCGTCGAGCCTGCCGCTGCCGCGCTGGCCGCCGAGCGACGCGATCGTGCCGACCTCGCCGTGATGAAGGAGTCGCTCGCCGCGATGCGCCGCCACACGCTGGCCACCGAAGCCGGCCGTGCCGCGGACCGCGAATTCCACAACGCCGTGTTGCAGGCGACCCGCAACGACGCGCTCGTCGTGCTCAGCGCGAGCATCGGCGCGGCGGTCAGCTGGACGACGCAGTTCAAGCAGCGCACCCGCTCGCTGCCGCGCAACCCGATCCCCGATCACGTCCGCGTGTACGAGGCGATCGCCGCGAGTGACCCAGCGGCCGCCAACGCGGCGATGCGCAAGCTGGTGGACCTGGCGCTCGACGATACGCAACTGGCAATGACGCGGTAGGCTTGGTTCTCAGGCTTGGGTTCTAGGCTGGAGTCAGACGGCGCCCCGGCCATGCACGATACCCGTTTCCAGTCCGCGCAGTTCCGCCAGCCCGCGCAGCCGGCCGATCAACGAATAGCCGGGGTTGGTCCGCTTGTTGAGATCGTCCACCATCTGGTGCCCGTGATCGGGGCGCATCGGCAGCGACCGCCCGGTGCGTGCCTGCAACGCGACCAGCTCGGTCATGATCGCGGGCATGTTCGCATCGCCCTCCAGATGCGCCGCCTCGTGAAACGCGCCACCGGGTTCACGCTGCACCGATCGAAGATGCACGAAGCCGATGCGCTCGCCGAGCCGACGGACCATCCCCGGCAGGTCGTTGTCCGCGCGCACGCCGAACGATCCGCTGCAAAAGCACAGCCCGTTGGCGACCGACGGCACCGCCGCGAACAGCGCGCTGACGTCCGCCTCGGTGCTGACCACGCGCGGCAGGCCGAAGATCGGGAATGGCGGATCGTCGGGGTGCACCACCAGCCGGATGCCCTCGGCCTCGGCGACCGGACACACCGCCTCCAGGAACGCGACATGGTTCGCACGCAGCCGAGCTGCGTCGATGTCGGCATAGGTCTCGATCTGCTCGAGCAACTGCGGCGAACTGAAACTCTCCTCGCTTCCGGGCAGCCCGGCGATGATCGTCCGCTCGAGCGTCGTGCGCGCGGCCTCGTCCATCGCCGCGAACCGCTCGGCGGCGATGGCGACGACATCGGTTGCGTAATCCCGCTCGGCGCCCGGGCGGCGCAGGATGTGGATGTCGTAGGCGGCCAGCGCGTGCAGTTCGAACCGCAACGCGCGCGCGCCGTCCGGCAATGCCCAACTCAGGTCGGTCCGCGTCCAGTCGAGCAACGGCATGAAATTATAGGTCACGACCTCGATGCCCTGCCCCGCCAGATTCCGTAGGCTGGCGACATAGGCCTCGATCAGCCGATCCCAGTCGCCCGAACGTCGCTTCAGATCCTCGACGACGGGCAGGCTCTCGACCACTTTCCAGTCGAGCCCGGCGTCCTCGATCATCACGCGACGCGCGGCGATGGCGTCGACGGTCCACACGTCGCCATTGGCGACCTCATGCAGTGCCGTGACGACCCCGGTCGCGCCGGCCTGCCGGATGGCGTTTAGCGGCACCGGGTCGTTCGGGCCAAACCAGCGCATGGTCTGGGTCATCTTCATCGGCCGCTCATCCCCGTTTTCCCATGGCGGTGCAGCCACATGCTCACACTGTCGATAGCAACGATTGAATTGGTCTGACAACCTATAAGCGCCTGGTCGCCGGGTGGATCAGATCGTCGGGGCGCCGCCGTAACGCTGACGAGTCGTCGCGAGCGCCAGTCGAGCCTGTTCCATCGCCATCTCCTCGGTCTGGAACAGGAGGTGGTCCATCACCGACGTCAGGTGCGCGCGCATCGCGCCCCGCGCTGCCGCCGCATCGCGCGCGCGCAAAGCATCAACGATTGCAGCATGTTCGGCGACGACCGGCCGCACCTTGGCGTTGCGCGCCTTGGCATGGAGAAGCGCGCATTCGGGCGACGTCGAGCGCAAATGCCACAGATCCTCGATCGTCCGGACAACGCCCGAATTCCGCGTCGCCTTGGCGATCGCCATGTGGAAATCGCGATCGGCGATCTCGGTGACTTCGGTCAGCAAATTCTCGGTTGTCATCGCCTCGACCAGGCCGTCGAGCAGGTCGATCTCGGCATCGGTGATCTGCACCGCCGCCAGCGCTGCCGCCTCACCCTCGAACATGATCCGCGCTTCGGTCAGTTCGAACGCGGTGATGGCGAAACCCGGCTCTTCGCCCTGCCCCGGCAGCCGGCAGACATACGCCCCGGAGCCGACACGGACTTCGATAAATCCCTGCACTTCCAGCGCGATGAGGGCTTCACGCACCGCCGGGCGACTGGCGCCGTAGTCGATCGCCAGCTCGCGCTCGGCGGGCAGTCGATCACCTACCGCATAGGTGCCCGCGACCAGTTCCTCGAACAGTCGCCGCGCCAGCCGCTGATACAAGCGGTCGTTCGCGGGAGCGTCGTATTTTCCGACCGCGAACAGCGCGTTCTGGGGGGCGGGCTTTGCCACTGGACTTACCAATCTAATGTCTGCGTATTGATGCTACTACGTCGCCCTTCGCAAGGAAACTGGCATCGTCGAATACCCTGAGGGATAGGCGCGCGGCGCGTTCCGTCAGGCGACGGGAACCGCACCTAGATAGGACATCGGTACCGGGGTGGTCGCAAGTACCAGCTTCTGGAGCACCATATTGTCGTCCAGCCGCCAGATCTTGATCGTGTGACGGCCGCTTGCGACGTCACCAAGGCCTGTCGACAATCGTACGCCATTGTCACGCACCGCATCCGCCCAACGCGCCTTGGCGGCATTGTCCGTATCGCCTCCGGTAGGTTCGAGCATGGCGCGCAGGACCTGAACCGCACCGCCGTCGATCGACACGCCGATGCGCGATCCGTCCTGACCGAACGTGTCGAGCGTCGGCACGAGGTATAGCGTCACGGTCGCCGGTCCCGCCTTCGCCACGGTGACGTCGTATTCCAGACAGACGCCGTCACTCGCCAGCGTTGCCGGTCGACCTTGCGGCATCGCGATCATCGCACCTGCCGTACGACCCAGATGCGGGATCGTCGTCCAGCGCAGCCCCTTGCCGTCGCGTGCGCGACTGAACGCGGGTGCTTCGAGGGCAACGATACCGGCCTGCGTCGCGGGCGTCGGAACGAAGACCGGCTGCTGCCGACGCTTTGCCTCGGGCGTATCGGCACCGACCCGGACGATGCTCGGCATGGTCTGTTTGGTGGGATCGTTCCAGATGACATAGCTCATATGGACCTGCGCCATCATGCCGTCCCACTTGCCGCCGTTGATCGCGTGATACCGCTGCGTCAGTTCGCCGTCGCGCCGGAAAGCGGTTTCTACCTGATCGGCAAAATAATTGGCGCGGGCGTCGTTTTTCGACGCCAGCAGCCGGTTCCACGCGGTGCCGTAATACATCCGGTACAGGTTCGCGACCGCCGCCACGGGAAACTCGATCAGCTGGTAATAGGCATCACGCTGATCCGGCCGCAGCGTGGCGCGAACCGTAAGCATCCGTGCCTCCAGCGCGTCCCACTGCGCAACCATCGCGCCGAACTCGCCACCATCGAGGCCCTCGGGCGTGCCTCCGCCTAGCGGGAAGCTGTCCTGATCGATCAACTCCGGTTTTCGGCGTGCGACATACTGGCTGTACTGCGTGACGATCTCGCCGATCGCGCGCGCCTGTTCGGGGCCGAACGTCGCCGTCGCCCATGCGCGCGGATAGTCGGCAACCGCGGCTGGGGTCATCGCATCCGGGTTCCAGGCCTGCGCCAGGAAGAACCCCAGCGGATATTCCATCGGCTTGATATCGCCGACGTTGACGATCCAGATCTGCGCCGCACCACGCCGGTACGCCAGGTCCATCTGCTGCCAGGTCTTCTCGATCTGGTTGGTGTTGATCCACTTGTAGTTGCGCGGACCGCCGACGTAATCGAAGTGATAATAGATGCCGTACCCACCTTTTCGCGGTGGTGCGGCGGGATCGGGCAGGCGACGGATCTGGCCCCAATTATCGTCCGAGAACAGCAACGTGACGTCGTCCGGCACCTTCATGCCGTGATCGTAATAGTCCTGTACTTCCTTGTAGAGCGCCCAGACCTGCGGCGTGTCGGTCGCCGGTTTGCCGGTCACGTCGGCGATGATCTGACGCTGGTCGGCGACGACGCGTTCGAGCAGCCCGGTCGCGGTGCCCTCGGCCATCGCCTCGTCGCCATCACCGCGCATGCCGACGGTCACGACGGAGTCGTAATTCTGGCGGCCGCCCTTCGCCATCATCCGCTCGATCCCGCCGCGCCAGAATTTCCGCAGGTTGGCACCGTTCTTGTCGTAATCCCATGCGCCACCGGTCACGCCCTTGTCCTCGTGGCGATGCCATTCGGCCTGCGCGCGCAGCATCGGCTCGTGGTGCGAATTGCCCATCACGACGCCCATCGCGTCGGCCAGCACCATGCTCGCGGGGTCGTCGTCCGCGAACGCCTTGCCCCACATGGCGGGCCACAGATAATTGCCCTTCATCCGCAACAGCAGTTCGAAGACGTGCGCGTACATCGCCGAATTGACGCCACCGAACGCCTTCTTCGCCCAGCCGCTGAGGCAAGGATCCTCGTCGTTGATGAAGAACCCGCGATAGCGGACCTTGGGCTGGTCGCGCCTCGAGCCGGCAGGGATCAGCACGTCGCGCTGGCGACGGACGGGCACGTCCGCGAACCAGTGCCACGGCGAGACGCCGATCCGCTCGGACACGTCGTAGGTGCCGAACACCGCGCCCCGCCGGTCCGACCCGACGATCACCAGCGCACGCGACACGCCCGGCATCGGATCGTCGACGACGATCTGCCGAAACGCTTCCCATTCGCCGTGCAGGTCGGCGGCGGCGATCTTGCCGGCCGCCACGAGACGATCGATTAAAGCGCTGTGGCCGAGCACGCCAATGATAACCACCGGCCCCTGCGCAACGCCGCTCGCGCCATCGGTCAGTCGCGCAGCGGTGCCGCTGACCCTCTCCAAATCGGCGGCGAAATTGGTGGCGACATGCCGAACCGCGCTGTCGGCGTCGGCGTCGACCAGGACCGCTGCTGGAATGCCCTTTTCGATCAAGGCAAACGCGGTCCGCGGATCGGGCGCCCCATGCGCCTTGGCACCGAACAAGGGCAGCGTCGCGAGCGCAGCGCCGCAGGCGGCACCACCCATCAGCGTACGGCGTGATACGGCCTGTGACATCGTCGTCTCTCCTGTCGTGAGCAGGCGGACAGCCTCATGTGAAACCCGCTGGCTTCGCTTGGCGGACCTCGCATCGGCTATCCGTAGCGCAACCGCGCGCCCGTCGGGTCTTCGCGCGAAACTTCGCCGACCTGCGCCATTATCGTTGAACCGACCTTACCGATCGTCGATCGGCTTGTGCGATCGTAGACCCGGTCGCGACCACGTCTTGAGGTAAATACCGACGGTGCGGTCGCATCACGACCGCACCGTCCGGTCTACTAGAAGGTGCCGCGCAGGCCGACCAGGAACTGCCGGCCCGGCTTGTACTGCGTGAAGGTCGCATTCTCGAACTGGAAGTACGACCGCAACGTCGCATTCGTGAAGTTCGCGACGTTGACCGTCAACTGCGGCGCCCCGGCAAGACCGAAGATCTTGTCCAGGTCGAACGACGACGAGAAGTCGTAGGTCGTATAGTCCGTACCGAACAATGCCGCTGCCGGAATGCCGTTCTGCGCCGCGCCGCTGTTCTGCGAGCCCTCGCGCGAGGTGGTCGACACGCGCAGCATCACGCCGTGCTTTTCGTAATAGCCCGTGATGTTGTAAGTAAACGGCGCCACGCCGAACGCGGTTGCCGCACCCTTGCTGGTCTGATCGACGACCGTCGCATTGGCGTTGAAGCCGAACCCGGTGATGCCGATAGTCTTGGTCAGGAAGTCGAGTGGCTGGACCCACTGGAATTCGAGCCCGTTGATGGTCAGCTTGTCCGCCACGTTGACCTGCGACGTGACCTGGACCTGCGCGGTGCCGGGGCCACCACGCGAGTTGATCGCGATCTGCTGCGTCGGGTTCAGTGTGTCGTAGGTGATCCCGTATTGCGACAGGTTCGAGAACGGAACCGTGCTGATCGCGGTGTTCGTGAAGCCCTTGATCGACTTGCGGAACGCATTGAAGCTGACCACGCCTTCGCGGCCGGTATAATATTCGAAGCCCAGATCGATGTTCGTCGACATGTACGGCTCGAGCGCCGGGTTGCCGATCGACGCCTGATCCGCCGATGGCGCGCCGAAGTTCACGCCCGGCAACTGCGCCGACGGATCGGGACGCGTCATGGTACGCGATCCGGCGACGCGCACCACCGCGTGCTCGCTGACGTCGTAGGCGAAGGTCGCGGCCGGCAGCCACTTCGAATAAACGTTGCGCGTCGACACGATGCTGACGAGGTTCGGATAGCGGCTACCGTCCGGCAACGCGACGCCGGTCGCGGTCGTATTGCGGGGATCGGGCAACGACACGCGACCCGTGATCGTCTGGATTGTGTTGACGTAGCGCACGCCGACGTTGAACCGCAGCATGTTGCCGCCAAGGTCCTGCTCGCCGTTCACCGTGGCGAACGCGGACTTCACCACTTCGCGAATGCCGCCGCCGCTAGCGCCCGTGGTGGACGCGCCGCTTTCCGGCGAATTGTCGTGATAGAAGTCATAGTTGGTTGCGGCTGCAAACTTCGGCCAGTCGACCGTCACGAAACCGGCCGGCCCTGGCGTCAAGTAGCTTGGGGCCGCCGAGTTGGGAACGAGCGAGCCACCATAGGTCACCGGGCCGGTCATGCCCGCGGTCGATCCGGTGCCGAAGCCCGGATAGGTCGGGTAGCCGGCTGGGATCACGCCCGGCGCATTCAGGCCTTCGCAGGGCGGCTGCGAATTCGGCGAGGCAACGAACACGCTGGGATTATTGCCGCAAACCGCGTTCTGGTACGCCTGGCTGTTGTCGTTGCTGCTGATCCGGCGCGACACGTCGTCGAACGCGCCGCCGACCTTCAGGTTGAGGGCCGGCTTGCCCCAGGTCAGGTCGCCGCGCGCGCCCTTGCTCTTGTTGAGCCGGCGTTCGTCGGAGATGTTGACGCGGCTACCGGGATTCCAGCCGAAATTCGCCGGATCGTTCAGGTCCAGCGCGCTCTGGATCGTCGGGATGCCGCTGCCGTCGTTGGAATAGGTCACGGTGTTGCCGACACCCAGCGGGGTCGTCAGGCCGACCGACGGGTTCTCGCGGTGGAAGGTCGAGCGCGCGTAATTGCCCTGCAGGTTCAGCTTGAGCGTGTCGGAGATTTCCCACTCGCCGCCGGGGTTGATGCTGAAGAGCTTCGTCGTCTCGGTGTACGGGCGGAATTCATTGAAGAACTGCGCGTTGGCGAATGTCCCGCCGGTGACGACGCAGCCGATCGTGCAGTCGGCCTTGTCGAACGTCAGGTTGGTCGGGATGATCGCGCCGTTGCGGACGATCCACGCCATGTTCTCGCGCGTCAGGTCGTTCTTCTTGTAGCCGTACAGACCATCAACGTAGAAGTGCAGCGTATCGGACGGCTGCCATTCGGCGCTGACGATCGCATTGATACGGTCACGCGGACCGCGAATGCTGGTCGAACGCCCGAGCCGCGGCAGCAACGCGTTGTCGATCTGCTGGATCGTCGCACCTGGGTTGTTCGCGAGCAGGAACGCGCTAGTGATCGGCGTACCAGCTACCAGCCCCGCCCCAGCGCCGACAGGCACCACGGCTGGAATCGTCCAGTTGCCGCCACCCGTCGTGTTGCAGCCCGAAGCAGCACCGCACTGCGCCGCCGTCAGCGCCGGATTGGTATAGCCAATCGTCTCGAACCCGCGCGTGTCGGTGAACAGGCGCTGGGCGGACACGCCTGCGAGGATACCGACCTTGTCACCGCGCCAGCTGCCGATCAGCGAGCCGCGAGCACCGATCCGGTCCTCGGGCGACTGCTTCGTACCCTGCACGTTATACGCCAGGAACGAGGTCGCGCGATCGAACGGCCGCGCCGAACGGAGGTCGATGTTACCCGCCGCACCACCTTCGAGCAGGTCCGCGGTATAGCTCTTGTTGACCGTCAGCTTGGTGAACAGGTCGGTCGGGAAGAAGCTAAGATCGACCGAGCGATCGGTGCCCTGCGCATCGGTCGCGCCGGACGACGCCACCGCGATCGTCGCGCCGTTGAGCGTGACGTTCGTGAAGTTCGATCCGAGGCCGCGGATCGCGACGTTCGTGCCTTCGCCGGTCACGTCGCGCGTTATGGTGATGCCCGGGATGCGGTTGAAGGATTCGGCGATGTTGGTGTCGGGGAACTTACCGATGTCTTCGGCGAAGATCGAATCCGTGAAGCCGGTCGCTGCGCGCTTCGCGTTCGTCGACTTAGCCAGGCTCGAACGATAGCCGGTAACAACGATGTCGCCGCTATCGGCCGCATCGATCGTGCCGGGGGTCTGGTCGGAGTCCGGCAAGGCCGCTGCTGGCGACGCGGCAGGCGCGGTCGGCCCGGCGGTGGCGGGCGCGGCACCTTGCGACGCGGCGGGTGCAGGGTCCTGCGTTGGCGGAATGGTTTGCGCCGCTGCAACGGTGGCCGACAGCGCTACCATCGTCGTCGCGCACAGGAGCGCAGCGCGCGTAAGACGAGGGGCCATTTTGAAAGGCGTCATGTTCAGGATCCTCTTGGAACCTCGCTGTCCGACTGGCGGCAGGAAGCGTCTCGTTGTTATGAATGCTTGAAGAAAGTCAGGTGCCGGGCGCTAGCTACTGCGCGACGTACTCCACCGGCTCGACCAACTGGCCGACGGGCATGCGACATCAATAGCGTTAAAAGCCATCCCCATTCCTCGTCACGCCCGTCTATGCGGGTCCGTTGATAGCGCTATCTCACCGCTATTGGTCGACGAGTCAAGATGGTTCGGTTAGGCCAATATGACCTTGTCGGCTCTACCGGTTCGGGATCTAGGATGGTCTCATCGGCTTTTCAGCGGGTTAAGTCGTGGCAGGACCGCCGAACGCGCATCGTCATCCTGTAGGAAATTCATAAACCGCTTCCATCGACGGTCTGCGGACGAAGGGGCGTAGAGATCGGCTCAGTCCAATCAGGGCACACCCGTCAGATAGCTGCCGTTCGATAGCGGGATCATCGGCTTATTCGTTCTTGCCGGGCAAAGTCCGCGCTAACCGCTGCGCCTTTCGCGAGATCCGCAAATCCGGCGCCCCGATGACGCGAGCGTCACCGGTCGACACCGCGTTAGACCCTCAGTCGGAGGCAGACAGAACCCGCTGGAACAGCGCGAACATCCACCCGGTCGCCTGCGCGAATAGTGCCGCGTCGTACCGTGGCCCCTCGTCGCGCAGGAACGCGTGCGCGGCGTTGACCTCATGCCATTCATAGCGCGCACCGACCTCTTCCAGGCGCGCGCGGATGAGTGCCCGGCCGGCAAACGGCACATGCGGATCGGCGCGACCGAAGACGAACAGCGTCTCCGCCTTCAGGTCCGCCATCCGCGCGAGGCTATCGTCATCCTTGCCGAGCCCGAGCGATCCCACATGGATATCGGTCGGATAAAAGCACGCCGCCGCCAGCACGCGCGGATCCAGCGCGGCACGGTACGCCAGATGCCCGCCCAGGCACACGCCCACCGTCGCGAGCCGCCCCGTACAGGCCGCGTGCCCGGCCAGAAAATCCAGCCCGGCGGTCGCATCGGCATCGAACGCCGCAACCGGCTTGGCGATCTTCAACGCGTTGCCGCGATCCGTACCGGCGGTATCGTACGCCAGCACGGTCCCGGGCGCTTCATACTCGTGATACACCTCGGGGACCGCGACACAGTAGCCGTGCCCCGCGATATACGCCGCCAGTCGCCGGATCGGCGCGGTCACCTGATAGATTTCCGAGAACAGCAAAACCCCGGGAAACCGCCCCTCGATCGCCGGGCGAAACACATGAACCCGCATCACGCCGCCATCGGCCGAGGGCAGGTCGACGAATTCGTCGCTGGAGATGATCATGGCGCGGTATCCCGATAGAGCTGCCCAGCCGCGCTACCGCATCGCCGGGGCTCGTTCACGGGAAATTCGGCGTACGCCGCCAATGCACGCGGCCAGTGTCGATGGTTCGATCGGAATTCAGCAAAATGCGTCCCCTCGATACCCATTACCGCACCAGATGAGCCGGATTTAGGCTTCTACGGCAGCCATGCGACGCATCTGGTGCCCAAGCGTCACGCCTGCTCCAACGCCACCTCGCCACAGTGCCGGTTACAGCGGCGCAGGCATCTGCTATTCGGTCGGCGATACGTAGGCTCCTGCCCTTCCTTGCCTGTCTGATGTGGCGGCGACCGGCGCGCGTGTTGTTCGTCCACATCGCATTCCGCTCAACCTGTTTGATACGCGCACGAGCGGCGACGTGGCGGCGCCGTAATTCGATCGGTTCAGGTTCTCCGCCGACGTTCTTGGCAAGATCTACTCTGGGATTGGCACGGTCCAGCGTGACAAGTTGAAGCGCGCCGTAAAGGAGGCTTATGATTCCGCCGCGCCCGGCATTCCGCCGACTTTGCGCGAGGTTCACACTGCCTACCACGACATCGTCGACGGGAAGCCCAACTCCCCAATGTCCATCATTAGAGACATGCTGGACATGGAGATATTCGCGAAAGACCAGTCCAAGACAATGCCGTTCGATAGCTTCCTCGATGGCGTCGTGGTCATCGCACTGGACGCTCTGGGACAGGACGACCACAGCAAGAACATGCTCGTCGCAGTCATGCTGAACATGTTCTCCGAAAACATGCTCCGGACGACCAAGCTTCCTTTCCTTGGTGAGGACCCACAGCTGCGAGCGATCGATTCCTACCTGCTGGTAGACGAGGCCGACAACATTATGCGGTATGAGTTCGACGTCCTGCGCAAGCTCCTGCTGCAGCGCCGCGAGTTCGGCACCGGCGTCATCCTCGCATCCCAGTACCTTCGCCACTTCAAGGCAGGCGGCACGGACTACCGCGAGCCCCTCCTCACTTAGTTCGTTCACAAAGTGCAGAACGTAACCACGACCGAACTGTCGGCTCTTGGCTTGTCGGCAAGCGCGGCGGAGATGGCAGAACGTGTAAAAGCGCTTGGCAACCATCAGTGCCTCTACAAGACCTTCGACAGCCCGGGCGAGTTTATCCGGGATACCCATTCTATGAACTTATGCGGTCACGCGGCGCGAAATAGGAAGGCCCATTGGTCGATTTCCTGAGTCCTGAAGCGGTCCGAGCGGATGTCGCGGATCCGCTCTTCACACGTCGCCTGAACTTGCCCTGCGCTGGGCTCTGCATGCTCTTGGGTTTAGGTTCCGGCTCCATGGCAAGGACCTTCCTGGAAAGCCGGATATTGTGCTCCCGCAATACAAGACGGTTGTGTTCGTCCACGAGTGCTTCTGGCATCGTCATGCGGGCTGCAAGGTTGCCACCACGCTGAAAAGCAATACGGAATTCTGGGTCGAGAAGTTCGATCGAAATATCGCCCGCGATACTCGGTCCATTGGCCTGCTCGAGGCTCAAGGCTGGAAAGTCATTATCGCTTGGGAGTGCGAGCTTTCCTCCGCGCGAAAAGCTGCCGATGCTGCGCTCAGGATTGCTGCAGAAATCCGAACCGGCGTCCCTGGACTTTGTATGACGGCAACGACAAGTAATTAGGCCACGTGGACAAAGGGCAGCCACAGCGTAACTGATGCGAGTGCGACGAAGCCGAGATATAACTCTGCGGTCTTGTCATAACGCGTTGCGACACGGCGCCAGTTCTTGAGCTTGCTGAACAAGCGCTCGACGAGATTGCGCCAACGGTATTTTTCGCGATCATGCGGGATCGGTATGCGGCGGTTGCTCTTGGTTGGAATGACCGCCTCAACATCCGCCTTGGCGAGTTCCTGTCGGATGGCATCGGCATCATAGCCCTTATCGGCATGCAGCGCCTGGATCCGGTCAGCCAGCATCCCGAACAAGGGCGCGAAGCCCTTCACGTCGTGGGCTTGGCCCCGTGTCAGGACAAAACATAGTGGCCGGCCCTGACCATCACATCGGGCGGGCAGCTTGGTTGTGAAGCCGCCTCGCGAACGGCCGAGCCCCTCGAATTCCTGGTCCCTTTTTTTAGCCCGACGGCGCAGCGATGTGCCCGGACTACGGTGCTGTCGATGATGTTGGCGCTGACATCCCGCTCGACGACAGCGGCTAGGGCCTCCAGCATGGCTTCGAACACGCCCGTCACGACCCAGCGACGATACCGCCGGAACACACTGTTCCACTCGCCGTATTCATCCGGCAAATGCCGCCATTGCGCGCCTGTCCGCGCCATCCACACCATGCTTTCGAAATAGGGCCGGTTGTCTCCCGCGGGTCAACAGCCACGTCCTCGCTCCGACGGCAGCAGGGGCCCGATCAGAGCCCACTCATCATCCGAAACCCCGATCCGCTCGACCAACGCAGCCTCCAAAAGACAGCCTTGAATCAACCGATCAGACGCACTTCAATCTTTGTCCACGTGGCCTAGTTCGGGCGCGCATCCCATGACGGAAGTGCTTCCGTTGCCCGACTGCGACCGTAGCTAATCAGGCAGCGCATGTAGCGCGGATAGAACTGCAACGGCCGATCGGCGCGTCGGTCCGCCTCCTTCCACGCAGAACAACGCTGAGCTGGCTCGCCCCCTGGTCCGTCAAGGTCCGTTGTGTGCGCGCCAGCGCTTTCATCTATTTTTGTGAAGAAAAAATCGCGGCGCTCCAACCGTGCGCGAGCGGCAATGCGATCCGCGGAAAACCGGTATACCTGATTCGCGAGGATTTGCTCTGACCGAAAAGCAAGGTCAAGGAAGGTGTATTTCGGATGTGGCCCAGGCGGCGGCGTCTCGTCAGATATGCGCTGGTCGCCATTGATGATCACGTAAGTGCGAGGAGGCGCCTCGGCCAACCCGGCCGCTGCCACCCGTTCTTCGAGAACACGACCGATCTCGTCCGAAAATACCCCGAAGCGTGCACCGCCGTCGATGTACATCCGCTCATCGATAAAAACAGGCGGTGCCGCGATCGGCGCGGAAGACGACGCGACGACTGCTTCGACATAACAGATCTTTAGCTTGTCGCGCTCGCCGGGCGGAGCTGCAAACCAGCGGGCAGCCATGTCGGTCAGGTCGAAGGCAACCGCTTCTCCGCTACCGACGTCGACCGCACCTACGAAGAGCTTGCGCCCGGACTTACCTCCATCCTTGACGGTAGTCAGCACCCGATCAGTAAGGGCCGTCGCCAACCTTCCGCGCAGAGGATTAAGGTCTGCCAGAGCTCCCTTGCGCAAAAGAGTGACCGCCGCGCCCGCGCCGATCGCACCTGACTTGACGTACGGATTGAGTAGCTCGCGCTCTGATGCGATGGTGTATCCGTCAACCATCGCCGCGGTTTCGCCAGTGAATGCAAACGTCGCGAGGATCGCGCCGGTGCTTATCCCGGTCACGACGGCAAACTCCGGGAGACGTCCGCGCTCGAGCCGCCATTGATCGAGGAATCCCGCACCGTAGGCGCCGTTGAGACTCCCGCCTGAAAGGAAGAGCATCGCATTGCGTTCGCCCGCACCAATCCCGCCAGCATGGGCGTCCAGCGCAGCGAGCATGTCGCCCGCCAGGCTTTGCCTTGACGCCTTGCGGCCCCCATACGGCGCGGTAGCCGATGAAGCCTGCGGGTCGATGACAGCAAGGTCGCGCCGAACAAAGCCGCAGGAGGCGAGCCCTTGGGGCTTAATCACGCACCCACCAATCATGGACACGGACGCCAGCATCACAAGCAATCGATGTTTGGTCATGGCCCTCTTTCTACCAACCAAGCCGGTCGGCGAGCGCCCGGTCCTGTTTGCGCACCGCAGCTGCGATAGCTGACATCCTCACCGCTGAGTTGAGCCCGACAGTGCGCTGTGGATCCGAGACAAAGCCGAGATGATGCAGCGCCACCAACCGGCCGTCCGGATCGAACATCCCGGCCCCTGAGGCTCCAGCCTCGCTGGCGCAGTCGTGGCCGATCTCGCTAGCAGAGCCATCCGTTTGGGCGCCTGCGCTGGTCCAGGGGGGGGAGCTCAAGGCGCGGACCGAGCAGTTACGGCTTACGAGCTTGGGTCGACATTGCGCGTGATGGACCATGACGAGCGGATCGCCCTGCTTGACCTCAACTTGAGACAGGCGGACCGGAACGGGCCGCCCGAAGGCGGCGGCTTGATCGTTCGCGGGCGTGACTTGCAACAAGGCGAAGTCCAAACGTTCATCCGAGAGCAGCCGCTTCTTCACCGCCAAAAATCGGCGAGCTGGGCCGTCTTCCCAGGCCAGGTCGACGACGGCGTTACCAATCACCTCCGCATTGAAGCCGCGCTCAGACGGCTTGGCGCCGCCACAGTGCCAATTCGTCAGAAAGACGTCAGGAGCGATCATCACGCCTGAACAGCACCAGGATAGTCGCGTAGGAGTAGCGGCTCCGGGATCTAGCTCGTCGCCAGCCGTAAGCAGGATGCCCGTCCTGGAACCAACGGCGCGCAACATAGCAGAGCTCGTTGGGTACAGCTCTTCCCACGGGCTGCCGCCGGCGACCACGGAGAACGCGGTCGCCGCCGCAAATGACGGCATGGCAAGCGCTCCTCGCAGTTCGACCTCGGTGGTTGCATCTCCGCCCGCGAGATCGAGCGTGACGGTCTCGCCCCGGATCGGTCCCGTCCAGAACGTCGCGGCTCCGTCGAAGGCGCGGCTGTCGAAGGAGCTCACGAGATGCCCGGCACCGTCATGAATGAGAAGCGTCCAAGCGCGACCTGACGGGCTGCCTGATCGGCCGAACTGTAAGCGTACCGAGCCGGCTGGGGCGCCGTCTGCTTGGAAGACTATGTCGAGAGGAAAGTCCTTTGCCTTCAAGATCTGGGAGCGCACCTTCCATTCGCCGAAGCGCGCAGTCACCCCCTGTGCTGTTTGTCCCGGCACAGATGGCGTGGTGGCGAAAATCGTCGGGAAAAGCGCCAATAGCGCAGGAAGCAGGCGGGTCAGCATGCCGGCGCTCCCCGCCGAGGCATCGCCAAGATGATCTCCGTGACCTCCGAAAGTTTATATGTCGCGCCACATGTCGTTACAGTCCCCGCACTCTCGCCGATTAGCACAGGTCCCAACCGACCCACCTCCCCACCAAGCGCCGAACCGCCGGTAGGCTGGCCGAGCGTTAGAACCGCAAATAGAATCGGATCGCCTGGTTTCGACACCCGAACCAGCCGCTGAAGCCGGTCCACGGGTATCGAGGAGATCACCCCGGTGCCCGAGGCGTCCTCGACTAGGATCGAGGCTCCGTCAGACCAACTGCGAATTGTAGAACGTGTCCAACGGCCGGCGACGTTGATCCAGTCGAATGAAGGGTCAAGGAGGGCACGCTGCGGATCCACGACGCCGGTTGCCACCTTGGAGGCCGCACCCACCTCATTGCTAACGCCGTCGACGATCGGCCACGAAGTAGCTTGGAGGCGGATCTTTGCATTTCTAGAACGCTCGAAAGCGCGCGGGTACCGTGCGACCATCGACGCGAGCACGCCCGCAGCGTAGGCCGCGGCTTGGCTCGTGCCGTTAATTGCACCGACGTGGCCCTGATCGATCCAGCCGGGCAGTGCCTCACCGCCGGGCGCCGCCACGTGGACGATCGCGGGCGCGCCGCCCGGGACGTTCACCTTTTCCATCATTGTCACGCCCTCTCGGGTGCAGATACGGCAGGCCGTGACGACCACGACGCCCTCGAGGTCACCTAGGTTCTGCGGCGACATCGGCGAGGCGGAGTCCAAGCGTACGGGCAGCTTGCCTGGTCGCGCTTGGCCAGCGGCCACTACCACAAGCGGGCGCTCGTCGAAGAAGCTGTTCGCAGGAGCGTAGTTCCGGCGTAGACTAGGATCAACGAGGCGTCCGCCCGAAACCGAGGTGCCGTAGGCAGTCTCGAAGTCTGTAGCGATTAGGAATATAGGTCTGGCCGTACGGCCGCTGTCGACGTCGTTCTCTACGAGCGAAATCAGCTTCGCCAGATCTGCCGCACGACGCTGGACCGGCTTGAGAGCGCCGGGATTATTAGGATCGGGCGCGTACCACGGCATCTGCCTGATCCGAGCCATGGGTGCGAGCCCGTTGAACCCCATGCCGTTCCGCGCAGCGATGATGCCAGCCATGTGGGTGCCGTGATGTTTCGCCGAATCGAAGGTCGCCCAGTCGCATTTCCAGGTACTGGCAGCCGGTGGTGGTGCGATCGGTTTGCCGTCTTCGCCATACACTGCACCACCGAGATTTGGCGGCGCTGTCACCGGCGTATCGATGATCCATATGTCGGGCACGCCCGCAGGCGCGGGCTGACTGGCTATCAACGCCTGTAGCTCAGGGTCGTCCGCGGGACGCGTCGCGTATGTGTATGTGGCAGGCGGCGTTTGGTCGGCTCGACAACCTGCCTGATAATCCTCAGCCGAGGCTGCAAACACGCGAGCAGGTTGTAGAGGGTCTCTGAGCGTGGCGCTGATGATGACGTTCCGATTGGGCGGGCCGAGCGCTTCACGGCCGCGGCGAACGGAGTCGTCATTCGGCATCGCGACGTCGACGTCGTAGGCGCGGAACTGGACGCGGCGTAGCCCACCCTTGACCACCGACTTGACGATTGCCTTGTTCCAGCGGCTAACTAGATCCAACCGCTTCAGCCGTTCACCAGGATCTTCTTCATCATAGGTCCGTGACACTAGACCTCTTGTAATCTCAACGTCCGGAAGCATGTAATGCGTTCTGGCCTGAAGGTTGTTCGGGTCGACGTTTTCTGGGTTCAAACGGACTAGGGTTGGTTTGATGTGCTCGCACGAGCTGGCCGGGAACCCCTGCTGTACGAGCAAGACGCACGGCGTCTCTCCCGCCGCCAAGATCACCTGGCGTACCGGAAGGAGATCCGGCTGGTCGCTCAGGAGATTGATCCGTTCCGCGATGTCCTTGCCAACGTCGCCGCCGACGAAGGAGATATGCAGGGTCGGCACCAGCGGCGCCGGGGCGACCTCCGACGTTAGCGGATCGGTCGACGGGATTGCCTTGTGATCAGCGACTGGCGAAGGCGAAGCTACTGCCTGCATCAGCAACGCGGCAACAAGAGTGCCCGCGGTCATGGCCGCCCGTACAATGCTGCATGCTGCTTGATGTCTTCGGAACTCAATGCCAGCAACATCGTGCCCCCGCCGCCGCAATAGTAGTGCATTGCCGATCCGGGATCGTACTTACCGACGGGCCTCCAATCGTCGTCCTCCTGAGCGCAGCCCTTGATGCCCCTGACCTGCTCGTGGCGATAGCCGAGGACGTGGCCGATCTCGTGTCGCATAACGCCAGATCGGTCGTATGATGTCGTCTTGAAGCGCGGGAAGACGTAGAGGTAGCGGGCACCGACCGGGTCGTTGGGAAAGAACCCGACTGCGATGAACGGCGACGCATCCCGGACGTAGCGCACGATGAATGTCGTCCGGCCCTCGATCGGACTGGCATCCTCCGCGGTGGAATGACTGAAGCTCAGCGCGCACTTGACCGGGCAGGCGGCCACCCACGCCGCACCGCCCTGCGCAAGCGCCATAACGGCTGCTGCATAGACGGAAGGGTCGTCGAAACTCGCGCGGTCAACGGTATAGGTCACGGCCCGCCGCGGACGTGGAAGGATTTGGTCAACGCCGTTGAGCGACAAGACTGTCAGTTCCGGCTTGTGTGCAAGGATCTGGCTCGTCGTCCGTTCACCAGATTGAGCATTCATCAGCCGCCGGACCTGTCCGCGGGTCAAGGGAAGATCGCCCTGGTAAACGTAGTATCGGCGCAACGCGCCTCCCTGCGTCACTTCGAAGGTCGGCAGCTTGGCAAGGAAGTTTTCGAAGGCTTCGTCGTCTTCAGGATCGGCCAAAACCCTGTCGTAGTCAGCGACCGTCATCCTGCTGGCGCCGAGTACAGCGGCATCTGGAGCTTGGACGCTGGGAGCGCTCGCAGAGGACGTCACGACAGCACCTGCGACGCTCAGCGCCAAGGTTGCGGGGTGGAAGAATGACATCACAGCGTCTTCATATATTCGACCAGCGCGCGGCGATCTTCTGAAGTCAGCGCGGCGTTGCCGTAGTCATGACCATCGTTCGAGTTCCCCGGTATCTCTCTGCCAGCGGGATCTACGACGTTGAACGTCCAGATAGGCTTACCGGGCTCGGGTAGGAACCCGACGTTAACGGTATCAAGCACGCGGCCGCCGACGGGGAAGCTTCTGGCGCGCTTCGCGGGAGGCAAGAGCAGCTCGGTCAACGACTTTACCGAGCCGTTGTGCAGATAGGGCGCGGTGGCCCAAATGCCGTTCAGAGGTCGCGCCTTGTACGCCATGAGCTCTTTTAAAGCCGCCGCCTTGCAAAGTGCGAGACGCTCCTCGGGCGGCTTTTGCGCATTCTCTGGCTCAGCAAGGCCCGCGACCTCGATCACGCGAGGCAGCCCGAAAAAAGCCTTCGCAGATGTCTTCAGGATTTGAGGTTTCTTCCCCGCGAGTGTCCCGATTACGGTGGCGGTTAGGATCTGTCGATGGTCGGCAAGTGGCCCGAAGCGTTCCGTACCGGCCAGCAACGCAGTCTTGCCTCCTTCGAGCACTCCCGTGCGGGCACGATAGGTGAACGCGTTGCAGGCCATCCAAGGGTCCGTACCCACTGGCTTCGAACCGCCCCAGATCGGCGACATCTGCGCTATTATCGGCTTGGAGAGGTCGGTCCGCGCGAGCGGCTTGTGGCAACCAGAGCATTGGTCGCGGAACAGCTTGGCGCCTACACGCACTGCGTCTTGAGCGGGCGTTCCAAATGGTTGGGGCCACGACGGCGAGTACAGCTTGGTCAGCTGCTCCTCCATAGCGTCAAGGTTGGCTACGTTGACGCTCGAGACGTACCCGCCGATACCTGCCGACCTTGTCACCTTGACGTCGGCGAACACACCGATGACCTCGCCCGTATTGCGTCCGATGGCGCCGATGTCGAAGGTTTCGCCGCTGGGAAACCGCACGCCCTTGTTCGGTGCGATCCTGTTCCACTGCACGATGTCGTGCTGAGGAACATTCCAGATGAACGGGTAGCTGACTGGGGCGTTGGCAGGCGCCTCGAAGCCCTCTTGGTTGGCGCCCGTCGCGATCGCGACTTTGTTGAAGATGTGGCCAAACGCGTCCAACCTGCCTAAGCCGTACCGACTTGAGCTTTGGTTCATTGCTTGGACGCGTGCCTGCCAGATAACGAGTTGCTGAAGTGCGTTGCGCAACATGGTCCGATTTGGAATGTTGTCTCGTTCGTTGAGCACTCTCTTCGCAAATCGATCGAAGCGCGCAGGCTCACGAACGGTAGCTTGAAGGGCTGCGTCAAGTTGCTCGATGAAGCTTTGAAAGTCGCCCATGCCGGGTGCCCCGTCGATCCGCAGACGCGCTCCACCGTTCCTGATCTCGCCGGTATGGCAAGCGGCGCAATTCATCCCAATCCACGGTTCAGATCCTGGTTGCTTATCGAACCACCTGAGACGCGACCTTTCGAACTTGTCGTCAGGTCCGCGGTCAACAGCGAACCCGATCGGCAACCCTGAAGCGTCGTTTGCGTCGGGGGCGAGATACCCCAGCGTTTCCATACGTTCGATCGTGAAAAACGGTTGGCCGTCTGCAGGGCTTTCCAGCGCGGCGAGCCACGCTCGCGGCGCAAGCCGCGATCCTTGATTGCCATGATACCAAAGTAACCTTTGCTGAGCAGTCCACCCCTGCTCAAGACGTGCTTCGCGCGCGACGCCCGAACAGGCCGCAATAATAAGAACGGCCGTAGAGCAGATCAAGACGCCTAACGAGTATCGGAACATGAGCCCTCTTTTCACTGATTGTTTGTCAGATCAAGGTACAGGAAACTCCAAAAAGCAACGCGACTCGCCATTACAACACGAATGAATTCCGCCAGTATTTCCATATCTTCGATCCGAGGCAAGCTGTAACTTGTATAAATCTTCCGCTATTCATTATCTGTATCAATTTAGCGAAACTAGCCGCATATAAAAGGTCATCAATTTAATACGACAGGCCCTGCTTGCATTTGAAATATCAAACAGATTTCCTAAGTAGCCGTGTGCGCGACGCGGGCCTCTGCATCCTCGTCGCACATAGTTTTCAGTTGATCGGAGAGTCAGGAAAGTCGCGGCCGTTTATGACGGCAGAGCGCCATGAAGCCGCTTCGAGGATGCTCTGTGCGTCGGCCATCGCAATCGAATATAACCAGTACTCGATCACCGATGATCCCTCGGACATGACCGCCGAAATGCCGGGCGCATTTTGTCATGGCCCTTACAAACGTCGAATACAGCTTGGCTACGGCCTGAGGCTTGTGTGTGATGCTAAGTTCTGTTGAACGCCGAATGTCGATGTACAAAACGCACGTATCGATCAGTTTAAAGGCCTACGTCTTGGTATTTAGATTGGGAAACGTAATGGCACCACCGCTAGAATGGGCAACGTCCTAGTGTTCGTTGCCGTTACGACAAAGATGTTGGCTAAAATCGTCCCGACCTCGTCGGACAACTCTAAACTAAGCTCTAGCAACGTTTTCATATGTCGATCCAACATCCTATCGTATTCATCACAAATCCGACCGTAGGCACGGAGAACAAGCCAATCGCGATAAAGGCGGCGATCGCACCTACATTGAACATGTGATTCTTACGCCGCGTGATTTTACTGTTGATGGAGATTTGCACTTCTTCTAAATCCCTGAAGTATGATTCCGTCGGAACGTCACCGGTTTGTACATAGGCCGCCCAAACATCGTTCTTGAACTTATTCACGGTCAACTCGGCAATGTCCCCGAAGAACGGCAAGTTCTGAAAGTTGCCCTTAGGATCGTCCCTAAAGATTGATGTTTGAAGTTGCGGCAATAACGACGCTATCGCGACGGTAGCCGCAACGATGAACAAAGGCAGCGCCGCAAGGGTGACGTAGTGATAGCCCGAAGGGATAGGCTTACCCGACGAAAGAAGATTCACGATGCCTACGATCCAAGCGGATGCGAAGGCCAAGAGCGCAGCGTTCTTCGCTTCTGCGAACCGCAGCATGTCCAACACCCGCCCCAACAGCGCAACGGGCAGCTTGTCGTAGGCTTCGTCGCGCCCCTTAGCTTCTGGCATGAGTGCCCTCTCCCACCGGACGCTATGAGCCTCGCCAACCCTAAATGTCAGCGGGAATGATACAGCCATCGTCCAGCCGGGCTGGCAAGCGACCTTTCGCTTGCATCGTCGCAACGATGTCCGCGTGCGGATCAGCGTGATATTTTAGGTTGCTGCCGAATATATCTGCACGCAGACATTTTGCGACGACTAATTCAATATCGCGAATGGGGTCAGTTTCGTAATCGAGATAGTATTTTTCGTAATTTTTGGAATCATACACGTCCGGGGCCGCGCCGTGGATCACCGCGCCCCTCACACGCATGAGTAACCGTAGGCGATCTTCCGGTATCGAAGCATCAATCGTATCGCGCACAAACTTCACTGCGGCGGCGGTGTGGCCGTGTGCCGCGCCAACCAAGGAATCAAGCGACATGCATAACAAAGGAAAACGCTCCCTTGGATCGAGGATCCACGCTCGGTAAAAATATTCCAACGCCTTCACCCGCTTGCGTGAATGAAGATCATCCGCGTCCACGAGCACGGCCAACCGGTTAAGCCACGCATGATCAGCTGCAGTCAGTACGATATTGTTCACCATCGGCGGAGTGTGCGGTTCATTGCCCATGGACACGCTACAATTGCCGCCAGTCATTGTGCAGCGACCTCCGAACATTGTGCGTCCAGAATGCATATATAGTTCGCGCGGCAGGGTCAGCGCGACCGCCCCAAGGATCGCCGCTGAGGCTTTCCTAGACACTTGAAGCAAAGGTGACCGCACGCCGAGCCAAGTAGCTGTTGGCCGCTTGATCCCGTCCCAACGTACTATCGGCGGAAACTGGGACAGATCAAGGTCAGCGGTCCGAATGCCAGCGAGCAAAAGGCTGGGAGTGAGATCAGCAGCGGACGCGATAAAAAAACGGGAACACTCAAACTTTGCTTCAACGCGGATGGGGACCAGCGGAAATAGGGTTAATTCATTTACAGGGTTGAACAGCGCGGAATCTGCCAAAGCGTATGCCAGCGCCAGTTTGCTCGGTAATTCAATTTGATCGGCGTATGAGCAATCGTGCCGCCGTCGAAGCTCGCCGTCGCGGATGTGCCAAAAGTTTTCGGTGAGGAACGACGTAACGAGCGACCACAGGTCCGTCACGGACATAGCGTGCGCCGTTTTGGCGGATGAACAACAGCGCGCGGATATATTCCTTTCGCCTAGCGAAGATTTCAGTGCCCAGGCTGGAAAGACGATCCCACGCCGGTGCATTTGGCTTATGGATGATGAACGAACTAAGAGGCGTGTCACCACTCGCGTAGATCGCCGATAAGACCTGTTCGATAGCTGCGAGGTGGACTGCTTCTGCCATGTGGATTGAGGTAGCACTGACAATGCCGATGACCTAGCCTTCGAACTAGGAGCCGCAACGAACAGGAGCGATAATGCCGGCGCGACGAACGACGTGAGCGTTTGGTGACGCGGCGCAATGATTTTCAGCGCGAAACATTGCTTGCCCTTCAAGACGTCTCACAGAAACTGCTGCGCAATACGGGCGCATCGCTCCATCAGGACGTTGTAGCACACAGGGCCACAGGTAAATGGCAACGGCAGCAGCTTCCCGATGACCTATCAAACGATCATCTTCGACTGAACACGCAAACGATGTTGCTCGCGAGCAGGGTTCGAGATGATGAGGTCAGGAGGTTAGCGGACGGGCTTCGCACTCAAACGGCAGTCGTCGGCTTATCGAGCGATGAACGCGAGGCGGAAGGCCGTATGATGGCTGCTGCCGACACGCAAAGCGCGCTGATCCAGCGTATTGGTGAAATCGTACGCGGGTTGGATGAAGCCGACTAACGTCACTTACCGCCCAACTGATCGGTCACTGCTTGTCACAGACCGTCATTCCCGGTCACTTGATCGGTCAGCAATTTGGTCACTGGTGGATTGCCGCAAACCGAAAAATCGGCAGAAAATCAACCTTTCTCAAGGTTGACTGGCGGAGACGGAGGGATTCGAACCCTCGGTACCAGTAAACCCGGTACGGCGGTTTAGCAAACCGCTGGTTTCAGCCACTCACCCACGTCTCCGGCTGCAGCAGATGCGGGGCTATAGCGAGGGTGGGCGGAAGGGGCAACGCCTGTAATGGCGTCCAGCGCGTTATTCGTCATTCTCTAGACCCGGCCACCTCTTCGTCCCGGCTTAGCCGGCCATTCACTCGAATTAGCTCGAATTCGACAGGCTCGCGCCCATCGTTCATTGCACGGCAAGCCCTGCGCTGGTTAACTCGTTGCTTAGGGGTTAACCCGTGGCGCAGCGGTTGACGGCCCTGCTTCAGGGCGCCTTCTGTGTTTGCGATGGGTTTGGGGATCGACATGCGTAGCTTCTGGCTTGGCCTTGGTGCCATTGCGACCGCCGTTTGCGGGAGTGCCGTGGGTGGCGCGGCGAGCGCGTCCGCGCAGGTCCGCACGATCGATCCCAACCAGGCGATCGACGGCGATCTCGCGCCGCGCGCCTATCAGCCCCCCTCGCGTCCGCAGGCAACGCAGCCGTCGCGCCCGGCCGCACCGGACCCCGCCTATCCGGAGACCCCGGTCCAGGACTCCGCGCCGCCCGTCACGACGACCAACACACGCCCCCCGGAGACGCGCGCCGAGGCGACGATGCAGGCCGCCGATACCTATGAGCGCGACGATCTGCTCGCGGCAGGCGAAGGCGTGTTCGGCAAGGGCGCCGCCGGGCTGGGCGGGCTGCTGGAGAAGATCCTCAAAGACCAGGGCCGGCCCAATGCGTATATCGCCGGGCGCGAGGCCTCGGGCGCCTTCATCCTCGGCGTCCGCTACGGCTCGGGGATCATGAGCCACAAGGTCGAGGGCCAGCAGCCGGTCTACTGGACCGGTCCGTCGGTCGGCTTCGACGTCGGCGGCGACGCGAACAAGGTCTTCGTACTGGTCTACAACCTCTACGACACCGAGGAACTCTACAAGCGCTTCCCGGCAGTCGAGGGCCGCCTGTACCTCGTAGGCGGTTTCGCCGCGACCTATCTCCGCCGCGGCAACGTCGTCCTGATCCCGATCCGCCTTGGCGTCGGCTGGCGCGCGGGCGTGAACGTTGGGTATATGAACATCACGCACAAGAGCAGGTGGTTGCCGTTTTAGGCGCAGTCGGAGTCAGCCGGCCACGCCCGGCTGACTCCGACAAGCCCGGCCGGCGGGGCAAGGCCCCGTCCGACGACGTGGGCTTTGCCCACGACGCGCGCCCAAACAACGACTTCGCTCGTGGCGCGACTCCAAAGCCAAGCCCAAAAGTTGACGCCCGCCCCGCAAACGCTACCCCCGGCAAATGGCAAAACCCGACCGCCTCGCCCGTCTAGACGCCCAGCGCGAAGACCTCGAAACCGACTACCGCGAAACGCTGATCGCAGCGCTCGAGAAGACCGCCGCCGGTTCGCTGGGCCTGTTCGACCGCACCCCGGACCGCCGCGTCCGCGCCGCGATCGCCCCGACGATCGACGCGCTCACGGAGATGGGCAGCGACATCGACTCCATGCGCGACCGCCTGATGCTCGAACCTTTCGCGCTCCACCGCGACTTCTTCGCCGCCCGAGGCCCGGTCAGCGCCAGTGCAGTCGGCGAACAGAAGGAAGCGCGGTTGTGGCTCGACAGGCTGAAGGCGGGCCTGCAGCTGTAAATCTCAGCCGCCCGTCATCCTGGGTCGAGCCCAGGATGACGGAGCGTTTGGGACATACTGCGATCGGAGGTAATTTTACCCCTCGAACCGCCACCCAACATTGGTCCCCGCGAGAAACGGCACCACCGCCGTATCCCCCGCGCCGACCGAAGCCGGCACCTCGACGTCGCCGCGCACCAACGTCACCGTCCCCTCGTTCAGCGGCAATCCGTAGAACCGCGCGCCATGCTCCGACGCAAACCCCTCGAACTTGTCGAGCGCGCCCTCCTCGTCGAACACGCGCAGATACGCTTCCAGCGCGAACGGTGCGTTGAAGATTCCCGCGCACCCACACCCGGATTCCTTTGCCCCGACGACATGCGGCGCGCTGTCCGTGCCCAGGAAGAACCGCGGCGACCCCGACACCGCCGCGCGCCGCACCGCCTGCCGATGCGTCTCGCGCTTCAACACGGGCAGGCAATAGGCGTGCGGACGAAGCCCACCGTCGAACAGCGCGTTGCGGTTGATCAGCAGATGCTGCGGCGTGATCGTCGCCGCGATTGGGTGATCCACCTCGGCCACGAACGCAGCCGCCTCGGCCGTCGTGATATGCTCCAACACGATCTTCAGCCCCGGATAGTCGCGCACCAGCGGCGTCAGCACGCGCTCGACGAACACCGCCTCGCGGTCGAAGATGTCGATCGACTTGTCGGTCACCTCGCCGTGGATCAGCAGCGGCATGCCAATCCGCTGCAACGTCTCCAGCACCCCGGTCAGCGCGCGAATGTCGGTAACACCGTGCGCGGAGTTGGTCGTGGCGTGCGCGGGGTACAGCTTGCACGCGGTGAACACGCCCTCGACGTAGCCACGTTCGAGCTCGGCCGGATCGGTGCCGTCGGTGAGGTAGCACGTCATCAGCGGCGTGAACGCAGCATCGCCAACCGCCGCCATGATCCGACCCCGATACGCCTTAGCGGCCTCAATCGAGGTCACCGGCGGGGTCAGGTTCGGCATGATGATGGCCCGCGCAAACTGCCGTGCGGTATGCTCCGCGACCGCCTCCAGCATCGCGCCATCGCGCAGGTGGACGTGCCAGTCATCGGGGCGGCGGATCGTGAGGCGGTCGGTCATGCCGCCTTCCTATCGGCGGACGTGCCCCGACGCCAGACGGACGGACGCGGGTTTTCGTCGCATGGGCGGATGCGGCCTTCGGTCGGGATCATCCCTTGGTTGGAAATCGCCCCGCACGCACTAGGTGGTATGGATGAACACTGATCCCCCCAGAACGATGCTTGCCGACCGCAGCGTGATCCGCGTCGCCGGCGAAGACGTGCGCGGCTTCCTGCAGGGACTGGTCACCGCCGACACCAGTTTGCTGACGCCGGACGCGCCCGCCTGGGCGGCGTTACTGTCGCCGCAAGGCAAGGTGTTGTTCGACTTCATCCTGTGGGCCGATGGCACCGACGTGCTGATCGACGTCGAGGCCGCGCAAGCCGACGCGTTGACCAAGCGCCTCTCGCTCTACCGCCTGCGCCGCGCGATCACATTCGCGCTCGACGATCTCGCAGTCCATTGGGCACGGGATGGCGACCGCGGCGTTCCCGATCCTCGACTTGCGGACCTGGGTCGTCGCTGGCTTGGGCCACCTGCCGAGCCGGCAACAGACTGGCCCGCGCACCGCCTGTCGCTCGGCGTGACCGAAGGCGTCGGCGAACTCGGCGCGGGCGAGACGCTATGGCTCGAATGCAACGCGCGCGAACTGAACGGCGTCAGTTTCACCAAGGGGTGTTACGTCGGCCAAGAAAACACCGCCCGGATGCACCACCGCTCGAAGGTCAATCGCCGGCTGATCGTCGCGCCGTTCACCGAACCGAGCGGACGGACACGCGTAACCTATCCCGAACTCGGTCTGATGGTGGAGCATCGCCGCGTCGAGGCACTTGGCGACGCGATCGTTCCGCCCTGGCTGGCCACTGCGCTAACGGAAACGTCGACCGGCTGACTCGCTCACGGACGCGCGCGAGCCCAGTCCGCAGCGTCCGTTACCTGAGCCGGTGACGGCGTCACGCCCGTATACAGCACGAACTGCTGCAACGCCTGGAGCGTGGCCACCTCCGCCCCGGTGATGCAACGCTTGCCAGCATCGGCCGCAGCTTTCAGAAACGGCGTCGCGACCGGATATTGCACCACGTCGAACGCCACGGTGCAGGCCGCGATCATCGGCTGCGGAAAGGCCAGTACGTCGGCATCCGGCCCGGTCATCCCGCGCGGTGTGGCATTGACGAGCAACGCTGCCTCACCCTCCGGTTCCGCCGCCCAGGCAAAACCATAGCGATCCGCGATCGCGCGCCCAGTCGCCTCGTTTCGAGCGACGACGGTGCCATCGCGAAAACCACTGTCGCCTAGCGCCGCCGCGACCGCCTTCGCCATTCCGCCGGATCCTTGCACCACGAACGGCATCGCCCGATCGAGAGCCGCAACCAGATCGACGACCGCGCCGTAATCGGTGTTGTGCCCGGTCAGCACGCCGTCGTCGTTGACGATCGTGTTCACGCTGTCGATCGCGCTTGCCGACTGCGCCAACCCGTCGAGCATCGGGATCACCGCTTCCTTGAACGGCATCGAGATCGCGCACCCGCGAATGTCGAGCGCCCTGATCCCGCCGATCGCCGCTTCCAGGTCCGTGGTCGAGAAAGACTTGTAGACGAAATCCAGCCCGGCCAGATCGTAGAGCCGGTTATGGAACCGCGACCCGAAATTCCCCGGCCGCGCCGACAACGACATGCACAGCCGCGTGTCCCGTCCGATCAGCGGTTTCATCTGCATCTCCTCGTTCACTCAGCCCCAGTATAGCGTCGATACGCCAGGGTGAAGGCGCGAGCGTCGCAACGACGCTCCCACACGGTATCCAGCCAGAAGATATGTTCACGCGAAGGCGCAAAGGCGCGAAGCTGTCGGCTCCGGGCGAGACGCTGCGCCCTGACGGCTCAGGCGCGAAAGCACTGAAAAGATTCAAGAGGCAGGGTAACCCCACCCCCCGCAAAACCCTCTTCGCGCCTTTGCGCCTTCGCGTAAACATATCGACGTTCCGCTCAGGCACTGCCGTATCGAACAGAAGGTTTGTTCGCGCGGAGACGCGTAGGCGCGGAGATGGATCGCACCGGGGAAGCGCACCCGCGCAAGCGGCCTAGGATCATCGGCTTCGCCAAAAGCAGGATTGGCTGAAGGTACGACCGCATGCTCCAGCACTTACTCTCCGCGCCTCCGCGCCTCCGCGCGAACAAAATCAACACTCGCCCAATCCAAGAACTTTCGCGATCGACCCCTGCGCGCGAAGCACAAAAGAAAAGGGAGGCCGGCTTGCGCCGACCTCCCCAAACTTCATTCCGTAACCGACCCAAGAGCCAGTTGGCGAAAGTCTTACTGGCCCGAACCCGGACCGTAGGTGACTTCCACGCGACGGTTCTGCACTTCGCGAACGCCATCGGCGGTCTCGACGCGCGGACGGCTCTCGCCGAATGCTTCCGTCGAGATGACGCTGTCCGGGATGGCATGCGAAGACAGGTATGCCTTCACGCCATCTGCGCGGCGCTGCGACAGACCGACGTTGTAAGATGCCGAACCCGACTTATCGGCGTGACCTGCCAGCATGACCTGTGCGTTGCCGCACGACTGGTACTGCGTGACGGCGTTGTCGAGGATCGACGCTGCTTCAGGCGTGATGTCCGACTTGTCCCATTCGAAGAACACGATGAACGGACCAGGCGAGCAGACGACTTCGACCGGCGCAGGCGGCGGAGGAGGAGCGACTGGCTCAGGCGGCGGCGGCGGCGGCGGCGGCGGGGGAGCAGCAGGCTCGCCGAAGTTGTACGTCACACCACCAAGGATGCTGTGCGAACGATAGCGACCGTCGAACACGCGGTTCGAAACGTCGACCAGCTTGACGTTCTCGGCGTTGAAGAAACGATACTTCAGCGTCGCGTCGATGTGGTCGGTCAGCGGTGCGCGGATACCGGCCAGGCCCTGATACGCGAACACGGTGTCCGAGTCGTTCAGGAAGTCGCCGTTGTTGTTGAGAGCGTACTGCGCCTTGACGCGAGCAACACCAACACCACCGCCGACGAAGCCCTGGATGCCATCGTCCGGACCGAAGTCCAGAAGGCCGTTCAGCATGAAGCTGAGCGCCGACGACGAACCACCAGCGTAGTCGTAGTTGTTTGCACCCGCGTTGCCACGAACGCCGGTTGCACCGAACACAGGCGTGGTCGTCGACGACGAGTAGCCGTCCACGGTTGCCTTACGGTAGCCGACTTCGGTTTCCAGACGGAAACCACCAAAGTCGTAACCCATGACCGCATCGACGTCATAACCATAGTCATGATCGACCGAACCGGCCTTATTCAGGTTGCCGATATCATAATCGATATCTTCAACGATCATCGCACCGCCTTCGACGCCAACGTACCACGACTTGTCGCGGGCGAGGGCGGGAGTGGCAAGTGCGGTGGAGGCGAGTGCCAGAACGACGGCAAGCTTCCGCATATAAATCCCCTTTCATGAGTGTCACACGGACATCGCAAACTCCCTATCCTCGGGCTTGTTTCCACGCAAGCTGACAAAAGTTAGAAGTGTTGCTGGAACGACACAGTTTTCAGGGTGTTCTAGACGGAAATCAATCCGTGCCCCCGCAATGCTGCCAATATGGCACCAATCGTCGCTCTCGACTGCACGTCGACGACGGTGCCACCCGCCGGGTCGGGAACCGCCGGACGACGCGGACCCACCACGTCGACTCCGCCGATCGAGACCTTGGTTCCGGCCAGCACCCCCAGCGTCCACGCGCCCGCACCGAACCGGGCCGACTGTCCATCGGCAATGCTCCACACCGCCATGCCCTCGCGCGGCACCAGGAAACGCCACCCGCTTGCCGTCCACCCGGCGATCGCTCGCGCCTGCCCCGCCCAGCCACCGGTGGGCGCGGTCCCGACGATCCACGCGCTGCCGGTGGTCGGTGTGGCGGGCGGCACATTGGTTCCCACCGCCGTCACGCTCGCCTGCACCGCGAGATCCAATAATGTCAGCGCCTCGTTATGCGTCGCTTCCTTTTGCGCCTGGCCAGGCTGCAACAATGGCAATGCCAGACGCGCTGTGCGGTCGTCGCTCATAATTCGTTCCCCCGTTGGTGAATCACGCCGGTACGATCAGTTCCGGTACGATCAGGTTGGCCGCGAGCGACTCCCCGAACACGCCACGCTGCCGGACTGCGATACTCACGGAACCGACACGTTCCGCCGCCGTGATCGAGACAAAGGGTTCCGCCACATCGGCACCGCGCGAGGTTCCGCCGGCCGTCACGGTCACCCGGTACGCCTCGACCTCCTCGGCCAGCGGCGCATCGACCCCGTCGATCCAGCGCCACCCAGCCCGGCTGCGCCGCGTCCAGCGTACCGTGGCACTACCATCGGCTTCGCTCACAAACCGCAGATGCACCGGCGAAGGCGGCACCACCGAAGCCCCGCGCATCACGCACCGCGTCTCGAACGGCGCATCATCGCCGACGCCGGACGCGATCACACGAACCTCACGTCCCAGCACCGACACCGGCAAATCGAACGCCCGAGCCGCCCCCGCCTCGAGCAACACGAACCGATCCCCGACCATCTGCGCGCCAGCCGCCGCCTCAGTCCCCCGCCGCCCCCGCAGCAACCGGCTCAGCCGCCACCGCGCGCCACCCAGCGGTTCCGCCCGCCCGATCTGGACCAGCTCGTCCCCAAGGAGCGCCAGGTTCACGCCGCGATCAAGCGCCGCCGCATCCGCATCCCCGAGTTCCATGCCGGCATGCGCAAGGACCACCTCGAACGCCCCCCGCAAATCGACAAGTGTCGCCGGTGCACTGGATGCCACAACCGCAATCGTCCCAAGCACCCCAGGCGCAGCCGTCGCCCCGGCCGCCACCCAACTCACCCCATCATCAACGCTGTAAAGCAAGGCCGCCTGCCGCCACGCCGCCCCCGTACCGCCCGCAACCACCGTCATCCGCGGCGCGCTCAACGGAGACTCCTCGAGTCCGGAAACCTCGAAGGCCCGCACGATCGTAGCCCCGACGACTGCATCCACAGCTCCCGAAACCCGCCCGCTCGTCGCAGTCGTCGTTAGCGAAGCCGCCACCAGCAGCACCAGCCCCAGCGTCGTCACCATTGCCTCGATGTTCACATCGGCCACCCGCCAGACGCCGCCCTCGCCAGCAATCGTCACGCAAGCCCCCGGCGCAATCGCCATCGCCTCGAACCCGGCCGCAATCGTCCGCCGCACCCGCCCAGCCTCAGCCCGCGCGAGCATCGCCTCCGCCACAGTCTTCGCCGCGCCCGCCTCCAGCACCGCCGGCACCTCGACGCGGTCATCACGCACACCCGCCCCCGGCCGCTGCGCCCGCTGAACACCCGCCTGATAATCCCGCGCCGCATCATCATACCCGACGGTCACGGTCCGCGGCACAGTCTCGATCGCCGCCACAGCCCGAGCCCGCCGCACGCCCTTTCCCTCAACCGCAAACCCCTCGTCCGCCACGACCACGGTAGTCCCTGCGACATCGCGCATCACCAACCCGGCTCCGGAAGGCGCAAACCAGGCCCCGCCAGCCTGCCCCAACATCTCCAACACTGCCCGAACGCTCCCGCCCGATGCCGCGAACCCGCCAACCGCCAGCGCCGCCGTCCCCGAAACCTCCCCCGCCAGCGCCCTCGCGATCGTGGACACCAGCACCTGCCCCTCGTCCGCAATCACCTCGAACGTCAGCGAAGGGATCCGATTCCCGAAA
The DNA here is from genome assembly GCF_049887795.1 of Sphingomonas sp. NFX23. Classification (NCBI taxonomy): domain Bacteria; kingdom Pseudomonadati; phylum Pseudomonadota; class Alphaproteobacteria; order Sphingomonadales; family Sphingomonadaceae; genus Sphingomonas; species Sphingomonas sp. NFX23. The sequence goes on from NZ_JAGEKH010000005.1 coordinate 154,448, forward strand.
TCCGCCAGCTGCAACATCTCGAAAACAGCATAAGCCGCCCCCCGATACGCCGGCGTCGCCGCCCCCTCCGCGGACGCGATCAACGGATCCACAGCCTGATCCTCGCCCCCCAGATGCAACCGAAACCCGGTAGCCGTCTTGAAGTCCCCAGCCGCCCCCCGAAGCAGTTTCCCCTCGGCCCAGATCCGCCCAACGCCAAGTATAGCCCGAGCCGACAACAGCACCGCAAACGACGCCGCATAGGAGTAGGTGGACGTACTCGGCTGCCCCTTGCCCGACCGAGACGAAGCGCGACTCTCGATCAGATCGGTCGCCCAGATCACCGTCCCCGCCACGCGCATCGTCCCGAACAGCTTCGGGATTTGCGCCCCGTAAGACGAAGTCTGCACCGCCAGCTCGACCAGCCGCGGCCCTTCCCGCCGCTTCGGCCCGAACAGCGCATGATCCACGGACTGCCCGATCAACGCACCGATCGCGCCCCCGATCGGCCCGCCCACCGCGCTCCCCACGGCCGTCAATACCAAGGTCGCCATCTCACACCCCCATCCGCCACACACCGATCAAGGGCCAAGGCGGCATCCCCCGCCGCTCCACCACGCGCCGCAACCCCGCGTCCGCATGCACGAAGCCGCCTGCGGTCCTGATCCCCAGATGAATTTGCCCAGGCCCCGCCGCCATCAACAGCACGTCGCCTGCTGCGGCTTCGGCAACCCGCACCAGCATCCGATCGAGCAAACCCCAATCGCCACCCCGCAGCGCATACCCGCTCGGAACTTCGCCGAGATAACCCCCAGCCCGCAACGCCAGCGCGACCAACCCGACACAATCGAGCCCATCCGCCCCCCGCCCATGCAACCGAAAACGCGTTCCCACCGCCGCGACGGCGGCGTCCGCGATCCGGCTCAAGCCCCAGGATACCGCGTCAGCAGATCGATCCCCGGCAAAAACGGCTCCCCCCGAAAGTTCACCGCATTCCCAAACCGCCCCGCACAGGTAGCGAGACTCTTGTCACACCCTTCCACCACCTCGACGAGCGCACCGACTTCGACCACGAAAGCCGGCACCGCCCGCAAAGTCACCGTCACCCCGGCACCCCGAGCGACCGCGCTCTCCAACCCACAATTCGCGCGCCCGAACCAGCGCAACAGCCCACCCCCAAGACCCTCCGCGCTCGAGTCCAGCGTCACCACCGCCCCCTCACACGCAACAACCCGAGCAAACCGCCGCCGCCCCGCCATCGCCACCCGACACCGCCGATCGCCCAGCTCCGCCCGACACTCCGGCGAAGTCTCCTCCACCACCGCCCGATCCAGCGCCGCACTCGCCCCCCGCAACTCGGCGGTGAACCCCGCATCCCCCAGCTCGACCGCCCCAATCACGCCCTCACCCAGTTCCACCCGAGAATCCGGATCGGTCCAGTCCACCGCAAACAGCACCACCCGAGCCCCATCCCAGCGCCCCGCCAACAAATCCCGCTCGCCGATCGCGGCAGACGTCAAAGCCCCCGCCACATCCATTGTATCCGCCTCCAGCCCGTCACTCCGCTGGATCGCCGAAGGCGTCATCCCCGGCGCAGCGCGGTGCACCAGCCCATTCACCACCAGATCCCGGTCATGCGCGGTCAACCCCACCGCCACCCCATCCCGCCGCTCGATCCGCCAGCACAAGGCGATCGTAGCCAGCTCAGCATCCAGAAACATGAGCGTCTCCTCCAAAACCCCTCTCCCCTCCGGGGAGAGGGAGGGGCCCGCGTGCCCTTGCGCGTGGGAGGGAGAGGGGCGTGAGGCTAGGAACACCCGCCCCAACTCCCCTCACCCTTCCGTCGCCAAGAGGCTCCTCCCTCCCTCTCCCCTGAGGGGAGAGGGCCTAAGCCTCCCGCACCTCGACCAGAGGCACACTCGCCGCCACCCCAGCCAGGAACGTAGCCCGCGCCACACTCAACCGATCCTCGGCAAACCGAACCGGCACATCGAACGCGAACCCCGCCGTCACCACCGCCCCGAGAGCAGGCGCCACATCCAGGACCACCCACCCCCCAGCCTCCACGGAAAACGCCAAACTCCCAACGCCCCCCACAGCCACTGAAACACTCCCCGCAAGCCTCCCCCAGCAACAGCGCCGTCGACGCCAACCGCGCGAGCACGACGTCCTCCCCGCTCTCCACCCGCAACAAAGCCCTAGCCGCGACGACCACCTCAGCGATCACCCCGGCAGAAATCGCCGACCCCGTCATAACGATGTCTCCAAAACTTCCCTCGCCCCTCCGGGGAGAGGGAGGGGCCCGCGCGCCCTTTGCGCGTGGGAGGGAGAGGGGAGTGAGGCTCAGGACGTGAATCCCAACCACCCCTCACCCTCCCGTCGCAAGTGCTCCTCCTTCCCTCTCCCCGCAGGGGAGAGGGGGCACCACTCAAGCCACCGAGAACTTCAGCAACTTGATCGCCTCGGAGTTCGTCACGCACCCACCGACCCGCTTGGTCGCGTAGAAGTTCACGAACGGCTTGTTGGAATACGGATCACGCAGGATCCCCGTCTCGGTCCGCTCGGCAATAATATACCCAGCCCGGAAATTCCCGAACGCGATCGCCAGAGCATTCGCGGCGATATCCGGCATGTCCTCGGCCTCGACCACCGGATACCCGAGCAGCGTAGCCGGCACCCCAGCCGCTAGCGAAGGCGCCCAGACGAACGCCCCATCCGTCGTCTTGAACTTCCGGATCCGCGCCAGAGTCGCCGCATTCATGACAAAGCTAGCGCCCTGCCGATAAGGCCCCCGCAAAGACTGAACCAGATCGATCAACCGCTCCTGCGGGTTCGCCGAGAAGTCCCCCGCGGTCCCGCTAGCCAGATACTGCAAAGTCCCGAAAGCCCGAACCCCGTCCGCAGTCGCAGCAGTAGCCGAAGTCAAAAACCCCTTCGGCCGCGACACGCCCGACCCGGACACGAAAGCCGCCCCCTCGGCCTTAGCAAACTCCATCGCGATCTCACCCGCCAGCCACTCCTCCACATCGAAAGCAGCATCGTCGAGCATCGCCTGGCTAGCCGAAGGATTGGCATACAGCTCCCCCGTAGGCGGCGCGATCTCGACGAACACCGGCGAAGCCGTCTCCGGCCGCGCCGCATTCTCCGCCGCCCAACCAGACGGCGTACCGCCGGTCGTCACCAGCTTGCGATACCCGGCCGACCCAACCTTCACCACATTGGCAATCGACCGGATCGGCGACACCGCCTTCAGCAACGTATCGATCTGAGCATCGATCTCCCGCGGCACCGCAAACCCGCCGGCGTCGCCGGTCACCCCGGTAAACGCCTTCATCTCCAGCGTAGCGCCAGTCCGAACGAACCCCGCAAACGCCGCATTCTGCGCCAAGGGGGAAGCCCCCGCCAAAATCGGCCGGTCAACAACACTCATGTCCATCTCCTCGCGTGAAACGAAAAAAGGCGCCCCGCAGGACGCCCAGTGAAACTCTCTAAAAACCCTCGCCCCTCTGGGGAGAGGGAGGGGCCCGCACGCGCTTGCGTGTGGGAGGGTGAGGGGCGTGAGGCTCGGGACGCCCGCGCCAATCCCCGTTCTCCTGCGAACGCAGGAGCCCAGGGTCACACGCGTCTCACCCCTCGACCCTGGATTCCTGCGTCCGCAGGAAAACGATCACGCCACGATGTCCACCACCTCAACCCGAGCCAAAGCCTGCATAGGCACAGCCACCAGACTAACCTCCACCAGCTCGACCGAAAGCAACTCCCGCCGAACCCCCTGCCGCACCGAAGTCGCCCGATACCCAACCGACAACCCAGCCACCGCCCCAGCCCGCACCAACCGAGCCAGCTTCGGATCCTCCACCACCCCCTCGACGCGCAACCCCCGCGCATCCTCCGCAACCACGGACAAGGACCCAACCACCTCCCCACGATGCTGCCACAACAAAGGCACCACGCCTGCGCTCTGGAACGCCCCCCGCCGCACCACATCCCCAGCCCGATCGACAACATCGAACACCGCCGCATACCCCGCGAACGCCACCGCCCCGCCCCGTTCGTCCCGAGTAGCTGTCGAGCCTGTCGAGACGGCGTATCGAGGGATCACTTCAACCACGCGGCAAACCCCAGCTTAACCGCCAGCCCCGCCAGCATCAGCGCCATCGCCAGCCGAGCGATCCACCCCACCACCGCCTTCCACACCGACCGCTTCGCATCCCGCCAAGCCGCCAGCAGCTCCCGCAACTCCGCCACATCCTCCCGAGCCCGCTCGTCGCTCAAAGCAACCCGCGCCAAGGCACGCGCCGCCCCCAACTCCCCAGCCTCCTCCACGATCGCCCGTAGCGTCACCAAGTCGACACCGCGCTCAGCCCCCTGCCGCATCAACTGCGCCAAAACCGCCCCATCCATCAGACCACCTCCTGAATTTCCAGCAGAGCCCGCTTCTCCACATCACTGAGAAACGAAGCCGCAGAAACCATCCCCCAAAGCCGCTCGCGATCCTCCGCCAGCGCCGGCACCCGGTCGAGATCGACCGAAATCGCCGCCCCCTCGAACCACCCGGCCAACCCCTGCGCGATCGGTCATACCCGCGCGACAACGCCGCCTGCCATGCTGCGGCAAACGCAGGATCGTGCGAGCGGCGGTGATAGGCTCCGCCGAGCGACATCCCCACCACGACGACAGACGTCGTCACGTTGCCGGTCATCGCCAATTCCTCGAGAAACGTGGCTTGCCGCTCGAGTGTCCATTCCTTCGCCCGGGGTTTCCGGGCCACAAGAACCCGGTTCTTTCCACCCGTGATGACCATCCCGCCGACCTTCGCGTTCCCGGCCGCCTTGCTCTTGATCCCCATGCCGCGCCCCCGCTTGCCTGCACCGCACCGCCAAACGCAGAAAGCCGGCGACGACAAAGGCTCCCGCCCCGATCGTCCTGGCCTCCAGAGCCAGACCGTCCGGCCCGACTCGCTAGTTTTCGATGTTCCCGTTATGTGCCAGATGAGCGTGACGATGTCAAGGTAATTAACCCGTTTGGTTACTCGCCCACGGGTAGATCGACCAGAGGCACGACACGATCCACTGCAGCCGCCCCCCATTCACCAAGCACGCTCTGATCGCCCTCGTCCGCCAGCCGACGTCCGCGCTCGCCGCCCCAGCGCGCGCTATCCAGTCGTCGCAATGCCCATATCGCCGCACCCCGGACGACCGGCGAGTCGTCGCTCAACAGTCCGACGACGGCCTCGACGAGGCCAGGATCGCTACTGTTCCCCGCCGCCATCAAGGCATTGCGGATCATCTTGGCGCGGCCGATGCGCTTGATCGGCGAGCCCGCGAACACCGTGCGGAAGCTCGCATCGTCCAGCGCCAGGATGTCGGCAAGTTCGGGCGCGACCAGTTCCGCGCGGGGATGGAAGGCGAGGTTCGCGTTGGCGGCGGCGGCGAACTTGTTCCACGGGCAAACGGCGAGGCAATCGTCGCAGCCGTAGATGCGGTTGCCGATCGCGGCGCGGAACTCGTGCGGGATCGGGCCGGCATGCTCGATCGTCAGGTAGGAAATGCAGCGGCGGGCATCGAGCTGGTACGGCCGCGGGAACGCCGCAGTCGGGCATGCGGTCTGGCACGCGTCGCAACTGCCGCAGGTGTCGACACCGCCCTTGTCCGGCTCCAGATCGAGCGTCGTGTAGATCGCGCCGAGGAACAGCCAGCTGCCATGCTCGCGACTGACGAGATTGGTGTGCTTGCCCTGCCAGCCGAGCCCGGCGGCCTCTGCGAGCGGCTTTTCCATTACCGGCGCGGTGTCGACGAAGACTTTCAAATCGAACGGCGGCAAGTCGCGCCCCGCTTCCGCCGCCAGCCACCGCCCGAGCGCCTTCAACTGCCGCTTCACGACGTCGTGATAATCCGGTCCCTGCGCGTAGACCGAGATCCGCCCTACACCGCCCTCGTCCGCCAAGCGCAACGGATCGTCCTTCGGCGCATAGCTCATGCCGAGCGCGATCACGCTGCGGACTTCGGGCCACAGGCCGGCGGGGCTCTCGCGGTGGTGCTTGCGCTCCTCCATCCAGATCATGTCGCCGTGGCGGCCGTCCGCGAGCCACTGGTGCAGCCGTTCGCCCGCGCGCGGCGCCGCCCCCGCATGCGCGATCCCGCACGCGACGAAGCCGAGTTCCGCCGCTTTCGCCTTCAGCCTGTGTTCCAGCTTGTCTTGCGCCACGTCCGCCCGCTACCACGACGCCACCCTCGGTAGGAAGATTGCGCGTGAACGATGAATGGGCGGTCACCGCGAACGGGATCGTGAAGCGGTTCGGCGATCGGCGCGTGGTCGACGGGGTGGACATGATGGTGCCGCGCGGCTCGGTGTACGGCGTGCTCGGCCCCAACGGCGCGGGCAAGACGACGACGCTGCGCATGCTGCTCGGTATCATCGAGCCCGACGAGGGTAGCCGCACGCTGCTCGGCTACGACAATCCGCGCGATGCGAGCGACCGCGTCGGCTATCTGCCCGAGGAGCGCGGGCTGTATCCGGCGATGAAGGCGCGCGAGGCGATCGCGTTTCTGGGGGCTCTGCGCGGGCTCGACTGGAAGACCGGGCGCGAGCGTGCGGTGGTGCTGATGGAAGCCGCCGGGCTCGGCCATGCAGTCGACGAGAAGATCCGCAAACTGTCGAAGGGCATGGCGCAACTCGTGCAGCTGCTCGGCTCGGTGGTCCACCAGCCCGACCTTCTGGTGCTCGACGAGCCGTTTTCGGGGCTCGATCCGGTCAATCAGGAGCGGCTCGAGAAGCTGATCCTCAACGAGCGCGACCGCGGCGCGACGATCCTGTTCTCGACGCATATCATGAGCCATGCCGAGCGGCTGTGCGACCGGCTCGCGATCATCGCGGGCGGGAAGCGACGGTTCGAGGGCACGGTCGCGGACGCGCGAGGCATATTGCCGCAACGCGTCCACTACACGCCGCACCGCCCCGATCCGGCGATCCGCGGCGTGCTGCCGGCGGATGCGGTAGCCGACGGGGACAGCTGGCGGTTCGAGCTGCCGAACGAAGGAATCGAGAGCTTGCTCGTGAGACTGATCGACGCGGGATACGGAATTTCGGGGCTGTCGATCGAGCGGCCCGGCCTGCATGAGGCATTCGTCCGGATCGTCGGCCAGCATGCCAACATGCCTGTGGAGGACGCGGCATGAGCCGTTTCCGCCGCACCCTCCGCCAGACCTTCACGATCGCGCGACGCGACTTCATCGCCACGGTGTTCACGCCGATCTTCCTGCTGTTCCTGTTCGCGCCCCTGATCATGGGTTCGTTCGGCGCGATCGGCGGACTGGGCGCGGCGAGCGTCAGTGGCGGCGCGCAGGACAAGACGCGGATCGTCGCGATCGTCCCTGCCTCCACCGCGCGACCGATCGACGAGTCCGACGAGCGCCTGCGCGGCATGTTCCGCAGCGACGAAGCGCCCCCCGAACTGTCGATCGTCGCGCCGGCCGCGGATCCCGCGGCGCAGGCGCGCGCGGCGTTCGAGACCAAGGACGTCGACGCCTCCGCAGTGCTGTACGGCCCGCTCGACGCGCCGCAGATCCTGTACGGACCGCGCGGGCGGCGCTCGGCGGATTATCTCGGGCTGCTCGCGCAGACGACGCTCGCCGCGCAGAAGCTCGGCGGCACGCTGCCGACGATCGCCGCGACCAAGACGCAGATCAAGCGTTCGACCACCTCGGTCGGCGGCCAGCACCAGTCGGCGTTCTTCGCGGTGTTCGGGATATTCTTCCTGACGCTGTTCCTGTCGGGGCAGGTCGTCGGCACGATGGCCGAGGAGCGCAACAACAAGGTGATCGAGGTGCTCGCCGCCGCGGTGCCCTTGGAGTCCGTGTTCTTCGGCAAGCTGATCGGCATGTTCGGCGTCGCGGTGCTGTTCGTCGCGTTCTGGGGCACCGTCGTCACGCAGATCACGTCGCTGATGCCCGCGGGCGCGGCGGTGGCGCTGGGCGACCTGACGCCCGCGGTCGGGGCGCCGATGTTCGCGCTGCTGTTCGCGGCGTATTTCAGCATGGCGTACCTCCTGCTCGGCTCGGTGTTCCTGGGCGTCGGCGCACAAGCGACGACGATGCGCGAAATCCAGATGCTGTCGCTGCCGATCACGATCCTGCAGGTCGCGATGTTCGGACTGTCCTCCGCGGCGGTCTCCCACCCTGGCAGCTGGCTCGCCACCGCCGCCGAACTGTTCCCGCTCTCCTCGCCATTCGCAATGGCCGGCCGCGCGGCGAATTCACCGGAGCTGTGGCCACACGTCGCCGCGCTTGCTTGGCAGGCCTTGTGGGTGACGATTTTTATAACGGTTGGGGCCCGCCTCTTCCGTCGCGGCGTGCTGCAATCGGGAAGTGCTAGGCCGTTCTGGCGGCGCAAAGCCAAGGCAGTCGCTTAACCGTTCTCCTGCGAACGCAGGAGCCCAGGGTAACGAACGCCATCCCTCGCGGTCCTGGACTCCTGCGTTCGCAGGAGAACGGAGCCTATTGACATAAGTGTCAGCAAAGCCTCTCCTGCGGCAAAACACGGGAGAGAGACGATGGCGACTCTGGTAAGAGACGTAGCGCAACAGACGGTCGATCCGCTCGACGTGAGCCGCGCCGAACTCTACCGCGACGACCTCTGGCAGGCACCGTTCGCGCAGCTCCGCGCCGAATCACCCGTCCACTATGTCGAGCATTCCGACTACGGCCCCTATTGGTCGGTCTCCTCCTACAAGGGCATCGTCGAGGTCGAATCCCTCCCCGACCTCTACTCCTCCGAGGCCGGCGGGATCACGATTGCCGATTTCGTCGCAGAGCGCGACGTCCGCATGCCGATGTTCATCGCGCGCGATCGTCCCGTGCATACCGGCCAGCGCCGCACCGTCGCGCCCGCCTTTACGCCCAGCGAGATGACGCGGATGTCGAGCGATATCCGGCGCAGGACCGCGGACATGCTCGACAGCCTGCCGTGGAATACGCCGTTCGACTGGGTCGATACCGTCGCGATCGAACTCACCACGCAGATGCTCGCGATCCTGTTCGACTTTCCCTGGGCGGACCGACGGAAGCTGACCCTATGGTCGGACTGGGCAGGCGATATCGAGATCGTCAAGAACGAGGAGCTACGCGGCCAGCGGCTCGCGTACATGTTCGAATGCGGGTCATATTTCAAAGGCTTGTGGGACGCGAAGATCGACAAGGAACCGACGCCCGACCTGATCTCGATGATGATCCATTCGGACGCGATGAGCCACATGGATCACAACGAGTTCATCGGGAATCTCATCCTGCTGATCGTCGGCGGCAACGACACGACGCGCAATTCGATGTCGGCGCTCGCCTACGGCCTCGACAAGTTCCCCAAGTCGCGCGCCAAGCTGGAGGCGGACCCGACGCTGATTCCCAACGCGGTAAGCGAGATTCTGCGCTGGCAGACCCCGCTCGCGCATATGCGCCGCACCGCGACCGCCGATGCGGAATTGATGGGGCAGCAGATCAAGGCGGGCGACAAGCTCGCGCTCTGGTACATCTCGGCGAACCGCGACGAGAGCATGTTCGGCGGCGATGCGGACGCGATCGTGGTCGACCGCCCGAACGCGCGGCGGCACTTGGCGTTCGGCCACGGCATCCACCGCTGCGTCGGCGCACGGCTGGCCGAGATGCAGATCGCGATCCTGCTGGAGGAAATGGCCGTCCGCCGCATGCGGATCAACGTGCTCGCCGAACCGACGCGGGTCGCCGCGTGCTTCGTCCACGGCTATCGCACGCTGCCGGTGGAGATCAGCAAATACTGAGGGGTGGCGTAACCTTATCGGGTGGTTCGAACGTACCTATATCCGAACCATGGAGACGAACATGACCCAGGACCGCCGCGCTTTCCTCACGCTTGCCGGAGCAGGCGTTGCCGGCTTCGCACTCTGGGGGTGCTCGTCGCAGCCCGCACAGGCCGCCGAGCGGTTCGAAGTGACGCTGACGGACGCGCAGTGGCGCAAGAAGCTGTCGCCCGACGCGTATAACACGCTGCGCAAGGAAGCGACGGAAGTGCCCTATTCCAGTCCGCTCAACGGCGAGCATCGCGCGGGAATCTTCTCCTGCGCCGGGTGTGCATTGCCGAACTATTCGTCGAAGACCAAGTTCGAGAGCGGCACGGGCTGGCCGAGCTTCTGGCAGCCACTGCCGAACGCCGTGCGGACGCGGGTGGATTCGACGATGGGGATGGCGCGGACCGAGGTCCATTGCCGGCGCTGCGGCGGGCATCTCGGGCACGTGTTCGATGACGGGCCGAAGCCGACGGGGAAGCGGTACTGCATGAATGGCGATGCGCTGACGTTCAAGGCCGCTTGAGGGCGTTCATTTGAACGTGTTCGGCGCGTATCGGAACTGAGCAGGTAGCGTGTTCCCCCGCGAAGGCGGGGGTCCAGACTGGGCTCCCGCCTTCGCGGGAAAACAAGAAGCTAGCAGAGCAGTGTTCGCTTTATGGCACCTCCCCGGCGAAGGCCGGGGTCCAGTTGGGGGACGTCGCTTACGAAGGTGGCGAGCTGTTACTGCGACCTTTCCAACTGGGCCCCGGCCTTCGCCGGGGAGGTGCCCTTTGGGAGAGGTGGAGGCGCCTAACTGTCAGGGGGCGGTCAGTAGCGAAATGCTAGACTGACGACGTAAGAAACAAGTGCGGTGGATGCCGGATCGAGCCCCGCACCCCACGCCTAGACAAACCTCAGTTCGCCTCGTTCACCAGCGTAAAGATCCCGCGCGGATCAGTCGGGCCGTGTTGGATCGTCGCAAGCTGCGCAGCATTGGCGCGCTGCGTTGCAGAAACGGTGTGGCTCGCACTCGCCATCTGGAACGAACGCTGCACCGGAGCATCGAGCGTATCCCCAGCAGGCGCGTGGCCCGAATAGATGAAACCCTTGGTCGGATAGGCCGAGGTGCCGAGGTCGCCCTGCGGACCGTACCAGACCTTGACCATGCTCCAGTCGCCCGCCGCCGAGACGTCGACCGCGCGGACGTTGGTCTCGATCGCGCCGGGGCGGGACCAGTTGGCATGCGTAAGGAGGACTTCGCGATCGCTGACGACCTTTGAGACCATCGCGACATGGCCGACGCGCATCCGCGAGGTCGGCGAGAAGGCGAGGACCGAGCCGGCCTTCGGGGTGTGGCCACGCTCGTAGCGACCCTCGGCCTGGCTCCACCAGGTGTTCGCGTTGCCGCGGATTTCGATGCCCGACACCGAGCGAGCGAACGTCACGCACTGCCAGAACTGAGCCGCAGCAGGGGTGGCCGTCATCAGGCCGCACGATACCACCAGCGCAAAACGCGCTGCTAACGCCTTGAAATTCATCGAGACCCCCCGGCCAAAACCCGTTTGTCGCATTCTGGCTACGGGAGGTTCGATTTAATTGGAACCCGTGCGGGAACCATATCCGACGAAGCGTGTTACCTCGCCGACCAACGCCCCGAATGGGCGCTCAGGGAGGCTCAGTTCATGAGTTTCCAACCGGTTATGCGGTCCACGGTGACCTGCGTGACCGCGTGATAGCCCGGCCGCGCCTTGCCGTAGATCTCCATCGCCAGCTTGTGACCCCAGTCGCCCGAGTCCATCATCTGCTGGAACAACGGCGCGACGAATTTACGGCGGCCCTGCGACGTCAGGAACTGCTCGGCCGAGGCGTCGGCGGGCGCATAGTGATTGGCGAGCGCGAGTTGCAGCCAGGCGAAGCGGATCTCGGCGTTGCCCGTCGTGTTCCAGCCGAACGCGGTGTCGAGCGCCTTCAACCGCTCGGCAGGCAGCTTGCGCGGCAATTGCGTGATGAACCGCGTGATCTCCTGCGTGGTCGCCTTGCCGGGAACGGCGGACACGGAACCGCCGGCCGCGTACGCCTTCGCCGCCGCATCCACCGCGGGGAACGCCGCGGACGTCACATGCACCGCGTTCGCGGGGATGCCGGGGCTGTAAACCCATGCGTCGACGCCGATCGTCTTGGCTTCGGCGGGAGTCAGCAGCTTCGACTTGAGGTCGGCGAGAAAGCCGGCGCTGGTCTGCGGCTGGAAGGCGTGGCGGTCAAAATAGCTGCGGAGATACGCGTCCCACCGTGCGCGGCCGACCTGCTTCTCGATCGTGCGGAGGAAGGCCGCGCCCTTGTCGTAGGCGATCTGCGTCATGCCGTCGTCGGGATCGCGCGCGGCGTCGAGATCGAGGTGGAGCTGCGTGTCCTTCGCGGCGGGGCCACCGGCCTCCTTCACCGCCGCCAGCATGTCGGTCCAGGCGAGGTCGGCCTCCATGTCGGCGCGGCGCTTGCCGTAGAGCGCCTCCATGATCCGGTTCTCGAAATAGCTGGTAAAGCCTTCGTTGAGCCAGAAATCGTCCCAGGTCGCGTTGGTCACGAGGTTGCCCGACCAGCTGTGCGCGAGTTCGTGCGCGATCAGCGATACGAGGCTGCGGTCGCCGGCGATCGCGGTCGGCGTGGCGAAGGTGAGCGTCGGGTTCTCCATGCCGCCGAACGGGAACGACGGCGGCAGGACCAGCACGTCGTAGCGGCCCCAGCGATACGGGCCGTACAGCCCTTCCGCGGCGGCGACGAACTTCTCGAGCTCGCCGAACTCGTAGGCGGCTTTGGGCAGGGTCGCGGGCTCGGCCCAGATACCGGTGCGCGGGCCGGTCGACTTGAACGCGATGTCGCCGACCGCGAGCGCGATCAGATACGGCGCGACGGGCTTGTCCATCTTGTACTGGAACGTGCAGCGGTCCGCGACGCAGGCGGGCTTGCCGGTCGAGAGCCCGCTCATAACGGCGGTCAGCTGCTTGGGGACGGCGATCTTCGCTTCCCAGGTCTGGCGGATGCCGGGCGAGTCCTGCGTCGGGATCCAGCTGCGGTTGAGGATCGCCTCGCCCTGGCTGAACAGGAACGGCTGCGTCTTACCCGCAGTCTGCGCAGGGGTGAGCCATTGCAGCGCCTTCGCGTCGGGCGACGAGGCATAGGCGATGCGGATTGTCTTTGCGCCGTTGAGCGTGACGGTCAGCGGTGCGCCGTGGATCTTGTCGACTGTACCGACCGAGTAGGGGAGAGGCTTGCCGGCGGCGCCGGTGATGTTGACGATCTTCAGGCCGTTGTCGTCGAGCACAAGCTTGGCGCCCGGCTTTGCGAGGACGTCGAGCGTGGCGATGCCGCGGATGACGTGCGTGTCGAAGTCGGCGGCGAGATCGAGCGCGACGTGCGTGACGCGCGCCTCGGCGGGGCGGGCGTAGCTGTGCGGATCGTGCGCGTCGGGGGTGGTGAGGATCGGGGCAATCGTCTGCGCGACGGCGGGGGATGCGAGGACGAGACCGAGGGCGGTGGCTAGTGCGGGGATGCGCATGGAAACTCCGATGTCGCCGTTCCTCGATATCGGGAAGGCCATGCGCCCGTCCTACCGCGCGGGTCCCGTCGCTGGAAGAGCGGCGGTCACCGTCCTGCTCCCCTCCCTGGAAGGGAGGGGTTGGGGGTGGGTCGGCCTGTTGGCTGACGGAGCGATCGACAAGCGGCCGACCCACCCCCGGCCCCTCCCTTCCAGGGAGGGGGGAAGGTCAGGGTTCGCGTGGGGCTTCGTCGACGATGGGCGCGCCGGCCAGTCGTGCCAACCGCGCTTCATGCTCCACCCGCCCAAACGGAAACCGCGAGAAGAAGAACGCCGAGACGCACGCCAGCACGATGTAGAGCCCCGCGTAGATCAACGTCAGCCGATCGATCGTCGCCACCGGCACGGTCCCCGGCGTCGCCTTAGCCGGGAACCCCGCCACCGCAAGGATCATCCCGGCAAAGAATATCCCGATCCCGCTGGTGCATTTCTGGACGAAGAACGAGCCGGCGAAGAACACGCCTTCGGACCGCCGCCCCGTCTTCGCCTCCGAATCTTCGACCACATCCGCCATCATCGACGCACCAAGGATGAACCCGGTGACGTTCGACGCGGTGCCGAGGATGAAGAACCCGAACAGCATCGGCAGCAGCGAGGACTCGCCAACCTCCGGAAACACGCCGAGCATCCGCAGCCAGTACGGGGAGGTATTGAGCGCCGCGCCGAGCAGCACCGCGCCCATCGCCGCCTTGGGCTTGCTCCCAGTCCTGCCGAGCCGAGGCGCGGCAAGGAATGCAAGGAACACGCCCGAGAACAGCGCGATCGTCAGATAGACGAACACCGGCCCCTTGAACCCCCACACATAGGTGTAGAGGTAATTCGACATCGCATAGCTGATGCCCTGGATCGTGTACGCGCACACGCCCGCCGCCATCAGGATCGCGAAGGCGCGGTTCTTCACGGTCTGGCGGAGTTCGGCGAAGGACTCGCGCAAGGTCTGCTTGGCGACCGGCGGGTTCGGCAGATGCCTGATCTCGTGATGCGTGCCGAGCGCGGAGACGAGGATCGCGACGCCGATGAAGATCGCCCCCGCCAGCGCGAAGCCGCCGTATCCGGCGCGGTTGAGCAGGCCGTTCGGGAACGCCGCGGTGGGCGCGAGGAAATACTGGTACGCCGACAACAGCATCAGCAGCCCGCCGACCCAGCCGAACAGATAGCGATACGCCATGATCCGCGTGCGCTCGTCATAGCCCGAGGTGAGCTCGGGCGTCAGCGCGACCGAGGGGACTTCGTAGCAACTCACCGCACTGCGCACGATCACCGCCATGACGAACAACCAGACGAGCGTCTGCGGCTCCGACATCACCGAGGGCGGGTTCCAGAGCAGTAGCCAGCCGACCATGATCGGTAGCGCAGACGCGTACATCCACGGGTGCCGCCTTCCCCACCGCGTCCGCGTGCGATCGGAGAAGAAGCCCACCGCCGGATCGACGAACGCATCGATCAGCAACGCCATCATGATGACGAGGCCGACGGTCGCGGACGGCAACCCGACGACCTGGTTGTAGAACAGCAACAGGAACGTGCCGAAGCCGGCGTCCTTCACCCCGTACGCGACCGCGCCGAAGCCGTAGCTTGCCATCGTGCCGTTGGAGAGGCGGCGGGCGGGTGCCGTCACTTTAGTTTGTCGAGCAGCGCGAACAGCGAAGGTTGCGCGGGGTCCCAGCTCGGGCGCGTGCCGATCGTCATGCCGCCATCCACGAGGATGTGCGTGCCGGTGATGAAGCTCGCGTCGTCGCTGGCGAGGAACGCGACCGCGGCGGCGATGTCCTCGCTGGTGCCGGGGCGGCGGATCGGCTGTGCGTCGGCGGCGATGTGCGCGATCATCGCGTCGGCTTGCGACGTCTTGGCGGCGTCGAGTTCGAGCGTGCGCGTGAAGATGTTGGTGACGATGAAGCCGGGGACGACCGCGTTCACGCGGATCTTGTGCTGCGCGAGATCGGCGGCGGCTTGCTTGGTGAGGTGAAGCACGCCGGCCTTGGCGGTGGAATAGGCGGTCGGTGCATAGCCGGTGCCTAGCGCGGACACCGACGAGGTGTTGACGATCGCGCCGCCGCCGCGCTTGGCCATCAGCGGTGCGGCGTAGCGGATACCAAGCGCGACCGAGCGGAGGAGCAGCGCTTGCGTGCGGTCCCAGTCCTCCGGCGAAATCTCGCCGATCGGGTCGCGCGAGCCGCCCGCGCCGGCGTTGTTGAACAGGATGTCGAGCCCGCCCGCATCGTCGGCGGTCTGCATCAGCGCCTCGATATCGCCGGCCTGGAGCACGTCGGTGCGCTGGAACAGGATCCGCCCGCCGGACGCGTCGGCGATCGCGTGGCCGCCAGCCTCGTCGATGTCGCCGATCAGCACGGTCGCCCCTTCGTCGGCGAGTCGCAGCGCGGTCGCTCGGCCGATGCCGGACGCGCCGCCGGTCACGACGGCTCGCTTGCCTGAAAACCTCACACGCTCTCCTGCTCTTTTTTGCGAGCATAGTATGGCTTCTGCACTCGTCAATGATGGCGCGTTCGAAAAACGGGTTTGCGGCGGGCGGCACGTGCGGATACCAAGCGGGCAAACATTCGGAGGATGCGTGATGGATACGACCAACCTATTCCGGCTCGACGGCCGCGTCGCGCTGATCACCGGCGGCAGCCGCGGGATCGGCAAGATGATCGCTGCCGGCTTCATCGCGCAGGGGGCCAAGGTGTATATCTCGTCGCGCAAGGCCGACGTGTGCGAAGCGGCGGCGGCGGAACTCGGGCCGAACTGCATCGCGTTGCCGCAGGACGTGTCGACGGTGGCGGGGTGCAAGGCGCTCGCCGCGCAGTTCGCCGAGCATGAGTCGAAGCTCGATATCCTCGTGAACAACGCGGGCGCGGCGTGGGGCGTGCCGTTCGAGGAGTTTTCCGAGGTCGGCTGGGACAAGGTCATGGACCTGAACGTGAAGTCGCCGTTCTTCCTGACGCAGGCGCTGCATGCAGCGCTGAAGGCGTCGGGCTCGCGCGAGAAGCCAGCGAAGGTGATCAACATCACGTCGATCGACGGGCAGCGGCTGAACCCGTGGGAGACGTACAGCTATCATGCGTCGAAGTCGGCGCTGATCTACCTGACGAAGCGGATGGCGGCGCGGCTGGTGACGGATTCTATCAACGTGACCTCGATCGCGCCGGGGGCGTTTGCGAGCGACATGAACAAGGCGGCGCGCGATCACGGCGATGCGGTGGCGCAGGGGATACCGGCGAAGCGGGTCGGGGTGGACGAAGATATGGCCGGCGCGGCGATCTATCTCGCCAGCCGCGCGGGGGATTATGTGATCGGCGAGACGATCACGGTGGACGGCGGGCTGGTGCATGCGTCGCTAGGCACAAGCATCGACGCCTGAGTTAATTCCCTCGCCCCTTCGGGGAGAGGGAGGGAGCAACCGCTTGGCTGCGGAAGGGAGAGGGGCGTTGGGATGAACCGTCCCGAGCCTCAAGCCCCTCTCCCTTCCCACGGCAAGTGCCGCGGGCCCCTTCCCTCTCCCCGTAGGGGCGAGGGAAATTAGCGCGCGATGCCGCCAGCCGCGAGCACCGCCAACGTTACGAGTTCGCTAGCCGTCGACGTCATCGGCGCAACCTGAACCGGCTTCTCCATCCCGATCAGCATCGGCCCGATAACCGAGTCCCCACCCAATTCCCGCAACAACTTCGCCGAGATATGCGCCGACTGGAGCCCCGGCATGATGAGCACGTTCGCCGGCCCCGACAACCGCGCAAACGGATAGTTCGCCAACTGCTTCGGGTTCAGCGCAACATCCGGCGCCATCTCGCCCTCATACTCGAACCCGACCTTCCGCCCGTCGAGCACCGTCACCGCATCGCGGATGTTGTCGAGCCACTCCCCCTTCGGATTGCCGAAGTTCGAATAGCTCAGGAACGCCACGCGGGGCTCATGCCCCATCCGCCGGGCAACCGCCGCGGTCTGTTCGGCGAAGTCGGCCAATTGCTCGGCAGTCGGACGCTCGTTGACCGTGGTGTCGGCAATGAACACCGTGTGGCTCTGCCCGACCAGCAGGTGGATGCCGAACGGGGTCTTCCCCGCGGCCGGATCGATCACGCGATAAATCTGGCGCATCGTCTCGCCGTAGGTGCGCGTGATGCCGGTAATCAGCGCGTCGCCTTCGCCGAGTTGGAGCAGCAACGCGCCGAAGATGTTGCGGTCCTGGTTGACCATCCGCTCGCAATCGCGGCGCAGGTAGCCGCGACGCTGGAGCCGCGAATACAGGAAGTCGACCATCCGCGGCACGAGCGGCGAGACGCGGCTGTTGTGGAGTTCGAAGCTCTCGGGGTCGGTGACGCCGAGCGCGCGCAACCGGTCGGGCACGTCGTCGCGGCCGACCAGGACGGGCGTGCCGTAGCCGCCTTCCTTGAACGCGATGGCGGCGCGGAGGACGACTTCCTCCTCGCCCTCCGCGAAGATCACGCGCTTGGGATGCGCGCGGGCGCCTTCGTACGCCATCGACAGGACCGAGGTGGTCGGGTTGAGGCGGGCACGGAGCGAATGCCGATACGCTTCGATGTCGAGGATCGGCTTGGTCGCAACGCCCGAGGCCATCGCCGCCTTGGCGACCGCGACGGGGACGACTTCCATCAGCCGCGGATCGAACGGCGCGGGAATGATGTACGCCGGGCCGAAGCTGTGGCTGACCCCGTATGCGGCCGCGACTTCTTCGGGGACGCGTTCGCGCGCGAGTTCGGCGATCGCGTTGGCGGCGGCGATCTTCATCGCGTCGTTGATGCCGGTCGCGCGGACGTCCAATGCGCCGCGGAAGATGAACGGGAAGCCGAGCACGTTGTTGACCTGGTTCGGATAATCCGACCGGCCGGTCGCGACGATCGCATCGGGGCGCGCGGCCATCGCCAGTTCGGGGCGGATTTCGGGCTCGGGGTTGGCCATCGCGAAGATGATCGGTGCAGGCGCCATGTCCTTGACCATCTCCGGCGTCAGCGAGCCCGCCGCGGAGAGCCCCAGGAACACGTCGGCGCCAACCAAGGCCTCGGTCAGCGTGCGCGTTTCGGTCACCGCGGCATGCGCGGACTTCCACTGGTCGACGCCCTCGCGGCCCTGGTAGATCACGCCCTTGCGATCACAGAGGATGACGTTGTCGCCGCGCACGCCCATCGCCTTCACGAGCTCGGTGCAGGCGATCGCCGCGGCGCCGGCGCCGTTGACGACGATCTTGACCTCGGAGAGTTTCCGCCCGGTCAGCAGGCACGCGTTGATCAGGCCGGCGGCGGTGATGATCGCAGTGCCGTGCTGGTCGTCATGGAAGACGGGGATGTTCATCCGCTCGCGCAGGGCCTGCTCGATGATGAAGCATTCGGGCGCCTTGATATCCTCGAGGTTGATCCCGCCGAAGGTCGGCTCCATCAGCTCGACCGCGTCGATGAAGCGGTTCACGTCCTCGGTCTTCAGCTCGATGTCGATCGCGTCGACGTCGGCGAAGCGCTTGAAGAGGACGGCCTTGCCTTCCATCACCGGCTTGCTGGCGAGCGGCCCGAGATTGCCCATGCCGAGGATCGCCGTGCCGTTCGAGATCACCGCGACGAGGTTACCCTTAGCGGTATAGTCGTAGACGGTCGCGGGGTCATCGTAGATCGCCTGCACCGGCACCGCGACGCCGGGCGAATAGGCGAGCGCGAGATCGCGCTGCGTCGCCATCGGCTTCGACGCGATGATCTCGATCTTCCCCGGGCGACCTTCCGAATGGAAGAGCAAGGCTTCGCGTTCGGAGAATTGGAGCGTTTCGTCGGACATGGGCGGGCCTCGCGCGGTCGTTAGGTTTGGAGGACCTTCTAGGCAGGTGGTCGCCGTTCGTCACCCCGGACACTTCGCCCATGCCGGTACCGTCGCGAAAACTGCACCACCCCGGCGGAGGCCGGGGCCCAGTTGGGGGACGGACTAAGCGAAGGGTGGTCCGTCGTTACTCCGACCTTTCCAACTGGGCCCCGGCCTCCGCCGGGGTGGTGATGCCAGTGCGGGGTGGTGCCTTCAACGGCCTTCTCCCCCGCGGGGAGAAGGTGGCGCGAATGCGCCGGATGAGGGGCGGTTGGGGCCAGCGCCAGAGCCTCACGCCCCCTCACCCTCCCACGCTTCGCGCGGGCCCCTCCCTCTCCCCGAGGGGAGAGGGGTTTTATGGGGCGCGGCTTTTCGCTACCCGCCCCTGATGTCGCACCCCGCCCCTACCCCCATGATGACGCAGTATCTCGGCCTGAAGGCGGAGGCGCAGGATTGCCTGTTGTTCTACCGGATGGGCGATTTCTTCGAATTGTTCATGGACGACGCGCGGATCGCGGCGGGGGTGCTCGACATCGCGCTGACCGCGCGTGGGGAACATGAGGGCAAGCCGATCCCGATGTGCGGCGTGCCCGTGCATGCGGCGACGGTGTATCTGCAACGGCTGATCAAGGCCGGCCACCGGGTTGCGATCGCCGAGCAGGTCGAGAGCCCGGCGGAAGCCAAGGCCCGCGGTGGATCGAAGGCGCTCGTCGCCCGCGCGATCGTCCGCGTGGTGACGGCGGGGACGCTGACCGAGGAGGCTTTGCTCGACGCGCGCTCGGACAATTGGTGCGTGGCGATCGGCGAGGCGGGCGGGTTGGTGGCGATCGCCGCCGCAGACGTGTCGACCGGGCGCTTCGAGATCGTCGAGGTTGCGGGTGATGCGGTCGAGGCGGAACTCGCGCGGCTCGGTGCGGCCGAAGTTGTTGCATCGGAGGCGAGCGCGTTCGAGGAGGCAGCGACGACGCTGCGCCCCAAGACCGACTTCGACAGCGGCGCGGGCGAGGCTCGGTTGAAGCGGCTGTACGGCGTGGCGACGCTCGACGGGTTCGGGCAGTTCGGTCGCGCGGGGCTCGCCGCAGCCGGAGGACTGGTCGCATATCTGGAGCATAATGCGAAGGGCACGATGCCCTTCCTCCGCCCCCCGCGGATCGGCCGAGCGGCAGAGACGATGGCGATCGACGCCGCCACCCGCGAGAGCCTGGAGCTGACCTGCACCACCGGCGGCGTGCGTAAGGGCAGTCTGCTCGACGCGGTCGACCGGACCGTGACCGGCGCCGGCGCGCGGTTGCTCGGCGCGGACCTCGGCGCGCCGTTGATGGACAAGGCGGCGATCGACGCGCGGCTCGATCTGGTGCGACTGTTCCACGACGACCAAGCGGCGCGCGAGCGGTTGCGCTCGACGTTGCGGGCCTTGCCGGACATCGGCCGCGCGCTCGGGCGACTGGCGGCAGGGCGCGGCGGCCCGCGCGATCTGGGGCAGTTGCGCGACGGGCTCGACGGCGCCTGGAGCCTAGGCGAGCGGATGGATGCGATTGTCGATCCGCCGGTGCTGCTCCGAGACATCGCGCCAAGATTACGCGGGCACGGCGCGCTGATCGACCTGCTCAAGCGCGCGCTGGTGCCGTCGCCACCGATCGAGGCATCGGACGGCGGCTATATCGCGGCCGGCTATGACGCCGCGCTCGACGACCTGCGCGATGCAGGCGCTGGTGGGCGGCGGGCGATCGCCGCGCTGGAGGCGGAGTTCCGTACCGCGACCGGAGTCACCGCGTTGAAGATCCGCCACAACGGCGTGCTCGGCTACCATGTCGAGGTGCCCGCGCGGGCGGCTGATCCGCTGATGAAGTCAGAGAGCGGCTTCACGCATCGCCAGACGCTCGCGGGCGTGGTGCGATTCAATACGCCTGCGCTGCACGATGTCGCGGCGAAGGTGTCGCAAGCCGGCGCGCATGCACTCGCGGCGGAAGCGGCGCATCTGGAAGAACTCACTGCGCAAGCCCTCGCCGGGCGTGACGCGATCGCGGCAACCGCCGATGCGCTCGCGCGGCTCGACGTCGCCGCCGGGCTGGCGGAGCGCGCGGCGGAAGGCGCCTGGGCGCGGCCGTCGCTCGTGGATCACGCGTGCTTCGAGATCGAGGGCGGCCGGCATCCGGTGGTCGAGGCGGCGGTGGCCAAGTCGGGCGACCGGTTCGTCGCCAACGACTGCAATCTGTCGGAAAATTCGCGATTGTGGCTCGTCACCGGCCCGAACATGGGCGGTAAATCCACCTTCCTCCGCCAGAACGCGCTGATCGCCGTCCTCGCGCAGGCCGGGTCGTACGTGCCCGCGACCAAGGCCACCCTGGGCCTGGTCGACCGCCTGTTCAGCCGCGTCGGTGCGTCGGACAACCTCGCCCGCGGCCGCTCCACCTTCATGGTCGAGATGGTCGAGACCGCGGCGATCCTCGCGCAGGCGACGCCTCGGTCGTTCGTGATCCTCGACGAGGTCGGGCGCGGCACCTCGACCTATGACGGCCTCGCGATCGCCTGGGCGGTGGTCGAGGCGATCCACGAGGACAACCGCTGCCGCTGCCTGTTCGCGACGCACTATCACGAGCTGACGCGGTTGGCGGAGCGCTGCGAGGCGCTGTCGCTGCACCACGTCCGCGCGCGCGAGTGGAAGGGCGAGCTGGTGCTGCTTCACGAACTCGCCGACGGGCCGGCGGATCGGAGCTACGGGCTGGCGGTCGCGCGGCTGGCGGGAATGTCGCCGGTGACGGTGGCGCGCGCGAAAGCGGTGCTGGCGAAGCTCGAGGCCGGGCGCGCGAAGACGGGCGGATTGGCGGCAGGGCTGGACGACCTGCCGTTGTTTGCGGCGGCGGCTCAGGTCGAGGAGGCTGCTTGCGATGTGTTGCGCGAGGATCTGGCGAAACTGGATATCGATGCGATGAGCCCGCGGGATGCGCTGGAGGCGCTGTACCGGTTGAAGGCGTTGGCCAACGAGGGCTGACCGCTTCCACCGTCATGCCGGGCCCTTCGGCTTCGCTCAGGAGAGCCTCGTTCCGGCATCCACTGTTCCGCATGGTCGAGAGAATTGGGTACGTGGGACGGTGGGCCCCGGCCTCCGCCGGGGTGATGGGTGACGGAGTGACGGAGTGACGGAGCGGGTAAGCTGCTCCCCTCCCTGGAAGGGAGGGGTTGGGGGTGGGTCGGGTTCCGCATGTCCCTGCGGTCGCGGCAAAAACGGGCCGACCCACCCCCTGCCCCTCCCTTCCAGGGAGGGGGGACCGTTGCGTGATTGGCGACGTGCGAGAATGTCTCTCGCGTCCTAGTATCTCACGATACGTCGATGCTAGGCGGCGGCCGGATTTAGCGGAGCGCGGGCTTTGGGCGGACATCATCACGGGCATGACCATTCGCATGGTCACTCACACTCCCATGGCGGGGGCCACTCGCACGGGGGCCACAGCCACGCCCCGGCCTCGTTCGACCGCGCCTTCGCGATCGGCATCGGCCTCAACATCGTGTTCGTCGTCGTCGAGGCGATCGTCGGCCTGCGGATCGACTCGGTCGCGCTGCTCGCCGACGCGGGCCACAATCTGTGCGACGTGCTCGGTCTCGTCGTCGCCTGGGGCGGCACGATGCTTGCGCGCACCGCACCGACCAAGCGCTACACCTACGGGCTGAAGGGCTCGACGATCCTCGCCGCGCTGGCCAACGCCTTGCTGCTGCTGGTCGCGCTCGGCGCGATCGTGCTGGAGGCGTCGCAGCGCTTCTCCGATCCCGCCCCGACCGCCGGCCTCACCGTGTCGATGGTCGCGGGCATCGGCATCGCCGTCAACGCGTTCACCGCCTGGATGTTCGCGCGTGGCCGCAAGGGCGACGTCAACATCCGCGGCGCGTACCTCCACATGGCTGCCGACGCGCTCGTCTCCGCGGGCGTGGTGATCGCCGGCTTTGTGATCTGGCGCACCGGCCTCACCTGGATCGACCCGGCGGTCAGCATCGTGATCGCCGTCCTGATCTTCTGGCAGACCTGGGGCCTGCTCCGCGAGACCGTCGAGATGTCGCTGTCCGCCGTCCCCCGCGGAATCGAGTTCGACCATGTCGACGAGGCGCTGTGCGGCCTGCCCGGCGTGAGCGAGATCCACGATCTCCACATCTGGCCGATGAGTACCACCGAACCCGTCCTCACCGCGCACCTCGTGATGCCCGCCGGCCACCCCGGCGACCAATTCCTCAGCGACGCCCGGACGATGCTCCACGACAAATTCGGCATCGGCCACGCCACGTTGCAGGTCGAGACGGGCCACGGCCACGACTGCTCGATGGCGGATAAGGCTACTGTTTGAACTGGCGTCTGAACTTGGCCGTTTGAACTTTTCCGGTGCGGCACGGGTTACCGTGTCACGCATCAGGAGATTATCCCATGAAGAAGCATCTTATCGCAGCGTTGATGTCGGTCGCCGTTGCCGCGCCGGCGATGCTGCCGACCGCCGCGACTGCACAGCGTTACGACGATCGTCGCGACAACAATGACCGTCGCGATCGTGACGATCGTCGGTACGACAACGACCGCCGCGGCAACGACCGCAACTGGCGTGGCGACGACCGTAACTGGGATCCGTCGAACAGCTATCGTGACGGCAAGTATCGCGAGCGCCGCCTCAGCCGCAACGACCGGATTTATCGTGGTCGCGACGGCCGCGCCTATTGCAAGCGCAACGACGGCACGACCGGCCTCGTGATCGGCGCACTCGGCGGCGGCGCGCTGGCCAACCTGATCGGTGGCGGCACGCTCGGTACGCTGGCGGGTGCTGGTGGCGGCGCCTTGCTCGGCCGCTCGGTCGACCGCGGCAACGTGAAGTGCCGCTGAGCTTCAGCCGAAGCTAGCGAAAAAGGAAGCGGCGGCCGAGCGATCGGCCGCCGTTTTCGTATCTATAGCATGCCGTAGAGCAAAGTGCCGTTCAGCCCGATGATCACCGCGGCGATCACCCAGGCGAGGATCTTAAGCCAGGCCGGGCTGACCAGGTCTCCCATGATCGTGCGGTCGCCGGTGAACTTTACCAGCGGCACCACCGCGAACGGGAGCTGGAGGCTCAGCACGACCTGGCTCAGCACCAGCAGCTTGGTCGCCCCCGCATCGCCCGACGCGCCGACCACGAACACCGCGGGCACGATCGCGAGCAGCCGCGTCACCAGCCGCCGCGCCCAGACCGGCATGCGCAGGTTGAGGAACCCCTCCATCACGATCTGACCCGCGAGCGTGCCCGTCACCGTAGAGTTCTGTCCCGACGCCAGCAACGCGACCGCGAACAACACGCTCGCTGCACCCATGCCGAGCATCGGGGCTAGCAGCTGGTATGCCTGGTCGATCTCGGCAACGTCGGTCCGGCCGGCAACGTGGAAGGTCGCCGCCGCAAGGATCAGGATCGCCGCGTTGATGAAGAACGCCAGCCCCAGCGCGACCGTGCCGTCGATCGTCGCCATCGTGATCGCGTCGCGCTTGCCCGCCGTGTCCTTGGCGAAGGCGCGGGTCTGGACGATCGACGAGTGGAGGTACAGGTTATGCGGCATCACGGTCGCGCCGAGGATGCCGATCGCGATGTAGAGCATCGCCGGGTTGGTGACGATCTGCGTTGTCGGGACGAGCCCGCCAAGCACGCCCGCCCATTCGGGTCGCGCCAGGAACAGCTCGAAGATGAAGCAGCCCGCGATGATCACGAGCAAGGCGACGACGAACGCCTCCAGCTTGCGGAAGCCGAAGCGTTGCAGCGCGAGGATCAGGAACACGTCGAGCGCGGTGAGGACGACGCCGTAAACGAGCGGCAGACCGAACAGCAGCTTGAGCGCGATCGCGGTGCCTAGCACTTCGGCGAGGTCGCAGGCGATGATCGCAATTTCGCACAGGAACCAGAGCGCGACCGAGACCGGCTTCGAATAATGCGCGCGGCAGGCCTGGGCGAGATCGAGCCCGGCGACGATGCCGAGGCGCGCGGAGAGCGCTTGCAACACCATCGCCATCAGGTTCGACAGCAGCACGACCGACAGCAACGTGTAGCCGAATGCCGAGCCGCCGGCGATGTCGGTCGCCCAGTTGCCGGGGTCCATATAGCCGACCGCGACGAGATAGCCCGGCCCCACGAATGCGAACAACCGCCGCCAGAACGACGCGCCTTCGGGGACGACGACGGTGCGGTGGCTCTCGGCGAGCGAGTTGGCGAAGCCGGACGCGGGGAGATTGGGGGCTGACATCGGGGGGTGCTTTGCCGGAACGAGGGAGAGGGGACAAGGCGTGGCTGGCGAGTCGGGCGACAATGCGTTCACCTCCGTCCCGTCACTCCAGGGATAACTGGGGTATTCCGGTTGGCGGGTGTAGCCATTCGAATGGAGAGATCTCAGCTGTCGCCGAGCCGACGTGTGCGGGTGTACGTGAGCAATATATGGGAAGCGTCTCCCCTCCCTGAAAGGGAGGGGCTGGGGGTGGGTAGGCCCGCTCGAGCCACCACCGTCCAAACATGCGGAAACCGACCCACCCCCGCCCCCTCCCTTCCAGGGAGGGGAGCAAGGAGGTCAGATGACCTTCATGTCCGCCTGATAATGATGCCAAGCGAAGATCGCCGCAGCTCCACGGTGCGGGCGCCAAGCCTCCGCCACCTCTCGCGTCAGTTTCTCGCTTGGCCGCGTTTCATGGCCCAGGATACGCCCCACCTCGATCTGGATCGCGAGGTCGCCTGCCGGCCAGATGTCCGTCCGCCCTTCCGCGAACAGCAGGTAGATTTCCGCCGACCAGCGACCGATCCCCTTCATGCGGACCAGCGCGGCGATCGCCTCCTCGTCGTCCTCGGGCAGGTTGGTCAGATCGAGCCGGCCGCTTGTCACCTCGTCGGCGAGGCTGCGTGCATAGCCGAGCTTCTGGCGCGATAGTCCGGCGCTCTTCAGCAACTCGTCGCTGGCGGCGGCGATCTTCGCCGGGTCGCCCGCGCCACCGACCACCGCGTCGAGCTTGTTCCAGACCGCTGCGGCCGAGGCGACGCTCACCTGTTGCCCGACGATCGTCCGCAGCAACGTCGCGAAGCCGCGCTCGCTGATCCGGGGTGCGGGGTGGCCGGCATTGCCGACCGCGACCGCGAACGCCGGCTCGATTTCGCACAATGCCGCCATCGCGGTTTCGAGTTGCTCTGCGCTCAGGCCCATGATGCTTGATCCCTGGCTCGCGCAACGGCATGAACGCACGAAGATTTTTCGGAGAATGACATGCCCAAGCTTATCGTCGTGACACGCGAAGGGGAAGAACGCGAGATCATCGGCGAGGCGGGCCTATCGGTAATGGAAGTCATCCGCGACGCTGGGATCGACGAGATCCTGGCGCTGTGCGGCGGCTGCTGCTCGTGCGCCACCTGCCACATCCATGTCGACCCGGACTTTGCGGCCAAACTGAAACCGATGACCGAGGATGAGAACGACCTGCTCGATTCGACGAGTGACCGTGACGAGTTCTCACGCCTGTCGTGCCAGATCGAACTGACCGACGGCTTGGATGGCCTGAAGGTAAAGATCGCAGCGGAGGACTGATTCCCCCTGTCCCTCGCCCCTCCGGGGAGAGGGAGGGAGGAGCCGTAGGCGACGGAAGGGAGAGGGGCGTTGGGATGAACCGTCCCGAGCCTCACGCCCCTCTCCCTTCCCACCGCAAGGGCGCCGGGCCCCTTCCCTCTCCCCGTAGGGGCGAGGGAGTTCAGGTCACCGTGTCGTTATCGCATACAGCGCGATCGCCGCGGCGTTCGAGACGTTCAGGCTCTCCACCTTCTCCGAGATCGGCAATTTCGCCAGCTCGTCGCAATGCTGCTCGGTATTTTGCCGCATACCCTCGCCTTCGGCGCCGAGCACGATCGCGATCCGCTGCGTGCCCATCGCTTCCGACAGCGTCTGCGTCGCGTGGCCCGTAAGCCCGATCCGCCAGAACCCCGCCGCCGCAATCTCTTCCAGAGCGCGCGCCAGGTTCACCACCCGGATCCAAGGCACCGACTCAAGTGCACCCGACGCAGCGCGCGCGATCGTGCCCGACTCCGGCGGCGCATTCCGATCAGGCGTAATGATCCCCAGCGCATCGAACGCCGCCGCCGAGCGCAGGATCGCGCCGACATTGTGCGGATCGGTCACCCCGTCGAGGATCACCAGCGGACGATTGTCGTCCTTGCCATGCTCGAGCAGGTCGGCGAGCCACATGTCCTCGAGCGGCTCGACCTCGATCACCACGCCCTGGTGCGGCGCATCGCCCGGCACCAGCCGCGCCAGATCCATCGCCTCGGCATAGGTCACCGGCACGTCGGCGGGCAGGTCGAACCCGGCCAGCGCCTCGCGCGTGCCGAGGATTTTGCGCACCGTGCGCTCCGGATTGGCGAGCGCCGCGCCCACCGCGTGCTTGCCCCAGAAGCGGGGGCGGCCTGCCGGTGCCTTGCTCGGCCTGTGTCCCTTGCGTGCCATATTCGCTCTCTATCGTGTCTGTGTATGCCGCGTCCTTGTCGGCATTCCGCTCCCGCGGCAACTATGAACCACGAAACTTCGCAAAACCCGCGTTGACAGGCGGGGCGCGCTTCGCCATTGAGCCGCCTCGCTTGAAAGAGCGGCGCTTGCAAAAGCGGCCTGGACAGGTGGCCGAGTGGTTAAAGGCAGCAGACTGTAAATCTGCCGGAGTTTCTCCTACGTAGGTTCGAACCCTACCCTGTCCACCACCGCCCCGCGCGGTGATGGATCATCCAAAATTCAAAGCATTGATCGACAAGCTTCTTTTCCGTCACGGGAAGGAAGTCCGCGTGACATCGGCTCGCGGGAGGCTAGGATCGCCGCGACCGTAACGATTTCGGAAACCGCGTGACCTCAGATCCTGCCGTACAGCCGCCCGTTCAAGCACCCGTCATCCAGGATCTGGCCGACTCGATCCTCGACACGCTGGTCCACCGCATCGGCAAGGATGCGCAGGCCGCCCGCCCCCACGACTGGCTCGCCGCGACGATCCTCACCGTCCGCAACGACATCGTCGAACGCTGGATGGCCTCGACCAAGGCGGCACACGCGGCCGGCGCCAAGCGCGTCTATTATCTCAGCCTCGAATTCCTCATCGGCCGGCTGCTACGCGACGCGGTGACCAACCTCCAGCGCAACGACGAGGTCACGCAGGCGCTGAAGCTCCACGGCGTCGACCTCGCCGAACTAGAGGAGATCGAGCCCGACGCGGCGCTCGGCAACGGTGGACTGGGCCGGCTCGCCGCCTGTTTCATGGAAAGCATGGCGAGCCTCGCGCTGCCCGCCTATGGCTACGGCATCCGCTATGTGAACGGCATGTTCCGCCAGCGGATCGACGATGGCTGGCAGGTCGAGATGCCGGAGAACTGGCTCGCACACGGCAACCCCTGGGAGTTCGAGCGCCGCGAGAGCGCGTACTTTGTCGGCTTCGGCGGCGAAGTCACGGCATCTGACAGCGGCCAGATCCACTGGAGCCCGTCCGAGGCGGTCGAGGCCACCGCAGTCGACACTCCCGTCGTCGGCTGGCGCGGCAAGCACGTCAACACGCTCCGCCTCTGGACCGCCAGCGCGTTCGATCCGATCAAGCTCGACCGGTTCAACGCTGGCGATTTCTCGGGTGCGCTTGCCGATCAGACGCGCGCCGAGACACTCACCCGCGTCCTCTACCCCAACGACTCCACCGCCGCCGGCCAGGAACTCCGGTTGCGGCAGGAGTATTTCTTCTCGTCCGCATCGATCCAGGACATCGTCCGCCGCCACATCCAGTATTTCGGCGACATCCGTACGCTCCCCGACAAGGCCGCGATCCAGCTCAACGACACGCACCCCGCAGTGTCCGTCGCAGAGCTCATGCGGCTGCTGATCGACCACCACGAATTCGCGTTCGACGAGGCGTGGAAGATCACGCGCGCGACCTTCGGCTATACCAACCACACTTTGTTGCCCGAGGCGCTGGAAAGCTGGCCGCTGCCGCTGTTCGAACGCTTGCTGCCGCGGCACATGCAGATCGTCTACGCGATCAACGCCAAGCTGCTGCGCGAGGCGCGCGGCACCGAGGGGATCGACGACCGCGCGATCTCGGCGATCAGCCTGATCGACGAAGGCGGCGAGCGGCGCGTGCGGATGGCGAACCTTGCCTTTGCCGGGTCGCACAGCGTCAACGGCGTCGCCGCGCTGCACACGCAACTGATGAAGAAGACGGTCTTCGCCGATCTCCACAAGCTCTACCCGACACGGATCAACAACAAGACGAACGGCATCACGCCGCGCCGCTGGCTCCAGCAGTGCAATCCCGGCCTGACCGCGCTGATCCGCGACGCGATCGGCGACGGCTTCCTCGACGATGCCGAAAAGCTCGTCGATCTGGATGTTTTCGCGGACGACTCCGGTTTCAGGGAGCGCTTTTCGAGCGTGAAGCGTTCGAACAAGGTGGCACTGGCAAATCACATCAAGGAGACGATGGGGCTCCGCGTCGACCCGGACGCGATGTTCGACGTCCAGATCAAGCGCATCCACGAGTATAAGCGCCAGCTGCTCAACATCATCGAGACGGTCGCGCTCTACGACCAGATCCGCAGCCATCCCGAACGTGACTGGACCCCGAGGGTCAAGCTGTTCGCGGGCAAGGCGGCGTCGAGCTATCACAACGCAAAACTCGTCATCAAACTCGCGAACGACGTCGCGCGCCGGATCAACGCGGACCCTTCCGTCGGTGGCCTGCTAAAGGTCGCGTTCCTGCCCAATTACAACGTGTCGCTGGCGGAGAAGATCATCCCCGCCGCCGACCTCAGCGAACAGATCTCGACCGCCGGCCTTGAGGCATCGGGCACCGGCAACATGAAGTTCGCGATGAACGGCGCGCTGACGATCGGCACGCTCGACGGTGCCAATATCGAGATCAAGGACCGCGTCGGCGACGACAACATCTTCATCTTCGGCATGACCGCGGACGAGGTCGAGGCGAAGCGCGCGAACGGCTATGATCCGCGCAGCGTCATCGACGGCTCGAACGAACTCCGCCAGGCGGTATCCGCGATCGCGTCCGGCGTGTTCTCGCCCGACGACAAGACGCGCTACGCCGGCTTGATGGGTGGGCTGTACGAGGGCGACTGGTTCATGCTCGCCGCCGATTTCGACAGCTACGCCACCGCCCAGCGTGCGGTCGACACGCGCTGGAACGACCGCGATGCGTGGGTCGCCTCGACCGTCCGCAACGTCGCGCGCGTCGGCTGGTTCTCGTCCGACCGCACTATCCGCGAATATGCGCGCGAGATCTGGACGGTGATGTGAAGCCACCCGAAGGCGCCATCGTTGCCCTGCTGGAAGGGCGTCACGACGATCCGTTCTCGCTGCTCGGCGTTCACAGCGGCCCGTCCGGCGTGTTCGCACGCGTCTGGCTGCCGGGCGCGGATACGGCGGAGGCGCACGCACTCGACGGCACCGCGCTCGGCACCCTTCCCCGCATCGACGATCGCGGCCTGTTCGAGGGTCCGATCGACGGCACGCAACAGCCGGTGAAATACCACGCCGAGGCGGGCGACACCTCGTGGTGGGTCACCGACCCCTACAGCTTCGGCCCCGTGCTCGGCCCGATCGACGACCTGCTCATGGCGGAGGGCACGCACCGCCGCCTCCACGACAAGATGGGCGCGCACCTGATCGAGCACGAAGGCGCACACGGCGTCCACTTCGCGCTCTGGGCTCCCAATGCGCAGCGCGTGTCGGTGGTCGGCGACTTCAACGACTGGGACGGCCGCCGCCACGCGATGCGCAAGCGCGGCGACGTCGGCGTGTGGGAGATCTTCATCCCCGACATCGCCGAATACCGCGCGTACAAGTTCGAGATCGTCGGCCCCGACGGCCAGTTGCAGCCGCTCAAGGCCGACCCGTTCGCGTTCGCGTCCGAACTCCGCCCCGCAAACGCCTCGATCACGCGAAAACTCGCGCACGATTGGGCCGACACCGATCACCGGAAACACTGGTCGGCGGTCGATCCGCGCCGCGTGCCGATCAGCATCTATGAAGTGCATGCCGGATCGTGGGACCGCGACGCCGATGGCTGGTTCCTCACCTGGGACGCGCTCGCCGACCGTTTGATCCCGTACGTGGTCGAGATGGGCTTCACGCACATCGAATTCCTGCCGATCAGCGAACACCCCTACGACCCGAGCTGGGGCTACCAGACCACCGGTCTCTACGCGCCGTCCGCGCGCTTCGGCGACGTCGATGGCTTCGCGCGGTTCGTCGATGGCGCACATCTGGCGGGGATCGGCGTGCTGCTCGACTGGGTCCCCGCGCATTTCCCGACCGACGCGTTCGGCCTTGCCAAGTTCGACGGCACCGCGCTGTACGAACACGAGGATCCGCGGCTCGGCTTCCATCCCGACTGGAACACCGCGATCTACAATTTCGGCCGGCGCGAAGTGACGTCATTCCTCGTCAACAACGCGCTGTTCTGGGCCGAGCGCTATCATATCGACGGCCTGCGCGTGGATGCGGTAGCATCGATGCTGTACCGCGATTATTCGCGCAAGGCCGGCGAATGGATCCCCAACGAAGACGGTGGCCGCGAGAACTGGGAAGCCGTCGCGTTCCTCCGCGACATGAACCGCGAGATCTACGGCCAGCACCCCGGCGTCTTCACGATCGCAGAGGAATCGACATCGTGGCCTGGCGTCTCCGCACCCGTCAGCGACGATGGCAAGAGCGGTGGACTCGGGTTCGGGTTCAAGTGGAACATGGGCTTCATGCACGACACGCTCCAGTACATGGCGCGCGATCCCCTGCACCGGAAGCACCATCACGGCGAGATCAATTTCGGGCTGGTGTACGCTTTCAGCGAGAATTTCGTCCTGCCCTTGAGCCATGACGAGGTCGTCCACGGCAAGGGCTCGCTGCTGACCAAGATGCCCGGCGACGACTGGCAGCAATTCGCCAATCTGCGCGCCTATTACGCGTTCATGTGGGGCTATCCGGGCAAGAAACTGCTCTTCATGGGCCAGGAGTTCGCGCAGCGTCGCGAATGGTCGGAAGCGCGCGCGCTCGACTGGGACCTGCGCAACGCGCGCAGCCACGAAGGCATCCGCAACCTGGTCCGCGACCTCAACACTGTCTACCGCGAGAAGCCGGCGTTGCACGCCCGCGACTGCGAGGCGGAAGGCTTCGAATGGCTGGTCGCCGACGACGCCGCCAATTCGGTGTTCGCGTGGTTGCGCAAGGCCCCCGGCGCGAAGCCGGTCGCGATCGTCGCCAACATGACGCCGATCGCCCGCGCGCCCTACCGCGTGCCGCTGCCGCACGACGGCCGCTGGTGCGAGATCATCAACAGCGACGCGCACGATTATTGGGGCAGCGGCCTCGGCAATCTCGGTGGCGTTGTCGCGAAGGACGGCGCGGCTTGGGTCACGCTGCCCCCGCTCGCGACGATCATGCTCGAATACGAAGGCTGATCGAGTTCGAAGACCGATCCGGCGCAACGACGGAACAAGCCCGGGGTAACAGGGCGTTATACAACCGAATTTAGGGAGAGACTGACATGGTGGAACGGCGGGGACAGCCATTGGCGCGCGACGCGATGGCGTATGTGCTGGCCGGCGGCCGCGGCAGTCGCCTGATGGAGCTGACCGATACGCGCGCGAAACCCGCGGTGTATTTCGGCGGCAAGGCGCGGATCATCGATTTCGCACTGTCCAACGCGATCAACTCGGGCATCCGCCGGATCGGCGTCGCGACGCAGTACAAGGCGCATTCGCTGATCCGCCATCTCCAGAGCGGCTGGAATTTCCTGCGCTCGGAACGCAACGAAAGCTTCGATATCCTGCCCGCGTCGCAGCGGATCAGCGAGTTCCAATGGTACGAGGGCACCGCCGATGCCGTGTACCAGAACATCGACATCATCGAGAGCCACGCGCCCGAATACATGGTCATCCTGGCCGGCGACCACATCTACAAGATGGATTACGAGCTGATCCTGCAACAGCATTGCGAGACCGGCGCGGACGTCACCATCGCCTGCCTCGAAGTGCCGCGGATGGAGGCGGTCGGCTTCGGCGTGATGGCCGTTGACGAGCACGACAACGTCACCGCGTTCGTTGAGAAACCCGCCGATCCGCCCGCAATCCCCGGCAACCCGGACAT
Organism: Sphingomonas sp. NFX23; assembly: GCF_049887795.1. Lineage (NCBI taxonomy): Bacteria > Pseudomonadati > Pseudomonadota > Alphaproteobacteria > Sphingomonadales > Sphingomonadaceae > Sphingomonas > Sphingomonas sp. NFX23. The sequence continues at coordinate 187,753 of NZ_JAGEKH010000005.1, forward strand.
CGCGCTGGCATCGATGGGGATCTACGTCTTCCACACCAAATTGCTGTTCGACGAACTGCGTCGCGATGCAGAGACGCCCGGTTCTTCGCGCGATTTCGGCAAGGATATCATCCCGTACCTCGTCAAGCACGGCAAGGCAGTCGCGCACCGCTTCTCCGACAGCTGCGTCCGCTCGGGCAGCGAAGTCGATGCCTATTGGCGCGACGTCGGCACGGTCGACGCCTATTGGGAGGCGAACATCGACCTCACCGACGTGGTTCCCAAGCTCGACCTCTACGACCGCAGTTGGCCGCTCTGGACCTATTCGGAGGTCACGCCACCCGCGAAGTTCGTCCACGCCGACGACGGCCGCCGCGGCGAGGCGGTGTCGAGCCTCGTCTCGGGCGATTGCATCATCTCGGGCTCCTCGATCCACCGGAGCCTGATCTTCACCGGCACGCGAGCGCACAGCTACTCGATGCTCGACCAGGCCGTGATCCTCCCGCACTGCGTGATCGGCCGCGGCGCGCGCTTGTCGAAGGTGGTGGTCGATCGCGGCGTCGAAATCCCCGACGGCCTGATCGTAGGCGAGGACGCAGAATCCGACGCCCAACGCTTCCGCCGCACCGACAACGGCGTGGTGCTGGTAACCAAATCCATGATCGACCGGCTCACCGCGTGATGGCAAACGCAAATCCTCCCCGGCACGGGGAGGGGGACCATGCATCGCATGGTGGAGGGGGGCTTCCACAAGCGGTACGATGGCGGCGAGCCCCCTCCACCATTCGTCAGTGGCGAACGGTCCCCCTCCCCGTGCCGGGGAGGATTTGATGCGCGTCCTCTCCGTTGCCTCGGAAGCCTACCCCCTCATAAAAACCGGCGGTCTCGCAGACGTCGTCGGCGCGCTTCCGGCCGCGCTCGCGCCGCATGACGTCGCGCTCACGACCTTCCTCCCCGGCTACCCAGCCCTCGCCGCCGTCACCAAGCGCGCGAAAGTCGTCCACCGCTACACCGACCTGCTCGGCACCGAAGCCCGCATCCTCAAGACGAACATCGGCGACCACCCGCTGCTGGTCCTCGACGCCCCCGCGCTGTTCGCCCGAGGTGGCGGCCCGTACGGCGACGCGACCGGCGCGGACTGGTCCGACAACTGGCGTCGCTTCGCCGCGTTCAGTCGCGCCGCCGCCGACCTCGCCTCAGGCATGGTCCCCGGCTACGCGTTCGACATCCTCCACGCGCACGACTGGCAGGCGGCGATGGCCCCCGCCTACCTCCGCTACGCACCCGGCCCCGGCGCCCCCGCCAAGACGGTCGTCACGATCCACAACATCGCGTTCCAGGGGCGCTACGGCCACGACATCTTCGCCGACCTCGCACTCCCCGACGCAGCCTTCGCGCTCGACGGCATCGAATATTACGGCGGCGTCGGCTTCCTCAAGGCTGGTCTCGAAGCCGCCGATGCGATCACCACCGTCAGCCCGACCTACGCCGCCGAAATCCGCCGCGGCGAGTTCGGCATGGGCCTCGAAGGCCTGATCAACGACCGCGCCGGCCGCGTCACCGGGATCGTCAACGGCATCGATCCCGCCGTCTGGAACCCGGAGACCGACGCGTCGCTCCCCGCTCGCTACACGGCGCGCACGCTCGCCCGCCGCCGCACCAACAAGCGCGCGATCGAAACCCTGTTCGACCTGGACACCGGCGACGGCCCGATCTTCACCGTCATCAGCCGCCTCACCTGGCAGAAGGGCATGGACGTCCTCGCCGGCGCGCTCGACGAACTCGTCGCACTCGGCGGCCGTCTCGCGCTGCTCGGCTCGGGCGACACAGCCCTGGAACTCGCCTTTCTAGCCGCCGCCGAGCGTCACCCCGGCCGCATCGGCGTCCGCATCGGCTATGACGAGCCCGTCTCGCACCTGCTCCAAGGCGGTGCCGACGCGATCCTGATCCCGTCGCGGTTCGAACCCTGCGGCCTGACGCAACTCTACGGCCTCGCCTACGGCTGCATCCCCGTCGTCGCGCGCACCGGGGGCCTCGCCGACACCGTGATCGACGCCAACGAAGCCGCGATCGCCGCTGGCGTCGCCACCGGCTTCCAGCACGACGGCGTCACGCCGGAAGCGCTCAGTCACGCGCTACGTCGAACGATGGCCCTCTATGCACGCCCCGATCGCTGGTCCATGTTGCAGCGCAACGCAATGCGCGCGGACTTCTCGTGGGACGAGAGCGGCCGCCGCTACGCAGACCTTTACGCAAGCCTGACGGGGACCGCATGATCCGCACCGTATCGACCACGCCTTATACCGATCAGAAGCCCGGCACGTCGGGCCTGCGCAAGAAGGTAAAGGTCTTCCAGCAGCCGAACTACGCCGAGAATTTCGTCCAGAGCGTGTTCGACGTGGTGGCGGACAAGGCCGGCGCGACGCTGGTGATCGGCGGCGATGGCCGCTTCCTCAACCGCGAAGTCATCCAGGTCGCGATCCGCATGGCGGCGGCGAACGGCTTCGGGCGCGTGATCGTCGGCCGTGGCGGCATCCTGTCGACCCCCGCCGCGAGCCACATGATCCGCAAGCGTGGCGCGATCGGTGGCCTCGTCCTCTCGGCAAGCCACAACCCCGGCGGCCCCGACGAGGACTTCGGGATCAAGTACAACATTGCCAATGGCGGCCCCGCGCCCGAAGGCGTGACCGACGCGATCAATGCGCGGACGCTCGAGATCGACCGCTGGCTGACCGTCGACGCCGACGACATCGACCTCGACACCGACGGCGAGATCATGGTCGGCGATATGCCCGTCGAGGTCGTCGACCCGGTCGAGGATTACGCCGCGCTCATGGAAACGCTGTTCGACTTCGACGCGATCCGCGCCGCAAAGCTGACGATGGCGTTTGACGCGATGAGCGCGGTCACCGGGCCGTACGCCACCGAGATCCTCGAACGCCGCCTAGGCTTCGCGCCCGGCACCGTCCGCAACGGCGAGCCCCTGCCCGACTTCGGCGGCCACCACCCCGACCCCAACCTCGTCCACGCGCATGAATTATACGAGACGATGATGGCGCCCGACGCGCCCGATTTCGGCGCAGCGTCGGACGGCGACGGCGACCGCAACCTGATCATCGGCAAGCACCGCTTCGTCACCCCTTCGGACAGCCTCGCGATGCTGGCGGCCAACGCGCACCTCGCGCCCGGTTATGCAGGCGGTCTCAAGGGCATCGCCCGCTCGATGCCGACCAGCGCCGCCGCCGACCGCGTGGCGGAAGCGCTCGGCATCCCCGCCTACGAGACCCCGACCGGCTGGAAATTCTTCGGCAATCTGCTCGACGCGGGCATGGCGACGATCTGCGGCGAGGAAAGCGCCGGCACTGGCTCCGATCACGTCCGCGAGAAGGACGGCCTGTGGGCGGTCCTGTTGTGGCTCAACATTCTCGCGTTGCGCGGTGAAAGCGTCGACACGATCGCCCGCGATCACTGGGCGAAGTTCGGCCGCAACTATTACGCTCGCCACGATTACGAAGGCGTCGAGACCCCGCGCGCCGACGCGTTGATGGCCGCCCTGCGCGCGAGCCTCGCCACCCTCCCCGGCCAGCAGTTCGGCGACCTCACCGTCGAGACCGCGGACGAGTTCGCCTATACCGACCCGACCGACGGCTCGATCAGCCGCAACCAGGGCGTCCGCATCCTGTTCGAAGGCGGCAGCCGCGTCGTGTTCCGCCTGTCGGGTACGGGCACCACCGGCGCGACCTTGCGCGTGTACCTCGAACGCTACGAGCCCGTCGGCGGTAATCTCGACCGCGATACCGGCGAGATGCTCGCGAGCATCGTTGCCGCGGCGGAGTCGATCGCAGGAATCGCCCAGCACACCGGCCGCACCGCGCCCGACGTCGTCACCTGATCCGGAACGGCCGATAGCATGATGACCAGACGCCGCCGCAGCGCGCTCTACATGCCCGCCTCGAACGCCCGCGCCATCGCCAAGGCACGGACGCTCGATTGCGACGTCGTCATCCTCGACCTGGAAGACGCCGTCGCGCCTGACGAGAAGGCCGCAGCCCGTGACCGAGTGGTCGAGGCGGTCCGCGAAGGCGGCTTCGGCGAGCGCGAACTGGTAGTCAGGGTCAACGGCCTCGACACCCCCTGGCATGCCGACGACATCGCCGCGATCCGCGCGATAGGCTTAGCAGCGGTGCTCGTCCCAAAGGTCTCGTCGGTCGCCGACCTGCTCACGGTCCGCGCATCGCTCGGCGAGGGCGGCCCACCAATCTGGGCAATGATCGAGACCTGCGCCGCGATCCTCGCACTCCCAGCCCTCTCCGCAGCAGCAGCCGAAACGGCCCTCACCGCGCTGATCGTCGGCACCAACGACCTCGCCAAGGAGATGCGCTGCCGACTCGGCGCCGATCGCATGCCGCTGATCCCTGCGCTCACCGCAACGATCATGGCCGCCCGTGCAGCCGGGATCGTGGCGCTAGACGGCGTCTGCAACGCCCTCGACGACCCGCCCCGCTTCGCCGCGGAGTGCGCGCAAGGCGCGACGCTTGGGTTCGACGGCAAGACACTGATCCACCCGTCCCAGATCGATGCGGCCAACGCCGGTTTCGGCCCCAGCGAGGAGGAATTGGCATGGGCCCGCAAAGTCGTGGCGGCGTTCCAGGATCCCGAACATGCTCACAAAGGCGCGATTCGCCTGAATGGCCAGATGGTCGAGCGCCTCCACTTGGCCGAAGCCGAAGCGATGCTAGCGCGTTGAGGCAGACTTCATTCCTCCCCTGCAAGGGGAGGTGGCAGTCCGAAGGACTGACGGAGGGGTAGCCGCGCTATCGAGAGGACGTCACCCCTCCGTCTGGCAAGTGCCAGCCACCTCCCCTTGCAGGGGAGGATCAAAGTCCTGTCAGCCGTTCGCCTTCTTCCGCCGTGTCTCCCAACCCTTCTTCGCAGCCGCAGACTTCGCCGCCGCGCTTCGCCCAGCAGCCTGCTTCCCGCCGTCATGCGAAGACACATGCGTATCGGGCTTGCCGCGACCCGAGCCGGACAGGTTGCCCCCGCCCGAATCCTTGTTCACCGCAGCCCAGGCCCGCGCCTCGGCTTCCTTCTCGGGAACGCCGCGCTCTTCATAGCCGTCCGCGATATGCGCGGCCTTGCGCTTCTGCTTGTCGGTATACGCGCTCTTGTCGCCCTGTGGCATCGTCGCTCTCCTCGTCAGAGAGCGTCAACGCTCGGGTCGACGCCGCGTTCAGAACGAAGGGGCGTTCACCGACCGATCCAGTCCGCCACCTGCGTCGCGACCTGGTTCGCTGCCTGGTTGATCCCGGCCGCTGCCGAAGGTGCGTCGATCGCCGACACCGGCACGCGCGCTTCGAAGCGATGCTTCTCGACCGTCGTCTTGCCGACGCGGGTCAGCGACGCATCGAACGTCACGACCGCCTCGCGCGTCGTCGCGTCGAGCCCGAACGACCGCAGCTCGCCACCGAGCAAGCCGCCCGGATCGCCGACCGACTGCGCCGTCGACAGCACCACCAGCCCGGTGCGCGCCGCAACCGTATCCGACACCAACCGCGAGAACAGCCGCGCCGGGGGCTCGGCCCACTGCGCGTCGGTGACGTATGCGATCGAGGTCGGCGTCGCCTGCACCGGTACGCGCGCGGTCGCCAGCGACTGCGGTACGACCGGGACCTGGATCGTGATCGACTTCGCGGTCGCCGAATCCTGGTTCTGGCCGACCGGCACGGACGATGCACTCGTCAGCGTCAGTAGCGTGGGAGGCGGTTTCGCGCCGAAGCTGATGCACCCGGCAAGTGGCAGCATCGCGATCAGGATGAGCGGTGTCTTCATGGCGTGCCTCACTTACCCTTGTAATCCGGGAGCTTCTGCTGCCCGATCAGCGAACTCGCACCCTGCTGGTCGACCTTCTCGGCGACCGACGACAGCGCTGCGGCGGTCGTGCGGAGGTCGCGGACCAGTCGATTGGCCTCGGGAATCGTCGTCTTCGAGAAGGCCTGCAAGCCTGGTCGTGCATCGCCGATCGCGGCGTTGAGCGTCTCCGCGCTCTGCTGTGCGGAGGTGATCGCCTTGTTCAGGTTCGCCATCGCCGGCTTCACGTCCTCGGACAGCACGCCGTTGGTGGTCTTGGCGAGCACACCGAACTGCTGCGCGGCATCGCCCGCCTGCTGGATCGCAACCCGCGTCTGCGCGAGCGTCGCGGCAATCTCGGGCCCACGATCCGCGAGCGCATCCGTCAGGCGATTGGTGTTCTCCAGGATACCCGCGATCGACGCCTGGTTACGGTCGGTCAGCAAGCCCGTCAGGCGCTCGGTCAGCGTCGACAGACGCTCGAGCAACTGCGGTGCCGAGTTCAGGATCGCGCCCAGGCCACCGAGCTTGGTCGGGATCACCGGCACGCCGTACGGACATTCGGTCGGCGTCTTCGTGTCGGGGCAACCGATCGCCGGCGCACCCTTGCGCGCGCCATCGAGCGAGATCTGGCTGACGCCCGTGAAGCCGACGCCGGAGATCGACGCGGTCGTGCCCTGCAGCACCGGCGTCTCGTCGTTCACGCTGATCCGGACGCGGACGAACTGCGGATCGTTCTTCCACAGCGAGATCGTCTTCACCTGCCCCGACGGCACGCCCGAGAACACCACGGCCGAACCGCGCGCGAGCCCGTCGACCGACTGGCGGAAGAAGATGTCGTATTCCTTCTCTTCCTTGCCGCCGATCCGCGCGATCCACACGGTGAACAGCGCCAGCAGGGCCAGCAGGATCAGCACGACGGCGCCGACTAGGACGTGGTTCGAACGGGTTTCCATCAGCGCGTCCTTGCTTCTTTCTCGGCGTATGTCGCGTCGGCGTCGTCCGGCGCGGACTGCTTGGACTGGACTTCGCCCCTCTTCTCAGGGGTAGGATGTCGGGCTGCTTCTTGGTCGGCGCGCTCGTGCGCCTCCTGCGTCGCGACCGCGGCACGGCCGCGTGGCCCCTTGAAATACTCTTCGATCCACGGATGATCGAGCGCGATCAGCTCGTCGATCGTCCCGACCGCGATGACCTTCTTGTCGGCCAGCACCGCAACCCGGTCGCAGATCGCATACAGCGTATCGAGATCGTGCGTGATCAGGAACACCGTCAGCCCAAGCGTCTTCTGCAACGACTGCGTAAGCCCGTCGAACGCCGCCGCACCGATCGGATCGAGCCCTGCGGTCGGCTCGTCAAGGAACAGCAATTCGGGATCGAGCGCCAGCGCACGGGCAAGACCGGCACGCTTCTTCATGCCACCCGACAGCTCGGCGGGAAACTTGTTCGCGGCATCGGCAGGCAGGCCCGTCATCACGACCTTGTACGACGCGATCTCCGCGAGCAGCGCCGGCGACAGATCCGGATAGAATTCGCGCAACGGCACTTCGACGTTCTCGGCCACGGTCAGCGTCGAGAACAGCGCACCACCCTGGAACAGCACGCCCCATCGCTTGCGGATCTCGGTCGCCTCGGTTTCCTCGCGGCCGATATTGGGCTCGCCGAACACCGTTATCTCACCCGCGACCGGCGTCTGCAGGCCGATGATCGAGCGCATCAGCACCGACTTGCCGGTACCCGATCCGCCGACCACGCCGAGGATCTCGCCGCGCCGCACGTCGAGGTCGAGCCCCTCGTGCACCACCGAATCGCCGAACGCGTTCTTCAGCCCCTTCACGGAGATGATGAAATCGTCTGTCTTGCTGTCCGTCTTGCGGGGCATCAGTCCCAACCCAACCAGGTGAAGAACACCGCGAAGAACGCGTCGAGCACGATCACCAGGAATATCCCCTGGACGACCGCGGAGGTGGTGCGCAGACCGACCTGCTCGGCGTCCGACTCGACCTGCATCCCCTGGAAGCAGCCCGCGATCGCGATGATCGCGCCGAACACCGGTGCCTTGATCAGCGAGATATACAGATCGGTGATCGGCACGACTTCGCGGATACGCGCGATGAACGTCACCGGCGGAATGCCGAGCTGGACCCAGCACAACAGCCCGCCGCCGATGATCGCGATGATCGACGCATAGAAACCGAGCAGCGGCATCATCACGATCGCGGCGAGCACGCGGGGCAGCACCAGCGCCTCCATCGGCGACACGCCGATCGTCCGCATCGCGTCGATCTCTTCGGTGAGCTTCATCGTGCCCAACTGCGCCGCGAACGCCGAACCCGAGCGCCCCGCGACCATGATCGCGGTCATCAGCAGGCCGAGTTCGCGGATCGTCAGGCGGCCGACGAGGTTGATCGTGAACACCTCCGCGCCGAACTGCCGCAGCTGGACCGCGCCCTGTTGCGCGATGACCATGCCGATCAGGAAGCTCATCAGCCCGACGATGCCGAGCGCGGCGACGCCGACGACCTCGAAACGCTGGACCACGGCGTTGAACCGGAAGCGACGCGGGTGGCGGATGACGCTGCCGAACGCGATCGTCGTCGCGCCGAGAAACCCGAGCAGGCCGAGCATCGTCTTGCCCGACAGCACGACCGCGTCGCCGATCTCGCCGACCACGCGGGAGAGCGCACCGACCTTCGCAGGCCGCGCCGCGATCGGCTGGTCGGAGGCGACGACCTGGTCGAACAGCGCCTGGTCGTTCTCGTCGAGCCCGTCGATCGTCGCATCGTTGCGCGCCGCGAACCGGTGGACGACCCACGCGCCGATCGTGTCGATCCGGTCGACGCCGCTCAGGTCGACATGCTTCACCGAAGCCGCGTCGATCGCCTCGAGCCGATCGGGCAGATTGCCGATCTTTGCGAGCGACAGATCGCCGGTAAAGCGAAGCGTGCCGGTATCGGCACCGTCCTGCTGGAAATCGGCCATCGCGCTCATCGGGGGCACCTTTGCGGCAAAGTGACTGGATCGGCAAGATGAATGCGGCGTAAGCGACGACGATGATCGAAATGCCTTCCGCCCCCCCGTCCGTCCGTCTCGCGATCTACGACATGGACAAGACGATCACGCACGCGCCGACCTGGACGCCGTTCCTGCTCCACACCGCGAAGAAAGGCGGCGCACCGTGGCGGCTGGCGCTCATCCCGTTCGCCGGAGTCGCCGCGCTCGGCTATGTCGGCAAGCTGATCAGCCGCGGCCGGCTCAAATACCTGATGCAGCGGATGATGCTCGGCAAGCGCATGACGCCCGCCGAAGAACGCCGGGCGGCCGAAGCCTTTGCCGACCGCGTCATGCGCGACGGCGTCTTCGCCAGCGCCCGCGCGCAGATCGAGGCCGACCGCGCCGCCGGCTACCGGCTGGTCATGGCGACCGCGTCATACCGATTCTACGTCGAGGCAATCGCGCGGCGACTGGACTTCGACGCGGTGATCGGCACCGAGAGCCTGCGCGACCGCGACGGCGTGCTGCTCGCCGGCATCGAAGGCGAGAATTGCTACGGCCCGGCAAAACTGCGGATGATCCAGTCCTGGATGGACCGCGAAGGCATCGCCCGAGACCACGCCCACATCCGCTTCTTTTCCGACCATGTCTCGGACGCCCCGACCTTCGAATGGGCCGACGAACCCTTCGCAGTGAACGCGCACGGGCCTTTGCGGTTGTTGGCGAAGGCTAAAGGCTGGCCGATGCCGGATTGGGAGCGGTAGCTCCATTGGCGACACGAATTCGCGATTAGCAAACTCGGACGGTAACTATCGCCCAATTGCAGACCTTCGCTTACCGCTCTAGGCTGTGCCTATGCGCTGGATAATTGCTTTCGTCCTCGGGGCATTGCTCGCCTTCGCCGTTCAAGCTGCTACCGGGTTTCCCGAGAGTGTGCTGGTCCCTGTTGCCCTTAGTTTTGGATACGGTTTCGCCAGCTTACTTAGTTCCGAACGGCTCCGCCTGTGGTGGAATGGAAATGCCTAACAGCGAACGGCGGCTATCCTTCCCATTTCGGCCATTCCGCTATCGCGCATAAGTGGACGATCCAACGATGTTCGCGCTTGCCCGATAGTTGCCGTTCGTTCAGCCTCTCCTCATGAACAATATAGGCTCACGCGGACGGGTCGCGAAGCGGGTGCTTGCGGCGCACGCTTTTGGTCTTTGCATTACCGGGATCGCCGGCACGATTGGAACAAGCGAAGGCTTCGGCATCGACGGGGCGGGGGTGGGGATGTACCTTGGTGGCCTACTTTCACTTCCGTGGTTGGTGGCCCTAGGCGCTGTGATCTGGTGGCGAGGTCGTCAGCTTGACCGCCATCCCGTCGCCTTCACGATGATCGGCCCTGTGGTGGTCTGCGCATCATGGGGACTTGTGACAGGAGCATTCTTTGAAAAGGCGGTTGTTATCTCGACCGTGGCATCGAGCGTCTTCTATCTCTGCTCAATCGGCGCTGCGTTCGCACTTTCCGGGCTGCGCCGGGTATGGGGCAAAACGAAAGTGCCCCAAAGCCGCTAACGCCCGGTATTATAGAGGCCGCGCTCGAAAGCAGCCGGTCCGCTTTCCTTCCCAACCCAGACATTCCCAAAATCCGGTCGGTTCCGAGAAGCGCATTCCTTTTTGGGAATGGCGGATCGACATAAAACGCCCAGTTGCGGACGCTGAGAGGTGGCATTCGACTGCCTATTAGCCGACATTCAGCCATGTCGAGGTGGTATCCCGGCAGACGGCTCTTCGTGTGGGCCGGTCGATCGGAACTTCTCGATGGCGTCCCAAGCTGTCGCCGCTATTGCGACCTTAAACGGATGGCTAAGCAGCCATCGGAAGCGGGCAGATTTGCGAGCCTCTGCTACGATACGGTGAAGCAACTCGTCAGTGGGATTCTCAAGAATGTCCTCTAACGGACCGCAGCCGAGCCCTGCAAGAAATTTTGGGTTATCTGACCGCGAGGCACCGAGGATCACGTAGGCAAACGCCTTCTCCGGGTCATCATGGTAGCAAAAATTTATCTCTTCGAATGCTTCGGACGGCCATTCGCCGGTGCCGCTCTCGTCATATTGGGCAAGGGCATCAAGATGCCTGCACATCTGGTCAGCCTCCGGTCGGGCGAGCGCTCTGGCCAATTCGTCAAAGTAGGCTTTTTTCCCCATGTTTGATCTTAGCCTGAGGTCGCGCAAAACAAAGGCTGCTTTGCCGCGATCAACACCGAAAGCCGCCCGTCCGCTTTCCTGCCCAAAACAGCCCTAATTCGCCCTGAGGTCTTTGCCGCATTTCGAGCAGCACCGGCGCGGCCACGGATGGCTAATTCCGACGAAGCCAAGCCGCGTTGTGAACGGAGATGTGCCGCACTCAGGACAGCGAAAAAGCCATAGGAAGGCCGCGCCGTGAGCTAGCCACAACGCCATTCCCGGCAGGGCTCCAATGAGACCCAAGCGGGTGAACGGCCAGAATAACCAAAGCGGCGAAGTAACGAACACGAGCATCGTCCACCCCGTGAACAGCCATGCTTTGCGGTAGAGCGTCATAAGCGCACCGTAGGTGATAGGAGGTTGCCCACCAATGGCTACTTTCCCTCAATTCTCGCCAAAAGCAGCCCGTCCGCTTTCCTTCCCATTCCGGCCATTCCGCTTACGCCCAAACATTGCCATTCCACCCGCGAGCGCCGCCACCCGAAACCGGACATTGCGTAACGACGGGATTTGCCCGAACATTGTGCGTGCCAGCGTGACGGAATTGGTAGACGTATCGCTACAGCGATCCCGGCGACGGGTGCGGGTTCGATCCCCTGCCGTTGGAAACTTCGCTCAGTTCCGGTCAGTTGAGCTGCTTGCTTGTCCCGATACGTCGCATGAGCATGCAGATTTAGGCGTCGCCGATCAGTAGTAGTAGAACTTAGTTTTTACTTTGCCGCCCGCGTCTAGCAAAAGCGTAAAAGAAGTCCATTCCCCGCCCGTATGACATTTCATCAACCCCCGAAGCTTCGTGCAAAGCTCGGCATTGTCGGTCGCATATCCAGCCGCAGTATCTGGATATTTCTGCGTCCCATGTTGTATGACTGAAAGCGAACTGCTGACGGTGCTGTAACGTTCTACATATTCGTATTCACACGTGATAGATTCGTAAGGGCCATCGACCTGATCAAGCATCAGCTGAGCCAGTTCCGTCATTATCTCGGCCTGCTTCTCTATTGGGTTCATTTCCAAGCTCCGCTTTTGCATCATCCGCTACCAAACCGCGTGAACCTTGGTATCCTAGCGATGCAAACCTAACGCATCCCGACCGAATAAGGGTGTGTTTTTGACGATTTCGAGCCGAGAGCCGCCCGTCCGCTTTCCTGCCCATCAGCGACCGAAGAGCCTTCTGATCCCGGCAATGACGCCCCAAGGCCTACCGATCAGAATTGTATCCCTCCCTACGGCCTCGGGGTCATCACCGGTCACCTGACAAAGCGCACGGCAGAACCGTCGCCATGTGGTCGGCTGAGCTTTCACGTAGTCCGGTAGCACGAGAAGCAGGGCGTTATACACGTCGCCAACGGTGCGCCATTCGATAGCGGTAGTGGTGTCAATCTTGACGTGAAAGTCCCGCTCGACGTCCTCGATCGCTTCGATCTCGTCGCCATCTCCGCCGAGTCCAAGTTGATCGAGCATTCGCTTTTTCCCTGCCATGCGGTTGATCGTGCCAGTGAGGACCAAGATCGGCAATGTCCGATTACCGCCGTGGCTGTCCCAAAGCCGCCTGACCGCTTTCCTCCGAAACCAGACATTCGATATAATGAAACGATGCCGCGTCTTGATACTTCGTAGGCAAGCTAATCACCTCCACCTCAAGACTAACAACACAAACTACCGGACGATATTTGGAAACTGCCTCCCGGGAGCGATCTAAACGATCCCCATCACAACAGCACATCAACGCTGTGGATCACCAGCCCGACCAGCCCGCCGACGATCGTGCCGTTCACGCGGATATATTGCAGGTCGCGGCCGACGGCGTTCTCCAGGCGACGGGTGATCGTGTCGGCGTCCCAACTGCGGACCGTTTCCGAGACCAGCTTGACGATGCCGTCGCCGTAATCCGCCGCCGCGCCGACCGCCGCACGCCGCACAAACCGGTTGATCGTCCGCGACATGCGCGGATCGTGCTGCAACGTCTCGCCGAGCTGGCGCAGGATGTCGCCGAGCTTGCCGGCCATCGCCCGCTCAGGGTCGCGCGCGATCGCCAGCAGCGCGCCGCGTGCCTGCTCCCACAGCCCGTCGAGCCAGCGCTGCATCGCCGGATTGTCGAGCAGGTCGTTCTTCATCGTCTCGACGCGTTCGCGCATCCGGCGGTCATATTGGAGGTCCCAGGCGAGCCGATCGAGCCCCTCCTCCGCCTTCAGGCGCAGCGGATGCTCGGGGTCCTCCGCCATCTCCGCGAGCAGCTTGTCGAAGCCGCTGATGAGCTTGTCCGCGACGGTCGTGTCGAGCCCGGTCCAGCGCAGGATCGAGCCGGCCTTGTCGTGGACCATCGCGCGGACGAGGTGGTCGTTCGCGGCCAGCGTCTTCGCCGCCCAGCGGATCGCGCTTTCGAGCAGCGGCGCGTGGCGGCGCTCGGCGATCGCGGCCTTGAGCAACTGGCCGAGGATCGGCGAGACCTCCGTCGCGCGCAGGCGGGCGCCGATCCCGGCCTTGACCATCCCGCCGAGCCGAGCCGGGTCGAGACCCTCCAGCACCTGCGCGACCAGCTTCGACGCACCCTGGCGAAAGCGCCCCCCTGCCCCCTCGGGCGGATCGGTCAGCCAGCGGGCGATTGCACCCGCAACGTCGAGGCGACGGGTTCGCCTGGCGATGACGACGGGGATCAGGAAGTTCGCGCGGAGGAACTGCGCGAGCGTGTCGCCGATGCGGTCCTTGTTGCGCGGCACGATGGCTGTGTGCGGGATCGGCAGCCCGAGCGGATGGCGGAACAGCGCGGTCACCGCGAACCAGTCCGCGAGGCCGCCGACCATCGCCGCCTCGGCGAACGCGCGTACGAACGCGAAGGCGGGGTGGACGGGGACGAGCGCGCGGCTGACGAAGAAGGTCGCGGCCATGAACACGAGCAGCCCGGTCGCGACGATCCGCATGCGGACGAGGGCGGGCGGCGTTGCTTCGCTCGCCGGGCGCGTGCGGGTTGAAACTGTCATGCCCGAAACAATCCCCCAGCGCAGGGATAGTTCACGAGCGGGGCGGACGATCCGGCTTTCGCCCAACTTGCGCTCGATTCAGGTGCACTCGACTGGTGGAATTTAGCCACCCCCGCGCGTGATCGGCTGAGTTCCGAGCGGTCCGCGCTCGACTGCCATCCGGCCTCCGACCGATGCCGGCATGACCGGCCCACGCTCGACCGCCGCGTGTTTGACTTGCCCGTGCTCGGCCAGACGGCTCGCGCGGGTGACGTTCGTGCCGTATTCCTCGACGCCAGGCCGACGCGCGATGCTTCTGGCCCGCCCGCGCTCGACTGGCCCATGCTCGACCGCCCGGCTTTCGACTGGCTCCAGCATGACCGGCCCACGCTCGACCGGCACACGCTCGACCTACCCATGCTCGACCAGACGCCCGGTGCAGACGCCGTTCGTGCCGTATTCCGCGACGCCCCGCCATCGCGCGGAACTCCGGCGTCGCTCAACACGAGGGGCGCGATGGCGTCACTCGGCTGGCTGTGTGCCATCGCCGAGCTTGGGGGTTGCCGGTCCGAGCCGTGGCCCCGACGGTCCGGCGAGCCCGATGACTTCGCTGCCGTCGTCGCCGGGGCGATAGGTCAGCAGGCTGCGGCCGAGGCGTGGGCCGATATACCGCTCGATCCCGACCGCGAGGCTGAACGCCGCGGGGACGATCAGCAGCGTCAGGATGGTCGACAGGACGAGCCCGCCGATCACGACGATGCCCATCGGCGCGCGCCACGATCCGTCGCCGCCGAGCGACAGCGCGGTCGGGATCATGCCCGCGACCATCGCGACCGTGGTCATCACGATCGGCTGCGCGCGCTTGTGGCCGGCATCGACCACCGCGGTCCACACGTCGACGCCCTTGCCCATCTCCTCCAGCGCGAAGTCGATCAGCAGGATCGAGTTCTTCGCGACGATGCCGAGCAGCATCAGGATACCGATGAACACCGGCATCGATACCGGGTTGCCCGTCGCCCACAACGCGATCAGCCCGCCGAGCGGCGCCAGCAAAAGCGAGCCCATGTTGACGAACGGCGGCAGCGCGCGGCGATACAGCAGCACCAGCACCGCGAACACCAGGAACGTCCCCGCGATCACCGCCAGGATGAAGTTGTTGATCATCTCCGCCTGGAACTTCGACTGCCCCAACACGAGTTTGTTCACGCCGGTCGGCAGGTTGGCCATCGTCGGCAGCGCATCGATCTGCTTCTGCGCGACGCCCGACACAATACCGGGGGCGAGATCGGCGCCGATCGTCAGCTGACGCTGTTGATTGACGCGGTCGATCTTGGTCGGGCCGGAGCCGAGCGTGATCTCCGCCACCAGGTTGAGCGGCACCGAACCACCCGACGCGGTCGAGACCGGCAGGTTCTGGATCGTCGAGAGTTCGCTGCGCGCGCCCTGATCGAGCGCGACGCGGATCGGGATCTGGCGATCGGACAGCGAGAAGCGTGCGGAGTTCTGGTCGATATCGCCCAAGGTCGCGATCCGGATCGCCGACGACAGTGCCTGCGTCGTCACGCCGAGATTGGCGGCAAGATCGAAGCGCGGCTTGATGACGATTTCCGGGCGCTGCATGTTGCCGGCGACGCGCGGCGCGACCAGCGTCGGCAGGCGCGACATCTCGGTCACGATCTTCTGCGCGGTCGCATCGAGCAGTTTGGGATCGTCGCCACCCAGCGTCACGCTCATGTCGCGCGTGCTGCCGCCCCAGCCATTCTGCGAGCGGAACGAGACGCGCGCATCGGGGATCGCCGCAAGCTGGGGTGCGAGGCTGCGCTCGAACTCCGTGCTCTTCATTTTCCGATCGTCCTTAAGCGTCGCGGTGACGCGACCGGCATTGACCGAGCCATTGGCACCGCTGCGCGCATAGACGGACTGCACATCGGGCTGCGATCCGATCAGCGCCGCGACCTTCGTCACCACCGCTTCGGTCTGCGCGAGCGTCGTGCCCGGCACCATGTCGATGACCGCCATCGAGGTGTCATTGTCCTGCGCAGGCTGGAACGTCATCGGCAGGACCGCGAACATCACGATCGTCATCAGGAACGCGAACACGCCGAGCCCGAGCACCCAAAACCGGTGATCGCGGAAGCGGCTGGTCAGGCGGTGGAACCCGCCGCGCGCGGCCGATGCCTTCGCCTTGCCGGTCTCCAGCGTCCATTTCAGCGTCGCCATATAGCCGTCCATCAGGACGCCCTCGCCGTGCACGGCGGGGCCGGCGGACTTGAGGAAATACGCCGCGAGCATTGGCGTGACGAGACGCGCGACCGCGAGGCTCATCAGCACCGAGGCAACCACCGTCAGGCCGAAATTCTTGAAGAACTGCCCCGAGATACCCGGCATCAGGCCGACCGGCAGGAACACCGCGACGATCGCCATCGTCGTCGCCAGCACAGCGAGACCGATCTCGTCGGCGGCGTCGATCGACGCCTGATAGGCGGACTTGCCCATCCGCATGTGCCGGACGATGTTCTCGATCTCGACGATCGCGTCGTCGACCAGCACGCCCGCGACGAGGCTGAGCGCGAGCAGCGTCATCTGGTTCAGGTTGAAGCCGAGCAGGTCCATGAACCAGAAGGCCGGGATCGCCGACAGCGGGATCGCGAGCGACGAGATCACCGTGGCGCGCCAGTCGCGCAGGAACAGGAACACCACGATCACCGCGAGCACCGCGCCCTCGATCATCGCGTGGATCGCGCTCTCATACTGCATCTCGGTGTATTTGACGCTGTTCGAGCGCAGCACGAAATGCACGTTCGGATTGCGCTTTTCCATCGCCGCGAGCTTCTTCACCGCCTCGTTGAAGACGGTGACGTCGGACGATCCCTTGGAACGCTGGAAATCGAAGCTGATCGTCTGGCGGCCGTCGATCGCGGCACGGCTACGCTGTTCGGCGTAGAGATCGCGAACCTGTGCGATGTCAGCCAGCCGTACCGTACGGCCGTTGCCGACGCTGATCTGGGTCTGCGCGAGTGCGACCGCGTCCTTCGCGTTGCCGAGCACGCGGACCGACTGTTCGGACCCCGCAATCTCGGCACGACCACCCGCTGCGTTAAGATTGACCTGACGCAACTGAGCGTTGACCTGGCTCGCGGTCAGCCCCTGGCTCTGCAGCTTGAGCGGGTCGAGGATGATGCGGATCTCGCGACTGACGCCGCCGTTGCGGTTCACCGCGGCCATGCCGGGGACCGACAGCAATTCCTTCGCGACGTTGTTGTCGATGTACCAGCTGAGCTGTTCGACCGTCATGTCCTTGGCGATCACGGAATAGCTAGCGAGATCGTTGTCGGTGGTGTTCGCACGGAACACCTGCGGCTCGAGGATACCCTCGGGCAAATCGCTGCGGATCTGTGCGATCGCGTCGCGGACGTCGGTGACGGCGCGGTCGATCGGCGTGCCGATGCTGAGCTGGACGACAGTCTGCGACTGGCCCTCGGTCACGGTCGAGGTGATCTCGTCGATGCCCTGGAGCGACCGGACTGCCGCCTCGACGCGCTGCGTGACCTGCGTCTCGAGTTCGGTCGGCGCGGCACCCGGCTGGTTGATGACGACGATCGCGATCGGGAAATCGATGTCCGGATCGTTGTTCACATCCATCCGCATGAAGCTGACGATGCCCGCCAGGGTCAGCGCGATGAACAGAACGATCGGCGGCACCGGGTTGCGGATCGCCCAGGCCGAGATGTTGCGAAAGTTCATGAGCTCAGCTCGCTTTCTTCGTGACCGGCTTCACCTTCTGCCCGGGCGCCAGGAACCCGCCTGCAGACAACACTACGCGTTCGGTTCCATCGAGTCCGCTGAGAATCGTCACGCCCGCATCGGAGACCTGACCGATCTTGATATCGCGGCGCACGGCCTTGTTATCGGCGCCGATGATATAGACGAAGCTGCCCTTCTCGTCGCTCTGCAGCGCTGAGTCGGGGAGCAATGGTGCCTGGGTCGCGCCACCGACGATCGTCGCCGCGGCGAATCCGCCCGGCCGCAGCGCGGGGTCATAGGCGACCGCGATTCGCGCAATGCCCTGGCGGCTCTGCGGGTCGATCACCGGCGAAACCTGCCACACCTGGCCTGGGAAGCCCTGAGTCGTGCCGACCGGAACGACGGTCGCGCGGGCGCCCGCATGGAGCCCGGCGAGATCAGCTTCGCTCAACTGCGCGCGCATTTCCATCTGGCCGTCTGCCGCCATGCGGAACAGTACACCGGTACCCGCGCCGACGACCTGACCCGATTCGACACCGCGCGTCAGCACGAGGCCGGCGGCGGGCGCACGGATATCGAGACGACCGTTGCGCGCGCGCGCCTCGCCGAGCGTCGCCTGCGCCACCTTCACGCGTGCGGCGGCGGCGTCGCGCGTCGCGGCCTTGCGCTGAAGATCGGCCTTCGAGATGAAGCCGCGATCGACGAGCTGCTTGGCACGATCGAGTTCGGCCTGCGCGATCGTCTCGTCGGAGCGCGCGACGCTGACCGAGGCGGCGAGCGAGGCGGCGGTCTCGGTCTGGACCGAGCGATCGACCGTCGCCAGCACTTGGCCCGCCGCGACCCACTGGCCCGGCTCGACCAGCACGCGCGTGATCATCCCACCCTCACCCGCGACGCCCACGGGCATTTCGCGCCGCGCCGCGATCGTGCCGGTCGCGGAAATCGTGCGATCGACGGTCTTGCGCCCCGGTACCATGACCGAGACGGTCGGCACCTGTTCGACGACCGGACCGGCGGCGGCGTCCTTCTTGCCGCCCTTGAACGCGAAGACGGCGCCGATGATCGCCAGCACGACGACGACCGCGATGATGATGTTGCGGCGGCGGTGCGACGGTGCGGTGTAATCGGGGAGCACGAGCTGGTCCTCGTTCTCGCCACCGTCAATCTGGCCGACGGTCTTCGTCTCGTAGTTCATGCGCGTCACAATCCCAATTTCGACCGGTCTTGTCTCGACCCGCTTCGCCATTCACCGGCTGTGTTATATGAATAAGTCACCGTGCTCAAGCCCCTCGACGAGCGCAGGACGCAGACATGCTTCGATTTCGATCTATTCGCAATAAGCTTCGAAGAGTTGGAAGACGTTCAGCTTGTGTTGAGCCGATCCGGGCGACACGCACGGACAGTTCAACGGGAGACACCATCATGAAGACCGCATCGTTCCTGACCATCTTGGCGAGCGCCACCGCGATTCTTCCTACCGCTGCCAATGCCCAGGCCGCCCCGACCACGGTCGAGCCGATGGTACCCGCCGCCGGGACCGTGCTGGACGTGACCGCCGAGGGTCGCACGACGCGCGTGCCCGATCTCGCGACGATTCGCGCGGGGGTCGTGTCTCAGTCGCCGACTGCCGCCGCGGCGCTCACCGACAATGCGCAGCGGATGGCCAAGGTGCTCGACGCGCTCAAGCGGGCGGGCGTCGCACCGCGCGACGTCGCTACCTCGAACGTCCAACTGTCGCCACAATATCGCTACGCCGACAACCAGCCGCCGGTGATCACCGGGTATCAGGCGACCAACACCGTCTCGATCCGCTTCCGCGACGTCGCCAAGTCGGGGACGATCCTCGACGCGCTGGTGGCGCAGGGTGCGAACCAGATCGACGGGCCGAACCTGTCGATCGACAAGCCCGACGCGGCGCTCGACGAGGCACGGACCGACGCGATCGCGCAGGCCAAGCGCCGCGCGGATCTGTATGCCAAGGCGGCGGGGCTGCGCGTGTCGCGGATCGTCTCGATCGCGGAGTCGGGCCAGGATACGGGTGGTCCTGCACAACCGATGTTCATGGCGCGTGCGGCGATGGCCAAGGACAGCACGCAGATCGCACCCGGCGAGAAGGACGTGACGGTCACGCTGTCGGTACGCTTCCTGCTGAACTGACCCTCTTACGATCCTCCCCCGCAAGGGGGAGGTGGCTGGCACTTGCCAGACGGAGGGGGAGGTAAGCGATAACGGGTGTTGCGCGCTCCTCCCCCTCCGTCACCTTCGGCGACACCTCCCCCTGGCGGGGGAGGATGCAAAGGCCGGCTGCGGAACCGGCAAATAATCGCACGCACGAAAGAAGGGCCGCCCGGTTGCCCGGACGGCCCTTCTTTAACTTCGCGTGACGAAGCGAACTCTTAGCGGACGCTACCGCGACGCACGAGGTTCACGATCGCGAGCAGGACGATGGCGCCCAGCAGCGACACGATGAACGAGGTCAGCGTGAGCGGTGCGTTGTTGATCGAGCCACCCGACAAGATGAGGCCACCGATGAACGCGCCGACGATGCCGACGATGATGTTCAGGAAGATGCCCTGCTGCGCGTCGGTGCGCATGATCATGCTAGCGATCCAGCCGATGACGCCGCCGATGATCAGCCAAAGAATGAGACCCATGATATTTTCCCTCCGTTGAACCCGTATCCGGGCGATGGCGGAAAGACGTGCGAACGGCGTTTTTTGTTCCGCTCGCGTTTTGAGTTTTGCCGCTCAATACTTTTGTTGGCGCTCGTACAACGATTTATAGTGCTGAATTCGTGTGACCCGCAGTCCGGGCATTCCCGACCGATCGATCGCCCGCTGCCATCCGGCGAACTCCTCGACCGTCAGGCCGTAGCGCGCGCAGACATCGTCGACGCTCAACAGCCCGCCATTCACCGCAGCGACGACTTCGGCCTTGCGCCGCACGACCCAGCGCGTGGTGCTGGGCGGTGGCAGGCTGTCCAGCGTCAGCTGCTCGCCCAAAGGCCCGATGACCTTGCCGGGACGGATTTTCTGGTTCTCGATCATTTGAAACCTCTGATCGGGGCGGGGGGCCCCCTCTCGATACGCACACTCGACCTGTAATCGCAGGTCTTGAAGATCGGCTGAAACGCCGCGGTAAACAGCATCTTCATTCCTCCTTCCAACGGGTCAACGCCGCGGCCATCGGCCCGTTGAACGCACCGTGGAGCGGCGCAAACAACTTCGGATCGATCGTGGCGCGAGCAAATCCCGCCTGCACCGCCGCTGTCGGGCTCGCTGCCTGTCGGGCGGCGATACCGACGATCAGGACGGCCAGGTCACCCGGGAGAACGGTGACCTCTGCGTCGCGATCGAAACGGGGAAAACTCAGGTCCAACGGGATACTCGCTTCATTCTCGGAAGCCCCTGTCTAAGCCAAGGGGATGAAGACTGCGTAAAACACCCGCCACGCAGTGGCCGATTTGTTGCATTGCGACGTTCGCCGGTCGCATTTTTCACTCGCTTCGGCCTGATCGAGGTTAATCGACGCATCTTTTTGCAACGCGGTGCCTCCGCGCTTATGTAGCGCCGCATGGATCAGACCGATTTTCAGCTCGGGGCCAGTGCCGATACGGGCATGGCCGTAAAGCGCATCGTCGTGGCGATGTCGGGCGGCGTCGACAGCTCGGTCGTCGCCGCGCTCGCGCACGCCACCGGCGCCGAGACGATCGGCGTGACGCTCCAGCTCTACGATCACGGCGAGGCGGTGGGCCGCGCCGGCTCGTGCTGCGCCGGCCGCGACATCCGCGACGCCCGCGCGGTCTGCGACCGACTCGGCATCGCGCATTACGTGTTCGATCACGAAACCAGCTTCCATGAGCAGGTCGTCGACAAATTCGCCGACGAGTATCTCGCCGGTCGCACGCCGATCCCGTGCGTCCAGTGCAACATGGGGCCAAAGTTCACCGACCTGCTGAAGCTTGCGCGCGATCTCGGCGCAGACTGCTTGGCGACCGGCCATTATGTCCGCCGGTTCGAAGGCGCGCACGGTGCCGAACTCCACCGCGGCGCCGATCCCGCCCGCGACCAGAGCTATTTCCTGTTCGCGACCACGCAGACACAGCTCGATTATCTCCGATTTCCGCTCGGCGGCTTACCCAAGGCACGAGTGCGGGAGATCGCGGCGGAACTCGGGCTCGGCGTCGCGGCCAAGCCCGATAGCCAGGACATCTGCTTCGTTCCCGACGGCGACTACGCCGGTCTCGTCAAAAAACTGCGCCCCGAGGCGGCAGAGACCGCGGGCGACATCGTCGATCTCGGCGGCGCGAAGCTCGGCGAACATCGTGGGCTGATCCACTTCACCGTCGGCCAACGCCGCGGGCTGGAGATCGGCGGCAGTCCCGAGCCGCTCTACGTCGTGCGAGTCGAGCCTGAGACGAAGCGCGTCGTCGTCGGCCCCCGTCGCGCGCTCGCGGTGCAGGCGGCGCGGATGACCGACATCAACTGGTTGGGCGGGGACTTCACCGGGCCGCTGACCGCCAAGGTGCGATCAATGGCGAAACCCGTCCCTGCCCGTCTAATCGGCAACCGCGTGGTGTTCGATGCGCCCGAATACGGCGTCGCGCCCGGTCAGGCGGCAGTACTCTATGCGGACGAGCGCGTGCTCGGCGGCGGCTGGATCGCGGAAACCGAAGCGGCACTCGTCGCCGCCTGACGCGTTCAGGGCGGATGGATATCGAAGATCTACGCCGCCAGATGGAAGCCGCCGCCGCGGCGATGGACTTCGAAACCGCGGGCAAGTTGCGCGATCAGATCAGTGTGTTGCGCGGCGGTGGTGAGGTGGCGGACACCGCCGGGCTGACGCGCCAACAGCCGGGGGCAATGGGGCTCGGCACCAGCCAGCAACGCATGACGCCGCCGCCGGGGTGGGTAAAGCCAAAAAAGCCCGATCCGATGACCAAGGGGCGGAAGCGGTAGCTCTTATTCGCCCCCCTCCCTGAAAGGGAGGGGTTGGGGGTGGGTAGGCCGGCTTGAGTCACGCGCGTTCGGAGAATGCGGAAGCCGACCCACCCCCGGCCCCTCCCTTCCAGGGAGGGGGGCAGATCACGGCACCCGAATCACGGCAGCAGGAACGTACCCTCGATCGTCGTCACGCATGATCCGCCTAGCACCACGCGGTCGCCCTCAAGCCGACAAGTCAGCTTTCCGCCCCGCGCGCTCGCCTGGTACGCCGTAAAGCTGTTCCCCAAGGTCGGCGCCCAATACGGCACCATTACCGCATGCGCCGAGCCCGTCACCGGATCTTCGTCGATCGCGTAGTACGGCGTGAACACGCGGCTGACGATGTCGGTCGCGTCCCCCCGCGCCGCGACGATCGCGACGATCGGGAACTTCGCCAGCGCCGCAAAGTCCGGCTTCAGGTCGCGCACCACGGTCTCGTTCTCAACGATCACGAGCGCATAGCCCTTCTCGTGCCACAGGGTCTCGACGGGCGCCTCGATGTTCAGCGCCGCGACGATTTCCGGGATCGCTTTCGGGCTAGGTCCCCAAGCCGGCAGCTCCAGCGTGTACCCGCTATCAGCCCGCGCAACCTCGAGCATCCCCGCCTGCCGCGTCCGGAACCGCACCCGATCGAGCGCGGTATCCGACGACAGCACGAAATGCCCACTCGCCAGCGTCGCGTGGCCGCACAGCGCCACCTCCGCCCCCGGCGTGAACCAGCGAAGATCGAAATCGACACCCTCGTCGTCCGAAGCGACGATGAACGCGGTCTCGCTCAGGTTGTTCTCCTGCGCGATGTTGAGGAGCACGTCGTCGTCGAGCCATGCGGACAGCGGCATCACCGCCGCCTGGTTGCCGCCGAACGGCGTGTCGGAAAACGCATCGATCTGCGCGAACGGTATTCTCATGCCTGAATCCTCAAACGCGTTGCCGAATCTCGAACGGACTATACCCGCTTGCCGAACCAATGCGGCGTCACGTCCGCCTCGACCAGCGGATTGTCGGTGTCGACATGCCCCTCGGGATCGAGATGGATCAGCACCTCGACCTTCGGGAAAGCGGTGCGCAGGTTGCGCTCGACCGCCTCGACGATGTCGTGCGCATGTTCCACGGTCAGGTCACGCGCGACCTCCATGTGGAACTGCGCGAAATCGTGGCTGCCAGAGCGCCGTGTGCGGAAATCGTGAATGCCGCGGATGCCGGGCTGGCGCGCGGCGACGTCAAGAAATTGCGCCCGGAAATCCTCCGGCCACTCCTTGTCCATCAGCTGGTCGATCGCATTCGACGATGCCTGGAACGCGCCCCAGGCGAGCCACAGCGCGATGACGATGCCGAAGATCGGATCCGCGCCGCTCCACCCGACATATTGATCGAGCACGAGCGCGACGATCACCGAGCCGTTGAGCAGCACGTCGGACTGGTAATGGACGTTGTCCGCCAGGATCGCGACCGAGCCGGTCTGGCGGATGATCTTGCGCTGATAGGCCAGCAGGAACACCGTCGCGGCGATCGCGATCACCGACACGCCGATGCCGAACTCGGCCCCGGTGGTCGGCTGCGGATCGCCGAATGCGAGGATAGCGCGCCACGCGATGCCGACCGCCGACGCGGTGATCAGCATGACCTGGAACAGCGCTGCGAGCGCCTCCGCCTTGCCGTGGCCGAAGCGGTGATCGTGGTCCGCCGGCGTCGCCGCCAGCCGCACGCCGTACAGCGTGACCAGCGACGCGAGCAGGTCGAGCGCGGTATCGGCGAGCGAGCCGAGCATCGCCACCGAGCCCGTCGACCACGCCGCAAATCCCTTCAGCAGCAGCAGGAAACACGCCATCGCGACGCTGGCGAGCGCCGCGCGTGTTGCGAGGGGTATGACCTTGCGCCGTTCGTCCTGCGTCATGGGAACAACAGCCCCTCGCTCCAATTGCCGTCTTCGCGAACGAACAGTCGCCGTTCGTGGAGCCGGTGCGCACGGTCCTGCCAGAACTCGATCCGCGTCGGCGTAACACGGTAGCCACCCCAATGCGGCGGCCTCGGCACGTCCTGGCCTTCGAACTTCGCGGTCATCTCGGCATAGCGCTGCTCGAACGTCTCGCGGCTGTCGAGCGGCCGGGACTGCTCCGACGCCCAGGCGCCAAGCTGCGAATCACGGCCACGCGAGGCGAAATAGGCGTCGGACTCTTCATCGCTGGCCCATGACACCGGCCCCTCGATCCGGATCTGGCGACGCAACGACTTCCAGTGGAACAGCAGCGCCCCCTGCGGATTGGCGGCGAGGTCGCCCGCCTTGCGGCTTTCGCGGTTGGTGTAGATCACGAAGCCATCGGGGCCGTGCCCCTTCAGCAGCACCATGCGGACCGACGGACGGCCCTCGGCATCGGCCGTCGCGAGCGCCACCGCGTTGGGGTCGTTCGGCTCGGACTGCTTGGCCTCGGCGTACCAGCTATCGAACAGCGTGAAGGGATCGTCTGACATGCCGCGCGCCATAGCGGGATTTGGCGCGGAACGAAACTTTGGAACGACTCTACCGTGCCGATGATTGACCCAGGTAATCGAATCGTTTCCGCAACGAAGGAACACGCAAGATGGCAGCGCGCGCGTATTGGCAGGGGCAGATCCGGCTGGCCCTCGTCTCGATTCCGGTCGAGATCTATTCCGCGACGAAATCCGGCGCGGCGGTGTCGTTCAAGCAGATCCACGAGCCGTCGGGCCAGCCGATCCATTACGACAAGGTCGTCACCGGCGTCGGCCCGGTCGACGCCGACGAGATCATGAAGGGGTACGAGGTCTCGAAGGGCGAATACGTCCTGTTGGAGCAGGACGAGATCGATGCGGTGAAGCTCGAGTCGAAGAAGACGCTGGAACTCACGCAGTTCGTCGACGCGAGCGAGATCGACGTGCTCTATTACGAGAAGCCGTATTTCGTGGTGCCCGCGGATGATCTCGCGGAGGAGGCGTTCATCGTTCTGCGCGAAGCGTTGAAGCGGACGAAGAAGGTCGGGCTCGGCCAGCTTGCGATGCGCGGGCGCGAATACGTCGTGAGCCTCAAGCCATGCGGGCGCGGCATGGTGCTGGAGACGCTGCGCTACGCCGACGAGGTGCACAAGGCGCAGGGGTATTTCCGCGAGATCCCCGATGACAAGCCGTCCGAGGAACTGCTCGAACTCGCCGAAGCGCTGATCGAAAAGCGCAGCGCCGACTTCCATCCGCAGGAATTCCACGATCGCTATGTCGACGCGCTGAAGGACCTGATCGAACGCAAGCGCAAGTCGAACGGGAAGAAGATCATCGAGGACAAGGACACCGGCGGAAAGACCGGCTCGAACGTGGTCGATCTGATGGCGGCGTTGAAGAAGTCGATGGAGAAAAGTGGGGGCGCGGCAGAGAAGGCGCCTGCGAAGAAGGCCCCCGCCAAGCGCGCGCCGGCTAAGACGGCGGCCAAAGCGCCAGCCAAAAAACGTGCGTAAGCTCCCATCCCTGAAAGGGAGGGGTTGGGGGTGGGTCCCTTACCGTAATAGCGCCCCGCCCGCCAAGCGGCCGACCCACCCCCGGCCCCTCCCTTCCAGGGAGGCGTGAAGATGGTCGACGATCCCCTAGCGCTCTATAATTCCAAGCGGAACTTCACGAAAACCGCCGAACCCGCGGGCACGCTGGCCCCCGGCAACGGCAACAGCTTCATGGTCCAGAAGCACGACGCCACCCGCCTCCACTGGGACTTCCGCCTCGAAGTCGACGGCGTCCTGAAAAGCTGGGCGGTCACCCGTGGCCCCAGCCTCGACCCCGCTGAAAAGCGCCTCGCCGTCCGCACCGAGGATCACCCGCTCAGCTACGCCACCTTCGAAGGCACGATCCCCGCTGGCGAATATGGCGGCGGCACGGTGATGCTGTGGGACCGCGGCACATGGTCGCCGATCAAGGGCAAGTCGGCCAAGGACCTCGACGAGGGCCATCTCCACTTCGTCCTCGATGGCGAACGGATGAAGGGCGAATGGCTGCTCATCCGCCTGAAGCCCCGCGCGAAGGAGAAACGCGAGAACTGGCTGCTGCGGAAGATCGACGACGCCGCGGCGGGCGGCACGGACACGCTGGTCGAGGAAGCGCTGACCAGCGTCTCGACCGGCCGGACGATGGTCGAGATCGAAGAGGACAAAAAGCCGGCACGTTCCCCCCGCCCGTCATCCCAACGAAAGCTGGGATCTCAAGCAGCAAAAACGGAACAGGAGCCGCGGGAGACCCCAGCCTCCGCTGGGGCGACGAAGGGGTCGGGGCGCAGCGCGGTCAAACTGCCCGAGTTCCGCGACCTCCAACTTTGCACCCTCGTCGACGCCGTCCCCACCGGATCCACCTGGCTGCACGAGGTGAAATACGACGGCTACCGCGCGCTGATCTCCGTCGCCAACGGCAAGGCCAAGGTCTTCACCCGCACCGGCCTCGACTGGACCGACAAGTTCGCCGCGATCGCCGACGCCGCCGCGAAACTCCCGATAAAATCCGCGCTGATCGACGGCGAGATCGTCGCGTTCAAGGACGGCCATCCCGACTTCTCGACGCTGAAGGACGCAATTTCCGCCGGCGGCGACATGACATTGTTCGCGTTCGACCTGCTCGCGCTCGACGGCGAAGACCTGACCGGTCTATCCAATCTCGACCGCAAGGCGCGCCTGCAACCACTGATCCCCGAGGACGAGGACCGCCTCCGCTACTCCGACCACGTCATCGGCGCGGGCGAGCAATTGTTCGAGACAATGTGCCGCGAAGGCCTCGAAGGCATCGTCTCGAAACGCGCCGACGCGCCCTATGCCGGCAAGCGAACCAAGGCCTGGCTCAAGGTCAAATGCACGCACCGCCAGGAATTCGTGATCGTCGGCTGGCTGCCCTCCGACAAGAAACGCGGGTTCAAGTCGCTGTTGCTCGGTGTCCGCGAAGGCAAGGGCTTCAGGTATGCGGGGAAGGTCGGCACCGGGTTCGACCAGGCGTTGATGGACGAGATCCGCGACAAGCTCGACGCACTCGACCGCAAGACGCCCACGGTCGAGGCGCCAAAGGCAGCGGTCCGCGGCGCGAAGTGGGTGACGCCGAAACTGGTCGCGGAAGTCGCGTTTGCCGAAGTCACTCCGGACGGCGTGCTCCGCCATTCGAGCTTCATCGGCCTGCGCGAGGACAAAGCGGCTAAGGACGTCGTCGCCGAGACGCCCGCCCCGCCGCCCGATGTGGAGGAAGCCGCGGCACCCGCGACCAGCATAAAGGTCAGCAGCCGCGACCGCGTGATCTTCGACAAGTCGGACGTCACCAAGGGCGATCTGGCCGACTATTACGTCGCGGTCTCGGGCATCATGCTGCCGGTCGCGGGCAATCGCCCGATCAGCCTCGTCCGTTGCCCCCAAGGTCGATCGCGCGCGTGCTTCTTCCAGAAACACGATGCCGGAAGCTTCGGCGACGCGGTCCACCAGGTGCCGATCCGCGAGAAGGACGGCTCGACCGAGGACTATCTGTACGTCGATGACGCCGACGGATTGGTCGCGTGCGTGCAGATGGGCACGATCGAGTTCCACGGCTGGGGCTCGTCGAACGCGGCCCTGGAGAAACCGGACCGACTGATATTCGATCTCGACCCGGACGAGGGGCTCGACTTCGGCGACACCAAAAAGGCGGCCGAGCATCTTAAGAACCAGCTCGCGGAACTGGGGTTGGTCAGCTTCCCGATGCTGTCGGGGGGCAAGGGCGTGCATGTCGTCGTGCCGCTGACCCCCGAGGCGGAATGGCCGGCGGTGAAGGACTTCGCGGACCGCTTCGCGCGGGCGATGGCGGGGGCGGATCCCGAGCGCTTCGTCGCGACAATGGCGAAGGCCAAGCGGAAGGGGCGGATCTTCATCGACTGGCTGCGGAACCAGCGCGGGGCGACCGCAGTGATGCCGTATTCGGCGCGGGCTCGGGCGGGTGCGCCAGTGGCGGCACCGGTGTCTTGGACCGAGCTGCGGGATATCGAGACGGCGGCAAGATGGGGTGTAAAGGATGGGGCCGAGTTGATCGCGAGGGCTGGCTCGCGTGCTTTGGCGGGTTGGGGTATGGCGGATCAGGTGTTGCCGGATCTTTGAGCGGCCCCTCCCCTAGCACCACCCCGGCGAAGGCCGGAGCCCAGTTGGGGAACGTTGCTAACGAAGGGCAACGCTTCGTTACGACCACCTTGCCAACTGGGCCCCGGCCTTCGCCGGGGTGGTGGTTTGTAAAAGCGACAGCTCGCCCCCTTACTGTCCCCCGCGAACGCGGGGGTCCAGGGTAACTGCACGCAGCGCCTGGGATTCCTGGCCCTTCGCGTTCGCGAGAGAACAGGAGTAACGCGCGGCCTTCGCGACAATTTATGTTGCACCGCCGCGTCGAAAGGTGAAACACCGCCGCCTGTATTCGGGGGCTTGAGGCATTGGACACGGCGACGCACACCGCGCCCCTTTTCGACGCGATGATCCATGCCGAGCGGTGGATCGCCGACTATTGCACGCGCAGCACTGGCGCCGACGTGCTCTGCGAAGATGCAGACCCCGCCTGGGCGGCGATGTTCGCCGAGCTGGCCACGGTCGCCTCGGACGACCTCGGCCACATCCGTGAGCGCGTCCAGCGGCATGCGGTCGACATCGGCACCGGCTTCCGCATCGCCGACGAACCCGACGAGCGCCCCTGGCCCGTCTCGCCCGTACCCTTGCTGATCGAGGCCGGCGAATGGGCGGGGATCGAGCGCGGCGTGATCCAGCGCGCGACGTTGATGGAGACGGTGATCGCCGACCTCTACGGCGAGGGAAAGCTGGTCGCAGACGGCCACATCCCCGCCGCGCTCGTCACCGGCAGCCCGTTCTTCCTCCGACCGATGGTCGGGCTGGACCCGCCGGGCGGCCGCCATCTCGACTTCATCGCGATCGACCTCGGCCGCGGACCGACCGGCGAATGGCGCGTGCTCGCCGATCACCTCCGCGCGCCGGCCGGTGCTGGTTACGCGCTGGAGAACCGCATCGCCGTCAGCCGGACGCTCGGCGGGTTGCAGGATCGGCTCAACGTCCAGCGGCATGCGCCGTTCTTTGCAGCCTTCCGCGCCGGGATCGCGGCGATGTGCAAGCGGACCGACCCGCGGATCGGGTTGCTCACGCCCGGTCGGTTCAACCCGAGCTATCCCGAGCAGGCGCACCTCGCGCGGTATCTCGGGCTGCTGCTGGTCGAAGGTGCCGATCTCGCCGCGCTCGAGGACAAGGTGTATGTCCGCACCATCGGCGGGCTCAAGCGGATCGATGCGCTGTGGCGGCGGCTCGACCCACGGCTGCTCGATCCGCTGGCATTCGACACGCATTCGCAGATCGGCGTGCCCGGGCTGATCGACGCCTATGCCGCCGGCAACGTCGTGCTGTCGAATGCGCCGGGCTCGGCCGTGCTCGAGGCACCGTCGTTCTCGGCGTTCCTGCCGCAGCTTGCGAAATCGATGCTCGGCGAAGACCTGCTGCTGCCCAACATCGCGACGTGGTGGTGCGGGCAGGACGGCGCGCGGGCGCAGGTCGAGGCGAATTTCGATCGCCTGCTGATCGGTCCCGCCTTCCACGCACGCCCGCTCGGCATGACCGGCGGCCCAACCGCTGGCGCCGACATGACCGGCGAAGACAGGACGCGCCTGCTCGCGGACATGGCGAACCGGCCGCAGGATTATGTCGGGCAGGAACTGGTCCAGCTCTCGACGATGCCGGTCGTGGTCGGCGATGCGCTGGTCCCCCGCCCCTTCACCCTACGTGTCTTCGCGGCGCGTAACGGCGACGGCGAATGGACCGTCCTCCCCGGCGGGTTCGCGCGGATCGGCGAGCATCCCGACGCGCGGGCGGCGGTCATGGGCGAAGGCATCTGGTCCGCCGACGTCTGCATCTATGGTGCCGAGCCGGTCGCGCCGGTATCGCTGCTGACCGCCGCGGACTCGCTCCAAGTGCGGCGCAATCCGGGGACGTTGCCGAGCCGGGTGGCGGACAATTTCTATTGGCTTGGGCGCTATCTGGAGCGGGGCGAGGCTTTGCTTGGCGCGATCCGCGTGATGCTCGGCAATTCGATCGACGTCGACGGCGGCGCAGTCTTGTCGCCGACTACGGTCGGCAAGCTGGTCGGGCTGATCGTCGGCGCTGGCAGCGCGCCGCACCCGCCGTCGCTGCGCCGCGCCGACCTGA
Organism: Sphingomonas sp. NFX23; assembly: GCF_049887795.1. NCBI lineage: Bacteria > Pseudomonadati > Pseudomonadota > Alphaproteobacteria > Sphingomonadales > Sphingomonadaceae > Sphingomonas > Sphingomonas sp. NFX23. Next base: position 218,662 of record NZ_JAGEKH010000005.1, read on the forward strand.
CCGCGCTCGCCCGCACCGCGATGGAGGACGAACGCTGGCAGTCGATCCTGACGCTCAACCGCCACGCCCGCGAGATCGGCGAAGGCTCGCGCGACCGGCTGTCGGCGGACATGGTACGGTTGCTTGAGGCCCCCTTCCCGACGCATCGCGGAATGCTGGAGCGAGCCGGGTCGCTGCAGCGGCGCTATGCGGCGATTGCCGGGCTGTCGGCGGAACATATGGGGCGGACGGCGGCATGGCGCTTCCACGATCTCGGGCGGCGGATCGAGCGGGCGATGGCGATGGCGCGTGCGATCCGGTTGTTCGGGATGCCGGGCGCGTCGCCGGACGATCTGTCGGTGCTGCTCGACCTTGCCGACAGCCAGATCAGTTATCGGCAGCGCTATCCGACCGGGATCGCGCGCGTGCCGGTGATGGATCTGGTGGCGCTCGATCCGGGCAATCCTCGGTCGTTGGCGTTTTCGGCGGAGCGGATCGCGGCGCGGTTGGCGGAGTTACCGGTGCTGAGCGACGACGAGATGGCGGAGCCGCAACAGGCGCAAGCGACCGGGTTGCAGGCGATCGTGATGACCGCGACGGCCGCGGAGCTGGATGCGGAGACGCTGGGGGATATCGAGCGGCGTCTCGGCGCGGTATCGGATGCGCTGGCGCGGCGGTATTTCCTGCAGGGGGCTGAGCCTTTGCGGACTAGCGGGCTGACGTTGGCGTGAGAGTGGACGTGCAAATCCTCCCCGGTACGGGGAGGGGGACCATGCAGCGCATGGTGGAGGGGGCTCTCCACCAGCGCACCGTTCGTGGCGCCCCCCCTCCACCACCAGCAGGCTGGCGGTCCCCCTTCCCGTGCCGGGGAGGATTTTCATGATCTACGACATTCGCCACGTCACGACGTTCGATTACGGCGCGAGCGTCAAGTTTGCGCGGTGCAATCTGCGGTTGAAGCCGATCGACTGGCCGGGGCAGCGGCTGGATAGCTACGCGCTGTCAGTGCACCCGGCTGGGCGGACCAGCGCGGCGCGCGCTGAGGCAGGACTCGCCAATGTCACGCGGCTAGTGGTCGACAGTCCGGTTCGCCACCTGACGATCGAGAGCCGGTCGCGGATGACGGTGGACCGCCTCGTGCCCGTGCCCGATGCGAGCGATCCGACGCTGGGCGAGATCGCGGCGATGGCGCGGGCGAGCACCGATCTTTCCGCGGCGAGTCCGGCGAATTACATCTATCCTTCGCCGCTGATCCCGCTCGACCAGGCGATCGCGGACTATTGTGCGGTCGATCTCGATCCTTCGCGGGGGGCACTGGAGGCCGGGATCGCGCTCGCGCGGCGGATCCAGGTGGAGTTCGAATTCGATGCCGACGCGACGCTGGTCGATACGCCGCCGCATGAGGCGTTCCTCCAGCGCAAGGGCGTTTGCCAGGATTTCGCACAGATCATGATCACCGGCCTGCGCGCGGCCGGTCTCCCCGCGGCGTACGCGTCCGGATATATCCGCACGATCCCGCCCGAGGGGCAGCCCCGGCTGGTCGGCGCGGATGCGACCCATGCGTGGGTACTGCTGTGGTGCGGGCCGGTGCGTGGTTGGATTGGGGTCGATCCGACCAACGGGATCTGGATGGCGAGCGATCACATCGTGATGGCGGTCGGGCGGGATTACGCGGAGATCGCGCCGGTCGACGGCGTGGTGCTCGGGTCGGGCGCGCAGAACATGGACGTCAGCGTCGATGTTGCGCCGTTGGATGAGACACAACCCGCCTAACCCACTCCGTCACCCCGGACCTGTTCCGGGGTCCAACCGTTCCGCGTTTCACGTCTCTCGATTGTGCGGAACCGTGGATGCCGGACCGAGCCCGGCATGACGGAAGTTTGGGAGAAAGCGTTACTTCTCGTCGTGCGGGTTCGGATACGAGCCGCCGCCGCTCTCTCCGCCCTTGTCCTTGGCCGGCGCGTTGTTGACGCCGTCCTTTTCCTTCGCGCCATCGTCATCCTTCGGCACGCCCTGCATCGGTTGCTTGTCGGTCATGATCGTTCCTCTCGTGCAACCAAACACCCCGCACGCAATTGCGTTGCGCGGGCGATCCCCCCACATAGACGCGCAAGGTATAATGGGGACGTAAGTGGCCGATCCGTACAAGACTCTGGGTGTAGCGCGCGACGCGACCGAAGCCGACATCAAGAAGGCGTACCGCAAGCTCGCAAAGGAGCTTCATCCCGATCGCAACAAGGACAATCCGAAGGCGTCGGAGCGGTTTAGCACCGTTACCAACGCGTACGACCTGCTGAACGACAAGGACAAGCGCGCGCGGTTCGATCGCGGCGAAATCGACGGCGACGGCAACCCGGCGTCGCCGTTCGGCTTTGGCGGTGGCGGCGGGCGGCCGCAGCCCGGCGGCGGCTTCCGCAGCGAAGGCTATGAGAGCGGCGCCGGCGGGGCCGACATGAGCGACATCTTCGAAGGCTTGTTCGGCGGCGCGCAGCGTGGCGGTGGCGGCGGATTCTCCGGCGGCTTCGGTCGGCGCGCGCAGCCCAAGGGCGAGAATGCCGCGTATCGCCTGCAAGTCCCGTTCGTCGAGGCGGCGACGCTGGAGCCGCAGCGCGTGACGCTCGCAGACGGCAAGACGCTCGACCTCAAGCTCCCTGCCGGGGTCGAGACCGGCACGCAGATGAAGCTGGCCGGCAAGGGCGAGCAGGGTCCGGGCGGCGCAGGCGATGCGATCCTGACGATCGAGGTCCAGCCGCACAAGTTCTTCACGCGCGACGGTGACGACGTCCGCCTCGACCTGCCGATCACGCTGGCCGAAGCCGTGCTGGGCGGCTCGATCAAGGCACCGACGGTCGACAAGCCAGTGATGCTGACCATCCCCAAGGGCACGACCTCGGGCAAGACGCTGCGCCTCAAGGGCAAGGGTTTTCACAAGAAGGGCGGCACGCGGGGCGACCAGTTGGTCACGCTGATGATCGACATTCCCGCGAGCGATGCGGCGCTGACGGCGTTCGTCGAAAGCTGGGATGGTCGCGAAGCGGGGAACCCGCGGGGGGCCATGGGCGTCTGAACGCCTTGTGAATGATAATACCCTAACGCCCGAAGCGCGCGCGCACGATCATGGTGCGACGCGCGCCCGTCTCACCCGCGGCATGGCGAAGGTCAGGCCAGGCAGTTACGCGTTCGAGGTTTTCAAACGCGCGGCCGTCGGCGTCTTCAACGATGGCTTCATCCACGCGGGGAACCTCGCCTATCTCGCGCTGATGACGGTGTTTCCGTTCTTCATCGTTGCGGCGGCGATCCTGTCGATCTTCGGCCAGAGCGTCGAGACGGTGCGCGCGGTCGAGTCGTTCCTCAACGTCCTGCCGCCCAACGTCGGCGACCTGTTGCGCAAGCCGATCGCCGACGTGCTTGCCGCGCGGACCGGGTCGCTGTTGTGGCTCGGCGCGCTGGTCGGACTGTGGACGGTCGGCAGCTTCGTCGAGACGATCCGCGACATCTTTCACCGCGCCTACGGGATCAAGGCAACCGCGCCGTTCTGGAAATCACGGCTCGGATCGTCCGCGGTGATCATCCTGTCGGTGGTGATCGCGCTGCTGTCGTTCCTCGTCCAGGGTATCCTGACCGCGGCCGAGCAGTTCATCTATCGCCTCCTCCCCTTCGCGCAGGACGCCGCCGGCTGGGTCGGGCTGTCGCGACTCATCCCCGGCCTGTTGATGTTCGGCGCGCTGTACCTGCTGTTCTACTCGGTCACCCCGTCGCGCTATCGCTATTCGAAGTGCCGCAAATGGCCGGGCGCCCTGTTCACCACCGCCTGGTGGGTCAGCGCGACCGCGCTGCTGCCGGTGATCCTGTCGCGTCTCGGTGGTTACGACCTCACCTATGGCAGTCTGGCGGGCGTCGTCATCATGCTGTTATTTTTCTATGTCATCGGGCTCGGTCTCGTATTCGGCGCGCATCTCAACGCAGCACTGGCGGAACCACCCGAAACAACGCTAGAGCAGCCTGCTACGGATATGCAGGTATAGGCGGGGACGGCGTGAACGGTTTGATGGCGGGCAAGCGTGGGCTGATCATGGGCTTGGCGAACGACAAGTCGCTGGCCTGGGGGATTGCCAAGAAGCTGTCCGAGGCGGGCGCGGACCTCGCGTTCAGCTACCAGGGCGAGACGATGGAGAAGCGCGTCCGCCCGCTCGCCGAGCAGTTGGGCGTGGCGCGGCTGTTCGATTGCGACGTGTCGGACATGAGTGCGCTCGATGCGACCTTCGACAAGCTGGCCGAGGAATGGCCGACGATCGACTTCGTCGTTCACGCGATCGGCTTTTCGGACAAGAACGAGCTGCGCGGGCGGTTCGTCGACACCAGCCTCGACAATTTCCTGATGACGATGAACATCTCGGTCTATTCGTTCGTCGCAGTGGCGCAGCGCGCGGCCAAGATGATGACCGAGGGCGGCGCGATGCTGACGCTCAGCTATTACGGCGCGGAGAAGGTCATCCCGCATTACAACGTGATGGGGGTCGCGAAGGCGGCGCTGGAGACCAGCGTGCAGTATCTCGCGGTCGATCTGGGTCGCGACAACATCCGCGTCAACGCGATCTCGGCGGGGCCGATCAAGACGCTGGCGGCAAGCGGGATCGGCGATTTCCGCCTGATTCTGAAGTGGAACGAATTGAACTCGCCACTGAAGCGCAACGTGACGATCGACGACGTCGGCGGTGCGGGGCTGTACCTGCTGAGCGACTTGGCGTCGGGCGTGACCGGCGAAACACACCATGTCGACGCGGGCTACAACGTGATCGGCATGAAGGCTGAAGACGCCCCCGATATCGCACTGGTCTAAGCCCCTCTCCCCCTCCGGGGAGAGGGAGGGGCCCATGCAAAGCATGGGAGGGTGAGGGCAAGGTGAGGCAACGCGACGGCACCGAAGCACTGAACCGAGCCCGAGAGCTACGTCGCGATGCGACCGAAGCGGAGGACCGGCTTTGGTACCGCCTCCGCAGTCGTCGTCTCGGCGACTTCAAGTTCCGCCGCCAAGTATGGATCGGGCCCTTCATCGCCGACTTCCTCTGCATGGACGCCATGCTGGTCGTCGAGGTAGATGGCAGCCAACATATCGATGATGTCGCCTATGACGACGATAGAACCGCCTTTCTCGCGACCAAGGGATATCGTGTGATCCGTGTCTGGAACAACGACGTGATGCAGCGGATGGACGGCGTGCTTGCCGTGATCCTCGATGGGCTGACGCGCGTGCCCTCACCCTCCCATGCTTCGCACGGGCCCCTCCCTCTCCCCGTTGGGGAGAGGGGCAAGTGAGCTTCAACACGTTTGGACGGCTGTTCCGCTTCACCACTTGGGGCGAATCCCACGGCCCTGCGCTAGGCGCGATCGTCGACGGTTGCCCTCCTGGCATTCCGCTGACCGAAGCGGACATCCAGCCGTGGCTCGACAAGCGTCGCCCGGGCACCTCGCGCTTCACCACGCAGCGACGCGAGCCGGACACGGTGCGCATTCTCTCGGGGGTGTTCGAGGGGCGCACCACGGGAACGCCGATCAGCCTGATGATCGAGAATGTCGACCAGCGCTCCAAGGACTATTCGGACGTCGCCAAGGCCTATCGCCCCGGCCACGCCGACTATGCCTATGACGCGAAATACGGGTTCCGCGATTTCCGTGGCGGGGGGCGCTCCTCCGCGCGCGAGACCGCCGCGCGCGTTGCAGCCGGCGCGGTCGCGCGGCTCGTCGTGCCGCAGGTCCGTGTCCGCGCATGGGTCGAGGCGATCGGGGGCGATGCGATCGATCCGGCCAACTTCGACGATGCGCAGATCGACCAGAACCCGTTCTTCTGCCCCGATGCCGAGGCCGCGCTCCGTTGGGAAACGCTCGTCGACGCCGCGCGGAAATCCGGCTCCTCGCTCGGCGCGGTGATCGCGTGCGAGGCGACCGGCGTACCCGCAGGCTGGGGCGCGCCGCTCTATGCCAAGCTCGATTCCGAACTCGCCTCCGCCTGCATGAGCATCAACGCGGTCAAGGGCATCGAGATCGGCGACGGGTTTGCCGCTGCCGCGCTGTCAGGCGAAGCGAATTCCGACCCGATGCGTCCCGGTGTCGACGGCCCGGAGTTCCTTGCCAACCATGCCGGCGGGATCGCCGGCGGGATCGCGACCGGCCAGCCGATCACCTTGCGCGTCGCGTTCAAGCCGACCAGCTCGATCCTCACCCCGGTCGAGACGATCAGCCCGACCGGCGAGGCCGCGACGATCGCCACCAAGGGCCGTCACGATCCCTGCGTTGGGATCCGCGGAGTCCCCGTGGTCGAGGCGATGGTCGCCCTCGTCCTGGCCGATCAGGCACTGCTGCATCGAGGCCAGTGCGGCTGACGCTGGAACATAAGCCGGACTTAAGCGCTTGCCCTTCAATAACATAGGAGAGCGAAATGCGTATTCTGACTTCGATCGCAGCGGCAGCGCTGATCATTCCGGGCGTGGCACTGGCACAGACGGGCACCGGCGGCTCGATGGGCGGCACCACGGGTGGCACGATGAGCGGAAGCACCATGGGCGGTTCGACCGCAGGCAGCACGACCGGCGGCATGTCGACCGGTACGATGGATCAGGCCAACCCCTCGACCAGCACCCGTTCGACCACAACGCGCACGCAGCGTGGCACCAAGGCTCGCAGCCGTACGCGCGGTACGACGTCGGGCACCATGAGCGGCACCGGCACGACGGGCAGCACGATGTCGGGCACGACCGGTAGCACGATGGGCGCCGACACGATGGGCGGCACGACTGGTACGATGGGCACCACCGGCACGATGGGTGGAACGATGGGCGGCTCGACCGGAACCACGGGCACGATGGGTGGCACGACCACCGGCACGATGGGTTCGACCACGGGCGGGACAACCGGCACGACCACCCCGCGCTGATCCGACCTCGCTACAGTAGATGAAAAGCCGGGCGAGCGATCGCCCGGCTTTTTCGCGTCCGCTCAGTCCGAGAACGGATCGCGGACGAGAATCGTGTCGGCACGCTGCGGACTGGTCGAGACCAACGTCACCGGGCAGCGGATCAACTCCTCGATCCGGCGGATATACTTGATCGCCTGCGCGGGAAGGTCGGCCCAGCTGCGTGCACCCGCAGTCGTCTCCTGCCAGCCTTCCATCGTCTCGTAGATCGGCTCGACCAGCGCCTGGTCCGCCGCATGCGCCGGGAAGTAATCGAGCGTCTCGCCGCGCAAGCTGTACCCGGTGCAGATCGATACGGTCTCGAACCCGTCGAGCACGTCGATCTTCGTCAGCGCGATCCCGGTGATGCCACCGACCGCCGCCGCCTGCCGCACCAGCACCGCGTCGAACCAGCCGCAGCGGCGCTTCCGCCCCGTGACCGTCCCGAACTCATGGCCGCGTACGCCGAGACGCTCGCCGGTCTCGTTCTCGAGCTCGGTCGGAAACGGCCCCGAACCAACGCGCGTCGTGTATGCCTTGGCGATACCGAGCACGAAGCCGACCGCGGATGGCCCGAGGCCAGACCCGCCGGCTGCGGCGCCTGCGATGGTGTTCGAGGAGGTAACGAACGGATAGGTGCCGTGGTCGACGTCGAGCAGCACGCCCTGTGCGCCCTCGAACAGGATCCGCTTGCCAGCCGAACGCGCGGCGTTGAGGTCGCGCCACACGGGCTTGGCGAAGGGCAGCACGAAGCCAGCGATCTCGCGCAGTTCCGCGATCAAGCGTGCGCGATCGATGGGCGGCTCGCCAAAGCCGGCGCGCAGCGCGTCATGATGCGCGGTGAGGCGATCGAGCTGCGGCCCGAGATCGTCGAGATGCGCGAGGTCGCAGACGCGGATGGCACGGCGGCCGACCTTGTCCTCATACGCAGGCCCGATGCCGCGACGCGTGGTGCCAATCTTGCCAGCGCCGCTCGCATCCTCGCGCAGACCATCGAGATCGCGGTGGAACGGCAGGATCAGCGCGCAGGTATCGGCGATCCGCAGCGTCTCCGGGGTCGCGACGACGCCCTGCGCGCCCAACCGGGCGATCTCGTCCTTTAACGCCCACGGATCGAGCACCACGCCGTTGCCGATAAACGACGGCGTCCCGCGGACGATACCCGACGGCAGCAGCGACAACTTGTACACGTTGTCGCCGACGACCAGCGTGTGGCCGGCATTGTGGCCGCCCTGGAACCGCACGACCATGTCGGCGCGCTCGGCGAGCCAGTCGACGATCTTGCCCTTGCCTTCGTCGCCCCATTGCGCGCCGATGACTGCTACGTTGGCCAAACTCTATCTCCTGAGGATTACGCGCAGCGCCTACAGCGCGCGGGGCTCGCCCGCCACCCATAGATGCGTGCAGACTTGTGCTTCGGGGGTATCGCCGGCGTCTAGCGCCGCGACGGTGACCCAGCCCTGCGCGCGCATTGCTGCGCCTTCGCTGGCGGGCGTGCCGAACGGGAGGAAGAGACGGCGGCGGTCGACGGTGGCGACGCGCTCGACGAGCGCATCGGCGAACAGCGAGAAGCCCGTCGCAGCTTCCTCAGCGCCGTTTTCGTGGACGACGGTGTACGTGCCCCCGCGACCAACTTCACGCGCACTACCGTCGGCGAAGAGCGAGAAGCCGAGCCAGGTCTGGTATTCGAAGCCATGCCGCTCGGTCGGGTCGAGCGTCAACGCGACGCGGCCGTCGAGCGCTTCGGCGATGCGCGCGAGGCCGTCGAGGCGGGAGGCGAGTGCACCGGTGGTGTCGAAGGCGCGGAGGCGGTCCATCGCCTGGTCGAACGGGCCGGCGGCTTCGATCAGCGGAAGGTAGGCCGGAGCAAGAGCAGCAACGGCGCCGGCGTCCTTCGCGTCGAGGCGATCGCGCAGGGTTGCGATCTGCTCGGGCGCGACGGGAAGAGGTCCGGCGGCAAGCGTCGGCACGAGATCGGGGAGCGTAAAGTCGATCGACGCGCCGGTAACATCGGCGGCAGCAATCATGTCGACTGCAACCGCGACGAGTTCCTGCGCGGCGGCAACCGAATCAAGCCCGATGAGTTCGCATCCGATCTGCCGAGTCTCACGCGCGGGCGCGAGCTGTGACGCCCGCAGCTTAAGCACGGAGCCAGCATAGCTCAGCCGAACCGGCCGAGGGTGATGCCCCATCCGAGTGGCGGCGATCCGCGCGACCTGTGCGGTGATGTCCGGCCGGATCGCGAGCGTGCGTTGCGACACCGGATCGACGAAGCGTACTGCGTCGTGCAGCCCACCAGCCTTCAGTCGCATCTCAAGCCCGTCGGCGAATTCGGCGAGCGGCGGATCGACGCGCTCGTAGCCGTGGAGACGCGCAGCTTCGAGCACGCAGGCCTCCAGCGCCGCTGCCGAATCGGCGAACGGGGGGAGGCGATCTCGGAAGCCTTCGGGGAGGAGTGCGGTCATCGTGTCAGGTCCACGCGTATGACAAGTGCATCGCCCAACACTTGCAGAACGCCTTCGAGATTGGTCATCACATCGGTATTGGCGAAACGGATCACCCGATATCCCTGCTCTTCCAGCCACGCCGTCCTGCGGGCGTCGCGTGCTTGGTCGGTGTGCGTATCGCCGTCAAGCTCGACGACCAGCATGTGCGAACGCGCGACGAAATCAGCGATGAACGCGCCGATCACGACCTGGCGGGTGAACTTCACGCCTTGGAAGCGCTTGGCGCGGACTTCGTACCAGAACCGCATTTCCGGCCCAGTCTGCCCGGACCGCATCGCCTTCGCCTGGCTCAGCATGCTGTCATCGGTCTTGGTCACTGCTCCCTCTCCCCTTTGGGGAGAGGGCCGGGGAGAGGGGCCGCCCCAAACGCCATCTCTCGGTACTGCCCCCCTCCCCTACCCTCTCCCCAAGGGGAGAGGGAGTCTTGTCAGAAGTTGAGGCCCATCGCGGTCTTTACGCCGGGAAGCGCGCGGACCTTGGTCAGCAGGTCCGGCGTCACCGCTTCGTCAACCGACAGCAGCAGCACAGCCTCGCCACCCGCAGACCGGCGCCCAAGATGGAACGTCCCGATATTCACCCCAGCCTCGCCAAGCGCAGTCCCGAGACGACCGATGAACCCCGGCGCATCCTCGTTAACGACATACAGCATCGGCCCCGCCAGATCGGCCTCGATCTTGATCCCGAGCAGCTCGACCAGACGCGGCGCCGAATCGCCAAACAACGTACCCGCCACCGAACGCTCGCCATCCTCGGTCTTCACCGAGACGCGCAGCAGCGTATGGTAATCCGCCTCACGTTCGGTACGCACTTCGCGCACCTCAAGACCACGCTCCCGCGCCAGCACCGGCGCGTTGACCATGTTGACCGTCGCGGTCTGCGTCTGGAGATAGCCCGCCAGCACCGCACTCACGATCGGCTTCGCGTTCAGATCCGCCGCCGCGCCCTCGGTATGCACCGAGATCCGCGACACCGCACCCGTCGTCAACTGACCGACCAGCGACCCGAGCTTCTCCGCCAGCGCCATGTACGGCTTCAGCTTCGGCGCTTCCTCCGCCGACAGCGACGGCATGTTGAGCGCATTCGTGACGCCGCCCGACATCAGGAAATCGGCCATCTGCTCGGCGACCTGGATCGCGACGTTGACCTGCGCCTCGGTGGTCGACGCGCCAAGATGCGGCGTGCTGACGAAGTTCGGCGTGTTGAACAGCGGCGACGCCTTGGCGGGCTCCTCGACGAACACGTCGAGCGCTGCGCCGCCGACCTGGCCCGAATCGAGCGCCGCCTTCAGCGCGACCTCGTCGATCAAGCCGCCGCGTGCGCAGTTGATGATGCGCACCCCCTTCTTGGTCTTGGCGAGCGCCTCGGCCGAGAGAATGTTGCGCGTCTGATCGGTCAGCGGGGTGTGCAGCGTGATGAAGTCGGCACGCGCGAGCAGTTCGTCGAGCGTGACCTTCTCGACGCCGATCTCGATCGCGCGCTCGGGCGTCAGGAACGGATCGAACGCGACGACCTTCATCTTGAGGCCGCGCGCGCGATCGGCGACGATCGAGCCGATATTGCCCGCACCGATCAGGCCGAGCGTCTTCGACGTCAGCTCGACACCCATGAAGCGGTTCTTCTCCCACTTGCCGGCCTGCGTGGAAGCGTCCGCTTCCGGGAGTTGCCGGGCGAGCGCGAACATCAGCGCGATCGCGTGCTCGGCGGTGGTGATCGAGTTGCCGAACGGCGTGTTCATCACGACTACGCCCTTCGCCGACGCGGCGGGGATGTCGACGTTGTCGACGCCGATGCCGGCGCGGCCGACGACCTTCAGGTTGGTGGCGTGCTCAAGGATTTCCTTGGTAACCTTGGTCGAACTGCGGATAGCAAGGCCGTCATACTCGCCGATGATCGCGATCAGTTCGGCAGGCGTCTTGCCGGTGATCTCGTCGACCTCGACACCGCGCTCGCGGAAGATCTGGGCGGCGCGGGGATCCATTTTGTCGGAAATAAGGACTTTTGGCATGGGATTGCTCCTGGAAATTCGGTGAATTGGGGTGCCGCCTTCCGTTCTGATCCTCACCCCTCCCCGTCATCCCGGCGGACGCCGGGACCCACGGTTGCGGTTCGCTTCATGAGCGGACGCTCCGTGTCCATGGGTCCCGGCGTGCGCCGGGATGACGGAATGGGGGTGGTTGTTGGAAGGAAGACGTAAAAGACGCGGTAGCTAGTTAGGCGGCCTTGGCGGTCGCGTAGGCCCAGTCGAGCCACGGGCCGAGCGCCTCGATATCGGCGGTGTCGACGGTCGCACCGCACCAGATCCGCAAGCCCGGAGGCGCGTCGCGGTAGCCCGCCACGTCGTACGCAGCGCCAGCCTTTTCAAGCGCAGAGGCCATCGCCTTGATCAACGCCTCGTCCGCACCCTCGACAGTGAGGCACACGCTGGTCTTCGACCGCGTTGCCGGATCGACCGCCAGATGACCAAGCCAATCGCGCTCCGCCACGATCTTGTCCAACGCCGCTGCATTCGCGTCCGAGCGCTTGATCAAGCCGTCCTCGCCAAGCGACTTCGCCCATTCGAGACTGAAGATCGCATCCTCGACCGCCAGCATCGACGGCGTGTTGATCGTCTCGCCCTTGAACACGCCTTCGGTAAGCTTGCCCTTCGAGACCAAGCGGAACACCTTCGGCAGCGGCCAGGCCGGCGTATAGCTCTCCAGCCGCTCGACCGCACGCGGCCCAAGGATCAGCACGCCGTGCGCGCCCTCCCCGCCGAGCACCTTCTGCCACGAGAAGGTCGCCACATCGATCTTGGTCCAGTCGATATCGTACGCAAACACGCCGCTGGTCGCATCGGCGAACGACAGACCCTCGCGATCGTCCGGGATCCAGTCCGCGTTCGGCACGCGCACGCCGCTGGTGGTGCCGTTCCAGGTGAACAGCACGTCGTTCGACCAATCGACCGCGTCCAGATCGGGCAGCTGGCCGTAATCGGCGCGCACCACCGTAGGGTCGATCTTGAGCTGCTTCACTGCATCGGTGACCCAGCCCTCGCCGAAGCTTTCCCACGCCAGCGCGGTGACGGGCTTGGCGCCGAGCATTGTCCACATCGCCATCTCGTACGCGCCGGTGTCGGAACCGGGGACGATGCCGATGCGGTGCGTGTCGGGGAGCTTCAACAGCTCGCGCATCAGGTCGATGCTGTACTGGAGGCGGGTCTTGCCGATCTTCGAGCGATGCGAGCGACCGAGCGAATCGGTGGCGAGCTTGTCCGCGGACCAACCCGGAGGTTTCGCGCAGGGACCGGAGCTGAAAAAGGGACGTGCCGGCTTCGTAGCGGGCAGCGCAGGCGCATCTGTAGCGGGTGCGTAGGTCGTATCAGTCATGTATCTCTCCTCACAGAGAGCACGCGCGGCGTTGGGACCGCGTGGCCCGTCGCCGGCCCTAACGGCGTTCGGCGGGGTGTCAACCGCGTTCGATTGCAAGCGCGCGGCGGCGGGACTCGCCCCACCGTGCGCCAAACTCGCTCCGTCACCCCGGGCTTGTTCCGGGGCCCACCGTGCCGCACGGCCGTCGGCATGGGGGACAAGATTGCAAGTGAATGCCGGAACGAGGCTCTCCTGAGCGTGGCCGAAGGGCCCGGCATGACAAAGTGGTTGGGGCTCGTGTGCCTGGCCCTCACACTTGCCGCCTGCGGACGTGCCGATCGCCCCACGGCGCCAACCAAGACCCGCCCCAACCTCTCCGTTCCAAGCAACCGCGAGACCGCGCAGTGCCTCGCCGACCTGCGCGAGCTCCACGTCTCGTTCCAAGTCCTGCCCGACCGCGAGACCGGCCCCGGATGCGGCCTGAACGGCACGGTGAAGCTCGTCGATATCGGCGTGCCCGTCGCCAATCTCACCGCGGTCCGCTGCGGCGCGGCACGTGCGTTCATCGGCTGGACGCGCAACGCGGTGGCGCCCGCCGCGTACCAGATGCTCGGCAGCGAACTCGCGCGGGTCGACAGCATGGGGAGTTACGCCTGCCGCAACGTGGTCGGCTCGGCGCGCAACGTCAGCCGCCGCTCGGGCCACGCGATCGCGAACGCGATCGACGTCGGCGGGTTCGTACTGAAGGACGGGCGGCGAATCACCGTGCTCAACGACTGGAACTCGTCCGACCCGCAGGTCCGCCAATTCCTCCAGACGATCCGCGCCTCGGCGTGCAAGCGGTTCGGCACGGTGCTCAGCCCCGACTACAACGCCGCGCACCGCAACCACCTCCATCTCGAAGACGATCACGCCAATTTCTGCCGCTAGCGCACCGCTCTAGCCCTCCCCTCGCGTTTCCTCTAATCGCGCCTGAATGACCGATACACGAGTACCATCGCGCGTTTTTCCGAACGCCAGCCAGGATGCCGAGTCCGCCCGCGACTCCGTTTCTACCCCCCAGACGCAGCACCCGCATTACCGGCTCGCCTTCCAGGACATGGACTTCCTGTTGCGCGAAGACCTGCGGCCGGTGCGGTTCCAGCTCGAACTGCTGAAGACCGAACTCGTCCTCGACGAGGCGAAGATCGGCTCGACCTTCGTATTCTACGGCTCCGCACGCATTCCCGAGCCGTCCAAGGCGCAGGCGTTGCTGAAGCTCGCGACGGACGAGAAGTCGAAGAAAATCGCCGAGCGGCTGGTCGAGAAGTCGAAATATTACGACGTCGCGCGTGAGCTGGCCGCCAAGGTCAGCGTGCTGCCCCGCGACGAGCGTGGCTGGCGGCAGTTCGTAGTGTGCTCAGGGGGCGGTCCGTCGATCATGGAAGCCGCCAACCGCGGCGCGGACGACGTCGGCGCCGAGTCGATCGGTCTGAACATCGTCCTGCCGCACGAGCAGGCGCCAAACCCGTACGTCACGCCGTCGCTGTCGGTGCAGTTCCACTATTTCGCGCTGCGCAAGATGCACTTCCTGCTGCACGCGCGCGCGCTTGCCGCGTTTCCGGGTGGGTTCGGGACGTTCGACGAACTGTTCGAGCTGCTGACGCTGATCCAGACGGGCAAGATCCAGCCGATTCCTGTGCTGCTGTTCGGGCGTCAGTTCTGGGAGCGGGTCGTGAACTTCGACGCGCTGGTCGAGGAAGGCGTCGTCAGCGAGAAGGACCTGGGGATCTTCCGCTATGTCGAGACAGCCGACGAGGCCTGGGACGCGGTGCAGTCGTTCTATCGCGAGCGTGCCGAGAAGGAAGCGGCCGAGGGCTGAGCCTTCCGGAGAGGGGAACCTTCTGCTCCCTCTCCCCCTTCCGGGGAGAGGGCTGGGGTGAGGGGCTGTTCCAGGCGCCGCACTGCTTGGCAGCCCCTCACCCCGACCCTCTCCCCGCAGGGGAGAGGGAGAAGCGGCTACTTCTCCGAGCGGGCGCCCTTGCGAGCGGCTTCGGGATCGACCGACGGCGCGCCGGAGGCGGGTGTGCCGGTGTTGGCGATGTCCGCGGTGGGTGCACCCTTCGTTGCCGCTGCCTCCGCCGCATTCGCGGTCGCGGGCTGATCCTTCGCCGCGGCATCCTTGCCGGCCGCCGGAGCAGCGCCAGCCGCAGGAGCCGCCGGCAACGGCAGGTTCGAGCCCTGCTGGTTCAGATACAGGATCACGTTTGCGCGATCCTGCGCATTCCCGAGCCCCGCAAACGTCATCTTCGTCCCCGGCGCGAACTTGCGCGGCGAGGTCAGCCACGCGTTCAGCTTGTCGAAGTCCCACTTGCCGCCGACCCCTGCCAGCGCCGACGAGAAGGCGTACCCGGCCTTGCCCTTGGCGATTTCCTCGCCGACCGTGCCGTACAGGTTCGGGCCGACGCCGTTCGCGCCGCCCTGGTTGATGGTGTGGCAGGCGGCGCACTTCTTGAACACTTCGGCGCCCTTGGCGGCGTCGGCGGTCGGCAGCAGCGAGGCGATCGGCACTTCGGCGGCCGCACCCTCGCCGCCCTCGGCGACGACGCCCTCGATCGCATAGCCCATCTTCTCGGGGCGCTCGCCGTGGAACATCATCCCGCCGACGATCGACAGCCCGAGCGCCGCACCACAGCCTGCGAGCACCCAGCCGGCGATCGTATTGGTCCGATTGTCCATCTTGTGCATCCGCCCTGTTCTGTTTGGGATAGCCATAGAAAACGCGAGCGCGCACCGCAAGCCGCGCTTGAAGGGCGGGTATATGGCGGGCGGCGGCGCTTTACGCGGCTTGAACAGGCAGGCAGCGCGCTTTAGGCGCTCGGCGCATGGAAAACTTCGCCGCACCCGCCCGCCCGATCGTCGCGCGGATGACCGACGCCGCCGCCGCCGAGCCCGCGCGCGCCGTCGCGTTCCAGGGTGCACCGGGCGCGAACAGCCATGTCGCCGCGGTCGAGGCGTTCCCGGACGGCCTGCCCCTGCCCAGTTTCGATTTCTCCGACGCGATCGACGCCGTGAAGGACGGCCGCGCCGATTGCGCGATCATCCCGATCGAGAATTCGCTGCATGGCCGCGTCGCCGACATCCACTTCCTGCTCCCCGAATCGGGCCTCGTGATCACCGGCGAGCATTTCCTGCCGATCCGCCACGCACTAATGGCCTGCGGCCCGCGCGACGGCATCCGCAAGGCGATGAGCCATCCGCAGGCACTGGGGCAGTGTCGGCACTGGCTGAAGGCGCACGGGATCGAGCCGGTGAGCTATCCCGACACCGCAGGCGCCGCGGCAGTGGTGGCGGAGTTGGCCGACCCCGCGATCGCCGCACTCGCACCGCCCGCTGCTGCGGCGCTGTATGGTCTCGAACTGCTCGCGACCGACATCGCCGATGCGGACCACAATACGACGCGGTTCGTCGTGCTGGCGCGCGGCGGCAAGCCTCCCGCGGCACAGGAACCGGTTGGCGGCGAATGGATGACGACGCTGATCTTCGAGGTCAGGAACGTCCCCGCCGCGCTCTACAAGGCGGTCGGTGGGTTCGCGACCAACGGGGTGAACATCACCAAGCTCGAAAGCTACCAGCGCAACGGCAGCTTCTCCGCGACGGAATTCTATGCGGATGTCGTGGGGAAGCCGGGCGACGCGAACCTCGACCATGCGCTGGAGGAACTGGGGTTCCACTCGAAATGGCTGCGCGTGCTGGGGACGTATCGGCAGGCGCGCTCGCGGGGGTGACCATACGGGGGGAGTTCTAAACCCCCGTTCGTCCTGAACGAAGTCGAAGGACATGCCCAAAACGACGGTGCTTCGACTTCGCTCAGCACGAACGGAAATTAGGCGTTTGACGGGCCGATTTAATTAGCTGCTGGCAACCTCAGCCGCACCAGCAACCCACCAAGATCCTCGCTCTCCTCAAGCGCGACCGTCCCCTCGTAGATCTCCGCCACGTCCCGCACGATCGCCAGCCCCAGCCCGGTCCCCGGTTTCCCCGTATCCAGCCGCACACCCCGATCGAAGATACGCACCCGCTCCTCTTCCGGAATGCCGACGCCGTCGTCCTCGACCAGGAACTCGACGAAGCCCGACTGCGCGCCGACCGTCACGAACACGCTGCCGCCTCCGTACTTCGCCGCGTTCTCGATCAGGTTGCCGAGCATCTCGTCAAGATCCTGCCGCTCGACATGGACCTGAAGCCCACGCGGCCCGGTCACGTCGATCCGGACATGCCGGTACAGCCGACCGACAGCCCGCTCGACCGACTCCAGGCTCGGCCAAACATCCGCACGGCTATGCGCAGACCCACGACGCCCTACAGCCCGCGCCCGCGCGAGGTGATGGTCGACCTGCCGCCGCATCGTCCGCGCCTCGCGGATGACCGTGTCGGCCAGATCGTCCGACTGCGCCGTCGCCGCGTTCATGATCACCGTCAGCGGCGTCTTCAGCGCGTGCGCGAGGTTGCCGGCATGGCGTCGCGCCTCCTCCGCCTGCCGCTCGTTATGCTCGATCAGCGCGTTGAGTTCCTCGACCATCGGCGCGACCTCGACCGGCATCGCGCTCGACACGCGGTTCGACTGGCCCGCCCGCATCCGCGCGATCTCCTCGCGCACCCGCCGCAGCGGCCACAGCCCGTAGAACGTCTGCAGCGCCGCCATCACGATCAGCCCGAGCGCGAGCAGCGCGAAGCTCCGCACCAGCGTCCGCCGCAACGTCGTGATCTGCGCATCGAGCCCGTCGCGGCTCTGCGCCACCTGGAAGCGCCAATGCACCTTCGACCCGGGGATCACCGCGTCCCGCTCGACGACGCGAAGCTTCTCGTCCGGAAACTGTGTGCTGTCGTAGAAATGCGCGTTGCGGTCGTCATGCGTCCCGCCGAACGCGAGCCGCCGATCCCACAGCGAACGCGACGGGAAATCCTCGCGACCCTTGCCCGACACCTGCCAGTACAGCCCTGAATACGGCTCGACGAAGCGCTGGTCGGCCGCCGCCTCGCGCGAGAAGATCACCTCGCCGTCGGGGCCGATCTCGGACGAATTAAGCAGCGACCGCAGCACATATTCCAGTTGGTCGTCGAAATTGCGCGTCACCGCCGCGGACAGCACCCGGTCGAGCGCGAACCCACCGCCGCTGAGCAGCACGCCGATCCACACCGCCGCGATCAGGATCATCCGCCGCGACAGCGATCCCTTGACCGCGGCAGGCACGCGGATCGGCCCGTCCGCTATCGGCGTGTCTGTGACCGGCGCGCTGTCCATCGTCAGCCGATCAGGCGTCCGGATCTTCGAGGCTGTAGCCAAGCCCACGGATCGTCGTGATCACGTCCTGGCCAAGCTTCTTGCGGATGCGCGTCACGAACACCTCGATCGTGTTCGAATCACGATCGAAATCCTGGTCGTAGATATGCTCGATCAGCTCGGTGCGGCTGACGACCTTGCCCTTGTGGTGCAGCAGATAGCTCAGCAGCTTGTATTCCTGCGCCGTCAGCTTCACCGGCTCGCCGGCGCGCGTCACCTTGCCGCTGCGCGTGTCGAGGCGAATGTCACCCGCAGTCAGCTCGGACGAAGCATTGCCCGAAGCACGACGGATCAGCGCACGAAGACGCGCGATCAGCTCCTCGCTCTGGAACGGCTTGGCGACGTAATCGTCCGCGCCCGCATCGAGGCCCGCGACCTTGTCCGACCAGCTGTCGCGCGCGGTCAGCACCAGCACGGGCATCGTCTTGCCCTCCTTGCGCCAGCGATCGAGCACCGTCAGCCCGTCGATTTCCGGCAGGCCGAGGTCGAGCACGACCGCGTCGTAATTCTCGGTCGAGCCGAGGAAATGCCCTTCCTCGCCATCGACCGCGAGATCGATCGCATAGCCGGCCCCTTCCAGGGTATTCTTCAATTGCTGGCCGAGATTCGGCTCGTCCTCGACGATCAGAACGCGCATGACAATCCTCTCGATTACAGTGTTCAGCGACCCGTGCGGCCGACGATCTGGCCGTTACGGCCATCGACGTCGACCCAGATGACGGTTCCATCGCGCAGGAATTTCAGCGTGTAAATGGCGCTGCCCGAATCATAGTCCGAGCCGAGATACTGCGCGCCCCGCATCGTCGGGATCACACGCGACTCGATCTCGCGCAAAGACGGCGCTCCGGTCTTGCGCGCCTGCAACGCCGACATCTGGTCGCTGCGGCGCTGCGGGGGCTCGCCCGCCAGCATGGGTGCGGCACCCATCAGAAACGGCGCAGCGGCCAGGGTTGCAAGGAAAAGCAGCATCTTCATGGCGGTGGCATAGGCCTCCCGCATTGAACAGCCTGTGAATGATCGCGACAGGCCGCCGACAGCACGATGCCCGCGCGGTGTAACTTGCCTGCATCACTTCGCCCCCCTACGTGGCGCGAACATGGCAGCACCAATCTTAGCATTCGAAGGCCTCGGACTCGTCCAGGGCTCGGGATGGCTCTTTCGCAATCTCGACATCCATATCGGACCGCGCGACCGGCTCGCGCTGATCGGCCGCAACGGCGCCGGCAAGACGACCTTGCTAAAATTGCTCGGCGGCAGCGTCCAGGCGGATGAGGGCCGCAGGACGATCGTCCCCGGCACTCGCGTCGTCATCCTCGAGCAGGAGCCCGATCTGCGCGGTTTCGCCACGCTGCGCGATTACGTGATGGCGGGCGACGATGCGCCGGTGAACTACGAGGCGGATTCGATCGCCGACCAGCTCGGCATCGACCTGTCGCGCGAGGCGGCTTCCGCGTCAGGTGGCGAGCGGCGCCGCGCGGCGATCGTCCGGGCGCTGTCGCAGGACCCCGACGTGCTGCTGCTCGACGAGCCGACCAACCATCTCGACATCGGTGCGATCGAATGGATCGAGGACTGGCTCAAGCGCTTCCGCGGCGCGTTCGTCGTGATCAGCCATGACCGCACCTTCCTGACCCGCCTCACCAAGCAGACCTTGTGGCTCGATCGCGGTGCGATCCGTCGTGCGGAGATCGGCTTCGGCGGGTTCGAGGCCTGGACCGAGCAGGTCTATGCCGAGGAACAGCGCCAGGCCGAGAAGCTCGACGCGCGGCTCAAGCTCGAGGAGCATTGGCTGCTCCGCGGCGTCACCGGCCGGCGCAAGCGCAACCAGGGCCGCCTCACCAAGCTGCACGAAATGCGCGCCGAACGCGCCTCGATGATCGGGCCGCAGGGCTCGGCAAACCTGACGACCGCCAGCGACGACACCAAGTCGAAGGTCGTGATCGACGCGAAGAACGTCACCAAGGTATACGGCGACCGCACGATCATCGGCGACCTGACGCTACGTGTGACCAGAGGAGACCGCATAGGAATCGTCGGCCGCAACGGTGCGGGCAAGTCGACCTTGCTCAAGCTGCTGACGGGCGAGATCCAGCCCGACAGCGGATCGATCAAGCTCGCGCAGACCCTGGACGCGGTGGTGATCGACCAGCAGCGCAGCCTGATGGCACCCGAGAAGACGGTCCGCGAAGTCGTCGTCGATGGCGGCGAATGGATCGACGTGCTCGGCGTTCGGAAGCACATCCACGGCTATCTGAAAGACTTCCTGTTCGACCCTAACATGGTCGACGCGAAGATCGGCTCGCTGTCGGGTGGTGAGCGCTCGCGGCTTTTGCTGGCGCGTGAGTTCGCCAAGCCGTCCAACCTGCTGGTGCTCGACGAGCCGACCAACGACCTCGATCTCGAGACGCTCGATTTGTTGCAGGAGGTGATCGGCGATTACGACGGCACCGTGCTGATCGTCAGCCATGACCGCGACTTCCTTGACCGCACCGTGACGATCACGCTCGGTCTCGACGGTTCGGGCACGGTCGACGTGGTCGCGGGCGGCTACGAGGATTGGGAAAAGCGTCGCGTGTCGACGACGACCGGCAAGCGTGCTTCGAAGAAGGTCGCGGCGACCGCCCCCGTCGCTGCGGCGCCCCGCGCGAAACTGACCTACAAGGACCAGCGCGACTACGAGATGCTGCCCAAGCGAATCGAGGAACTCGACGCGCAGATGGCAGCCGATGCGGTCAAGCTGGCGAAGCCCGACCTCTACATGCGCGACAATGCGACGTTCGCGAAGCTGACCAAGGCCATGGATGCTGCGCGCGCCGAAAAGGAGGCCGCGGAGCTGCGTTGGCTCGAGCTTGCAGAAATGGTTGAGGGAACTTCTTGAACTAGATTTAGCTGGACGTTTCCCTCTTCGGTCAATACGGGAACCACGGTGCGATTGCTGCGTTGCGGCAGTTCTGTTTGTTTAATGCGGAGATGTATATGAAGCTCAAGGCCCTTACCGGCGGCGCACTTGCCGTTGCAATGATGACCACCTCGGTTGCAGCGTCGGCTGCTCCTGCCAGCCTGTCGGTTGCGAACGCACGCGTTGGCTCGGCAACGTCCGGCAAGAACGAGCTCGCAGGCGGCGGCGGCATCTTCGCCCTCCTGATCGTAGCTGGCGTTGCAGCGATCGGCGTTATCGCCATCGTCAACGACAACAACGACGATTCGGACAGCAACTGATGTTGCCGGGCCGGTGCTTCGGCACCGGCCCACCGTTTTGAGATTACAACGCCTTGCCGGCGCGACCGGCTAGATCGACGATATATTGCCACGCGACGCGGCCCGAGCGGCTGCCCCGACGTGTAGCCCAACCGATGGCCTCGCCCGGTTCGAACTCCAGATCATGTGTCGCCGCATAGGCCGCAACGATCGCAAGATACCCTTCCTGATCAAGTGCATGAAAGCCAAGGCTGAGGCCAAAGCGATCCGATAGCGCCAGATGATCGTCCGCCGAATCGCGCGGATTGATCGCACGTTCCTGTTCGGCGAGGTCCCGCGGCGCCAGATGCCGTCGATTGGCGGTCACCAGCAATCGGACATTGGCAGGCCGGGGTTCCGCCCCACCCTCCAGCATTGACCGAACCGCCCGCGCCTCGGCCGGCACGTCGAACCCTAGATCGTCGACGAATACGACGAACGCGCGCCTCACCTGCGTCAAGGCTGCGAACAGCGTCGGCAGTCCGGCAAGCTCGGTGACCTCGACCAGCGCAATGTCGCCGCCCGAACCCTGCACGTCAGCCACCGCACTTTTAACGAGCGCCGACTTGCCGGTTCCTCGCGCGCCCCACAGCAGAACGTCCTGCGCGGCATGCCCCGCCGCGAGATGGCGCAGATTGGCCAGCAGCGACGCCTTCTGGCGATCGACACCGATAAGCATATCGAGCGGCAGCGGCGCAAACCCGCGCGCCGGCTGGAGCACCCCGCCACGCCAGACATACGCAGGATGCGCGCGCGGATCGGCAGCCGGCGGCGGGGGCGGCGACAAGCGCTCAAGCGCGGCGGCGATGCGGTCCAGCGGATCGGTCATGCGCGGCTTCTGACGATACGCCTTCCCAGAGGCAAGGGTTCCGAAGGCAGGACCGGTAGCGTTCAGCCGAGTTGTCGGCGATGGCCCGCGATCGCAGCGTCCCCCGGCGCGAGTCGGACGGCCTTGTCTAGCAGTTGGCGCGCACCATCACTATTCCCGCTCGCGGCAAGGGCGACGCCGTAAGCATCCGCCGCGGCCGCGTTCATCGGCGCGAGGCTGTACGCAGCCTTGCCGTAGCGCACCGCGATGGCGCCATCGTCACTGCCCGCATAGGCAAGCGCCAAATCGATTAAGACGCCGCCATCGCGATTGCCGACCCGTCGCCGCACGCCTTCCAGCGTCTCGATCGCCTTGTCCCAATCCCCCGACGCAACCTGCCAATGCCCGAGCAGACGCAGCCCGGTCAGGCTTTGCGGGTTCTGCGACAGATACAGCGCCAACGAGGCCGCTGCGTCCTGCGCGCGCTCGGCTCGACCAAGCGCATCGACCAGACGCAGCATCGTCGGTTCGTCGAACGACAGATCCGCGGCACGCGCATAGACGCCGGCCGCCTCGGGATAGCGCCCGGCAACGACCAGTGCGTCCCCAAGTGCCAGCTGCGCGGCCGGCGCACCGGGGCCCGCCGCGACGAGCGCACGCGCCCGAGCGATCGCGCCGGCAGTATCCCCACGCGCGATCTGGCCGCGGATCACCCCCAGCACATAGGTCGGGTCATTCGACGCAGCATCGGCCACGGCCAACAATGCGCCGACCGAATCGTCCGTACCGAAGATCGCAGAAGGCGCCGTCCGCCCCCCCGTTGCACGATCAAGGAATTGCGCCGCGGTCGAGGTATCCCCGGTCGCCTCGAACGCCCGCGCGATCACCGTCAGCGCGTAACTGTCCGCATCGGAGCGCAGCCCGATCGGCCGCAGCACGCCCAATGCCCCTTGCGCATCCCCCGACCGGAGCAGCGCCGCGCCCAGCAGTCGGCGCGCGGTCACGTTGAGCGGCTGGATCGCGACCAACTGTCGCCACGTGACCGCCGCCTGTTCGAACTTCCCCTCCGCATAGTCGAGACTGCCCGACAGCAGCATAGCACCCGGCAAGCCGGCAACCGCGCCGCCAGTTCGTTGCAGTAGCCCGCGCGCCAGATCGACGCGTCCCGCGCGTGCTGCCAATACCGCCTGGAGGTACAACGCCTGCGGGCTGCCCGGCCGCGCCAGCAGCGCGCGACGCGTCGCCGCCAGCATGTCGGCATTCCGCCCTGCCTCGCCCAGCGTCGCGGCATATTCGATCAGCGCGGGGTGATAATAGGCGTCGCGCTGCAACGCCGCCTCGAACCACGGCAGCGCGGCAACCAGGCCGTAGCGGCTGCGGATCACCTCCCCCTGCAACGTCAGCGCCGCCGGTTCGCCCCGCGCCAGCGTCACCGCGCGCGCCGCAGCGACCGACGCACCGCCGACATCGCCCGCCGTCAACCGGATACGGCCAAGATCCGTCCACGCCGCGCCATCGTTCGGCACCCGATCGAGCAGCGCCCAAAGCACCGCCTGCGCCTCTACCGGCTTGCCTTGCGACGCGAGCGCCCGCGCCTGGATCCGCGCGGCGTACCCGGCATACCGCGGTTGCGCCTGCGCCGCCTCGTCGATCGCGCCATCGGGGTCGCCCTGCAGCAATCGCGCATGTGCCTGAAGTTGATGCAGGCGATCCGCGGGCAACCCCGCGTCGGTCGCCCGCGCCAGTTCCGCCTCCGCCGCAAGCCCGTCGCCCAGTTCGAGATACGCGCGCGCCAGCACCGCATGCGCGATCCCCAACGTCGGGGCAGCCTTGATCGCGGCCTGCGCGTTGGTCCGCGCGGCACTGTAGTTCCCTGCTGCCAGCGTCGTCAGGCTGTCGACCAGCGACCGGCGCGCATCTGGCCGTGGCGGACGGGTCGCGAGGGCGATCGCGATACCGACGATCAGCAGACACAGGACGCCGATCGCAACCAAGCGTGTATATCTCGCGGTAACGACGCCGCGCATTTTCAGGCGCCGACGCCGGCCCCGGCTCAGCAACGGATAACGATGCGTGTGCGTCGCCGCGGATCCGGTCTCAGGCATGGAGATCATAGCTTTTCAGGAGGTCGTACAAGGTCGGACGGCTGATCCCAAGCAACCGCGATGCGCCCGAGATATTGCCGTCGGCGCGCGCCAGCGCATGGCGGATCGCCTTCCGGTCGGCAAGTTCGCGAGCCGCACGCAGGTTGAGCGCGGCGGCCTCCTCGCCCTTGCCGTCGAGGTCGAGATCGGCCGCCGTGACGAGCTTGCCGTCGGCCATGATGACCGCGCGCTTGATCCGGTTCTCCAGCTCGCGGACGTTGCCCGGCCAGCCCCAGCCGTCGATCGCGGCGCGCGCATCGGGGGCAAGGCCGGTGACGACGGGGTTCATCGTCCGAGCATAGCGCGTGACGAAGTGCCGCGCGAGCAGCACCGCGTCGCCGGTCCGCTCGGCCAATGTCGGTATCCGCACGACGATCTCCGCGAGCCGGTAATACAGATCCTCGCGGAACCGTCCGTCCGCGACCATCGCGTCGACATTCTGGTGAGTCGCGCAGACGATGCGCGTATCGACAGGGATCGCTTTGCGCCCGCCGACCCGCTCGATCACGCGCTCCTGGAGGAACCGCAACAGCTTCACCTGCAGCGCGAGCGGCACGTCGCCGATCTCGTCGAGGAACAGCGTCCCGCCCCCAGCCTGCTCGATCTTGCCCTCGGTCGTCTTCACCGCGCCGGTGAACGCGCCCTTCTCATGACCGAACAGCTCGCTTTCGAGCAAAGTCTCGGGGATCGCCGCGCAGTTGATCGCGACGAAATTCCCCCGCGACCGCGGCGACGCATCGTGCAGTCCACGCGCCAGCAGTTCCTTGCCGGTGCCGCTCGCCCCGAGCAGCATCACCGAGACATTGGCGGGGGCGACCCGCTCCAGCGTGCGCGTGACCACCACCATTTCGGGCGAAGCGCTGATCAACCCGCCGAACCCGCCCGCGTCGATCCGCGCGGCAAGCCTGCGGTTCTCGGTCTCAAGCGCATGGACATGAAACGCACGGCTGACGATCATGCCAAGCGCGTCGATGTCGATCGGCTTAGCATAGAAATCCCAGGCGCCGTCGGCGATCGCCTGCAACGCACTGTCGCGCGCGCCGTGCCCCGAGGCGACGATCACCTTGGTATCCGGCTTCATCGCGAGGATGTCGTGCAGCGTGGCAAACCCTTCGGTGACTCCGTCCGGATCGGGCGGCAGGCCGAGATCGAGCGTGACGACCGCAGGCTCATGCGCGCGCACCGCATCGAGCGCCTGCGCCCGATCGCTCGCGACGACGATCTCATAGCCCTCATACGCCCAGCGCAATTGCCGCTGCAACCCGAGGTCGTCCTCGACGATCAGCAGGACGGGGCGCTCGTTTCCGCTCACGCCGCCACCTCCAGCGCCGCAACTGCGGGCAACAGAATACGGAAGCGCGTGCCCTCACCCTCCCGGCTCGCGACGTCGAGCGCGCCACCCATCGCGTGCACCAGTTGCCGCGCCTCGAACGCGCCGATCCCGAAGCCGGCGGGCTTGGACGACACGAACGGCTTGAACAGCTGGTCACGGACGAAGCCCGGCGTCATGCCATAGCCCTGGTCGATCACGTCGATCGCGACCTGTTCGCCGATCTTCTCGACCGTCAACAGGATGGGCGCATCCGCAGCGCTAGCCTCGACCGCGTTTTGGACGAGCTGCCCTAGCACCTGTTCGAGTCGGGCCGCGTGCCCCAGCGCGCAGGCGGGACCGCCGCGCGCGACGATCGGGTGCTGCGCCTTTCGGCCGGTCGCGACCCGCTCGACGATCGCGGTGACGTCGAGCGGCTGGAGCGGTTCGCCCCGGACGGGTCCGTGCTGCGAAAGGCGGGCGAGCAGCGCGTTCATGCGATCGGACGAGTCCTTGAGGGTGGCGACCATGTCGACGCGGAAATCGGGGTTGTCAGCGTGCCGCTCTGCGTTGCGCGCAACCAGCGTCAACTGGCTGACGAGGTTCTTGATGTCGTGCAGGATGAACGCAAACCGTCGATTGAACTCATCGAACCGCGCCGCATCCGCCAGTGCCGCATGCGCGCGATCCTCGGCAAGGTAACTCGCAGCCTGCCGACCCGCGACTCGGAGCAGGTCGAAATCCTCCCAGTCGAGCGCCCGGTCGACCGGTGGGCGCGCCAGCACGATCGCGCCAACCAGCGTGCCGCCGTGCACCAGAGGCACGATCGCCCACGCCTCGGGACAGTCGCGGAGCCAGCCCGGAACGCTCGTCACGTCGCCGCCTGGCGCGGTACCGGCGCGGACGCGGTCCAGTTCGACGATCCGCGCGTGCTGCGCGAGATACCGCGCCAACGTCTCGTCACGCGGACCATCGGCGATGCCAATCCAGTTCCACGTCGCGCCCGGCCCCAGCGACGCTCCATCGGGCACCAGCAACAGCCCCCCGGGCGAGTCGGTCAGGTCGGCGATCGACTTCACCACGCGACAATCGAGCGACTCCGCGCCGGAATCGGGTCGGCCCAGCGTATCGGTGAAGCGCTGCCACTCGGCACGGTAGTCATAGCGGTGGCGAAACAAATGCTTGGCCACCTTCACCTTGGCCCATGCCCGCAACCAGGGCGTCGAAAGCAGCGCCACCACCATCGCCGTCGCGCCGAACACGATCGCCGTCTGCGCCACCCGCGCATAGGGCCCGGCAAGGCTGGCGACGACGGCAGTCGCTAGCGCAGTGATGCCCGCGTAGAGGACCAGCGCGATCGCCGACAAGGCTCGCACCGCGATCGGTCGCGACAAGGCGAGCGTCCACTCGCCGCTGCGGTGCACGCCGACGACGAGCAGAGCCGCGACACCGATCATCACGACGCCCCGCGCGACGAACGCGATCGGCGCCGCCACCGTCGAGGCATAGGCCAAGGCCGCCACCAACAGGTCGACGCCCCACATCGCGGCAAGCGCCAGCATCACCAGCCGCACGCCGCCCCGCGATGCCGGCGCGGCCTGATACAGGTGATGCGTGAGGACCAGCGCGCTCACCGCCCCCATCATGCCAAGCATCGCGCGCGCGGATGCCACCGCGGCGAACGCCTCGTCATGTACCACGGCCATTTCCACGAACGCGAGCAGTGCCGCCGCACCGGCGAGCGTCATCACCACCAGATACACCGCGTCCAGCGCCCGGTTGCCCGTACGGTCGCGCCGCACCATTGCCAGCATGAACCCGAGCCAGGCGACATCGCGAACGCTCGCCGCGACGCGAGTCGCGATGTCCTGCGCCCCGATCCCCGCGACTGCGAGCGCCCACAGGCTCGTCGCGACCAGTGCCGCCAGCAATGCGCGATGCGGCCAATGCCCGCTCGGCCGCCGCATCTGCCCAAGCGCCACCGCGCCGAACAGCAACGCGGCAAGCGCATGGCTCCACAGGACCAGGGTCGCGATCACGCGCGGTCAGCTACGAAAATCACCGCGCCCCCGCCGGCCACAACACCACGCGGAGAGTCTGCAACAGGATCAGCATGTCGAGGAACGGCGAATAATTCTTCGCGTAATACAAATCGTATTCAAGCTTGTGCCGCGCATCCTCGATCGACGCGCCATAAGGATAATTGATCTGCGCCCAGCCGGTGATCCCGGGCTTCACCATATGCCGCTCGGCGTAGAACGGCAGCTGCTCCTCGAGCTGCTGGACGAACTGCGGGCGTTCGGGGCGCGGGCCGACGAAGCTCATCTCGCCCTTCAGCACGGTCCAGGTCTGCGGCAGTTCGTCGATCCGCACTTTTCGGATGAAGCGACCGATCCGCGTGATCCGCGGATCGTCCTCCGCCGCCCAGACCGCCTTGCCCGCGACCTCGGCGTCCTGCCGCATCGACCGCAGCTTCAGGATATCGAAGCCCTCGTTGTAGAGCCCGACACGGCGCTGGCGATAAAAGGCTGGCCCCTTCGACTCGAGCTTGATCGCGATCGCGGTGAGCAGGATGATCGGCAGCGTGACCACCAGCAGCAGCCCGCTGGCGACGATGTCGAACGCGCGCTTGAACACGCTCGACAGCATCCGGCTGGAGGCGAACCCGTCGGAGAAGATCAGCCAGGACGGGTTGACGCTTTTCAGGTCGATGCGTCCCGTCTCGCGTTCGAGGAAGCTCGATATCTCGCTGACCTGCACGCCGGTGGTGCGGACGCGGAGCAGATCCTTCATCGGCAGGGCGTTGCGGCGTTCGTCGAGCGCCAGCACGACCTCGCTCGCATTCTGGTCGACGATATGCGCAGCGAGATTGGGGATGTCGGCGCGCGGCATCGCGCCTTGGACGACCGGGTCCGCCTCGCCCATCAGGACGAAGCCTGCGACGACGAAGTTCACGCCCGGTTGCGCAGCCAGCGTCTCGATCCGAGCGGCGCGCGTCCCGGCGCCGAGCACGACGATCCGCCGCTTGAACGTCTCGCCGCCGAGCGTCTTGCCGAGCACCGCGCGAACCGTGACGAGCAGGACGGTCGCAATCACCGTCGCGTACAGCAGGTTCGATCGCCACAGCGCGAGCGGGGGGACGAGGAAGAAGATCAGCGACAGGAACATCACGCCAAGCGACAACGCCACCGCCAGCCGCGCGGCGGCAAAGCGCAGCGACAGGAACGACGCGACGCCGTACGCCCCGACCGCGACCAGCGAGACCTGCAATGCGAGCGCGAACGTCAGCAACTGCGCGATCCGGGTGTGGATCGGCCCGACCTCCATGCCGATCTGGTGTGCGCGGACGATCCAGCCGATCTCCGCCGACGCGATCAACAACACCGCATCGACAAGGCCGAGCAGGAGGACCGCATAGGGTACGTAATGCTTGAAGAGCCGTATCATCGTCCGCTATCCCGACGCACCAGTGTAAACGCTTCCGACACCTGAACGCCACGTTTCGCAGTAAAACACCAAAAAAGCCTGAAGACTGCATGCCAATCCGATCATTCGGCGATTGGCGCGCGAAATTGCCACGTTATAGCTCGGCGCCAGCAGGAGGCTTCATGACCGCACGTAAGATCGTTCCCGTTATTCTTTCAGGCGGTTCGGGCACGCGCCTCTGGCCGATGTCGCGCCCCGAAATGCCCAAGCAGATGCTGGCGCTGACCGCAGACGAGACGATGCTGCAGCTGACCGCGGGCCGCGCGTTCGGCGATCGCTTCGCCGCGCCGATCGTGGTCGCCAATGCGCGTCACGCGGACCTCGTCGAGCAGCAGCTGGCCGAGGCCGGCGCAACCCCGCAGGCGTTGATCCTGGAGCCGATCGGCCGCAACACCGCGCCCGCCATCGCGCTCGCCGCGATTGCCGCGGGTGGCGGCGGCGACGCGTTGCTGGTGATGCCATCGGACCACGTCATCGGCGACATTCCGGCCTTCCATGCCGCGATCGAGGCGGCGATGCCGCTCGTCACGCAAGGCTGGCTCGTCACGTTCGGGATCGCACCCGATGCGCCCGAAATCGGCTATGGCTGGATCCAGATCGGCGATGAGCTTCAGCCCGGCGTCAACCGCGTCGCGCGGTTCGTCGAGAAGCCCCCGCTCGACAAGGCGCAGTCGATGCTCGCCAGTGGCGATCACGCCTGGAACGGCGGTATCTTCCTGTTCCTCGCCGACGCCTATCTCGAGGCGCTCGCGCAGTTCGATCCGGGCATCCTGACCGCCACACAGGAGGCGATGGACAAGGCGCGTACCGAAGGGACTCGCATCTACCCCGACGCGGTCGCGTTCGCCGCCTCACCCGACGATTCGATCGATTACGCGGTGATGGAAAAGGCCGACCGGGTCGCGGTCGTGCCGGTCGCGATGGGCTGGAACGACGTCGGCAGCTGGGACGCGCTCCACGCGATCAGTGACACCGACGGCAACGGCAACGCGCACCGCAGCCACGGCGACGGCGATGTGCTGGCGATCGACACGAAGAACTGCTTCGTCCGCAGCGACGGCGTCCGCGTCTCGCTGGTCGGCGTCGAGGACCTGATCGTGGTCGCGAGCGGCAACGACGTCCTGATCATGCCACGCGGCCGCAGCCAGGAAGTGAAGAAGCTCATCGAGGCCATGAAAACCGCTGCGAAGAACGCCGCGCCGACAACCTGAGGTCAGGACATAGAATCGGTCCGGCTCCACGCCGGGCCGATCGAACTACGGTTTCCTGCGGGTCTTCGGCACCTGTGACAGGCGCGTGAGCAGCGTCGGGATGTCCTCGGTGATCATCGTGTCCGTGGGAGTCTGCCAGGACGAGCGCAATCTTTCGCCGACATCGTGCAATCGTGCGCCGGCTTCACGCCTGCCGGCTTCACGCCTGGATGTCTCGTCTCGCACGTCTACCTCACCTACGCATACACCCGACGGCATCCTTCGGGGGGGTAAGGACACCGCCGGGCTCTCGGGTCAAACCGACGATATCCGCGCTTGTTCCGGCAGTTTCCCGCGGTTTCGCCATATGCGCGTGTTTCGCGCCGGTTCCGGCCGCAGACGCGTCGAGATTCCGATCCCGGAAGCGCTGGCGATCCGCGCGCCGATACGCTTAAATGCGCCAAAGTTCACGGGAGAATTCGTCATGGATCGTCGCCAGTTCCTCGCATCGGGGGGCGTCGCCGCGCTCGCCACAACGCTGCTGCCGTCGTCGGCCTTCGCGCAGTCGAGCGGCGATACCGCGCTCAACGCCGATTTCGAGCGGATCTTCCAAGCGAGCGTCGCGCGGTCGCCCGAGCTCGCGACGTCGCTTGGCCTCGACAAGGGACCGATCGCACGCCTGAAGGGGCAATTGTCGCCACGCACACCCGACAAGCGTGCACGCGACGTCGCCGAGACCAAGGCCGCGCTCGCCAGTCTCGCTCGCTACGATGGCGCGGGCCTGTCGCCCGCCGCCAAGCTCAACCTCGAAGTCGTGCGCTACTCGCTCGCCACGCAGATCGCCGCGCCCGAGAAATTCGGCATGGACAGCCCGATCCGCCCCTACCGGATCTTCCAGCAGGGCGGCGCCTATTTCCAGGTGCCCGACTTCCTCAACACCGCGCATACCATCAACGCCACCCCGGATGCCGAAGCGTATCTGTCGCGGCTCGACCAGTTCGGCACGGTGCTCGACCAAGAGAGCGCAATGCAGCAGGCCGAGGCGGCACGCGGCCTGCTCGCACCCGGCTGGTCGCTAGACCTGACGCTCGGCCAGATGCGGAAACTGCGCAGCCAGCCGGCGGCCACGTCAAGCATTGTCCAGTCGCTGGTAAAGCGTGCAGCGGCGAAGGGCCTCACCGGCGACTGGCAGACCCGCGCCGCCAAGATCGTCGACGCGAAGGTTTATCCCGCGCTCGATCGCCAGATCACGCTGATGGAACGGCTGAAGCCGACCACCAAGCCCGGCGACGGCATCTGGCGCGTGCCCAATGGCGACGCGATCTACGCGATGGCACTGAACCAGGCGACCACCACGACGATGAGCCCCGACGAGGTCCACCGCATCGGCCTAGCGCAGGTGGCGGAGATCACCGCGCAGCTCGACACGATCCTGAAGTCGCAAGGGTTCACTACCGGCACGGTAGGCGAGCGCTTGGCGAAGCTGAACGTGACGCCGGACCAACTCTACGCGAACACCGCGGAGGGCCGCACCGAGCTGATCGCCGGCCTGAACGACGGCATCAAGGCGATGTACGCCAAGCTGCCCCAGGCCTTCTCCGAAGTGCCGACGCAGCCGCTCGAAATCCGCGCGGTCCCGGTCGAGATCCAGGACGGCGCATCGAACGGCTATTACAACCGCGCCTCGCTCGATGGCAGCCGCCCGGCGATCTACTTCGTCAATCTGAAGGACGTCGGCGACTGGCCGAAATACACGCTGCCGTCGCTCACCTATCACGAGGGCGTGCCGGGACATCACCTCCAGATCAGCGTCGCGCAGGAATCGAAGGACATCCCGACGCTGCGCAAGATCGGCTTCTTCTCGGCCTATTCGGAAGGCTGGGCGCTGTACGCGGAGCAGCTCGCAGATGAACTCGGTGCGTATGCGTCGCCGCTGGAACGCGCCGGGTATCTCCAGTCGTTCCTGTTCCGCGCAACGCGTCTGGTGGTCGACACCGGCATCCATGCGAAGCGCTGGAGCCGCGAGAAGGCGACCGATTACATGGTCGCGACGACCGGCTTCGCCCGGCCCCGTACGCAGCGCGAGGTGGAACGTTACTGCACGCAGGCCGGGCAGGCGTGCAGCTACAAGGTCGGACACATGGCGTGGACGCGCGCACGGATGAAGGCGAAGGCGGCGCTAGGCGACAAGTTCGACCTGAAGCAGTTCCACGACATTCTGAAGGAAGGCGCAATGCCGCTCACGATCCTGGAACGCCGCGTCGACGAGCGGATCGCGGCAATGAAGGCGCGGGGATAACCGAGCGCCCTTATCCTCCCCCGCAAGGGGGAGGTGGCGCCGAAGGTGACGGAGGGGGAGGACACGCAACCCCGGTGATTCTTTACCTCCCCCTCCGTCTGGCAAGCGCCAGCCACCTGCCCCTGGCGGGGGAGGATCAGGTAAATCGATCGGGATCGCTTCCACCCTTCCCTCTCCCAACGAGAGAGGGGGACGAATACGGTACGACGTAAGGGGGGTATTCGCCTGGCGACGGCCTTCACCCTATGCCGCTTTCCGGCAGCGTCGCCTCACCCGATCTGCGTCGAGTCAGGCACACCGCTCCACACCCGTTCGTGCCGAGTAGAGACCGAGTAGCCCTCTTGGGCGTATCGAGGGCTCGTATCGAGGTATAGGTTCCGCGCGACACCCCGTCCCTCAATACGCCGTCTCGATACGCTCCTACGAAGCTACTCGTCGCCTACTCGGCACGAACGGGCGAGCCCTCACTTCCCCCCACGATCCAGCGTCTGCGCCGCAACCCGCACCGTCACCGTCTGCACGACATCCGCCGCCGACGTCGCCAGCATCACCTTGTAGTCGCCGCCAGCGATCTTCCACCCACCGCTCGCGACATCGAACGTCGCCAGCAATCGCGGATCGATCGTCACCGAAACAGCCTGCTCGGAACCCGGCGCGAGATCGACCTTGCGGAAAGCCCCGAGCCGCTTGGGCGCCTCCCAGCCCGCACCCGACACATAGACCTGCGCGACAGCCTTGCCCTGCACTGCACCCGTGTTCTTCACCGAGAACCCCGCCTTGATCCCCTTGCCCTGAGGCGCGGCGGTCAAACCACCCATCGCGAAATTCGTATAGGAAAGCCCATAGCCGAACGGGAACAGCGGCCTCGCGCCGGTCTTATCGAACCACTTATAACCGACCGCGGCGCCCTCGATGTCGTAATTGCCCATCGGATGCGAATCGCGGTCGAGCTTCGGATCGCCCTCGAGCTTGGGCCGCGGCAGCTGTGCGAGCGAAGCGGGGAAGGTCGCGGGCAGATGCCCCGACGGATTGACCTCGCCGGTCAGCACGCGCGCAATCGCCTCGCCGCCCGCCGTGCCCGGGTACCACGCCTCCAGCACTGCGCCGACCTTACCGAGCCACGGCATCACCACCGGCCCGCCGGTTTCGAGCACGACCACCGTCTTCGCGTTCGCCCGCGCGACCGCATCGATCAGCGCGTTCTGGCCAGCCGGCAGGTTCAGGTCGGGCACGTCGAACGACTCGCCGGTCCACTGCTCGCCGAACACGACGACGACGTCCGCTTTCCGCGCCGCCGCGGCAGCCGCCTTGACGTCCTTACCGTCGAGATACGTCACGGTCGCACCGGTCAGCGCCTGCAACGCCTTCATCGGCGGCGACGCGTGATACGTCTTGGGACCCGGGAAGCCACTCGGGAACTCGTCCGCCACGATCAAGCCGTTGGTCGGCGCATTGTGCGAATAGACCTGGCTCGAACCACCGCCCGACAGAACGCCGACATCGGCATGCGCGCCGATCAGCAGGATCGACCTGGCCGTCTTGGCGATCGGCAACAGCCCCGCGGTGTTCTTAAGCAGGACGATGCCCTCCTCCGCATCCGCGCGCGTCACTGCAGCATGGGCGGCGTAATCGATCGTCGTCGCACGATCGCCCGCCACGACCTTGTCGAACGCTCCTACGGAAAACATTCCCCACAGTACGCGCCGCGCCATATCGGTCGCGCGCGCCTCAGTCACATGCCCGTTGTTGACCGCCTCGCGCAGCGCATCGGCAAAATACGCCGAGCGATCGAACGCCCAGCCCGATTGCTGGTCGAGCCCGGCATTGGCCGCCTCGCTGGTCGAATGCGTCGCGCCCCAGTCGGACATGACATAGCCCTTGAAGCCCCAGTCGCGCTTCAGCACCGTGTTGAGCAGCCAGTCGTTCTCGCACGCATAATGGCCGTTCACGCGGTTGTACGAGCACATTACCGAGCCGGGCTGGCCGACCTCGTTGGCGATCTCGAACGCGAGCAGGTCGGACTGGCGCGCAGCCTGTTCGCCGATCTTGTGATCGATATTGTTGCGGTTCGTCTCCTGCCCGTTGAAGGCGTAATGCTTCATCGTCGATACGACGTGCTGCGACTGGATTCCCTTGATCTCGTGCCCGGTGATGACGCCCGCCAGCAACGGATCCTCACCGCCATATTCGAAATTGCGGCCATTCCGCGGTTCGCGCGTCAGGTTCATCCCGCCCGCAAGCTGCACGTTAAAGCCCGACAGGAACGCCTCGTTGCCGATCATCGCGCCTCCGGCCTGCGCCAGTTCGGGGTTCCAGGTCGACGCGGTAGCGATCCCGGAGGGCAGCGAGGTGCGCAGGCGCGGCGTCGGCCCCCGCTGGCTGGCGACACCGACGCCGGCATCGGTCTGCCACTGGCTGGGGATGCCGAGCCGCGGGATACCCGGCACGATCCCGGCGGAAGCGGCCAGCCCGTCCTTCGGATAGACCCAGTTCTTGACCGGCGTCTTCAGCCAGTCGGCATTGGTTGCAAAGTACCCGAAGGTGAGCTGCAGCTTCTCGTCGAGCGTCATCTCTTTGAGGAGCAGATCGACGCGCGCATCGGCGCCCAGCGCAGTGTTCATCCACGGCTGCGCCTTGGGAGCCTCGGTCCGCGCCGCCGCCGCACCGGGTGCGTTGTTGGTCGTCTGCGCCACGGCGGGCGCTGCGATCGCCAGCACCGATCCCGCGAGCAAGCGGGCGAACAGGGCGCGGGAACGGGATGCGGTCATGGGCTTCACTTTCAGGCTGATCGAATGCCGTGTGTGCCGCGTTCGTCGCGTTACCGCAACCAGCCGTCGCAAGGTCTCCCCTCCCTGAAAGGGAGGGGTTGGGGGTGGGTCGGTTTCCGGATCGTGGAACGTCCACGACCCAAGCCGGCCTACCCACCCCCGCCCCTCCCTTTCAGCGAAGGGGGGCAGAAGGAGGCGCAATGCTCTACCGAACGTCGGCAACCGCCTCCGCCATCAGCCGAAAGTCCTTCCCCGCGTGGCGCGAGTGCGATCAGGCCTGACGGAAGCCACCCCCGCCGGGCGTCTCGATCACGAACACGTCGCCGGCGTGCATGTCGACCTTGGCAGTCGAGCCAAGCCGTTCGACGCCGCCATCCGCGCGCTCGACCGATGCCGAGCCGAGTCCGCCACTGTCACCGCCGGCCATCCCGAACGGCGGGATGCGGCGGCGGTTGGCGAGGATGCAGGCAGTCATGTCCTTGAGGAACCGGACTCGTCGCGTCGCGCCGTCGCCGCCGTGGTGCGCGCCTGCCCCGCCCGAGCCGCGGCGGATCGAGAATTCCTCCAGCAACACCGGGAAGCGCGTCTCAAAGATTTCCGGGTCGGTGAGGCGGCTGTTGGTCATGTGCGTCTGGATCACCGACGCGCCGTCGAAGCCGGGGCCAGCACCTGCTCCTCCCGCAATAGTCTCGTAATATTGGTGCGTGTCGTTGCCGAAGGTGAAGTTGTTCATCGTCCCCTGGCTCGCCGCCATCGCACCGAGCGCACCGAACAGCGCGTCGGTGACGACCTGGCTGGTCTCGACGTTGCCGGCGACGACCGCAGCCGGATATCGAGGGTTGAGCATCGAGCCCTCGGGCACGCGGATCGTCACGCCGCGCAGGCAGCCGTCGTTGAGCGGCACGGCCTCGTCGATCAGTGCGCGGACGACGTAGAGCACGGCCGCGCGGACGATCGAGACGGGGGCGTTGAAGTTGGTCGGACGCTGCTCGCTGGTGCCGGCGAAGTCGATGACCATTGTCCCGGCCTCGCGGTCGACTCGGACTGCCACGCGGACGACTGCGCCGTCGTCCATCTCATAGGCGAACGCGCCATCGTCTAGCGTTGCGATCAGGCGGCGGACTGCGGCGTCGGCGTTGGCCTGCACGTGCTCCATGTACGCTGCGACGACGTCGGCACCGTACTCGTTCGCGAGCCGTGTGAGACCGGTCGCGCCGCGCGTACAGGCGGCCAACTGCGCGGCGAGATCGGCTATGTTCTGGT
Organism: Sphingomonas sp. NFX23; assembly: GCF_049887795.1. Taxonomy (NCBI): domain Bacteria; kingdom Pseudomonadati; phylum Pseudomonadota; class Alphaproteobacteria; order Sphingomonadales; family Sphingomonadaceae; genus Sphingomonas; species Sphingomonas sp. NFX23. The sequence continues at coordinate 255,271 of NZ_JAGEKH010000005.1, forward strand.
CGATATTGCGCGCGGGATAAGGGCCGGACGCGAACACCGCGCGCAGTTCCGCTTCGAGGAAACCGCCTTCGTCGACCACCAGCACGTCGTCGAGCAGCACGCCCTCTTCCTCGACCGACCGGCTTTCGGGGGGCATTGATCCTGGGGTGATGCCGCCGACGTCCGCATGATGACCGCGGGCTGCGACGAAGAAGGCTGGGGCGTCGTTATCGTCTGTGAAGACCGGCATGATAACGGTGATGTCGGGCAGATGCGTGCCGCCGCGATAGGGGGCGTTGAGCGCGTAGGCGTCGCCGCGGCGGATACCGCGGCCGTCCGCGCCGCCGCCTCGCGCGTCGATGATCGTGCGGATGCTTTCGCCCATCGAGCCCAGATGGACCGGGATGTGCGGCGCGTTGGCGACGAGTTTGCCGTGCGCGTCGAACAGCGCGCAGCTGAAGTCGAGGCGTTCGCGGATGTTGACCGATGCGGCGGAGCGCTGGAGCGCGGCGCCCATTTCCTCGGCAATGCTCATGAACAGACCGGCGAAGATTGCGAGGCGCACCGGATCGGATTCAGTACCGATACTCGCGCCGACACGGGGCGCGATGCGGTCGAGGATCAGATTGCCGATCGGATCGACGCGCGCGCGCCAGCCGGGCTCGACGATGGTGGTCGAGACGCTGTCGAGAATCAGTGCCGGGCCATCGATGGCGTGGCCGGCGGGGAGGCCTGCGCGAGCCAGGACGGGCGTGTCGTGCCATGCGCCCGCCATGTAGACGGGGGCGACGGACAGGGGCGCGGCTAGCTCTTCGGGGAACGCGACCAGCGCGGCATCGATCGGCGGGCTCTCGGCGATCGCCTCGGCGACGATCCGGTCGGCGACCAGCGGTGCCTCGCTGGCGAAACCGAACTGCGCGATGTGCGCGGCATCGAATGCGGCGATCATCGCTGCCGGTTCGTCGAGATCGAGTTCGATGGTGTGGTCGGTCTGGCCTCGACGCAGATGCACGCGGCGTTCGATCCGAACGTCGTCCGCCGTGACACCCTGCGCCATTAGCGCGTCGCGCGCTGCTTCCGCCAGACTGTCCAGCGCCTGCGTGATCCCGGCATAGTCCGCGAACGCCGCCCCCGACGTCGCTTCGCGGAGGACCCGGCGATCGGCGAGCCCCATGCCGTACGCCGACAGCACGCCGGCCAGCGGGTGGATCATCACTCGGTCCATCGCCAGCGCATCGGCGACGAGGCACGCATGCTGCCCTCCGGCTCCACCGAAGCATGCTAGCGTATAACGCGTTACGTCATGCCCGCGCGCGACGGAGATCGTGCGGATCGCATTCGCCATGTTCGCCACCGCGACCGCGACGAACCCCTCCGCTGCGACCTGCGGATCGAGCGGCAGCTCCGCAAACCGAGCGGCCACCGCCTCCGCATCAAGCGGCTGGTCGCCCGCCGGTCCGAACAGCGCCGGGAAGAACTCTGGCCGCACTTTCCCCAGCATCACATTGCAGTCGGTCACCGTCAGCGGCCCACCGCGGCGGTAACACGCCGGCCCCGGCACCGCGCCTGCGCTCTCGGGGCCGACGATCAACCGCTCGCCATCGAACCAACAGATCGAGCCGCCGCCTGCCGCCACCGTGTGGATCCGCAGCATCGGCGCGCGGATGCGGGCGCCGGCGATCAGCGTCTCGGTGTCGCGCTCGTACGTCCCGGCATAGTGCGACACGTCAGTCGAGGTGCCGCCCATGTCGAAGCCGATGACATGCTCGAACCCGGCCTCGCGCGCGGTCGCGGCCATGCCGACGATGCCGCCAGCGGGACCCGACAGGATCGCGTCCTTGCCGCGAAAGCCTGCGCCGTAGACCAGTCCGCCCGACGACTGCATGAACAGCGCGCCCTGCCCCAGAGCGTTGCTCAGGCCCGCGACATAGCGATCGACGACCGGCGACAGATACGCATCGACGACGGTCGTATCACCCCGCCCGATCAGCTTGATCAGCGGCGCGACGCGGTGGCTTACCGAGATTTGCGTGAAGCCGATCTCGGCCGCGATTGCCGCCAGGGCCTCCTCGTGCGCGGTGAAGCGGTAACCGTGCACAAGAACAATCGCGACGGCGCGCAGTCCGCTATCAAAAGCAGCCTGTAAGCCCGCGCGCGCCGCATCGCCGTCGAGCGGCCGGAGCACATCGCCCTTCGCCCCGACCCGCTCGTCGATCTCCACCACCTGCGCGAACAAAGGCGGCGGACGGTTCACGTCGCGCGCGAAAATATCGGACCGCTCCTGGTGGCCGATCAGCAGCGCGTCGCCAAACCCGCGCGTGATCGCGAGGCAGGTCGGCTCGCCCTTGCGCTCGAGCAGAGCGTTGGTCGCGACCGTCGTGCCGATCCGCAGTTCGAGCGGCACATCCGCCCCGTCGGTCAACCGCCGGATCGCCTCGACCGCCGCATCACCGTAGCGCTCGGGATCTTCGGACAGCAGCTTGGCCGTGACGATCCGCCCGTCCGGTTGCCGCGCGACGACGTCGGTGAACGTACCGCCACGATCGATCCAGAACTGCCATGTAGTCATTGGTTACTCAGCCCAGAAATTGCGTCATCCGCGCCGCCGCTCCGGTCCACGCGACCCCGCGATCGTCGAGCCATGCGTCGTCGTAATAGGTGCAGCCATAGCGATCGCCGCCATCGCACAACAGCGTGACGATGCTGCCCGTCTCGCCCGCCGCCGCCATCTCCTCGACGATCTGCGCGCAGGCCCAGAGGTTGGTCCCGGTCGAGCCGCCGACGCGCCGGCCGAGCCGGTCGGACAGCGCGCGCATCGCACCGATGCTGTCGGCGTCCTCGACCGCGATCATCCGGTCGATCACGCTCGGCACGAAGCTCGGCTCGACCCGCGGCCGTCCGATCCCCTCGATCCGCGACGCGCACCCCTCGGGCAACGCGACCACCGAGCGATCCTCGAAATAGCGGTGAAACACCGAGTGCACCGGGTCCGCGACGCACAATTTGGTGTCGTGGCGGCAGTATCGGATGAAGCGCCCGATCGTCGCCGACGTGCCGCCGGTCCCCGCGCCGCAGACGATCCAGGACGGGCACGGATGCTCCTCCTCGGCCATCTGCGCGAAGATGCTTTCGGCGATGTTGTTGTTGCCGCGCCAGTCGGTCGCGCGCTCGGCATAGGTGAACTGGTCGAGGTAATGCCCGCCGGTTTCGGCCGCGAGCCGGTGCGAGACCGCGTAGACGGTGCGCGGATCGTCGACCATGTGGATCTCGCCACCGTGAAAGCGGATCGCGTCGAGCTTGGGCTTGGCGGTGGTCGCGGGCACCACCGCGATGAAGCGCAGCCCCAGCATCCTGGCGAAATACGCCTCCGACACCGCGGTCGATCCCGACGAGGATTCGATCACCGTCGTCTCGGGCCCGATCCATTCGTTGCACAGCGCGTACAGGAACAGCGACCGCGCGAGCCGGTGCTTGAGGCTGCCCGTCGGATGCGAACTTTCGTCCTTCAGGTAGAGGACGATGCCGGGATACCGCGGCAAATCCACCCGGATCAGATGCGTGTCGGCGGATCGGTTATAGTCCGCCTCGATCCGCCGCACCGCCTCCGACAACCAGCGCCGGTCGACGCGCTTCGTCACCCTTGCAGCCCGTGACGGACCAGCATCGCGGTCGGCTCGGGATCACGCCCACGGAACGCGCGGAAGCTGTCCGCCGCGGGCCGCGTCGCCCCGCGCGCGAGCACTTCCTCGCGGAACCGGTCGCCGGTCTTGCGATCCACCAGGCCCGCCTCCGCGAACGCCTCGAAGCCATCCGCCGCGAGCAGTTCCGCGTAGAGATAGCTGTAATAGCCCGATGCATAGCCGCCCGCGAAAATGTGGCTGAACGCGTGCGGGAAGCGGTGCCATGCAGGCGGGCGGATCACCGCCACCTCGTCGCGCACCGCCTCGATCACCTCGATCGGATCGCTGCCCATCGTGCCGAGATGCAGCAGCAGGTCGAACAGCGCGAACTCGACCTGGCGCAGGATGAACATCCCCGCCTGGAAATGCCGCGCCTTCACCATCCGCTCGAACAGGTCGGCGGGGAGCGTCTCGCCGGTCTTGTAGTGGCCGGACATGCCGGTCAGCACGTCCTTGTCCCAGGCGAAATCCTCCATCAGCTGGCTCGGCAGCTCGATCGCATCCCACTCGAAGCCATTGGTGCCGGCGATGCTCGGCCGGTTCACCTTGGTGAAGAGCAGGTGGATGCAGTGGCCGGTCTCGTGCAGCAGCGTCGTCACGTCGTTGTGGCTCAGCAGCGACGGCGTCTCGCCGCCATCGGGTGCGAAGTTGCAGACGAGATACGCGACGGGCACCGTCACGGTATTGCCGTCGTGCAACCGCGGCCGCGCTTGCGCCATCCACGCACCGCCACGCTTGCCGGTACGCGCGTGGAGATCGAGATACAGGCCGGCGAACACCGTTCCGCTCTCGTCCACCACATCGAAGAACCGCGCATCGTCATGATACAGCGACACGTCGTCGCGCTCGACGAGCTTGATGCCGAACAGCCGCTGCATCAGCGTCTGCCAGCCCTCCATCACGCGCTCGACCGGGAAATACGCCTTCACCACCTGCGCATCGACCGCATAGCGATCCTGCCGCAACCAGTTCGACACGAAGCCCGCATCCCAAGGCTCGAAATCGGCGATCCCGAGTTGCTCGGCGGCAAACGTCTTCAGCTCGGCCAGGTCGCGCTCCGCCGCCGGCTTCGCGCGCCGTGCCAGATCGCGCAGGAACGCGATCACTTCGGCACCGTTGGGGGCCATCTTGGTCTCCAGCGACCACGCGACCGGATCGGTGAAGCCGAGCAGCTTGGCGCCCTCGTGCCGCAGTTCGAGGATACGCGCGATCCGCGCACTGTTGTCGAACTCGCCCGCGTTCGGTCCCTGGTCCGACGCGCGCGTCGCGAACGCGCGGTACATGCGGGCGCGCAACTCGCGGTTCTCCGCGAAGGTCAGCACCGCGTTGACGCTCGGCTGTTGCAGCGTGACCAGCCAGCCCGCCTGCCCCTTCGCCTTGGCGGCATCCGCGAACATCGCCTTGTCCGCATCCGAAATGCCAGCGAGATCGGCCTCGTCCGTCACCAGTTCCGACCACGCATCGGTCGCGTCGAGCACCGCGCTGCCGAACTCGTTTGACAACCCCGACAGCTCGACCGAAATCTCGCTGAACCGGTCGCGCGCCTCGGGCTCCAGTGCCACGCCCGACAGCGTGAAGTCACGGATCGCCTGCTCGACTGCTACCCGGTCTTCATCCGACAGCGACGCAAACTCGGGCGACACGCTCAGCGCCACGAACACCTCGTACAAATCGCGGTTCTGCCCGACCTTCATGTCGTTCTCGACGAGCCGCTTCTGCCCCTCCGAATACGCCGCGCGCAGTTCGGGCGTATCCGCGACGCCGTGGAGATGCGACACCGCCGACCAGATCGCACCGATCTCGGTATTCGCGCGCTCATACGGCAGCCACGCGCCGGCGAAATCGGTCGGCCGCGCGGTCGTCAGCGCCTCGACCATCGCCTCATGCCGCGCGATCGCCTCGTCGAGCGCAGGCGCGATCTGATCGGGCGAGAGCTCCGCGAAACGGGGCAGCGACAGCGTATCGAGAAGCGGGTTCGTCGGGGCAGTCATGGGAAAATCCTTCAGCATTCGACGACGTTGACGGCCAGGCCACCAAGCGACGTCTCCTTATATTGCGAGCGCATGTCCTCACCGGTCTGGCGCATCGTCTCGATCACCGCATCGAGGCTGACGATATGGCGACCGTCCCCCCGCAGCGCCAGATACGCGGCGTTGATCGCCTTGATCGCGCCCATCGTATTGCGCTCGATGCAGGGGATCTGGACCAGCCCGCCGATCGGATCGCATGTCAGCCCGAGGTTGTGCTCCATGCCGATCTCGGCAGCATTCTCGATCTGTTCGTTGGTCCCGCCGAGCGCCGCGACCAGCGCGCCAGCGGCCATCGAGCACGCGACGCCGACCTCACCCTGGCACCCCATCTCCGCCGCCGAGATCGACGCGCGCTTCTTGTAGAGAAACCCAATTGCCGCCGCGGTCAGCAGGAAATCGTGCGCGCCCTTCGGCGTCGGATCCTTGGTGAAGGTCTCGTAGAAGCGCAGCACCGCGGGCAGCACGCCCGCCGCGCCGTTGGTCGGCGCGGTCACGACGCGGCCCCCCGCAGCATTCTCCTCGTTCACTGCGAGCGCATACAGGCTGACCCACTCGAACACCGCGGAGGGATCGGCCGCGGTATCGCGCGCCTGCAAGCCCTCGAACAGCGCCTTCGCCCGACGCGGCACCTTCAGCCCACCCGGCAGGATACCCCCCTGCCGACAGCCGCGATCGATCGACGCGAACATGGCACCACGGACGGCATCGAGGAACGCATCGGTCTCGCTCTCCGGCCGCCACGCGATCTCGTTCTCGCGGACGATGTCGGCGATCGTCATCCCCGTCGCATCGCCGGTCGCGAGCAGCTCCGCCCCCGACGAGAATGGCCGCGGCAACAGGATGTTCGCCTTCACCGGCCCCGAGCCCGCCTCGACGATCGCCCCGCCGCCGATCGAGAAATAGGTCCGCTCGACGCTGCGCCCGTCACCGAACGAGGCGGTGAAGGTCACCGCATTGGGATGCCCCGGCAGGAAGGTCTTCGAATGAAACAGAAGGTGCTGGCTTTCCTCGAACCCGATCTCCACCCGTTCGGCGAGCATCAGCCGCCCGCTCGACCGGATCGCCGCCAGCCGCACCGGGATCAGGTCGGGATCGATCGTCTCCGGCTGCGCACCGCTCAGGCCCAGCATCACCGCGCTGTCGGTCGCATGCCCCCGCCCGGTCAGCGCCAGCGAGCCGTAAAGATCGACGCGCACCGCCACAGGCTTCTCGTCCGCGACCAGATCCGCGAACAGCCACGCCGCGCGCATTGGCCCGACGGTATGCGAACTCGACGGCCCGATCCCGATCGTGAACAGGTCGAGGATGCTGATCGCCTGGTGGCAATCGGGGCGAGCGCGAGTCTGCTCGTCCGGGCGATCAAAGGTCAGCGGAGTCATGCATCGCCGTTACGAGACTATACCCCGCGCCGTCCATCCGAAGCTGACGCAGCGCCTATTCCCCCGCCCATTCCTTGAGCAGCGTGTACGCGATCGCATAGGGCGGCGGCGCGACGAACGGCCCCTCCTCTCCGCGCAGCACCGCCCGCACCATCTCGCGCGGCACCCACATCGCATCCTCGAGCTCGTTCACATCGAGCGTGATCGCATCGTCCTCGGCCTCCGCAACGCATGCCATCATCAGCGACGACGGAAACGGCCAGGGCTGGCTCGCAACATACCGCACCTTGCCGACCCGCACGCCCGACTCCTCGAGGATCTCGCGCGCGACCGCTTCCTCGATCGACTCGGCCGGCTCGACGAAACCGGCCAGCGCGGAATACCGCCCCGGCGGCCACCCCTTGCCACGCCCGAGCAGCGCCCGCCCGTCATGCTCGGCGATCATGATCACCACCGGATCGACGCGCGGGAAGTGCTCGGTCCCGCAGTTCGGACACTTCCGCGCCCACCCCGCCCGGAACATTTCGGTCGGCGAACCGCACTTCGCGCAAAAACCATGCCGGACATGCCAGTCGATCACACTCCGCGCACCAGCGTACGTCGCCGCCTCACCGGGCGCGAGCGCTGCCAGTACCGCCATCAGCGCGGGCGAACGCATCGCCGGCGCGTTGTCGACGCGCATGCCCGCCAGCAGCGCCGCGAAATGCGGCCGTCCGCTGTCGTCGAGTCCAAGCAGGATCGGCTCGGCATCGTCGGGCATGTCCGCCATCGACGTCCAGGCGAGATGCCCGTCATCGGTCGTGCCCGGCAATAGCCCGTCGAGCACCAGCAGCCGCGCACGCCAATCGCGCTGCGCCGCCGCCAGCCCTTCCGGATCGTGACGCAATGCATCCGACCGGTCGAGCGTCCCACCGGTAAACCCAGGTGCCTCCATCACGCTCATCGGCGCAACCTCGCCGCATCTTGGAGCAGCGCCGCGACCACCTGCTGGCGGAGCGGTATCCGGTCCGCCGGGAAGTAATTGACCATCACGTTGCCGCGCGAATGCCTCGACGGATCGACCCACGCGATCGTCCCCGCCGCACCGCCCCAGGCATAGGTGCCCTTGCCCGGTCCGTTCGGCGTATCCGCGAGCACGACGGAACCGCCCGCGCCGAAGCCCATGTTGCTCCCCTGCGTACCCCCGGTGCCGCCACCGACTCCGCCGAATACCACGCCCGCCGGCAACAGGTTCGACGTCGCCAGCGCGATCGTCTCGGGCTTCATCACGCGCACGCCGTCGAGCGTGCCGCCGTCCTGGATCATGTGCAGGAACCGATCGTAATCGCGCGCCGACATCACGAGACCAGCACCGCCATACGGAAAGCTCGGCTTTTGCAGGAACACCGACGTCGCCGCCGGATCGAGCGGCGTCCGCGTGTCGCCGACGAACGCATAGTTGGTCGCGAGCCGCCCGACCTCGCTCTGCGGCACCTGCCAGAAGCTCGACCGCATCTTGAGCGGATCGAACAGCCGCGTCTGCACGAACCGCTCGAAGCTCATGCCGCTCGCCACCTCGATCACGCGGCCCATCACATCGAGCCCGATCGAATAGCTCCACTTGGTGCCAGGATCCGCAATCAGCGGCAGCGTCGCGACGCGGTTCGCGAACTCCTCGAGCGATTTCGGCCGGACGGGCCGCATCTTCTCTTCCATCGCCGCGCTGACCGACAGCGGCAGGATACCGAGCCGCTCATATTCCTTGAGCAGCGGCCCCTTGGTGACGATCGTGTAGCCGAGCCCGGCGGTGTGCGTCAGCAAATTGCGGATCGTGATCGGCCGCACGGCGGGCCGCGTCGCGAGCGACGTGTCGGGGCTGGTCGCCACCTTCATGTCCTTGAACGCCGGGATATATTTGCTGACCGGATCGTCGAGGTTGAGCTTGCCGTCCTCGACCAGCATCATCGCCGACATCCCGGTGATCGGCTTGGACATCGAATAGACGCGCCACAGCGAATCGGGGCCTGCCGCCGGAGCATTGGGGGCGTCGCTGATCTTCCCCGCGGACGGGAACAACGTCGGACCATCACCAGCCCCGAACGCACCGACGATCCCCGGCATCTTGTTCTGTGCGACATAGTTGTCGAACAGCGCGGACGTGGCAGGCAGGAGCGCGTTGACCGGGATCGTCATCCGCGGCGTAGGACGAGCCTGCGGGCTCACCTGCGGACGCGGCTGCGCCTGCTGGGCATAGGCCGTGGCAGCGGCCAGCGCGGCAAGTCCGCCCGTCGAAATCCAGTGCACCAGTTTCATGCAGCTCTCCGTATGGTCTTGCCGGCCTTGGCGAAAACGGTCGGGAGCCCGGCGGTATCCAGCTCGTCGATCGGCCACCATTTGCTTGCCGTTGGAACGCGCGGTTGATGCGCCTCGACCGCCGCCACCGCAAGCGTCAGTTGCAGATCGAAATGCGTAAATCCGTGTGCGACGGTTGCGTCCAGCATCCGCCAATCCGCCTGCGCCGGCGCGTCATCGAAACCGGGGGGAACATCACCCCAAGGCCCGGTCGGAAACGCGCGCATCCCGCCGAGCAGCCCCTTGTCCGGCCGCCGCACCAGCAACACCTGCCCGTCGCGCTCCAGCCAGAAGATCGTCCCGTACCGCCGAGGCTTGGCCGCCTTCTTCGCCTTCACCGGCAACCGCTCGGGCGCGCCCTGAGCAAAGCCCTCGCAATGCGCGCGGATCGGACACAACAAGCACTTCGGCGCGCGCGTCGTGCAGATCCCCGACCCCAGATCCATCATCGCCTGCGCGAAATCACCCGCCCGAGCATCCGGCGTGATCAAATCCGCCGCCACCCGAATCGCCGGTCGCGCAGCCGGCAAAGGCGTCTGAATCGCAAACACTCGCGCGACCACCCGCTCGACATTCGCATCGACCACCACCGCGCGCTCGCCAAACGCGATCGCCGCCACCGCCGCCGCTGTATAAGCGCCGAGCCCAGGCAAAGCGCGCAACTCCACCTCCGTCCGCGGAAATTCCCCGCCGTGATCTGAAACCACGGCCTTTGCCGCCTTCACGAGATTGCGCGCTCTCGCGTAATACCCAAGCCCAGCCCAAGCTGCCATCACATCGGCATCGTCCGCCGCAGCCAGACTCGCGAAATCCGGCCACCGCGCGGTCCACGCGAGGAACCGCGGCGTCACCGCGGCCACCGTCGTCTGCTGCAACATCACCTCGGACAGCCACACCCGGTACGGATCGACCGCCTCGCCCGGCTTCGCGCGCCACGGCAGGTCGCGACGATGCGCGTCATACCAGTCGAGCAGGGCCCGAGAGACCGAAGAGCGCTTGGCGTTCACGCGTCGCCTATGGCATGGGTTCGCAGATGAGCAAGCCGCCCGTTTCTGTGCCCAAACCTGCGACGCCCAAGCCGGCGACGAAGCGCATTAAAGGCAGGACCGACCCAGACGCCCCGCGCGAGAACCGCTCACGCGCGGTCGCCGAGCTGCTGCCCGCGATCGGCGGCGCGGCGTTCCGGCGATTCGGCTTCGTCCAGTCGTCGATCGTCAGCCGCTGGCCCGAGATCGTCGGCGCCAAACTGGCCGGTGCGAGCATCCCCGAATCGATCCGCTTCCCAGTCGGCAAGAAGCAGGACGGCGTCCTGACCCTTACCGTGCGCGGCGCACACGCACCGATGATGCAGCACATCGCGCCCGAGATCATCGAGCGCGTGAACCGCTTCTTCGGCTACGCCGCGATCGTGAAGGTAGCGATCCGCCAGGGCGAGGTCGCCGCGCCCGTCCCACGCAAGGCGCCCCCTTCGTTGCGCCCAGTCCCCGTCGATCTCGGTATGAGCCTGAAGGGCATCGCCGATCCGGAACTGCGCGCCGTCCTCGAATCCCTCGCCGCCGGCGTCGCCTCGACGCACGGCCTTCCCAGGATCAACTGATGCGCGTCTTGCTTGCCGTCTTCGCCCTCTTCCTGCTGACCGGCGCCGCGCCCAAGCGCGACTGGTCGCAGTCCGCGCGCATCCTCCCCTCGGGCGCCTACCTGATCGGCAACCCCGCCGCGCGCGTGAAGCTCGTCGAGTATGCGAGCTACACGTGTTCGCACTGCGCCGACTTCTCGGTGAAATCCGAACCCGTGCTGAAGCGCCAGATGATCGCATCGGGCTCGACCAGCCTCGAAGTCCGCCACTTCATCCGCGACCGGCTCGACCTGTCGGCGGCGATCCTCGCCCGCTGCACCGGCCCGAAAGGCTTCTCCGCCACCTCGTCCGCGATCTTCGCCGCACAGCCGCAATGGCTCGAGCGCGGGATCGAATACCAGCAAGGCAACGCCGCGCGCCTGAACATGTACCCGGCCGCCGCCCAGATCCGCGCCAACGCCGACGGCTCCGGCCTGACCGCGTTCGTCAAGGCGCGCGGGCTGTCGGACGCGGCCATCAACGCGTGCTTCGCCAACCAGCCCGAGATCGACCGCATCGTCAAACTGACCGCCGACGCGCCGAAGGAGATCGACTCGACGCCGACCTTCTACCTCAACGGCAGGCCCTTCCCGCACGTCGGCTGGGAACAGCTCGAACCCGCGCTCCGCAAGGCCGGCGCCCGTTAATTCACGTGATCCACTGGAGTAACCCGATGAAGTTCCTGACCACGCTCGCCGTCCTGCCGCTCGCGCTCGCCGCCTGCTCGAAGAACGATTCGACCGGTAACGTCGACCAGCCCGCTGCCGCGCCGGTAGCAGCCGCCGCAGCCCCCGCCGGCCAGAACTGGACCGAGACGGTCGTGAAGACCCCCGAGGGGTACCTGATGGGCAACCCGAACGCGCCGATCAAGCTCGTCGAATACGGCGCGCGTTCGTGCCCGACCTGCGGCGCATTCGGCCGCGAGGCGTACAAGCCGCTGACCGAGAAGTACGTCTCGACCGGGAAGGTCAGCTTCGAATTCCGCGACTTCCTCGTCCACGGCGCACCCGACGTGGCGCTGACGCTGCTTGGCCAGTGCGGCGGCGTCGCGCCGTTCTTCCCGATCCTCGAGCAGATGTACGGCAACCAGATCGCCTTCCTCGACAAGCTCCAGGCGATGACCCCCGACCAGCAGAAGGCGCTCGCCAACCAGCCGCCGACGGTCGTCGCGACCAAGCTCGCCGAACAGATGGGCGCGATCGATTTCGTCAAGCAGCGCGGGATCCCGGAAGCCAAGGCGCGCGCGTGCCTCGCGGATCAGAAGCAGCTCGAAGTAATGGCCAAGCCGACCGAGAACGCGATGCAGGCGGGCACCGTCACGGGCACGCCGACGTTCCTGATCAACGACAAGAAGCTCGATCAGGTCGTGAGCTGGGATCAGATGGAGAAGGCTCTGAAGGCCGCTGGGGCGTAAGCTAATCGCTCCACAAGTAACTACCCCGGCGAAGGCCGGGGCCCAATTGGAAAGGTGGAATTAACGAAGCGCAACCTTCGTTAGCGCCGTCTCCCAATTGGGCCCCGGCCTTCGCCAGGGAGGTGCAATGTTGGCGCACTCAGTCGAATGGCAGCACCGCCTTCCTTGTTCTCCCGCGAAGGCGGGAGCCCAGTCTGGGTCCCCGCCTTCGCGGGGAACCAACAGCGCAACGGTCCGGGGTAAGATCCAACTTTAGTCGTCGGGGGGCGCCAAGAATGCAGATCAAGCGCCTCCGCATCACCGGCTTCAAGAGCTTCGTCGACCCCGCCGATCTCCGCATAGAACCCGGCCTGACCGGCGTCGTCGGCCCCAACGGCTGCGGCAAGTCCAACCTCCTCGAAGCCCTCCGCTGGACGATGGGCGAGGCCAGCGCGAAATCGCTGCGCGGCGCCGGCATGGAAGACGTCATCTTCGCCGGCACCGCCACCCGCCCGCCACGCGACTTCGCCGAAGTCTCGATCCTCGCCGAAATAAGTGGTGACGAACGCGAGATTGTCCGCCGGATCGAGCGCGGCGCCGGCTCCGCCTACCGGATCGACGGCCGCGACGTTCGCGCAAAGGACGTCGGCCTGCTCTTTGCCGACGCCGCCACCGGCGCGCACTCGCCCGCGCTCGTCAGTCAGGGCAAGATCGGCGCCGTCATCGCCGCCAAACCCGCCGACCGCCGCGCCATGCTGGAGGAAGCCGCCGGCATTGCCGGCCTCCACGTCCGGCGGAAAGACGCTGAAGGCAAACTCCGCGCCACCGAAGCCAATCTCGCCAAGCTCGACGAGATCATCTCCGACCAGGACGCGCGCGCCGCCACGCTGAAACGCCAGGCCCGCGCCGCCGAACGCTATCGCCTCATCTCCGCGCAGATCCGAGTCGCCGAAGCGCGCACGCTCTTCGCCCGATGGCGCGAAGCCGCCACCGCAGCCGATGCCGCCAAGGCCGAAGCCGCCGCTGCCGAAACCCGCGTCCACGCCACGACCGAAGCCGAACGCGCAGCCGCCGCAAACCAGCACCGCGCGATCGAAGCCGTCGCCACCGCCCGCACCGCAGCGCTCGCCGCGCGCGACCTAGTCGGCGATCTCGCCCACCGCCTCGCCGCGCTCAAGACCGAAAAGGCCAGCGTCGAGCGCAGGATCGCCGACCTCGCCGACGCCCGCGCCCGAATCGCCGACGACCGCGCCCGCGAAGGATCGCTCGCCAGCGACGCCGCCGCCGCGCTCGCCCGCCTCGCCGAAGAGGCCAAGACGCTGGACACCGCGATCGCCGACGCCACCGCCGCGATCCCCGACCTCGACGCCGCACTCGCCGAAACCGAACGTCGCGCCCGCGACGCCGAAGTCGCGCTCGCCCAGGCCCTCGCCACGCAAGCCCGCGACGCCGCCGAAGTCCGCGTCGCCAGCGCAGCCCTCGCCGCCGCCCGCACCCGCGCCGACCGCGCCGATCGCGACGCCGCGCAGATCGCCGCCGCTCTCCGCGCCCTCGGCGACCCCGCGCCGCTGGCCGCAGAGCGCGAGACCGCCGCCGAAGCCCGACGCACCGCGACCGCCGCCGCAGAGTCCGCCCGCCAGGCCATCACCCAGGCAGACACCGACGAAGCCGCCGCGATCAGCGCGCGAGACGCCGCCGAAACCACTCGCGCGACCGCCCGCGCAGACCTCGCCGCGATCGACAGCGAAGTGACGGCGCTCACCAAGGCAACACAGCGCAGCGGTCGCGACCGGCTGCTCGACCATGTCTCGGCCAGCACCGGTTACGAACGCGCACTCGCCGCCGCACTCGGCGACGATCTCGAGACCGGCCTAGACGCATGGGCAGGCGCCGCGCCCCGCGAAGACGATCCCGCCGCGCCCGCCGACGCCGAACCGCTGGCAAAGCATGTCGACGCGCCCCCCGCCCTCGCCCGCAGGCTGGCGCAGGTCTTCGTCGCCGACACCGACGGCCAGCAACACCTCGCCGTCGGCCAGCGCATCGTCACCCGAGACGGCCGACTCCGCCGCTGGGACGGCTTCACCGCAACCGGCACCGGCGCGGCCGCCGCCGAGCGCCTCGTCCGCCGCAACCGCCTCGCCGCGCTCCAGGCTGCCCGCCCCGCCGCAGCCAAGGCGCTGGACGACGCCGAACGAACCCGCGCCGCGATCGACGAGCGGATCGCCCAGGCTAGAGGCCAGTCGCAAACCGCCCGCGCCGCCCTGCAACGCGCCGAAACCGCCGCGCGCGACGCCCTCCGCCAGGAAGACCGCGCCGCCGCCGCGCTCGAACGCCTCGCCACCCAGCGCACAGACCTCGACATCCGCGCGCACCGCATCGCCGACGACGTCGCCGACGCGCATGCCGACCGCACCCGCGCCGAAGCCGCGATGGCCGCCGTCCCTGACGGCACCGCCAACGCGCGCAAGGTCGCCGCGCTTCAATACGACGCCGAAAATGCCCGCGCCGCCGTCGCGCAGGCCCGCGCCGACCGCACCACGCTCGACCGCAGCATCGCCACCCACCGCGAACGCCTGTCCGCCGCCCAAGCAGACACCCGAAGCTGGCGCGCGCGCGCCGGTGAAGCCGCCAAACGCATCGCCGCCATGGACGCGCGCGAAACGACGCTGGGCGCCGACCTCGCCGCCATCGCCGCACGCCCCGCCGCCCTCGACGCTGAAATCGAGACGCTCGACGCCGAACACCATGACGCGCGCACAACCGCCGACGCGCTCCTCGCCACCGAACGCGCCGCGGAAACCGCCGCCCGCACCGCCGACGACGCCCACCGCGCCGCCACCGAAGCGCTCGCCGTCGCCCGCGAAGCCCGCGCCGGCGCGATCGCCCGCGTCGAAAATCACGAAGCGCGTCGCCTCGATCTCGGCCGCCTCTCAGGCGAGCGCTTCCAGTGCCCCGCCCCCGTCCTCCCCGAACGCCTCGGCTTCGCGGTCGCCGACGTCCGCGCGCCAGCCGAGGAGTCTGCCACGCACGACCGCCTCAACACAGATCGCGAACGCATCGGCCCGGTCAACCTCGTCGCCGAAACCGAACTCGCCGAACTCGAAGAGTCCGCGCGGGGCAACGCGGTCGAGCGCGACGAACTCGGCCAAGCCGTCAACCGCCTGCGCGGCTCGATCGGCACGCTCAACCGCGAAGGCCGCCAGCGCCTGCTCGCCGCGTTCGAAGCGGTGAACGGTCATTTCCAGCGCCTCTTCACCACGCTGTTCGACGGCGGCGCCGCGCATCTGGAACTGATCGATTCCGACGACCCGCTCGAAGCCGGCCTCGAGATCATGGCGCAACCACCCGGCAAACGCCTCCAGTCGCTAACGCTGCTGTCGGGCGGCGAACAGGCACTCACCGCGGTCGCGCTGATCTTCGGCCTGTTCCTCACTAACCCCGCGCCGATCTGCGTCCTCGACGAGGTCGACGCGCCGCTCGACGACGCCAATATCGAGCGCTTCTGCGACCTGCTTGACCGCATGTCGCGCGACACCGAAACGCGCTACCTCGTCGTCACGCACAACGCCGTCACGATGAGCCGCATGCACCGCCTGTTCGGCGTGACGATGATCGAACGCGGTGTCAGCCGCCTCGTCTCGGTCGATCTGCAGGCCGCGACCGGACTCATTGCAACCGCGTAGGGAGACAATCCCCGTTCGCGACGTTGATCCTCGATGTTCCTCGACGAATCCAGCATCTGGCCGCGCAAGGAGGACCTGCCTCCCCGCAAGCCCGTGTATCGGCACGAGAAGGCGCTGACCCGCCTGATCTTCGTCTATCTCGTCCTGTTGCTGCTCCTGCCCGTAAGCCTCGGCGGCATGGTCGACCTGATCCGCTATCTGTTCGGCTGATTTTCGGGTGTCCTACACAACCCGGTCCTGCCACCGTCGTGAATCCGCAATCGTCCACGTCTGGGCCTAAGTGCAGACATCGGAAAAATGCTCCCAGCGTCTGCACTTTGTGCACTTCCAGCATCGGGGCCGACCCGAAAGGTGGCCAGTACAACGACATAGCAACAAGTTGATCTCCATCACTCGACACCCCTTTTCGCGGAACGTAAGACGAACGAATGGCCCAACTCGACACCCGTGAAAAGCTCGAGATCCTCGCCGACGCGGCCAAATACGACGCGTCGTGCGCGTCGTCGGGCACGACCAAGCGCAATTCGAAGGACGGCAAAGGGCTCGGCTCGACCGAAGGCATGGGCATCTGCCACGCCTATGCGCCCGACGGCCGCTGCATCTCGCTGCTGAAGATCCTGCTGACCAACAGCTGCATCTTCGACTGCCATTACTGCATCAACCGCAAGAGCTCGAACGTCCGCCGCGCACGGTTCACGGCGAAGGAAGTCGTCGACCTCACCATCGCCTTCTACAAGCGCAATTATATCGAGGGGCTGTTCCTCTCGTCGGGCATCATCGCCTCGTCGAACTACACGATGGAGCAGATGGTCGAGGTCGCGCGGTCGCTTCGGGAAGACCATCATTTCCGTGGCTATATCCACCTCAAGACAATCCCCGACGCCGATCCCGAACTCGTCCACCAGGCCGGGCTGTACGCTGACCGTGTCTCGATCAATGTCGAACTCCCGACCGCAAACGGCCTGAAGCGCCTCGCCCCCGAGAAGGACGGCGTCCGCATCGAGACCGCGATGGCCGAGGTGAAGGCCTCAATCATCGACGGCAAGGACGCCAAGGCCAAGTACAAGTCCGCGCCCCGCTACGCCCCCGCCGGCCAGTCGACGCAGATGATCGTCGGCGCAGACGCGGCGACGGACGGCGATATCGTCCGGAAGGCGTCGACCTTGTACGACCGCTTCGGCCTGCGCCGCGTCTATTATTCCGCGTTCAGCCCGATCCCCGATGCGAGCGCCGTCCTTCCGTTGCAACGCCCGCCCTTGATGCGCGAGCACCGGCTGTACCAGTCCGACTGGCTGATGCGCTTCTACGAGTTCCAGCCGCACGAGGTGGTCGCCGCCGCCGACGACGCGACCGGGATGCTGCCGCTCGACATCGACCCCAAGCTCGCCTGGGCACTCAAATTTCGCGGATCTTTCCCAGTAGACGTCAACCGCGCCCCCCGCGAAATGCTCCTCCGCGTCCCCGGACTTGGCGTAAAGGCAGTCAACGGCATCCTCACCAGCCGCCGCTGGCGCCGCCTGCATTTGGCGGACATCGCCCGCTTGACCGTGTCAGTCGCCAAGCTTCGCCCCTTCATCATCGCCGAGGACTGGCGCCCCGTAGCACTAGCGGACAAAGCCGAACTCCGCCCGATCGTCGCCCCAAAACCCAAGCAAATGGAAATGTTCGCGTGAGCCCCGCACATTCCTCCCCGGCACGGGGAGGGGGACCAGCACAGCTGGTGGAGGGGGGCTTCTACGAGCGTATCATTGGTGGTGAACCCCCTCCACCACGCCGCTACGCGTCGCGGTCCCCCTCCCCGTGCCGGGGAGGATTATGCGCGTCGTAACCCTGTCCGAACCGGACGACTTCGACGGCTGGCGCGACGCTGCGCGCGGCCTGATCGCCGAAGACGTCCCCCCCGACGACGTCGTCTGGCAAGTCGGCGACGAGCCAGTCGACCTGTTCGCAACCGTCGCCGAACCCGCCCCTGCCCCGCCCCCCGGCGCGTTCTCAGTCCCCCGCGCCTTCATCGACCTGGCCCGCAGCGCCATCCTCGGCAGCGACCCAGAACGGTTCGCCCTGCTCTACACGCTGCTTTTCCGCCTCCGCCGCGAACCCAAACTGATCGAGGATCGCGCCGATCCGCTCGTCCGCCGCCTCGACCGAATCGCCAAGGACGTCCGTCGCGACATCCACAAGATGCGCGCCTTCCTCCGCTTCCGCGAAGTCGAGGAAGACGGCGGAATCCGCTTCGTCGCGTGGTTCGAGCCCGATCATCACATCGTCCGCGCGAACGCTGCGTTCTTCGTCAACCGCTTCGCCAGCATGCGCTGGTCGATCCTGACGCCCGGGGTCTCGATCCACTGGGACGGCAAGGCGCTCAGCGAAGGCCCCGGCGCGAGCAAGGCCGACGCCCCCGATGGCGACCCAACCGAGGAAGTCTGGAAGACTTATTACGCCAGCATCTTCAACCCAGCGCGCGTGAAGATCGGCGCGATGCTGAAGGAGATGCCGAAGAAATACTGGAAGAACATGCCTGAAACCGCGCTGGTGCCCGGCCTGCTGGCGGCGGCACAGGCACGGGAGAGCGGGATGATCGCGAAGGCGCGCGACACGGTCGGCGGCAACAGCCTGATCGCATGGGAAGCGCTGCGTGACGAAGCTGCCGGCTGCACCCGCTGCCCTCTGTACAAGCCCGCGACGCAAACCGTGTTCGGCGAAGGCCCGGTCGACGCGCCACTAATGTTCGTCGGCGAGCAGCCGGGCGACCAAGAGGATATCGCCGGCCGCCCGTTCGTCGGCCCCGCCGGCCAGATGTTCGACAAGGCGATGACCGAAGCCGGCGTCGACCGCTCCCGCGCCTACGTCACCAACGCGGTGAAACACTTCAAATTCGAACAGCGCGGCAAACGACGCATCCACGCCAAGCCCGGCGCTGGCGAGATCGACGCATGCCGCTGGTGGATCGAGCAGGAGCAGATGCTGATCAAGCCAAAGGTGACGGTGGCGCTGGGCGCGACGGCGGCGCGGTCGCTGTTCGGCAAGGTAATGACGATCGGGCGCGAGCGTGGGCGGGCGTTGCAGTTGCCGGATGGCGGCGAGGCTTGGATCACGGTGCATCCGAGCTATCTGCTGCGGCTACCGGACCCGGCGCAGGCGGCGGAGGAATATGCGCGGTTTGTCGAGGATTTGCGGGTCGTAGCCGGGCGGATCAGCTGATTTTCTGCGACATCGTTGCCAGTTGAACTTGCCCCGCCCGTCCTCCTGACGAAAGTCAGGACCCAGAGCCGTAACCGCTCTCCCTCGTAACCCTAGGTCCTGACTTTCGTCAGGAGGACGGGCGAGGCTGGATAGCCATATTCACCGATCACATCGAGTTTGGTTCTGGTCCCAACCGGCCAGCAGGGTCGTCGAGCGCTTCGATCGCAGCCATGTCCTCGTCGTCCAGCGTCAGATCCAACGCCGCGAAATTGTCAGCGAGATGCTCCGCATCCGACGCCTTCGGGATGACCGAAAAACCATTCGCCAGATGCCACGCCAGGATAACCTGCGCTGTACTCCAACCATGCTTGTCGGCGATCCGAACGATCGCGCTGTCCTGCAACAGCGTCTTGCCCTGCCCCAACGGGCTCCAGCTCTGCGTTATGACGCCATGCGCTTCATGATACGCACGCTGCTCGCGCTGCTGGAAATTCGGGTGGAGTTCGATCTGGTTGACCGCCGGGGTCACGCCGGTTGCGGCGACGATCGCATCGATATGCTCGGGCAGGAAGTTCGACACGCCGATCGACTTGGCCTTCCCGGCATCGCGCAGCGCGATCATCGCCTGCCAGGCTTCGATATACTTGTCCTGCTTCGGCACCGGCCAGTGCATCAGGTACAGGTCGACCGACTCGACACCGAGCAGCGCAAGGCTCTCGTCCATTGCTGCCTCGGCGTCACCCTGCCGATCATTCCACAGCTTGGTGGTCAGGAACGCATCCGAGCCCTTGTAGCCATCGCCGACACCGCGTTCGTTGTCGTAGATTGCGGCGGTGTCGACCAAGCGGAAGCCGATATCGAGCCCGGCGCGGACGATCGCCGCGGCTTGACTGTCGGGGATCTGCCATGTGCCCATGCCGAGCTGGGGCATCGTGCGGCCGTCGTTGAGTGTGAGATCTGTCATGCCGCACCAGCGAACGAACCGCGTGCCGGTTCCGATTGGCTCTTCCCTTCGTCGCCCGGTTCGCGCAATCGACCGAGCCATGTTCGAAAAGATTCTGGCCGTGCTGGCC
Source organism: Sphingomonas sp. NFX23 (assembly GCF_049887795.1). Classification (NCBI taxonomy): domain Bacteria; kingdom Pseudomonadati; phylum Pseudomonadota; class Alphaproteobacteria; order Sphingomonadales; family Sphingomonadaceae; genus Sphingomonas; species Sphingomonas sp. NFX23. Next base: position 275,617 of record NZ_JAGEKH010000005.1, read on the forward strand.
ACCTTCACGATCGGCGTCATCTCGTCGGGTGGCTATGTCGGCATCGCCTTGCTCATGGCGATCGAGAGCGCATGCATCCCGCTGCCGTCCGAGATCATCATGCCCTTCGCCGGCTATCTCGTCTCGACCGGGCGCTTCGACCTATATCTCGCCGCGACCGCGGGCGCGATCGGGTGCAACCTTGGCTCGATAGTAGCCTACGAAGTCGGCAAGCGCGGCGGCCGACCGATGGCCGAGCGCTGGGGTCGCTTCGTCCTGATCGGACCGGGCGAGCTTGACGCAGCCGACCGGTTCTTCGCACGCTGGGGCTCGATGGCGGTGCTGATCGGCCGCCTGCTCCCGGTGATCCGCTCGTTCATCGCCTTCCCCGCCGGAGTCGCGCGGATGAAGCTGGTGCCGTTCCACGTCTACACGTTCATCGGGTCTTGGCCGTGGTGCTTCGGGCTGGCGTGGGTCGGCATGAAGCTCGGCGACAAGTGGGACAGCGATCCGCGCGTCAAGGCCGCGTTCCACAGCGCCGACCTGCTGATCGGCGTCGCCCTGATCGCGCTGGTCGGCTTCTATGTCTGGCACCGGGTACGCGGTCTGAAGCGTCACTCGTAACCACGGAGCTTTGCTAACGCGCGCAGATCGTCGTCGCGGGTGGGAACGATCGACTGCATGCGGCGCTGATACGCCGCGACGATCTTGGGACCGGCCTTGGCGGGTGAACCGCTGTCGAATGGCGGCGCGGGGTCATATTCCAGACCGAGTTGCACCGCTCGAGCATGTGCCTCGCCACGGATCATCGCGGTCAGCGTCAGTGCGAAGTCGATCCCTGCGGTGACACCGCCGCCGGTCACGCGGTTGCGATCGACCACGGTCCGCGCGTCGACCGGGATGGCGTTGAACAGAGTCAGCATGTCGCGTTGCGCCCAGTGGCAACTGGCGCGGTAACCATGGAGCAACCCCGCCGCGCCGAGAATCAGCGAGCCGGTGCACACGCTCGTAACCCACGTCGCTTCGGCGCCGACCGTCTGGACCCACGCCATCGCCTCGTCGTCGGCGATCACGCCGTTTATGCCGAAACCGCCGGGCACGCAGAGAATGTCGGCATACGGCACGTCCGCAAAGGTCGCGGTCGGCAGGATCGAGAAACCGGCGTCGGTCGGGACCGGCTCCAGCGTCTTCCAGACAAGATCGAGCCGAGCGTTGCCGAGCCGCGACAGAACCTGCGCAGGGCCGGTCAGGTCAAGCTGCGTCACGTTCGGGAACAGCAGGAAGGCGATGCCCAGCGGCTCGGTCATGTGATTGCTCCTTGCGATAGGTTCTTACGATCAAGCATCGCGAAATCGCTCCGAATCGGCCTAACTCGCTGAAAAACAGCGCGAGTCCGGCAACGTGCAATGATCGCGCTCGCCCGAAGTGCAGAAAGTGCAGACGCTGGTGCAGTATTTTCGGTTGCGCCCGACGCACCGTAGGGGGCGGTTTTAGCGAATGCACTCCGGATGGCTGCCGACGTCATTCGCGCATCATGCCACTCCATCCGCCTGTAGGACAGTTACGTCTAAAACAGCGCGCGCGGGTGTCAGGCGAACAGCCACGTCCCGAGCATCAGCGCGGTCATGACGGCGGCAAGAAAAATTGCAGAGTAGGCGAGAAGTCTTTTTCGTAACCATCGGCGCGGATCGGGCGGGGACGGTTTTCGATTTCCGGATGTTAGCCCATCCGTTTGCCCCCTTTTGTGCGCCAGGGGGACGGTAAGCGGTGCGAAAAGCCGACCCACCCCTGCCTCTCCCTTTCAGGGAGGGGGGAAGTAATGGCGTTGTCGTTTACGACGGGTTTACGGGAGGACGGGGACTTCTGCCGCGCGCGTCTTGTTCTCAAGCCGCGATTCTCGCACCCGCTGACCGAAGCAGCCGGTGGCGCCGCCTGCGCCGACCGCCGAGCAGCTTCCGATCGTGCTGACGCCCGACCCGGCGTCCATCGTGCCCTGTGCCTTGGTTGCCCAGCTTGCATTTTCGGGCGTGACGACGAACTCGCGGAGTTCCTTGGGGACGCGGTATTGCTCCTGCGCGCTGCGACGGACGCAGACGACGATCTCTTCACCGTTCTGGTTGGTCGGGCAGCGCTCGTTGCCGAATAGCGTCAGGACGCCGTTGACAGGCGCACTGCGCGAGACTTCGCCGGGGGCGGAAATCGGTTTGGCCTTGCCGGTAGCACCGGGCAGAGCCGGTGCCAGCGTCGGTCCCTTGGCGGGTATCTGCGCCAGCGTTGGCGGCGCTACAGGGCGAGCAGATTGCGCCGTCTGCGCCGCAACGGGTCCGGCGACGAGCAACGCCGTCGCAAAAAGCATTTTCATACGCATCACTCCCACAATCCGTACTTCAGTCACTGGCCGTATCTCATTGTATCGGCCGCATCTCAGATCCGCTTGGCAGTCGCGATCGCAACCTTGCAGCCGAGCCGGATCGCGGCACTCAATACCGGATAACCCGGCGTCTCCTCCGCCCCTGCGGCGATCGCGGTGGCCTTGTGCTCGAGTTCCTCGGCCTGAAAATCGAGAATGGCTGCCGATAGCTCGGGGTCGCTGGCGCCAAGCTGAACGAGTTGCTCTTCGTAATGCTTGTCAATTTCAGTCTCGACCGCCGCCGTGCACGCCATCGCCGCTCGTGGGCTGATCGCCGCGGTCACCGCGCCAAGCGCGAAGCCAGCGACTTTCCAAATCGGCTGCAGAACGGTCGGCCGCACGCGGCGATCGACGATCATCTTGTCGAAGAAAGCGCGGTGGCGTTCCTCTTGCTGCGCCATGTGATGGATCGAGCGCGACGCCGGGTGGCGGTCGCCAAGCACAGCCAACTGACCCGCATAAATGCGGATCGCGCCGTACTCTCCGGCCTGGTCGACCCGGATCATTGAGTCCGTCGCCCGCTTGGCGTCTCCTGGCTTCCAGCCGCTCATCTCGTCTTCCTCATGAGTGCGAATATGGTGAACGCACCGACGAGGGAAAAGATGGCGTTGAAGCCGGCGAGCGAGATTCCGAGCAGTTTCCACTGTGGCGAATCGCAGCGCACCATCGGCGCATTCATGATCGCGGCGAGTCGCTCGGCGGCGGTCGTGCCGGCCATCGAGACGGTCGTGGTGCAGGCGGTGAAGCCGTTCCACCAGTAATATTCGACGCCGGCATGCGCGACGCCGATCAGACCGCTGAGGCCGATCAACAGCCCGGCGATGATCACCAGCGACGCCCGCAGCGAACGGCCGGGGACGAAGAACGTCGCGCCCGCGATCAGCACCGCGGAATAATGCGGCCAGCGCTGCCAGTGGCACATCTCGCACGGATACAGCCCGCCGAGATATTGCGAGCCGAGCGCACCGAGCAGCAGGAACGCCGGCAGCAGGAGCGCGATGGCACGCGCGATCTCTTCGTTCTTGGTCATGCCCAACCCGCGACGCACGCTCACTTGGTGGCTGCCTTGGCGGCGTCGGCATCGGGCTTGATCGGCCGCGGCTTCGTCGCGGCGGCGACCTGCACCGGGCCACCGAGGCGCGCGACGGTCTTCAGCGCGTAATAGAGCTGGAAATCGTCGATGCCCTGCTTCTTCAACTGGTCGGGCGTCTGCGAGAAGCGCGGATCGGTCTTGGTATCCTCCTCGAGCACCGCGTTGTCGGCCTTCACCTCGTTGATCAGGTGTTTCCGGAGATCGGCCTCGCGGAACACCGGGCGCGACTTGTAGTCGGGGTCGGTGAGCTGCGGCACCTTGATGTCGGGCTCGATCCCGCCCTCCTGCACCGATCGGCCGGACGGCGTGAAGTAGCGCGCGGTGGTCAGCCGCAGTGCGGTCTCGGGGCCGAGCTGGAGCACGGTCTGGACCGAGCCCTTGCCGAAGCTGCGCTCGCCCATGATCAGCGCGCGGTGGTGATCCTGGAGCGCGCCGGCGACGATCTCGGACGCGGACGCGGTGCCGGGATCGGTGAGGACGACGACCGGCAGGCCGTGCGCGTCGTCGCCGGGCTTGGCGTAATAGCGCTCGATATCGGTCTTCTCGCGGCCGCGCTGCGAGACGATCTCGCCATGATCGAGGAACGCGTCGCTCACCTCGATCGCCTGGGTCAGGAGCCCGCCGCCATTCTCGCGGAGGTCGACGACATAGCCGAGCGGGCGGTGGCCAAGCGACTTGTCGATCGCCATGATCGCCGCGCGGGTGTCGGCGCCGGTGTTTTCGCTGAACGTGTTGATGTTGATATAGCCGACGTCGCCGCGGACTTCCCACTTCACCGGCTTCTGGACGATGATCTCGCGCATCATCGTCACGTCGAGCGGCTTGTCGCGGCCTGGGCGGACGAGGCCCAGCGTGATCTTGCTACCGGGCTTGCCGCGCATCTTGCCGACCGCCTCGTCGAGCGAATCGCCGTAGATCAGCTTGCCGTCGATATGCGTGATGTAGTCGCCGGATTTGACGCCGGCGCGGGCAGCGGGGGAATCCTCCTGCGGGGCGACGACCTTGATCGCACCGTCCTCCATCTGCACCGTCAGCCCGAGACCGCCGTAATTGCCCTCGGTCATAATCCGGAGGTTTTCGTAGTCGAGCGCATCGACATAGCTGGAGTGCGGATCGAGGCTGGCGAGCATGCCCTGGATCGCGCCCTTGATCAGCGTCTTGTCATCGACCTTGTCGACATATTCCGCCTTCACGCGGTTGAAGACGTCGAGGAACTGGTCGAACTCGCGGTACGTGTCGGTGTCGACTGCCGCCATCGCGGAGGTGGCCAATGGGATCAGCGTCAGCGCGCCGACGATCGCAGTCGCGGCAAGGAACGGGGTACGCAGTATAGGACGAGGCATCGATGGTCCTGCAACCTGAGAAAAGACGTGTCGTACGGTCGTGACGGCGTAGCGTAGCGGAACGCTGGCGGCAACGCGCGCGCGGAGTGAAGGCGCGTGGGGGTTAATGAGGGCTGACTGGGGGGGCTTTCGATCCTCCCCCGCCAGGGGGAGGTGGCTGGCACTTGCCAGACGGAGGGGGCGGTAAGAGATTACCGCTGCTCCGTGTCCTCCCCTTCCGTCACCTTCGGCGACACCTCCCCCTTGCGGGGGGGGATCGAAAGCTGCGCCCATCGGATTTGGCTGATCAGCTGGGTCCTATCAACGAAGCGACATCGACCGGGCGACCCCGGCGGCGGAGTTCGACGGTGATGCGCGGGTCTTGGCGGGGGGCGGTGCCGAGCGGGGCGCCCATCGTGACACGGTCGCCGGGCTTTGCGGAGGTTGCCGCGAGGCCGGTGACGAGGCTGGTCCAACCATCGGCGTGGTCGACGATGACGATAACCCCGTAGTCGCGAAAGCGGCGGGCGTAGCGGATCGTCCCTGCAGCAGGCGCGACGACGCACGCACTGGGAGCGGTGGCGAAGGTCAGGCCGCGCGATCGGACTCCGGCGTCCGAGACTTCGTCGAAACCGGTGACGAGCCTGCCCGCTACCGGCGTGCGGTACACCCCGCTCGGTGGCGCCGGGGGCGTCGTACCGGGCGCGATCGGGCGGGGGAGCGGACCGGGGAGCGCGATCAGGCTGGCTGCGGTCGCCTTGGCGTTGGTGGTGGCGGCCATCCCGTCGACCAGATCGCGCGCGCGTTCGCCGAGCGCCAGCGCGCGATCGGACTCGCTTAGCGCGCCGCGGCCGAGCGACTGGCTGCGCTGGCGATGACGCGCCTCCAAGGTGGCCAGCGCGATGCGATCGTTCTCCAGACGCGCACGGCCGTCGGCGAGCGCCTTGGCGGCGAGCGTCGCGCTGGCCTGCAACCGCCGCGTCTCGGCGAGTTCGGTGCGAACGGCCTCGGTACGCTGGCGCACCACGGGAAGCGCGCTGCCGAGCACTGCGCGGACATGGACGAGGTCGTCGACCGATCCCGGCTGCGCGACCGCGACGATCGTCGGGCGGCGGGCCAGCGATTCCAGCGCCGCGAGTAGGCGGGCGACGGGGGCTTGCGCGCGGCCGAGCTTGGCGCGCTGATCGGACAGGAGGCGGTCGACTAGCGCCACGCGGGCGCTGGCGGTTGCGAGGTTCGCTTCGGCGGCGGTCACGCGTGCAGCGAGCGCCAGTTCCTCACGGCGCGCCTTGTCGGCCGCGTTGCGTTCCCGCGTGGCCGCGGCGACGAGTTTGGCGGCATGGGCAGTGGCGATTACCGCATCGCGTTTGGCAGCGACCAGGCGTTGCTGTTCGCTCGCCAACTCGGGCGCGTCAGTCTGTGCAGTTACGCCCGCCGCCGCGAACAGCGCCGCGATCGCGAGAACGCCCCCCATCCTCATGCATCACCCTTCGCGGTGATAGGGGTGGTTGGCAAGGATGCTGGTGGCGCGGAAGAGTTGTTCGGCGAGCATCGCGCGCGCCAGCAGATGGGGCCAGGTCGCGCGGCCGAACGAGAACAGCAGGTCCGCCTCCTCGCGCGCCGCGTCGTCGAAGCCGTCAGCCGCCCCGATCATGAACCGCGCCTCGCGCACGCCGTCGTCGCGCCAACGCTCGAGCTTTTGCGCGAACTGCGTCGAGGACAGCGTCTCGCCCTTCTCGTCGAGCAGGATGCGCCTAGTCTGCTCGCCGACGAGCGGAATCTTGCCGCCGGTGTCGGGGAGCTCGCTGACCTTGGTCGGCCAGACGATCCTCTTCAGATAGCGGTCGACGAGGTCGGCCTCGGGCGAGCGCCCGATCCGACCGCGGGCGACGATGTGGAGCAGCATGATCCGACCTGGGGCCGCCTCGAAGTCAGTTTAGTCTTCGTCGGTGAAGGTCGGCACGGGTGGCGGCGCCGGTGCGTCGCCGAATGCCCACATCCGCTCCAGATTGTAGAAGCTGCGGACTTCGGGGCGGAACAGGTGGACGATTACGTCGGTCGCGTCGATCAGCACCCAGTCCGCGGTCGGCAGGCCTTCGATCTTAACCGGGCGCTTAAACTCGGCCTTGATCCGCTCGGCCAGCTTCTGCGCCATCGAGGCGACCTGGCGGGTCGAACGACCGCTGGCGATCACCATGTAATCGGCGATGCTGGTCTTGCCCGCGAGCGGGATCGAGATGGTCTCGACCGCCTGGTCGTCGTCGAGCGACGCGAGGATCAGGCGATGCAGCGCCTCAACCTCTTCGGGGTCGGTCGCGCGAGGGGCAGTAGGGGAAGTGGCCAAGTCAGCTCCTGGGTAAGACTACCGAGCCAGCAACGTGCTGGGCCCAGTCGGGATTTTCGGCGCGCAGGCCGGTTGCGGAGGTCGGGTCGGGTCGGAAGCGCAACAGCACGAGGGCCGGCAATCTCCACGTCGTCCAGCTCTTCGCATGGTCTGTGCGCCGTTGGAAGCGCCGCAGCCAACCCATCGCGGGGGCCGCGAGTGCGCGCCCGTCATATCCCGGACGCGCGATTACCGCAATCGGAACCTCGCGGGCGATCTGCCGCCAGTTCTTCCACCGATGGAAGTCGGCGAGATTGTCCGCCCCCATCAACCAGATGAACCGGATCTTGGGGTAGCGCCGCTTGAGCTTGCGGATTGTGTCGAGCGTGTAGCGGGTGTGGAGCCGCGCCTCGATATCGGTCGCGCGGATCGGCGCGCGGCGAGCCATCCGTCGCGCCGAGGCGAGACGCGCGGCGAGCGGCGCCATGTCGTTCGCCGCGTCCTTGAGCGGGTTGCCGGGCGACACCAGCCACCACGCCTCGTCGAGCGCGAGCGCGTCGAGTGCTGCCAACGTGATGCCGCGGTGGCCACGGTGTGCGGGATTGAACGACCCGCCGAGAATGCCGACGTCGGTCAAAGCTGGAAAGGCCGGTCTTGCTTGGCGTGCATTAGGCGAACCACGTCGACGCCGGTCGCCATCGGACGGTAAAGAATCAGATACTCCGTTCCACGGATCGACCATTTCCTGAGATCGCCGTTAGCGACTGGCCCCAGATACGGGTTGTCAGCCAACAGACGTACCGCAGCGACTGCCATGCCGCCGACGCGGCGCGCATGATCCGCCGAATACTCTCGAAGATACCGATCGACTTCACCGAGATCCGCGAGCGCCGACGCGGACCAGATCGCACGCCTCACTCGGCCGCTATGTCGCGGTGACGCGCCTCGAACCACGATTCGACTTGTTCCTGGGTGTAGGAACGACCGGCATCGATATCGTCGATACCTTCCTGCACAAAGGCTGCGAGCTGGATATCCATTTGCGTGGCGGTCTCGACGACCGACTTCACATACGCATCGACCGTCATGTCGCGCCAAGCAGCCGCGGCCTTTAGCGAAGCCAGCGAAGCCGTGTCGAGTTCCAGGGTCAGCGAAGCACCTTCCGTCATGCGGCGAGGATATGCCTCTGACCGGGCTTTATCAACCGCGCACCTGGCCGGTGCCGCGGCCGATCCATTTGTAGGTGGTGAGGCCCTCGAGCGCGACCGGACCGCGGGCGTGGAGGCGGCCGGTGGCGATGCCGATCTCAGCGCCGAGGCCGAACTCGCCACCGTCGGCGAACTGGGTGGAGGCGTTCCAGAGGACGATTGCGCTGTCGATCGCGGCGAGGAAGCGCTCGGCGACGGTCGCATCCTCCGCGACGATCGCATCGGTGTGATGCGAGCCGTGGCGAGCGATATGCGCAACCGCCGCGTCAATGCCGTCGACGATCGCGACCGAAGCGATCGCGTCGAGATATTCGGTGTCCCAGTCGGCGGCATTGGCGGCTGCGATCTCGGGAACGAGGGCGCGCGCGCTTGCGTCGCCGCGGACCTCGCAGCCCGTTGCTGCAAGACGTCGAATCAAGGCGGGTGCGTTGGCATAACCCCGGTCGATCAGGAGCGTCTCCATCGAACCGCAGACGCCGGTGCGGCGCATCTTCGCGTCGACGACGACGGCCTCGGCCATCGCCGGGTCCGCCGACGCATGCACGAAGACATGGTTGATGCCGTCGAGATGCGCGAGGACGGGGACGCGTGCTTCGGCCTGGACACGCGCGACGAGACTCTTGCCGCCGCGGGGGATGATCAGGTCGATCACCCCGTCCGCCTTCAGCATCGCGCCGACTGCCGCGCGATCGGTGGTCGGCACGAGTTGCACCGCGTCGACGGGCACCCCGCCCGCCTTCAGCCCCGCGACCAGTGCCGCGTGGATCGCGCGATTGCTCTTCACCGCTTCCGACCCGCCGCGCAGGATCGCCGCGTTACCGGCCATCACGCAGAGCGCGGCAGCGTCGGCGGTGACGTTGGGGCGGCTCTCGTAAATGATGCCGATGACGCCGATCGGCACACGGACGCGCGAGAGCTTCAGGCCATTTGGGCGCGCGCTCGAGCCAATAACCTGCCCAACCGGATCCACCAGCGCTGCCACGGCCGCGACGCCGTCAGCCATCGCCGCGACCCGCGCTTCGTCAAGCCGCAAACGATCGAGCAGCGCACCCGACAGACCTGCCTCGCGCGCGCGCGTCATGTCCTCGGCGTTCGCCGCAACGATCTCAGCAGATGCCGCCCGGATCGACTTTGCCGCCAATGCGAGCGCCGCGGCTTTAAGCGCCGACGATATCGCTGCCAGAACCAGCGCGGCAGAGCGCGCGCGTGCGCCCATTTCGGCGATCATTTCGGTCGGATTTTCTGCGTCGGCCATGCCGCACGCGGTACCATGCGAAGCCTCTCGCGCCAACGTCGCGAACTCGTTACGCTGCCGATATTGCAGGGGGACGCATGACTGGGGATATCGGGGCAGCGGCGGATGTCGCCACGGGTACAATCGTCGGGCGCGCGTTCGAACCGAGCGCGGGGGAAGCCCATGGCACGCATACGGGCCATGGGCCGGCCGATGCGCTGTGCCTGAATTGCGGGACGCGGTTGTTGGGCGAGCACTGCCACGCGTGTGGTCAATCGGCGCATGTCCATCGCTCGCTCGGCGGGATCGGGCATGAGATCGCGCACGGGGTTTTCCATTTCGAAGGCAAGATATGGCGGACCTTGCCGTTGCTGGTGCTGCATCCGGGTGCGCTCACGCGGCGGTACGTCAATGGCGAGCGGGCGCGGTTCGTTTCGCCGCTGGCGCTGTTCCTGTTCACCGTCTTCCTGATGTTCGCGACGATCGGCGCGGTCGGCGGGGAAATGACGAAGGACTTCATCCGGGACGAGCGAACCGGCAAGACGTCCGACTATGCACACGAGGCCGCCAGGGCTCGTCTCGCGCTGAACAAAGTCGAGGCGCAGCAGCAGGTTGCGAAGCGTGCACCCGCCAAATATTCGGGGGAACAGCTTGCGACGCTCGATCGTCAGGCGAGCGCGCTGCGTACCACTGTCCGAGCGCTCGGGGTCGCCGCGGATATGCAGAATGGCGGCGCCAACGGTACGCTGGTCGACCTGGGCGACTTCAAGACCGGCTGGGAACGGCTCGACCACGGGATCGCCAAGGCGAACGGCAATCCGGGCCTGATGTTCTACAAGCTGCAGACCAGCGCGTATAAATACAGCTGGGGCCTGATTCCGTTATCCGTGCCATTCATGGCGCTTCTTTTCCTCTGGCGACGCCAACATCACCTTTACGACCACGCTATCTTCGTGACCTATTCGCTAGCGTTCATGATGCTGCTGACGATCGTGCTGATCATCGCGGGCGTAATCGGCGTCGCTGAGGGCTGGATAGTGATGGCGGCGATGTGCGTGCCGCCAGTCCATATGTTTGCGCAGCTTCGTGGGGCGTATTCGCTGCGGAAGCGGTCGGCGGCGTGGCGGACGGTCGCGCTGCTGACGTTCGCGTTTACGGTGTTGCTCGCGTTTATCGTGCTGTTGTTACTGCATGGGTTGACGGACTGAACGTTATCAGGCGAGCTCTACCAACTCCCGTTCGTGCTGAGCGAAGTTGAAGCGCCTGCGTGCGGGGCATGCCCTTCGACTTCGCTCAGGGCGAACGGATGAAAGAAGACCTCTTCAACCTCCCCCACCCACCTCAGCGGCAGGGGTAGAGGTTCGCCAGGACGCGGGCGTAGCCGTCCTTAAGCGGGCGCTTCTGGTAGCTGGCGGGGAGTTCGTTGAGGCCGTCGAGCATGTCCATGATGCCGACGGACTCGCCTTCCGGAACGCAGGCGATCGGTGGCTTGCCGGCGGCGGCGCGGGCGGCGCGTTCTGCCTTCAACTGATTGGTTGCGGCCTTGGCTTCGGCCTTCAGTGCGGGAAGGTCGGGTGACATGAGCGCCATCGGGCCCTGGTCACGCAACGCGTTGGCGCGGGCCAGGAAAGTGCCGACGGTCATCGCCGCGCTTGCCGGCATTGCCGCGCCGACCATGAGCAATGCTGCGACGACAGCCTTGGAACGCGAATACGACATGGGCGGCCTTTCCGAGAAAAGACCGCCCATAGAGCTACTTAGGTGACTGCCCGGTGAACCGGATCACGCCCCTAACGGTGTTGGCGTACCGAACGGACCCGAGGGGCGCCGGGTCTTGGGGATCGACGTACCCGCACGCGGGACGGTCGACGCCTTCGCACCCGGATCCGGACGATCGAGATCTTCGCCGGCGATCAGCTTCTTGATCTCGTCACCGGTCAGCGTCTCGAATTCGAGCAGGGCGCCGGCCACGGTGTGAAGCTGGTCGACATGATCGCTCAGCACCTGCTTGGCGCGGTCGAGACCGCCTTCGACGATCCGCTTGATCTCGTCGTCGATCAACTGCGCAGTCTGGTTCGACATGCGCGACGGACGGCTCGACGAGTAACCCAGGAACGACTCGCCCTCGGGCTCGCCGTATTCCAGCGGGCCGACCTTGTCCGACATGCCCCAGCGCGTGACCATGTCGCGTGCCAGACCTGTGGCGTACTGGATGTCGCCCGAGGCGCCGCTCGAGACCTTGTCGTAGCCGAAGATGACTTCCTCGGCGACCCGGCCACCCATCGATACCGCGAGGTTCGCGTACATCTTGTCGCGGTGGTAGCTGTACGAGTCGCGCTCCGGCAGACGCATGACCATACCCAGCGCACGACCGCGCGGAATGATCGTCGCCTTGTGAATTGGATCCGAAGCAGCCTCGTGCATCGCGACGACCGCATGACCGGCCTCGTGATACGCGGTCATCCGCTTCTCGTCGTCGGTCATGACCATGCTGCGACGTTCTGCGCCCATCATGACCTTGTCCTTGGCCTCCTCGAACTCCGCCATCGCCACCAGACGCTTGCCCTTGCGCGCGGCGTGCAGCGCCGCTTCGTTGACGAGGTTGGCGAGATCGGCACCCGAGAAGCCGGGCGTACCACGAGCGATGACTCGCGCGTCGACGTCGGGCGCGAGCGGCACCTTCTTCATGTGGACTTCGAGGATCTTGATGCGACCCTCGATGTCCGGCCGCGGCACGGTGACCTGGCGATCGAAACGGCCCGGACGTAGCAGCGCGGGGTCGAGCACGTCGGGACGGTTGGTCGCGGCGATGATGATGATGCCTTCGTTCGCCTCGAAGCCGTCCATTTCGACGAGCAGCTGGTTCAGCGTCTGCTCGCGCTCGTCGTTACCGTTGCCGAGACCGGCACCGCGATGACGACCTACAGCATCGATTTCGTCGATGAAGACGATGCACGGCGCGGACTTCTTGGCCTGCTCGAACATGTCGCGGACACGGCTCGCACCGACGCCGACGAACATCTCGACGAAATCGGAACCCGAGATTGTGAAGAACGGCACGCCAGCTTCACCCGCGATCGCGCGGGCGAGCAACGTCTTGCCGGTACCGGGCGAACCGACCAGCAGCGCGCCCTTGGGGATCTTGCCGCCGAGGCGTGCGAACTTGGTCGGATCCTTCAGGAACTCGACGATCTCCTCAAGCTCTTCGCGAGCCTCGTCGATGCCAGCGACGTCCTGGAAGGTGACCTTGCCTTCCTTCTGCGTCAGCATCTTCGCGCGGCTTTTGCCAAAGCCCATCGCGCCCGAGCCAGAGTTCTTCTGCATCTGCTTCAGGACGAAAAATGCGATGCCGAGGAACAGCAGGAACGGCAGCGACTGATAGAGGAGCAGCGCCAGCATCGACGGGCCCTCTTCTGGCTTCGCGCTGATCGATACGCCCTTCTCGCGCAGCTTTGGCACGAGCGTCGAGTCCGGAATCGGATACGACTTGAACTTCTCGCCCGAGGACAATGTCCCCGAGATGATATCGCGCGAGATGTTGACGTCCTTGACGGTGCCCTCATCGACCTTGTCGAGGAACGCCGAATACGCGATCGTATTGCCACCCGACGCCGCGGTGCGGCCGTCGAACATGGTCACGAACAGCGCCAGCGCGAGCAGGATGCCGACCCAGATCAACAGGCTCTTCATCCAAGGATTGCCGCCGCCGTTCTCGGGGCCGCCGTTTCCGGGGCCCTGGGGCTTCTGACCGCGGTTGTCGTTGTCGCTCATGGGTGCACGATACCTTTCACCGCACAAGATAAGCGTGCGCAGGTTAATGGCAATGGAACAACGCGCGACTTGCGTTGATCAGTGTGAACGGACGGGCGCGCTAAGCGGTTCTGCGCGGTGGTGCCTCGCGGAAGCGCCAGACGTCGCCGCGACCGCTGGCGATGATACCGGCTTGAGTGGTCCGTTTGCCGGCCATCAACGAGTCGAGGAGGCTTTCGATGTTGGCGGCCTCGGTCCATTCGGGCGCCACGATGCCGGCGTCGGTGCGGACCGTGCCGATCGCGCGACGGGCGAGGCGGCGGAGGATTTCGCGGGGCAGCTTCTCGACCGCGAGCTTCACTTCGCTGCCGCCGACCTTCGCGCGTTCGGTCCAGATCCAGTCGACCATCGCGCGGACGTCGGTGTCGGTCTCGGCGAGCGCGGCGGCGGCGCGCGCGAGGTTGGGCGTGCCGAGCCATTCGTTCTGGTCGAGCAACCGGCGGAAGCGGGTGCGATCGTGGCGGTCGTCGTGGTTCGAGGGATCGTCGAAGAACGGTACTTCCGCACGGCGGACGATCGCGCGGAGTTCGGCGCGGCGCCAGTCGAGCAAGGGGCGGATCACGGTGACGCCGTGGACTTCCGTGCGCGCTCGGACCCCAGCCAAGCCGGCTAACCCTGACCCGCGGGCGGCGCGCATGAGGAAGGTTTCGGCCTGGTCGTCGGCGTGATGGCCGGTGACGAGCGCCCCTGCCCCGATCGCGCGGGCGTGGTCGGTGAGGAGGGCGTAGCGGGTGGTGCGGGCCTGCGCCTGGATGCTGGCACCGGTGATCGGTTCGCTGGGGGCGAGCGTGGCGTGGGGGATGCCGAGCGTTGCGCAATGCGCGGCGACCATCGCGGACTCCTCCGCCGCTTCGGGGCGGACGCGGTGATCGATGCTCGCGACCGTGAAGCCGGGAGGGAGTGCTTCGTGCGCAAGCGTGAGCATCGCCATGCTGTCGGGGCCGCCGGAGACGGCGAACAGCGGGTTGGTGATGTCGCTTGCGAGGCGCGCGAAGTCGGCGGCGAAGCGGCGGCCTTCTTCTGTCATGCGGTGGGGGCCGTGACGAGGATGCTGATCCTCCCCTGCAAGGGGAGGTGTCTGGCGCTTGCCAGACGGAGGGGTGATCCGCTCTCGATGGCGCGATACCCCTCCGTCAGCCCGATGGGCTGCCACCTCCCCTTGCAGGGGAGGATTTCAGAGGGACTGCTATTCATCGAGGACCTGCTTACTTGCACTTCGCCGCGCTGCGCCCGGCGGCAACCTGCCCCTTCATCGCCGACGCCATCTTGGCGCCGTAGACGTCGTTCAGTTCGTCATACACCTTGCACGCATCCGCCGGCTTGTTGAGCTTGGTCAGCGCCTGGCCGAGATACAGCAGGCTGTCCGGCGCGCGCTCGCCTTCGGGCATCTTCTTGTAATTGTCGTAGAACGCCATCGACGCGAGGCTCGGCTTGCCTTCGTCGAGATACGACCGGCCGAGCAGGTTCTGCGCATAGCTGGCGCGCTTGCTCTTCGGGTATTCGGCGACGACCTTCTTCAGTTGCGCCTCGGCCTGCGGATATTGCTTGGCCGCCCAGAGGCGGTAGCCGTACATATACTCGTCCTCCGCCGGATCGCCGGTCGATGGCTTTTCGACCGAGACCTTGGTCGGTGTGGCAGCGCCGGGCTTGCTAGCGGCTTCGGGGCGTGTGGTCGGGCGTGATGGACCACCTGACTGGTCATCGGATTCGATCGGACCACCAGCCCCCGCCCCCGTCGCGATCGGTGCAGGGCCGGTCTCAAGCGTCTTCAGCCGCGCATCGTTCGAACGGCGGTAATTGTCGAACGCGTCCTGCAGCTGGCGGGTGCGGTTCTGGTTCTGCTCGATCTGCTCGGTGAGCGAGGTCATCTGCTGTTCGAGCGAGGTGACGCGCTGGTTCACGTCGGCGAGCGCGCTGGTCGCGGGCGAGCCAGGTCCGGGGCCCTGCTCGCTCTGTGGTGCGCGGACTTCGGGCTGGAGCATCTGGCCCGCGCCACCGGGGAAGACCTTCCGCTGGACCGCGCGCATTTCGCTTTCGAGCTTGCCGACGCGGCCCTCGACATTTTGTGCCTGTACGGCAGCGGGCAACAGCGCCGCGAGGCAGACGCCGACAAGAATTGACTTACGCATGGGCCACACCCCCCGGTGGATTGGTTAATCGTCCGGGTATAGCTGCACTACCCATCCTGTCGCCAGCCTTAAGACCCTGGCGCCTTAGACCTTGGCGGTCCGCCGCCATCACGGATTGGGCGTTGCCGTAGCGGCGGGTGGTGGATTGGCGGCTGCGTCCAGATTGGCGCGCTGCGTTTCGCTCAACGGACGACGCGGCGTGCGGGGACGGTTGGCGGTGCGCGACCGCTCCGGCGACCGCGTCGGCGTCGGCGTCGCTTCGGTCGCGGTCGGCGTGGCCTGAGGCTCGGGCGTGCCGGCGATCCGCGCGGCGATAGCCGGCGCACCCACGGACACGTCCTTGATCGCGCGTTCGCCGGTGCCGAGCGCAGGAGCCGCGGCGCCGTTGAGCGTAACCGCAAGCTTGTCTGCACGACCGATGTTGATCTTCGGATCCTTGGCATCCTTCGGCACGTCGAACTTCTCGCCGGGCTTCATCGTGCCCAGGTACAGCGTCTTGTTGTCGGCATCGTAGACTCGCATCCACACCTCGTCCGAGGCAGTCAGCGTGACCTGCCCATTGGCGGGCGTGGCCGGCGCAGGGACCGGTTGCGCGGTCTGGGCGGCGGGGTTCGGCGCGGTCTCGGCGATCGGCGTCGTGATCGAGGCGTTGTTCGAACCGCGGAACATGTCGGTGCCGTACCACAGCCCGACCAGCACCAACACCGCGATCGCGATGCCCAGCGCGACGATCGCGAGGCCACGCGAGGGCACGCGCGACGGATCGGTCATCTCGTACGGTTCGTATTCGGGCTTCTTGCTGCCCAGCTTCGCAACGTCGCTACGGACGATGTTGGCGATCTGCACCTCGTCGATGCCCATTGCGCGCGCATAGGCGCGGCTGAAACCGACTGCGTAGGTCGAGGACGGCAGCGTGGAATAATCGGACGCCTCGATCGCTTCGAGATGACGCAACGGCACACGGGTACGCGTCGCGATATCCGCGACGGTCAGGCCCTGCGCCTCGCGCGCCTTGCGGAGAATGTCGCCAGCACGCTCTGGTTGAGCGGGTGCTGCGTTCTGGCCGGTTTCGACCTCGTCCATTCTTATCTCCGAGCGCGGGCGCGTAGCGTTGCCCGCCATGGCACCCGTCTTTCAGAGGCCCTTAGCCGTGTCAACGCACCGAACGTCTTAACCGCAGCTTTCCGCCGATCAGACGATTTCGACGCCGTTCTCGGTTGCCCAAGTGGTCAGCGCACCGCGCATATCGCGCGGCGGGTTGGCCAGCAGTCCTGCCATGTATGCGGTGAGCGCGGCGCGATCTAGCGAGCGCGTCATCGCCTTGATCGGGCCGACGGCGGCGGGGGTGATCGACAACCTCTCAATGCCGAGCCCGATCAGCGCCATCGCCTCCAGCGGACGCCCCCCCATCTCGCCGCAGACCGCCAGATCGACCGACGCCGCGCGAACCGGTGCGACCAGCCGCGCGATGAAGCGCAGGATCGACGGGCTGAGCCAGTCGTAGCGCTCGGCGAGCTTGGGGTTGGCGCGATCGGCGGCGAACAGGAACTGCGTGAGGTCATTGGTGCCGATCGACAGGAACTCGATCTTCGGCAGCAATATGTCGAGCATCTCGGCGAGCGCCGGCACCTCGAGCATCGCGCCGTAGCGGATCGCCAGCGGCATCTTCCGACCGCGCCCTTCGAGCCAGGTCCGCTGCGCCTCGAACAGCGCACGCGCCTCGTCGAACTCCCACGGCTCGCTGACCATCGGGAACATCACGTTGAGCGTGCGGCCGGCGGCGGCTTCGAGAAGCGCGCGTGCCTGCACCTTCATCAACCCGTCGCGCTCCAGGCCGAGGCGCAGTGCGCGCCAGCCCATCGCCGGATTCTCCTCGTCGGAATCCTCCTTGTTGAGATACGGCAGCGCCTTGTCGCCGCCAATATCGACGGTGCGGAAGATCACCGGGCGATCGCCGGCCGCGTCGAGCACTTCGCGGTAGAGGCGCTGCTGGCGCTCGCGCTGCGGCAAGGTCGCGGAGACGAGGAACTGGAATTCGGTGCGGAACAGGCCGATGCCGTCCGCGCCGGTCACGTCGAGTGCGGCCACGTCGTCGCGGAGGCCTGCGTTGACCATCAACGTCAAGCGGTGGCCGTCCTTGGTGATCGGCGGGACGTCGCGCAGCGCCGCGAACGCCGCCTTGCGCTTCTGGCGCATTGCCAGCCGCGCCTCGAACGCCTCCTCCATCGCCGCGGAGGGCCGCGCGACGACGTTGCTCTCGGCGCTGTCGAGCAACAGCATGTCGCCCTCTGCGACCAACCGGCGGATGTCGCGAACGCGGCCGAGCACGGGCACGCCCATCGCGCGCGCGACGATCGTGACGTGTGCGGTGAGCGAGCCCTCTTCGAGGATCACGCCCTTCAGCCGGCGCTTGTCGTATTCGAGCAGTTCGGCAGGGCCTAGATTGCGCGCGATGAGGATCGTGTCCTGGCGAAGGCCCATCTGCGCGGCGGTGCCCATCTGGCCCGAGACGATGCGGAGCAGCCGGTTCGACAGATCCTCGAGATCGTGCATCCGGTCGGCGAGCAGCGGATCGTCGATCTGGCGCATGCGCTGGCGGGTACGTTGCTGGACGCGCTCGATCGCTGCCTCTGCGGTGAGGCCGGAGTCGATCGCCTCGTTGATGCGCCGCGCCCAACCCTCGTCGTACGCGAACATCTTGTAGGTCTGGAGCACCTCGACATGCTCGCCGCCGACACCGAATTCGGCCTCGCGGGTCATCCGGTCGATGCCTTCGCGCATCTTGTCGAACGCCGCATAGACGCGGTGGCGCTCGGCATCGGTGTCCTCGGCGACGGTGTGCTCGATATGGATACGCGGCTGGTGGTAGACCGCGAACCCCGCGCCCATGCCGTCGACCAGCTTTTGGCCGGGGATGCGCATTGCCGCGGTCGACTGCGGCCGATCCGCGCCGCCGCCGGTCGTGTCGATCAGCCCGGCATTGGCGATCAGTTCGGAAAGCACCATCGCCACCGTCTGCAACGCCTCGATCTCGACGTCAGCATATCTGCGACGGTCGGTGTGCTGGACGGCCAGGACGCCCACGGAGCGTTCGCGGCGGATGATCGGGACGCCGGCGAAACTGTGGAAGCGGTCCTCGCCGGTCTCGGGCTTGTAGGCGAAATCGGGGTGGCTGGCGGCTTCGTCGAGGTTGAGCACCTCGACGTCCTCGGCGATCGTGCCGACGAGACCTTCGCCGAGCGCGAGCTTGGTGACGTGGACGGCGGCCTGATCGAGCCCGCGGGTTGCGAACAGTTCGAGCACGCCTTCGCGCAACAGGTAGATCGAGCAGACTTCGCTGTCGATCGCGGTGGCGATGATGCCGACGACGGCGTTGAGCTTGGCTTGCGCGGACGTGCGCGACGCCATCACGTCGTGAAGGCTGGTGAGGATTTCGCGGGCGGAGGCGGCGGCCGAAAGGGGCATTCGCGTTGGCTATCAGATGAAACGCTTGGGTGCCACGCAACAAAAGCAGTGTTGGGGTGAAGTTCGATCGATCTGAAGGTGTGGATTCTTACAAAAGGGATTGGTGCGGATCGCGGCGCGTAAATCTCATCGGCTACGGTTGCCCTCTCCTTCTTGTTCTCCCGCGAAGGCGGGAGCCCAGTCTGGGTCCCCGCCTTCGCGGGGAAACACGGTAGCGCGTACGCAACCCGTTACGCGTCGAACAAGCCGTCCTGGCTGCCGGCTGGTGGGTTCAGACCCAGGTGTTTCCAGCCGCCGGCATTCAGGAACCGGCCGCGTGCCGTTCGCGCGATCAGGCCGAGCTGGATCAGATACGGCTCGATCACTTCCTCGATCGTGTCGCGCGGTTCGCTGAGGCCCGCCGCCAACGTCTCCACGCCGACCGGGCCGCCGCGGTAGATGTCGGCGATCATCATCAGGTAGCGGCGGTCCATCGCGTCGAGCCCAAGCGAATCGACCTCCAGCCGGTTGAGCGCCGCATCCGCCGCGCGTGCATCGACCGTTTCGTGCCCTGCGACGTTGGCGAAATCGCGCACTCTTCGCAGCAACCGCCCGGCGATGCGCGGCGTACCGCGGGCCCGGCGCGCGATCTCCATCGCGCCGTCCTTGGCGATGCCTAGCCCGAGCAACCCCGCTGCGCGCGTAACCACGCGCTCCAGTTCCTCGACCGTGTAGAATTGCAGCCGCACCGGAATTCCGAAGCGATCGCGCAGCGGCGTCGTCAGCAAGCCCTGTCGCGTGGTCGCGCCGATCAGCGTGAACCGCGGCAGGTCGATCCGCACCGACCGAGCGGATGGTCCCTCGCCGATCATCAGGTCGAGCGCACGGTCCTCCATCGCCGGGTAGAGCACCTCCTCGACCGCGGGCTGCAACCGGTGGATCTCGTCGATGAACAGCACGTCGCCATCCTCGAGATTGGTCAGCAGCGCGGCGAGATCGCCCGACTTGGCGATCACCGGGCCGGAGGTGGCGCGGAACCCCACCCCCATCTCGCGCGCGACGATCTGCGCGAGCGTCGTTTTACCGAGCCCCGGCGGCCCGAAGAACAGCACGTGGTCGAGCGCATCGCCACGCGACTTCGCCGCCTGGATGAAGATGCGCAGGTTCTCGCGCGCGGCCTTCTGCCCGACGAATTCATCGAGCGTCTTCGGGCGCAGCGCGGCGTCGACGTCTTCGGGACGCTTGGCGGCAGTCAGGATGCGGTCTGTATCGGTCACACCCTGCGATAGCGCGCTCGCGGTGAAGGGGGCAAGGCGGCTATGGGTGTGGGATGACCAACGACACCTCGCACCCCGATTTGTATCTGCTGGGCGGAGTCTCGCCCGCGTTGGAGGCGACGCTTGCCGAGCGCTTCACGTTGTACCGCGAGGATCCGCCGGCGACGACGCGCGCGATCGTGGGTGGCGGGAGCAGCGTGGTCGATGCGGCGTTGCTCGACCGTTTTCCGGCACTGGAGATCATCGCGATCCACGGGGTCGGCTATGACGGAATCGACCTCGCCGCTACCAAGGCGCGCGGCATCGCGGTGACGACGACGCCCGACGTGCTGACCGACGACGTCGCGGACCTGGCGATCGGGCTGATGCTGGCGGTGCAGCGGCGGATCGTTGCGAACGATCGTGCGGTGCGGGACGGCGGGTGGCAGGTCGATCTCGCGCGCCGGGCTAGCGGGCGGCGGATCGGGATCTTCGGGCTGGGACGGATCGGCAAGGCGATCGCCGAGCGCGCTGCGCCGTTTGCGAGCGCACTTCATTATACCGCACGCTCCGCCAAGCCGGATTTCGCCGGCGTATTCCAGGCCGACATCGCCTCGCTGGCGGCGGCGTGCGACGTGCTGATCATTGCCGCGCCTGGTGGCGAGGCGACGTCGCATATCGTGGATGCGGGGGTTCTCGCGGCGCTTGGCAAGGACGGTATCCTCGTCAACATCGCTCGGGGTAGTCTGGTAGACGAACCGGCTTTGGTGGCGGCGCTTCAGAACGGGACGATCGCTGGGGCGGGGCTCGATGTGTTCGCCGACGAACCTGCGGTTCCCGACGCGCTCAAGGCGATGAACCAAGTAGTCCTGTCACCGCATCAGGGAAGCGCGACGGTCGATGGGCGGGCGGCGATGGCGGCGTTGGTGATTGCGAACCTTGATGCGCATTTCGGCGGGAAAGCGCTGCTCACCCCGCTTTGAACCGAGCTGGATAGCAATCCTCCCCCGCCAGGGGGAGGTGGCACCGCAGGTGACGGAGGGGGAGGCACGCAACAAACGTGTCGCGTGCCTCCCCCTCCGTCTGGCAAGCGCCAGCCACCTCCCCCTTGCGGGGGAGGATCGTTAGATACGCGACCTGCAATTTGCGCCGACTCTAAGTCTTAGACGCCTTGCGCAACGCCAGCCGCACCAGCGCATCGAGCGAAGCCCCCGGCCCCAGCTCCTCGTCCGCCGCCGCCACCGCGACGCTTGCCTCGTTCGGGCGGAACCCAAGGTTGAGCAACGCCGACACCGCATCCGCCGATGCGCCCGGCGCGGCGTTGACCACCGCCGGCCCGAGCCCGAGCGCGATGCCGCCGACCTTGTCCTTCAATTCCATCACGATACGCTGGGCGAGCTTCGGCCCGACGCCGTTGGCGCGCGCGACCATCGCCTTGTCGCCGCTGGCGATCGCGCGTGACAGGTCGACCGGCTCCAGCGCCGACAGGATCGCGAGCGCAACGCGGGCGCCGACCCCCTGCACGCCCGTCAGCAACCGGAACCAATCGCGCTCGTCTGCGCTGGAAAACCCGACAAGCCGCTGGAAATCCTCGCCTACCAGCAGTTCGGTGAACACCGTGCAGGCCTCGCCGATCGGGCCGAGCGCCGACAGCGTGCGCGCCGAGGCGCCGACCAGATAGCCGACGCCGCCGACGTCGATCACGGCATGGTCGATGCCGGTCGAGTCCAGCCGTCCTTTGAGATGCACGATCATTGGGCCACGCGGTAGAACATCGACGGCGCGGCGTCATCCCGTCAAAATACGGGCTTTCCGGCTCGATCGACGCGCAGGCCGGTCAGGCGTTTGGTTGCGGACGACCCTGCTCGCCCGTCGGACGGTTCTGGACGGGCGCAGCGGCCTTCGCGGTTTCGTGCAGCGCTTGGGTCGGCGCGCCGATCACCATCGCGCGGGCACGCAGGCTGGCGCGCAGGAATACGGTGTCGGACGCGATGAAGCGGCGCGGGGTCGTACTGAGGAACGTGCCGGCATCGCGGAGGAAATGCGAGGCGTCGAAATAGCTGCTGTCGATCTTCGAATAGTCCGCCATGCCGTCCGTCCGGATCAGGCTGATGAACGAGCGCAGGAACCGTGCGCGCCTCAGCAACAGCTTTGGCGGCATGCCGAAATGGCGCGTCGCCATGCGGCGCAGTTCATGCGTCGGGATGTCGAGGCGGTCCGCGACGTCCTTCATCTCGATCACACCGTCGGTGACCGTCAACGCGGTGAACGCGCGGATCAGGTCTTCGCGCGGATGCGGGCGAGTGAAAAACGCAGCGAACACCGCATCGAGCAGCGGCTTGATCATCGTGTCGTCGTCGAGCGCGTCGAGCCCTTCGACCAGCCGCGCGGAAAGGTCCGATCCCAGCGCCGAACCGAGCGGCACGACGCGGTTGTGGAATTCGCCCGCCGACCGCGCGGTGAGCCGCGACCAGCCGAGCGCGCTGAGGCCGATGCCGACGGCGATCCCGCCACGCGTCTCGGTCCGGAAGGCACGGCTGGTCGGACCGTAGAAGCTTGCACGATCGAGCGGGCCGAAGCGGTGGTTGCCGACCGACACGGTCAGCGGCCCGGCGTCGACCAGCACGGAGATCATCGCCGGTGCCGGCAGATACCAGTTGAGCATCGGCGCGCGGTCGTTCGAGGCGTAGATCGCGTACCCCGTCAAATACTCGGACAGCGCCGGATCGGGCAGGTCGTACCGCATCGTCATGCCCGCGGGCATCGCGAACGCCGAGGCCGGAACATTGTTGCTGTTCGTTCCACCTCGTACGTGTTCGACAAGCATCGCGCCGCCTTTAATCTAAATTAAAAAATCACGGGCGGCGCTGCCACAGCAATGCAGGCTTGGCTATCAAAACTTGATTGAGGTGTAATTATAGCGCTCAGGCGCCGATCTCATTCAAAATGAACCAAGTTTTGTCCGAGCGGATATTGGCTAGGGTTGAGATTTGTGACGCGGCTAGCCGTGGTGCGCGTCTTCGGATGCTACGCCGGAGAAACGGCGTTACCTCGCGTTAGTCGGATCGCCGGAGAGGTCAGGCGCCTACGCCGCTGCGTCGTGCCAGGGCGGCGGCGCTGGCAACGTGATGCGCATGCGTGATCGCGACGGCCAGCGCGTCGGCGGCGTCGGGGCCGGCGAGCTTGGCGCCTGGCAACAACACGGCCATCATCGCCTGAATCTGCTTCTTGTCCGCGCCGCCGGTGCCGACCACGCCTTTTTTGACGGTCGAGGGGTGGTATTCGCCGATATGCAGCCCTGCGCCCGCCGCGGCGAGCAGCACGACGCCGCGCGCTTGCCCGAGCTTCAACGTCGACTGCGCGTTGGTGTTGCCGAGCACTTCCTCGACCGCGGCGCCGTCTGGGCGTTCGGTACGGATGACGTCGATCAGCGCGTTATACAGTGCGGTGAGGCGGCGGGGGAGCGCCATCGACGGGTCGGTCTTGATCTGGCCGTTGGCGATATGGCTCAGGCGATTGCCGTCGGCGCGGATGACGCCCCAGCCTGTGGTGCCGAGGCCGGGGTCTAGGCCGAGGATGATCATGAGTAGGTAGAAGAAGGTTGGTTCGCGCGGAGACGCGGAGACGCGGAGGGGGCGCGTTCCTGGCGATCGTCTCGCGCTAGCGGGACTTTCAGTTCTCCGGGCTGGCCGACAGAAATGAGGCCGCTGACGCGGAGTACGTAGGCACTAAGCACAGCTCTCCGCATCTCCGCGTCTCCGCGTGAACCAACCTTCTTCATCTCAACCGAGCGACTCCATGATCTCGTCGGAGATCTCGTAATTGCCCCACACCGTCTGCACGTCGTCGTCGTCGTCGAGCGCATCGATCAGCTTGAACAGTGTCGCCGCATCGTCCGCACCGACCGCGACCATCACCTGCGGGCGCCAGGCGAGCTTGGCGCCTTCGGCCTCGCCGAGCTTCGCTTCCAGAGCCTTCGCCACCTCGTGCAGGTCGCCTTGCGCGGTCCAGACTTCATGCCCGTCCTCGCTCGACGTGACGTCCTCGGCACCAGCCTCGAGTGCCGCTTCGAACACCGTGTCGGCATCGCCCGCGCTCGCCGGATACGAGATCAGCCCGACGCGATCGAACGCGTGGCTGACCGAACCGCCCGCGCCCAGATTGCCGCCGTTCTTGCCGACCGCGACGCGCACGTTGGTCGCGGTACGGTTGCGGTTGTCGGTCAGCGCCTCGATGATCAGCGACACGCCGCCGGGGCCGAAGCCCTCGTAGCGGATCTCTTCGTAATTCTCGGCATCGCCGCGGCTAGCCTTGTCGATCGAGCGCTGGATGTTTTCCTTCGGCAGCGACGCCGCCTTGGCCGCGTTCACCGCCGCGCGCAGGCGCGGGTTCATGTCGACGTCGGGCAGGCCCATCTTGGCCGCGACCGTGATTTCCCGGCTGAGCTTGCTGAACGCCGACGAGCGCTTCTTGTCCTGCGCGCCCTTGCGGTACATGATATTCTTGTATTTGGAATGGCCTGCCATCGGTGCCTCTTTAGCTGATGGCCCCGCTCTTAGGCGTCAGGCGCGGATTTCGCCAGACCGTCGGTTTCCAAGCCCGCAAGGGCGTCGATCTTCGCTTCGATCGCGTCGAGCCGGGCCAGCACCAGATGATCGATCTTGTGATGCACGCGCAGGATGTCGAGCTCGGCGCGCAGGTTGGTCTCGTAGTCGAGGCTCGCGGCCAAGCGATCCTTTGCGGATTGCCGGTTCTGGCTCATCATGATCACCGGCGCCTGGATCGCGGCCACGGTCGAGAGCAACAGGTTGAGGAAGATGTAGGGATACGGATCGAACGCGCGCCCGAAATGCGCGAGGATGTCCGAATTCAGCAGCATCCAGCCGATCAGCACCGCGCTGAACGCGATGATGAACCCCCACGACCCGCCGATCGCCGCGACACGGTCCGACAGCCGCTCGCCGAACGTCGATCGCTCGTCCGAGACGTCGGCAGCGTCGCGGCTGACCGTGGTGCCAGCCTGGATGCCGGCGAGGACGCGGCGCTCCTCGTCATCGAGATCGCTCGGCGCCTTGCCGAGCAGTCGCTGCGAAAGGTCGGCGAGCAGGGATTGTTTCGTGGCCATGAGTCGCGCCCTAGCCCGGATTGCGGATTATTCCAGCGCAAAGCCCCGCTTGCGACGCAAGCCGCAAAGACTCCTTGCTCCCACACGCCCGCACCTGCCAAACGCGCGGCATGACGGTTAGCGTGAATATGGGCACCGACGGCAATGGTACTGCCGTCGGCGTCGACCTGGAGGAACTACTCGCCACCCGCCTGTTGGTGCAGGGCAATTCGGGATCGGGAAAATCGCATCTGCTGCGCCGACTGCTCGAGCGATCGGCGGGGCATGTCCAGCAGATCGTGATCGATCCGGAGGGCGACTTCGTAACGCTCGCGGGGCCGCATGGTCATGTCGTGATCGAAGCCGGCGACTATAGCGAACGTGAGATTGCGCGGATCGCGACGCGGTTGCGCGAACATCGGACGTCGGCTGTGCTGAGCCTCGAAGGGCTCGAGGTCGAGGGGCAAATGCGCTGTGCCGCGTCGTTCCTCTCAGCGCTGTTCGATGCGCCGCGCGAGCATTGGTATCCGGTGCTGGTTGTGGTCGACGAGGCGCAGATGTTCGCGCCGGTGACCGGCGGCGAAGTGTCGGAGGAAGTCCGCCGCGCATCGCTGGCGGCAATGACCAACCTGATGTGCCGCGGGCGTAAGCGCGGCCTCGCCGGGGTGATCGCGACGCAGCGTCTGGCGAAGCTTGCGAAGAACGTCGCGGCGGAAGCGTCGAACTTCCTGATGGGCCGCACCTTCCTCGACATCGACATGGCCCGCGCGGCCGATCTGCTCGGGATGGAGCGGCGCCAAGCCGAAGCGATTCGCGATCTCCAGCGCGGCACGTTCATGGCGCTCGGACCGGCAGTGTCGCGCCGACCGATCACGGTGAAGATTGGCGACGTCGCGACCTCCGCACGCAGTGGCAGCCCCAAGCTCACCCCCCTCCCCAGCGCCGCGCCGATGGACCTGCAGGACCTGTTGTCCGAGCCCGTGGTCGACGCGCCCGAACTCGGCCTGATGTTCGATTCGCGCCCGCGTCGCGTGCCGGCTGAGGAACTGCTCGACGGCATCGCCCGCCCGCCCGAGCCGCGCACCGCCGCACCGCCTCCGCCCGAGAAGACCGACGACGAGGTCGAGGCGGTCTACGCGGACGTGTTCCGCGCGATCGTCGAGGATCCTGAGTCGACGCTGCGGCCGCCGTCGGTGCTGTTCCAGGATTTCCAGGTGCGCTGCCGGATGGGCGGCCTCGCCAAGCCGCCGCTCGATTTACCCGGTTTCGTGCGGCGGCTGAGCTGCGCCCGCGCCGGTATTTTCGACATGACGGACGAGGCGTGGACGGCGGCACTCGACGTGGCGAGCGGCCTCCCCGACGACATGCTCGGCGCGTTCCTTTTGGTGGCCCGCGCGGCACGTGAAGGCGAGCCCTGCCCGTCTGACGCGCGCATCGCAGCGACGTATGGTACGAGTTCGCTTGGCCGTGTGAAGCGTCTGATCGGCTATATAGAGAGCCGCGAACTGATCGTGTGCCGCACCGATCTCGCCGGCAAGCGCTCGATCACGATCCCAGGGCTGGGCTGGACGACGCTGCCGGCGGAGGCGGCGTAGATCGTCATCCGCGGATCGGGGTGAACTGCAACGACACGAACTGCCAGTCGCCCTTGATCCGTCGCGCGACGAAGCCGGCCCGCAGCGCGCGCGTCTGCATCTGGCCGTCTTTGCCGGGCATGGTGTAGGCGATCCGCATCGTGACGACACCGATCGTGCCAGCGGGCCGCGCGACGGTTTCGGTGATCGTCATCGGCGGTGCCGCCGATTTCTTGTCGGCTGCGTAGAACCCGATCAAGCGTTCGCGGGAATCGACCTCGCCGACCGGAGACACCTCCTGGTATTCGGGTGCCATCATCGCGATCATCGCCGCCTGATCGAACTGGTTGCGGACCCGGACGAACGCCTCGGCCCGCTGACCGAGTTTTTGGGTATCGACCTCAACCGATTGCGCCGCGACGGGAGCACTAACCAACGCCGCCGCCGCTATCCCCAAAAATACCCGCATGCTTGCCCCCGATGCAATGTTGCATAACGGCAATACACCTAAGCTTCGGGTGCAGCAATGACGCTGCCGGTTGCCGAACCTAGAATGCGAACGCGATGGCGAGACCTGCGACGACGCCAACTTGTACCATCGCGATGAGCTGGAGCCGACCGACGAATGGTTGCTTCCGTGTCTTGTGCCGGTAGCGATTGCGCGCCCAGAACGCGCCCGGGCCGCCGCCAAGTGCGGCGAGCCAGAGCAAGCGGGATTCAGGAATGCGCCAGGCGCCAGTCGATGATCGCCGCTTGTCGAGCGCGAACGCGGCGACCGTGATGACGTTGACCAGCACCAGCAAGAGGACGCCCATGACGACAGCAAGCGCACTATTCGGCGCGGTCAACGGTCCTCGCAACGGATCCGCATTTTAACCATGCGGACCTCTGCACGCTCGCCCGGATTCGCGCGCATCTTGACCATGTGGTCTTTCACACCAATCTGGAATTCCGCCGGCCCGGTAACAGTGCATACCATCCCGTTGGCGATGCTGGCACACGCATCGACATATTGGCGTGCGTTAGTGATGACCGAGTCTTCAGCCGGACCGAGTCCCATCGAAACATAGCTCGATCCACCGAACAGCGCGGTACCAAGGCCGCCGAGCGTCTTCAGCTCCCATGCGGCGTGGCCGTCAGACGGTTTCGCCGTCTTCATACCGAGCTCGGTCGCGATCCGCTGGCAGAAGCTGGCGTTGGCCGCCCCCTCATCCGACTGGGCGGGGGCGGCCATAGTGGCCAGCACGAGGGCGGCGAGAAAACGGATGTTCATAGTCGGATACTAATCCGCAACCGATGACAGTTCTGTTAAACGCGTCAAAACCGACGCGTTTGGCCGTCTCACCGCCCTGGCGAAACTCAGATCATCCCCAGCGCCTGGAGATACACCTCGAGGATCGCCTCCTCCTCCTGATACTCTTCCTTCTTCTTCTTCCGGATCGACAGGATCTTACGGATCGCCTTCGGATCGTAACCGCGGCCCTTGGCTTCGGCCATCACGTCCTTGATGTCGTCCGAGATACCCTTCTTCTCTTCTTCGAGACGCTCGGCGCGCTCGATCAGCAGGCGCAGTTCGTCCGCTGCGACCGCGCCGCCGCCCATGCCGTGTTGCCGTTCGTCAGACATCGAAAATTCCCCACTCGCCAGCGCCCACGCGCCGGTCAAAAGCCAATCAAGATACAAGCCCGCACCGGTGATCGCCGTCCGGAGACGTCCTGAATCATGCCGAATTGGGTGCGGGCCAGCGTCTAGGCGTTTACCGTGTTCGGCTCAAGCGACCCTGCGGGGGATCGTCGCGAATCAATTGCAGCCGTTCTCAGACCACCGCGTTCTTCGCGACGCTCGCCTTCATCCGTTCGAGCTGCTCGGGCGTCGCGTCGCCTTGGTGATGCGCCTTCCACTCTGCGTACGGCATCCCGTAGACCGTCTCGCGTGCGGCATCCTTTGACAGACCGCCCGCTTCCTCGACCCAGTCGGACAGGCAGTTGCGGCAAAAACCGGCGAGCCCCATCAGGTCGACGTTCTGCGCGTCCTCGCGGTGGCGGAGATGACGGATCAGGCGGCGAAAGGCCTGTGCCGCTACGGCATCGTCCAAAGTATCGAGGCGATCGGGGTTCATTACTATGCTCCGTGGTTGATCCCGCGGAGATAGGGTTTAAGGCCCGTCGCGGCAAAGACCTCCCCCAGGAAACGCCGAGGAAGACGCACCGCATGACCAAGGCCATCGCACCCCGTTCGCGCAAAGTCCGCATTCTAGCGACGCTCGGCCCTGCCAGCAGCACCCCCGAGATGATCGCTACCCTCTTCCGTACCGGCGCGGACGCATTCCGCATTAACATGAGTCACGGCGACCAGCAGTCGAAGATCGCCGTGATCCAGGCGATTCGCGCGCTGGAGCAGGAATATGGTCGTCCGTCGACCATCCTTGCCGATCTCCAGGGTCCGAAGCTGCGTGTCGGCAAGTTCGACGGCGGCCGTACGGTGCTCGAGACCGGTTCGACTTTCGTGCTCGACCGCGATCCGACGCCAGGCAATGCGACCCGCGTCGAACTGCCGCACGACGAGATCTTCGCAGCGATCGAGCCGGGCGCCCGCCTGTTGCTCGACGACGGCAAGCTCGTGCTGCGCGTCGTGTCGCACAGCCCGCGCGAGATCACGACGCGGGTCGAGGTCGGCGGCGCGTTGTCGAACAGCAAGGGTCTGAACGTCCCCGACGTCGTGCTGCCGATGGCGGCACTGACCGAGAAGGATCGCAGCGATCTCGACTTCGCGGTCGACCAGGGCGTCGACTGGATCGCGCTGTCGTTCGTCCAGCGCCCGGAAGATCTTTGGGAAGCGCGCAAACTGATCGGCGGCAAAGCGGCGCTGATGGCGAAGATCGAGAAGCCGGCGGCGATCGAGCGGCTCGAGGAGATCGTCGAGGCGTGCGACGGCGTGATGGTCGCGCGCGGCGATCTTGGCGTCGAGCTACCGCCGCAGCAGGTACCGCCCTTGCAGAAGCGCATCGTTGAGGTTTCGCGCCGGATGGGCCGCCCGGTGGTGGTCGCAACGCAGATGCTCGAATCGATGATCACGTCGCCTTCGCCGACGCGCGCGGAAGTGTCCGACGTCGCGACCGCGGTGTATGACGGCGCGGATGCGATCATGCTGTCGGCGGAGAGCGCGGCGGGCGCGTGGCCGGTCGAATCGGTCGCGATGATGGATGCGATCGGCGTGTCGGTCGAGGCCGATCCCGAGCACGGCGACCGGATGCACTTCACCGTGATGAAGCCCGATCCGACGACCGCGGACGCGCTCGCCGAGGCAGCAAAGACCATCGCCGCGACGGTGTCGGCGGTGGCGATCATCTGCTTCACGACGTCGGGCTCGACCGCGCGCCGCATCGCGCGCGAGCGGCCGTCGGTGCCGCTGCTGGTGCTGACGCCGAGCCAGGAGACCGCGCGGCGGCTCGGGCTGCTGTGGGGGACGCATGCGGTGCATACGCGCGACGTCGAGTCGTTCGAGGACATGGTCGCGAAGTCGAAGCGGATGGCGTTGCGGCATGGGATGGCCAAGGCGGGGGATCGCGTGATCGTGCTGGCGGGCGTGCCGTTCCGGACGCCTGGGTCGACGAACGTGCTGCATGTGGTTCGGATCGTGGGCGATGAGCTGAAGGGGCATCATTCGCAGGTTTGAGTTTTTGGCGACCTGAACTGGCGGTGCGCGCGGATTGTCGATCACTGCCACGCAGATGCAGTCCTGTGATGGGTAAAGTGGGCCCCGCCCCAACCGTTCCCCCGCGAACGCGGGGGTCCAGGGTACCAAAGCGCTACGGTATTTAGCTGTGCACCCGCGTCCGCGGGGGAACTGCCTTGGTTTAGGTCGCGTCCGCCTCGTGTCGGCACTGCATTCAGGCCGGAGCACCAACGAACGCCACCCCTGCCCCGTCATGCCGGGCCCGCTCCGCATGCTCGCCGCCCCGTGAAGTATGCGGAACGGTGGGCCCCGGCGTCCGCCGGGGTGACGGAAGAGAGGTGTATGTCGGGCTTTAAGTAAGGTGCCTCATGGTCTCGCGGCACTTTAATCAGCTCGCTATTCCGACGAGTTTGCCAGAACCGTATTACTTATCACCAACCATCGGCTCCACCCCGGCGAAGGCCGGGGCCCAGTTGGGGGACAGTGATGACGACGCTCTCCGCTCCGTTACTCCGACCTTTCCAACTGGGCCCCGGCCTTCGCCGGGGTGAAGCATCACCGGCGGTGCGCAGCTCGATCTAGGCTAGCGCTCGCCCCCCGAATACGCGATGCCGCGCAGAACGGACCGCACGGGAGGGCGAACGCTATGACTTTACGCGAGAAGATCGGTTGGGGCGCACTGGCCCTGCTCGCGGCCTGCGCGCTCGCGGTCGTCGCGTTCGAGCGTGGCGAGCATGTCAACGCGCTGTGGATCGTCACTGCCGCCGTGTCCGTCCAGCTGATCGCGTACCGCTTCTACGCGCGCTACATCGCGCGGCATGTAATGCAGCTCGATCCGTCGCGGCCTACCCCGGCGCTTCGCCGCGCCGACGGCCTCGATTACGTCGCGACCGACCGCAACGTCCTGTTCGGCCACCACTTCGCCGCGATCGCCGGTGCCGGACCGCTGGTCGGGCCGGTGCTCGCTGCGCAGATGGGCTATCTTCCCGGCACGCTATGGATCCTCGCCGGCGTCGTCCTCGCGGGTGCGGTGCAGGACTTCATGATCCTGTTCATCTCGATGCGGCGTGACGGGCGGTCGCTCGGCGAGCTTATCCGCATGGAGATGGGTGCGGTTCCCGGCGTGATCGCGCTGATCGGTGCGTTCGCGATCATGGTCATCATCCTCGCCGTGCTCGCGCTGATCGTGGTGCGTGCGCTCGCCGGGAGCCCGTGGGGGCTGTTCACCGTCGCCGCGACGATCCCGCTGGCGTTCCTGATGGGCATCTATACGCGCTGGATCCGCCCCGGGAAGGTTGGCGAAGTCTCCGTGCTGGGCGTCATCGGGCTGCTTGCCGCGATCGTCTATGGCGGCACCGTCGCCGCCTCGCCGACGCTCGCGCCGCTGTTCACGCTGACGCCGGTGCAGCTCTGCGTGCTGATGGTGGGATACGGCGCGGTCGCGTCGGTCCTGCCGGTGTGGCTGCTGCTCGCGCCGCGCGATTACCTGTCGACCTTCCTCAAGATCGGCGCGATCGTCGCGCTGGCGATCGGCATCGCCGTCGTCGCCCCGCCGCTGCGGATGCCGGCGCTAACCCCGTTCATCGACGGTAGCGGCCCGGTCTGGTCGGGCGGGCTGTTCCCGTTCCTGTTCATCACGATCGCATGCGGCGCGGTGTCGGGCTTCCACGCGCTGATCGCCAGCGGCACCACGCCGAAGCTGATCGCCAGCGAAGGCGACGCGCAGTTCATCGGCTATGGCGCGATGCTGATGGAGAGTTTCGTTGCGATCATGGCGTTGGTCGGCGCGTCGATCCTCGATCCGGGCGTGTATTTCGCGATGAACAGCCCGGCGGCGGTGGTCGGTACCGACTTCGCCTCCGCGGCGACCGCGGTGACGGCGATGGGCTTCCCGATCACGCCCGAGCTGCTCGCGCAGACCGCGAAGGACGTCGGCGAGACCACGATCGTCTCACGCACCGGCGGCGCACCGACGCTGGCGGTGGCGATGTCGGAGATCTTCAGCCACCTCGTCGGCGGGCAGGCGATGAAGGCGTTCTGGTATCACTTCGCGATCCTGTTCGAGGCGCTGTTCATCCTGACGGCGGTCGATGCGGGGACGCGTGCCGGGCGGTTCATGCTGCAGGACCTGATCGGGCTCGCGGTGCCGTCGTTCCGTAATGCCTCGGCGATCGTGCCCGGGCTGATCGCGACCGCGCTCTGCGTGATCGCGTGGGGCTTCTTCCTGTACCAGGGCGTTACCGACCCGTTGGGCGGCGTGAACACGCTGTGGCCGCTGTTCGGTATCTCGAACCAGATGCTCGCGGCGGTCGCGCTGGTGCTGGCGACGGTCGTGCTGTTCCGGATGAAGCGCCAACGGTACGCGTGGGTGACGATCCTGCCCGCCGCATGGCTGTGCCTGTGCACGATCACCGCCGGGCTGATGAAGCTGTTCGCGAGCGATCCGAAGGTCGGCTTCCTCGCGCATGCCTCCAAGTTTTCGGACGCGGCGGCGCGGGGCGAACTGCTTGCGCCCGCCAAGACGATGGCGGAGATGCAGCGGATCGTGTTCAACGACCGGATCGACGCCGGGCTGTGCGCGCTGTTCCTAGCGGTGGTGCTGTCGATCGTGTTCTTCGGCATCCGCACGTGTCTGACGGCGCTGAAGATCGACCGGCCGACGGTGACCGAAGTCCCGCCGCAGTTGGTGGCCGCAGAATGATCCGGACACTCTACGCCAAGGTTCGTGAGACCGCGCTGCTGATGGTTGGCGTGCCGTCCTACGCGGCCTATTGCCAGCACATGGCCGAGCGGCATCCGGACCACGCACCGATGGACGAACGCGCGTTCTTCCGCGATCGGCAAGAGGCGCGCTATGGCAGCAAGGGTGGGGGACGCTGCTGTTGACCAAGGCGAATACCACGGTCGCCCGCCTGCGCGCGGCAACCGCGAGCGATCACGATGCGGTCGATGCAGGGTTCGGGCGCTATGACCTGACCGACGCGGCCGACTATCGTGCGTTCCTGATCGCGCATGCCAAGGCGTTGCCGGCGGTCGAGGCTTGGCTGGCCGCGATTCCGGGGCTGGCGGCGGTTCGGTCGCGGAGGGCAGCGCTGGCCGAGGATCTTGCCGCGCTGGGTGAGGATATGCCCGCGCCGATGACGTTCGACGTCCCTGCGAGCACGGCCGCCGCTTGGGGCGCGATGTATGTTGTCGAGGGGTCGCGGCTCGGCGGCATCATGTTGTCGCGGTCGGTGCCCGAAGGGATGCCCTCGGCCTATCTCGGGGCGAAGCATCTGTCCGGCGAATGGCGCGCCTTGCTCGCCGCGATTGATGACGAGCCTGCCGACGAAGCCTGGATCGAGCAGGCCATCGTCGGCGCAAAGGCGGCGTTCGACCTGTATCGACGCGCGCCTGCCTGAGGTCAGCGCAGGAGCTTTGGGGCTTCCTTGCGGATCATGTCCTGCACCTTGCCTGCGAACAGGCCGAGGATGCCGGGCAGGTCGACGACCGCGTGGACGTTGGTCTC
Organism: Sphingomonas sp. NFX23; assembly: GCF_049887795.1. Classification (NCBI taxonomy): domain Bacteria; kingdom Pseudomonadati; phylum Pseudomonadota; class Alphaproteobacteria; order Sphingomonadales; family Sphingomonadaceae; genus Sphingomonas; species Sphingomonas sp. NFX23. The sequence goes on from NZ_JAGEKH010000005.1 coordinate 309,686, forward strand.
GAACACGGTGACCGCGCTCGCGATCGTCTGGCCCATCGCCTGGACGGTGAAGTGCAGCGTATCGCCCTCCCAGCGCTGCTCGGTCACCGACCCGCCGGGGATCTTGTCGCTGATCTTGCCGATCCCGCCGTCGAGCCGCGCGCGGACCGCGGTCTTGCCGAGCTGATGGGGGACGTCGACGGTGATGGGGGTGCCCATGTCTATTCCTTAAGTCGCGAAAATCATGTCGTCGTTGGCGAACGCCTTGAACTCGAGTGCGTTGCCGCTGGGATCGAGAAAGAACATCGTCGCCTGCTCGCCAGGCTCGCCCTTGAAGCGGATGTACGGCGCGATGCCGAACTGGACACCGGCTGCGGTGACGCGTTCGGACAGCGCGGTCCAGTCGTCCATCGTCAGCACTACACCAAAATGCGGGACCGGGACGGCGTGGCCATCGACTGCGTTCTCGACCGCGACGGGTTTCGCTGAGGGGTCGAGGTGCGCGACGATCTGGTGGCCGAACAGGTCGAAGTCGATCCAGTGGTCGCTGGAGCGGCCTTCACGACAGCCGAGGGTGGCGCCGTAGAAGGTGCGTGCGGCGGCGAGGTCGTGGACCGGGAAGGCTAGGTGAAAGGGGCGTAGGGTCATTTGGGGAAGATAGATCGGGCGATCCGGTTCGTCACCCTTGGGTTTATGAGCTTTGCCTGCGGTACGTGGGACAGCCCTTCCTTGTTCTCCCGCGAAGGCGGGAGCCCAGACTGGGCTCCCGCCTTCGCGGGAGAACAAGGTTTGTCGTGGGCGCCGTTCATACACTGCACCACCCCGGCGAAGGCTAAGACATTGCCCGGCCCCTTCCGCCACGCCATAGCGCGAGCGTGAACCGTTACCCCGCCCTCGCCTGCCTCGTTCTCGGTGCGCTTGCCGCGACCGGGTTCGCTCCGCTCGATCTCTGGCCGCTAACGCTGATCGCGTTCGCGGTGTGGATGAAGATTGTCCACGACGCAGAGACCCTGCGCAGCGCACTGTGGCGCGGGTGGGTGTTCGGGGTCGGGCATTTCACCGTGAACAACAACTGGTTCCAGCACGCGTTCGACTTTCAGGATGCGATGCCGCCGGTGCTCGGGTACTTCGCGGCAGTCGGTCTCGCGCTGTATCTGGCAGTGTTCCCGATGCTTGCAGGAGGCTTGGCATGGCGGATCGCACGACGGCCCGGCACCCCCGACGCGACGTTCGTGTTCGTCTTCGCCGCGGTTTGGATCGCGACCGAGTGGCTCCGCGCGACGCTGTTCACCGGCTATGCCTGGGATCCGCTGAGTGTCGTCTGGCTCCCCGCGATCGGCGTCGCGCGGCTGTCCGCATGGATCGGGACCTACGCCCTGTCGGGAGTGACGATCCTTGCCGCGGGCGCGTTGCTGATGCTCGCGGTACGGCGCTGGACACTGCCAGCCGTCGCCCTTCCAGCGCTCGGCCTCGCCGCACTGTCCGCGCTCTGGACGAATGCGCCGCCCCCCGCCCCCGGCACGCCTCTGGTCCGCGTGGTCCAGCCCGATATCGGCCAGGAAGACCGCAGCGAGACCGACGGCGAGCGCGTGCTCTCCGCACTCGAAAAGCTTAGTGGCCAAGGTGGCACCACCCCGCGCCTCGTCGTCTGGCCCGAGGGCGTAGTCCGGGACTACGTCGAGGATGGCTACCCGTTCTACGCCTATGGTTGGTCGAGCCCGCTCTACCTCCGCCGCCGCATGGCGCGGTTGCTGGGCCCAGAGGACATCCTGCTGATCGGCGGCACTGCGCTCGAGTTCAACGCCAAGGATCAGATCTCGGGCGCGGCGAACTCGGTATTCGCGCTCGACGCACAAGCGCGGTTGCGCGGCCGCTACGACAAGGCGCACCTCGTGCCGTATGGCGAATATCTGCCGATGCCGTGGCTGCTGAAGCCGCTCGGGCTTGCGCGGCTCGTCCCCGGCGACATCGACTTCACCTCGGGCAAGGGCCCTGCGAACCTGACGCTGCCGGGCTTCGGTTCGATCGGGATGCAGATCTGCTACGAGATCATCTTCTCGGGCGAGGTCGTGGATCGCGCGCATCGTCCGCGCATCCTTTTCAATCCCTCGAACGACGCGTGGTTCGGCAAATGGGGTCCGCCGCAGCATCTCGCCCAGGCCCGGATGCGCGCGATCGAGGAAGGGCTGCCGATCCTTCGCGCCACGCCGACCGGTATTTCCGCGATCATCGCTGCCGATGGTCGCCTCGTCGCGACCGTCCCGCACGAGACCGCCGGTGCGATCGAGCAGCCAATGCCGTCCGCGCTGCCTCCCACGCTGTTCTCGCGCGTCGGCAACGCGATGGCGGCGATCGTCGCCATACTCATGCTCGTCACTGCGGTTGCCCTGCGCCGTCGCCAGCGCTAGGGTCATATAAAGCTTTCCTTATATGACGCTCGCTCCAGAGCATGGCAAAGAGGCCCGCATGCGCAAGTCTTTCCTCTTCACTTCCGAATCGGTCTCCGAAGGCCATCCCGACAAGGTCGCCGACCAGATCAGTGACACGATCGTCGACTTGTTCCTCGCCAAGGACCCGCAGGCACGCATTGCCTGCGAGACGCTGACGACCACGCAGCTCGTCGTCCTCGCCGGTGAAATCCGCGGCAAGGGCATCTACGAGAACGACCAGTGGGCCGACGGCGTGCTCGAAGAGATCGAGGCGGCTGTCCGCAACACGGTCAAGGAAATCGGCTACGCGCAGTCGGGCTTCCACTGGGAGACCTTCCGCTTCGAGAACAACCTCCACGGCCAGTCCGCGCACATCGCGATGGGCGTCGACGAGAGCGGCAACAAGGACGAGGGCGCCGGCGATCAGGGCATCATGTTCGGCTATGCGACCGACGAGACCCCCGGCCTGATGCCCGCGACGCTGTATTACAGCCACAAGATCCTCGCCAAGATGGCCGAAGATCGCCACTCGGGTGCCGCGCCGTTCCTCGAGCCCGACGCGAAGAGCCAGGTCACGCTGTCGTACGAGAACGAAGTGCCGGTCGGCGCGACTGCGTTGGTCGTCTCGACGCAGCACGCGCCGGGCTATTGCGAGAAGGGCGACAACGCCGATCCCGCCAAGTACGCCGTGCTGCGCGACTATGTCATGGGCGTGTTCAAGGATGTGCTGCCCGACGGTTTCATCACCGACGAGACCGCGATCTACATCAACCCGACCGGCCAGTTCGAGATCGGTGGCCCCGATGGCGACGCTGGTGTGACGGGTCGCAAGATTATCGTCGATACGTACGGCGGCGCGGCGCCTCATGGTGGCGGCGCGTTCTCGGGTAAGGATCCGACGAAGGTCGATCGTTCGGCGGCTTATGTGGCACGCTATCTGGCGAAGAACGTCGTCGCTGCCGGCCTCGCGCGTCGTTGCACGATCCAGCTGAGCTATGCGATCGGAATTGCGGAGCCGCTGTCGGTGTATGTCGACACGCATGGCACCGGTACCGTCGAGGAAGCCAAGCTCGAGGCGGTCCTGCCGAAGCTCGTTCGCCTGACGCCGAAGGGCATTCGCGAGCACCTGAAGCTGAACGCGCCGATCTACAAGAAGACGGCGGCGTATGGGCATTTCGGTCGCGAGCCAGAGGGTGATACGTTCACCTGGGAGAAGACCGATCTGGTCGATGCGCTGAAGGCTGCCGTCGCCTGATAGCGACGCCTTTGGGGTTACGAAAAAGCCTCCCGCGGACCAGTCCTCGGGAGGCTTTTTTAGCTGATCTTCCAGTCCCTCGCCCCGTCGGGGAGAGGGAGGGAGGAGCCGCTTGGCGACGGAAGGGTGAGGGGTTTGGGGGAGAGGGTCCGAGCCTCACTCCCCCTCACCCTCCCACCCGGCTTCGCCGTGCGGGCCCCTCCCTCTCCCCGGGGGGAGAGGGTTATCAAGGACGTGTCGCGTTCCGCTTGCCAAGCTGTCCTTCGATACGCTGCTTCGACAGGCTCGGCAGCTACTCGGGACGAACGGGGGAAATCTGGGCATGCCGCTGCTCGGTCAGGATCTGCCACGCGGTCAGGAACAGCGCCGCGACCAGCGGGCCAACGACGATACCGCTTAGCCCGACTACCTCGATCCCGCCCAGCGTCGTCACCAGCACGATATAATCAGGAATGCCGGTGTCACGCCCGACCAGGATCGGCCGAAGGATGTTGTCGGCAAGACCGATCACCACCACGCCCGAGACGATCACGACCACGCCCTGCCAGATCGCGCCCGTCGCCAGCAGGTACACTGCAACCGGCACCCACACGATCGCAGGCCCGAGCGCAGGCAGCAGCGACGTCAGCGCCATCAGCAGGCCCCAGAGCAGGGCCGCCGGCACGCCGACGATCCAGAAGGTCAGGCCCCCAAGCGCACCCTGGACGAGCCCGACGATCACCGATCCCTTGATCGTCGCGCGCACCACCGCGACGAACTTGTCGACCAGCTTCGCCGCCACCGAATGCTCGAACGGCAGTGCGCGGCGGATCGCGGGACCAACCTTGTCGCCGTCGCGGAGCAGGAAGAACGTCACGTACAGACCGACGCCGAACGACAGCAGGAACGCGGCCGCGTTGCGGCCGATCGACAGTGCCTGCCCCGCGATCGAGCGGACGCTGTTGCCGAGGATGTTGGACACCCGCGACTGCGCCTGTTCGAAGCTGTTGAGCCCGGCCTTGTCCAGCGCACCCTGGATCCGGTTCGGCATCGCATCGTGGATCTGCTGGAAATACGCGCCAAAGTTGATCTGGCCGCTTTGCAGCTTCGCATAGACCGAGGCGGACTGGTCGATCATCAGGCTGCCGATGAACAGCGTCGGGATGATCACCGCGACGAAGATGATTAGCAACGTCAGCGCGGCGGCGAGATTGCGGCGGTCGGGCCAGCGCTTGAGCAGCCACTGGTACAGCGACTGGAACAGGATCGCTGCCAGCGCGCTCCACAGCAACGCCGCCGCGAACGACGACACGACTACGCACAACGCGATCGTGATCGCCACCAGGAAGGTGATGAAGCCCCCCGTTTCCAGTCGACGCCTGTCGATCATTGCCGTGTCCCCCGTCATAATAGCGGCCGGTCGAGCCGGTCCTTTCAAAACGTCAAAGCCGCCCCCCGGTGTGTACCGGAAGGCGGCCAAGACGCCGGCGCTGGTGTGCGCCTAGAAGATCAGCGGAGCTTTTCGCTGCCGTTGACCAGTGCGTCCTTCTGCGCCTGCGGCATCGCCAGCGCGTTCACGTCGGCGTCGTCGATCGCGTCCGACTGGCGATCGCCGTCCTTGCGGACTGCCTTGGCCTGCTCTTCGAGATTGTCGGCGGTCGCTTCGAGTGCATCGGCGCGGTTGTCCGCGGCCTTCTCGACCTGGCTGCCGAGCTTGTCATCGCCCTTGCCGCCGCATGCTGCGAGCGAGACGGCCATGGCGGCGAGCGTGACGGCGATGGAAAGCTTCTTCATGGGGATAGTCCGTTCTGGTTACGATGCGGTGGCAACCGTCACGCGGGCGTAACGGTTCCGCTATCCCCTTGCCGATCCTTACAAATATCGATTTCGCCGCAATCTGTGGTCAACGGGTAACACTCGGGTTGCGTCAAACCGCTCAGGCCTTGGCATGCTCGATCAGCAGGGGCGCCTTGCTGGCCACCGCAGTCTCGACCACGGGCGCGACCCGGTCGAAGACCGCGCTGACGAGCGCTTCGGCGATCCAGCCGACCGCGGCGCCGACGACGAGATCGGAGAGGTAATGCTTCCCGTTCACGGGTTGCGCCGCCGCGACGGCGCCGGAGATCAACGCTGCCGGACCACCGGCGCCCGTGATGTCGCGCGACGCAGCACGCGCAACCGCGACCGCGCCGGCAGTGTGACCCGACGGGAACGAGGTCTGGTCGTGATCGTCGCTCTTGCCGGGCTCGAACCGCGCCTTGCCGTCCTCGATCGCCTTTTCCGGGCGGGTACGGTCCACCGACGCCTTGATCGCCGACTTGACGAAGGTCGCCGCCGCATGCGCCGCCAGCATCCGCACGCCGCCACGGATCACGTCCGGCCTGCGCGCGATCAGGCCGATCACGACCGTGCCGATCGACGTCGCCACGAGCTGCGGCTGGTCGCCAATCTCGGCGAGGAACCCGGTCGCCTTGACCAGCGGCTGGTCGCGGTGCTCGGCGGCCTTGTGCGTCGCCTTGCGGTCCGCCTTCTCGACGGCCTTCGCGGCGTCCTTGGTCTTGCCCATCAATTTTCGCCCTGTCCGTCCATTTCACCGCGCACCTGTGCATGCGCGAGCAAGGCGAACAACCCCGCACCGCCCAGCAAGTTGCCGAGGATCGCCGGCACCATCAGGCCGCCGAGCGCCTCGGCGACGCCAACCTTACCCGAAAACAGCAGCAGCCAGGCCTCCACCGATCCGACGATCGAATGGCTGAACGCGGCGATCGCGACGACATAGGTGATCGCGACGATCACGAGGAACGACTGTTCGCGCGCATTCGGCAGCGACCAGGCGAGGATCGCGATCATGAACCCGGCCGGGACCGCGTTGACGAACGTCGCACCGGGCGAGAGTTCGGTGATCGCCATCGACACCTCGATCATCGCGGTACGAAGCTCGCTGCCGCCGAGCAGGCCCGCCGCGATCATCCCGCCGGCGAGCGCCGTCCCGATGAGGTTGGCGACCAGCACCACGCTCCAGAGCCGCAAGGTGCGCCGCAATGCCCAGCCCGACGGCTTGGTCACCAGCGGCAACATCGCGGTGATCGTGCTCTCGGTGAACAACTGCATCCGCCCGAGGATCACGACCAGGAACCCGATCGGATAGCCGAGCGAGACGATGATCGTCCGCCACGGCGTATCGGGCAGCGCGTGGTGCAGCGCGCCTTCCGCGATCAGCGAACTGGCGATCGCCATGCCCGCGGCGAGCCCGGAAAAGAACAGCGACGATACCGGACGATCGAGTTCTTCCTCGCCCTCCTCGCGAACCGCCTTGTGCAGGTCCTGCGCATCGGCGGCCTTGAGATCCTCGACGTCTTCGCCGGGCGGATTGGAAGCGTTATCGACCATTACGAGAGTGCAACGGTCCGCGTCGCGCTTTGCTCCGGCGCAATCGCCCGCTAGAGCGCGCGGCGATGAACGATCCTTCTGTTATCCGCCGCCTCTATGGCCGTCGCCAGGGCCACAAGCTGCGCCTCGGCCAAGCCGCGCTCGTCGAGGAAACGCTCGCCGACCTGTCGGTGCCCGAAGAAGGGCCGATCGATGCGATGACGTTGTTCGGCGACAACCGCCCGCTGCACGTCGAGATCGGCTTCGGCGCAGGCGAGCATCTGGCGGGACAGGCCGCGATGAACCCCGACGTCGGCTTCATCGGCTGCGAACCGTTCCTCAACGGTGTCGTCGGTGCGCTGGCGCACATCCGCGACGGCGAACTGACCAACGTCCGGCTGCACATGGGCGATGCGTTGGAGGTGATCGAACGCCTGCCCGACGCGAGCCTCGACCGGCTGTACCTGCTGCATCCCGATCCTTGGCGGAAGGCGCGCCATGCCAAGCGCCGCATGGTCAACCACGGCCCGCTCGACACGATCGCCGCCAAGCTGAAGCCCGGCGCGGAATTTCGGCTTGGTACCGACGACCCGACCTATTGCCGGTGGTCGATGATGATCATGAGCGCACGTAGAGACTTCGAATGGCAGGCGAAAACGCCGCATGACTTCCTGACCCGTCCCGACGACTGGCCCGAGACGCGGTACGAGCGCAAGGCGCGGCGGCAGGGTCACGAGGTCTGGTATTATCGCTACCTGCGGGTCTGACCCCGCGGCGGCGGTTCGATAGTCAGGTCGCGATACCGCCGCCGATCGCGCGGACGGTGTCGACCGCGATCTGTAGCCGCGTGCTCTGCACCTCCAGCAACAGGCGTTGCGCGTCGAGCGCCGCGGTCTGTGCGGTCACGACGTCGAGATAGTCGGAAGCGCCGTCCCGGTAGCGGATGAGCGCGAGATCACGCGTGCGTTCGGCGGCTCGGGTCGCGGCCAGCTGGTCGCGTTCTTGATCCACCAGCGCGCGCGAACGAGCGAGGTCGTCCTCGACTTCGCGGAAGGCGGTGAGGACGGTCGAGCGGTAGGATGCGGCCGCCTCGTCATATTGCGCGCGGCTGATGCGGACGCGGGCGCGCCGTGCCCCGCCGTCGAAGATCGCGAGCGCGGCGGATAGCGGCCCGAGTGCCCAGAAGCTGTTCGAGGCGCGGAGGATGTTGCCGTTGCCCGCCTCGAACCCGCCCGAGCCGCCTAGCGTGAGCGACGGGTATTGGGCCGCGCGGGCGACGCCGATCTGGGCGTTGGCGGCGGCGATCCGGCGCTCGGCCGCGACGATGTCGGGGCGGCGTTGCAACAGTGTCGAGGGTACGCCGACGGGTATCGCGGGCGGACGCTGCAACGTGTCCGCGACGGGGATCGCGAAGGTCGAGGGGGTCTCGCCGACCAGCGCCGCGATCGCGTGCTCGAACGCCGCGCGTGCGCCGGCGACCGCCGACAGTTCCGCGCGTGCGCTCGACAGCAACGCGGCCGAGCGGCTGACGTCGATTCCCGAGGCTATGCCGCCGGTGTGGCGCGTATCGGTGAGGTCGTAGGCGCGCTGGAACGCCGCGACGGTCTGGCGCAGCAACACCGTACGCGCATCGAGACCGCGCATCTGGAAATAGGAATCCGCCAGTGACGCCTGGAGCGCGAGACGAACCGCGACGACGTCCTGTGCGCTGGCCTGCGCCGAGGCGGCATCGGCGCGGACCGAATTGCGGACGCGGCCGAACAGGTCGATCTCGTACGCCAGCGACGCGCCGACCGAGAGATTGTTGTAGGTCGCGGCGTTACCCGGAGAGAGCGGCCGGCCGGCGGATACGCGCGAACGGCCGCCGTCGGCCCCTACCGATATCGACGGCAGTAGCGCGGCACGGGACTCGCCGAGCAGACCGCGCGCCTGATCGTAGCGGGCGACGGCGGAAGCGAGGTCGGGATTGCCCGCCTCGATCCGCGCTTCGAGCGCGGTCAGCGTCGGATCGTCGAACGCGGTCCACCACGCAGCGGGGAGCGACGTGTCGGTGGCGGCTGGCTGCCAGGGCCCCTGCCCTTGCGGTCCGAGTTCCTTGTACGCCGCCGCGGCCGGGCTCGGCGGGATGCTGTACGGCGGCGCGAGCGAGCACCCGGCCAGGCTTGCCGCCGCCGCCGCCATACCCAGCCTAGCGCTTCGCACGGGCCGGTCCTGTCGAAGGCGCGATCCGGACCGGGTCGCCGGTCTGGAGCGAGTCCGGCGGGCTGTCGATCACGCGATCGCTGGCGCTGAGCCCTGCGCTGATCGCGACGCTGTCGCCATCGTCGCGGCCGATCGTGATCGTCTTGAGATGCGCCTTGCCGTCGCTGCCGACGACCGCGACCTGCGTGCCCTTCGCGCCGATCACCAGCGCGCTCGACGGCAGCCGTACGCCGGTGCCGCCCGCACCGACCGGGAACTTGACCTGCGCATAGGCGCCCGGCTTCAGCGCACGATCAGTGTTCGCCGCCTGCAACTCGACCAGAACGGTGCCTGACTGCGGATCGACCGCGTCGGCGCTGCGGGTCAGCGTCACGTCGAAGGCGCGTCCCGGATATTCGGGCACGGTCAGCGTCGCGTGCATCCCCTGCCGGGTCTGTCCCGAATAGGCCTGCGGCACGCGGACGTAGATCCGCATCCGGTTGACGTCGGCGATCGTGAACAGCGGGGTGGACGCGGCCGTCCCTGCGGTCACCAGTGCGCCGACCTGCGTCGAGCGGCTCGTGACGACGCCCGAGAACGGCGCGGTCAGGCGGGTGAAGCCCTGCAACGCGCCGAGCCGGCGGACGTTGGCGGACGCCGCGTTGGCGATCGCGGACTTGGCGGCGAGGTCGCCGATCTTCTCGTCGGTCTCCTGCTTCGACACCGCATCCTTGGCGAGCAGATCGCGCCAGCGGGTCGCGGTCGACGCGGCGAGCGACCGGTTGGCGCGCGCGGTCTGGAGATCAGCCTGCGCGGCGGCAACCTGCTGGTCGACTTCGGGGGCATCGAGGATGGCGAGCGTCTGGCCGGCGCGGACCGGATCGCCGATGTCGACGAACCATTTGCGGATATAGCCCGTGGTCCGCGCATAGATCGCGGCGCTGTTATACGCCTGGACGTTGCCCGGCAGCGTTAGCGCGTCGCTCGCGCCCTCGGCGGTCGGGCGGATCACGGTGACGATCGGCGTCGACTGTGCGGTCGTCCAGGTCGCGAGTTGCGAGTCCGAGCGGTGCCGCGTGAAGATGCCGAACGCCACCAGCGCCAGCGCGATCACCGCCGCGACGATGCCGACTTTCTTGAGCGACCCGCGCTTCGGCTCGGTGGCGACGGGATCCGGATGAACGATCTCAGACATGCGCTTCCTCTAAAATCTCGTCGCGGCGGGCTTTGGCGGCGGCGCGCTCTGCGTCCTTGCGGTGCACGAGGCTGAAGATGACGGGCACGAACATCAGCGTCGCGAACGTCGCGACGATCAGCCCGCCGATCACCGCGCGGCCGAGCGGCGCGTTCTGCTCGCCGCCCTCGCCGAAGCCCATCGCCATCGGCAACATGCCGATGATCATCGCGAGCGCGGTCATCAGCACCGGGCGGAAGCGAGTCATCCCCGCCTCCATCGCCGCCTTGTGAGAATCCCCGAGTTCGGCGAGTCGCTCGCGCGCGAAACTCACCACCAGGATCGCGTTGGCCGTCGCGACGCCCATGCACATGATCGCGCCGGTCAGGGCTGGCACGGACAGCGGCGTTCCGGTCAGGAACAGGATCCAGACGATCCCCGCGATCGCGCCGGGCAGCGCGGTGATGATGACGAACGGATCGAGCCAGCTTTGAAAGTTCACGACGATCAGCAGGTAAATCAGCACGATCGCGCCGATCAGCCCGAAGAACAGGCCTGAGAACGCGCTGTTCATCGTCGCATACTGGCCGCGCAACGCGACCGTCGTGCCCTTCGGTGCGGAGGCCTTCGCATCGGCCAGGACACGCTTGATGTCGCCCGCCACCGCGCCGAGATCGCGGCCGTTGGGGGTCGCATAGATGTCGATCGCCTGCGCGATGTTGTAGTGCGAGACGACGGCGGGCGAGGTGCCGCGGACGACCGTTGAAAGCCCGCCGAGCACCTGCGACGTACCGCCCGCATTGGTGCCGGTGACGGGGATGTTCGACAGGTCGCTCATCGAGCCGACGCGGTATTCGGGGGTCTGCGCGACGACGCTGTACGACACGCCGTTCTCTGGGTTGAGGTAATAGACCGGCGCGGTCTGGATCGTGCCGGCGAGTGACGATCCGACACTGGCGGTGACGTCGCGCTCGGTGAGGCCCAACTGCCCGATCCGGCTGCGGTCGATGTTGACGCGCAGTTCCGGGTAGCGCGCGGATTGCTGGATGCGTGCATCGGCGACGCCGGGGATCGCCGCGATTTTGCGCAACAGCGTCCGTGCGTAGGCGTAGTTGCCCGCCGCATCCTTGCCGGTGATCTGCACGTCGATTGGCGCGGGCGCACCGAAGTTCAGGATCTGGCTGGTGATGTCGGCGGGCAGGAACGAGAAGGTCGCGCCGGGGAACGCACCGGGCAGCGTCTCGCGCAGTTTGCGCACGTAATCGGCGGTCGGTGCGTGCTCATGCGCGAGCTGGATCAGGATGTCGCCGTCCTGCGGACCGATCGTGCCGGAGTTGTTGTAGGTCGCGTTGATCGAGCTGACCGGCAGCCCGATGTTGTCGACCACCGACACGAGTTCGTTCGCGGGGATGATCTGGCGGACGCGACGCGCGATCCGGTCGAACTGTGCCGACGTGCTCTCGATCCGGCTGCCGATCGGCGCGCGGACGTGCATCGTGATCTGGCCCGCATCGACCGCGGGGAAAAAGTTTTGGCCGAGGAACGGGATCAGCAGCATCGACAGCGCGACCACCGCGAGGAAGCCGAGCAGGAACGGCTTGCCGGTCGCTAGCGCGCGTTCCAGCAACCGGCCATAACCGCCACGAAACCGTTCGAACCGCGCCTCGAAACCGCGCTGGAACCGGACGAGCGGGTTGCGCGAGGTCGGCGTTCCTGCAGCATGGACGTCGCCCGCGTGCGGCTTGAGCAGGTACATCGCCATCGTCGGCACCAGTGTCCTGGAGAGCACGAACGACGCGATCATCGCGAACACCACCGACAGCGCGAGCGGCACGAACAGGAAGCCCGCGACGCCCGGCAGGAAGAACATCGGCACGAACACGATGCAGATGCACAGCAGCGACACGAACGCCGGCGTCACGATCTGCGCGGCGCCGTCGAGGATCGCCTGGCGGACGCTCTTGCCCTGCTCCAGATGCCAGTTGATGTTCTCGATCGTCACCGTCGCGTCGTCGACCAGGATGCCGACCGCGAGGCTGAGGCCACCGAGCGTCATCACGTTCAGCGTCTGGCCGGTCGCCGACAGCGCGATGATCGCGGCGAGGATCGCCAGCGGGATCGAGATCGCGATGATCACGGTCGAGCGCCACGATCCGAGGAACAGCAGGATCATGAGGCTGGTCAGCGCGGCGGCGATCGCGCCTTCCTTGACGACGCCCTCGACCGCCGCCTTCACGAACAGCGACTGGTCGCCGATCGGCACGATCTTGAGGCTGTCGGGCAAGGTCGCCTGGATCGCGGGCAGCGCATCCTTGATCCCCTGGACGATCGCCAGTGTCGAGGTCGATCCGTTCTTGAGGATCGTCATCACCACCGACCGCGACCCGTCGACATGGACGACGTTGGTCTGTGGCGCGCTGCCGTCGCGGACATGCGCCACGTCGCGCATGTAGATCGTCGCGCCGTTGACGACCTTCACCGGCAGGTTGTTCAGCTCGTCGATCGAGCCCGGCGCGTTGTTGAGGCGGACATTATACTGGAAGCCGCCGATCTTCGCGAAACCGGCCGGGTTGATCTGGTTCTGCGCGGCGATCGCGAGGCCGACGTCCTGCGCGGACAGGCCCTTCGACTGCAGCGCCTGCGGGTCGAGATCGATCTGGACCTGACGCTGGCGGCCGCCCGACGGATACGGGATCGCCGCCCCCGGCACGGTGACCAGGCCCGGACGGATCTGGTTGACGGCGGTGTCGAACAGCTTGCCCTCGGACAGTCCGACGCCCGACAGCGCGAGCTGCAGGATCGGCACGGTCGAGGCGCTGTAGTTGAGGATCAGCGGCGGGGTGACGCCCGGCGGCAACTGGCGCAGCACGGTCTGCGACACCGACGTGACCTGCGCGGTGGCGGTGCGGATGTCGGCGCCTGGCTGGAAATAGATCTTCACGACGCCGATGCCCGGCATCGACTGGCTCTCGATATGGTCGATGTCGTTGACGGTGGTCGACAGCACCCGCTCGTACGGGGTGATGATGCGCCCCGCCATGTCGTCGGGCGACAGGCCCTGGTACGTCCAGGCCGCGGCGATCACGGGCACCTTGATGTCGGGGAAGATGTCGACCGGCGTCCGCACGGCCGCGAGCACGCCGACGACCGCGATCAGGATGGCCATGACGATGAAGGTGAGCGGGCGCGATAAGGCGACCCTGACGATACCGATCACGGAGAAACTCCAATCCGAACGCGGCACGACTGGTGGCGACTCCCGGAGCCGCCAGACCTGCCCGACGATTCCCCTTTGCGGCAGCGCAGCAGGGAAATGCAAGGGTCAATGTTGCTTACGTTTCTACCGTGATGTCCGCGAACGCACGCGTGATACTCACAGCTGGTGCGGTTCGACGATTTCGGTCGGGGGTTGGAGCGGGTAACGGGAATCGAACCCGTGTATTCAGCTTGGAAGGCTGCTGTACTACCATTGTACTATACCCGCATGCTATTGAAACCGTTGGGTTTCCAAGCAGGCTCCCGGTAGTGTTCCAACCCGGGAGCGGTGCGGCGATAGCGCGGGCGGGTGATCGGTGCAAGCCGCTAGCCGTCGCGGCGCGCCACATACCGGTCGACGACCGGCGCGCGTCCTGTGCTAGATCGTCCGCTCAATCCTGAACCGGAGCGCTGCCATCGTCGGGCCAAGTGTCATCGTCGCGATCCTGACCTATGGCGCGTTGCTGTTCGGGATCGCCTGGATCGTCGACCGGCGCGGGCTGTCGGCGCGGCTCCAGCGGATCGCCTATCCGCTGTCGCTGGCGGTGTATTGTAGCAGCTGGACGTTCTTCGGCGGGGTCGGCACGGCGGCGACGCGGGGATGGGATTACCTAGCCATCTATCTCGGTCCGGCGCTGGTGTTCCTGCTCGCGCCGAAGTTTCTCGCGCGACTGGTAAGGTTGGCGCGCGAGGAAGGGTCGAGTTCGATCTCCGACTTCATTTCCGCGCGCTATGGGCGGAGCCGGGGAACCGCGGCGATCGTCGCTGGCACGGCGTTGCTCGCGTCGGTGCCGTATATCGCGCTGCAGTTGCGGTCGGTGACGCTGAGTTTCGGCGCAATCGCGGGCGTGGGGAGTTCGGCGGAGGTCGGCACGCTCGTCGCGTTGCTGCTCGCGGTGTTCGCGATCGTGTTCGGCGCGCGGCGGTATGAGGTCGCCGGGCGCAACCCCGGCGTTGTTGCGGCGATCGCGGCAGAGTCGCTGATCAAGCTGTTGTGTTTCGTGGTGCTCGGGGTGGTGACGGTGGCGCTGCTCGCCGACGTGCCGGCGGAGATGCTGGCGCCGCCGATGGCGCGGCTTCGGTCCGGCTTCACCTGGGACGCGCTGACGTCCGATTTCTGGGTTCGGACGCTGCTGTCGGCGCTCGCGATCCTGTGCCTGCCGCGGCAATTCTATGTCGGGGTGATCGAAGCGCAGGGTCCGGAGCCGGTCGCCAAAGCGCGCGGGCCGTTCATCGCGTACATGATAGTGATCTCGCTGCTCGTGCTGCCGCTGGCGCTCGCCGGGATGACGCTGTTGCCGGGCGATGCCGAGCCCGATCTGTACGTGCTGGCGGTGCCCTTGCAGCAGGGACATCACCTCGTCGCGCTGCTCGCGTTTCTCGGCGGGTTTTCGGCGGCGACGGCGATGGTGGTGGTCGAGACGATCGCGCTGTCGACGATGGCGACCAACGACCTGCTCGCGCCGCTGTTGCTTCGGCGGCACGGCGAGGCGGGCGAAGGCGAGCTTGGTCGACGGATGCTGCGCGTGCGGCGGGTGATCATCGCGGCGATCGTCGCGGTCGCGCTGGTGTATGGACGGAGCCTCGGCGCGGACCTGCCGCTTGCGTCGATCGGGCTGATCGCGTTCGCCGGGGTCGCTCAGTTCGCGCCTGCATTGATCGCAAGCGTGGGGTGGAACTTCGCCAACCATACGGCGGCACGCGCCGGGCTGATCGGAGGCGTGATCGTCTGGATCTACTGCCTGTTGCTGCCGTCGATCGGCGAGGGTGTTGGGCCGGCGCTGGCGCAGTTCACGCGGGGGTGGCTCGATCCCGACGCATTGCTTGGCTGGCGGATCGGCTCGCCGTTGGTCAACGGGACGGTGTGGAGCCTTGGCGTCAATGTCGCGCTGATGGCCGGGCTTCACATGCGCGAGCGGCATCGGGGGAACGCTGCGCTCGACCACGTCACCACGTTGGCCGAATTGCGAATGCTGGTCGCGCGGTTCGTTGGCGACGGCGAGGCGGAGGCGATCGGGGTGGCGTCGGTGGATCTCCGCGCGCCGATCGATGGCCCCGCCGCGCGCACCGCCGAGCGGCTGATCGCAGGCGTGATCGGCGCACCGTCGGCGCGGAAGATCGTCGCGTCGAGTATCGCCGGGTCGGCGATCGACGTCAGCGACGTGGTGCGCCTGCTCGATCAGCGCGGGCGATCGCTGCGGTTCTCGCGCACGCTGCTGTCGGCGACGCTGGAGACGATCGACCCGGGGGTCAGCGTGATCGATGCGGACTTGCGGCTGGTCGCGTGGAATCCGCGCTATGTCGAGATGTTCGATTATCCCGAAGGCTATGTCGTGGTCGGGCGCTCGATCGCCGACCTGATCCGCTACAATGCCGAGCGCGAAGGCATCGCAGGCGATATCGCGGCGCATGTCGGGCGGCGGGTGGCGCACCTCGCGCGCGGCACGCCGCATAGTTTCGAGCGGCAACGGCCATCGGGGCGCTGGATCAAGATGGTCGGGCGGCCGATGCCGGGCGGCGGGTACGTCCAGAGTTTCACCGACATCACGGCGGAGAAGGAGGCGCAGGCCGATCTCGAGGCGCGGGTGGCGGCGCGGACGCAGGACCTGGCGCGGTCGAACCACATGCTCGGCGAGGCGCGCGCGATCGCCGAGACCGCGACGCGCGACAAGACGCGGTTCCTGGCGGCGGCGAGCCATGACCTGTTGCAGCCATTGCACGCGGCGCGGCTGTTCTGCGCGGCGCTTGCGGAAGACAGGGCGCCGCATCAGGCGGAACTGGTGCGCGCGATCGATGGTGCGATCGGGTCGGCGGACACGTTGCTGCGCGCGCTGCTCGACGTGTCGCGACTCGATGCGGGGGGCGTCGTTCCGAAGGTCGAGCGGTTTGCGCTGGGGGCGTTGATCGACGAGCTGGCGGTGCAGTTCCGGCCGTTGGCGAGTGAGCGCGGGCTAGTGCTGGCGGCGCATCCGGGGGCGTTCAGCGTGGCGACGGATCGGTCGCTGTTGCGCTCGATATTGCAGAATTTCCTGTCAAACGCGGTGCGCTATTCGGCGGATGGGCGGATCTGGATCGGCGCGCGGCGCAGGGGCGACGATGTGCTGATCGAGGTGCGCGATAACGGGCCGGGGATCGCGGCTGGGGACCGCGAGCGGATCTTCGAGGAGTTCGAGCGGCTGGAAAGCAAGGGAAGCGCGGGCGGTGGCGTCGGGTTGGGGCTGGCAATCGTGCGGCGGATTGCGCGGTTGCTCGGGGCGGCGGTGGAGTTGCGGTCGGAATTGGGGCGGGGGACGACGTTTGCAGTGCGGGTGCCGCTGGCGCCGGCCGGGCTGGACGTTTTGTTGCCGACGCCCCTGGCGAGCCGTGCGTTGGTGCCGGGCTTGCGGGTGCTGTGTCTCGACAATGATGCGACGATCCTCGCGGCGCTCGATGCGGCGTTGCGGGCGCGGCGGTGCGTTGCGTTGCTGGCGGCGACGATCGCCGAGGCGATGGAACTGGCGGCGGACGAGGAGCCGGATGTGGCGCTGGTCGACTTCCACTTGGACGAAGCGGAGGATGGGCTGGATGTGGTTGCGCGGTTGCGGGCGATGGTGCCGGCGCCGGCGATCGCGCTGGTGACGGCGGATCGTGCGGTTGCGGAGGATCCGCGCTGTGTTGGGTTGGTGGTGTTGACTAAGCCGGTGGTGCCGGCGGATTTGTGGCGGTTTGTCGAGGATGCGTCTGCTGCCGCGGCGCTGGGAAGTTGAGGCTTCTCGATCCTCCCCCGCAAGGGGGAGGTGGCTGGCTCTTGCCAGACGGAGGGGGAGGATAGGGAAACGGGCGTTGTGGGGGCCGCCCCCTCCGTCGCCTTCGGCGCCACCTCCCCCTGGCGGGGGAGGATTGAAATGGGGGCAGCATTCAGCCGGAGTGGCTGCCTGTCGGAACCAGTCAGTATTCGACCTTTCGAGCAAGGCATGTTTCCCCGCGAAGGCGGGGATCCAGACTGGGCTCCCGCCTTCGCGGGAGAACAAGGAATTATGTGCTGCCGTTGGATTGCGGACTGGGTCTTGTCCGAGTGGCATGATCTGCCTTAGTCCGCGAAGTGGATGTCCATTGCCCGCGCCGCGAGGACGGCTTGCGTGCGGTTCTGGACGCCGAGTTTTCGGAGGATGGCGGTCATGTGGCCTTTGACCGTGCCTTCGGAGATGCCGAGGTCGAACGCGACTTGCTTGTTGAGGCGGCCGGCCAGGACGCCGAGGAGGACTTTAAGTTCGGTTGGGGTGAGGCTCGCAACACGCGTCGCCATGTCATCGACGGAGGCACCTTCGATCGGCGCGTCGCGTTCGCCGGCGAGAGCTCGGGCTACGGCATTTTCCAGCGTGGCGAGGTCGGCGGTTTTCGAGACGAAGCCGATTGCGCCATAGGCCCTCGCACGGGGTGCAGCTTCGGCTTCGTCGGCCGATGAGATCACCATGATCGGCGTATCGGGGCGTTCGGCGTGGAGCAGCGCGACACCCGCGAACCCTTCCGAGCCCGGCATGCGCAGGTCGAGGAGGATCAGGTCGAGCCGTTCCGCCCCCCGCACCGCATCGACCGCTTCGCAGAGCTGCCCCGCCTCGATCACCACCGCGTCGGGCGCAGCGCGGCTGACCGCCAGTTTTAGCGCCTGGCGGAACAGCGGGTGATCGTCGGCGATGAGGATCGTGCGCGTCATGCCGGTACGGGAATAGCCTCCTCGCGGCCGGCGATCAGCGCGTCGACCACCGCGGGATCGGCGAGCGTCGAGGTGTCTCCGAGCTGGTCGAGCTGGTTCTCCGCGATCTTGCGCAGGATGCGGCGCATGATCTTCCCAGAGCGCGTCTTGGGCAGCGCGGGTGCGAACTGCAGGATGTCGGGGGTCGCGATCGGCCCGATCTCGCGGCGGACCCATTGGACGAGTTCCTTGCGCAATTCCTCGCTCGGCTCGGCGTTCGCGTTCAGGGTGACGTAGGCGTAGATGCCCTGGCCCTTCACGTCGTGCGGCATGCCGACGACCGCGGCTTCGGCGACCTTCGAATGCGCGACGAGCGCGCTCTCGACTTCGGCGGTGCCCATGCGGTGGCCGCTGACGTTGATGACGTCGTCGACCCGACCGGTGATCCAGTAATAGCCGTCCTCGTCGCGGCGGCAGCCGTCGCCGGTGAAATACTTGCCCGGATAGGTCGAGAAATACGTCTGGAAGAAGCGCTCGTGATCGTTCCACACGGTCCGCATCTGGCCGGGCCAGCTGTCGGCGATGACGAGGTTACCCTCGACCGCGCCGTCCAGCACCTTGCCGTCGGCGTCGACCAGTTCCGGCATCACGCCGAACAGCGGCTTGGTCGCGCTGCCGGGCTTGAGTGCGGTTGCGCCCGGCAGTGGCGAGATCATGTGGCCACCCGTCTCGGTCTGCCACCAGGTGTCGACGATCGGGCAGCGGCCGTCGCCGACGACATTGTGATACCAGTTCCACGCTTCCGGGTTGATCGGTTCGCCGACCGAGCCGAGCAAGCGCAGCGACTTGCGGCTGGTGCGCGTCACCCAGTCGTCGCCCTCGCGCATCAGCGAGCGCAGCGCCGTCGGTGCGGTGTAGAGGACGTTGACCTGGTATTTGTCGACGATCTGCCAGAAGCGGCTGTGATCGGGATAGTTGGGCACGCCCTCGAACATCACGGTGGTCGCGCCGTTCGCGAGTGCGCCGTACAGCGAATAGGTGTGGCCGGTGACCCAGCCGACGTCCGCCGCGCACCAGAAGATCTCGCCGGGGCGGTAGTTGAAGACGTATTCGTGCGTCATCGACGCCCACACCAGATAGCCGCCGGTCGAGTGGAGCACGCCCTTGGGCTGGCCGGTCGAGCCGCTGGTGTAGAGGATGAACAGCGGGTCCTCTGCGTTCATCGGCTCGGGTGCGCAGTTGGTCGACTGGCCTTCGACGCACTCCGCATACCAGCAGTCGCGGCCTTCGGTCATGGTGACCTTGCCGCCGGTGCGGCGGACTACGATGACAGTCTCGACCGCGAGATCGCCGTGGTCGAGTGCTGCATCGACGTTTGCCTTCAACGGCACGGTCTTGCCGCCACGCAGGCCTTCGTCGGCGGTGATGACGATGCGGCTGTCGCAGTCGTGGATGCGGTTGCACAGGCTCTCGGGCGAGAAGCCGCCAAACACGACCGAATGGATCGCGCCGATCCGCGCGCAGGCGAGCATCGCGAACGCCGCCTCGGGAATCATCGGCAGGTAGATCGTGACGCGGTCGCCTTTCTTGACGCCCTTCGCCTTCAGCGCGTTGCCGAGCTTCGACACTTCGTCGCGGAGTTCGGCATAGCTGATCTTGCGGTCGTCGGCGGGGTCGTCGCCTTCCCACAGGATCGCGACCGCGTCGGGGTGCGCGTCGGCGTGGCGATCGACGCAGTTCGCGGCGACGTTGAGCTGGCCGTCCTCGAACCAGCGGATGTGGAAGTCGCTCTCGTCGAACGACGTATCCTTGATCTTGGTCGGCGGCACGATCCAGTCGAGGCGCTTGGCCTCCTTCGCCCAGAACGCGTCGGGATCGGTCGCGGCCTCGGCATACATCCGGTCATAGGCGGCGGCGTCGATCAGGGCGTCCTTCGCCCATTCCGCGGGGACGGGATAGCTTGCCTCGGTCATCTGGCTCTCCTTTTGCCGCGCTGTACGCGGTCGTGTTCGGGCG
Source organism: Sphingomonas sp. NFX23 (assembly GCF_049887795.1). NCBI lineage: Bacteria > Pseudomonadati > Pseudomonadota > Alphaproteobacteria > Sphingomonadales > Sphingomonadaceae > Sphingomonas > Sphingomonas sp. NFX23. Next base: position 329,995 of record NZ_JAGEKH010000005.1, read on the forward strand.
ATCATCCCTAACCAAAGTAAGGGATGGACGCAGGTTCGCAATGCGCCATGATGACGGCGCTGCTATCCACGCGTCAGATCAGTGGAAGAGAGCAGAGACGGGGATGACACGTATGGCGTTTACGAAACGGCTGGCCTTGACGGCCTTGTTGGCTGGTACCGCGCTGGTGCCGGGCATGGCGCAGGCGCAGACCGCGCGTGAGGTCGAACTCGAGACGCGGTTGAAGGCGCTGGAGGCGGCGGTGCAGGATTTGCGCGGCGAGCTGAACGCGGCGCGGGCAACGGCGGCGACCGCGCCCCAGCCTGCTGCTCCGGCGACATCGACCTCCGCACCGACCGCGGTCGCGTCCGCGCCGAACGATCTGCATCCGACCGCGCCGATGGGCCCGACCGCGCCGACCGCGCTTGCCGAAGCGAAGGCACCGGGCGCGGCGCCATCGACCGACGGGTTCAAGGTCGCCGGGACGACGGTCAAGCTCAACGGCTTCATCAAGACCTGGGCATCGGTCAGTCGGTACAGCGGTGGCAACATTGCCCCCGAGTCGGTCGGTCGCGATTTCTATTTCCCGAGCATGACCCCGGTCGGTGGCCGCAACGAAGGCAACAGCGTCGAGGCACACGCCAAGCAGACCCGCATCGTACTGGGCACCGAAACGCCGATCGCCGGGCATACGCTGAAGGGTCTGCTCGAAGTCGATTTCCAGGTCGTGCCGGGGACTCAAGGCAACCAGCGCGTCGTCAACGGTTACAACCCGGGCCTGCGCCGTGCGTTCTTCACGTTCGATAACTGGCTGTTCGGGCAGGAGTGGACCAACTTCCAGTATATCGGTGCGCTGCCCGAGACGACCGACTTCATCGGACCGTCGGAGGGCACCGTGTTCGTCCGCCAGGCGCAGATCCGCTACACGCGTAAGCTCAACGACACGCTGTCGCTGTCGGTCGCGGCGGAGAATCCGGAGACGGCATCGACCAGTCTGGCTTCGGCGACGATCGTCGAGAATGCCGACGATCGCCTGCCCGACGTCACCGCACGGCTGAACTACAAGACCGAGTTCGGCGAGTTCTCGCTGGCTGGCCTCGCGCGCCAGCTGACGATCGATACGGGTGCGCTCAAGGACAGCGCCACCGGCTGGGGCGTGTCGTTCGCGGGCAAGGTGCCGCTTGATACTAAGGGCCGCTCGGATATCCGCTTCATGGTGACGCACGGCGACGGCATCGGGCGCTATGTCGGTCTGGATCTCGCCCCCGACGCGGTGTTCGTGCCGGTGGTCGGCGCGCGGCTGTATACGCCGAGCCTGACCGCAGGGTTCGCGGCGTTGAAGCTAGGCTGGACCGACAAGCTGCGCTCGACCTTCATCGGCAGCGTCCAGTCGATCGATTACCCGACCGGCGGCGAGCCCGTCGGCGCGAGCGACTCGGCGTGGAGCGCATCCGCCAACCTGTTCTACTCGCCGATCAAGAACATCGATCTCGGCGTCGAATTCCGTCACGCCGAGCGCGAACTGGTCGACGGGCAGGTCGGCAAGATGGACCGCGGCGAGCTTGCGGCGCGGTACTCGTTCTAGCGCATGATTTCACGATCCTCTCCCGCAAGGGGGAGGTGTCGCCGAAGGTGACGGAGGGGGAGGATGCGGAACAATGGTCATCGCGTTCCTCCCCCTCCGTCAGGCTAGTGCCTGCCACCTCCCCCTGGCGGGGGAGGATCAGCGGGCCGCCAATCGGCATTTTTTCGCGTTCATAAGTCGGCGGAGACCGGCTGTTCCACCCAATTTTCCTTCTGAGAGGATACTGCCATGGCGACTACAACAGGGGATGCTTCGCCCCTCGGGCACGTGAAGCAGAGCCAGCCGCTCATCATCATCGCGTCGTCGCTCGGCGCAGTGTTCGAATGGTATGACTTCTATCTCTACGGCCTGCTCGCGACGATCATCACCGCGCAGTTCTTCTCGGGCGTCAACGAGACCACCGGGTTCATCTTCGCGCTCGCGGCGTTCGCGGCGGGGTTCGCGGTGCGGCCATTCGGGGCGCTCGTGTTCGGGCGGATCGGCGATGTCGTCGGGCGCAAGAACACGTTCCTCGTGACGATGGCGATCATGGGCCTGTCGACCTTCCTGGTCGGCCTGCTTCCCAGCTACGCCTCGGTCGGCGTCGCCGCGCCGATCGCGCTGGTCGTGTTGCGCCTGTTGCAGGGCCTGGCGCTCGGCGGCGAATATGGCGGCGCTGCGACCTATGTCGCGGAGCACGCGCCCGACAAGAAGCGTGGGCTGTTCACCAGCTTCATCCAGACCACCGCATCGCTCGGGCTGTTCGCGGCGCTGTTGATCGTGATCGGCGTGCGGACCCTGGTCGGCGAAGAGGCGTTCGCGGCCTGGGGCTGGCGTATCCCGTTCATCGTCTCGATCGCGCTGCTCGCCGTGTCGCTCTGGATCCGCATGCAGCTCGAAGAGAGCCCGGTGTTCCAGAAGATGAAGGACGAGGGCAAGACCTCGAAGGCGCCGCTGACCGAAGCGTTCGGGCAGTGGAGCAACCTCAAGGTTGTGCTGATCGCACTGTTCGGTGCGGTCGTCGGCCAGGGCGTCATCTTCTATACCAGCCAGTTCTACGCTTTGTTTTTCCTCGAGAAGAACCTGCGCGTCGACGGGCCAACCACCAACATCCTGATCGCGATCGCACTCTTGATCGCGACGCCGGCGTTCATCTTCTTCGGCTGGCTGTCGGACAAGATCGGGCGCAAATACATCATCCTGACCGGCTGCGCGCTCGCTGCGCTGACCTACATGCCGCTGTTCCATGCGCTGTCGAAGGCCGCCAACCCGGCGCTTTATGCGGCACAGGCCAATTCGCCGGTGAGCGTCGTCGCCAATCCCGACGAATGCTCGGTGCAGTTCGATCCGGTCGGCAAGAACAAGTTCGACAGCAGCTCGTGCGACATCGCCAAGGCGTATCTGGCGAAGGCCGGCATCTCCTACGCGAACGTGATCGCACCCGCGGGCACCGTCGCGCAGATCCACATCGGTGGCACGACCATCCCGGTCGTCAACCCCGCGGTCGTGTCGGGCCCTGACAAGGCAGCGGCGATCAAGGCGTTCGGTGCCGAGGTGAAGACCGCACTGACCGCGGTAGGCTACCCCGAAAAGGCGGACCCGGCGCAGATCAACAAGCCGATGGTGATCGCGATCCTCGTCCTGCTCGTGCTGTACGTGACGATGGTCTACGGCCCGATCGCCGCGCTGCTGGTCGAGTTGTTCCCGACGCGGATTCGCTACACTTCCATGTCGTTGCCTTATCATATCGGCAATGGCTGGTTCGGCGGGTTCCTGCCGACCGCGGCGTTCGCGATGGTCGCGGCGACGGGGGATATTTACTACGGCCTTTGGTATCCGATCGTCGCCTGTGCGGTGACGGTGCTCGTCGGGCTGGTGTTCCTGCCCGAGACGTTCCGTCGGTCGCTGCACGGCTGAGGTCTTCGGCCTGTAGTTGAACGACGAAGGGGTCGGTTTGGGTGAACCCAAACCGACCCCTTCGCTATTCCGACACTGTCACACCCGCCGCCCGATACGCTGACGGCAAGGATCATGACGGCGTCGTTCAGTAGGTCGTCGAGTTGGTCGACGACACCGAACCATAGCGGCCACGCTCGGCAACGACTTCGTCGCGCGTGTACGCGGGCGCTGCCTCGTCGAAGCGCGTCCAGCCGTCCTGGCGATACGCTGCACCGCGAGTCGTCGCGTCGACCGAACGATGACGATCGAGAACCGCTTCGGCCTCGGTCGCGAGGCTGTCGTCGACGCGTGCGCTGAGCAACGTGCCGCCGCGACGGACGCCTTCCGAATAGACATGCGCCTCGTCATCGGTGTGACCGGCGTCCTTCAATGCGCCGACGATCGTGCCGGTGGCGGCACCGCCTGCTGCACCGATACCGGCACCGACGACGGTCGACGCGAGCCAGCCGGCCGCGACGATCGGCCCCAGGCCTGGGATCGCTAGCAGGCCAAGACCGGCGAGCAGGCCGCCGACGCCGCCAACTGCCGCACCGGTCGAGACACCGCGGCTGACATCGCCACGATCGTTGACGTCGTCCAGCGACGTGTCGTGATCGCCATGCGCGCCATCGGCATTGTTCGCGACGATGCTGATCGAGTCATGTGGCACGCCGAGACGCTCGAGATCGTTCAACGCCGACTTCGCATCCGAATAGTCGTCGAACAGGCGGGTAAGGGTCTTGGTCATCGTTTCTCTCCTGGAAAAATGGATCAGCGTGCGGTCACGTTGCCCTTGTAGTCGAGCCCGGCATTGACCTTCTTGCCGGCCTTGGTCGCGCTGCCACGCCAGACGCCGTCCTTGTCCTTCGCCAGGCGCGAAACCGACTGGTAGCCGGCCTTGGTCAGGCGACCACGAGCCTGGTCCTCGGAGAAGGAATTGGCGCCCTTGGCCGGTGCCGCGACATGGGCTGCATCGTTGTTCTTGACGGCGGGGTTGTGCGCGCCGGCATGCGTTGCGGTCTGCGCGACGGCGCTGGAGGCCAACAGCATTGCGCCGCATGCCATGAATGCTCGAACGGTCATGATACTCTCCTGAGTTTCTGGTTTTGGAAACGGGGACGTTCGCGGGGTGGGAGGCGGCATGTGAGCCACGCCGCCTCCCGGTCGGATCAGCGAACCGTACCGCGACGAAACATGTTGACGATCGCGAGCAGGATCACCGCGCCGACCAGCGAGATCAGGATCGACTGGATGTTGAGCGCGCCGTCCATGATCGATGCGCCACCGATCAGCGGCGTGATCAGGAAGCCGGCCAGCAATGCGCCGACGATGCCGACGACGATGTTGAGGAAGATGCCCTGCTGCGCATCGGTGCGCATGATCATGCTGGCGACCCAACCGATGAGCCCGCCGACGACGAGAAGAATGATGAGGTTCATGATGAGGCTCCTGGACGATGATGATACTGGGTGATGGTACAGGGGGCTCAACAGTCGGGATCGCCGATCCGTTCAGTTTCGGCGCCGCGCCCGGATTTTCCGATTGGTGCTCACATACCGGTCGTATTGGTACAAATGTAGCGCCAGGCACGGAACCCGAGCCCCCTTTTGGTCGCTGGACAGGCATGACCAAGACCAACGGCAAGCCGCTCCACGCCCCGACGCTGCATCACCTGGAACAGCTCATGACGGGGTTGCTCGAAGGGGTGATCCTGATGGATCCGACCGGCATGATCCTCAGCGCGAACCCGGCGGCGTTGAAGATGCACGGCGTCAAGGCGTTGGCCGACCTGGGCGAGACCGCGGACGATTACGCGGCGCGCTTTCGGCTGCGGTACCGTGACGGTCGCAAGCTGCCGCGCCGCGAATATCCGTTGATGCGCCTTCTTGCCGGCGAAAGCTTCCCCGACCTGATCGTCGAGGTCTCGTCACCGGATGCGGACGAGCCGCGCTGGGTTCATCAGGTCCGCGACATCGTCATGGACGAGGATGGCGGCGATCCCGATTGCCTGGGTATGGTCATCAACGACGTCTCCGAACGGTTCGACGCGGAGGACCGGTTCCAGGCCATGTTCCACGCGAACCCCGCCCCTGCCCTCATCATGCGGGTCGCCGACCAGCGCTATGTCCTGGTCAACCAGGGGTTTCTCGACCTGTCCGGCTACGACCGCGACCAGATCGTCGGCAAGACGCTGTTCGATCTCGACTTCCTCGCCGAGGTCGAGCGCAAGCCGTTCGTCAAGGAACGCGTCGCCGCCGGCAAGACCGTGCCACAACTGGAGGCGGAACTGCCGCTTGCGGGGGGCGACAAGACGCTCGTCATCCTCGCGGGCCAGCCGATCGAGCTCGCCAACGAAGACTGCCTGCTGTTCACCTTCGCCGACTTGGAACCCCGACGGCGCGCGCAACTGGCGTTGCAGGCCAGTGAACGTCACTTCGCCTCGGTGTTCGAGATGGCCCCCGTCGCGATGGTCATCACCAAGGGCGACGAGAACCGCATCGTGCAGGTCAACGCCGCGTTCAAGAGCCTTACCGGCTACACCGATCACGCGGTCGTCGACCGGATCGCCGACGATCTCCAGCTGTGGAACGACGCCGCGCAGCGGGTGGAGCTGGAAACCGAGATCCGCGAGCGGAACGGCATTCGCGGCCACGATGTCCGCCTGCTCCACAAGAATGGCGAAACGCTGGACTGCCTGGTGTCCGCCGAACGGATCAGCGTCGACGGCACGCCCTGCGTCCTGTGGCTGTACCAGGACATCACGGCGCGCCGCCGCGGCGAACTCGAACTCGTCGAAGCGATCGACGCGGTGATGAAGGACGCCAACTGGCTCAGCCGGTCGATCATGGACAAGCTGGCGACCTTGCGCAATCCACGCGCCAGCTCGGGTGCCACGCCGCCCAGTACCGAACTCAGCAAGCGCGAGCGCGAGGTGCTCGAACTGATCTGCCAGGACCTCGACGATGCGGCGATCGCCACCCGGCTCGACCTGTCGCGCAACACGGTGCGCAACCATGTCGCGCGGCTTTACGCGAAGATCGGCGTCAACCGGCGCAGTGCCGCGATCGTGTGGGCGCACGAACGCGGCGTGGGGGCGTAACGCGTATCAGGCCTTGTGATGCGCGTGGAACAGCTTGCCGCCTTCGACCACATACACCACCGCCAGCACGCCCAGCCCGATCGCGAGATAACCGATCGCCAGCGGATAGGTCGTGCCGTTGTACGACTGGCCGATCAATGAGCCGACGATCACCGCGCCGACGCTGGTGATGAACCCCTGGATCGACGATGCGGTGCCGGCGATATGCCCGACGGGCTCCATCGCCATCGCGCCGAAATTGGAGCCGCACAGGCCGATGCACGTCATGCTCAGCGCCTGGAACAGCATGTAGGTCCAGAGCGATTCCGACCCTGCGGCGATCACGCCGATATGGACTACCGACAGCGCGATCAGCCCCAGCACCGCGGCCTGCGATATGAGGCGCGTGCCGAGGCGCTCGACCAGCCGGCTGTTGGCGAACGACGCGCACCCCATCGAAAACGCGCAGACCGCGAACAGGATCGTGAACCGCTCGCCCGCATGGAACTCGTCGACGAAGATCTGCTGCGCGGACGAAACGAAGGCGATGATCCCGCCGAACGTCATCGACGCCGCGACCGCATAGCCTGCCGAGTACCGGTTGGTCAGCGTCAGCGTGTACGCCTGGCGGAGCGACGCGAACGACAGTGGCGACCGGCGCTCGACCGGCAGCGATTCCCGCAACCGCGTCACTGACCAGGCAAGGACGAACGCCGCAAAGCCGGCCAGCGCGTAGAAGATGAAACGCCACGGACCGAACTGGAGCAGCACCTGCCCCAGGCTCGGCGCCATGATCGGCACCAGGAAGAAGATCATCTGCGCGACCGACAGCGTGCGCGCCATCTGGCGACCCGAATACCGATCTCGCACAATCGCGACCGCGAGCACGCGGGTCGACGCGGACATCAGCCCCTGCAGAACACGGGCACCGAGCAACGCCGCGAACGTCTGCGATCCGGCGGCGAAGATGCTCGCCGCGACGAAGCCCGTGAGCGTGACGAGCAGGATGATCCGGCGGCCGTAGCGATCGGCGAGCGGCCCGTACACGAGCTGCCCTGCGCCGAAGCCGAGCATGTACGCGGTGATGATCCACTGGCGATGGTTCGCGGTGGCAATGCCGAGCTGGTGGCCAATATCGGCGAGTGCGGGCAGCATCAGGTCGACGCCGAGCGCGTTGACCGCCATCAGTGCGGCGATGAAGGCAACGAATTCGCCTGGACGCATCGATGGGGCAGCAATTTTGTCGTTCATCGACGTCGCTTAGGACTGTCCCGGCTCGAACGCCATGCCCGAGCGCTGGACTCGATCGCGATGACGGAAAGGTGATGGCGACTGATCGAACGACGAGGATGCCGCCGACCAGTCGCCGATGCGCTTAGGGCTTCTTGAACTTGTAGACGAACTGGTCGGTCGTGCCGCGGATCGCGGGGTCGAATACCGGCTTGGTGTGATCGTCGGCCGGATTGCGCAGTGCGGTGGACTCGCCAACGAACTTGAACCCTGCCGCCTGGACCTGCGCCTTTACCGCCGCCGGGTCGATCCGGTGCCGTGTCTCGGTCCCGCTCAGGCCGCTGCCGGGGGCATCCGCATGATCGATCACGACGTAGATGCCGCCGCGCTTCAGCATGTTGAATACCGCCTTGTCGAACGCCTTCAATGCGCCCTCGCCGCCGCCGTTATTGGCGATGTCGTGGTAGTTCTGCACGGTCCAGAACAGGTCGACCGGCTTGGGCGAGGTCGGCAGGTTGGTGGTCTGGACGACGGCGGTGACGTTGGCGAGGTTGCGCGCCTGAAGTGCCGGCAAAGTCTTCTCGGCGTATTTCGCGCCGGCCGCTGGCCAGACCGCGTAGACATGGCCCTTGGGTCCGACCACGCCAGTGAAAATGCGGGTCCAATACCCCGCACCCGGCAGGTAATCGACGACGACGTTGCCCGGGCGCACGCCGGAGAAGGAAAGGACGTCGGCGGCCTTGCGGCGGGCATCATCGCCTTGCTGGTCGGCGCGCGCCGGATCGGCAAGCGCGCTGGTGACCGCGGGGCTGACCTTCTGTGCCTGCGCGGCCGTTGTGCTCGCCGCGATCGTCATCGCCACTGCAACGCTCGTCCAGATCGTTTTCATCATCCGTCTCCCACCGTCCGGACGACAATGCCGGCTCGGTGGGGAGGATCGACCCGAAGCGGCCGCTAGTCCAGATCGTTTTCGCTGATGACGACGATCTCCTGGTCGGGATCGCGCGCCAGTGCGACGACGCCGAGCTCTGCGATCTCTTCGGCATGCTGCTTGAAGATCGCCACGGCGTCGCCTTCGGGCGATACCGTGCTCAGTGCTTCGAGCACGTCGTACTGGACCGCGAACTGATAGCGCTCCTCGCTCACTTCGGCCTCGAACTCGACCTGACGCAGGTCGCTATTGTCCTCGAGGGTCTTGGTATCGATGTTCAAACGGTCTTCGGCCATGTCTTCGCTCCTGCTATGCGCCGACAACAGTCCGGGGGCGGAATCGAGCCATTCCACCCCGAAAAGTGCGGTTGCTTAAAGCCCGATCTGAAGGTTGGCGCGCAACGACAGCGCGACGCGGCCCTGTTGCTGCTCGGCGTTGAACTCGCCGCCCATCCGGAAGATGCCGTTGCCGCCGACGCCGCGCAGCTTGCCGACCCAGCCGCTGGTACGCTTGTCGGGGGTCAGCGTGAACGACTGGCCACCTTCGAACGACGCGGTGGTCGCGCCCAGACCACCACCGACGATCTGGCGGCGCCCGCCTTCGGCTTCGACGCGGAACCAGCCATTCTCGAACTTGGGTCCGCCGAAGTTCAGCCCGAGTGCGCCGCTGCCGGTGACCGCCAGCTCGTCGCTGGTCCGCGACCGCACGACGAGGTCGATCGCCTTGCCGCCGCCGGTCTCGCTATAGCCGTCCTCCTTGAGCTTGTAATAATCGATCGCAAGGACCGGGCGGAAGGTGAGCATGCCGGTGCCGGCCTCGTACGACAGGCCACCGGACGCCGCGTACAGCGTGCCGTCCCAGTTGCCTTTGGCGGTCCGGGCAACGGCCTCGGCACCGATCGCGCCGGCGAACTGACGGACACCGTCGAACTTAACCTTCGCCCCCGACGCACGCGCGTTGGCCTGGAGGCCGCCCCAATGCCCGCGCCAGTATCCGGCCAGCTCATACTGGTCCGAATTCACCTCGTTGTCCGTGCCGTCGTCGGCATCCTGGCCGTGCAGATAGGCGAGCGAGGTCCCGAAATTGCCCACGCTCGTCTTGTATTCCGCGCCCGCCGAGACGCCCCAGCCGCTGATGTCGTAGCCCGCCGTATCGGCGACGCTTTTCGACGTGCCCCACGCGACCTGCGTCACCCAATACCCCCATTTGCCTTCATCCTTGAACGGGCCGTGCGGGTCGGCGAGCAGGCGGGCGGTGGCGCGCGAGCCCATCGTCACGGTCTCGAACGTGCCGCCGGCATGGTCGGGCAGCATCTGGCGGACCGAGCCGCGGAACGCGTCGGCTTCGGTGATGTTGAGGAACGCGCCACCGACCTTCGAGTCGTTGCCGAGCGCCTTGTAGATCGCGTCATACGCCGACGCCTGCGAGCGGTTGAGCCCGAGTTCGGTCGACGATTTGCGCGCGATGTCGACGGCCAGGTCGTTGCCCGTACCGGTCGCGATGCTGCCCTTGTAGAGGAACGGAAGCGTCGTCGTGGTCGCGGTCAGGTTCGCGGCACCGGTCAACGTGCCCGCGCGCAGGACCGTGTAGCGGCCCTCCGCATCGACGACGCTGGTGAGCTTCAGGGCAAGCTTCGAGTCCTTGTCGAACGATGCCGTGCCCGCGACCTGGATCGCCGTGCTGGTGCCGCCGGTCTTGTCGAGTGTCACGGCGAGGATACCGCCGCCGCCGACCGACAGCGACGCGATCGACGCAGCCTTGGTGATGTCGAGCGTGCCGCCGTTGACCGCGACCGCGAGGCCGCCCGAATTGGCGAGCGTGCCGGAGAAGCGCGACGTGCCGCCGAGCGTCAGCGTGTCGGTACCGCCGCCGAAGTCCGCCGCGCCGCTGAACACCGAAGTTCCCGCGAGCGTGAGCGCGTCGTTGCCAGCGCCGAACACTGCGCCGCCGGAGAAATTGGCATCGCCCGACAGCGCGAGACGGTTGTTGCCGCTGCCGAAGCGCGCGGTGCCGGTGACGGTACCGTCCGCGACGTCGAATACGTCGTTGCCGCTGCCGAAGCGGATGTCGCCGACGATCGCGGGCGACGCGATGCCGGTCGCGACTGAGGTCTGGCGAACGATCGTGCCGGTGGTGTTCGCCGAAAGGTCGATCGCGACGTTGCGCTCGGACGTTGCCAGTGCACCCGATGCGCCGATCCCGCCGCTGTTCTCGACCAGCGTAACGGTGCCCGAGCGATCGAGGATGGCGATCGCGGTACCATCGGCGGCCTGCGCGGTCGCCTTGATCGTGCCGCTGTTGCGGATCGTGGCGACGGATGCGCCGGTGTCGACCAGGACCGCCGTCGAACGCGATGCGGTCGTGCCGCCGCCTGCCGCGGCGATCGTGCCGGCGTTGCGGATTTCAGGCGTCGACGCACCTGTACCGAGCTTCAACGCGGTCGCACTCGCGCCGTTCGCGGCTGCCGCTACGGTGCCGTTGATGCCGATCCCGCCTGCGATCGTCACTGTGCCGCCAAGGCCACCGATCGCCAGGCCATTGCCCTCGACGCCGCCATAGACGCCGCTGCCCGCGATGCCGCCATCTACGATCAGGCCGAAGCCGGTGCCTGTCCCCGCAACCGCGCCGATGGCGACGGCGCGCGTGGCCGATCCGATCTGCACCGCCGGGGCCGCGCCGAACGTGGTGATCGCGGCCGAGCCTTCGGTGGCGTCGGGAAGACCGTCCTTGTCCTCGTCAGTGTCGGTCGTGCTCGCGTCCTTCGGCGGGACCGCGAAGATGATTCCGCCCGATACGTTGCCCGCGACGATCAATGCCGAGCCACCCTGCAACAGGTCGTCGGCGTCGAGCTTCGAGACGTCGGCGGGTGCCGTCGCATAGCGATAGCCGGTCGAGCCGAGCGCGCCCTGCACCACCAGCGCACCCGCGATGTCGCCATCGACGCGTGCGGCGACCGCGCCCTGCCCGATCGCCGCGATCGTGCCCGCGAGCCGGACGTTGCCGGTGACGTCGGCGATCCGCACGCCGGTCGATCCGTTGCCGGTGACCGAGGTCTGGCCGTCATGCGTGAAGGCGCCGGTCAACGGTCCGCCGAGCCAGATACCGGCGGAGTTGTTGCCCTTCACCGTGATCGCGCCGCTGTTGACGATCGCGCCCGTGTACGCGCCCACGGTGCGGATGCCGGTGCGTCCGGTGCCCGCCGCAAACGGGCCGTCGAGGTCGCCGTCCTTGTCCGTGTCGGTCGCGACATAGCTTTCGTCGATGATGATCTTGCCGGTCGTCGTGTTGGTGATCCCGCCGCTGGTGCCGACATTGGCGAGGATGCCAGTCGAGCCGTCGGCGTTGGTGACCTGGATCGTGCCTTCGTTGGTGACCGAGTTGACGCTGTCGACGGTGACCGCAGTGCCGGTAGTCGGCGTCACCGAGCCGGCGGCGGCGATGCGGATATTGTCGGGGGCGCCGGCCTTGATCGTCGAGGTCCGCACCGTGTCGGTCCGCTTGGTGTCGATCACGGTCTGCGCCTGGGCGCCCGTCGTTACCGCGAACAGGCAGGTGGTGGTCAGCAGGAGACGACGCATACGGAACCCTTTTCGATGTGTTTTCGAGAAGAGGACGGAGACGCGGCCTGCGAACCTTGAAGCGCGCTATATTATCGTGCGGCACAATGACCGAGGCGGCGCGTTGTGCGGCGGATATCTTCAGGGAAATGCCAGCATGATCACCACCATCGCCGAACTCGACCGCATCCGCGACGACAGCAAGCGCCTCGTCACGACGCGCTCGATGATGTCGGCGGGCGCGGCGGTCGTGCCGATCCCCGGCGCGGACATCGTCGCGGACATCGGCCTGCTCACCAAACTGCTGCCCGAGATCAGCAAGCGCTTCGGGCTCGATCACGAGCAGGTGAAGAAGCTCGAGCCGCAGCTTGCGCAGCAGGCGCTGGTGATGGCGTCGAGTCTCGGCAACACGATGATCGGCCGGATGGTGACGAAGCGTATCGTCGTAGCGCTCCTCCGCCGCGTTGGTGCTCGCATCGCGGTGGGGTCGATGGCGAAGTTCGTGCCTTTTGCGGGCTCGGCGGTGGCGGCGACGATCAGCTTCGGCGCGATGAAGCTGGTCGGTAATTCGCACGTGGAGGATTGCTACAAGACGGCGCTGGCGTTGTTGCCGGCCGATCAGCGGGCACTGGTGAACGCGAAGGGGTGAGCGTCGGGACCTTCTAGCTCCCCTCCCTGGAAGGGAGGGGCTGGGGGTGGGTCGGCCCGCCTGAGCCACCATTGTTCGAACACGCGGAAGCCGACCCACCCCCGACCCCTCCCTTCCAGGGAGGGGAGAAGTTAGAAGGCGGCGTCCAGGCCGATGCGGATGGTCCGCGGACGCTGTGGCGTGATCTGCCCGCTCTCGACTTGGAACGGCGTTCCGAGCGCGAACCGGTTGCCGACGCTATCCGTCAGGTTCGTAACCCCGAGCGTCACGCCCAACGATGGCCGCCCGATCCGTGCAGTAAGCGCCGTATCGAGATAATCGCCCTGCTCCTCGCCCAGCACCGGCCCGACACCCAATCGCGACCGCCCGACATAACGCGCCCAGCCATACACCCGCAGCTCCAGATCCCGCCCGATATCACGCCGGTAATCCGCCCCCAGCCGCCCGGCATAGCGCGCGATGTTCGGCACCTGGCTCATCCGCGCGAGCGCCACGAACAGCGCAGCACTCGGTTCGGTCACGCGGCTGTCGTTATAGGTAAAGCCCGCGTCGAGCGTCAGCCCGGCGATCGGTTTCCACCCGCCCGCCGCGCTGAACGTCCAGATCCGCCCGTCGCCGATGTTGGCGGTGCTCGGCAGGCCGGTCGCGTCGATGAAGTCCGCCTGGATATCCTGCCAGATCGTGTGCGACACGCTCGCCGTCAGATAGGCGCGATCGACCCCGGCGAGCCCGACGCGCACGCCGGTCTCCAGCGTCCGCACGCGATCATTCTCGAACCGCCGCACGAAATCGCTCTCGATCGCAAGCCCGCCGGGCCGAAATCCCTGCTGGTAGCGGCCGTATAGCGACACCTTCGGCAACACTGCGGCGATCAGCGAGGCGGACGGCAGCACGCTCGTCTCGATCCGGTCCGCCGTCACGCGCGCACGGGCCAGCGCGACCGCTTCCAGCCGTGCCGGTGCGATATCCTCGCCGGTCCCCGCGAGCGACGCCCGCGTGACCCGCGCGCCGGCGGTGGCGGTCAATCCGCGCACCAACTGCACGCTCCCCTCGCCGTACAGCGTCGCCTCGTCGATGCTGTTGGTCACGCCCGTCACCGGCGCGGGCGCATCGACCGGGCCGAGCGAGCGCGATAACCGCGTGCGATTATGCGTGTAACTGCCGCCGACCACCCAGCCGAACCCGTTTCGCATCGGCCGCCATACCCGCGTCTCGTTCGCGATCATGTCGGTCGCGTTGCGCTGGGCGAACACGCGCGGACTGCCCGCGGCCGCCGTCAGGGGGCTGCCGAATGCAGGCCAGTTGGTAATCGGTAGCGTCGGATCGACGGCCGGCAGGGTCGCGTCGTACCGTTCGGTCAGCGTCTGGCTGACGATCCCGGTCGAGGACTTGACCTTCAGCCCGCCGATCGTGCCCGAGACGACGACCTGCCCCATCGTGTAATCCGCGGAGAACCCCTGCACGATGGCGCTCGACCGCGTCAGCGGCGGCGCGTCGCGGTCGGCATATTGGCTGTCGTCGCCCTTTGTCCATTGCCCGATCCCGCCGAGATCGACCGTCCAGCCATTCCCCGCATCGAGCCGTAGCGCCGCTCGCCCGCCACCGATCCGCGTCCGGTTCACGTCACGGCGGTCGAGCACCGGGTTGTCGATATACCCGCCCTCGCTCACGCCGTAGCCGACGACGCGCAGCGCGACCCGCTCGCCGAGCGGCATGTTCAGCGTCGCGCCGAGATCAGCCCCCGGATCGCCGTGCCACGTCGCGGAGAGACCGCCCGCGATCGACGCCGACACCGCGCCCAGTTCCGGCGCGTTCGGCACGGTGCGGATGATGCCGCCGAGCGACCCCGCGCCGTACAACGTCCCCTGCGGCCCTTCGAGCACTTCGACCGAGGCGACATCGTAGAGCCGCAGATCGGGATCGGGCGCATTGTAGCTCAGCCGCAGGTCGCCGAAATACTGGCCGACGGTGGTCTGGGTCGGTCCGGTAAAGCTGGAGTCGGCGATGCCGCGGATGAACAGCTTGTTGCGGCCGGCGCCGAGATGCGTCGACGATACGCTGGCCAGCCGCGCGAGGATCGCCTCGGTCCCGCCCGCGCCGCCGAGCGCGAGGTCGACGCCATCGAGCAACGCGACCTGGCCTGCGAAATCACGGAGTCGCACGTCGCGCTTGCTGCCGGTGACGACGATGTCCGCACCCTGTACCGCCGGCGGTGCGGCGATCGGCACGACCTTCGGCCGCTTCACCCGAACGACGCGGGGCGTGCGGGCAGTCAGGCGCCACCCGAATGCGCCCGCCGCGACGACATCGGCATTCGCCGCAGTCGCCAGCCGGTCGAGTGCCTCGCGCGCGCTCATTCGTCCGCGTACCGCGGGCACGCGCCGCGCCCACAAGGCCGGATCGCCGACGACGATGCTCGTCCCCGACTGCCGCCCGAGCGCCAGCACCGCATCCCCAAGACGCCCCGGCGGCAAGTCGACCGCCCCCTGCCCCGCCTGCGCAGGAGCGGCGACGGCGAGCGCCGCGACGACCAGACATCCGCGCATCCTCACGAGCGCGAGGACATCACCCAGTGACCGCCACGCTTGCGGATCGCGACACCCAGCAACGGCGCGGCACGCCGGGGATCACCCGACAGCTTGGCCGTCGCGATGCTGCCGCTGAACGCGCGCTTTGCGACGCCCGGATCGGCGCGCAGGTCGACGCCGAGTGCGCGCGACAGGTCGTCCGCGACCTCCGCCAACGTCACGCCTTCGTACGCCAGCACGCTGTCGCGCCACGATCCGACGCTGGCGACATCGACCGCGGTCACGGTCGCCTTGCCGTCGCGCACCACCAGCCCCTGCCCCTTCACGAGCCGGATGCCGTCGCGGCCCGGATTATAGTCGACCGCGCCTTCCGACACCGCGACGCGCGTTTCGCCGCGCGCACGCTTCACGTCGAACGCGGTGCCGACATCGACCAGCCGCGCGCCGCCGACGCTCACCTCGAACGGATCGCTGTCGTCGTGCCGGACGACGAACATCGCCTCGCCGCGCTCGAGCGTCGCGACCCGCGGGTCGTCGCGATCGAGCAGCAGCCGCGTCGCGCCGCCCATCGCGATCGTGCTGCCATCGGCGAGCCGAACCGTCCGCATCGCGCCCGCCGCCGTCTCGACCGCATAAGGATGCGCGCGCGTTTCGATCGACTCATACCCTACGAACAGCGCGAGCGACGCGGCGATCGCTCCACCGGCCCAGACCGGCCAGCGCCTCCGCGGAGGCTGCATAACGATCGGCGCGGCCTGCACGGGCGGCACCGTCGCCGCCATCTCCTCGATATCCATCGCCATCGCATGATACGCAGCCGCGTGACGCGGGTCCGCCTCCAGCCAGGCGTGGAACGCCGGCCAGTCGTCGAACGCATCGCCGCCGGTCCGGACCACCCAGTCCAGCGCGGTCTCGTTCAGCGTGCGTGCTTCGATGTCGTCATGCTCCGCCATCATGGCCTCCTATAGCCGAAGACGGAGACGTTGCGATCAAGCCTCATCGTAACGTCGCTTTGCATCGATCATCGCACGATAGGCTTTGCGCAGGTCGCCCTCGACCGTGCTGAGGCTTACGCCGAACTCCGCCGCGACCACACGCTGCTCGACGCCGTCGATCCGGTGCCGTCGGAAGATACGCGCCGCCCGGTCGCCAACCGACTGCAACGCCGACTCCGCCAAGGCCGCCTGCTCGCGGGCGATCACGACGCGTTCGGCGGAGGGCTCCTCGGAGCGGTCGAGCGACGGTCCCCCCGTCGCCTCGGTCCATTCGCGATCACGCTTCTCCGCCTGCCGTACCGCGCGGTGGCGATCGAGCATCAGGTTGTTCGCCATCCGGTAGAGATATGACAGCGGCGACGCGATTGGTCCGGTCGGGGCGGTCTGGATCCGCACCCACAGTTCTTGCAGCAGATCCTCCGCATCGCCCGCGCCGAGCGAACGGATGAACCGCAGCAGCGTATCGCGATTTGCTAGGAAAACGGCCTCAAGGCCCGAGGAGTCCATGTCATGCCCGTGTCGATAGGCCGCCGATCGGCGCTCGGCGGCACCGTGTTCCCGGCGGGACGTACAGCGCTTGGCGGGGAGACACAATCAGCGCGCCCCGTACCGGGTTACTGGTGCAACAGCGTCCAGCCCTGCGGCAGGTAGTCGGTCGACATATAGTAGTAGAAGAGGCACGTCCCGTCGCGGCGGTAGGTGCCGCCCTTGACGAGGCCCAGCGCGGTGCTGCCCTCGAACACCGGCGCGCCGCTGTCGCCGGCCTTGCACGTCGGCCCCTCGACCGCGACCCAGGTCGGCAGGCACGCGCCACCGCACAGATCGCCCGCCGGTGCGAAATCGACCATCGCGATCACCGCACAGCTATAGCCGGTACGCTCGCCGCGATGACACACGAAGTCGCCCGCGCGCGTGCTCGTGCGGTAGCGCCACGTGGCGACGGGCCGCGCGAGCGTCTTGGCGGTATCCGCGTAGAACAGCGGTGCGTAGCCGACGTCAGGCGCGGTCGCGACGTTGACTTGTACGTCCTGATACCCCCAGCCCCATTGCCCGACGAACGCCAGCGGCCATTCCTCGCGGCTGCCGTCCGAAGGGCGCTTGCCGACGTAAGAGAGCGTGTCTGGGCAATGCGCCGCGGTGACCACGCCGTTCCGCACCCCGTCGGACACGACGAAGCCGGTCGTGCAGGCATAGCGCTTGCCATCGACCGTCCCGACCACGCGTCCGCCACCCTCGATCGCGCCACTGCCAACCGGGGCGGGTATGAGCGTGGGGACTGGAACGACCTGATCCTGCGCCATGTTGACTGGCGGCTTATCAACGGCTTCGATCCGCACCGGAACGCCGGTCATCGTCGCAATTCGGGTGCGTAGCGCGCCATCGCGGTCGAGATCGGCATCGCCCGACGCGATCATCACGACCAGTTCGCCGGTCCGCTGGTCGACACCAAGCCCGGGCGGGTGCGGGAGGGACTCGCGGATCTTGGCCTGATACGCCGTGATCGCGGCGAGCACCGCCTCGCGCGTCGCAGGTGCGCCAGTGCGGAAGACGATCGGCACGACCATCCCGCCCGCCATCACGGATTGGTCCGCGACCGGATCGGTGCCGGTCAGCAGCACGACGATGCGGTAATTCGGCTGATGCTCGATCGCGACGCCGGCCCAGCGATCCTTGTAGGTCTCGCGGAGCGCGTCGGTCGTCGGCACGGTGGCGCCCTGCGCGCGCATCCGCCGCAGCGCCTCGTCGAACGAAACGCCGAACCGGGTCGCATACTCTCCCGCGTCCTGCATCAGCGCATCGACCGGCAGTTGCACCTGCGCCGCCGATGCCGGCCCCGCCCCGAGTAAGAGCAACGCCGCCGCCAGAAGCCATCGAACCGAAATAGTGAACATGAACGACGAAATCCTGGGCGCGCGGGTATTCTGGGGCGTCATACCGTCATGATCTGAACCAGTGCTTTCACGCAAGCGATCGAGGTGATTGCGCGCGATCTCGCAAGCGTCCTATCAAGCACGCCATGAAGATCATGCTCTCCGCCAGCCTCGCCGTGCTCGCCTTTGCGAGTGCCCCTGCCGCCGCCCGGCAACTCACCATCGACGACGTGACGATGCTCAGCCGCGTCGGTGCGCCGACCGCGTCGCAGGACGGGCATTGGCTCGTCTGGGCGCAGCGCGAGACCGATCTCGCGGCGGACAAGGGACGCTACGATCTCTGGCGGCTCGACTTGAGCAAGCCGGGCGCGACGCCGGTGAAGCTGCTCGCCGATCCGCAGGTCAACGAGAACGACCCGCAGATTGTCGGCAACACCGTGTATTTCACGTCCGACAAGAGCGGCGAGGATGCGGTCTGGTCGGTGCCCGTTACCGGCGGCACACCGCGCAAGCTGACGAGCTTCAAGGGCGGGTTCAGTGGCTTCAAGGTCGCGCCGACGGGCGACAGGCTGCTCGTTTGGGCGGACCGCAAGCCCGGCGCGCCGAGCCTCGAGCCGGCGATGGTGAAGAAAGATCCGAACGCGGGCGCCGGGCGGACGTACGACCAGCTGTTCGTGCGGCATTGGGATACGTGGGCGGACGGCACGCGCTCGCAGCTGTTCGTGTTGCCGCTGACCGCCGCGGGTGCAACCGGGAACGGCGTTCCGCTGGTTGGCGCGCTGGTCGGCGATGCGCCATCCAAGCCGTTCGGCGGTGCCGAGGAAGTTTCTTGGAGCCCAGACGGCCGCACCGTCTACTTCGCGCTGCGCGAAGCCGGCCGGATCGAGTCGCTGTCGACCAACCTCGACATTTTCTCGGTCCCTGCGGACGGCTCGGCGGCACCGGTCAACCTGACCGCGACGAACAAGGCGACCGACAACCTTCCGACGGTATCGCCCGATGGCCGCACGCTCGCCTATTTCGCGATGCGCCGGCCGGGGTTCGAGGCGGATCGCCAGGTGCTGACGCTGCGCGATATCGCCACCGGCAAGACGGCGTCGCTGACCGAGCGCTGGGACCGGTCGGTCGGCTCGATCGCGTGGGCGCCGGACTCGAAGTCGCTCTACGTGACGGCGGACGACACGCAGGAGACGCCGCTGTTCCGTGTCGATGCGACCACCGGCGCGGTCACGCGGCTGACGCAGGAGGGGCATGTCGCCGCGGTTGCGATTACCCCGCGTGGTGCAGTGGTGGCGATCGACAGCCTGACCGCGCCGGACGATTTCTACCGTGTCGCCGGGTCCGGTGCGCCGCAGCAGCTGACGCAGGTCAACGCCGCCAAGCTCGCCGGGATCGACATGCCGACGGTCACGCGGTTCAACTTCAAGGGCGCGAACGCGGACACCGTCTGGGGCTATGCGGTGAAGCCGTACGGTTCCACGGGGAAGGTGCCGATCGCGTACATGGTCCACGGGGGCCCGCAGGGATCGAGCAACAACAGCTGGTCGTATCGCTGGAACCCTGCCGTGTTCGCCGGTGCGGGCTACGGTCTGGTCGCGGTCGATTTCCATGGGTCGACCGGGTACGGACAGGGCTTCACCGACGCGATCAGCAACAACTGGGGCGGCTGGCCGCTGGAGGATCTGAAGAAGGGGCTGGCGGCCGCGACCGACAAGTTCGCGTGGCTCGATGCCGACAACGCGTGTGCGCTCGGTGCGTCGTACGGCGGCTATATGATGAACTGGATCGAGGGGCAGTGGCCCGATCGCTTCAAGTGCATCGTCCAGCATGACGGCGTGTTCGACGCGCGCGCGATGGCGTACGAGACCGAGGAGCTCTGGTTCGACGAATGGGAGCATGGCGGGAAGGCCTATTACGAGGACCCGCAGGCGTTCGAGAAATGGAACCCGGTAAATTATGTGGCGAAGTGGAAGACGCCGATGCTGGTGATCACCGGCGAGAAGGACTTCCGCATTCCGTACACGCAGGGGTTGGCGACGTTCACCGCGTTGCAGCGACGCGGGATCCCGTCGCGGTTGCTGGTCAACCCGGGCGAGAACCACTGGGTGCTGAAGCCGAAGAACTCGCGGCAATGGTATGGGGAAGTGTTGGGCTGGATGGGGAAGTGGACGGCTAAGTAGGGGCTGCCTCTTTCAGCCTCAAAAGCACCACCCCGGCGAAGGCCGGGGCCCAGTTGGAAAGGTCGGAGTAACGGGGGACTATCCGCCGTTACCTCTGTTCCCCAATTGGGCCCCGGCCTTCGCCGGGGTGGTTGCGCGAGGTGACGGTTTCCTCTGGCTTACCTTGTTTCCCCGCGAAGGCGGGGACCCAGACTGGGCTCCCGCCTTCGCGGGAGAACAAGGTTAGAGCGGGCAACGCTCTCCCGGTCAGTGCGCCTTCGGCTTCTTCACCGCATGCAAGCCCAGCGCGATCGCGCCGCCCAGGATCAACCCGACGGTCCCCGAGAAGAACGCATTCATCACCCAATTCACCGCGCCCTTGGCGAACGGCACCGCATGCGAAGCTGCCTCCGCCGTATCGTGGATCCAGTGCGGCAAGGCGGTGAACCCGAACTCCTCAATCCCGTGAACGATGATCTGCCCCCCAACCCAGACCATCGCCGCCGTCCCGATCACCGACAGCGCCGACATCACGATCGGCATGCCCTTCACCAGCCCACGCCCGATCGCCTGCACGACCGCGCTGCTGCGCTGCGCCAGATGCAGCCCGATATCGTCCATCTTCACGATCAGCGCGACCACGCCGTAGACGCCGATCGTGATGACGATCCCGACCAGCGCCAGCACGATCGCCTGCTCCCAGATCGGCTTGGTCGCGACATCGGACAGCGCGATCACCATGATCTCCGCCGACAGGATGAAGTCGGTGCGGATCGCGCCCGAGACCTTCTGTGCCTCAAGCGTCGCTGCGTCGACCGGCTCGGCGACGACCTCCTCGGCATGACCGCCGCCGAACGCCTCGAGGATCTTCTCCGCGCCCTCGAAGCACAGATACGTGCCGCCGATCATCAGCAACGGCGTCAGCAACCACGGCGCGAACGCGCTCAACGCCAGCGCCGCGGGCAGGATGAAGACCAGCTTGTTGCGGAACGATCCTAGCGCGATCTTGCCGATCATCGGCAGTTCGCGCTTGGGCTCGAACCCGACCATGTAGCGCGGTGTAACGGCGGCATCGTCGACCACCACGCCGATCGCCTTGCTGCCCGCCTTGCCGGTGGTCGCGGCGATATCGTCGAGGCTGGCGGCGGCGAGCTTGGTGATCCCGGCAATGTCGTCGAGCAGTGCGACCAATCCTGTCGGCATCGATGGTGTCCTTCGCGTAAGTATCGGCGCTCGGTAACGTGACAGGATTGTCATGCAACGGCTTTCGCACTTGCGGTAGTGCGTGGCGGGCGGAATGGTTGCAGCCGACGCAGCCCAAGCGACAGGACGGATCATGACCCCCTCCCCGAACGACGACTTCATCACGAACCTGCCAAAGGCCGAACTCCACCTCCATATCGAGGGCAGCCTGGAGCCGGAGCTTATGTTCGCGCTCGCCGACCGCAACAAGGTCGCGATCCCGTTCAAGAGCGTCGAGGACGTCCGCGCGGCGTACAGTTTCACCAATCTTCAGACCTTCCTCGACATCTATTACGCGGGCGCCGCCGTGCTCCAGACCGAGGAAGATTTTCGCGATCTCGCAGTCGCCTATTTCGACCGCGTCGCGCAGGACGGCGTGGTGCATGCCGAGATCTTCTTCGACCCCCAGACGCACACGCACCGCGGCATCCCGTTCGACGTCGTCGCGCGCGGTCTGTTCGCGGGGATCGACGAGGCGCAGGCGAAGCACGGCATGTCGGTCGGGCTGATCATGAGCTTCCTGCGCCATCTTGACGAGGAAGACGCGTTCAAGACGTTCGCGCAGGCCGAGCCGTGGCTCGACCAGTTCATCGGCGTCGGGCTCGATTCGTCCGAGGTCGGCCATCCTCCGTCGAAGTTCGCACGCGTGTTCGCGGCGTCGGCGGATGCCGGACTGATGCTGTGCGCGCATGCCGGCGAGGAGGGCCCGCCCGCCTATATCCACGAGGCGCTCGACATCCTCCAGGTGGACAGGATCGACCACGGCAACCGCGCGCTGGAGGACCCGGCACTCGTCGCGCGGCTCGCGCGTGACGCGATGACGCTGACCGTGTGCCCCTTGTCGAACGTGGCGCTCCGCAACGTCGACCGACTGGAGAATCATCCGATCGACCGGATGCTCGACCTCGGCCTGCGCGCGACGATCCATTCGGACGATCCGGCCTATTTCGGCGGCTATATCGGCGAGAATTTCCGCCAGACCGCACGCGCGAAAAACTTGTCGCGCGAGCAGGTCGTGACGCTGGCACGCAACAGCTTCCTCGGGAGCTTTCTCGACGACGACGCGCTGAGCGGCCATCTCGCGACGCTCGACGCCTATGTGAAGGCGCATCCATGATCGGGCGGTTCCTGGCGGTCTTCGAGCCGTTCATCCTGATGCTGCTCGGCACCGTCGTGCTGGCGAGCCTGCTGCCGGCACGCGGCGAGATGGCGACGATCGTCGGTTACGCCGCCGATATCGGCATCGTCCTGCTGTTCTTCCTGCACGGCGCGAAGCTGTCGCGCGATGCGATCTGGGCGGGGCTGCGCAACTGGAAGCTGCATCTGGCGGTGCTGGCCATCACCTTCGTCGCGTTCCCACTCTTCGGGCTCGGGCTGACCGCGTTGCCGTTCGTCACCGGGCCGCTCGCCGCCGGGTTGTTGTTCCTGACGCTGCTCCCCTCGACCGTGCAGTCGTCGATCGCCTTCACCGCGATTGCGCGCGGCAATGTCGCGGCGGCGGTGTGCAGCGCGTCGTTCTCGAACCTGCTCGGCATCCTCGTCACGCCCGCGCTGGTCGCGCTGCTGATGAACACTTCGGGCAGCGGCGGGATCTCGATCGAGAGTATCGAGGCGATCGTGCTACAACTGCTGGTGCCGTTCGTCGCCGGGCATCTGTTGCGGCCTTGGATCGGCGCGTGGGTGACGCGCAACAAGAGCCTGCTGACCGTGGTCGATCGCGGTTCGATTCTGCTGGTCGTCTACAGCGCGTTCGGCGCCGCGGTGGTCGAGGGGCTTTGGACCAAATTGTCGCTCGGCGACCTGATCCTGATCGGGCTGTTGTGCGCCGCGCTGCTCGCCTTCGTGCTTGGGCTGACGTTTGCCGTTGCCCGGCTGATGAAGCTGCCGCGCGAGGATGCGATCGTGCTGCAGTTCTGCGGTTCGAAGAAGAGCCTCGCGTCGGGCGTGCCGATGGCGGGCGTGCTGTTCCCGCCCGCGCAGGTCGGCGTGATCCTGCTGCCCGTCATGCTGTTCCACCAGTTGCAGCTGATCGCCTGCGCGGTGATCGCGCGCCGCTATGCCGAGTCCGCACCGCGCGATATTGCTTCAGATTAATATCGTAACCCGCTGCGGGTATTTGCTTTGTTCCGCCGGGGGCTGCATGATCGAGGCTCGATAGGAGAGTTTCGGGTAGATGAACGCGTCGAGCGATATTGCCGGTTCCACCGATGGCGTGGGGCTGGACCTCAATGCGTGCGACCGCGAGCCGATCCACATTCCCGGTGCGATCCAGCCGCATGGCCTGCTGCTCGTCGCCGATGCGACCAGTCTAGCGGTGGTCGCGGGTGCGGGCGATCTCGAGACTCGCCTGACTCCCGACTGGCTTGGCAGCGACCTGTCGACGCTGTTGGCGCAGGACATCGATGCGACACTCACGGCCAATGACACGGTCGCCGGCGTGGCGCTTGCCGGACTGCCGGTAGCGGGCCTGACCGAGCGGTTCGACGTCACCCTCCACCGCAGCGCGGAGCATGTGCTGGTCGAACTCGAGCCCGTCGAAGCGGAGCCCGTCACCGCGGCCGGCATGCTCGGTCGGCTCAACGCGATGGCGATGACGTTCGAGCGCGCGAGCAATCTCCAGACGTTGTGCGAGCGCGCCGCGACCGCATTCCGGCAGTTGACCGGATGCGACCGCGTCATGGTCTATCGCTTCCTCGACGACGAGGCGGGTCGCGTGATGGCGGAGGACAAGGCGACGGGGCTCGGCACCTTCCTCAATCACCATTTCCCCGCGTCGGACATCCCCAAACAGGCGCGGGCGCTGTACGTGCGCAACCGGACGCGGACGATCCCGACGATCGCCTACGCGCCCGCGGTGCTCCGCCCGGCCGGGTTCGAGACGCTCGACCTGAGCGACGTGGCGCTGCGCAGCGTGTCGCCGATCCATCTGCGCTATCTCGCCAACATGGGCGTGGCGGCGTCGGCGTCAATCTCGATCGTCAAGGACGGGCTGCTCTGGGGCCTGATCGCCTGCCATCACGGCTCGCCGAAGGGCCTCACCCCCGACATCCGTGCGGCGTCGGCGACTCTGGCGGGCGGGCTCGCGCGCCAGATCCGCGCAAAGGAAGAGGCGGAGACGTACCGCGAACGGCTGCGGCTGCGCGCGGCGGAGGATGCGGTCATCCCCAAGCTCGCGACCGAGCCGGCCCCGCGCAGCATCGTCGCTGCGTTGCGCGACGATCTCCGGCGGATGCTCGACGGCGACGGCTTCGCCTATGTCGAGGGCACGATCGTCGATACCGACGGGCCTTGTCCCGGCAAGGACGACATTCTCGATCTCGCCGCATGGGCTCGCACGAGGGCCGTGATCGAGCCGTTCACGACGCATGAACTGTCGGCACTGTTGCCCCGCGCCGAAGCTTACCGTGCGCAGGCGAGCGGCCTGCTCGCGCTGCCGCTGGTCGACGAGGGGGCGGTGCTGTTGTGGTTTCGTGCCGAGCAGATCGAAGAGGTCGAATGGGCCGGCAATCCGCACAAGGCGGTGTCGGTCGATCCCAATGCGGTGCTGACGCCGCGCACGTCGTTCGAATCCTGGACGCAGGCGGTCAGCGGTCGATCGCGGCGCTGGACCCGGGAAGAGATCGAGGCCGCGCACCGACTGCGCCGCGCGTTCCATGACGCGCATATCAACCAGCGCCTGCGCCTGCTCAACGCCGACCTGCAACGGACGCTCGCCGACAAGGACGCACTGATCGCGCAGAAGGACGTCCTGATGAAGGAGGTCAATCACCGCGTGCAGAACAGCCTGCAACTGGTCGCGGCGTTCCTGTCCTTGCAGGCGAAGTCGTCCGACGACGCGAAGGTGAAGGAGCATCTTGCCGAGGCGCAGGCAAGGCTCGCCGCGGTCGCGCTGGTGCATCGCCGCCTGTACCGCGACGATCAGGTCGAGTCGGTCGACCTGTCGCGCTATATCGAGGAACTCGCGGGCGACATGCAGACCTCGCTCGGCGAGGAGTGGGCGGCACAGATGACGCTCGATCTCGCCCCCGTGCTCGTCGCCACCGATCGCGCGGTGAACATCGGGCTGGTGCTGACCGAACTCGTCATCAACGCGAGCAAATACGCCTATCGCGGCGATGCCGGCCCGATCCACATCATCCTCGAACAGCATCGCAACCGACTGCGGCTGATCGTCGCGGACCAGGGCGTCGGCAAGTCGGGGACGCGGATCGGCTTCGGCAGCCGGATGATGAACGCCATCGTCGCCGGGCTGTCGGGCACGATCGAGCAGGACGACAACATGCCCGGCTTGCGCGTGATCCTGACAGCGCCGGTAGACGACGTCCGCTGATCACCAGTTGAAGCGGAGCGATCCGACGACGGTGCGCGAGGCGCCGAAGTAACAGCTGTTGACGAAGAAGCAGCTCGCGATGTGCCGCTTGTCGAACAGGTTGGCGACGTTCGCAGTCAGGCTCAGGCCCTTGAGCGACTCGTCGAACTTGCCGAGATCGTAGCCGAGCACCGCATCGACCAGCACATAGCCCGGCGACTGGAACCGCGTGGTGAGCGTCTGGTTCGCCTCCACGCGGGTCGCGGTGCCGTCGGACTTGCCGACATACCGCACGCCGCCGCCGATATTGAACCCGGACAGCGCGCCGCCGCCGGTACGTGACAGGTCGTAGTTGACGAAGCTCGACGCGCTCCACTTGGATATGCCGAGCGGCTTGGTGCCCGTGACGCCGCTCAGCTGGTCGCCGGTGCCGACGACCGGCGTACCTCGCGTGACTTCGGGGACGGTATAAGTGCCGGCGACCGTGACGGTCAGGCCCGGCGTGATCTCCCCTCGCCCATCGAGTTCGATGCCCCGCACCGCGACCTCGCCGATCTGAATCGAGAAATTCGCGTTGGCGGGATCGGTCGTCGGCACGTTCTGGCGGCGCAGGTCGAACGCGGACAGCGTGAACAGCGCGTTGGTGCCGCGTGGCTGATATTTCAGCCCTGCCTCGTACTGGCGGCCGGTGACCGGCACGAACGATGCGCCGTCGAAGCCGGTGCCGGTCTGCGGCTCGAAGCTTTCCGAATAGCTGACGAACGGCGCGAGGCCGAACTTGGTCTCGTACAGCGCGCCGAGGCGTCCGGTGAACGCGGTCTGGTGGAGCCGCGTCACCCCGCTCGCCGCCCCTGCCGCGGCGTTGCGGTTCACCGTCGTCTGGTCGTACCAGTCGTAGCGGCCGCTCGCGATCAGTTGCAGCCCGCCGATCGCGATCTGGTCCTGCACATAGGCGCCGACCTGGTCGATCTTGCGGAAACTGCGCGTCTGGGTGAGCGGGAAGTTCGGCTGCACGCCGCCATAGACGGGCGCGAACAGGGTCAGGTTCGGGATGCTGGTCGCCGGATTACCCGTGACGCCGGTGTTGAACTGCTGGTCGTTGTTACCCTCGTTGTTCTGCCAGTCGACGCCCGCGAGCAGCGTGTGCTGCAACGGTCCGGTCGCGAACTTGGCGGTCGCGTGGTTGTCGATCGTGATCGTCCGGAACGACTCGTCCGACCCACCGCCGCCGCGCACGATCGTCGAGAAATCGGTGTTGCGATTGGCGCCCGTACCGGTGGTCGCGAACGCGGAGAGGTATATCTGGCGATAATGGAGATCGACGTCGAGGTAGCGCGCGCTGGTCGCCCAGCTCAGCCGGTCGTTGAAGTCGTGGCGGAACAGCAGCGTGGCCGATTTCTGCTTGCGATCGAACGCCTCGTACGCCGGCTCGCTCACGTTGAAGTCGGTCGCGAACTGGCCAAGCGGATTGGCGAGCGCCGAGCCGTAGACCGGCACGCCGCTGTACGACGCAGATTCCGGATCGCGCTGGTAATTGAGGATCAGCGTCACGCTCGTCGCCTCATCGGGCGCAAAGGTCAGCATCGGCCGCGCGTAATAGCGCCGATTGCCGGTCATCGCGACGAACCCGTCCGATCGCTCCGCGCCGGCGATGACGCGGAACAGCCACTTGTGATCCTTGTCGAGCGGCTGGTTCACGTCGATCGCCGACCGCAACAGGTCGAAATTACCGCCCGCCAGCTCGATGCGCCCACCGGACTCCGCATAGGGGACCTTGCTGGTGAGATTGACCAGTCCGCCCGGCGTCGAGTTGCCATAGAGGACCGAGGCCGGGCCCTTGATCACGTCGACGCGCTCGACGAGGTGGAAGTCGATCTGCGGCGTGGAATAGACGCCGCCGAGCAGTCGCATCCCGTCCATATACTGGCCGGGCGCGAAGCCGCGGACGTAGAGCTGGTCGTAGCGCGTGGCGACGTTGCCGCGCTGGTTGGGCGAGACGCCCGCGACATAGCCGAGCGCCTGGTTGATCGACAGCGCGTTGCGGAGCGTCAGTTCCTTCTCGTCGATACTGGTGATAACCTGCGGCGTGCGGATCAGCGGCGTCTCGGTCTTGGTACCCGTGCTGCCGGTCTTGCGGATCCGCTCGCCGTTGACGACGATCTCGTCCTTGCGCGTCTGGATATCATCCTCCGCCATCGCGGGTTCGACCGTGGCAACGACGGTGGGAGCCGGCACATGCTCGGCCGCGAATGCCGGCATCGCGATGCTGCCCAACGCTGTCCCCAACAGCATCCCGACCATGAAACGTCCCCGCATAAGCGATACCCACTTTGATATTGATAATGACTCGCAAAGCCCGCTAAAGGCGGTTTGGAAGCGCGGCAAGGAAAAATGACAAAATGTTCATGCACGGCCGGATCCTGAAAGCCGGCCCTTTTCCCTCGGGCCGAAGAGTGCGCCCGTTCGTCTGGAGCATGGCGTTCCGAAGCCTTACGGCACTGGTCGGCGGCTATGCCGCGGCGGCCGTGCTGGCGACGTTGATTGCGCGCCTGCTGCCCATCGCGCGCGTCGAAGCGACGAGCTGGGGTATGATCCTGTCGTTCCCGATCTATGCCGGCATCGCCTTGTGGTGCTTCCACGAACATCGGCTTTCGCGAGTAGCGGCCGCAGTGTGGGGCGTCGCGATCTCCGGCGGCGGCCTGCTCTGGTTGCTCGGCGTTCGTCCATGACCTCGGCGGTCGGAACTACGCTGCGCCAGAGCATGGCGTGGATCCACGGCTGGCTAGGGTTGCTGGCGGGATGGATCCTGTTCGCGATGTTCCTGACCGGCACCGCGAGCTATTTCCGGCCCGAGATCACGCAGTGGATGCAGCCGGAATTCCACGCGACGCCTGTGTCGACCGCACACGCCGCGCAGACTGCGGTAACGCACCTGCAACGCGTCGGCGCAGACGACCTGCAATGGTATATCTACCTTCCCGATGCGCGGACTGCGGTCACGCGGATCTTCGAACAGCGCAAGCCGGACCCGAAGGCTGCCAAGCGCCGTGCACCCGAGATCGTGCTCGATCCCGCGACTGGCGACGACGTGCACGCCCGCGAGACACGCGGCGGGGAGCATTTCTATCGCTTCCATTTCCAGCTGCAATTGCCGCATCCCTGGGGACGCTGGCTGGCCGGGCTGTGCGCGATGTTCATGCTCGGCGCGATCGTGTCGGGCGTGATCACGCACAAGCGCATCTTCGCGGACTTCTTCACGCTGCGCTGGAACAAGGGGCAGCGTAGCTGGCTCGACGCGCACAACGTCTCGGCGGTCCTCGCGCTGCCGTACCACGCGATGATCACCTATACCGGGCTGATCACGCTGGTGGCGATGTACATGCCGTGGCCGGTCGTCGCGAACTACGCAATGCCTGCCGATTTCGCGCAAGCCGCGTTCGGCACGCCGACCGAGCGCGAGGCAACGGGTACGCCGGCTCCGCTGGTCGCGATCGGCCCGCTGGTCGCCGATGCGGAGCGGCGCTTCGGTGCGCCCGTGGCGACGGTCGTGGTGCGCAACCCTAACGATGCCGCGAGCACCGTCACGCTGTACCGTCATTCGAGCGCGTCGCTCAACGGACGCGGGCCGTCGGTCACCTATGCGGGCAGCGACGGACGGTTCCTGGAGGGCGCCGCCGATGTTGGGCCCGCGCTCGCCACTGCGGGCGTGATGCTCGGGCTGCACGTCGCGCAGTTCGCGGGCCCGGCGTTGCGCTGGGCGTATTTCGTGCTGGGGCTGACCGGCGCGGCGATGGTCGGAACCGGGCTGCTGCTGTGGACCGCCAAGCGTCGCAAGCCGGGTGCGACGCCGTTCTTCGGACTGAAGCTGGTCGAGCGGCTGAACATCGGCGTCATCGCCGGCCTGCCGATCGGGATGGCCGCCTATCTGCTCGCCAACCGCCTGATCCCGGCCGACGCCGCGAACCGCGCCGACGCCGAAGTCGCGACGATGTTCTGGCTATGGGGCGGCGTTGCGGTCCTCCAGTTGCTACGGCCGGCGCGCCGCGCGTGGACCGAGGGGTTCGCGATCGGCGCGCTCGCGTTCGCGGCGATCCCGGTGGCCGATACGCTCACCACATCGCGTGGGCTGCCCGGATCGATGCTGTCCGGCGACACGCTGTTCGCAGCATTCGACGTCGCCATGCTCGCGGTCGCCGCGCTGCTGGCGCTCGGTGCATGGCGCTCGGCCCGGAGCAAGCCCGTCGCAAAAATCCGCAAGACACTCTCGGAGACCGTACATGCTTGAAGCCACGATATTGTGCTTCTTCGGCTGGTTGCTGCTCGCGGCGACCGCGTTCAAGTATCGCCGCGACCTCGGTATCGTTGCCCCCTCCGCGATCCGCTCACTGCGAATTGTCGCGGCGCTCGTGCTCGCGGTGGCGCTGTTCCACTGTGGCGCGCCGCTGACCGGCGAGCGGTTCGTGCGGTTCCTGGGTGCGGCGTCGATCGCTGGAGTCGCGCTGGTGATGCTGCTGTCGTTCAAGCCGGTCGAGACGATGCAGCCGGTCCGTATCGCGCTGAAGGTCGCGCGCGTTCGGCGTTGACATCACAGATCGGAACGGGCGCGATCCGCTGACGTTTCAGGGAGATAGCGTCCCGTCGGCACATCCTCCCGAGAAGGACATCACCGTGCGCCGAACCAAAATCTTCGCTCGCCTCTGCACGATCGCCCTTGCGGCATCGGCCCTCACCGCCGGATCCGCTACCGCGCAGACGATCGCGCTGACCGGCGTCCGATTGATCGACGGGCGCGGCGGCGCACCGGTGGACGATGCGACGATTGTGATCGCGAATGGACGGATCGTTGCGGCGGGCAAGGTCGCGGTGCCGGCAGGCGCGGAACGGCACGACTATCGAGGGCGGACCGTGATCCCCGGCCTCGTCTCGGACCATAGCCATGTCGGCCAGGTGAGCGGCACCGAGACGGGCGCAAAGAACTATACCCGCGCCAACATCGTCGCGCAGCTCGCCCAGTATCGCCGCTACGGCGTGACGACGGTGACGGCGCTCGGCAATAACGGTCCGGCGTTCGTCGGGATACGCGCAGACGCGCATGCCGGGCGGATCGACGGCGCGGACCTGTTCGGCGTGATGCAGGGGATCGGCGTTCCCAACGGCGCGCCACCGCAGGCGATGCTGAAGGTCGGGCCCGACCAGCTGTTCCGTCCCTCGACGCCCGAGGAAGCGCGCAGGGCGGTCGCGATGATGGCAGCCGAGAAGACCGATCTCGTGAAGCTGTGGCTCGACGATTTCGGCGGCAGCGTACCGGTCAAGATGAGCCCTGCCATCTACCGCGCGGTGATCGCCGAGGCGCACGCGCGCGGGCTGCGGGTGGCGGCGCATATCCACGATCTCGCCGATGCGGAGGCGATCGTCGCGGCGGGTGCGGACATCATCGCGCACGGTATCCGTGATACGCCGGTGCCCCCTGCGTTCGTCGCGACGCTGAAGGCGAAGGGCATCTGGTACATCGCCACGCTGCAACTCGACGAGGCGACGTTCGCCTGGGCCGATCGCGCACCGTGGACGCAGACGCCGTTCGCCCGCGCCGCGCTGTCGCCTGCCCTCGCGCAACAGGTCGACGATCCGGCGTGGCGTGCCAAGATACTGGCCGACCCGAAGACGGCCGATGCGCGGAAATCGCTGGCGATGAACCTGCGTAACCTGAAGACGCTGTACGACGCCGGCGTGAAGATCGGGTTCGGCACGGACAGCGGAGCAAGTGCAGTGCGCGTGCCCGGCATCGCCGAACACCGCGAACTCGCGCTGATGGTCAAGGCGGGACTGACGCCCGCGCAGGCCTTGCGGGTTGCCACGGCTGCGGGTGCGGACCTGCTCGGATTGCGCGATCGCGGCGTGATCGTGGCCGGAACGCGTGCCGATTTGCTGGTCGTCGATGGCGATCCATCCCGCTCGATCGCCGACGTCGACAAGGTCGTGGAAACTTGGGTCGCAGGACGCGCTGCACCGTTCTAATACGATAGAGAGCGACTTCGGCGGTCAAAAACACGTGCGAAAAGCGTTGGTTACGTGAACCTGCGGGAACGGAAACCCGATCACGCGGTTCTAAGCGGCGAGTGGGGGCACTCGAAACAGGATACCATACCGCATGACCAACCGTTCATCGCGCACGCTGATGGCGCTCGCCACCGCGACCTTGATCACGACATCGGGTATCGCCCTGACGAGCGGCGCGATTGCGCAGTCCGCACGGTCGGTCGATGCGCCACCACCGCCGCCGCCCGCACCGACTGCGACCCAGCCGGCAAAGGCTGCGCCCGACATGCAGGCCGTGCTTGACCAGCTCGCCGCGCTCGGTGGCAAGCCGATCGAGACGCTCACGCCAGCCGTCGCGCGGATGCAGCCGTCGGCAGCCGATGGCGCCAAGCAGGTCATGATCAAGCATGGCCTGTCGGCGACGCCCGACGCGACCGTGACGACGCGCGACGTGCCCTATGGCAGCGACGCGAACCAGTTCGCGCGAATCTACAAGCCGGCATCGCTTGCCAACGCCAAGAACCTGCCGGTCGTCGTCTATTATCACGGCGGCGGCTGGGTGATCGCAACGGTCGACACCTACGACGCGGCACCACGTTTGCTCGCCAAACAGCTCGGCGCGATCGTCGTGTCGGTCGAGTATCGCCATGCACCGGAGTTCAAGTTCCCGGCACAGCATGACGATGCCGCGGCGGCGTATCGCTGGACGCTGCAGAATGCGGCGAGCTGGGGTGGCGATCCACGCAAGATCGCGATCGCAGGCGAGAGCGCCGGCGGCAACCTGGCGGTCGCGACGGCAATCTACGCGCGCGACAATCGCCTGACCACACCGCTGCACATCGTGTCGGTCTATCCGATCGCGAACAGCAGCATGACGCTGCCGTCGCGGATGGATTCGGCGAACGCGAAGCCGCTGAACGGCGCGATGCTCAAGTGGTTCGGCTATTATTACCAGACCACTCCTGCCGATGCTCAGGACCCGCGGTTGAACCTCGTGAAGGCAAACCTGCGCGGCCTGCCGCCGACGACGATCATCAACGCGCAGATCGATCCGCTGCGCTCCGATGGCGAGACGTTGGCAGCGGCTATGCGCGCGGCTGGCGACAAGGTCGAGCAGCGCACCTTCCCGGGTGTGACGCACGAATTCTTCGGAATGGGCATGGTCGTCCGCGGTGCGCAGGATGCGAACATGCTGGCGATCGTGCGGCTGAAGGCAGCATTCGCTGCCAAGCCTAAGCGTTGATCGAGATGGGCCGGGGTGAAGCGGATCACCTCGGCCCTTTTGTTGCTGCTCCGCTCAAGCCGGTTGGCCAATTGCGAACATCCGCAAGTTACCCGCACGACTATTGATAAGTACCCGTTATCAACGACTTTCGACTCATCAAGCTCGTTGATGTAGGATAGTTTTATCTACATAACCCGGTTAGTTGATATTTCTCTAATATCGGTATTCCGCCAATATTAGGACAGCTTACTCAGAGAGTTACGTCTTAACTTGAGCATGAAGCACAATTTAATTACAAATCGGCCTGATATTTGATACTCAGTCTATTGGAAGCGGGGCCGATAGATGAACGTTCAAGTCATGGTTGCGGGCGTTATACTCGTTGCCGCCATTGCAGGCGTGGTGCGGTGGCAACAAAAGCTTGCGCGTACCAGACGTTACGGCGCGCGGCGCCATCGGCATCGCAAGCCGATCAAACGCGACAACTGGGCAACGAAACTGCTGCGGGAAAATCCCGCAAGACGCCTGATGGAGCGACGCCATTACCGGTCGCCGGGCAAGACCGACCAGACATTGTAATCTTGCAACCGCGGCCGACAAGGGTCGAAGACTTCTAGCAGCCGTAGAAGACCTTGCCGGCCGATCCGGTATCCTACCGCTCGCGTGTCGCGGCGAAGCG
Organism: Sphingomonas sp. NFX23; assembly: GCF_049887795.1. Classification (NCBI taxonomy): domain Bacteria; kingdom Pseudomonadati; phylum Pseudomonadota; class Alphaproteobacteria; order Sphingomonadales; family Sphingomonadaceae; genus Sphingomonas; species Sphingomonas sp. NFX23. The sequence goes on from NZ_JAGEKH010000005.1 coordinate 363,966, forward strand.
GATCTTAGCGTAGCGCTCGGCAATATAGTTCACTTCCCAGGCGCTCTTGGCGAGGAAGACGGGGTTGCCGTCGCGGTCCTTGGCCATCGCGCCGCGGTTGATCTCGGCGAAGGTCTTGAGTTCGAGCGGATCTTCCGCCGATATCCAGCGGGCGGTCTCGTAAGGGGCAGGTTCGAGGCCGGCAGCCACCTTGTATTCCGCGTCGAGGCGCGAAAGCAGCACTTCGAGCTGCAGCTGGCCCACCACGCCGATAATCCAGTTCGAGCCGATGTCGGGATAGAACACCTGCGTGACCCCCTCCTCGGCCATGTCGTCCAAGGCCTTGCGCAACTGCTTTGTCTTGGTGAAGTCCTTGAGCACGACGCGACGCAGGATTTCGGGCGCGAAGTTCGGCAGGCCGGTGAAGCGGATCGTGGCCTTCTCGCTGAGCGTGTCGCCGACCCGGAGCGTGCCGTGGTTGGGGATGCCGATGATGTCGCCGGGGAACGCCTCGTCCGCCAGCTCACGATTCTGCGCGAAGAACAGGATGGGGGAATGGACCGCGATCGGCTTGCCGTGGCCGGTCGGGGTGAGCTTCATGCCGCGCTTGAACACGCCAGAGCATAGCCGCATGAACGCGATGCGGTCGCGGTGGTTGGGGTCCATGTTCGCCTGCACCTTGAACACGAAGCCGGTGACTTCGGGCTCGTCCGGCGAGACGGGCGCAGGCTCGGCCGGCTGCGCGCGCGGGGGCGGGGCGTAGTCGGCGAGCGCGGCGATCAGTTCGGCGACACCGAAGTCCTTCAGCGCGGACCCGAAATAGACCGGCGTCAAATTGCCCGCACGATAGGCCTCGGGGTCGAAGCTCGAATAGCCGCCCTGGGCGAGTTCGGCCTCGTCGTTCAGGCGGATCATGGCTTCGGGGCTGAGGATCTTGGCGAGGTCGGGATCAACGATGCCGGTGAACGGGATCGCCTTGCCCATGAATTCGCGGCTGTCGCCTTCGGGGCGGCTCAGCGTGTTGGCGTAGAGATCGTAGACGCCCTCGAACTCGCCGCCCATGCCGACCGGCCAGCTCATCGGGCACACGTCGAGCTGGAGCATCTCGGCCACCTCGTCGAGCAACGAGAACGGATCGCGGCCCTCGCGGTCGACCTTGTTGACGAAGGTGATGATCGGCACGTTGCGCAGGCGGCAGACCTCGAACAGTTTCCGCGTCTGCGGCTCGATGCCCTTGGCGGCGTCGATCACCATGACCGCCGAGTCGACTGCGGTCAGCGTGCGATACGTGTCCTCGGAAAAGTCTTCGTGGCCCGGCGTGTCGAGCAGGTTGAAGGTGATGCCCTGGCGCTCGAACGTCATCACCGACGACGTGACCGAGATCCCGCGCTGCTGCTCGATCTTCATCCAGTCCGAGCGCGCGCGACGGGTCTGGCCGCGCGCCTTCACCTCGCCGGCGAGATGGATCGCGCCGCCGAAATAGAGGAGCTTCTCGGTCAGCGTGGTCTTGCCGGCATCGGGATGCGAGATGATCGCGAAGGTGCGGCGGGGGAATTGGGTCATGGCGTGGGTCCGGTGAGCCGAGTCGTCGGACTTGGCTGGGAAAAGAAGGTTAGGCCGGGTTAGGCCAAGATGCAGTCCGCGCGAGGTACGGCGGGATGCAGTGGGAAAACGCGGCGGGCTTGGCGCCGCTCTTGGCAGATGTGAGGCGTGGAGGACAGAGGGGCGTGCGAGCGAGGCTGTGTTGCCGTGCGGCGCGAGCACCTCTTGGTGTCCTATAGGGAACGCTAGGTTTGCCCGAACCGGAACGCTCTCCCCTCCCTGAAAGGGAGGGGTTGGGGGGTGGGTCGGTCAGCTTTGACCGCGACCGTGCCGTGATACGGAAACCGACCCACCCCCCGCCCCTCCCTTTCAGGGAGGGGAGTTCGTCAGTGCTCCTGGACCAGCGTCACGCTCATTTCGATGCGCTTCGTGCCGCCGGCGGGGATCTCGAACACGCCGGGTTTGTCGCGATAATCGCCGGTATAGCCTTCGGGGTCGGCGATACCGTGCCAGGGTTCGACGCAGACATAGGCCGCGCCGGGCTTGGTCCAGATGCCGAGCTTGGGCGTGTCGGGGAAGGCGATCCTCAGCTGCAGGCCGGACTCGGTGCCATAGGAGACGGCGTCGGAGTGGACCGGGTCCCACACCAGCGCATCCTTGGCGAACAGTTCGTCGCGCAAGGCGATGACGCGGTCCTCGACCGGTGAGGGGCGTTCGTCGACCGCGATCTGGCCGTCGGGGCTGATCGCCTTCAGCTTGCCCGGTTCGTCGGCGTCGAACGTGATGCGGTGGTCTGCGCGCGGCTCGCCGTAGGGGAGCGGCCAGGCGAAGGCGGGGTGGAAGCCGAAGCTTGCCGGCATCGCAGCGTCGGTGCGATTGAGGATATGCGCCTCGAGCGTCAGCGTCGCGCCGTCTAACGTGAAGACGATGTCGAGGGCGAACGCGAACGGGTAGGCCTTCCGGGTTTCCTCGCTGTCGGTGAGGCGGAAGGTGGCGGAGGTTTCCGACTGCGCGATCACGTCGAACGTCGAATGACGCGCGAAACCGTGCTTCTGCATCGGGTAGGCCTGGCCGTCGAGGCGGATGACGCCTTCGTTGACGACACCGACGACGGGGAAGAGGATCGGGGCGTGACCGGTCCAGAACGCCGGGTCGGCGTTGGTCATCAGCTCGCGGCCATCGGCGTCGTGGAGATGGGTGAGCTCGGCCCCGTGCGGGTTGATCTGCGCGGTGAGGTGGTCGTTGGCGATCGTGATCAGGTCGGTCATGGGGTTCCTTCCTTCGAGTGTCGTGCCCTCACCCTCGCCGCCTTCGGCGTCTCTCCCTCTCCCCTCGGGGGAGAGGGAAGGGGCCCGCGGCTGCTTAGCCGTGGGAAGGGTGAGGGCACGCTTATGCGCGCAGGCTCGCGCCTTGCTTGGCTGCCGCGGCGACGACCTTGTCGGCAATCGCCTTGATTTCTTCGTCGGTGAAGCTCTTGGCGGTCGGCTGCAGGACGATCTCGACCGCGACCGACTTGTGGCCGTCCTCGACTCCTGCCCCGGTGAACACGTCGAACACGCGGGCCGAGACGATCGCGACCTTGTCGGCGCCCTTGACCGCTCGGACCAGCGTGTCGGTGGCGAGCGCCGCCGGCACGAGGAAGGCGAAGTCGCGGCGGACGGCTTGCAGCGCCGGCGGCGTGTAGGCCGGACGCGCGAAACCGGTGGCGCGCTTTGGCGGGATCGCGTCGAGGTAGACTTCTACCGCGGCAACCGCGCCGTCGAGGTCGAATGCTTTCAGCACCGACGGATGGAGCATGCCGAAGCTTGCCAGAACCGTCTTCGGCCCGAGGCGTAGCGTGCCGGACTGGCCGGGGTGCCATGCATCGCCGGCCTCCCCCATCACTTGCAGGTTATCGACCGGCGCGCCCGAGGCCGCGAGAAGCGCTAAAGCTTCGGCCTTGGCGTCATACGCATCGAAGCTCGCCGCCTTGCCCTCGCGCCAACCGCGCGGGCGGCGGTCGCCGGCGAGGACTACGCCTAGCGTCGCGCGCTCGGCGTCGGCCAGGTAGCGGCGGCCGATCTCGAACAGGCGGACGCTCTGCTGGCCACGCTTGAGGTTGCGGCCGGTTGCTGCGAGCAAACCAGGGAGCAGCGATGGGCGCATGACTTTCAGGTCTTCGCTGATCGGGTTGGCGAGCGTCCACGCGCCGCCGCCGAACGGTGCGGCTTCGGCTTCGGAAAGGAAGCTCCACGTTACCGCCTCGTCGAGCCCTCGGGCGGCCGCCGCGCGCCGCGCCCTACGTTCGAGCTTCTGCTCGGGCGTGGCGGTCGGCTTGGCGACGCCGGGCATGCGGGGGAGCGGCGTCGAGGGGATATTGTCGATGCCCTCGATGCGGACGACTTCCTCGACGAGGTCGGCGGGGCCGTCGACGTCGCGGCGCCACGTCGGGACCGTGACCGGCCATTTGCCCTCGATCGTCGAGAACAACGCGTCGCTGAACGCGTCGGCGGACTGGATCGCGCCGATCGTAAAGCCGAGCGACAACAATGTGTGCGCCTGGCGTTCGGGGGCGACGTGGAGGCCGCCGAGGTCGGCGCTGAGGCGGGGGTCGTAGTGGATTACGCGCGGTTCGAGCGGGGGTTCACCCGAGCGGGTGACGTCGCTGGCCGTGCCGCCGCAGATGTGGAGGACCAGCGCGGTAGCGATCGCGAGGCCGTCTTCGAGGAAAGCCGGATCGACGCCGCGTTCGAAGCGGCTGCGCGCGTCGGAGGTGAGCGTCAGCTTCTGGCCGGTGCGGGCGATGTGGTCGGGATCGAAATACGCGCATTCGATCAGGACGTCGGTGGTGTCCGCCGAGACGCCAGAATGCTCGCCGCCCATGATGCCGCCGATGTCATGCACGGCCGCGGCGTCGGCGATGACGGTCATGGTCGCGTCGAGCGTGTAGGTCTTGCCGTTGAGCGCGACGACCTGCTCGCCGTCCTTTGCCTTGCGCGCGACGAGGCCGCCGGAGAGCTTCGCGCGGTCGTAGACGTGCAGCGGGCGGCCGAGGTCGATCATCAGATAGTTGGTGATGTCGACGAGCGCGGAGATGGGCTTCTGGCCGATCGCGAGCAGGCTGCGGCGCATCCACTCGGGGGAGTCGCCGTTGGTCACGCCGGTGACGGTTTGCGCGAAGAACGCGGGGCAGCCGGCGGTGTCTTTGGTGCGAACGTCCGGAGCTGCGCCCTCACTCGTGAACGCGTCGAACGTCAGCGGCGTAAGCGTGCCGAGGCCGGCGGCGGCGAGGTCGCGCGCGATGCCACGGACGCCCATGCAGTCCTGCCGGTTCGGCGTGATCGCGACGTCGATGACCGGGTCGGTGAGGCCGGCATAATCGGGGTAGGCGGTGCCGATCGGCGCGTCGGCGGGCAGTTCGATGATGCCGTCGTGATCCTCGCCGAGTTCCAGTTCGCGCGTCGAGCACATCATGCCGTTCGATTCGACGCCGCGGATGCTGGCCAGCTTCAACGTCACGTCGAGACCGGGGACGTACGCACCGGGCGCGCCGAACACGCCGACCAGGCCGGCGCGGGCGTTGGGCGCGCCGCAGACGACTTGCAGCGGACCGTTACCGGCATCGACCGACAGGATCTGGAGCTTGTCGGCTTGCGGATGGCGTTCGGCGCTGAGCACCTTGGCGATCTTGAACGCGGCGAGCTTCTCGCCGGGGTTCTCGACGCCTTCGACCTCGAGGCCGATGCGGGTCAGCGCTTCGACGATCTGGTCGAGCGTGGCGGTGGTTTCGAGGTGCTGCTTGAGCCAGCTGAGGGTGAACTTCATGCGCCGACTCCGCCGGACAAGGTGGGGACGTCGAGGCTCGAAAAGCCGTAATGCTTGAGCCAGCGGATATCGCCGTCGAAGAACGGGCGGAGGTCGTCCATGCCGTATTTGAGCATCGCCAGCCGGTCGATGCCGCAGCCGAACGCGAACCCCTGCCATTCGTCGGGGTCGAGCCCGCAGGCTTCGATGACCTTGCGGTGGACCATGCCCGAGCCGAGGATCTCAAGCCAGCCATCGGGCTCGGCGCCGCCGACGACGCGCTTGCCCTTCACCAGTGTGTAGCCGACGTCGATCTCGACCGACGGCTCGGTGAACGGGAAGTAGCTGGGGCGCAGGCGGAGCACGATGTCGTCGCGCTCGAAGAACGCCTTCACGAAGGTTTCGAGCGTCCACTTCAGATGGCCGAGCGTGATGCCCTTGTCGATGACGAGGCCCTCGACCTGGTGGAACATCGGCGTGTGCGTCGCGTCGGAGTCCGACCGGTAGGTGCGGCCGGGGGCGATGATGCGGATCGGCGGTTTCTGGCTCAACATCGTGCGGATCTGGACCGGCGAGGTGTGCGTGCGGAGCAGAGTCCGCTTCGTGCGGGCCGCGTCGTCGGCAAAGCCGTCGCCGTCGGACGACGGGCTTTGCCCGTCGCCGGCCGTTCTCGGTTCCTCGAAATAGAAAGTGTCGTGCATCGCCCGCGCGGGATGCGTCTCGGGGATGTTGAGCGCAGTGAAATTATGCCAGTCGGTCTCGATCTCGGGCCCCGTTGCGACCGCGAAGCCGAGGTCGGCGAAGATTTCGGCGAGTTCGTCCATAACCTGGCTGACCGGGTGGATCGTGCCGGCGGGCGTGGCGTCGGCGGGGAGTGTCATGTCGAGCGTTTCGCTGGCGAGGCGCGCGTCTAGGGCGGCGCGTTCGAGCGTGGCCTTGCGCTCGGCGATGCCGTTGGCCACTGCCTCACGCAGCCCCTGGATCTGCGGGCCCTGCACGAGGCGTTCTTCCGGCGTCATCTTGCCGAGCGTCTTGAGCAGCGCGGTGATCGCGCCCTGCTTGCCGAGCGCCTCGACCCGGCACGCATCGAGCGCATCGAGCCCGGATGCGGCGGCGATCGCCGTCAGCATGTGGTCGCGCATCTGGTTCAGGTCTTGCGTCACGTCATACTCCCAGGGCGGGTTCGGTTAGGCGGGGCAGCCCGAGGCCGATACCCAGATCGTCCCAATTTTCGTTGCGCGTTTCGATCAGCTCGATCTTCCACGCTCTTCGCCAGTCCTTCAGCCGCTTCTCGCGAACGATCGCGGCCTCCATCGTGTCGAACATCTCGTAATAGGCGAGACGCTTGATGCCGTACCGGCGAGTGAAGCCGGGGATCAACCCCTCTCGGTGCTGAACGAGGCGTGCGAGGAGATTCGATGTCACGCCGATGTAGAGCGTGCCGTGGCGGCGGGAGTGGAGGATGTAGACGCACGGCTGGAAGGTTTCGCGCATTTTCGTGCTCCCCTGTGCCCGTGTGCCGGATCGTTTGATCCATCATCAACACCCCCGTCATCCCGGCGGACGCCGGGACCCACGGTAGCGGGCCGGGTGATGGTAGCACGTTATTGCCGGGTCCGCCGTAACCGTGGGTCCCGGCGTTCGCCGGGATGACGGATAGGGGGTTGGGGACCACGGAAGTTCGGGAACTCAGGTATTTACCCACCCCAAACGCAGAAAGGGCGCCGGTGGTCTCCCACCGACGCCCTCCCGAAACTCAACCTCAGTCGCGAATTACGCGGCTTGTGGCAGAGCCGCCTTCACCTGGGCGACGATCGCGCTGAATGCAGCGCCCTCGTGCATGGCGATGTCGGCCAGGACCTTACGGTCGAGTTCGATCCCTGCAAGCTTCACGCCGTGCATGAACTGCGAATACGTCAGACCCTCGGCGCGGACGCCGGCGTTGATGCGCTGGATCCAGAGGCCACGGAACGTGCGCTTCTTAACCTTGCGGTCGCGGTAAGCGTACTGTCCGGCCTTCTCGACGGCCTGACGGGCGATGCGGATGGTGTTCTTGCGACGGCCATAATAGCCCTTCGCCTGAACCAAAATACGCTTGTGCTTGGCGCGGGTGGTAACACCCCGTTTTACGCGTGCCATTGTCTAATTCCTTCTCAGCTCAACGCAGGCCGTAAGGCGCCCAGGCCTTCACTGCTGCGGTATCGGCCTTCGACAGCAGCTTGGTGCCGCGGTTCTGACGGATGTACTTGCCGTTATGATGCGCCAGACGGTGACGCTTGCCGGCGACGCCGTGCTTGAGCAGGCCGGTGGCGGTGAGCTTGAAGCGTTTCTTGACGCCGCTCTTGGTCTTCAGCTTGGGCATTTTTATCCTTTCGGTTACGAAGGAGGACGCTGAAATCGCCGCGGCAGCCCACACTGGCCGGGCGATTCGTCGAACGCGTTCCCTTCGAGGAAGCGGGGCCGATAGCTGCATTGATCGGGAATATCAACCGCTGTGGAACTGCCGCCGCAGCCATGCGATAGGGCTTGCATGGACGACAGCCCGACGCAGCCGATCGACGCCCCCTCCCCGGCACCCGAACCCGTCGACTCGCAAAAACGTCGCAAGCGGCGGATACTGCGCAACATCCTGCTCGGGATCGTCGCGGTCATCGTCGCGATCTGGCTCGTGCTGTACATCACCAAGGGGCGCTTCCTGAAGCATCCGTTCGAGCGCGTCGTCGGCTCGCTCACGCACCGGACGCTCACCGTGCGCGGCGATTTCCAGCTGTACTTCGCGCCGTTCCGTATCAAGCTGTACGCGGAGAACTTCACGCTCTCGAACCCCGACTGGGCGAGCAGGCCGAACCTGTTCCAGGCGGACAAGCTGGACACGCGGATCGCGCCGCTGTCGCTGATTTTCGGGAAGCGGCGGCTGTACTGGCTCGACCTCGTCAACGGCGCGGTCGATCTCGAGTGGAACGCGGCACATTCGGCCAACACCTGGACGTTCTCGAACAAGAAGGGCGGCAAGCCGCTGGAGTTTCCGCGGATCGACGTGGCGACCGTGACGGGCACGACGGTGCGCTATCTCGATCCGCGGATGCGCGTGCTGGCGGACCTCAAGGTTGCAGACATCCGCTCGGTCGATGCGACGATCGGCCGTGCGGTCGGGTTGACGGGCAAGGGGCGGTTGCGCGAGACGCCGTTCACCGTGACCGCGCAGTTGCTGTCGCCGGACGCGACCGCCAATCGCGGGCAGAACAAGCTGGTTGCGCGGGCGCGGGCGGCGGGGAACATCATCGACGTCGCGGGCACGCTGCCGAGCATTGCCGATGTCGAGAACGTGCCGCTCGCCGTCACCGCGCGCGGCGCGAACCTGTCGACGCTGCTGGGGGTGATCGACGTCGCGATCCCGAATACGCGGACCTACAAACTGCGCGCGCAGCTCATCAAGCAGGGCGACGAATACGCCTTCACGCACCTGCGCGGCTTTGCGGGCCGGACCGATCTCGCGGGCAAGCTGACGATTACCAACGGCGCGCGCATCCATCTCGATTCGGTGCTCACGACCAAGAGCCTCGACATCATCGATGCGGCACCGTTCATCGGTTTCAATCCCGACATCGTCGAAACGAAGGGCGCGGTGGCCGCCGCCGCCGCGACGGGCGCCGCACCGCAACGCCTGTTGCCCGACGGTAACCTGCCGGTCGCGACGATGCAGATCTTCGATGCCGACCTGAAATGGACGATCGGCACGGTGAAGTCGCGCAACCTGCCGATCTCGAACATCGACCTAACGCTCGACCTAGAGCGGGGGCGGTTGGCGCTGTCGCCGCTGACCTTCTCGATGGCGCGCGGCAACGTGGCCTCGGACGTCATCTTCGATACGCGCGCACGGCCGAGCGCGGTGTCGTACGACATCCGGCTTGCGCCGACACCACTGGGGCGGCTTCTCAAGGGCTATGGCCTGACCGAGGCCGGGACGACCGGGACCGTAAAGGGTCGCATCAAGCTCGACGGACGCGGCGACTCGATCCATGATTCGCTGGCGTCGTCGCGCGGACGGATCGCGTTCGTGCTGCCGTCTGGCGCGCTTTCGGTGCGCAACGTGCAGCTTGCAGAACTCGACATCGGCACGTTCGCCCAGCGGATGTTCCAGGGGAAGCTGGACGAGCCCGTACAGATCAATTGCGGGCTGATCGGCTTTACCGTGCGCGGCGGCGTTGCGGCGGCGGACCCGATCCTGATCGATACGCGCAAGAACGTGATCGTCGGCCGCGGCGGTTTCAGCTTCCGCAACGAAGCGGTCGACTTGGCCTTCCGTGCGGATTCGAAGAAGTTCAGTCTGTTTGCGGGGCAGTCGCCGGTCGGGGTCGGCGGTTTGTTCGCGGCGCCGAAGCTCAACGTGATCTCGAAGGACCTGCTTGCGCGGGTCGGCAGCGGGCTCGGGCTGGCGCTGGTGGCGACGCCGGTCGCGGGAATTCTCGCGTTCGTCGATGTCGGCGATGCGAAGTCTACCGCGTGCGGGCCTGTCCTCTCCGGGGCTACGGCGGCGGCGCAGCGGACGACCAAGGGCCAGCCGCGTGATGACGTAGGGCATGGGACGACCGCCAAGGCTGAGGACGGGAAGACGAATGCTGCGGAGAAGAAGGGACAGCGGAAGAAGTTTTTGGGGATCTTCTGAGGGCGCGGGGAGATGGTACGCCCCCCTTCCCTAGCTCGCTTTTTCTAGCGTCACGCGAGCGCCGGCTCGATGGCTGGGCGCTTTTAAAGGGCTAGCGTTGTGTGTCCGTGGGTCCCGGCGTCCGCCGGGATGACGGATGGGGGTGTGAGCGGAGCTCGGTGGTGGACATGCGGGTCGGATGTTGCCCGTGGTAGGTTGTTGCCGGTGCCCGTTGCTGCCTGTGGCCGGTTGCAGCCTGTGGCCGGTTGCAGCCTGTGGCCGGTGTCGCACGTAGGTGTGAAATACATACGCTGCTGGAGCTGGATAGCGGCTTGGCTACGACGCAGCCGTCGCTCAGCACTTACTCCTCACCACACCAACCCCGTCACCCCGGCGGACGCCGGGGCCCATGGTTGGGTCCGCTCAGAGGGCTAGCGCTCCGTGTCCGTGGGTCCCGGCGTCCGCCGGGATGACGGATGGGGGTGTTGATGTGGGGGCGTTGCGGTTTGCGATGACGCCTTTTTGATCCCTTCCCACTTGCGAGAAGGACTGATCGCGTGCCGGACGCCGGTACGTACGTCGTGCCCTCCCCTAGCCCCTCCCGCAGGTGGGAGGGGAATCCTTATCCGTGGTCGTGGCCGTCATGCGCATCGTGATCGTGTGCATCCTGCAACCGGTGCATTGCCTCGAGCACGTCGTCCATTCTCGCAGGGTCGCCGATCGCGAGCACGTGACCTTCGCTGTCTGCGGTCAGCGGGTCGCCGTTCCAGTCGCACATCCGGCCGCCAGCGCCTTCAACTACCGGCACCAAGGCCGCAAAGTCGTAAAGCTTCAGGCCTGACTCACAGATCACGTCGAGATGCCCGCTAGCGAGCAGACCATAATTGTAGCAGTCGCCGCCATAGACGGGTCCCTGCCGCGGGTTGCCGCCCGAGATCGCGGCCACGAGTGCCAAGTAATGCGGCACGTCGATTTCGTCGAACAGATGCGGGCTAGTGGTGGCGATCGTCGAGCCTGCCAGTTCGCGGCAGGTGCGGGTACGGACCGGTACGCCGTTCAAAGTCGTCGGACGCCCCGCGACACCGACCCAGCGTTCGCGCTGGATCGGCTGGTCGATGATCCCGAGTACGGGCCAGCCATCCTCGACAAGCGCGATCAACGTCCCGAAGATCGCGCGCCCCACGGTGAAGCTGCGCGTGCCGTCGATCGGGTCGAGCACCCATTTACGGTTGGTGACGCCCGTCTTCTCGCCATACTCCTCGCCGACGATGCCATCGCCCGAGCGCTCGGCGTCGAGCAGCCGGCGCATCGCCGATTCGGCCTCGCGGTCGGCGCGGGTGACGGGGGACTGGTCGTCCTTGATCTCGACGCCGTGCTCATGGCGGAAATAGGGTCGGATGACGTGGCCCGCAGCATCCGCGAGGCGGTGCGCGAGATCGATATCGGCTTGGGTTACTGGCATATTTCCAGCCTATCGAGCGCGGACGTCACGGGCAATGGACGGATCGTTCGTGCCAGCGTAGGTCATTGCAATCCAACCGGAGTATCATCCATGCGCCTCGTCTCGACACTTGCCACTGCCGCTGCCCTCCTCGTCGCGGCGCCTGCGCTGGCGGCCCTCGCGCCCGGCGCCAAGGCTCCGGACTTCACCACGCGCGGCGCGATCGCTGGCAAGGTGTTCACCGTCCACCTCGCCGAACAACTGAAGAAGGGCCCGGTCGTGCTCTACTTTTTCCCGGCGGCATACACCGGCGGCTGCAACGCCGAGGCACATGCTTTTGCGGAAGCAATCCCGGCGTTCACAAAGGCGGGCGCGACTGTGATCGGCATGTCGGCCGACAATGTCGAGACACTCAGCAAGTTCTCCGCCGAGAAGTGCGCGGGCAAGTTCGCGGTCGCCAGCGCCGGGCCGAACGTGGTCAAGGGCTACGACGTCGCGCTCGGCAAGCAGATGGCAGGGCGCGACATCACCAAGCGCACCAGCTACGTCATCGCCAAGGACGGCCGCATCGCGTTCGTGCATGACGAGATGAACCCCGAGGCGCATGTCTCGACGACGCTTGCTGCGGTCCAGAAGCTGACGGGCAAGTAATCGATCGAAACCGGACCGGCAAATACCTGCCGGTCCGGTGACATTATGATAACGCTTTCGGGTCTATCGCTTTGGCGGGGACGCGGGGGATGACATGCGCGACGTACGAGTGGCCGGATCGATACGGGGCGCAAGACCTGACACGACGCTGTTTGAGCGGATCGGCGCGTTCCTCGACGAACAGAAGCTGAGCCCCGATCCCGCGCATTACGCGTTTGCCTATGCCGTGATGTCGGCACCTGGGAGCGATTTGGCCGCGCAGGTTGCTGCGCTGACGCAGGACGGCGTTCGTCTCACCCGATCGGATATCGAGCGACTCGGGGGAACGGTCGTCGACGAGCCCCCGTCGGGCCGATCGCGGCGGACCAACGGCGCTGCAGACACCAACCCCGATCAGACACCCGATACCGCGATTGCCCTCGTGATCGAGACGCAGCAGCAGGTCGATGGCTTCGTGCAGATCGTGCGGACGATGCAGGCCGAGACGCATGGCTTTGGCCGCGAATTGGCCAGGAGCGCGGCATCGATCACGCAATTGGCGGAGATCGACGAGATCGCCGAAATCACCAGTGCGATGATCGCTCGGATCCACGACAGCGAGGTGCGGCTGGCGGCGGCGACCGCAGAGACGGATTCGCTGCGGTCGAAGCTGATCGAAGCGCGCGATACGGCGCGCCGCGACGTGCTGACCGGCCTGCCCAACCGCCGCGCGTTCGAGGAAGCATTCGCGACGCGCGACCGGAACGCGGGGCCCTATTGCCTGGCCTTGTGCGACATCGACAGGTTCAAGCGGATCAACGACCTGCACGGCCACGGGGTCGGCGACCGGGTGCTCACCGCGATCGGCCAGGCGATGACGGCCGAATGCGCCCCGCACCTCGTCGTCCGCCACGGAGGCGAGGAGTTCGCGGTGTTGATCGGCGGGATCGCCTTGGCCGAAGCTGCCGACATGCTCGATGCCGTACGCTCGACGGTCGCTGGCAAGCGCTTCCGCAACCGTGAGACAGACACTGCGCTTGGCGTCATCACCGTCTCGGCGGGCGTGACCGCGATCCATGCCGACGAAGCCGCCGAAACCGCGTTCCAGCGCGCCGACCAGTTGCTCTACACCGCGAAGAAGGACGGTCGCGATCGGGTCTGCGCGGGTTAATCCCTAGAGTTGGCGCAATTTCCGACGAAGACATGGTGCGTTCCGCCAATTCAAGCTTCGCCCAAACAAGAAATCGCGAAAAATCAACAATTTAAGAAACTGGCACGCGCCATGCAATTCATTCGATATCGGCAGCCGGATGGTCCGGCGCCCGACCATCGAAGGACTATTTCATGTCGATCCGTTTCGAAACCGCTCAGCGCATCGCCTTCTCGCTCGTCGGCGCATTGTTCTTCGCAGCCATCGCAGTCGGCACTGCCGTCCCGATCATCCCCATCGCCTGATCAGGACGCTCATCATGAACCGCGGCATTCTCATCGGCCTTATCGCCTTTTCCACCACCATCCTGCTGATTGCGACACAGGCCGGCGGCGCGCTCGCCTGACCGACGAGACGCCTGCCGAACGTCACGGTCAGGCGGTCGAAGTCAGTCCCACCGGCCCTACGGGGGCCTCTTCTTCACGCGAATAGGTCCCGATCAACAGCCCTGCCGCCAGCACATGCCCGGTAATGGCCTCGATCACCGCAGAGCGCCCAGGTGTCGCGCCGACATCCCCTGCGCCTGCGCCGATCGCGAAGACCTGGAACGCATAGCGATGCTCGCCGTGTCCGCTGGGCGGATCGGGCGGCAACCAGCCTTCGCGTAGATAGGAATTACGACCGACATCGCGACCTTTCGCGTCACCTTCACCGTCCGCAACGATCGCGCCTTCAGCTAGCTGGCCCGCATCCGCTTCGAGTCCCCAGATGATTGCGTGCACCAGGGGTTGCGGCGCCGGAGCATCGGCATCCTCGACGATCAATACCATGCGCTCGGTCCCGACCGGCGGCTCGCTCCACACGAGCGGTGGCGACACACCCTCCCCGTCCGCAGTGAAGCGAGGCGGCATCCGTGCTTCGTGCGCGAACGCCGGACTGGTCAGGGTCAACGTCTCGAAGTTCTCGCCGAGCTGGACGATCGCAAGCTTGTCGATCCCGGCACGCAAGCCGCTCATCGCGTGGCCAAGCCAGGCGGGGATGTGTTCGAGCATGGCTTATCCTTCCGACGGGCAGGTTTCGGCACGACGGGCGGGGGCTGCGCCGTCATACCAGTCGCTCTGCGGACCCATCTTGGCTGCGTCATGGTAGCAGACCTGTGTCTTGCCGCGCTTTGGGTCGACGATCACCGTCCAGTTGTGGTCGCCGCAATTATGCTCCTCGCAGCCCCAGGAGGCGACGCGGTCGCCCATCTTGAAAACGGGCGTTGCAGGCCCCGATCGGCCGCGGATCATCTCGCGCAGCTTTGCATCGCCGACCGCGTTGACGAGGCCGGTCGCGACATCAGTGCGATCGAAGAAATCCACGCCGTCGACCGCATCGTGCGGGTATTTACCGACATAGGCGGTGATCGGCGTTGTCTGCGCCTGGCCTGCTATCGGGGCGGGCGCGCGCGTTTCGGGCGGGGTGAAGCCGCTGGGCGCGGCGGTCTTGGTGGGATCGTCGTTGCGACCGCATCCGCCGACGAGAAGCGGCGCCGCGAGCAACGCGACCGCGATTGCCGTCCTCATGATCGCACCGTCGTCATCACCTGATCTCCTCAACCCCCTTTGCAACGCATCGACCGGCATCGTGGTTGCGGAGGGGGGGCGATGCGACCATCTCGGGTCCATGGAGCATGATCTCGATCGTTTCGTCGCGGCGCAGGACGGCGTCTATCCGCAGGCGCTGGCGGAGTTGCAGCGCGGGGCCAAGCGCACCCACTGGATGTGGTTCATCTTCCCGCAAATCGCCGGACTGGGCCAAAGCGCCATGGCGCGAACCTACGCGATTGCCGGGGCGGACGAGGCTCGGGCGTATCTCGCGCATCCGGTACTCGGGCCGCGACTGATCGAGGTCACGCAGACGGTGACGGCAGCGCCCGGATCTGCCGAAGCGATCCTGGGCGGGATCGACGCGGTGAAGTTGCGGTCGTCGATGACGCTGTTCGCCGCGGTTGCCGACGAACCGGCACCGTTCCGCGCGGCGCTCGACCGGTTCTTCGGCGGCGAAGACGATCGTGTGACCCTGGAACTGCTGCGCCGGACGCCGAACCGATAAGATAGGAGTATTGGCGGCAACGCGTGTAGTGTGACCGCGGGGCCTTCCGCCCCATGAGGTGCCGTGATGGCGAAGAGCCAGAAGAAATCCAGCAAGGAAGTCCGCAAGCCCAAGGCCGAAAAAGCGCCTAAGGCGAACGCGTCCAACCCAACCACCAAGGGCAAGCCCGTCGAGATGACGACGCTGAACTGAGGCGCGCCGGGGCGGGTATCGCGCCGGCAAGATCTTCGACCGGGCGATAACGGGGCGCCCTCCGTTGTTCCGGTCGATCGGGCGCAATGCCGTCTGGCCGAGACAAGCATGCGTCCGGCAGCACAAACCTGCTGCCCGACCACCGGATCCGGGTCAGCCGGCCGCGGCGATCTGGCGTAGCGCCTGTTCGAAGACCTCGACGGGCTGGCCGCCCGAAATAAGATGCCGGTCGTTGATCACGATCGCCGGCACTGCATTGATCCCGCGAGCACGCCACAGTTCCTCCGCCGCACGAACGTCGTCCGCGTAGCGTCCCGACCGCAGCACTTCTTCGGCTGCGACCGGATCAAGGCCGGCCTTTGTCGCGGCATCGACCAGCACGCGGTGATCGCCGGGATCGACATTATCAGTGAAATTGGCGGTGAAGAGCGCGTGCTTCAGCGCCGCCTGTCCCCCTTCGATCTGCGCCCAGTGCAACAGCCGGTGCGCGTCGAACGTGTTGTAGATCCGGCTCGTCTCGGTCATCGCCATCGTGAAACCGAAGTCGCGCGCGCGATCGACGATCATCGCGCGGTTCGCCGCCGACTGCTCGCGGGTCGATCCGTATTTCTCCGCGATATGCTCGCCGATATTCTGGCCGCCAGCGGGCATCGCCGGATTGAGTTCGAACGGCTGGAAGACGATCTCCGCGTCGAGCGCATCCGCCGCGCGGGCCAGTGCCTCTTCCAGCGCGCGCAGGCCGATGATGCACCAAGGACAGGCGATGTCCGATACGAAATCGATCTTGAGATGGGCGGTCATGTCAGTCTCCGGCTAGTGCGCTCCGCGGTAGATGGCGGCGGTCGGATGAGCAACCGCGGGGCTTTCGGCTGGTCATGGCCGCCCGCCTCGTTACATCCGCTCGATGGCCAATCCGACCGCAGACCTTTTCGGCACCCCCGTCCTGCCAGGGCTCGAATATCGCGACGCGCTGCTCAGCCAGGACGAGGAGGAGGCGCTGATCGCCCGGATCGACGAACAGGACCTGGCGCCGTTCCAGTTCCAGGGTTGGCTGGGCAAGCGGCTGACCCGGTCGTTCGGCTGGCATTATGATTTCGACACGAGCCGGTTCGGCGAGACCGATCCGTTGCCCGACTGGCTGCTGCCGATACGTCAGCGCGCCGCCGCGTTTGCGAGACTGCCCGAGGAGGCGCTCGTCCAGGCGTTGCTGATCCGGTACGATCCGGGTGCCGGTATAGGCTGGCACCGCGACCGGCCGGTGTTCGAGCATGTCGTCGGAATTTCGCTCGGTGTGCCGGCGGCGATGCGGTTCCGGCGGCGCAAAGCAGGCGGCTTCGACCGCGCCGCCGTCCCGCTGGCGCCGCGGTCGGTGTACCATCTCAGCGGGGAGGCGCGGCATGATTGGGAGCACAGCATCGCGGAGATGGAAGTGACGCGCTGGTCGATCACCTTCCGCAGCTTTACCGACCGCGCACAGCAGGATCGGCGCTGACGTTTCTGCGGTTCGGCGCGGTGAAGTTCACGGCGTACGAGGCTGGCGGCATCGCTCCGTTTTATCGAACACCGTCCGATCGGGGTATCACTTGCCCTATATGCTTCGCGCACATATGAATCTCGCGATGGATAGTCCTCGAGATCGCAATGTCTTCGGCGCATTCGCGCTCATGATCAGCGACGACATCGTGCGTGCGACGTCTTCGCAAGCGCCGGAAGCTGGCCCTGCGGCGTCGGCGCTCGCGTTGCTCGCGCACCAGCCCGGGCTCTCGATCCGCATGCTGGCAATCGGAGTCGGCCTTTCACATGCAGGGGCCGTTCGCCTGGTCGATCGGCTGGCGAACGAGGCGTTGATCGAGCGTCGGGAGCATTCGACGGACGGCCGTACGCGTTCGCTCTACCTTACGCCCGCTGGCAAGATCTCCAGCGACAAGGTCTTGGCCTCCCGCGATCAGGTCATTGCCGAAGGGCTGACGATCCTCACGCCGGACGATCTGAAGATCCTGTCCGACATCGCCGAACGCGTCCTGCGCGACCGCCTCGAAAACCTCGATCACTCCTACCGCATCTGTCGCCTGTGTTGCCACGAAGGGTGCACGAACTGCCCTATCGATGCCGAATTGCTCGAGCGAGGCGTAGACCGCGAGGCGTAGGACGAAGCGCAGGAAGTTCGCGATCATGCCCGCTTGATGCCAGCTATCGAAAAATAGCGAGGAACCCGCGCATGTCACTACGCCAATAATATATATGCGCCGTGCATATAGCGATGGCCTCGAACCACAACTATATGCCTCAAGCATACTTATACCGGCTTCTTACCGACGGCGCACTCCGAGGACGAAGAAGCAGTCAGGCTGAGGGGTCGACGCTATGGAACTCAATCAGGTCCGCTACTTTATCAACTTGGCCGAGACGCTCAATTTCACGGCGGCAGCACGGTTGAGCAGTGTGTCACAGCCCAGTCTGACCCGTGCGATCCATCGTCTTGAGGAGGAGCTCGGCGGGAAACTGATCCACCGCGACGGGAAGAACAGCCGCCTTACCGGCCTCGGTCAGGACGTCGAAGCGGAATTCAGGCGCATGGCGGCGGCGGTCAGGAGCGTCCGCGATCATTCCGAGAACTGGGCGATGGGACGGCACCGCGTATTGGACGTCGGCGTCGCGCCAACCGTCGGACCAAAGGAGTTCTCGGCGTTTTTCGAGAGCGCGCTGGCGGAAGTTCCGTCGGTCGAGATCAAGCTGCATTCGCTGCAGTCGAACGAGGACGCATCGGAGGTGCTGTCGGGAAAATACCATGCCTGCATCCTGCCGCGTGAAACGCGGCCCGACCTCAAGTTGAGCGTGCACCCGTTATTTCGCGAACGCTTCGTCCTCGGCTGTTCCGCGACCCATCCCCTGGCAGCCGGCGATATCGTGCGCAGCGAAGACCTGGTCAGGTTCCCGTTCGTCGACCGCCTGAAATGCGAGTTTCGCGACGAGATCCGCGATCACTTCGCGCGACGGGACGTGCTCGTGCAGCCCCGCTTTCGATCCGACCGCGAAGACTGGGTGCAGCGGGTCGTCGCCGACAGCGACGCGATATGCATCCTTCCGGAACGATCGGCCACGGCGCACGGCCTCGTCACGCGCCCGATCGACGGGTTCGTCCTGGAGCGTGAAGTCGTGATCGCGACGGTCTCCGGCTCCACCGCGCCAGTCGAAATACGCAAGATCGCGCAAATGGCGGCCCGGTACGCGTGGAATTGAGTCACGGCATGAACAGTATCGGTGGTATGGAAACTATACGTTCGGCGTATTGGATAATTCCAGGGGGTACTGCGATACACTGCATGATGACGAATACTATTTTCTGAACGTAGATCCTTCGTTCCTCTTGAAAAGTATTGAGTGATATCATGAAGTTTGAAAGATCGCAGGACGCAGTCGATCGGCTGACCCCCGAGCAACGCCGGGTCACGCAGCACTCGGGTACCGAACGGCCCTTCACCGGGGAGTATGACGGCAACAAGGAGCCCGGCATCTATGTCGACGTCGTATCGGGCGAGCCGTTGTTCGCTTCGACCGACAAATACGAGTCGGGCTCCGGCTGGCCGAGCTTCACCAAGCCGATCGTGCCCGCAAACGTGAACGAGGTCCGCGACACCACGCACGGGACGGTCCGGACCGAGGTCAGGTCGGTGCACGCCGACAGCCATCTGGGCCACGTGTTCCCGGACGGTCCCGCCGACCGCGGCGGCCTGCGCTATTGCATCAACTCGGCGTCGCTTCGCTTCATCCCGCGCGATGAGATGGAGAACGAAGGCTACGGCGAATATCTCGATCAGGCAGAGGAGGCTTAATATGCACGAGCGCGCCATTCTCGCGGGCGGATGCTTCTGGGGCATGCAGGATCTGATCCGCAAGCGGCCCGGTATCGTCTCGACCCGCGTCGGCTACACCGGCGGCGACATTCCGAACGCCACCTATCGCAACCACGGCACGCATGCCGAGGGGATCGAGATCGTCTTCGACCCGGCGGTGACGAGCTACCGGGCCATCCTCGAATTCTTCTTCCAGATCCACGATCCCACCACCAAAAACCGCCAGGGCAACGACATGGGGCTTTCCTACCGGTCGGGCATCTATTTCGTCGACGACGCGCAGAAGCGCGTTGCCGAGGACACGATCGCCGACGTCGATGCCTCCGGGCTGTGGAATGGCAAGGTGGTCACCGAGGTCGTGCCGGTCGGCGCATTCTGGGAAGCCGAGCCGGATCATCAGGATTATCTGGAGACGCGGCCGAACGGCTACACCTGCCACTTCGTGCGTCCCGGCTGGGTGCTTCCGAAGCGCCAGACGGCTGGCGATGCGCAGCCCGCGACCGGGATCGCCGCGGAATAGACGCCACCACCGTTCAGCGCGGGTCTGGTCCGCAATCCTCCATGACCGCAGCACCAGGATCGCAGATCATGACATACCTCTCGTCCTTCCCGATCACGCAGCGCTGGCCGGCATCACATCCCGATCGCATCCAGCTTTACGCCACGCCCACCCCCAACGGCGTCAAGGTCTCGATCATGCTGGAGGAAACCGGCCTGGCGTACGAGCCGCATTTCATCGACATCTCGAACAACGAGTCGAAGGACCCGGCGTTCGTGGCGCTCAATCCGAACGGCCGCATCCCGGCGATCATCGATCCGGCGGGGCCCGACGGGAAGCCCTTGGCGCTATGGGAATCCGGGGCGATCCTTCTCTACCTCGCCGAAAAGACGGGCCAGTTCATGCCCGCCGACCCTGCCCGACGGTACGAGACGCTTGCCTGGGTCTTCTTCCAGATGTCGGCGATCGGCCCGATGTTCGGTCAGCTCGGTTTCTTCCTGCGATTTGGCGGCAAGGATTTCGAGGACAAGCGGCCGCGACAGCGCTTCGTCGACGAGACCAAGCGCCTCCTCGGGGTCCTGGATCGCCAGTTGGAAGGCCGCGACTGGATCGTCGACGACTATTCGATCGCGGACATCGCGACGATCGGCTGGGTGAATGCGCTCGGCGCGTTCTACGCTGCCGGCGATATTCTTGGTCTCGAGGACTATGCGAACGTCCAGGCGTGGCTCGCACGCGCGCTGGCGCGACCCGCGGTGCAGCGCGGACTGCACATCCCCGCGAAGCCGGCATGAGCGTAATCGCCGCCTATTATTACCACGAAGGCAAGCGAGTGCGGGCGATAGCGCTCGATGAAAGCATCGAACTGGGCGAGGATCGCACGGGCTTCTGCTGGATCGCGCTCGGCGAGCCTACCGACGACGAACTCAGCAAGCTCCAGGCGACGTACAACCTCCATCCGTTGGCGATCGACAACGCGATGCACCCGCTGTGCCCGCCCAAGCTCGAAGTCTACAATGATGAACTCTACATCGTCGCGCAGACCGCGGCGCTGGTGGGCGACCGGATCATCTACGGCAAGATGGCGATCTTCACCGGTCACAATCATCTCATCACCGTGCGGCACGGCACCGCGGGCGCGCTCGGCAACCTTCGCGCGCAACTCGAGGGATCGACCACCTTGTCCCGAAAGGGTGTCGACTATGTCCTGCACGCCATCCTGCACCGCATCGTCGACCAGTATCTGCCGATCTTCGAGATGATCGAGGATGACGTCCTGGCAATGGAGAGACGGTCGCTCGACGACTTCCTCGAGCGGGAAGACGTCGTCCGCATCTTCGAACTGAGATCCGAACTCACGCGGTTCCAGCGCACGCTCGGCGCCATGGGGGAGCTGGTGGGAAAGCTCGTCCGCGGCCATTTCCCCTGCATCAGCGCCGACGTGACGCCCTATTTCAGCGACGTCGCGGACCATCTGCACCGTGTCCAGTCGATGGTCGACGGCCTCCTCCACGTCCTGTCCACGGTCTTCGAGGCGAGCAGCCTCCTGGAGGCGCAACGGATGGGCGTAATCACCCGCCAACTCGCGGCATGGGCGGCGATACTGGCGGTCCCGACCGCGATCGCCGGAATCTACGGCATGAATTTCAAGAATATGCCGGAGCTAGACGCGACCTACGGATACTTCATCGTGCTCGGCGTGATCGCGGTATTCTCCCTGCTGCTGTTCATGCGCTTCAAGAAGGCCAAGTGGCTATGACGACCCAACTAACCGACATCCTCGAAGCGGTGCTGGCGTTCGTCGCCAAGGGCTACGATCACGAGTACCGCGTCAAGGACAGCAACCTCGTCGATCTCGAACTCGGATCGACCGTCGAAGCCTGCACCATTCGCGTCGACGCGGCGCTGCGGCTCGAAAGCGGCGATGATGGCGAAGACGCCTCCAATATCTACGCGATCACCGACCCGGCGACCGGGCACCGCGGCCTGTTAATCGACGCGTTCGACGTGTTCCACGAAATCTGTCCCCGCGACCTGTCCGAGCGGCTCGTCGCGGATCGGGAAACGGTGGCGGCACGCGACCGGGACGCGCCGACCAAGCACGGACTGCGCAAGGTCTTCAAGGACGAGTTCCACCGCAATCCCGAACGCTACGTTCTGCGGGAGGGCTTTCCGGACTTCCCTTCATGCCCGTTCGGCGGCGGTTTCAGCATCCTCGGCTTCGACACCGCCGAGCAGGACTATGTCTGGCTCGTCACGAGCATCATCCGGGATCCCCGGCTGATCCGCGTCCCCTACCAGGGCGAAGACGTCAACAGCGACGAGTAGCGGCGTCGCCGAGCACAAGTCCGCCGAACCATCGAAGCACTGTAACGCAAGGACGTCATCATGGACTGGAACAAGGCCCATATCCGAGAGACGATGCTCTCGCTGGAGACCGCAGCGCTGCAGAGTGCCCGGGAAAACTACCTCGACTATGTCTTCACCGCCAAGGTCGATCAAAGCGAACCGGTCGAGAACGACGAACTGGCGCAGGCCGAAATCGCCAGCGACTTGGCCGAAGCGCTCGACGACACGCTGCACGATTACGCCGACAAGATCGACAAGCTCCGGATGATCGATTTCGGCCCCAAGACGACCGTCGAGGAAGGTGCCGTCGTCAAGCTGTCCGGCCGCTACTTCGCGATCGCCGTATCGACCAGCAGGTTCACTTGTCAGGGACGTGAAGTCATGGGGATTTCGACGATGGCACCGATCTTCGAAGCGATCGAAGGCGCCCGGGCCGGGGAGACCGTGCAGTTCAACGGCCGCGGCCTCGTCGTGGAAGACGTGGAATAGGGTCTGGCCACCGACCAACGCGCCAGTCCCGAACGCCGTTTATTTCATCAAAGGCAAGCTCATGACGACACCGTCGTTCTTCATCACCCCCGGCTACGGGACCCGCCTGCACGAGGCGCTGCATTACTCCCAGGCAATGCGCATCGGCGACCGCGTGGATATTTCCGGACAAGGCGGCTGGAACGACGATCTCGTCATTCCGGAGTCGATCGAGGAGGAGATCGCGCAGGCGTTCGAGAACGTCGAACGGACGCTTGCGACAGCCGGGGCAACCTGGCGGCACGTCGTCCACGTCAATTCCTATCACGTCGGCGGCTTCCCTCCCGTCATCAACGAGACGATGGCCAGGCTATACCGCCACTACATGCCCGACCGCGCGCCGATCTGGACGCAATTGGGGGTAGAGGCGCTGGGGCTTCCCACCATGCGCATCGAAATTCGCGTGACGGCGATCATAGCGTGATCCGCCTTTGATCTGTGGCGCGACGCGTATCTCAAAAATTTCACAATTTTTATCGAAGCACACAGTCTACGGGAGCACTTCATGTTCGAAGCCGAAGCACGCATCGCCACCATCGATAGCAGCCGTTATTTGACCGAGATCGCCAAGGCGTGGGTGCACACCTATCCGGTTCGCTACGATGCGCTGACCGCGGAGATCGAGCTTCCCGGTGGCCAGCTTATCATGACAGCCGATGGTGATAGCTTGTCGCTCCGGCTTGTGGGCACGGATCAAGGTCCTTTCGATGCCGCAAAGGAGGCCGTGGCCAAGCACGTAGATCGTGTGGCTGAACACGATACCGGCGTGCGCTGCGTCTGGCATGAGATTTCCTGATCGCAAACGGGACGGTCGAATCGCCCAAAGCTAGCAGTCAGGATTGAGCCCTCGCTGCATAAGCTATGCATGACCCAAGTCTGCGATGAGCGTGTCCGCGTCGAGATGGAAATCCGAGAAGACGATACGGCCGCCTTCATCGATTACCGTAAACCAGGGTGTTCCTCGCGTGCGGTAGTCTTCCATGAAGGTCGGCAGCACCTGCCCGGTCGGTGGCTCATCGTGACCGAAAGCGAGGGGAAGGTCATATTTGAGCTGGTTCATGCGCAACGTCTCGAATGTGTTCTCGTCAGCGCCTTCGAAGACGGTCTGGATCACCGCAAACCCCACGCCCTTGGGGCTCAACGCGCGATGTAATTTTTGTAGCGTCGGAAACCCGTGGAGATGGCAACCGGGGCACCAATGCTGGAACGCGAACAGGATCTTTGGGCCGGTCCCGAGGTCCGACAGCGTAAGCGGCGCGATCGCTCCTCCGTCGTGGTCGATCCATTTCTGCACCCGCAGCTCGGGGGCTTGGCGTTGGTCGATGCTCATTTGCTGCTCCAATTACGATGCGGATCGTCGGCTTGGCGGTCGTCAGGCCGGTAGCTCGAATCCGATTTTCTCGAGTGCCGCGACGCAGGCATCCTGATCCTGCTGATAATTACCCCCGGAGATGCCGATCCCACCGATCAACTTCCCGTCCTCCAGGATCGGATATCCGCCGCCGACCGCCACCATCCGCGGGCGATAGGCCAGCGGCGCCACCTTCGGATCGTTGGTCACATACTCGTTCCAGACATGCGTCGGGAACCCGAACGAGGCGGAACTCCAGGCCTTGTCGATGGCAACGTCGACCGTGAGAAACGGCGCGTCGTCGGTGCGCTCGAATGCGCGCAGATACCCGGTGGCGTCGACGACGGCGACGGCAGCCGGGATGCCGATTGCACGGGCCGCGGCGATCGCCGCGTCGATGAGGGCGACCGCGGTTTCGAGGTTGATCGACGCGGTGGCGATGGATTTGCTCATGGGATTTCCTTCGCCGAGGCGCGATCCGTCAGCATTTGTGAGGTTGGAAATGAGTTTCTCGGCAACGATCGTTAGTCTACGACTATGGCTGCGTGGCTAGCGCAATTCAAATAGCTTCTGCGTATAGTTTCCATAGAGAACGACTTGGCATTTACCAGATCAACTTCGATGCGTATCGGCCGAATAATTCAGAACCGACCGATCGATCGTAAGACCCGCCCCTAGCCGTGCACATGACAAAACTACCGAAACGTATGAAAACTATAGTGACAGGGTATTGGATAGTCAGGCTGGGTGGGCGCTAAACCCCATTTGCAATCATCGGGCGTCATAGCAGGTCAAGATCATGGCCATTCCATCAGGCCGTCCTGCTTATTCTCGAGTCAAACAACTCGTTCGACAGTTGCAGCCACAAGGATGTAGCATCAGCTTCTGAACTCAAGCCCGATCCGTTCCATCAGCCAACCCAAGGGATTCATCATGGTCACCAGAGGATTCTCCGGCCGCGGTTCAAGCGGCGATGACTCCGGTCGAGTTCCGCCAGGTCAGCATCTCGTGGAAGATTTTCCCGTCCTGTCCGCTGGCCCTACGCCGCACGTGGAGCCTTCCGATTGGAAATTCACGGTCAAGATCGGTCCGAAGCCCGTCAAGGTCTGGAACTGGACTGAGTTCAACGCCCTGCCGAAGACGAAGGTGACCAAGGACATTCACTGTGTCACCTCCTGGTCCAAGTTGGATACCGCCTGGGAGGGTGTACTCGTCGAAGACATCCTTGCCGATGCTGGGCTCGATCCGCCCACCGATTTCGTCCTGGCGCACTGCTACGATAAATATTCGACGAACGTGCCCTTGGCGGACCTTCTGTCGGGCAAGGCGATGGTCGCCCTCACCTATGCGGGCAAGCCGCTTCCGCGCGATCACGGCGGGCCCGCGCGCCTCCTGGTCCCGCACCTCTACTTCTGGAAGTCCGCCAAATGGGTGAACGCACTGCAGTTCACGACGCGCGACGAACCCGGATTCTGGGAAGGTCACGGCTACCATATCTACGGCGATCCATGGCGCGAACAGCGATACACCAATGACTGAGGGT
The DNA here is from genome assembly GCF_049887795.1 of Sphingomonas sp. NFX23. Lineage (NCBI taxonomy): Bacteria > Pseudomonadati > Pseudomonadota > Alphaproteobacteria > Sphingomonadales > Sphingomonadaceae > Sphingomonas > Sphingomonas sp. NFX23. The sequence goes on from NZ_JAGEKH010000005.1 coordinate 389,549, forward strand.
GGCGCGAAAGCCGTGCCGTGGCAGTCATGCGTGATCGAGGACATCGTCCAGCAGACACCGAGCATCAAGAGCTTCTTCCTGCGATTGAGCAAACCGTTCGCGCACATTGCAGGGCAGCATGTCGATGTCCGGCTGACCGCGCCCGATGGCTACAGCGCGATGCGCAGCTACTCGATCGCGTCCGCGACGACGTCGTCCCCGATTCTCGAACTTGCGATCGAGCGACTGCCGGACGGTGAAGTCTCGTCGTTCTTTCACGACGTCGCGGCGATCGGCGACGATATCGAGCTTCGTGGTCCGCTTGGGGGTCATTTCCTGTGGCCGGATCCCGCCGTGGACGCGGTATTGTTGATCGGAGCTGGCTCCGGCCTCGTGCCGCTGATGGCGATGATCCGGCATCGCCGCACACTGTCCCAGACCGTCCCGACGGCGCTCCTGTTGTCCGCACGCACCGAGGCGGACGTTCTCTTCTCGGAAGAGCTGCATGCCACCGAAACTGGCGATGCAGCTTTCGTCCTAGCGCTGGCGATCACTCGAGAAGCCCCGGTCCGCCCATCGGACTTCGGAAGACGGATCGACGGCGCGATGGTTCAGGATGTCGTGGCCCGGCTTAACCGAAAGCCCAGCCACGTCTTCGTTTGCGGGTCCAACGGCTTCGTCAACATCGCGACCGAGGGCGCACTACTGGCCGGCCTGCCCCCCTCCATTATCAAGACCGAGCGCTACGGTGGCTAGTGATTGTGGACGTGCAGCCCAGACTTGGTTTAGTCGGCCGCCGGATCCGCTTTGTTGGTAGTTATCGAAACTATAGCCTGTGGTCATTGGACATCGTCCGGCGATCAACTCATCCTCCTTCAGCGCTACTTGCGGAAAACCGGTGCCGGCTGCCGCGCGAGTCACGATTGAGGAAACCGACCGATGACGAACGCCCATGTTGCCGCCAATCCGACACCGTCCGACCTCGACGAATGTGCGACCATGACTGTCGCCGACGCCCTGAAGATTATATTGGCTGACAGCTATGCAATTTACCTGAAGACGAAGAACTTCCACTGGCACGTCTCCGGACCTTATTTCAGAGACTATCACCTGCTTCTCGATGAGCAGGCCGCACAGATTCTCGCTGTCACCGACGCGATTGCCGAGCGCGCCCGAAAGACCGGCAACACGACCATCCGGTCGATCGGCGATATCGCGCGGCATCAGACCATAAGGGACAATGATGCCGAGTTCGTGACGCCGCAGGACATGCTGAGCGAACTCCGTGCCGACAATCTTCTTCTGGTCGAGTCGCTTCGCCGTGCCAAGGACGTCGCGGACGTCGCCAGAGACAATGCGACGTCCGGCCTGATCGATACTTGGACCGACGAGGCGGAACGCCGTGCATGGTTCCTCTTCGAGGTCAGTCGCTAGGTCCGCGCTCCATGCTCCGCCCCATGCTCGCGACCGGCATCCTCACCGGCGTCGAATCGTCTCCATGGTCGTGGATGATGAGGCTCGAGCTGGGTCTGGGGTATCGCCGGAGCACTGATCGCGGTGCCGCTGGCCACGGCAATCGTGATGATCTGCGGCCAGTTCGATCGTAGCCGCTGGATTGCCAAGCCGTTGTCGTCATAATGATCGTGGATAACGACCGTTTGAGGGACGCAGCATGAGGCAATGGTCGTGGATCCTGAAGCGGATCATCCGGCAAATCTGGTTCCGCGCGGCCATCATCAGCCTGCTCAGCGTTGCGCTGGCGATCGTCGCCGGGCTCGTCACGCCGTATCTACCCTACTCGTTCGATGCGGATATCGGGCAGCGATCGGTCGGTACGATCCTTCAGATCATGGCCTCCAGCATGCTGGCGGTCACGACCTTTTCCCTGACCGCGATGGTCAGCGCCTATTCCTCGGCGACGCAACTCGCGACACCGCGCGCGACTCAGCTGATGGTGAGCGATCCGACTTCGCAGAACGCGCTATCGACGTTCCTCGGCGCCTTCGTCTTTTCGATGGTGGGTATCGTCGGGCTGAACACCAGCGCCTACGGCCATGACGGCCGGATCATCCTGTTCGCGGCGACGGTGCTGATCATCCTGCTGGTGGTCGGCACGTTGTTGCGCTGGATCGGGCATATCACGGCCTTCGGACGGATGGCCGACGTGATCGACCGCGTCGAGGAGGCTGCGACCGAGGCCATGCTGGATTTCGCCGCGCATCCGTATCTCGGTGGGCGGGCTCCTGTCGCCATCCCCGTCGACGCCGTGGCACTGAGTGCGCCGCAGACCGGCTACATCACGCATATCGACGTCGCCGCGCTCGGCACCATCGCCGACCGCCACGATCTGACAGTGTATGTCGACGTCCTGCCCGGCACGATGATGCACCCTGCGCGTACGCTGCTGCAGATCAAGGGGGAGGCGAACGATGCGGTCCGGTCCGCCCTGGTCAAGACCTTCACGATCGAGCGACATCGCTCGTTCGATCAGGACCCGCGGTTGGGCTTGATCGCGTTGTCCGAGATCGCGAGCCGCGCGCTGGCCCTGGCGACCAACGATCCGGGTACGGGTATCGAGGTCCTCAACGCCTTGCTTCGTGTGTTCCTGACGCTCCGGCCGGGCTCAGCAAGCGTCGATGACGAGGTCGAAACCTATCCCGTTCACATCGGCAGACCGACGATGGACGACATGCTGACCGATGCGTTCGGGCCGATCCTGCGCGAAGGCGTTCAGGAGATCGAGGTATCGCTGCGGCTGACAGCAACGCTGGCGGCGCTGCACGCGAGCCTGCCTGGTTCACATGCCGCGATCGAAAGCTGGGCGCACCGCCACGCAAAGCGGGTGGCGACGACGATGGCGGATCCGGATGACCTGACGACATTCGACACGGCCTATAGAAAGCTCTGGCGTGCTTGAGGCTTGGGCATAATCCCCGATTGTCGCGCAACCTGCTCGAAATACGGCGTCACAAGCAGATGCGGCATCGCCAGTGCCGCGATGCCGGCAAATTGCGCGCGAACGCCCAAGGGGTCCCACCGCAGCAGCAGCCCGCTCACGATCCCCACCATCATCATGGCCGCGATGAGGACTGGCGCGGTGGCACGGAGGTACGCGGTGGTAGTGACGCACTGCAGGCGATCACGACGCTCTTTCGTCTTTGGCACCGCGTGCAGCATCGGGAACCCGACCGAAAACCCAACGAGCGGGGGCAGAATAAGAAGTGCTGTCGTACCGATCAGGAGACGTCGATCATGACGCGCCGCGCCGATGGAACGCCCAGACCGATGCCGGATCGGTGATCAACTTCAGACCTTCCGGCCCGACCAGGAAAATAAGGTTCTTGCCATAAACCGTGCCGAACGCCGCACCGCGGCTGAGAGCCTGTGACCGCAATGGACTCCAGAGCAGATACAGGACGCCCAGAAACGCGACGCAGGACCATCCGTACCAGATCCACTTCGCCATCGGCTGGGCGGCAAGCGACAATATCAGGCTGGTGACGATCATCAGGACATCGAGGACGATGACCGATGTCAGATACCCGCCAACTTCACCCGTCTCCCGTGCTCATGAAAAGCCAGCAGCACCAACCCCGCCAACAATATCGGCGTCGTCACCGACTAATCGACATAGCGTGCCAGCGGCAGAGCATTTCCCAGAAATCGACGCAGCGTGAGATAGTAGCGATGCCATTCGCTAGTTTGTGCGTTGCATCGCCATGAGTAACTCGAACCATGACCGCTATGACTACCGCCCCATCACCGACCGGCCGGACTACGACTGGCCGGTCGGACGTCGCCTCGCAATCTATCTCGGCGTAAATTATGAGGTCTTCGACTTCGGTGGCGGTTTGGGGCCAAAGTTAGCGCCGTCCCAGACCGAACCCGACGTGATGAACTATGCATGGCGCGACTATGGCAATCGCGTTGGGGCATGGCGGCTTTTTGATCTCTTTGATCGATTGCAGCTGCGTACCACCGCACTCCTGAACGCTGACGTGCTCGAGCGTTGCCCCGGCCTGGCAGAAGCATGCCGTGATCGTGGCGACGAGATTGCGGCTCACGGCAGCAGCAATGCGAAGGCGCAGGGGAACATGGTCGGCCTGCGCGAGGATAGCTTGATCGCAGACGTTACCGAGAGACTGGCGACACTCGGCATACGGCCGTCCGGCTGGTTGGGGCCTTGGATTTCGGAAAGCCAAAACACGCCGGATCTGCTGGCCAAGAACGGCTATCGCTACGTTCTCGATTGGGCGCACGATGACCAGCCCACCCGACTGTCGACCAAACATGGCGGGCTTCTCTCCGTTCCTTACTCCCAGGAGATCAACGACCTCCCCGCGATCATCGAGCGCCACCAGGAGGCAGAGACGTTCGCGGCCATGATACGCGCAGGCGTGGAACAGCTGTTGTCCGAATGTGATCGACGGCCGCTCGTCCTCGGTATCGCGCTTCACCCCTTCATCATGGGGCAGGCACACCGCGTTCCGGCACTCGCCCGCGTCCTGACGGAGCTTCGGGAAGCAGACGACCCACGTATCTGGTGGACGACCGCCGGCGATATCGCCGCCCATGTCGAAGCGAATGGCATGGCAGTCTGACCCGCCCGTATCGAACTAGCTGACGACACGCGCGTCGAGTGCTCGGACCTCGTCAGCCACATCTGGCGGTGGACTAGGCCCCGCTGCGAACACACGATTCGAACTGAAAAACGATGGACCTTTATTGCAACGCATCCTGCAAAAACTGCAGGATACGTTGCAATGAGGTGCGGCTCAGACGTCGAGGTTGGCGACGTTGAGCGCGTTGTCCTGGATGAACTCGCGGCGGGGTTCGACGACTTCGCCCATCAGCTGGGTGAAGATCTCGTTCGCGCTCTCGGCGTTGACCGCGGTGACGCGGAGCATCGAGCGGACCGACGGATCGAGCGTCGTTTCCCACAGCTGTTCCGCGTTCATCTCACCGAGACCCTTGTAGCGCTGGATCGCGAGGCCCTTCCGCCCCGCGGTCAGGATGGCGTCCAGTAGGTGGCTCGGGCGCGAGACCTGCGTCGAGCCGCGTGCGGCGACGGCGGTAACCGAGCCGATCACACCGGCGCCAGGTTCCGCACCCTCTTCAGCCTCGGGCTCTTCGGCCGCCGATGCCTTGCTGGCGGGGACGAGATTCGAGGTGTGGGCGTAGCTTTCGGCATGCTCGCCCGACAGCGCATGGAGCTTGCGCGCCTCGGCCGAGACCAGGAAGCTGGCCTCGATGATGTGGTGGTCGGTGACGCCGCGCCACGCGCGCTGGAAGTGGATGCCGCCGTCTTCGGTCAGCACCGCGGTCCAGCGGGCATCGCCGTCGTCGAGTTCGAGACGCCGCGTGACGATCTCCAGACGCGAGGTGCGATCCTCGACCGACGCTTCCGGATCGAACACGCCGCCGAGTGCCAGCGCCTCGATCATACCGGCGTCATAGCGCTTGGGGACGTAGCGCATCAGCGTCCGCATCCGGCGCGCGTGATCGACCAGATCCTTCAGATCGCGGCCCGAACGACCGCCGCCGGGGCCGTCGAGCACCATCGTATTGACGCCCGCATCGACGAGATATTCGTCGAGCGCCGCGTCGTCCTTGAGGTACACCTCGGACCGGCCCTTGGTCGCTTTGTAGAGCGGCGGCTGAGCGATGTAGAGATAGCCGCCCTCGATGATCTTCGGCATGTGACGATAGAACAGAGTCAGCAACAGCGTGCGGATGTGCGCGCCGTCGACGTCTGCGTCGGTCATGATGACGATCTTGTGGTAGCGCAGCTTGTCCGCGTTGAAGTCGTCGCGGATGCCGGTGCCCATCGCGGTGATGAGCGTGCCGATCTCGCGGCTCGACAACATGCGATCCTCGCGCGCGCGCTCGGTGTTGAGGATCTTGCCGCGCAACGGGAGGATCGCCTGGAAATGGCGGTCGCGGCCCTGCTTCGCCGAGCCGCCTGCCGAGTCACCCTCGACCAGGAACAGTTCGGACTTGGCGGGATCGCGCTCCTGGCAGTCGGCGAGCTTGCCGGGCAGCGAGGCGATGTCCATCACGCCTTTCCGACGCGTCAGTTCGCGGGCGCGCTTGGCAGCCTCGCGCGCGGCGGCAGCGTCGATGATCTTCGCGACGATCGCTTTCCCGTGTGCGGGGTTTTCTTCCAGCCATTCCGCCATCTTGTCGGCCATCAGGCTTTCCAAGGGCTGGCGGACTTCGGACGAGACGAGCTTGTCCTTGGTCTGGCTGCTGAACTTCGGATCGGGCAGCTTGACCGAGACGATCGCGGTCAGGCCTTCGCGCATGTCCTCGCCGGTGAGCTGGACCTTTTCCTTCTTCAACATGCCGGATTTCTCGGCGTAGTTGTTGAGGGTACGCGTCAGCGCGGCGCGGAACGCGGCCATGTGCGTGCCGCCATCGCGCTGCGGGATGTTGTTGGTGAAGGCGAGGACGTTCTCGTAATACGAGTCGTTCCACTGCAGCGCGACGTCCATCGTGACGTCGTCGCGGGTGCCGCTGATCGCGACCGGCTCCGGCATCAACGGCACCTTGGCGCGATCGAGGTACTTCACGAACGCAGCGATCCCGCCTTCGTAATAAAGTTCGACGGTTTTCATTTCCTCGTGCCGCGCGTCGGAGAGGAATAGGCGGACGCCCGAGTTGAGGAAGGCCAACTCACGGTAACGATGTTCGAGCTTGTCGAAGTCGAAATCGGTGATCTTGAAGGTGGCGGGCGATGGGAAGAAGGTGACGCGCGTCCCCTTCTGGCCTTCCGTCGCGGGGCCGACGACCTTGAGCGGCGCGACCGCGTCACCGAACGCAAAGCGCATGTAATGCTCCTCGCCGTTGCGCCAGATCGTCAGGTCGAGCCATTCGCTGAGCGCGTTGACGACCGAGACGCCGACGCCGTGGAGTCCGCCCGAGACCTTGTACGCGTTCTCGTCGTTGGTGTTCTCGAACTTACCACCGGCGTGGAGCTGGGTCATGATGACCTCGGCTGCGGACACGCCTTCCTCGGTGTGAATGCCGGTCGGGATGCCGCGACCGTTGTCGGTGACGGAGACCGATCCGTCGGCGTTGAGGACGATGTCGATCCGGTCGCAATGCCCCGCCAGCGCCTCGTCGATCGCGTTGTCGCTGACCTCGAACACCATGTGGTGGAGGCCGGAACCGTCGTCGGTGTCGCCGATATACATGCCGGGGCGTTTGCGGACCGCGTCGAGGCCCTTCAGGACCTTGATCGAGTCCGCGCCATAGTCGCCCATGTTCGGGAGGTTGGGATTGTTGGTTTCGGGGTTGGATGCCATGCCGAGTATATAGGCATTCGGGGGCCGAAACGGAAGCGAAATGGCCTTTGGGGCCGGAGCGTGCCGCGCCGGAAGTGCACGAAGTGCAGACGCTGGGAGCGTTTTGCGGCGTGTGTGCACTTCGTGGGTTGGGCGGGCTGGTTTCGAAGGGGTTGGGATCGCTATGCGGGGATGGTGACAGGGGTGGGCTGTGTAGGACAGCGCGCGCACCCTAGCACCGCGCCGGCGAAGGTAGCACCGCCCCGGCGAAGGTAGCACTTCCCCGGCGAAGGTAGCACCGCCCCGGCGAAGGCCGGGGTCCAATTGGAAAGGTCGCAGTAACAACGAACTGCGCTCAGTCAGCAATGTCCCCCGATTGGGCCCCGGCCTTCGCCGGGGTGGTACAGGTTGAGTCGGGCCGGTCCCTCTCCCCTTGGGGAGAGGGAGGGAGGAGCCGTAGGCGACGGAAGGGTGAGGGGTAGTTGGGATCAGCGTCGCGAGCCTCACTCCCCTCTCCCTTCCCACCGCAAGCGCGGCGGGCCCCTTCCCTCTCCCCGGAGGGGCGAGGGAGACCGGCTTCAGAAGCGGTCGGCGCGCTGGCCTAGCAGGGTCACTTCGACGCGGCGGTTGAGGCGCATGCCAGCCGGCGTTGCGTTGGTCGCGACGGGCTGGTTCTCGCCGTGGCCGACGACGCTGAAGCGGGCGCGGACGACGTCCATGTCGTCGAACGCCTGGCGGACGCTGGCCGCGCGACGCTCGGACAGGTCCTGATTATGCGCGTCCGTACCGCGCGAGTCAGTGAAGCCGTCGATCGCGACGCGGACACCGGGGTTGCCGCGCAGATAGCGGGCGAGCGGACGCAGCTTCTCGATCGCGCCGGGACGCAGCACGTCGCTATCGGTGCGGAACAGCACGTCCTCCTGCAGGGTCAGCGTCGCGCCGCGCGGGGTCTGGCGGAAGCCGTAGTTGCGCATCGCGCCACGATCCCAGGTGGTCGTGGTCTCGACCACCGTGGTGGTGCCGCGGTCGCCGCGATAGCCACCCGGGTCACGGCCATACGCATCCCAGTCGAACCGGTCGCGGCGGGGGCCTGCAATGCGCGCGAATTCACGGTTGGCATCATCGGCCTCCCGCGGGCTGATCCTACCATCGCCGTTCGCGTCGAAGTTCGGCATCACGAACGCGATGCCGCGCCGCGTATTGCGCAGTTCGGGGAAGAGCACCGGCACGCCTGCGCCTTCCAGACGATAGCCGGGACGCGACCAAGGCGCGCGGCTCATGTCGTAACGCCCCTCTGGCCGTCCGCCGTCACGGACCTGCGCGAAAACGGGGGCGGTGGTGGCTGCGACCATCAGGACGCCAAGGGCTGCGCGCGTGAAATTCCGGGTCATCATGATCTCTCCGTATCGTCGATGGACGGAGCTTTGCCCGCGCCCGCTTGAACGCGCGGTGAGCCTGCTCGACAGCGCGCGTTCAGCCTAACGCCCGACCGCGATGCGCGTTGCCTGTGCGCCGATCGCATCGAACAGCGCGTCTTCGGTGCCGGTCATCCACACCTGCCCGCGGCCTGCGAGCCGCGCGAACAGCGCCGCGCGGCGGGATGGGTCGAGATGTGCGGCGACCTCGTCGAGAAGCAGGACGGGGGGCTGGCCGGTGCGTTCGGCGACGAGGTCGGCGTGGGCGAGCACTATGCCGAGGAGGAGCGCCTTCTGCTCGCCGGTCGAAGCTAGCGAGGCGGCTCGCGCCTTGTCGAGGTGCGTGACGATGAGGTCGACTCGGTGGGGGCCGCTGAGCGTGCGCCCGGCAGCGGCATCGCGCGCGCGGCCCTGGGCGAGGTCGGCTTGCAGGCGCGTGGTGTCGCCGGCCCAGCCTTCAAGCGTCAGGCCGGCGCGCGGAAACGGGCCGTCTTCTTGTTCCGTTAGTCGTGTTCCGAGCAGCGTCACCGTCTCACGCCGGGCAGCATCGACGGCGGCGCCGTGCTCGGCCATCTGTGCTTCAAGCGCTGAGAGCCAGTCGCCGTCGGGGCGGCCTTCGTCGGCAAGCAGGCGGTTTCGCGCGCGCATCGCCGCGTCGTAGCGCGCGGCGTGGTGGGCGTGGCTCGGGGCGAGCGCCAGCGTGAGGCGGTCGAGAAAGCCGCGGCGCTCGCCGGCGGGGGCGACGAAGAGGCGGTCCATCGCGGGGGTGAGCCAGAGGATCGTGAGCCACTCGGCGAGTGCGTTGGCGGTGGTGGTCGCGCCCTGGATGCGGACGATGCGGCGTTCCGGGGCGGAGGCGAGTGTACCGGTTGCGACGTCGACTTCGGCTGGAGCCTGTATCTGCCCCTGTGCTTCTGACTCCCCTTCCGCTTGCGGGAGCGGTTGGGGGAGGGGCGCGTTTTCCTCGACGCCGGACGCCAGTACGTACGTCGTGCCCTCCCCTGACCCCTCCCGCAAGCGGGAGGGGAATTCTGTTGCGCTCTTCTGCGAGCGCTCTGGAAACAGCGTGGCTGCTACGCCGAAGCCACCTGCCCCGCCTTGCCGCGCCATCTCGCCCAGCGCCGCGCGTCGCAACCCGCGGCCGGGCGCGAGTAGCGATACCGCCTCCAGAATATTTGTCTTGCCCGCGCCGTTCTCGCCGGTCAGCACGACGAACCCTGGTCCCGGCGTCAGCGTCAGGTCGGCGTGATTGCGGAAATCGGTGAGGACGAGACGCGACAGCATTGCCTCGGCCTTAGAGCAGTTTCGAAACCGATTGCATCGCCGTTTTCCGTTCGCCGCGGGCGAAGTCGAAGGGCACGGCACGAGCACCGGTGCTTCGACTTCGCTCAGCACGAACGGGGTAAGGCACCAATCCGATCACAACCGCGCTAGCGACACGTCCGGTACGCTACCGAGCAGCGCGTCAGGCGGCGATCCGCTCCGGCGCGATCGCGGGTGCGGCTGCCGCGGTCGCCGCCTTCTGCGTGCTAAGATACGACGCGAGTGCGGGTCCAAGTTCGCGCTGCGCGTGCAGATACGCGACCGGCGTGACGATGCCGAGCCGTTCGCGCGCGGCCTCCAGCGGTTCGTGGAGCAGTTCGAGATAATCCTCGCCCGACACCCACTTCGCCTTGCGCCCGTTGCGATAGCCTTCCCAGACCGCCTTCGCGAACAGCTTGCTGCCGGTCACCCGCATGCTCTTCAACGCCGCAGCCGAGCCGATCAGCGCCCAGCCGAGCCCGCCGACCTGCGCGTAGCTGAACGCGACGAGCGCCGCTTCGCCCATGCTTTCGTCCGCCTTGTAGCCGGTCAGCACGTGCCAGATGTCGTGCGTGTCGCGCACCCGCCGGCCGAACCACGCATAGGGATGCGCCATGTCGTCCTCGCTCGGCGTAAGCCGCGAGACCTCGACGAGGCCATCCGCGGAATAGCCCGTCGTCTCGAGAAAATTGCGATACGCCGCCCCTACCGTGCTGGGCGCGAAGCTCGCGACGAACGCGGGGTCGGAGAAACGCTGCGCCAGTTCGACCCGGTCATAGGCGATCCGCCCGCCCTGCTCGGTGGCGATCAGCCGCGCGTAATTCATCGGCGCATTGCCGACGTTCAGCGCGCGCATGATCCGGAACACCTGCGTCGTATCGTCGCCGTTCGCGAGCAGTTTCTTGATCGCATCGAACGCCGTACGCCAATCGCGACGACCGGTCGTACCGGGAAACGGAGGAAGCTTCGCCATCGAGTCGACTCCTTACTGACATTACTGTTAGTATTGAGCGCTGGGCGTGGAGTCAATCAGGACGGATGATCTCGGCTGAACGAACTAACCTCTCCGCCAGCAGGTCACCTCGTTCGATCCGCTCTTTGTCAGATCCGATATGACGAATCCGCTGAAGCGAGCTTTCCTTGAAAACGTGGATCAAACCCTAGCGCTTTGCAGCGCATCCTGAATGTCTCTCGCCCGGTTAGCGAGTGAGGCGCCGTCTCGCGTCGCATCGAAAAACGAAGGATCGTCTGGGACGATTTGTGTCAGGGACACCGCAGTGCCTGTCATGCACACCATCAACATGGCACGCTGGCCGCCTACTTCAGCGTAATCGACATCTACGCCAAGAACCGCATTGCCGCCTTGCTCGATAGCTTGGGCCCGCAGTGACGCTTTGCATAGGTTTTCGCCGTCACGCAATTTTGCGTTATATGCGCCAGATTGAGTGCCAAACAGATCGGTAAAGGCAGACGCAACGTCCGAGAAAATGCCCGTCCCGGTCACTGTTTGCGCGGTAATTATTCCAAGCGGCTCATAGGTCCAACCCATCGGCTGTTGCAATGAGACGATAGGAACATGCGACAGAATCGCTGTTAGCTTGGCGCGGAGTTCGCGTGACTCCAATTCCAGCGCTTCCGTCGCATCTCGATACGATGGATCACCGCACTTGTTGCACGCAGCATCGAGATGCTCGGAACTTGCCAAGTTAATCACGCGGAGCCGCCCGGGAGACAAAGGTTGATTTGACGAAATCATTCCAACCTTGAGCACGGCTCCGCAATTTGAGCAGGTATCGCTCACACCCGCATCGGCATCAGTACGTACAACGCGGGCGACTTATCGTTCTCGCGGATCAGCGTCGGGGCGGCGGCGTCGGCGAGGTGCACCTCGACCATGTCGCCGTCGATCTGTGCGAGGATGTCCATCAGATAGCGGCTGTTGAAGCCGATCTCGAACGGGAGCGCGACGTAATCGCCGGGGACTTCCTCCGCGGCGGTGCCGTTTTCGGGCGAGGTCACCGACAGCGTGATCTTGTCGCGGTCGAGCGCCATCTTCACGGCGCGCGTCTTCTCCGTCGCGATCGTGGAGACGCGGTCGACGCCTTCCATGAAGCTTTTCGGGTCGATCTTGAGGATTTTGTCGTTGCCGGTCGGGATTACGCGGCTGTAATCGGGGAAGGTGCCGTCGATCAGCTTCGAGGTCAGGATCGCCTGGCCGAGGTCGAAGCGGATCTTGGTCGGCGACAGCGAGACGCCGACCGAACCGTCGACCTCGTCGAGCAGTTTCCGAAGCTCGCCGATGCATTTGCGCGGCACGATCACGTCGGGCATCGATTCGGCGCCCTCGGGACGCGGCAGCGTGACGCGCGCGAGGCGGTGGCCGTCGGTCGCGGCGGCCTTCAGCACCGGGTTCGAGCTGTCGCCGTCCGCGACGTGCAGGAAGATGCCGTTGAGATAATAGCGAGTCTCTTCGGTCGAGATCGCGAAGCGCGTCTTGTCGATGATCTGCTTGAGCGTCTCGGCGGGCAGTTCGAACTGAGTCGGCAGTTCGCCTTCCGCGATCACCGGGAAATCGTCGCGCGGCAGCGTGCCGAGCGAGAAGCGCGCACGGCCGGCGACGATGCTCATCCGGCCTTCCGACGCGGCGAGCTGGACTTGGCTACCCTCGGGGAGCTTGCGGGCGATGTCGAACAGCGTGTGCGCGGACACGGTAGTCGCGCCGGGCTGGTCGACCGCGGCTGCAATCGATTCGTTGATCTGGAGATCAAGATCGGTCGCCATCAGCTTGAGCGTGCCCTCGGCGGTCGCCTCGATCAGCACGTTCGACAGGATGGGGATGGTGTTGCGCCGCTCCACCACGGACTGGACATGGCTCAGCCCCTTGAGGAGCGTTGCGCGTTCGATCGTCGCCTTCATCGTAATTCCCCCCGCCACCGCAGCCGGACTCGGGGCTGGGGGCAATCCGCAGATGGCTTACCCAACAACAAAGGGTCGGAGCAAGCGCCCCGACCCTTCTTTGATCACGGTAAACGTCGCGTTAAAGCGATCAGAAGCGGAAGCCGTAGCTCGCCACGACCTGATGGCGGTCGGTATCGACGTCGAAGCGGCTGCTGGTGCCGCCGGTCGCATAGTCGATGTTGCCGCGCTCATAGTTCGAATAGCGGTATTCGAGCTTGGCGTAGCTGTTCGGGCCCATCGCGTGCTCGGCGCCCGCACCGACGCGCCAGCCGTCGAGCTTGAAATTATTGTCGGTGGTCTGGCTGGTGCTGCCGGCGAGCACTTCGAGCTTCGAGTTGGTGTAGCCGCCCTTGACGTACAGCATCGTCGTCGGCGCGACGACGTAGCCCGCGCGTGCGCCGACATAGATGTCGCGGCCCTGCTTGACACGGCCATAGCCGAAGTCGCTGGTGTAATCGTTGCGATCGCTCTTCGCGGTCGAGCCGGTCAGTTCGGCTTCGGCACCGAGCACGATGTTGTCCGAGGTTGCGATATCGTAGCCGATGCCGCCGCCGTACAGCAGGCCGTCGATCTTCTGGTCATCGCGCCCGTTGTTGTTGGACACGCTGCTGCCGGCGCCGGTGTGATCGTAGCCGAGCGTGGCCTCGACGCGAGGGCCGGTGAAGGTCGGGTTGGTCTGCGCGAGGGCGGGGGCGGCTACTGCGGTGGTAGCGAGCAGCGAGACGGCGATGAGCGTACGCATTGGGTTACTCCTTACTGATCTGGCGCCCCATTACGCGGGGCGGACCGCTCCAATGGACCAACCGCGCGGGCGTTGCATGAACCCCAGATAAACACGGAAATCCGTTGCTTTTGCGCCACAGGGGGTTGAAATACGGGCCATGATTCCAAGCCAACGGCAGGGTGACGTGGACGCCCGATCAACCGATATTTCAGCCATTCGCAAGGGTCGCGATTTCGTCGCGCGGCACGGCGAAACCGTGTTCAATGCGGCGCATCGGTTGCAGGGGAATGCCGCGCATACGCCGTTGACGCGCGCTGGGTTCGCGCAGGCGGACGAGCTTGGGCGGGCGTTAAGGGAACTGCTGGGGGTGAAGCCGGCGCTGACGCTGTGGTCCTCCCCAACTGGGCGAGCCTTGCAGACGTTGGCGGTGATCTGCGAGCATCTGGAGCTGGACTGGCATGACGCGCAGACCGATGCGCGGCTAGTCGAGATCGACATGGGATCGTGGGGCGGCCGTTATTATGCGGACGTTATCGACGAGGTCGGGCCGGTGATGCTGCCGGGTGGGACGCTGAAACCTTCACCGGATGGCGAGACCTATGCGGAGATCGCGGCACGAGTCGGTGGGTGGCTGGCGGATACGGCGGAGGATCCGGGCGACCGGCTGGTGATCATGCACGGGATCTCGAGTCGGGTGATGCTCGGCGTGATGACCGGTGCGGCGGTCGATCCTGTGCTCGACGCGCCGGTTGCGAAGGGGTTGCCGCAAGGATCGGTTACGCTGGTGGAGAACGGACGCGCGACGGTGCCGCATCTGGGTACAGGGTTCGCTCCGGCGTGAGTTGGAGCCGGGGCGAAGGTCTCAAACCCAAGTTGTCTACTTCCGCCCCCCTCCCTGGAAGGGAGGGGTTGGGGGTGGGTCGGTTTCCCCGTGTTCGAACCGCTGGGGCTCGATCGGGCCTACCCACCCCCTGCCCCTCCCTTCCAGGGAGGGGGGTTCTGTGGCGTTTGGTTTTGGCGGTGGCGGTGTTTGCGATTGCTGCTCCGGTAGCGGCGCGTGACACGATCGGCGTCTACCAAGGATGGGGTGCGTTCCGGGACGCTACGCCCCCGCGGTGTTACGCGATTGCTCGGCCGGTGATGGCGGGGGGGCGTGCTTCGGGGTTTGCCAGCGTTGCGACGTGGCCGAAGCGGGGTTTGCGCGCGTCCTTGTATGTGCGGCTCAGTCGCGAGCGGGATCGGTCGGCGGGGGTGACGCTGACGATCGGCGAGCGGCGATTCGCTTTGGTGGCGAACGGGCTGGATGCGTGGGCTGGTGATGCGCCGAGCGATCGCGCGATCGTGGCGGCCATGCGGTCGGGGCGGAGCATGAGCGTGGAGGCGGTCGGCGTCGGGGGGCGACCGTTTGTCGATGTGTATGCGCTGTCGGGGGCGGCGACAGCGATCGATGCGGCTGTGTTGGCGTGTAGCGGGGGGTGACGGTTTGCTGCCCCGCGTTTCCAATAGACGTTCCGAACGAACCTTCACGATCCTCCCCCGCAAGGGGGAGGTGTCGCCGCAGGTGACGGAGGGGGAGGACACGGAACGAACGTGGGCGCAGGCCTCCCCCTCCGTCAGGCTACGCCTGCCACCTCCCCCTTGCGGGGGAGGATCGGAAGGGTGTCTACTTCCCTCTCTCGCAGCCAGTAGAAAAATCACGAAAATTCCGCTAAGGGCCGCCCCATGCAGACCGCCGCGAACCTCATGCCCATTCCGGGGCACATCGATCCCGTGCCCGTTCCCCGCAGCTTCGTGCCGCGCAGCGATGGGCGGATCGACCTGCTCGGGCTGTCGCTCGCCGATCTGCGGATGGCGCTGGAGACGTCGCAGCTCGAGGAGAAGCAGGCCAAGCTTCGCGCGAAACAGCTCTGGCACTGGATCTATAATCGCGGCGCGACCGAGTTCTCGGCGATGACCGATATCTCAAAGACGATGCACCCGTGGCTCGAGCAGCGTTTCGTGATCAGCCGGCCCAACGTGGTCGAGGCTCAAGTGTCGACCGATGGCACGCGAAAGTGGCTGCTGCGGTCGGACGACGCGCAGGATTACGAGATGGTGTTCATCCCCGACGCGGATCGCGGCACGCTGTGCGTGTCGAGCCAGGTCGGCTGCACGCTGAACTGCACCTTCTGCCACACCGGCACGATGCGGCTGGTGCGCAACCTGACGCCCGCCGAGATCGTCGGCCAGGTAATGCTCGCGCGCGACTCGCTGGGCGAATGGCCGAGCCAGCCGGAAGGCCGCATGCTTACCAACATCGTGATGATGGGGATGGGCGAGCCGCTCTATAATTTCGAGAATGTCCGCGATGCGCTGAAGCTGGTGATGGACGGTGCGGGCCTCGCGCTCAGCCGGCGGCGGATCACGTTGTCGACGTCGGGCGTGGTGCCGATGATGGCGCGCGCGGGGGCCGAGATCGGCGTGAACCTCGCCGTGTCGCTGCACGCGGTGACCAAGGAGGTGCGCGACGAGATCGTGCCGCTCAATCGGAAGTACGGCATCGAGGAATTGCTGCAGGCGTGCGCGGACTATCCGGGCACGAACAACGCGCGGCGCATCACGTTCGAATATGTGATGCTGAAGGACAAGAACGACTCCGACGACGATGCGCGCGAGCTGGTGCGGTTGCTGCGGAAGTACGAGCTGCCGGCGAAGGTGAACCTCATTCCGTTCAACCCGTGGCCGGGTGCGCAGTACGAGTGCTCGACGCCCGAGCGGATCAAATCCTTCTCCAGCATCGTGTTCGGCGCGGGGATCTCGGCGCCGGTACGGACGCCGCGTGGGCGCGACATCGATGCGGCGTGCGGGCAGTTGAAGACCGCGTCGGAGAAGAAGAGCCGCGCGCAGATCGATCGCGAGGCCGCCGCCGAGTCCGACGCTTTTGCTTGAGTGGACTGCGGTCGCGCTGGCGGCAGGGGCTGGGGTTCTTGGCGGTGCGATGAACGCGCTGGCGGGCGGTGGCAGCTTCGCGACGATGCCGACGCTGATCGGACTCGGCGTGCCCTCGACCTTCGCCAACGCCACCAGCAACGTCTCGCTCCAGCCGGGTGCGATGGCGAGCGCGTGGGCGTACCGGCATGGGCTCCAGCCGATCTCGGGCGTCAGCATGAAGACGATGGCCGGGATCACCTTCGTCGGCGGGCTGGTCGGCAGCCTGTTGCTGGTGGCGACGTCGGCGCGCGCGTTCGACCTGATCGTGCCGTGGCTGCTGCTGTTCGCGACGCTGGCGATCGCGTTTGGCACGCGCGCGTCGCTGTGGTTGCGGTCGCGGGTCGAGATCGGGCCGAAGTCGCTGGTCGCGGTGCAAGCGTTGCTGGGTGTGTATGGCGGGTATTTCGGCGGCGGCGTCGGGTTGATGCTGACCGCCGCCTGGGGGCTGCTGTCGGGCGCGACGCCCGCGACGCTCGCGCCGCCGCGGACCTTGATGCTGGCAGTCGCCAACCTCGCGGCGACGATCATCTTCATCGCGACCGGGATGGTGGTGTGGGCGCTATGCGTGCCGATGCTGATCGGTGGGATCGTCGGCGGGCATTTCGGTGCGAAGCTTGGCCTGCTGCTGTCGCCGCAGGTGATCCGCGTGTGGACGCTGTTGGTGACGATCGCGACGACGATCGTGTTCTTCTACCGCGCCTATTCCTGAAGCCCGGTCTTCGCAGCGAGCCATTTCGCCGCGGCCTCGGGCGTTTCCTTGTCGGCATCGCGGTCGACCCGGTAGTTCGCGGCGCGCATCGCCTCGACCGGGATACGGCCGACCATCGGTTTCAGCGCGGCGAGGAACTTGGCGTCCCCTGCCCGCTTCGGCGCGACCATCAGGATCGCGTCGTAGCCCGGGATCGCACGGCGGGGGTCGGTCAGCACGGTAAGCCCGTCCGCGGCGATCCGGCCATCCGACGAGAAGGCCGAGATGACGTCGACATTGCCGCTCTCCAGCGCGCGGTACATGAAGGTCGGGCTGTACGGCGTCGTCTTTGCAAATCTCAGCGGATAGGCGCGCTTCACCGCGGCCCATTCGGGACGTTCGAGGAATTCGAGATCGCTGCCGAGCGTCATGCCGGGCGCGGCCTTCACCAGATCGTCGAGGCTGGCGATGCGCTTGGACTTTGCCGCGTCGCCCTTCATCGCGAAGGCATAGGCGTTCTCGAACCCGAGCGACCCGACCAGGCCGACATGATGCTCGCGCCTCGCCCAGTCGGCGATCGCGGCGACCATCGCCGGGCGTTCGGGGACGTCGTTGCGCTTCATCTCGTTCGCCCAGATCGTCCCGGCATAATCGACATAGACGTCGATATCGCCGCCGGAGAGCGCGCCAAAGACCACAGCCGAGCCGAGGCCGTCACGATACTCGACGGTGTAGCCCGCATGTTCGAGCCGGTCGCCGATCAGCCGCGCGAGGATATATTGCTCGGAAAAGTTCTTCGCGCCGACGACCACGGTTCGGTCTGCGCCGCCCTTGGGCCATAGCGGGGCGGTCGCCGCCGCGGTTCCCATGACCAGCACCACCGCGCTCACGATCCATAGCCAGCGGCGGCGCGCGCGGATGCCGTATTCGATCGCGCCGATCAGTGCGTCCACCGCCAACGCGAGTGCGGCCGCCGACACGCAACCGGCGAGCACCAGCGCCCAGTTCTGCGTCTGGAGTCCGGCGAAGATCATATCGCCGAGGCTCGGCTGGCCGACCGTCGTCGACAGCGTCGCCGCGCCGATCGTCCAGACCGCCGCGGTGCGGATGCCGGCGATCAGCACGGGCGCGACCAAAGGGGCCTCGACCAGCCGCAGTTTCTGCGCGGGCGTCATGCCGACCGCGTCCGCCGCCTGGATCACGGCGGGATCTATGCCATGCAGGCCGGCGACTGCATTCCGCAGGATCGGAAGGAGGGCGTACAGCGTCAGCGCGATCAAAGACGGGAGGAAGCCGAGCGCAGGGATGCCGCCGCCGACCAGCGCGGAGAGGCTGAGCAACAACGGGTAGAACAAGGCGAGCAGCGCGAGGCTCGGGACGGTCTGGACGAGGCTCGCGAAACCGAGCGACATGCGCGCCACCGTCGCGTTGCGCGCGGACCAGATGCCGAGCGGCAGGCTGATCGCGATGCCGAGCAGAAGCGCCGCCGCGGAAAGCAGGACGTGGTTGGCGAGCAGCGGCGGCACGCGGCCGAGCGCGTCGAGGAACGCGCTCATGCGACTAGCGCCTGCAAGCGTTCGGCCTGCGCGCGCGGCACCTGGACCAGTGCCTGCGCGTCGTCGCCGCCCTTGCCGGCGACGAGGTCGGCTGGCGTGGCATCGGCGACGATCCGCCCGGCCTTCATCACCAGCACGCGGTCGGCGAGCAGCAGTGCCTCCGCCATGTCATGCGTGACGAGGATGGTGGTCAGCCCGAGCCGGTCGTGGAGTTCGCGGATCCGCGTGCCGAGCGCATCGCGCGTGACCGGGTCGAGCGCGCCGAACGCCTCGTCGAGCAGCAGCAGTTTCGCGCCGGGTGCGAGCGCGCGGGCGATGCCGACGCGCTGGCGCTGGCCACCCGAGAGCGCGTCGGGCATGCGGCTCGCAATATCGCGGGGCAGGTCGACAAGATCGAGCAGTTCGCCGACCTTGGCCTCATCCGTGCGGCCGGCGATGCGCAGGCCGATCGCGATGTTCTCGGCGATCGTCATGTGCGGGAACAGGCCGATGTTCTGGAAGACGTAGCCGATCCGGCGGCGGAGTTCAGGCGCGGGCTCGGCGGCGACGTCGGCACCGTCGATCGTCACGCGGCCTTCGCTCGGCTCGACCAGGCGGTTGAGCGTCTTCAGCAGCGTGGACTTGCCCGAACCGGACGTGCCGACGAGCGCGACGAAACTGCCGCGTGCGATCTCCAGCGAAACGCCGTCGACGGCAATCGTCGTGCCCCCAGCGCCTGGGTATCTTTTGGTGACGCGTTCGAAAGCGAGCGCTGGGGAATTGTCTGGCATCTGCGCGCAGGATGCGGGAAACATACCGGAAAATCAAATGGAGAGGGTATGAGCCAGCAGGGCATTTTCATCACCGGCGGCGGATCGGGGATCGGCCGCGCCACCGCGATATTGTTCGCGCGGAAAGGCTGGCGGGTCGGGCTCGCCGACGTCAACGTCGCAGGGCTTGCCGAGACCGCCGCGCTGCTGCCCGCGGGGATGGTCAGCACCTACCAGATGGACGTGCGCGACCGCGATGCGTGGGTGGCGTCGCTCGATGCGTTCGTCGCGACCACGGGCGGGCGGCTCGACGTGCTGTTCAACAACGCCGGGATCGGATCGGGCGGACCGCTCGCGGAGACCGACTTCGCCGAGATCGACCGGGTGATCGCGATCAACCTGGTCGGGGCACTGAACGGGGCGCGGATCGGCCATGCGTATCTGAAGCGGACGCCGGGATCGTGCCTGCTCAATACCGCGTCGGCGTCGGCGATCTACGGATCGGCGGGGCTTGCGCCCTATTCCGCGACCAAGTTCGGGGTGCGCGCGATCACCGAGGCGCTCGACGGCGAATGGGCGGCGGACGGCATCAAGGTGCGCTCGATCGTACCGAGCTTCATCGACACGCCGCTGCTCGATTCCGCGGCGGGGAACACGAACCACTCGATCCGCGAGACGGTGACGGGGGCGGGGCTGGAGCTGACCGGGGTGGACAAGGTTGCGGAGGCGGCCTGGGAAGCAGTGCACGGCGACAAGGTGCACACTTTTGTGGGGAAGACCGCGCACCGCATGGCGTTCGCCGCGCGGTGGATGCCGGGCGCGCTGCGCAAGCGGATGCGGCGGGATATGCGGAAGTAGAAGTTGCGGAATTTATTTGAGCACCACCCCGGCGAAGGCCGGGGTGGTGCTCAAAATGCCTTCAGCTCAGGCGTCGCCGACGATCGCGTCGATCGCTTCGGCCATCTCGATATCGCGCGGTGAGAGGCCGCCTGCGTCATGTGTCGTCAGCAGGATTTCCACGCGGTTCCAGACGTTCTTCCACTCCGGATGGTGGTTCGCGCGCTCGGCGATCAGCGCGACCTGCGTCATGAAGCCGAACGCCTCGACGAAATCGGCGAACACGATCGTCCGCGTGATCGCGTCGCGCGCATCGTCGTAATCCCACTCGTCGAGCCCATCGAGCGCCTCGGCCCGCTCGGTATCGTTCAGCGCTTCGATCATCGGGCTCTCCCTTGCCGCAACAGTTCGCCGACGCGTATGGCTGGCGGCATGAGCGGGCAAGCGACAATATCCGGGGAAGCCCCCGACGCCGACGCGATCGAGGCCATCGCGCGGGCGACGATCGCCAAGCTGCCGCAGCAGTTCGCGGAGCATCTCGGCGACATCGTGTTCGCGGTCGAGGAGTATGCCGACGACGAGACGCTGGCGGCGCTGGGGATCGAACACCCGCTCGACCTGTCGGGCCTGTATCACGGCCGTCCGCTCGGCGAGAAATCGTCGATGGACGTCGCGCCGATGCCCGACCGCATCGTCCTGTACCGCCGCGCGATCCTGGAGGAATGGATCGAGACCGGGTTGCGCCTCGACGACCTCGTCGCGCACGTGACGATCCACGAGATCGGCCATCATTTCGGGCTGAGCGACGACGACATGCACGCGCTGGAAGACTCCGTCGAAGATCGGGCCACGTGAGCCTCGCGTTTCGCGACGTCGCGTGCGTGCGGGGCGGGCGGATGCTGTTCTCGGGCGTGTCGTTCGACCTGGGGCCTGGCGACGCGGCAATCGTCGCCGGCCCCAATGGCGTCGGCAAATCGAGCTTGATCCGTATCGCCGCCGGCCTGCTCGCACCATTCGAAGGCGCCGTGACGTGTGACGCAGACAAGGCGCTGCTGACCGAAGCGAGCGCGCTCGACCCGGATCGCACGCTGATTACGGCACTCCGTTTCTGGGCTGCGTTGGACAATGCCCCCGCCCACGATACCCGGATCGCGCAAGCGCTGTCCGCCCTCGATCTCGACGCGCTCGCGGACATTCCGGTCCGCTTGCTGTCGACCGGGCAACGCCGCCGCGCGTCGATCGCGCGCGTTGCCGCCAGCGGGGCGCCGGTCTGGCTGCTCGACGAACCCGCCAACGGGCTCGACACGGTGTCGATCGCTCGACTGGAAACGCTGATCGCCGAGCACCGCGCCACCGGCGGCATTGCGCTGGTCGCCACGCATCTGGCGCTGGCGATTCCCCACGCGCAGGAGATCGCGTTGTGATCGCGCTGATCCGCCGCGATCTGCGCCGCAGCGTGTCGAGTGGCGGCGCGACGCTGGTGATCGCGTTCTTCCTGCTGGTGGCGACGCTGTTCCCGTTCGCGATCGGCCCCGACGCGGCGCTGCTCGCGCGGATCGGTGGCGGGGTGATCTGGACGGCAGCGCTGCTCGCCGCCCTGTTGCCGGTCGAGCGCCTCGTCGGTCCCGATCTGGAGGCGGGCGTGTTCGACCAGTTCGTCGTCCGCGGGATGTCGCTCGCGCTGGTCGCCTTCGCGAAGACGATCGCGCACTGGTTGAGTTTCGGCCCCCCGCTGATGCTCGCCGCGGTGATCGCCGCCGGCCTGCTCAACCTGTCGGCCGACACGCTGCTCCGCGTCGAGATCGGTCTGCTGATCGGTACGCCCGGCCTCGCCGCGCTCGCGGTCGCGACCAGTGCGCTGGTTGCCGGCGTTCGCGGCGGCGGCGCGGTGACGGGCCTCGTGATGCTGCCGCTCGCGGTGCCCTTGCTGATCTTCGGCGCGGGATCACTCGACCCGGCTGGCGGCGCAGGCGCGGTCAAGCTGCTCGCCGCGGTCAGCCTCGTGCTCGTCGCGGGCGCACCGTTTCTGGCGGCGGCAGCGATCCGCGCGGGCATGGACTGAGGCGATGAGCATGACGGACGAGCAAGCCGGCCCCATACGCGTCGGGCTGATCGGCTACGGATTTTCGGGCAAGACCTTCCATGCCCCGTTGATAGCATCGGTCGCGGCGCTCGAGCTTTGCGCGGTGTCGTCCAGCGATGCCCGCAAGGTGCAGGCGGACTTTCCGGGGATGACGGTCCACGCCGATCCGCACGCGCTGATCGCGGCTGAGGACATAGACTTGGTCGTGATCGCGACGCCGAACGAGACGCACGCACCGCTCGCGAGGGCAGCGATCACGGCGGGGAAGCATGTCGTGATCGACAAGCCGTTCACGCTAGACCTCGACGAAGCGCGCGGGCTTGTCGCGCTGGCGGACGATCGGGGGGTACTGCTGTCCGTCTTCCACAACCGGCGCTGGGACAGTGATTTCCTCACCGTGCGTGCCGCGATCGACGCCGGTATCGTCGGCAACGTCACGCATTTCGAATCGCATTTCGACCGGTTCCGGCCGGACGTCCGCGACCGCTGGCGCGAGCGATCGGGGCCGGGCAGCGGGGTCTGGTACGATCTCGGTCCGCATCTCGTCGATCAGGCATTGCTCCTGTTCGGCCTGCCGGACACGGTCCAGGCGTCGATCGCGACACAGCGGCCGGGTGCGATGACCGACGATTGGGCACACGTCGTCCTGTCCTATGGCGAGCGCCGCGTGATCCTCCAGGCGAGTATGCTGGTGGCAGGCGGCGTCGACCGGTTCACCGTGCACGGCACCGCCGGCAGCATGACGAAGCACTGCGCCGACCGCCAGGAGGCGCAACTTCTAAGCGGAATGCGGCCGGGCGACGCGAACTGGGGCGAGGATCCCGATCCGCTCGTGATCCACGCCGCCAACGGGCAACGCGAACAGCGCGCGATACCCGGCGATCAGCGTCTCTATTACCGTGGAATCGCGGCGGCGGTTCGGCGAGCAGCGAAAAATCCGGTCGCGCCGATCGAAGCGTTGGCGGTGATGGCGGTCGTCGAGGCGGCGTTCCTGTCCGCAAATACCGGCGCGACGACGGCATTGGCGCTGACCGATCGCGAGCGGGACGCCGCAACCGGCGCGCTATCGTCCGCGACTGTACAAATCTGAACGATCCGTCCCGCCGTCGCGCGGGTATCGAATGCGTCGCTTGCGAAGCACCTCCGGTCGGTTGCCGATCCGGATCTTCTCTGACAGGATCGCGACGTGCCCGACCCCCTTCACCATGGCCTCAACCAATCGCGGTGGCCCAAGCGGATCGGTCGACTGATCGATGCGATCTGCCTGGTGGCGCTGATCGTGGTGATCGTCACGGTCATCTACGGCTTCTGGCTGCGCGCGATCTGGGCACATGGTTATTATCTGGCGGTCGCGGTCGCGGTGCTGGGCGCGTTCGTCATCCTGATCGGGCTTGCGCAACAGGCGATCGCCGCGCGCGACGTGGCGACCTGGCGCGACATGGCCGAATGGCAGATCCGCGCGGCGCGGGCGGCGGCTGGACAGGCCGGCGCGACGCAGGCGGATCCCGACGACGAGATCGAGGCGAATGCCGCCGCCTATTACGAGATCCTGATCGGGACGCTGGTGGCGCATGCCGAACAGGACGAACGGAGCATCGTCGATGAGCGGTGATCCGCATCTCGAACTGGGCGAAAGCCTGCCGCGGTTCCTGTCGCACTGGCTGGCGGCGTGCTTCGGGCATTTCCTGATGGTGCTGCTGCCGCTGATCACCGACTGGGCGCATGTGAAGAACGCGACCTGGCCGAGCTGGTGGTCGCTGCTGCTGTTCGCGGCGTCGACCTCGCTGGTGGCGGCGATCATCAACGCCAATTTGCCGGTGACGCCGCGCGAGATGATCAAGAGCGTCGCGCTGGGGTTCGCGCTGAACGCGACCATCGTCATGCTGCGGCTGGCGTGATTGGCGCGCGCGTGCCGCTGGTTTCGCGGCTGATCTCGCGCGATGCGGCGCTGGACCGCGACCAGATAGCGCCGCTCCAGCTGCTGCGCGGACTGGCGGCGTCGGGTGTCGTCGTCGAGCATTTGCTGGAGCGCTATGTCCGGCGCGGTGCGATCATCCACGACCTTCCCGATTTCACGACTCGGCTCGGCCAGACCGGCGTCGCCACCTTCTTCGCGATCAGCGGCTTCATCATGGTCTATATCGCGCTTCGGGAGGACCGGCCGCCGCCATCGGGCTGGTCGTTCCTGCGCAACCGGTTCCTGCGGGTCGCGCCACTCTATTATCTGACGATGCTGATGATCGTGGCGTTCGGCTGGCTGGCGCAGGCGATGGGCGCACGGACCATTGTCGCGGCGCGCCTGCCGAACGTGGCCGAATTCCTGTTGTCGTTCGCGTTCATCCCCCACCGCGGCGCCAACGGTTTGATCCAGCCGATCTACGAGCTGGGGTGGACGCTGCATTACGAGATGTTCTTCTACCTGCTGTTCGCGGCGGG
This sequence comes from Sphingomonas sp. NFX23, assembly GCF_049887795.1. NCBI lineage: Bacteria > Pseudomonadati > Pseudomonadota > Alphaproteobacteria > Sphingomonadales > Sphingomonadaceae > Sphingomonas > Sphingomonas sp. NFX23. The sequence goes on from NZ_JAGEKH010000005.1 coordinate 414,532, forward strand.
CCTCGCAGTGCTGGCGCGGCGCGGCGCGTTCCTCGTGCTGACGGTGCTGGGGCTGCTCGTCGCGGTGGGGACCGGCATCGATGCGCCACGCGACCAGGTTGGAGTATCGATCGCCGCCTATGTCTTCACGCGGCCGATCATGGCCTATTTCGCGATCGGGATCGTGATCGCGCTCGTCCGCCACCGGATCGGCGACCGCCTGCCGGTGCTGCCGATGTCGGTCATCGCGGTCGTCGCCGTGGCCGCGCTGGGAGTCGCCACTATCGACCCGAGCCAGATCGTCGCAATGGCGGCGATCGCAGGAGCGGTGGCCGTAACCGTGCTCACGACGCCCGCGACGACGCGGCGGTCGGACGGGTTCGCGGCCTTCTCGCGTGCGTTCGGCAACGCGTCCTACAGCATCTATCTCACGCACAGCTTCGTGCTGGGCGCGTTCGCGTCGGCAACCGTATCGATCGTTGCATACGGCCTACCGGCGCTGCTCGCGATGGCGGTCGTCGCCTGTGCAGTGTGCTTCGGCGTGGGGTGGCTGTCATGGCGGTTGATCGAGCTGCCGATCGCGGAAGCGTTGCGTGGACGGCGCCCGTCCAGGGCCGAACTCGTCGCCCCCTGAGGTCAGTTGGCGGTAGGCGATACCGGCAGGACGCGGCGCTCTGGAGTCGGCGGCGAAGCGCTGGTGTCGCCGACTTCGGGACCACGCGGCAGCACCCGCCGTTCGCCAAGGCTGACGGTCGGCACCGGGGAATCGTCGGGCAGGCTGGCGCGATAGCCGCTGAGGACGGGCCGCTCGCTCGGGGCGACCGCGCCGGATGCGGTGGCCACCGTCGCCGCTGCATCCGTCGCCGTCGGGGCAGCGACGGTTGCGGGCAGCGTCATTGCCGGTTCGTTACCCGCATAGACGCCGCGGAATGCGCCACCGCGTCCGGCCGGGCCGTTCCAGCGGTAGAAGATGTGCGCGCCGATCGCCGCGACCTTTTCCAGGCTCGATGCCCAATACGGCACGACATAATTGGCGTGATAATGCGTCGCCCAGCCCACCGGCGCGAACACCGCGCCGCCCAGTGCCGACGTCGCGATCCGCGAGGCGCGCAGCCAGCCCTTCTGCGACGGTAACCGGCCCAGCGCGCCGTCGCAGACGAAGGTGAACTGGCAGCCGGTCCTGCGTTGCGATCCGTCGAGGACGACACCGCACACCGTCTTGGGATAGGCGGGATGGCGGACGCGGTTGAGGATGACCTGCGCCACCGCGCGCTCGCCATCGTCCGATTCGCTGCCCGCCTCGTAATAGACCGCCATCGTCAGGCATTGCAGCGAACGGCTATAGTCCTCCGCCTTGCCGGTCCGCAGCGCAAAGGTGGACGCGGATTCGACGCGCTTCGCCACGGTCGGCGCGGCGGCGTTCCAGGCAACCGCCTGCTCGGGCGTCAGCGGCCGCATCGTCTTGGGTGCAAACGGTGCCTCGATTCGCGCCGTGCTCGCCCAGCGCGTGCCGCCGGTCGCGTCGAACGTCTTGTCCGGCGGCGTCCCGAGGCTGACGACTGCGACAATGATCGATCCGCCGATCAGGATCAGCGCCAGCAGGGCGGGCACGATCACGCCCAGGTGAAACCGACGCACCGGCGGCAACGACGAAACGGTGTTCGGATCAAGGATCAGCGTCGAGGGCGCCGGCTCGTGCGACGCGGGCGCCTGTCGCCGGATAAGGTCGAGAAGAGCCATTGCTTCGTCGGGTGTTAGTGAATTGAAGCGCACCGCGCCAGCGCGTAACGACGGGCGATCATGGTCATGCCCCTCGTCCTGCTGCTCGCCGCGCCGCTGTTGGTCCAGTCCCAGAAACCCAATGGGGCGGTGCCGCAGGCTGCCGCCCCGCAAGCATCGACCTCGCAAGTATCCGCGGGGCCGCTCGCCGGGGGATTGTTCAGCGCTGGGCAGTTGCGGCAGCGCTGTTTGTCCAACGTGCCGGCCGACGCGTCCTATTGCTTCGCCTATATCACCGGCGTGCATGACACGGTCCGCGCGTACGAGGCGTGGCTGAACCAGCGCGAATTCTGCGTGCCCCGGCATGTCCCACAAGGCGATTTGCGCCAGGCGTTCATCGACTATCTGCGCGACAAGCCCTCCGACCTGTCGGGCGAAGCGGCCTCGGTCGTCGTCGTCGCACTGAAGATTCGCTATGCCTGCGGTAGCGGCGCGCGCGGGACGCCGCCTGCCCCGTCTCGGAGCGGCAAACCCTGACGTGCGCTAGCTGCTCCGGCCCAAGCCGGAGCAGCGGTTCGGCTTATTTCGACGCGTCGTCGTAGCGATAGCGGTAGTAATCGTAGGACTGGCCGAAGCCCGCCTTCTTGGCGTTGTACTTGGTCATGACGCAGCCGATCACGGTGCCGCCGGCGCGGAGAAGGCGGGACACGGCGTTGCGGGCCTGGCCGAAATGCGCGCTCGAGGCTTCGGCGACGAACACGGTGGCCTGTGCGGCGGCCGTCAACTGTGCCGCATCGGCGAGTGCAAGGACCGGCGGACCGTCGACGATCACGACGTCGTAATCCGCTTCCAGCGCGGCGAGCAGATCCTGCATCGCGGTCCCCGCGAACAGGGTCGCGGGATCCGGTGGCAGTCGTCCGCTCGGCAGGAAGCTGAGCCCGGGGAACGCGGTCGGCAGGATCGACGCGCCGCGTTCTGTCATCCGCGCGAGGACCGACGAAAGACCGATCTCGGGCAAGGTGATTCCCAGCGTCCGGTGCAGCGACGGGCGCCGCAGGTCGGCATCGACCAGCAGGACGCGGCGGCCGAGCCCGGCGAAGTCGCGCGCGAGCGCGAACGAGGTGGTCGACTTGCCTTCCGACTTGCTGCTGCCGGTGACCAAGATCGACCGCGGCGGACCCTGGTTCGACGATAGCTCGATCGACGTCCGGATCGCGTGATACGCCTCGGCGATCTCCGACTTCGGATTGTTGAGCGCGTCGAGCGGCGAATCGCCCCGCGTGTCGGGCACGACGCCGAGCAGCGGGATGTGCAGCTTCTGCTCGACATCCTGCGGATCGCGGATCGAATCGTCGAGATAGTCGCGACCGAACGCATACAGCATCGCCAGCGCGAGCCCGGCGATCAGCGCGAGCGCGACGTTCAACAGCGGCCGCGGCGACGTCGGACGACGGGGCTGCTCGGCAGTATCGACGCTGGAGACGTTGTTGGTCGTGATCCCCGCCTCGGCGCTGACTTCCTTGTAGCGCTGGAGCAGGCCCTCGTAGAGCTGGCGGTTGGTATCCACCTCGCGGCGCAGGATATTGTAGCGAACGCTGCGGCCCTGTTCGGCGAGCGTGGCGCCCTGGAGCGCGGTAACCTGCTGGATGAGCGCGCGGTTCTGGCGTTCGGCGGTCAGATACTGGTTCTCGATCGACTTGCGCGTCACCTCCGCAAGCTGGCGGATCTGCTGGTCGAGCGTGGCGATTTCGGCAAGCGCCTGGATCACGACCGGATGATCCGGCTTCAGGCGGCGGCGGACTTCGCTGAGACTGGCGATATCTTCCGCGCGCTTCTGCGACAGGCGCTGGACCGCCTCGTTCGCCTGCACTTCGGGCAACGACATCAGCGGCGCACGACGCGCCTGTTCCCACCGCGCACGCGTCCGCAGGCGGTTGGCCTCCGACGTCGCCGAATCGGCGTTGAGCTGGATGAGGTTGGCGGTGACGAGCGAGCGCGGCGCGTTGTCCGCTTCCTGCTGGCGCGCGCCCGCGCTGGCATCGATCAACCGCGCGGACCGGGCATAGGCGATCAGGTCGCGCTCCGATCCTTCGAGGCGGGTCTTGGCGAGGCCGAGCTGGTTCTGGAGGAACCGGCGGGAATAGGACGACGCGGAGAATTTCCGCTGGATGTTCCCCTCGATGAAGTTGGTCGCGTAGCTGTTGGCGATTTCGGCGGCGAGCGCGGGGTCGCGGCTGGTGAAGATGATGTGGACGACGCGCGAGTTGCGGCGAAGGTCGATCGTCAGGTTCTTTTGCAGGACGTCGACGACCTGGTCGGCAAGGCTGGCATCGCCCGGCTTGATCTCGATCTGGCGCGCGCCGGTCATCCGCTTGAGGAAGTCGTCGTTCGCACTCAGCGCGAGGCTGTCCGAAACGCGGCGCGCGATCGCCCGGCTGTTGAGCACGTCCGCCTGCGTCTGGAGGAAGCGATCGGCGTCACTGCCGGCGACCTGCGGCTCCGAATCCTCGGTGCCGAGAACCTTGGCGACCTGCTGGTCGATCTGGATGCTCGACTGCGCCGTATACTTGCGCGGCATCAGCAACGCGGAGGCGATGCCGAGCATCAGCGCGACGCCGACAATCGCGATCATCATGTAGCGATTGCGGAAGATCGTCGCCCAGACTGCGCGAAGATCGATCGCCGGTTCGTCCCCCTCGCCCTCAGGCACGGAAAAGTCCTCGCGCTCGGCGAAATTCGACCCAGGGGCCGAACCGAAGTTCCGCCGGTCGTTCGGCGTGAGAGCGCCCTGAGAGACGTCGACACTCCCCATGAGTCAGTTCTCTTCCTGTGATCTTAGAATTGCGCGAAGACGCCGAAGCCCGCGAGCAACGGTGCCGCGCGCAGGATATCATGCCAGGCCGATTTGCCCGTCGAATGGCCGACGATGATCGTGTCGCGAGCCGCGATCGCGGGATCGGCATCGTCACCGCGGCGGATCCGCTTCAGATCGAACACCGCGCCCATCCGCTTGCCGTCGATGTAACGGATCACGATCACCTCGCGCAACGACGCGTCCTCGCTCTCACCCTTGGCGAGCGCGATCGTGTCGAGCAGCGTGGTCGGCCCGGAGATCGGATAGATGCCCGGCTCCTTGACGTCGCCCTGCACGGTGACACGCTGCGCGACCGAACTGGCGACGGTGACCGTGACTTGCGGATTGACGTAGAACCGCTCGGCCAGCTTCGCGGCGAGCAGGTCGGCGAGCTGCGTGCTGGTGTTGCCGGCGGCCTGGATCCGTCCGATCAACGGCATCGATATGACGCCGGCGGCATCGACGACGACGCCGCGGGTCGAGATGTCGGCTTCTTGGAACACGACGATGTCCAGCGTATCGAGCGCGCCGATACGATAATCCTGCACCCGTGGCTCACCCACCGGCGCCGGGATCGTCTCATACGCGGCTTCGCCGGTTCGGAGGTTAGGGCCGACATTATCGTCGGCGCACGCGCCGAGCATGGCGCTCAGCGCGACCACCCCTATCAAGGTCGCTCGCATCCGTTGATCTTGCCCCTTTGGAATGACGAACCCTCGCACTACCCGGTGCACTCGGTCAAGCGTCTAACCTGTGTTACCGGCACCTGCACGACGTCACTGCCCTGCCGCGGCGGCGATGCGGACCGAATCGATCCAGAACACGCCGGGCTGACCACCACGCTCGCGGAGGTTGAGACCCAGGATCTGCACCGGACAGCCGGTTCCGACCGTGACGGCACCAGCCATCTGTCGCCAGCCCGCCCCTGGCCCGTCGAGCGCGATGGCGTCGGTCGAGATCGTGGCCGGTCGACCGGCGCATGTCAGCGAAAGCGTGGCCGGAACGTCGGCACCGCGAACCATCGCGCTCACCCGCCAGCGGCCCGGCGGCAATGTGATCGCCTGCGCCAGCGCGGTGCCGCTCGACAGGCCGTCCGAGACGATCTGCAGTGCGTGGCCGCTGCCGTCCGCGCCGCGATCCGCCGGGATCACGCGTACGCCCGGCAAGCTCGGCGCGCCCCAGGCATAGGGGATGACCCCACCCGGCAGTGGTGACGGCAACGCCTCGAACCCGCCATCCGCGACCAGCCCGCGGCCACCGCTCGCGAGCCAGACCCGACGCGCGCCGGCCACGTCGCCCCTGTCACCGAGCTGCCAGCGGATCAGCGTGGTTTCCAGCGGAGTCGCGGCGACGCCCGTCTTCTGCAGCTTGCCGAGAAACTCGAGCGTGCGCGGCACCGATTCGGCAGCGTCCTTGGCGATCAGGTTGAAGAACCCCTGCCGCCATTTGGGCGCATCGCCGAGGCGCGCGACGACGGCGTCGACGCCGCCGGGCGACAGATAGGTCCGGCGCATCTGGGGCATCAGCGCGTCGGGCAGCTGCGCGCGGCGCAACAGTGCGTCGATGCGCTCCGCGGCGACACCCGTGCTGCCGACTTCCAGCGCGCGCTCCGCCAGCCACAATTGCATCAACGTATCGCGCCAGCCCAGCGCCGCGCCCGCCTGTAGCAACGCGCTGCCGCGAACCGGCTGGTCGAGCGCGAGATCGGCATAGCCGTGCGCGCGGACTGCCCCCGCGTCGATCGGGTCGATCGCCAGCGCACGGGCCGCAGCAGCGCGTGCCGCGGCTGGCTGGCTGGCGAGTTGCTCGACATTGGCAAGCGCGGACCAGGCGCTGGCCGACCATGGCGAGACCGCCGTCGCGGCCGCGGGCTGGCCTCGCAACGTCAGGAAGCGACCCGCCGCATCGCCACTCGCCGCCAACCCGACAATGGCCGCGACGATCGTGATCGCTATGGTCGAGGACGTCCAGGCGAAGGACGCGGTCGTGCGGGACTGCGGACGACCGACCGCGGCGATCAGGCCGAGCGCGGCGCCGAACAGGCCTGCGATTCCCGCCATGCGCAGCGGGTAGTCGACCAGCGAGAACAGCAGGATCAGCGCGATCGCCGCCCCGCCCGCGACCAGTGTCGCGCGCTCCTGACGCGTGCCGGCGTGGCGATCGCCGCTCTGCCGGTCGCTCGCGCCGCGATCACCTGCGTGGCGCCAACTCGATACGAGCGCGACGATCAGCACGATCAGCCCTGCCGCGATCAGGATCGCTGCGGGCAGCCCCCCTTCGAGGACGAGTTCGAGGAAATCATTGTGCGCGTGATTGACGCTCAGCGGCGAGACCTGCCCGAGCGGTTCGACGCTGCGATAGACTCGTTCGAAGCTGCCGAATCCGGTGCCGAACGGGAACGTCTCGCGGACGATGTAGAGTGAGTTCTCCCAATATTGATAGCGCAGCTCTTCGGCGACCGTGGTGAAGCGGGCGAACAGGCGCTGCACCAGATCGGTGCGCGACAACAGGAGACCGCCGACGACATAGAGCGCGGCGGCCGCGGCGACCGACTTGCCGGTGCGCCGGACGTCGCCGACCAGGGCGAATGCGACGATCAGGGAGATCGGTAGCAACAGCAACGCGGTGCGCGAACTGGTCGCGAGAATGCCGAGCGACAGGAAGCCGATGATACCGAGCATCCCGAGCCGACGCGCCGCGCCCGTGCCCATCACGCCCGGCACCGCCGCGAAGACGATCGACACCAGCAGGAACGTCGCCTGATGATTGCGGTTGACGAAGAACCCGACGCCGAATCCGCGATGCGCGGTTTCGTAGAGGACCGGCGCGCTGCCGCCGGCCGCGACCTGCAACGCGGCGAGCACCGTCGAGATCACTGCGGCGATGACGATCAGCCTCAGCATCGTCACGCGCGACTGGAGTGGAAGTCCCGCCACCGTCAGCATCGCGGCCAGCGGCACGAGCAACGTGAGCAACGCGGTAAACGTCGTATCGGGCGTCATGCTGAAGGCGTGCCACCGCGTCGTCCAGCCGAGCAGCGTGTAGACCTGCACCGCCGTCTCGCGCGCCGGCAGGCCATGCCACCAGCTCGCTGGCAGCGGCACCAGTTGCGCCACCAGCAGGAGCGCCGCAGCGGCGAACACCAGCAGGAAGCGGCTCAGTGCGGCCGATCTCGTAGCGGTGGTCGCGGACGCAAGCGTATTGATTTCGGAGGGTGTCGGACGCGCGGCGCGGACGATCAGAACAAGTGCCAGAATTTGCGCGGCGAGTTCGATCAGCGGATAGCCAGTGCCCGCGCCCCCGCCGAACAGCAGGACGATCAGGAACGCCATCAACGGCGCATGGCGCCGCCATGGCGCCGACAAACCGAACCTATGAGTGCGAGACCGTCCGCTCGACCGCCCGCCGGACCGGCCACTCTCTCTTCGAGAGCCGCGACGCTCGTTCATGCCGCTCATGCGGAACGCCCCCACGCACCGTAGCGATGATGCTCGCTGCGGCACGGCTTGACGATGGCGTCCACCGGGTCATGCGATCCCGCGCCTGCCGTCAGCGATCGTACGTTACGTAAAGCCATCGGTGGACCGCTTCGATAAGGACTGGGACAGGCAGGTGAGCCAGCCAGGCGATCGATCGTCGCGCTCGGCCAGGACGATCATGCCGATTCGTCGATCAACGGCAGTTGGCGAAGATCACGCCACCAGTCGGTAAGTCGTCGACGTCGCCACCCGGACGCTTTTGACGTTACCGAACGCGACCGTGGATCGAAAACCACTGAAAGGCACAAAAAAGATAAAGGCGAAGCACTCGTTCGAATGCTTCGCCTCAATAACTCTCGCGATCGCGTGCCTAGCGAGGCAGCATCAGCCGATCAGTTCGGGCTGGAGTCGTCGTCACCACCGCTGGCAACGACCGCAACCACTGCAACCAGGGCAACGACACCGAGCAGCGGCAGCAGGAATGGCGCGCCAGCAAGATCATTCTTGCGCTTAGCCGACGTTCCGATGCGCATCGGCGAACCGGCGGCATCGACCATCTTTACGCTGTCGAAGCTAACTGCTTGCGGACGCGCCGGTGCTGCATACGCGGTACCGATGAAAGCCTGGCTAGCGAGCGCCGCTCCAAGAATGATCTTTTTGAACATGATTTCCGACCCCTGAATACGGCGGTTCCGCGCCTATACTTCAGTTACTCACGTGCTGGCAGAAGAGTCAAGTACAGGGATCGCACCACTAACCTGGATCAATTGCCTAAATTGCATGTTCCTTACAATAGGCCCGTTTGTTTTTTACAATTTGCTGCAGTTGCTCACTCTCACGAGTTCACATTGGCAACGAGACAGCAAGTATGTCCCTTTTTTCACCTTCCAAGTAGATCGCACTGAGAACGCCTGTTCGATACGCACCGGTATCGATACCAATCCGGTTCTCGCGGACATCGACATCGGGGGTAATGCTATGTCCGTGGACGACGACCGCGCCGAAGTCGCGTTCGGACCGAAGGAACTCGCCACGGATCCACAGCATGTCGTCGCGTACCTGCCGCGCAAGCGCGACACCGGGACGAACACCCGCATGGACGAAGTAATAGTCTCCGGACTGGACGCTGAGCGGCAATTGACGAAGCCAGGCTAGCCATTGCCGCGGGATCGCGCGGCGCGCGCCGTTCATATAGTCGCGTGGGTCGTCGTCGATGCGCAGCGGCGCGATGCCGAAGCTGGCGAGCGTCGCATCGCCGCCCACCGCGAGCCATCGCCGCAATGCGTCCGGATCGCCGTCGAGCGCCTGAAGCATCGCCTCTTCATGATTACCGAGCAGGACGATGACGCGGCTGTTCTGGCGCTGGAGACCATAAAGCATCGCCAGCACCTCGGCGCTTTGCGGTCCCCGATCGACGACGTCTCCGATCAAAACCACGTAGAGCGAGCGGGCCGGCGGCAAGCTTGCAGAATGCTCGCCGATCCGCGCGATCAACATCTGGAGAAGGTCGTATCGGCCGTGGATGTCACCGATGGCATATATTCGGTCACCAGAATCGGTGCTTGGCAACGCAACATCTCCGGTATAGCGTTTCCCGCAAGGTCGTGGGGGAAGCGCGGCGATCTAACTTGAATATGCCATTGCGATCAATTGGTTCGATTGCTGGAATATCAAAGTCTGCGATAGTGGAGCACTGCACATCCCATGGGCTGGCCGATAATTGAAGAGCGCCAGTCACGGACGGTATGCACCAAGTCGAGCATGATCCCGATGGACTGGTGGCGCAAGATGGGGACGCGACAAAGTGGCTGAGGTCGGATCAACGTCAGCCCGTTCCCTGCCCGAGCGGTTCTTCGTGAACCCGGGCAATGACAGCGATACTGCCACATCCTCAGCGGAATCTACGCCGCGGCGAACGAATACACCCGTTGCATCGATCGATCATTTGCGCTTCCCGGTAAATCCGGATAGCGGCACCCCAATGCGCGTCCTGCTTGTCGCCTCGGCCGGTGGGCATTGGATCGAACTTCACCGTCTTCGCGCGGCGTTCGTCGGCGCCGACTGCCAATTCGTCAGCACGTCCAAAGGCATGACGCCCCCGCTCGGCGACCGCGAGGTTCTTGAAATCGCCGACACCGCGCGGGATTCGGCGTGGGCGATGGCACCTACCCTGCTTGGCTTGCTGCGAGTCTTCCGCGCGTTCGATCCAGACCTGGTCGTGTCGACCGGTGCCGCACCGGGCGCGCTGGCGCTGATGATCGCCAAGATGTTTGGCGCACGAACGATCTGGATCGACAGCATCGCCAACAGCGAAACATTGTCGCTGTCGGGGCGCCTCGTGAAGCCGTTCGCCGATCTGCGAATCGCGCAGTGGCAACATCTCGCCGACGAGAACCCGTCGCTGCGTTACCTAGGGCAAATCCTGTGATCCTAGTGTCCGTCGGTACGCAATTGCCTTTCGATCGCCTGATCCGCGCGGTCGACGGATGGGCGGTCGACCATGGTCGCTCCGATGTGATCGCGCAGGTAGGGCCGACCCGCTATCGCCCGGTCGCCCTGAAGAGCTTCGCGCACGTCGCCTACGACGTCTTCCGCGATCTGCAGAAGGAGTGTCGCGTGATGGTTTGCCATGCCGGCATGGGATCGATCATCACCGCGATGGAATTCGGCAAGCCGATCATCGTGATGCCGCGAAACCACAAGCTGGGCGAACATCGCAACGGCCACCAGTTCGCGACCCTGCGGCAATTTGGCGATCGCCCCGGCATCTACCCCGCGGACACGGAAGTCGAACTGCGCGCGCTGCTCGAGCGGGTCGATGACCTGACTGCGTATCCGACGCTCAATACCATCGCCTCGGATGCGTTTGTCGAGCAATTGGCGGAGATCGTTCATCAGCCCGCCAAGACCTCCAAGATCCGACAACTACGGCATTTTCTCTCCGGCAAACGGGCCGGTGAGCCCGACAGACCCGGTCTCCGATAGATACCGCGATGCAACAAATTACCTTGATGCTTTATTGTCGGCATGTTAGCCAAGAACTGACAGTGTAAATGGGGGTTTGCGTGAAAAATAGAGCGGCTTTTGTCTTGCTAGCCGCCTTTGCGCTTGCCGGATGTTCGAAATCCGGCCCGCCCCCTATTTCGAGCGGTGAACGCTATGCCGAGGGCGCAGCGAGCGACGACATCTACAAACTAGGCGCTGGCGACAAGATTCGCGTCATTGTTTACAATGAACCGCAATTGAGCGGCGACTTCTCGGTCAGCAGCGACGGCGAGATCTCGCTGCCGCTGATCGGCAACGTGCAGGTCGCGGGCAAGCCGATCGAGCGTGTCACGCAGGAGGTGCAGGCGCGCCTGTCCGATGGCTATCTGCGCGATCCGCGCGTGAACATGGAAGTGGCGACCTACCGCCCGTTCTTCATCCTCGGCGAAGTCCGCTCGCCCGGCCAATATCCCTATCTGAGCGGGCTGACCGCTTTGAATGCGATCGCCACGGCACAGGGCTATACGCCCCGCGCGCGCAAGGCGACCGTCCGCATCCGCCGGTTCGGTGATCAATATGAACAGGAATATGTCCTGACGCCCAACCTGCGAATCTATCCGGGCGACACGATCCGCCTGACGGAGCGGTTTTTCTGATACCGAGCACGATCCGGTCAGGCCGGTCGATACGCTATCGCTTGTTTTCGACGAGCCGGACCTGGGACGCGGACGATATGACGGGGGTACGCAGCATCACGCAGACGCGCGCCGCGTCGAGGCACCGGACAGCCGCGCTGTGGCTTCGCGGTACACTGATCGCAGCGTCCGCGCTTACCCCGGCCGTTGCCGCCGCGCAGACCAGCAGCCTGTTGCTCCCGCCAGCGACAACCAGCGGTGACGACTATGATCGCGGTCACAATGTAGGTGTCGTCGAACGTGGGCGGCCCGAATACGACGCGCTGGGCGTCCGGCTGGGCAGTTTTATCGTAAACCCGCAGCTGAACACGTCGATCGGTTACAGCGACAACATCTTCAACGACAATACGAACAAGAAGTCCGACGTCTACACGTCGTTCGAACCGTATGTGAACGTGGCGTCCGACTGGTCGGTGCATCAGTTGCGGCTTACCGGCGCTGCGGACATCCGGCGTTTCGCCAAGCAGACCATCCGCAATCAGGATGCGTGGAACGTCCAGGGCAGCGGTCGCATCGACGTGACGCGCGACCTGACGGTGCGGCTCGACGCACAGGCAGACCGAACGTACGAGTCGCCGTTCTCCGCCGACGTCGTCGCGAATCTGATCGAGCCGTCGCGGTATCTGCGCACGTTCCTGGGGACCCGGACGTCGTACGATTCCGGCCGGTCGCGCGTGATCGGGACGATCGATCGCACCTCGTACGAATTCAGTTCGGTGCGCTTTGCGGACGGGTTGATCCGCGACCAGCGGTATCGCGATCGCGTCACCTATGCCGGCACCGGCACGTATGAACTCGGTTTCAGCCCCAGCTTGTCGCTCTACGCGCGGCTCGAGGCCGACCGGAACAACTACGGTCTGGCGCAGGCGTTCGGCGCACCCAACCGCGATTCGAACGGTTATCGCGGCGTGTTCGGATCGAATTTCGATATCGCCGGCGTCGCGCGCGGCACCGTCGGTATCGGCTATAGTTATCGCAAGTTCGACGCGAGCCAGACGTATCGCACGACGAGCGGCCTGTCGGTCGAGGCACGCGCGGACTGGTTTCCGAGCGAACTGACGACGGTCGGCATTCTCCTGCAACGCCGGTTGATCGACGTCGACTTGTCCAACGCGGGTAGTTCCTGGGACAACCGGATCCGAGTCACGGTCGATCACGAACTTCTGTACAATCTGATCGTCACGGTCGGCGGCGAAGTTAGCAAGCGCGAGTATCCGGAGCGGTCGAGTTCCACGCAAGTCTATCGCGCGGAAGTCGGCAGCCGCTACCAGATCACGCGATGGCTCGGTCTCGATGCGAACATCGGCTACGGATCCAACAAACCGAGCGGCGTCGGCCTCGGCAATCCTTTTGACGAGTTGCGTGCACGTTTCTCGATCCGTATCAGACGATAGGACGCAACCATGTCTCAACTGAAGAACAACGGCCTGTCCGCCAGATACTTAGGAAAATCCTGACATGAAGGTCGTGAACGCGGCAGAGCCCGAGACCCGGTTGAGCGACGTGATCCGCACGGTGCGCGACGTCATCCGCCGGCGCATCCTGATCCTCCTTGGCATCACCGCGGTGGTCGCTGCGATCGGCATCATCCTGACGCTGCGGATCACGCCGGTCTATCAGGGCGTGACCCGCATCCAGATCGATCCGAGCCGCAACCCGCTGGCGCGCACCGCCAACGATGCGCAGGCGCAGCTCGCCAGTGAGGCGATCGAGACCGAGGTGTCGGTGATCCGCTCGCTCGACCTGGCGCGCGTCGTCGTCAAGCGGCTCAACCTGCTCAACGATCCGGAATTCAGTGGTGGCCCGCCCCCCGAAGGCAAGCCTGCATTGTCGCCGGCGGCCAAGCTCGATGTCGTCGCGCGGTCGGTCAACAGCCACCTCGACGTCGCGCGCGATCGCCTGACCTATATCATGGCGATCCGCTTCAATTCTGAATCCGCCGACAAGGCCGCACGCATCGCCAATGCGTTCGCGACCGGCTATCTCGATACCAAGGTCGGCAACAAGATCGGTAGCGCCGAGCGCCAGACGGCGTGGTACCAGAAGCGCATGGACGAACTCGCGGCCGACATCCGCGTCGCCGACGAGCGTGTCGCGCAGTACCAGGCGCAGGCCGGTATCGTCCGCGGTGCCTCGAACCAGACCGGAACGATCGTCGACCAGCAGGTCGCACCGCTCTCCGTCCAGTTGGCTAGCGCGGAGTCCTTCGCCGCCGAAGCACGCTCCAAGGAACAGTCGGCTCGCCAGCAGGTCAGCCGCGGTACGCTCGACGCGATTTCCGACGTTCGGCAGTCGGCGACGATCCAGGATCTCCGCCGTCAGCGCGCAGTCTTGTCGCAGACGATGGAAGACGTACGTGGCCGGTACGGCGAACGGCATCCGGACTTCATCAAGGTCCGCGATCAGGTCGCGGGCATCGATGCCGAGCTGAACAAGGAAATGGGTCGTGTCGTGCGGTCGCTCGGCGCTGATGCCGGGGCCGCTGACGCCCGCGCCGCGAGCCTTCGCGGATCGATGACGCAGCTTGAGCAGAAGCAGTCCAACAACGCCCGCGCCTCGGTCATCGCGGCCAGTCTCCAGCGCGACGCCGACGGCAAGCACGACGCGTACGAAAAGATTTCGCAGATGGCGCTCGAATCGCGTCAGGCTGCGCAGAACTCGATCGCGCAGGCGCAGATCATCGACAATGCCGAGCCGCCACAGTCGCCCAGCTGGCCGAACCGCCCGCTGCTGTTCCTGTTGTCGCTCATCGCCGGGTTCGGCGTCGGCATCGCGGTCATCGTGACACAGGAAATGCTGGTCACCGGCATGCGCAGCATCGACGAAGTCGAAAGCGAGCTGGGCGTGCCGTTGATCGCGGCGATCCCGAATATCCGGCAGGATCACCCTGCCGATATCGTGGTCGACAAGCCGACGTCGCAATATTCCGAAGCGTTGCGCAATGCCCGCGCCTCGCTGCTCGGCGTCCGTGGCCAGCCTCGGCCGAAGATCATCGCGCTTACCTCGGCCCTGCCGGGCGAAGGCAAGACCACCACCGCGCTGGCACTGGCGCGCGTGATGGCGATGAACGGCGACAGGACGATCATCGTCGATGCGGACGTTCGGCGCGCGCAGTTGCGGATGATCACGCAGACCAAGGCGGATGGCGTCGGCCTGGTCGAACTGCTGCACGGCGACGTGACGCTCGACGAGGCGATCGAGCCGAGCGGGTTGCAGAATCTCGACCAGATTATCATCCACAAGCCATTCTTCTCGTCCGAGAATCTGTTCGGCAACGACCTGATGCCGAAGATCCTCGAACAGCTGTCCGAGCGCTACGACACGATCATCCTCGATCTTCCGCCGCTCGTCGGTCTGGCGGATGGTCGCTTCCTCGCGGCCCTGGCCGATGCGGTCGCTCTCGTGATCCGCTGGAACAACACGCCGAAGCACGCCGTCACCTCGGCCGCCGCATGGCTGAAGTCGGATGGCGCCAACCTGGTCGGCTCGATGTTCACGATGGTCGACACCAGCTCGCAGGCAGTCGGTTCGTATTATTACTATTCGAAGCAATATTCGGAATATTACCAGGAAGCGTAATGGCGCCGGGCCGTTGGTGAAGGCGATTGGCGGGCTTCACCAACGGCGTTCGAGCGCGGAGCTACCACCGCTAAAGGTGGACCATCGGTCCGCGACCGATTTGGCGGAGACAGACGCTGACGCAGCGTTCACGACCGCGACATGCAGGTCCGATCGCATTCCAGCGAACAGTCTAAACTCGCCTCTCACGAACACTCTCGCAGTCCCGCGCTGCAAAGTGAGGAAGACCGTGGGCCGCGCGGCTTACCGAGCTCAGTCGTGATACGCCGCTAGTCTACCATCGCCTTGCAAACGCTCAACTTATCGCGAACCGGCCAACCTCTGAACGCCGCAAAACTGGCAAAACGACGCGCATATCGGCGAAGCCCGGCGCGTGGTTCCCGACGTATAAGCCGCACGTCTCGACTAAAATCGATTGTCGTGCGCCGCTGGCGTGGGATGGATGATGCGATCCACGTTCGGAGAGGTGAGTATATGCGTTCCAATCTTCCTAAATTTACCACGGTCGCGCTGATCCTGGTCGGCGCCACGGGCCTTGGCGGTTGCGCCACGAAGGGCTTCGTCCGGGAGCAGATCGCTACCGTGAACACCCGCATCGACGGCATGGACGGGCGCCTGCGTACCGTCGAGGGCACGTCCGGCCAGGCATTGGCACAGGCTCAGGCTGCTGCCGGTCAGGCGCAGCAGAACGGTCAGCGGATCGACCAGATCAACGGTCGCGTCGATGGCATGGAGCAGCAGATGCAACAGCGGCAGCGCAAGCCACGCGGCTAAGCGCAGCATCGCGCACTCCGGTTGCCTGAAGGGACAAATCTGCTGAACAGGACCGCCGCCGTAGACGGGCCGTGCCGTATCGCCTCGCGTACTGGCATAGCCGCGGTGCTCATGATCGCAGTGCTTGCAGCGCAACCGGGTTTCGCCACGGCCCCCCCGTCGCACGCGACCGACCGCAAGGCCGTATCGCACACGCGCGACCGCAAAGCCGTGGCGAAACCACGTCCGAAAGCCGTTCCGGCCGAGGACGTGACCCAAGACCCGGAACCCATGCGATCGGAAACGGCCAACCGCATGATCGCATGGGTGACGGCCGCCCACGACAATGGGACCCTGCCCTACGTCGTCATCGACAAGCCGACGGCGACGTTGTTCCTGTTCAGCGCCAAGGGCGACTATCAGGGACAGACGCCTGTCCTGCTCGGCGTCGGCATAGGCGATGATTCGACGCCCGGCGTCGGCGCGAAGAACCTTGCGGAGATCGGTCCGGCCGAACGGACGACGCCCGCGGGCAGGTTCGTCGCGAAATTCGGCAAGGCGCTGGGCCGCCAGCGAGTCCTCTGGGTGGATTATACGAATTCGGTGGCACTGCATGCGGTGATCACCACGCACAAGTCGGAGCATCGCGTCGAACGGCTGCTGTCTCCGACGCCGGACGACAATCGGATCAGCTTCGGCTGCATCAATGTCGGCACCAGTTTCTATACGAAAAAGCTTCGCCCGCTGCTGCAGCGAAAAGGCGGCGTGGTCTATATCCTGCCCGATACCAAGTCGCTCGACGAGGTGTTCCCCCGCGTGCGCCTGCTGCCGTATCTGAATAGCGTGGCGAGCAAGTAGGTGTATCCAGGCTGGCCATCGTGGCTTTGCCGATACGCAGGAACAGTGGCGGACCCCGGTCGGGGCGACGTCGAAAGGGACGAAGACGATGATATTGGCGCTTGCCCTGCTTGCTGCCGCGGCAGACCGACCGGTCGTCGTGAGCGCGCTCACCACCGATCAGCTCGTCGAACAGTGTCGCGGCAAGGACAACGACCCTGCGCCGACATTCTGCACCGGCTACATCCTGGCGGCGTTCGACACGCTCTCACTGGCCCGCCAGATTTGCCCGTCGCCGACGCGCTCTTCCAACATCGAGGTCATGGCGACCGCGCGTAAATATCTGCGGACGCGGGGCAAGAAGGCGACCGGCGCACCGTCGTTCGTGGTGCGCGACGCACTGCAGCGCGCGTTCCCGTGCAAACGAAAGTAGCGCCGGCTACGATCTCGGACTGACGCTAGCGGGCGGGGAGCGTCAGTCCGCCTGAACCGCTCCCGCGCCCACGGAACTATCCTTTAGCGAACCGACGAGCATTGCCGGTCCGCGAGCGGACGATAGGCGGCAGGTTTGCACGGAGCAGGCTCGCCCCATATCCAGCTCGAGCCGACATAACCGAGATACACCCGGCCGAAGACGTCGGGATCGGCGCCGACCACGCTGACCTGATCGAGCGTACCGACCGGGAAGTCGGTGAGTTGCTGCCAACTCGCGGCGTCGTCGACCGAGCGCCAGATGCCGTATTCGCCGGCCACGCGCCCCGACAGGAACAGCGTCGGATAGGTCTTGCCCTTGGCCGCCTTGCCGAACGCGATGTCGTCGACGCGGGTAACGCCGGTGACGGTTTGCCAGGTCTTGCCGCCGTCGACGCTGCGACGCAGGCCGGTATCGCTGGTGTGCTCGAAGGCGGAGGTGAAGAACAGGTTGCCGGGATGGCCAGGCACCGACCGGAGCTTTGCCGCGAGTTCGCTCGACGGCGCGAGTTCGCCGTCGAACACCTTGTCCCAGCCGACGCCGCCATCGGTCGTCCGCCACAGGCCCTGGAGACCGGCGTTCGCGCCACCGCCGCTATGATAGAGGTAGAAGGTGCCGGGGACGGCCTTGTCCGCGGTCAGCGTCTTGCGCTGCATCCACTGCGCCTGGAACGATCCGGGGGTGTCACCGCTCGCGCCGGGCAGGCGGACCGGTGTCCAGCTGCGGCCGCCATCCTTGGTGTAATAGGGCTGGCGGTTGAACGCGGGTGCCCAGATGATGTTCTGCGGATCGCCGGACGAGACCGCGATCGTCCCGAACGACATTCGCCAGGGATCGTCGTCCTTGGTGCCAGGCGGTGTCGGTAGCGTCGGGAACTTGGCCCATTTGCGGCCGCCGTCTGTGCTGGTGCCCGCCATCACCGCGTTGCCGTCCTCCGAACAGCAGCCCATCCGCGCATCGGACGCGTTGCTGACGACGAAGCCGGGCTTCGCCGGCGTCCAGTCGAGCTGCGGGACGGTCATCAAGGCACGCTCGCCGGGGCCGAACGTCGTCGAATAGGCGTTGAGATCGTCCTTCACGTGGATACCGAAATCCCAGCCGGCAAAGATCGGCGAGCCGCCGGATGGCTGGATCACGTCGTTGGCGACGAGTTCCTCGATCCCGCGAGTCTGGCTGACCCAGTCGAGCGCGCCCGTGCCGGGCGGTACGTCGGCGTAGAACACGCCCATGCCCGCCGCGACCCAGACCCGGTTCGGGACGACGGGATCGAACATCATGTCCGCGGTCGTGAAGAACGGTGCGTTGGCGACGCGGAGCCAGGGGGGATCGCCCGCCCCGGCCTTCGCGCTGTGCGATACGCTGTTCCAAGTCGCGCCGCCGTCGGCGCTGGCATAGCCCTGCCCGCCGCGATCGACGACGATCACCTGGTCGGCATGGGGATTGGCGACGACCGCGGCATATTCGCGCACGGTCAGGCCGAGGTCCGCGGTCAGATCGCGCCAGCGTCCGTCGCGGTACGACCAGATCGACTTGGTCAGATCATCGACGCCGAAGAACGTGCCGCGACGATCGAACGTACCGCGCTGGAGCGTCATTGGCTGCGACCCGACCGCCGGAAGGGGGCGGAACGTCGCACCCGCATCGCTCGACACGAACATGCCGGCACCCGACGCGAGCGCGAACAGCCGCCCGGTCGGCTTGCCGCCGGCGGGTCGTTCGAACCACAGCATCGTGCCGGGTGTCTGCGCGCCCGCATCGGGCTTGCGATCCTTGCTGACCGGGACCGAGCCAACATGGGCCCACTGTGCGCCGCCATCGGTCGAGCGCCACAGCCCGGTCGCGGGGGTGCCGAGCAGGACGATGTCCGGATTGGTCGGATCGACCGCCATGAACGGACCGTGCAGGCGGAACTCGCTGTTCGCGTCCCACACTATCGGGAAGGGATTGCCGGCATTGGGCTGGACCCAGTGCCTGCCGGTATCGTCCGAGCGATAGACCCGGCCCTGCAACGCCATGTAGATGCGTTGCGCGCGCGAAGGGGCGACGACGATCTCGTACGCGCCCGCGGCGGCGCCGTTCTGCGTGCGAATGCTGTCGGGCATCGATGCCGCGGTGACGAGCTGGCTCCAGCGGTTCGCCGACGCGTCCCAGATATACGCGCCATAGACGTCGGTGCGCGCGACGAAGGTCTCGCCCGACGCATCGCTCGACAGGCCGGAGATCATGCCGCCGCCGCCGATCGCGACGTGCTTCCACTGATAGGCTTCGGATGCGACCGGGCCACCCGCCTGCGACAAAGCGGGCGGCGCGGCGTGCGCCTGGTGATCGCTCCCGAACCAGAAGGCGGCGATCCCGGCGGCGAGCGCGAGCAGCATCACGACGCCCAGGATCCACGGCCAGCGACGGCGGCGGGGCTGGACGAAATCCTCGTAGCGGACGGTGCGGCGTACATGTGGTTCCATCGAACTCCCTGCCGATCCCGGCCCCGCGCGAGGGCTGTCAATCATGCGTTCTGGTTGCCAGATAGTAGATCGCGACCGGACTTGTCACGAGATAGCGCCAACCGAGCCGCACCGGTTCGCGCGCGGCACGGTAGAGCCACTCCAGCCCGGTCGCCTGCATCCATGCCGGCGCGCGCGATACGCCGCCTCCATAATGGTCGAACAGCCCGCCACAGGTCCGGATCCACGCGACCCCGCCGAGCAGATGGCGGTTGTCGACCGCGAACCGCTCCTGCGCGGGGCTGCCCATGCCGATCCACAACACGTCGGCGCCGGATGCGCGAACCTTCGCGCAGATGTCCGGGATCGCGCCCGCCGAGAAGAACCCGTGGCGTGTGCCGACGACCTTGAGGCCGGGGAAGCGGCTGCGGAGATGTTGCGCGGCGCGGGCCGCGACGCCCGGGCGCGAGCCGAGGAAGAAGAAGCGGATGTCATCGCGCGCGGCGATGGTCGCCGCGTCGAGCAGGAAATCGGTGGTGGCGATGCGCTCCTCGAGCGGTTCGCGGCACAAGAGCCGGCTGGCGAATACCAGCGGCATGCCGTCCGCATCGACGATATCCGCGCCGTCGATCAGCCGTCGATACTCCTCGTCGCGATTATAGGCGGCGATGACGCTGCCATTGGCCGAGGTGACGATGCGCGGTTCCGCCAGCGTCCCGGCCCGCGCGCGCGCTGTGTCGGCCAGCATCAACGCCGCGAGTTCGTCGCGCCGCAGCCGGGCGATCTTCATGCCGCCGATCATCGCGGTCCGCACGCGGCTTTCATCGACAACGGACGCATCGACGGCGTTCGGCGCAGTACTGTGATGATCGCGTTCGAACAGCGGCTCGTCTCCCCGTCCAGATCTTACAAGACCGCAAACGTCTGACCTGTATTGAGGATGCTATGCGCGAGCCCACCAAGGCATGGCAAGCCCGCGACGGTAATTGCGGATGTTACGGTGCAAGTCGATACACGTCATATACTTCATCGCCCGACGCAGTCCGCAGTGTCGCGAGCTTGGTCGTTGCCGCGCGGAACTTGGCGATGTCGTCCGGATCGAGGATCAGCGGCCCGAACGTGCCGCGATCGATGACCGTGCGCTGCCCGATATCGTCGAGCGACGCGGAGAGCAGGATAACGACCGGCCTGCGCGTAGCCGCGGTGAGGCGCTTTGCAGTCGCGAGCAGCCGACCCGGGCTCATCGGCGCGGTCTCGGCCAGCGTCATCGGCACGAGCGACGTGAACCGATCGCGCCGCACGGACCAGGTCGGATTCGCGCCGTAATAGGCGATGCTCTCGATCAGGAAGTCCGGATCTGCGATCACGGCCGACCGGGACAGGCCCTTGGTCGCGAGCAGGTCGACGAGCGCTTTCGCCTCGCCCTGCGGCTGCGCCTTCGCCGCCTGGACGACGGCGCGCGCGGTCGCGGGAAGCTGCGCGGCGAGCAGAGCGAGAAAGGCTATCCGGCCGATCCGCTCTGCGCGGCGGGTGAATACCGTGTCGTGCCAGCCGCCGAACCCCTTCGCCGTCAGCCAGTGCAACACGACGAAGAACACAATCAGCAACGCGTCGTGGCGATAGTGGCCCGGGTAGACGAACACGAACAGCAGTTGCAGCCCAGCCAGCGCCGCGATCGCCGCGACGAGGGCGGCGGGGCGGCGCGCAAAGGCGGCGACGCTGCCGGTAACGAGCACCGCCGCCAGGATCGTGACCGGCAGGCTCGCGTTGAAATTGCCGAAAATCCGCTGGAACTCGACGCCGGGTATGAGGTGGAGCAACGTCTGACCGAAACTCCGATGCACGGCGGCGGGTGCGTCCTCGACCGACGGATAGACCGACACGAACGCGAGCAACGCCCCAGCGGCGGCGACGATCATCGCGGTGAGCCATTGCCGCTTCGCCCGGCTCCAGCCCCATCCCTCCTGCACGATCAGGTCGCCTAGCCAGAAGATACCGAACGCGCCGGCCAGCACGACTGAATGGACGTTGGCATTGCACAGCAGGAACAGCAGGCCGCCCAGGATGAGCGTCGGATAACGGCCGCGCTCCCGAACCCGTGGATAAGTGCAGGCGACGAGCAACAGCAGCAGCATCGCGAGCCCGTAGTTCCGCGCCATCACCACATAGTCGAACGTCGCGAACCCGCCGAACAGCGTCAGGATCATCACCGGCAAGGACAGGCGGGCGACGAACACCAGGATCGCCGCGGCAACGATGCCGATCGCCAGCGCGAGGCCGGGCAGGACGAGTTTCGTCCCCAGCAGGTCGGTGCCGAACCGGAGCAGCACATGCCAGAGCAATGGATGCCCGTAACCGCGCGCCGCCGCCGGCATGTCGAGGATCGACGCCCCTTGCGTCGCGAGGCTGAGAGCGCGGACCTCGTCGCGCCACATCACATGATGCGCGACCAGGAACGCGACGAGCGCGAGCCAAATGATGAAGATCAGGAGGCGTAGCGGCCAATGGCGTGCCGGCGGTCGCGCGGCGCTATCCTCTGCGGGAAACAGCCCGTCCGCCAGTCCCCACAATCGCGCCGAACCGATCGCGCGGGCCATCAGCGGCGCGACAGCCGGGCCGGCCTCCGCAGCAACCGCGTCATCCGCCCACGCAGCGCATGATGCGCGCCAGGGCTAGCATCCGACTCGCGATAGGTGATCGCGATCGCGATCAACAGGAAGACTTCGACGAGCGACGCGGTGTTCAGCAACGTGGATTCGGCCAGATTATGCCCGGCGCAGAAGATGATGATCGCCACCAGCAGCGATCGCCGCGGCTTGCCGATCGACTGGCTGAGCAGCAGCCGCAGCAACGGCCAGACGATCATCACGACGATCGCCAACACCAGGCCGGGCAGGCCGATCGTGACGAGCAGGTCGAGAAAGCCGTTATGCCCATGCGCGGCATAGACCGCGACCCAACCACTGGTCAGCGTCCAGATCGGACTGTCCGGGCCGATCTGCCAGAACGAACTGAAACCGGCGCCGGTCCAGAGATGCTCGCGCGCATATTCGAACAACAGCGGCCAGATCGCGCCGCGGCCAGTCAAGGCACCGGGATCGTTGACGAAATCGCTCAACGCCGTGAGGTTTACGAACAGGATCTGCAACGCCAGCCCGACGACCATCGCCAGGCAAATCCCGACGGCGAAGCGGTGGCTGGCATCATAGGGCCGGATCGCAAAACCCATCGCCAGCGCAAGGACGAGCGACAATTCCGACGTGCTCGAATGCGTATAATACAGGAAGATCGTCGCCGCCGCGATCACCAGCGCGGAAACGATCCGCGGGAACTGCCGGTTGTCGAACGTAAAGAACAGCACGGTGAACGCGCACGCTGCCCCAGCGACGTTCTTGTGCGGGATGATTCCGCGCCAGTCACCGACCACCGACGATTCCTCGCCGAACACTTCCGAATGGATGCCGTACGGCGTCAAGAACACCATCAGGTAATTGATGATCAGCACCGCGATCAACACGTAGCGAATGAGCTTCAATGCGCGTTCGGTACCGAGATCGTTGATCTGCCGGAACGTCACCCAGACCACGAGCGCGGTCAGCGTAATCCGCCGGAACGAGATGAACGGCGCGATCGCCCAGGTCACCGAGAAGAAGCAATAGGCGAGCAACAGCGCAAGTCCGAGGGGAATGCAGAACAGTTGACGCTTGCTCGGCATGCCGCTGCCCGCGAGCAGCATCACGAAGATGACGACGTGCAGCACCTGGTTGGCCGCGTCGCCTTGGCCGATCGCCCCGGAAAACGCCCATTCCTGGAACGCCGACGTGCCGACCAGCACCAGCGCGAGGAACACCACGAAACACGCATTGGCGATGGCATAGCGCCGCCGCGTACGCAGGCGCGTCGCGCGTTGCTGGGGCGTGATCGGCCCCGCTGCGGGTCGTCGCGCTACGTTGATCGCCGTCGCCATGACCTGTTCCTATCGCGCCGGTGCCGCGGGAGCCAGTACCGCCTCGTACCGATCCAGCATTCGCGCGTTCGACGCCTCGGCGCCCAGCCGCGCGGCGAGATTCGCCCAGTGCGCCCGGCGTGCGGGATCGTCCTGCAATCCCCGAAGCGCAGCCGCCAGCGCGGCCGGGTCGTCGAGCGGCACGACGATCCCGCACCGCGTTCCGTCGCGGGCGGTGATGCCCTCGACCTGCACCGGCACGTCCGACACGACCAGCGGCAGGCCTAGCCGCGCCGCCTCGATCAACGCGAGGCTGTGTCCTTCGTAGCGGCTAACCTGGACGAAGACGTCGGCGGACGCAGCCTTGGCGAGCGCGGCGTCGCGCGGGATCAGGCCGGCGAACGTCACGCGGTCGCCGAGGTTCAGGTCCGCGACGAGCGTGCGCAACACCGCCTCGTCCTCGCCGCCGCCGACGATCTCCAGATCCGCGCCCGGCACTTCAGCCATCGCGCGGATCAGCATCGGATAGTTCTTCTGGTGTGACAGCCGCCCCAGCGCGACGACGCGCAACCGGTCGCCCGCCGCCTTTGCCCGAGGCAAGGCGTCGAGGACGCGTTCGACCCGCTCCGACAACGCGTTGTGGATCGTGAGCGTCCGCGCGCGATAGGTCGCGGGCTTGTGCGCCAGCGTCGCGCCGACCGCGTCCGACACGCTGATGATCCCGGCGACGCACGGTAGGCTGCCGGTCCAGCCGTCGATCCGGTCGAGCAGGCGGTTATGCGTATCGGTCGGCGAGTGATGCGACAGGAACACCCGGGTGCGCACGCGCGCGATCGTCACCGCGAGCGGGAGCAGCACGTTCGCGGCAGGCATCGCCGACACGACCGCGGCAGGTCGCTCGCGGCGCAGATAGCGGACCAGCGCCGCGAACGTGCGGATCGCGGCGAGGACCGATCGCGGGCGGGCGTCGACGACATGGTGCCAGACCGCCATGTCGACGCCTTCGCCCTCCGCATCGGCCGGCGGATAGAGGACGAAGCGCTTCACCGGATGGCCGCGTGCGATCAGTCCCTCGGCGATGTCGTCCCAGAGTTCGCGCAAGCCGCCGGCCGTCGAATGCGTCATCGTAAAATGGATAGCGCCGGTTCGAGCCGTCATGCCGGCCCGTTCAGTGCCGCGACGGTGTGCGCCGACAGCCAGGCGCGATCCTCGGCATCGTCACGCACCCAGCGATCGATCATCTCGCCCCATTTGACCGGGTTCTGCATCCGGTGCCACGCCGCCGCCGACCCTTGCGACACCCGCGCATACAGCGCCGGATTGGTCATCAGCCGCGCGATCGCATCCGCCAGCGCGCGTGGCTTGCCGGCGGCGAACACCAGCGCGCTCTCGCCGTCCTCCAGATGACCGCGGAACATCGGATGGTCCGACGCGATCACCGGCGTGCGCGAGGCGAGCCCTTCGAACAGCGTCAGCGGCAGGCCTTCGGGGAAATTGTGGCGGCTGGGGACGACTACGGCGTCGGCGTCTTGCATCATCGCCGGGATCGCACCGTTTGGGACGAGCCCGAGGAACCGGACACGGTCCGCAACGCCGAGGCGTGTCGCGAGCGCCGCGAATTTCTCCGTTGCGCCGAGGCCCGCTACGTCGAGCCGGACGTCGAGCCGGTCCTTCAGCAACGCCACCGCGCGGACCAGGTCGCCGACGCCCTTCTTGGCGCTGATCGAGCCGACGAACAGCAGCGTGAAGGGCGGTCCCGACGCATGTACTTTGCTGGCCTGAGTCTCGGGCGTGCGATCGTGCGGGAAGTCCCACGCCAGCACCTTGTCCGCACGCAAACCGATCCCGACCAGCGCCCTCGCGGCGTTGGCACCGTGATTGGCGACCAGCGTCACGCGGGGATCGTTGAGCAGCTTCGGCAGCCGCCGGAACCTGACCCAGCGATAATAGAGATTGGCGAACGAATCCGCCATGATCACGCCCAGCCGGACGTCGTGCTCGATCCCCCAGCGGATCAAATGCAGCATCGGCCCGAACACGATCAGGTGGCTTGGCGCGAACCGTTCGATCAACGCCAGCACCGGTGCGGGATCCTGGTCCGGGTTGGTATCCGCGCCGATCACCGTCACGCCGCTGTCGAGCGTCTCCCAATAGGAGGGCGCGAGCGAGCACAGGAACCCGACCGCCTCGTACTGCGCCTGCCACGCGGCGAGCTGGTCGAGGACATAGCCGTGGCCGTAATAGGTCTCGCCACCGGTGGCGCGGCGCAGGCGATCGGCCTCCCGGTAGTCGCCGGCATAATGGACGATCAGCAGCCGGGTCATCCGATCCTCCCAAGGCCCGCCAGCGGCGTGCCGAGCCCGAGTTGCCAACGTGCCGCCAGCATCACCGCGAATACCGCGCAGGCCACCCCGATCGCGAGCGCGTCCTGCCGCCAGAAGCTCATCCGCACGCGGTGCAGGCCGACCGCGATATAGCCATATTGCAGCAGCTCGGTGACCGCGACCGCGACGACCGCGCCGGGAAAGCCCGCCAACCGGTGGCCGGTCGGCAGCAATATGGCGAGCGTCGCAAGCCGCATCATGTTCGCGACGCTCGCATAAAAGGGCCGCCCCGCGCTGAGCAGCAACGCCTCGTTGAGGTTGGACAATACCGCGAATACCGCACCGCCGAGCAGCACCGACAGCATCCAGCTTGCCGCCTGGTAGCGCGGGTCGTAGATTACCAGGATCAGGCCGTCCGCTACCGATGCCGCCAGTGCCAGTGCCGCGCAGACGCCGAGCGTGAACACCGCGCGCGAGCCGGCGATCGCCGCCATCTGCCCCGCCCGGTCGCCTTCGGAGACGCTGGCGAGTGCGGGGAAGATGATCTGATAGCTCATCCGCCGCGCGAGCGTGGTCGGCAGCTCGGCGATCGCGCGCGCGATGCCGTAGATGCCGAGCAGCGCGAGCGGCGCGACCCGGCCGAGATACAGCCGGTCGAGATTGGTCGCGGCGTACATCACCAGCGAGGTGATCGCGATCCACTTGCCGAAATGGACGATCCGCCGGACGATTTCGCGGTCGAACCGGAGGCGCTGGCCGGGATCGGGCAGCAGGTAGCTCAGCGCCGAGCGGATCGCGACCGCGAGGACGAGGCCGATGACCGGCGCCCAGACCGAGCGTAGCCATGCCGCCAGCGCGACCTGCACCGCGAACGCCAGCGCCTCGCACGACAGTTCGAACAGGTTGCGGCGGCGGACCTCCATCTGCTTGACCAGCACGAAGATCGCGGTCGAGTGCGCGCCACCGATCATCGGCGACAGCGCCGCGACCAGGAAGATGCGGACGTCGATGCCGTAAGCGTGCGCGAGGAACGGCGCGGCGATCAGGAAGACCAGGCTCAACAGCACGCCGCGCAGCAGTTGCAGCGTCCAGGCGGTGTCGCGGAACTGGCGGCCGAGCCCGTCGCGGTGGTGGATGATGTTCTGCTCGATCCCGACATCGGTCAGCAATTCGACGCCGAGCCGGATCGCGTTGACGACCACCATCACGCCCAGGATTTCCGGCGCGAGCAGATAGGCAAGGACGATGTTGAGCCCGAACTTCAGCCCGGCGGACACGACGAAGGTGCCCGCGGTCCAGACGAACTTGCCGAGATAGCCGGACGCGGTGCTCATCGCTCCGGCGCGGACAGGTCGCGCGCGGCAACGGGCGCACCGGCGGGGCGGCGGGCTCGTACGAGGCCCTGAAGCATGCCGATCGCGATCACGTTCCACGTCACCAGCGAGTAGATCCCGACTCGCAGGCTCCGGCGGCGCATCGTCAGGAACGCCAAGGGCAGCAGCACGACCGCAAGCAGGGCGATCCCCTGCCCCATCGCCAGCGCGACGAGCATCGCCAGCCACCAGCCATAGACGATCACGCTGTAGCGCAATTGGGCGAACCCGCGCAGGACCTGCGCCCAGTGTGGGCGCCCCCAGGCGGCGCGGATCACTTCGCCCGGCCCGCCGGCATAGCCGGTGCGCAACCGTCGCCACATCAGCTGGTAGCCGCCGGTCGCGTGCCCGTGATGCTCGACCGCGGGCACGTCGATCCGCGCCAGTCGCCAGCCGTCAGCGCGCAACCGGGCGCCGAGCTCGTATTCCTCGAACGCGTGGAGGTTGCGGTCCGCGAAATGCCCGACGCGCTGCACGGCGGCGACGCGGTACAGACCGCCGCAATCGAGCCGGTCGACATCGCCCGCCACCGCGCTTCCCTTCACGCGATCGTTGCGCGCGCGCAGTTCGAACTCGATGCTGTCGGTGTTGACCTCGCGCACCCGGCCACCGACCGCGGCGTGGCGGGGTTTTGCATCGAGGAAGGCGATGCCCGCTTCGAGGAAGCCGGGGTCGAGGACCATGTCGCCGTCGAGCAGGTAGAAATAGTCGACGCCGGGGGTCTCGGACGCAGCCTGGAACGCGAGTTGTGCCCCCGTGCCGCAGGACCGCTCGGCAGGATCGGCGAGCTGCGCGATCCGCGTGCCGGGATGTGCCTGCGCCAGTTCTATCGTCGCGTCGGACGATCCGCTGTCCGCGAGCACAACCAGACCGCCGCCGACACGGTCGAGTGCGGCGCGCGCGCTGCCGATCGCGGCGTCGATATGCGCCGCCTCGTTCAGCGCCTTGATCCCGATTGCGACCGTCACTCTGCCCCCGTATCCCCACGCGAGCGATAGCGTGCCAGATACGCGGACGCCATCGCCTCTGGACTGAAGCTGCGGGCGAGGTCTGCGCCGTAACGTGCCGCGGTCTCGCGTGCGGCCGCGGGATCGTCGATCACCGCCGCCAGTTGCGCGCCGATCCCCGCGACGTCGTCGACTGGGGCCTTGAACGGATAGTCGGCCGGGATCGCCTCATCGAGGCCTGGAGCGTCGGTCGTCACCAGCGCGATGCCTGCCATCAATACCTCGAGTGGGAGCAGCGCGAACCCTTCGAACCGCGACGGCAACAGGACCGCGTCATACTCTTGCAGGCGTTCGGACAGGCGCTCGATCGGCACAGTCATCCGAACGTCCCAGCCCTCCAGGCCCTCCGCTAATCCTTGCGCCACCGCGTCTCGCATTGCGCCGGAGCCGGCGATCGTCACCACGACGTCGCGGCGCATCGTTCGCGCGTGGGCCTCGCGGAGGATGGCAGGCAGCAGGTCGGCGCCCTTCTGGTGGACGAGCCGTCCCGCGAACAACAGGCGTACCGAGCCCTCTTCCCGCACGATCGGAAAAGCCGCCGGTGGCGACACGCCGTTGTAGATGACGTCGGCGAGCGGTCGGCGCCCGCGCGTGACGATCGCCGCGTCAGCGTTGGCGGCGTTACGCGACACCGCCACCGCATCGCCCTTGGCGAGACGCTGCGTCACCCATCGGCCGATGCCGCCCCAGGCGATCCACAACTCGCTATTGTGGACGGTGCGCAGCAACGGCGTGCGGCGGACACGCCGCGAGATCAGCCCCGCCACCGCCAGCGTCAGCTCCGGTATCTCGGTATGGACATGGATCAGGTCGGGCCGCTGTTCGGCGACCGCACGCGCGAGCGAGCGCGCCGCAAAGACCACGCCACCCGACTTGAAGCCGCGCGCCGTGCCGAACCGGAACGGCACGCCCCAGCGCGCCAGCCGCTCGACCATGTCCTGCCCGACCTTGCTCAACGGCGACTGGCGCAGCACCGCGAACAGCGAGAACTCGACCCGGTCGCGCAGGGCATCGATCAACCCCAGCGCGACGTTCTCGGCACCGCCCATGTCGAGATGCGTGATGACGTGCATCACCCGAAGGCGCGGCGCACCCGCCGCTTGCGAAGGCTCGTCGTTCGTACCCGTCACCAGATGATCCGCCCCCCGCCGCCGTCTGCGCGTAGCAACGCCCGGCAGGCACGTCCATGCCGGCCCTAGCAGCATGCCGCCACCCGCTATAGACCGACGGCGCAAGTGGGGGCGTCGGTACAGGTGAGCGAGAGCATAGCGACAGGATCGGCTGCGACCGCAGGCACGCGAACGCCCGCGCCGCAGGACGGACGCGCGCTCCGCTATCGGCCGGATATCGACGGACTGCGCGCGCTCGCGATCCTGCCCATCCTGCTCCTGCACTGCGGCGTGACGAAGTTGCGGGGCGGGTTCGTCGGGGTCGACATCTTCTTCGTGATTTCCGGGTTCCTGATCACCGCGATCATGGTGCGCGACATCGCCGAGGAGCGCTTCTCGATCGCGCGCTTCTATCGCCACCGGATCGTCCGCATCCTGCCTGCGCTGCTCGTGATGATGACCGTCACGCTGGCGCTCGGCTGCGTGCTCCTGCTGCCCAACCAGTTGCGCGATCTCGGACGCAGCGCGGCGGCGACCAGCGTGTTCGGGTCGAATTTCTATTTCTACCTGACGTCGGACTATTTCGCGGCGGCGTCCGACGCCAAGCCGCTCGTCCATACCTGGTCGCTCGCGGTGGAGGAGCAATTCTACCTGCTCTACCCGCTGCTTCTGTGGTCGCTCCGGGGGCTCTCCCGGCAGCGTCTCGCGCAGGTCATCGCCAGCCTCGCACTCGCCTCGTTCGCGATCGGAGGATGGCTGGCGACGACCTACCCTTCCGCTGCGTTCTTCCTGCTGCCCGCGCGAATCTGGGAATTGTCGCTTGGCGCGCTGGTCGCGCTTGGCGCCGTACCGACGATCGCGAACCGATCGATCCGAGCGACCCTGTGCATCCTCGCCATCGCAGTGATCGCCGCGAGTTGCATCGCGATCAGCAGCGGCTGGCCGTTTCCCGTGCCCTTCGCGCTGCCCCCCGCGGTCGCGGCCGCGGTGCTGCTGGCGTATGGCGGCGAGGGTCCGACGGCACGACTGCTCGGGGCATGGCCGCTGCGGGCGATCGGATTGATCTCCTATTCGGCGTATCTCTGGCATCGCCCGATCATCGCCTTCTACTCGATCCGGCATGGCTCGACGCTCGCGCCGGTCGAGACTTTCGGACTGCTCTGCGCATCGCTTGGCGCAGCTTGGCTGAGCTTTGCGCTGATAGAGCGCCCGGCGAGCAGGCGTTGGCGTAGTGGATCGGGGCTCGTCCCGCATGTCGTCGCGGTCGTGCTGCTTGCGGCGCTGGCGATCGCCGGGCTGACGATCGCCGCCAGGGCCGACGACATTCGGCCACTCTCGCCGCGTCAGGCGCTGGCCGCCAGCTATCTCGGCTGGGACTCGACGGAGGCGGGCAAACGGCAATTCAGCACCGATCGCTGCTTCGTCCTGCCGACCGGCCGCGGCTTCTCGCCCGATTGCCTGCGATTATCGGCGACCAAGCCCAACATCGCGCTGTTCGGCGACAGCCACGGTGCGCATTTCTCGCAGGCGCTGCACACGCTGCTGCCGAGCGCGAACATGGTGCAGGTGACCGCGGCGGGCTGTCGGCCGCTACTGCACGGGAAGGGCCTGCCGACCTGTCGCACGACCATGGATGCCGCGTTCGGCACACTGAATTTCAAGCGGATCGACACGGTCGTGCTGTCCGCACGGTGGCTAGACTTCGAACAGCCAGCGTTGCTCGATACGATCCGCTGGCTGCGGACGCGAGGAACGCGGGTCCTGGTGATCGGGCCCTCGGTCGAATACGACGCGGACCTGCCTGCGTTGATCGTGCGATCGGACGCGGACGGCGACCCGACGCTCGCGGACGGGTTTCGACTGATGGACCGTATCGCGCTCGATCGCGCGATGGCCGGGCCGGTCCGCGCAGCGGGCGCCGATTACGCCTCTGCCATCGACACGGAGTGCACCGGCACGACCTGCCGCCTGACCACCGCTGACGGCACGCCGCTACACTTCGATCATTCGCACTTCACGCCGGCCGGCGCACAGGCTGCGCTGGCGACGATCCTCGCACGTCACCCGGTCATTCGCCCGCGGTAAGCACCGGGCGATGCTTGCGCTTGCGGCGACGCAGTTCGCGCATGACGTCGTCGCCAGCCTGCTTCACCGGCGCCGTCCGCTTGTCGTCCATCGTGCAATAATGCGCGAGCGCGACCGCGAAGAAGAAGATCGTGCTGACGATGCCGTCGCGCTCGAACAGGCCGCTCTCGGTGATGTTGTGGCCGATGCAGAACATCAGCATCGCCGAGATCATTGCGCCCCGCCCCTTCGCGACGTCCGCGCTCGCGAGCAGCCTCCCCAACGGCCACACCGCCATCGCGAAGACCATCAGCAGTACGCCTGGAATACCGACCGTCACGAGCTGGTCGATATACCCCGAATGGCCGACGGTGATCTTGGTGACATAGCCATGGCCGTATTCGAACACCGGGCTGCTGCCCTCGATGTTCCAGAACGACCCGAAGCCTGCGCCGAGCAGGGGATGATCGCCGGCATAGTTCAGCAGCGCCCCCCAGATCTGGCCGCGGCCGGTAAATGCCTTTGGCTGGAGGAAGTTGGACTGGACCATGTCGGCATAGGCGCTGGTCAGGAACCAGAAAACCGACCCGACGATCATCAGGATCGGGATGATGTAGCGACGCAGGCGGATGCTGACCGTCTCGAAGACGATGCCGCCGACCGAGGCGAGCACCACCATGCCGCCCGACGTCTTCGACTGCGACCGGAACAGGAAATATCCCGCCACCAGGATCGCGAAGATGCGGATCGTCGGTCGGATCCGCTTCGCATCGAACAGGAACATGATGATGCACAACGCACACACCGCGCCGGCGAAGTTCTTGTGGCCGAGAAAGCCGCGCCAGTTGCCGATCAGCGCCATCGCCTGCTCTTCGCCCGCAAGATGAATGCCTACCATCGGATCCAGCACGACCACGAGATACGAGATCAGGATCGCGGCGAGCAGCGAATAGCGAAGCAGGTCGACGTTCAGTTGATAGCCGCCGTGCCGGACGAGACTGAACACCATCCACGCGACCAGCGTCGTCAGGAATACACGGCGGAATGCGGTGCCCGGGTCGAGCGCCCAGGATACGCTGATCCAGCACCATGCGAGTGCCAGCAGCATCGGCCAGGTGAACGCGACCAGCGACTTCGGACTCGCCGAGGGGCGGATCGCGAAGATCGTGCCGGCCAGGATCGCGAGATAGCCGATCTGTCGTATGGCGCTCCCGTCGCCGCCATTGCCGCCCTCGACATTGGTCATGATCGGACCGAGCATCACCAGGGAAATCAGCGCGATGATCGCGATCCGCAGCGGCATCAGGCGATCGCCGACGCTTCTCAGCATCGGCGCGTCGTCGTCCGCATTGCCCTTGCCGAGCTTGGCGAGCCAGTCGCTGCCCGAATAGGCGTCCGCCTTCGACAGCGCCTTCGCGGTCCCGCCCATGCCGGAGGATCGGTTCGCGCGTTCGGATCGGTTCGCGCCGTCGGGACCTGAAAGCATGCGGAAACTCTCTCGATAGGATGCATCGCAGCTACGACACGTGCCGAACAGGTTGCGCGATAGCTATCGACGCGGCCGACGATACGCACGCGACCGTCACCCGAGTTCTATCCGCCGCGACGACAGGCGTCCAGCCGTCAGCGCCCGATGATATCTTCACTGTGCTTGCTTTGTTCATGCTCGGAAACTTGAATTGCGAGCAGCCAAAATGAACCGATCTTCAACCGTTCGCGCTTCCAATGTCGATTTTTACAATTTAATGTGCTGAAAACGTATCTGGATGGTTGAACCCAATGTCGCACGCCGTTACGGCGTCCGCAGACAATGGAGTATACTATGGCCGAAGATACCACCGACCTGTATGCCGTCGAGCTGGCAACAGAATTGACGATCGCATGGCTCGGCAACCCGAATACCCGGAGTTCGGCTGATGACGTTCCCGCGTTTCTCGGCAAGATGCATGAGACCGTCGCGACGTTGCTCGGCACCACGATCGAAGCTGCTCCGGTCGAAGCTGCCGCGGAACACACGCCTGCCGTAACGGCACGCAAATCGCTCGCGTCGAAGGATCACATCATCTCGATGATCGACGGCAAGTCGTACAAGACCTTGCGCCGTCACCTCGCGACGCACGGCATGACGCCGGCCGAGTACCGCGAACGCTACGGCCTGAAGCCCGATTACCCGATGGTCGCCGAGAACTACTCGGAGAGCCGTCGTGCGATGGCGAAGAAGATCGGCCTCGGACGCAAGCCCGGCCCGCGCAAGACCGAATCGGCGCCTGCCCAGCAGACGACGACACGCAAGCGCAAGACGGACACTGCCGCCGCCGCCGAATAAGCGACGCAGCCAGTGACGACAAAAAGGACCGGCGCCTCGCGGCACCGGTCCTTTTTTGTTGCGCCTACCGTGGGAACGCGGCGCGTTACTTGGCGAAGATCCCTCGCCTGTAGAGCAACGTGATCGCAACGCGGCGATTGCGCGGGTCGGCAGGGTCTTTCACGATCAGCGGTTCGCGGTCGGCGACGCCTTCGATCCGCTCGAACCGTTGCTCGGGCGTACCACCCGACAACAGCCGCCGCCGCGTTGCCTCGGCGCGGCCTGACGAGAGCATCCAGTTGTTCATCGCGCGCGGGTCGCCATACGGCACGCTGTCGGTATGGCCGCGGATCATGATCGGGTTCTGCATGCCCTGCACCGAGCCTGCGATCATGCCGATCAACGCCGACGCTTCCGGATCGAGCGCGGTCGTGCCGAGCGCGAACATCGAATAGTCCGCGTCGTCGACCAGATCGATCCGCATGCCGTCTTGGGTCGGCACGAAGCGGACATGGTTTTGCAGGCGCGACAGTTTCGCATTGCCCGACATCTCGCCGAGCACGCGCCGACGCAGCGCCTGGAAGTTTTTCTGGTCTTCCTTGGTCAGCGCATCGCGGCTTTTCAGCGAACCCTTGGGCCCCGTCCCCGCCGATGGCCCACCGAGCCCCGCATCGGGGATCGCAAGCTGCGCCATGCTGGTCTGTCCTGGCTTCGGCCCGATGCGATTCTTGTCGAGGATCGATTCGCCACCGAAGAGCCCTCCGCCGCCGATCCCTAGCGACCGCGTGTTGAGAATGGTCGGCGCGAAGTAATCGGCGATGCCCTTGCGCTGTTTCTCGGTGGTCGCACCGACGATCCACAGCAACAGGAAGAACGCCATCATCGCGGTCACGAAATCGGCATAGGCGACTTTCCACGCGCCGCCGTGATGGCCGCCATGCCCCTCGATATAGATCTTCTTGACGATGACCTTGGGCGGCTGGTTCGTCCCATGAGGCGCACGCGCGGCCACCGGATTACTTGCCCCTCAGCCCGTCGAAGACTTCGGCGAAGCCCGGCTGGTTCTTGTGCGCGATGCCCGAGCGTGCGGCCTCGATGACCAGCGGCTGCGGATGGCCGTGCAGCGAGGCGATGATGATCTGCTTCACGACGTCGTAGATCGACGCGTCGGCATCGAGCACCTGCTTCAACCGATTCGCGAGCGGCGCGACGATACCGTAGGCGAGCAGCACGCCCATGAACGTGCCGACCAGCGCCGAGCCGATCATCGCGCCGAGGATCGACGGTGGCTTGTCGATCGAGCCCATCGTCTTCACCACGCCGAGCACCGCCGCGACGATGCCGAGCGCCGGCAGCGCATCGGCGAGGCTGGCGAGCGTGCCGTGCGCGGCCTCCTCCTCGTGATGATGCGTCTTGATCGAGTGGTCCATCACCTCCTCGACCGCGTGCACGTCGAGCGTCCCCGACGACACCACCACCAGGCGCAGCGTATCGGCGATCAGGTTGACGAGCGCCTTGTCCTTCAGAAGCTTCGGGTATTCCGCGAACACGGCGGAGGACTGCGGATCCTCGACATGCGGCTCGAGCGCGATCGGCCCATCCATCCGCAGCATCTTCATCAGCTTGCTGACGAGGAAGATGACATCGAGATAATCCTGCTTCTTGTACTTCGGACCCTTGAAGACCTTCCCCAGGCCAGCGCCGAGGCCCTTCAGCTCCTTGCCCGAATTGCCGATGATCAGCGCGCCGGCCGCGGCACCGCCGATGATCAGCATCTCGTGCGGGATCGCCTCCATGACGGGGCCGAGCGCGCCGCCGGTGAACGCGAATCCGCCAAACACCATGACGAGCAGGACGACGATGCCGATGACCGGAAACATGGTGTTCGAAATTCCCCCAGGGCCGACAGCGGCACTTGCGTCGCCACAGAATTAACCGCCTTTGGTAGCCAACCGGTTACCAAGACGACGTCGCGCGCGATTAAATTCGGATCAGCGCAGATAATCGAACAGCGACAGCGCCGAGAGCTTCGAGAAGCTCGCCTGCGTCGCCGACAGGATCGTCATCGTCTTCTGCAACTCGACCACCGTCGTGGTGATGTCGGTATCTTCCAGCCCCGACCGGGTCGCCTCGCGGTCCGCCGCGACATCGGTCAGCCGCGATGCCTCCATATCGACGCGCGCGGCACGCGCGCCGAGCGAGGCCTGCACCGTCGACACCTGGTCCGACGCGGCGCCGATGTCGGCGAGCGACGTATCGAGCGAACTCGCCTTGAAATCGTCTGATTGCAGCGCGGTCGCGATCGCCGAGAGCATGGCGAGCGTATTGGTGCCGCCCTCGATGCTGCCATCGGGCTTGGCCTTGCCGCCAACGGTGAAGATGCGCGCGGCGGTTTCGTTTGCCTGGACGGTCTGGCCGTCGCCGATCGGGATGCCCGATACCGGCTTCGAGGCGAGCGCGTAGCTGCCGCCCGCAGCGACTGCAGGCGCACCGTCGGCGCCGCCAAAAAGCGCCTGCCCGCGGGCGTCTTTGGCGTTGGCGAGGTTGGTCAACGTCGCGACGAGGCCGGCGATCTGCTCGCCGATCGCCTTGCGGTTCGCCGCGTTCAGCGTGCCGGTCTTCGCCTGCGTCACCAGCTCGGTCGCGCTCTGGAGCTGGTCGGTGATCGCGGAGAGGCTGGTGTCGCCCTGCTTCAACACCGATTCGGCGGTGCCGAGATTGGCGGCATAGGCCTTGTCGTCGACGGCATCGCGCTTGATCCCGGCAAGCCGCTGATACGCGGCGCTGTCCGACGACGGCGCCGACAGCTTGGTCCCGGTCGAGATCTGGTTCTGCAACGACTCCGCCTTAGCGCCGAGCGAAGTCATCGACGCCGAAGCGCGGTCGTAGAAGAGGCGGGTCGCGATCTGCATGGGCGTTACCGTAGATCGAAGATGGTCTGGAGCGTGTCGCGCGCGGTCTGGATCACGCGGCTCGACGCCTGATAGGCCTGCTGGAAGCGGAGCAGGTCGACCGCTTCGCTATCGAGATCGACGCCCGACGCGGATGCGAGCGCGCTGACCGCACCGTCGCGGATCGCGGTCTGCGCATCGGCGACCACCTTGCGCTGTTCGAGCGCGGCGGCGTTGCCGGCGATCAGCGTCGTTGTGCGCGTTTCGAAGCCACCGCTGGAGCGGGCTACCTGCAACACGGAGAGATTGGACGCATCGCGCTTGCCGCCGGTGGCGCTCGCCGCAGCGATCCCGCGTCCGTCGGCGAGTGAAACCGAGAGGTCGGTCGGCGTGCCACCGGTGGCGAACATCGGAGCCCCCGCATTGCCGTCGAGGTCGCGACCCTGCGCCTGCACCGCGTTGATCTTGCTCGTGAAGTCGGTGGCGATCGCATTGAGCGACCCACGCGCCGCGGCGATCCGCTGTGCGCCTTCCGCGAACCCGGCAAGCGCGCCGCCGGTTGGCGACAGCGCAGACGTGACGTTGCCGCGCGTCACCGCGAACTGGACCGCGCCCTCGTCGTTGCGCGCATAGGACGCTTGCGCGCTCTCGCCGCCCGCGACGAAGACCGAGCCCGCCGCGCCACCGAGCCGGACTGTCGTACGCCCGAGATCGTCGAACGACGTGGTGATGTCGGTGATCGTGCTCATCTGCTCGAGCATCTGGTCGCGCTGGTCGGCGAGTTGCGCCGCTGTCGACGAGCCCGGCGCGGTGCGCGCGATGCCGTCGTTGATCTTGGCAAGCGCAGTGCCGAGCGCATTGAGCGACTGCACCGCCTGCGATGCGGTCGAATCGAGATCGGCCGCCGCTGTATCGAGCGCCGCGCCGGTCGCGCTGAACGCCGCCGCCGCCGTGCCGGCCGATTCGAGCATCACCGCACGCGCCGGCTCCGAGGTCGGATCGGCGGCGAGCTTCTGCGCGGACGTGAAGAAGCTGGTGAGCCGGTCGCCGAGCTGGTTGTTGCCCAGCGCCGTCTCGATCCGGTTCATCCAGGTGACGCCGGCCTCGGTCTTGGCGAGATCGGTGCCGGCCGAGCGGACCGCCTGCGACCGGTATGCATCGGCGCTGCGGCCGATCCCCGTGACCGTGACGCCGTTGCTGCTGACCGACTTTTGCGCGTTCAGCCCGCCATTGACCGACGACACTTCGGAAAGCGTGGTCGTCCGCCGGGTATAGCCCGCATTGCCGGTGTTCGCGATGTTCTCCGACACCGTGGACAGCGCGGTCTGGTACGCGCGCACGCCCGAGGCGCCGATCGAGAGGAGATCGCTCATGGCGGCGAGTCTGCCGCGCCCTGGTTAAGATCGGATTGAGACTTGGCGAGAAAATCGGTCATCGCCTTGCCGATGCCGAGCGGCGTGTGCTCGGCCATCGACTTCGCGATCAGCCCGTCCTGCATGTCGGTGAAGGTGTCGATCGCCTTCGAATCGAACAGCGGATCGGCGAGTTTCGCCTGGCGCATGCTCTTCAGCATCATGCCGGTAAAGACCGCCTCGAACTTCTCCCCCGCCTTGTCGAGATTGTCCTTCGACTTGAGGCGGCTCGTGTCGGTCGAGATCCCGGTCGTGGGCGCGGCTGCGGGTGCGTTGAGCGGGCTCACAGGACGATCAACTCGGCCTTGAGCGCGCCGGCTTCCTTCAGCGCCTCGAGGATCGCGACCAGATCGGCCGGCGAAGCGCCGATCGCGTTGACCGCCTTGACGATGTCGGCGAGCTTGGGGCCGGGGTTCAGCAGGAACATCGGGCGACGCTCCTCCTCGACCGCGACGCGGCTGTTCGGCGTGATCGCGGTCTGGCCCTGGCTGAACGGCGCGGGCTGGCTGACCTGCGGCTTCTCGTCGATCCGCACCGTCATCTTGCCGTGCGTGATCGCCGCAGGCCCCACGCGGACCGCCGAATTGATGACGACGGTGCCGGTGCGCGCGTTGACGATCACCTTGGCGGATGGTTCGGCAGAGACGACGTCGAGATTCTCGATCGTCGACATCAGCGTCGCGCGGATGTCGGCACCGATCGGTGCACGCACCGCGACGGAGACCGCGTCGATCGCCTGCGCGCTGCCGAAGCCAAGCTTCGAGTTGATCGCACCGGCGACGTTCTGCGCGGTGGTGAAATCGGCGCGCGCGAGATTAAAGGTGAGAGTCGGCGCGCTGTCGAACCCAGTGGCGACCGCGCGTTCGACGGTCGCACCCTCGGGAATGCGCCCGGTCGAGGGCACGTTGACGACGATCTTCGACCCATCCGCGCCCTCTGCACCCAGCCCGCCGACCGCCAGGTTGCCCTGTGCCATCGCGTAGATCTGGTTATCCGCACCGAGCAGCGGCGTCATGATCAGGCTGCCGCCGCGGAGCGACTTGGCCTTGCCCATCGAGGCGACGGTGATGTCGAGGCGCTGGCCGGGCTTGGCGAACGGCGGCAGTTCGGCGGTGATCATCACCACCGCCGCGTTTTTCATGCCGGGGTTCGCGGACGGCGGCAGTTGCAGGCCGAAGCGCGATGCGACGGCCTTCAACGACTGCACGGTGTATTCGAGATTGTCGTCGCCGGTGCCGGGCAGGCCGACGACGATGCCGTAGCCGGTCAGCTGGTTCGAACGGATACCCTGGAACCCGCCGAGGTCCTTGATCCGGTCGGCCGAGGCCGGCGCGGCGATCAGGCAACCGGCGAGGATAGCTAAGAGAAAGCGGATCATGGGAAACCTCAAGCCGGAACGCGTGCCCTCACCCTTCGCCGCCTTCGGCGTCTCTCCCTCTCCCCTGAGGGGAGAGGGAAGGGGCCCGGCCGGCGCTTGCCGGGTGGGAAGGGTTAGGGCACGCCGGACCATCAGAACGGGCTGACGACGGAGAAGAAGCGGCTGAGCCACCCCTGGCGGCCGGCGCGGGCGACGTCGCCCTTGCCGGTGTACGAGATCTGCGCGTCGGCGACCCGCGTCGACAGCACGCGGTTGTTCGCGTCGACGTCGGCGGTGCGGACCAGGCCCTTGATCTTGAGGAACTCGTCGCCGCGGTTGAGCGTGACGCGCTTCTGGCCCTGCACCAGCATCGTCCCGTTGGGATAGACTTGCGCCACCGTGACGCTGACTTCACCCGACAGCGAGTTGGTCTGGTCGGCCGCGCCTGTGCCGTTGAAACTACGCCCGCCGCTGAGCGTCGCGTCGCTCTTGTTGAACAGGTTGAGGAAGCCGGTGGTCGGCGGCGTGATGCTGCCCGAGCCATTGCTGTCGAGTTTCGACCCCGACGACTTCGACGCGGCGGTGCGCTCGACCAGCACGATCGTCAGCGGATCGCCGACTTTACGCGCGCGCCAGCCTTCGTACAGCGCGGCATAGCCGTCCTGCGCCTGGAAGATCGAGCCCGTCGCGACGACCGGCACCGGCTGGACCGGCAAGGGCCGCGCGACCGAGAAATCCTCGGGCGGCGCCTTCTTGCCGAACAGGCTGGCATCCACTGGGGACGCGCCGAGCCCGGCGATGAGAAGCGTGCCGACGAGCGCGGCGATAGGGGCGTTACGCATCACAGGTTCTGGTTGACGTATTTGAGCATGTCGTCGGTCGCCGAGATCATCTTCGAATTGACCTCGTACGCGCGCTGCGTCTCGATCATGTCGACCAGTTCCTCGACGACGTTGACGTTCGACGCCTCGAGCATGCCCTGCTTGATGCCGCCGCGCCCGTCCTGGCCGGCGACGCCGACGTTCGCCGCGCCGCTGGCCGCAGTCTCGACGAGGTAATTGTCGCCGGTCGCCTGGAGCCCTGCCCCGTTCGGGAAGCTGGCGACCTGGATCTGGCCGATCTGCGACGCCTCGGTCTGGCCGGGGACCATCGCCGACACGGTGCCGTCGCGGCCGATCGTGATCCCCGTCGTCCCCTCGGGCACGGTGATGCCGGGCTGCACCTGATAGCCTTCGCTGGTGACCAGCAGGCCTTCGGCGGAGCGCGAGAAATTGCCGGCGCGGGTGTAGCCGAGCGTGCCGCCGGGCATCTGCACCTGGAAATAGCCGTCGCCGTCGAGCGCGAGGTCGAGGCTGTTGCCGGTCGTCTGCATCGCGCCCTGCGTGTCGATCCGCGCGGTGCCCTGGATACGGACGCCGGTGCCGAGGTTGAGCCCGGTCGCGTATTTGGTCTCGGCGGTGCTCTGCGTGCCGGGCGTCGTGACGGTCTGGTAGGCGAGCGTCTCGAACGCCGCACGGTCCTTCTTGAAGCCCGTGGTGTTCACGTTGGCGAGATTGTTCGAGATGACGCGCATGCGCATGTCCTGGGCGTCGAGCCCGGTGCGCGCGATATGCATGGCTGCGGATGACATTCGTCTGTTCCTTCTAGCTCGGCAGGCGCATCAGCGATGCACCGCTCTCGTCGATTTCCTTGGCGGATTTCATCATGTTGGCCTGGACTTCGTAGCTGCGCTGGTTCTCGATCATGTCGACCAGCGCCTGCGTCATGTTGACGTTCGATCCCTCGATCGCGCCGCCCTGAACCTTGGCGTCCATGTCCTCGGGCAGCGCCCCGCCGCCGCGCACGCGCAGAAGGTTGTCGAGGCCCTTGACCGTGTCCGACCCCTTGGTGTCGGCGAGCTTGAGCTTGTCGATCACCTGCGTATCCTTCGCATCGCCACCCTGCGGCACGATCGAGATCGTCCCGTCGGCCGAGATCGTCAGCGACTGGTAGGGCGGCAGGGTGATCGGCCCCCCCGAACCGATCACCGGATGCCCGTCGCCGGTCTGCAGCACGCCCGATGGCGCGACCTCCAGGTCACCGCGGCGGGTGTACGCCTCCGATCCGTCCGACGCCTGCACCGCCAGCCACGC
Organism: Sphingomonas sp. NFX23; assembly: GCF_049887795.1. Taxonomy (NCBI): domain Bacteria; kingdom Pseudomonadati; phylum Pseudomonadota; class Alphaproteobacteria; order Sphingomonadales; family Sphingomonadaceae; genus Sphingomonas; species Sphingomonas sp. NFX23. The sequence goes on from NZ_JAGEKH010000005.1 coordinate 456,245, forward strand.
ATTGGTGCCGGTGATCGCGACGTCGAGCGGACGCCCGGTCAACTGGATCGCGCCGGGCGATCGATCGGCGTCGGTCACCTCTTCCGAGGTCGGCGCGCGCGCCTCGATCGTCGAGCCGTCGCCCTTCAGGTTGAGCCGGTCGAACACCACGCGATCGGCGCGGAAGCCGGTGGTCGACGCGTTCGCCATGTTGTTGGCGATCGCCGCCTGCGCCGCCATGTGCGCGCGCAGGCCTGTCGCCGCGGTGTAGACCAGCTTGTCCATTCAGAATCCCCTGCTCGCTCTTGCTTAGCTGCGGATGTTGAAGATGGTTTCGGAGATCTGGTTGGCGGTATCCAAGGCCTTCGAGTTCGCCTGGAAGTTGCGCTGTGCCGCGATCAGGTTGACCAGCTCCTCGGTGATGTCGACGTTCGATCCCTCGATCGTCCCCGACATCAGCTTGCCGAAGCCGTTGGTGTCGGCCGAACCGAGCTTCGCCGAGCCGGAAATGCCCGTCGACTGCCAATAGCTGCTGCCGAGCTGTCGCAGGCCTTCGGGGTTCGAGAAGTTCGCCAGCATCACTTGCCCCAGCACTTGCGTGTCGCCGTTCGAGAAGCTCGCATTGACGAGGCCCTTCTCGTCGACCGTCACACCCTGGATCTGGCCGACCGCCTTGCCGTCCTGCGTCCGCGAGGCGACGTTGAACGCGCTCGACAGCTGCGTCGTGCCGCTGCCGAAGGTGAAGGCGATCGCCTGCGGATCGGTCGAGTTCGCGGTGGTGAACTGGTCGAACTTGATCGCGGCGGTCGGCGCGGTCATCTTGCCGGTCGGGTCGAACGTCATCGCCGTCCCGGCGGTGCCGTTCGTCGTCAGCTCCTTGTCGCCGACGAAGCTGTGGACTTCCCAGGTGCTGTTCGCGTTGGTGGTCGTCGGCGCCGAGGTGCGCTTGAAATAGTTAGTCAGCGTCATCGCGTTGCCACTGGCATCGTACACCGTGGTCTGCGCGGACTGGTTGTAGCTCGACGGATCGAACCGGTCGAACGTTGCCGTCGTCGGCAGCGCCGAATTGGCGTTGAGGTTGAGGGTCATCGTAACCGCCGAAGTCGGCACCGGCGTCCCGCTCGTCTCCGGCAGGCGCAGGCTGACCGCGGAATCGGAGCCGGTCGCGACCACCGCGCCCGAGCCGTCGACCGGGAACACCTGCAGATGCGAGCCCTGCGAGTCGACGACATAGCGGTTCGAGTCGACCAGGAAGCCGCCGTTGCGCGTATAGTTGATCGAGGCGGATTCGATGCTCGGCTTGACCGCGAAGAAGCCGTCGCCCGACACCGCGAGATCGAGGCTGTTCGAGGTCTGGATCAGGCTGCCTTGCGCGAACTGCTGGCGATTGGCCTGGACGATCGCGCCCGAGCCGATCTGCTGCGACGGCGCGACCGACACGCTCGACGCGATCACGTCGGCGAATTCGGTGCGACTCTTCTTGAAGCCGTTGGTCGCGACGTTCGCGAGATTGTGCGAGATCGTCGACATCTCGGCTTGCGAGGCCTGAAGACCCGAGAGCGAAGTATAGAAGGACATGGCGATTTAGCTCCTGGAAACTCTGGGTTCAGCCGATCTGGCGGACGGCGCTGGCGGGGATCTCGCCGAGGCCGGGAAGCGTGAGGATGGCGGCGCCGGTGGTGGTCGACACCGACTGGACGGGGGACCAGACCAGGCCGGTCGCGCCGACCGTGGTGCCGGCGTTCTGCGCGGCGACCTGAACCGTGAACGGGCCGTTGCCGGCGTCCGCACCGGCGGCGTCCCTGCCGTCCCAGTCATAGCCGATCGTGCCCTTGGCCTGCTTGCCGAGCGACATGGTCTTCAAGACCGCACCGTTCGCATCACTGATCGTGACGTTGACGTCGGTCGCGGCGCCGGCGAGCTCGACCGAACCGGCGATGCCGCCGGCTGCGCGACCATAGGCGGTGCTGCCCGGGGTCAGGACGGTCTTGCCGACATAGCCGAGCGCCTCGCCAGTGCTGGTGACGCCCAGCTTGTCGGCGATCGCCTTCATCGTCGTGTTCATCTCGGAGATGCCCGAGGTGGTCGAGATCTGCGCCATCTGCGCGACCATCTGGGTGTTGTCGACCGGATTGAACGGGTCCTGGTTCTGCATCTGCGCGGTCATCAGCTTCAGGAAGTCGGACTGGCCGAGCGACGTCGACGACTTGGTCGTTGTGGTCGCCGCGGCGGTCGAAGTGCGCGTGATGCCGAGGTTGGACAGCGTGGTATCGAACGATGTTGCCATGATCAGCGGCCTAGCTTGAGGGTATCGATGATGAGCGACTTGGCCGTGTTCATCACCTCGATGTTGTTCTGGTAGCTGCGGGCGGTCTCCATCATGTCGACCATCTCGCGGGTTTCATCGACCGCCGCCTCGAAGATGTTGCCATCCTTGTCGGCCATCGGATTGTCGGGGTCGTAGCGCTTGGTCGGCGCTTCACCGGCGGTGACGACGCGCTCGACGTCGACCGTCGACATACCGCTGGCGGCGTCGAAGCTGGTGCGGAACACCGGCTTCATCGTCTTGTACGCGGTCTCCGCGGAGCCGGTGGTGCCACCGGCATTGGCGAGGTTCGACGCCGTCGTGTTCATCCGGACGAGCTGCGCGGACATTGCGCGGCCGGCGACCTGGAAGATCGTCATGGGCTGGTTGGACACGGCTTACTCCCCCTTCAGCGCGCGGGTGATCTGGCCGATCCGCCCGTTCAGGAACGACAGCGTCGTCTGATACTGGACGGCGTTCTCGGCGAAGGCGGTCTGCTCCTGGCTCAGCTCGACGGTGTTGCCGTCCATCGAGGTCTGCGTCGGGATGCGGTATTTCGTGGCCGCATTGGTGCTGCCGTCGTTCTCGACCGAGGCGAGCGCGGACTGGAAATCGATGTCGCGCGCCTTGAAGCCGGGCGTCGAGGCGTTGGCGATGTTCGACGCCAGCACACCCATGCGCTGCGACCGCACCTCGAGTGCCGCCCCGTGAACTCCGAAAAGCGTGTCGCCTGACACAAGCCCGTCTCCTGGCGCATCATTGCGCAACCGGACACAAGCAATGGGCGTGCCAGTTTTGGTGGCGAGGGTGGGGGATGGTGGTTTGCCGGGCGGTGGCGGGCTGGCGGCAAGGTGAGCGGCAAGAGGTTGCCGGTGTTGCAGGGGTGGGCGGCAAAGAGGTTGCCGGTTGGCGTGTTTGGGGCGGCAACCGAACCACTGCCTCCTGCCTCACTATGTTTCCCCGCGAAGGCGGGGACCCAGTCTGGGCTCCCGCCTTCGCGGGAGAACAAGGAAGCGGGTGCTGCTGCTCACCCACTGCCACCACCCCGGCGAAGGCCGGGGCCCAATTGGAGAGGTCACAGTAACGAAGCGCCCCCTCAGTTAGCCACGTCCCCCAACTGGGCCCCGGCCTTCGCCGGGGTGGCGGTTGAGTGGCCACCGGCATCACCCTTCTTCCCCCCTCCCTCGTGAAGGGAGGGGGGAAGAAGGGTGGGCTACTTGGCGAACTCCGCGGCCTGTAACGAGCCCACCCACCCCTAGCCCCTCCCTTCACGAGGGAGGGGAACAGAAAATTACGCCAATCCGGCACACCCCTTGCATCATCCCACGCACATGATCACGCTCGCCCAACTCCTCGACCCCGCAGCACTCGCCATCGTCGGTGGCGGGACGACGCTCGCCGTCGTCCTCCGCACCCCCCTCCGCGACCTCGGCCGAGCACTCGCCGCCGTGACCACGCTCGGCCGCGGCCGGTTCGATGCCGAGCCTCTCCTTCTCCAGATCACCGCCCTCGCCCGCATCGCCAAGCGCCACGGCGTGATGGCGCTCGATCGCTCGGTCATCACCGACGCCGACGTCGCCGCGGGGATCGCCGCGATCGTCGACGGCGCCTCCGCGACCGACGTCGCGACGCTTGTCCAACATCGCCGCCGCGCCCGCATCGAGCGCCACGTCGCCGCCGCCGACGTCTGGGCCGGCGCCGCCGAGGTCGCGCCGGCGATGGGCATGGTCGGCACGCTGATCGGCCTGGCGCAGATGTTCGCGACGATGAGCGATCCCGGCGCGATCGGCGGCGCGATGGCGGTCGCGCTGCTCGCCACGCTGTACGGCGCGCTGTTTGCCAATTTGCTCTTCATGCCGATCGCCAACCGCCTCCGCGCGCAAGGGCGTAACGAGGCGTTCGAGCGGGCACGGATTGAAGCGCCACTGGTAGCGCTTGCCGAACGCGAGACGCCGCGCGGCTATGTCGCGCCCAGTTCGCCGCCGACGCTGGCCACTGTCGCATGAACGCCAACGAATATCCCGACGCGCCAACCGGCAAGCCGCTCTGGCTGATCACGCTCGCCGACCTCGCCTTGCTGCTGGTCGGCTTCCTCGTGCTCCTGCAAGCCACGCAGCATATCGGCGGCAAGGATCTGGCCAAGGGTATCCGCGAAGGCTTCGGCGCGAACGACACCGAGCCGACGCCGATGCCCGTCGCCGCGGCCGGCATCCTCGATTTTGCACCCGGATCGGCGATCCTGCCGACCACGCCGGGCGCGCTCGTCGCCTGGGCGCGCGAGGCGGCGCGCGATCCCCGCGTCATGCTCACCGTCACCGGATCGACCGACGGGACGGCCGCCGATATCGACCGCGTCACCGGCAGCGCCGCGATTCTCGCCGCCGACCGCGCGCGCACCGTCGCCGCCGCGCTCGCCGCGGTTGCACCGTCTCGCGTCGCGATTGTCACCGCCACCAAGCCCGGCCGCCGTGCCGCCATCGTCTCCGTCGCCTTTGTCGGCGAAGCCCCAAGGACCGCTCAATGATCATCCCGTTCCTGCTCATGGCCGCAAGCTTCCAGGATACCGCCGCGCTCGACGCCTCGGTCGCCGCGTTCACCGGTCGCCCGACCGGCGCCGAGGGCGGCGCGCGCACGCCGGTCGATGCGCGGTTGCGGCTCGCGACCTGCTCGACGGTGTCGCTGTCGTGGCGCTCCGAACAGCATGACGCGGTCGTCGTGTCGTGCGCGGGGCCGGCGTGGCGGATCTTCGTGCCCGTCATCCGCCCGGCCAGTGCGCCTGCCGCAATCGCCGCCTCGTTCGCCCCCGCCGCGAAGGCCCCACCCGTCATCAAGCGCGGCGATCCGATCGTCATCGAGGCCGGCACCGAAGGCTTCTCGATCAGCCGCGAAGGCGTCGCGATGGGCGATGCCGCGCCCGGCGGGCACTTCATGGTCAAGGTCGACGACACCCGCACCCCGGTCCAGGCGATCGCGGTCGACGCCGGTCGCGCGACGCTGCCCGGCTGGTCGAACTAAGCCTGATCGAACTAATTTCAGACGAACAGATTAATTTTGCTAAAGGTTTTGCCGGTGCGGCCGTTTCTCCTGATGTCAGCGCAAACCAGAGGATGCGGACATGGTGGACTCGATCGGCGCGAAGCCGTCAGTAGCAGGAGATCGCTCCGTCGCGCGCATCGCCGCGGCAGCACCGACGACGGTCGTTCAGACGCCGGCTCTGCCCAGGCAGACGTCGGTGGAGCCGGAATCGATCGCGCTCGCCAAGTCGATGGCCGCCTCGCCGCCGATCGATGCGAGCCGCGTCGCCGCGATCAAGAAGGCGATCGCGACGGGCACCTTCCCGATCCTCCCCGCGACCATCGCCGATCGCCTGATGGCGCTTCGCCTGGACTGGAATTCGAATGAAACGGCGTGATGCCCTGATCCGCGTGATCGACGCGCTCCACGCCGAGATCGCCGCGCTGAAGTCGAACGACGTCGCCAGCCTGGAGCGTGCGACCGCGGACAAGCTCGCCGGGATCGAACAGGTCGCGCTGCTCGGCACCGGGCCTGCGGGCACCGAGATCCGCGAGCTGGCCGACGAGGCGAACCGGCTCAACGAGACGTGCCGGATCTACACCAACTTGATGGCGGCAAATGTTCGCCGCCGCCTGCAAACCCTGACCGGCGACGGTGCCGTTGCCGGGTATCGGCCGGGCCTGCGCGCCGCGTACGCTTAAGTAGCGCGCTTACACTTCCCATCTCCGTCATCCTGACGAAAGTCAGGATCCAGGGTAAAAGGGGCGGCGCCACATGGCTCTGGATCCTGACTTTCGTCAGGATGACGGCGCTACGGGAAACAAATACCGGAAACTGGCACGACCCTTGCTCAGCATCCCCTGAACCAGGGGCACCGCACACGGGCATGACCGTCAATCCTATCACTACCGGCCGGATCCAGTCCGCGATCGCGCTTGCGAGCAGCAAGACGGGCGTGGATTTCGACTATCTGCTGGGCCAGGCGAAGCTCGAGAGCGGGCTCAACGCCAATGCCAAGGCCGGCACGTCGAGCGCATCCGGCCTCTATCAGTTCATCGAACAGAGCTGGCTGTCGGTCGTCAAGAAGCACGGCGCGGAGCACGGCATGGCGTGGGCCGCGAACAGCATCGGCCAGTCGTCGAGCGGCCGCCTCTCGGTCGGCGATGCCGGCACCAAGGCGGCGATCCTCGCGCTGCGCAACGATCCCAATGCCGCGTCGCTGATGGCCGCCGAATACGCGTCGGACAACAAGGCCTCGCTCGAAGGCACGCTGAACCGGCCGGCCTCGGGCACCGACCTGTATATGGCGCACTTCATGGGGCTCGGCGGCGCGACCAAGTTCCTCAAGACGATGCAGGCCAATCCGCAGGCGAGCGGCGCCGCGCTCTTCCCCGCCGCGGCGCGCGCGAACCACAACGTCTTCTACGATTCGAACAACCAGCCGCGCACGCTGTCGGCGATCTACGACCGGTTCGCCGACAAGCTCGGCGGTGCCGCCGCCGGGGCAAGCGCGACCGCAACGCCCGCCAACTACGCCGCGCAGGCGCTCGACATGAACGGTAGCACGGTCATCACCGGCAACAACGAAAGCGCGGACGACGCGCTCGCCTGGGCGACTACCGCGATGGGCAGGTTCACCGGCAAGACGACGCAGGCCGCCGCCAACATCCTGCGCCCGACGCCCGATACCGCGCGGCTCGCGTACATGATGCTCGCACGGTTGGGCGGCTAAGCGATGAACCGCATTCTCTCCAACGCCCGCGCTTCGGTCCTGCCGCTCGCGATCCTGCTGCTCGTGCTCGTCATGGTCGTGCCGATCCCGGCGTTCATGCTCGACATCTTCTTCGTGGCGAACATCGCGATCAGCCTGGCCGTGCTGATGGTCGCCTTGAACGCGCAGAAACCGCTCGACTTCTCCGCCTTCCCGACCGTCCTCCTGTTCGCCACCCTGTTCCGCCTCGGCCTCAACGTCGCCTCCACCCGCATCGTGCTGGTCCACGGCCACGAAGGCGAAAGCGCGGCGGGTCACGTGATCGAGGCGTTCGGCACGTTCCTGATCGGCGGCGATTACGTCGTCGGCATCTTCGTCTTCGCGATCCTGATGATCATCAACATGATCGTCGTGACCAAGGGCGCCGGCCGCGTCTCCGAAGTCAGCGCCCGCTTCACGCTCGACGCTTTGCCCGGCAAGCAGATGGCGATCGACGCCGACCTCAACGCGGGCCTCATCACCCCCGACGAAGCCAAGGCGCGCCGCGTCGAAGTCTCGACCGAAGCCGATTTCTACGGCTCGATGGATGGCTCGTCTAAGTTCGTGAAGGGCGATGCGGTCGCGGCCATGCTGATCCTCGCCGCCAACATCATCGGCGGCCTGATCCTCGGCCCCGTCAGCCACGGCATGACGATCGCGGATGCCGCGCACAACTACATCCTGCTCGCGATCGGCGACGCGCTGGTCGCGCAGCTACCGAGCCTGATGCTGTCGATCGCCGCCGCCTCGATCGTCACGCGCGTCACCTCGGACAAGGATCTCGCCGGCCAGATCGGCGGCCAGTTCGGGTCGCCCCGCACCTGGACGCCGGTCGCGGTCATCCTCGCGCTGCTCGGCATCCTGCCCGGCATGCCGCACATGGTGATCCTGCCGGCGGCCGCGATCGCCGGGTTCGCCGCGTGGAAGCTGCGCCAGATCGAGCGCCGCCCCGCCCCCGTTATGGTCGTCCCCGTCGAGACGATCGACCAGTCGAAGATCGGCTGGGAGGAAGTCACCGACGGGATGCAGGTCAATCTCGACATCGGTTACGGCCTGGTCCCGCTCGCCGACGAGCGGCGCGGGTCGCCGCTGATGGGCCGGATCACCGGTGTGCGTCGGCAGCTGTCGAAGGAACTGGGCTTCGTCGTGCCGCAGGTCCGCGTCCGCGACGACATCAACCTCGCGCCATACGTCTACCGCATTCTCGTCAACGGCGTGGTCGTCGGCGAGGACACCGTGTCGCCCGACGAGATGCTCGCGCTCGACACCGGCCAGGCGTTCGGCGACCTGTTCGGCAAGAAGGTCAAGGATCCGACTTTCGGGCTCGACGCGACCTGGGTCGACGCGGGCGACGCCGATGCCGCGACCGGTGCGGGTTATCTCGTGGTCGATCCCGGCACCGTGATAGCGACGCATCTGAACCATCTGCTCGGCCAGAACGCGTCCGACCTGCTCGGCCAGGACGAAGTGCAGGCGCTGCTCGACGGCCTCAAGGAGCGCGCCGCGCAGCTGGTCGCCGCACTCGCACCGCTGCCGATCACGACGCTGACGCAGGTGCTGAAAGGCCTGCTCGCGGAGAACGTGCCGCTCAAGGAATTCCGTCGCATCGCCGGCGCGATCGCGGTCGCGGCGCAGCGTACGCAGGACGCCGAGGAGATCATCGAGACGATCCGTCCCGAACTCGGCGCGCTCATCATCCAGAAACTGTGCGGCGTGCGCGAACCGCTGCGCGTCATGACGTTGGAGGGTCAATTGGAAGGTCTGCTCGGCCAGGCGATGCGCGCCGATCAATCGCGCCGCCACGTCATCGAACCCGATCTCGGCCGCCGCATCGTCGAGGCGCTGCAACGCGCCGCCGAACCGCTGATCGCCGAGGCGAAACCGTTCGCGCTGGTCGTCCAGCCGACCATCCGCATCGCGATCCGCAAGCTGGTGCGGACGTGCCTGCCCGACACTCCGGTGATGTCGTTCTTCGAAGTGCCCGAGGAGAAGGCGGTCGAAGTCGTCGCGGTCATCGGTGCTTCCCAGCCGGCGCAAGCCGGAAACTTCGGGCAACAGGCGCTCGCAGCATGAGCGCGCTCCCGATGCGCGGCGCCTTCGCCGATGCCCAACCCCTCACCTACCGCCCGCACCAACGCCCCGGCGGCGACGCGGACCAGCTTGTCAAACAGCACCTCCCGCTCGTCCGCCGGATCGCGTGGCACGTCCACGGCAGCATGAGCAGCAGCGTCGAGGTCGAGGACCTGATCCAGGTCGGCCTGGTCGCACTGGTCGAGGCCGCCGCGAATTTCGACGAACGCGGGCTTCCGTTCAAGACCTACCTGATCACGCGTTTGCGTGGCAGCATGATCGACGAACTGCGCCGCCAGGCCACGTCAACGCGCGGCGCGATGCGTCGCCGCCGCCAGTACGCCGAGGCGATCTCGACGCTAACCGCCCGCACGGGCAAAGCTCCCGGAGAAGACATGATCGCAGACCATATCGGCGTGACGATCGAGAAACTCCGAACCGACTACGTCACCGCCGACTCGATCCGCTTCGACTCGATCGACGAGCTGTACGCCGACGACCTGCCCTGGTTCGCCGACGACACGCCCGACGCGTTCGAGCAACTCGCCGACAGCGACATGCGCGAGGCGCTTATCGCCGCGATCACCGCGCTCCCCGAACGCGAGGCGCAGGTGATCCAGCTCTATTACGTCGAAGAACTCAACCTCGAGGAGATCGGCGAAGTCTTCGGCGTCGGCTCTGCGCGAGTGTGCCAGATCAAGGCGTCCGCGCATGCGAAACTGAAGAAGGCACTCGCCCGAGCGCTATAGAGCGACTGATGGGCAAAGCTTCAAAGCATGCCCCTTCACGCGCTCCAGCCGCCGTCGATGGTATATACCGCGCCCGTGATGAACCCCGCTTCGTCCGATGCGAGATAGGCGACCAGCCCGGCCACCTCGTCGGGCGTGCCGTGCCGGCGGATTGCAAGCGGCGCCCTGTTCGCCTCTGCATTGGGGCCGTCGGCAGGATTGCGTTCCGTGTCGACCGGTCCCGGCTGCACCAGGTTTGCGGTTATGCCGCGCGCGCCGAGGTCGCGCGCCAGCCCCCGGGTCATGCCAGCAAGCGCCGATTTGCTGGCGGCATAGAGCGTAACGCCCTCGCCGGGCGCACGGTCGGCGACGATGCTGCCGATCGTTATGATGCGTCCTCCGGTAGACATCGCAGCTGCAACTCGCTGCGCGGCGATGAACGGTGCGCGCACGTTGACCGCAAACACTCGGTCGAACGCATCGTCGGCATAGCTCGCGAGCGTGCCGTTTTCCGACATGCCGGCGACGTTCACCAGGATATCGATCGTGCCGTAACGCGCAATCACCGTGTCGATCGCAGCGCGCAACGCGGCGGCATCGCTCACATCGGCCTGAACCGAGACGATCACGCTTCCACCGTCCTCGATCCCGCGAACGAACTGCCGTGCATCCTCGGCACGCGATCGATAGATAACCGCCAGCGACGCGCCATCGGCAGCGAGGCGGCGCGTGATCGCGGCCCCTATGCCGCGCGTCCCGCCGATCACCAGGGCGATCTTTCTGCGCAATGCCGTCATCGCTCTTCCCAACCAGCCTATGCTGCGACGCCGGTGGTGGCACGCGCAGAAGAGGGTAAAGTACGCCTGCTCCCCACGTGCAGACCAGCTGCACTGTATTGGGCCACGATAACGCCTTTCCTCGATCGCCCGCAAACATGCAAAAACCCCGGCAGCTTGCGCCACCGGGGTCTTTCCCGCTCGCGCTTCAGGGAAGCGAGGCGGGTCCGACCGGCACCGTCACCCTGCGGGGGGCTGGTGCCGGTGCCGGTCCGGATTAGCCCAGCAGCTTCAGCACGCTCTGCTGGCTCTGGTTCGCCTGGCTCAGCATCGCGGTCGATGCCTGGCTCAGGATCTGTGCCTTAGCGAGCGCGGTGGTCTCTGCCGAGAAGTCGGTATCTTCGATGCGGCTCTTCGCGTCCGACAGGTTGGTCGCATTCGAGGTCAGGTTGTTGACCGCCGACTGCAGCTGGTTCTGCGACGCGCCAAGCGATGCGCGACGGTTCGAGACGAGCGAGATCGCCGTGTCGTAATCCGCGAGCGACCCCTTGGCGACGACCGCGCTCGGCGTCGTCGAGTCGACGACCGAGCCGACACCACCGGTCGGCGGCGTGCCAGCGGTAGCGGCCAGCGTCAGATCGGTGCCCAGGTTGAGATCGATCGAGTCGCTGGCGTTCGCGCCGGCCTGGATCTTCACGACTGCGCCGGTGGTCGGGGCCGTCGCGGCGCCTGCCTTGCCGTCGAACAACTTTACGCCATTGAAGCTCGTGTTGGTCAGTACATTCGAGATCTGCTTGGCGAGCGCATCCTGCTCGGTCTTGATGTTGGCGATGTCGCTGGTCGAATAAGTGCCGTTGCTTTTCTGCACTTCCAGCTCGCGCATGCGCTGCAGGTTGTTGCTGACCTCGTCGAGCGCGCCTTCGGCGGTCTGTGCCATCGAGATGCCGTCGTTCGCGTTGCGGACGCCCTGATTCATACCCTTGATCTGCGACGTCATCGACGACGAAATGGCGAGGCCGGCTGCATCGTCCTTGGCCGAATTGATGCGCTTGCCGGTCGACAGGCGCTCCATCGAAGTCGCGAGCAGGTTCGAAGCCTTGGTCGATGCATTGGTCGCGCGTAGCGCGGAAACGTTCGTGCCGATGACAGTCATTGTGAAACTCCAGTGATCTTCGGCGATCCCCGCCGCCCCCGTGGCGAAGGGCCGTGCCGCCATAAGGAGTAACGGCGCTATCGCATCGAACTTAAGCGCGACCGGCCAAATTCTGCCGCTTTTTCTTATGGTTTACAGTATCTTGCAGGGCAACGCGCTGTGCCGAACGGACGAAACCCCCGACAGCGGATGCTGCCGGGGGCTCTCACGCGCATGATGCATGCGGCGACGTCTATCGGCGCCGTCACCCAAGGGGGGGGCGGTGCCGGCGCCGAAAGCTGGATTAGCCGAGCAGCTTCAGCACGCTCTGCTGGCTCTGGTTCGCCTGGCTCAGCATCGCGGTCGATGCCTGGCTCAGGATCTGTGCCTTGGCGAGCGCGGTCGTTTCAGCCGAGAAATCGGTGTCTTCGATACGGCTCTTGGCGTCCGACAGGTTGGTCGCGTTCGACGTCAGGTTGTTGACCGCCGACTGCAGCTGGTTCTGCGAGGCGCCGAGCGAGGCACGACGGTTCGAGACATTGGCGATGGCCGTGTCGTAATCGGCAAGGCTCGTCGACGACGATGCAGCGGCCGTGGAGCCGGTCACGACAGCACCGACACCACTGGCACCTGTGAGATTCGAGCCCAGATCGAGCGTAATCGCGTCGGTCGCATTGGCGCCCGCCTGGATCGAGACCTTACCAGTGCCAGCGACGTAGTCGCTCGACGCGGCGACTGCAGGATATTGCGGGCTACCTGTGGTGCCAGTGCCGACCACCGCATCCTTGGGGCCAGTACCCTTCTGGCCAGCGCTGCCGTCAAACAGTTTCACCCCGTTGAAGGTGGTGTTGCCGAGAACGTTGGTGATCTGCTTGGCCAGCGCATCCTGCTCGAGCTTGATGTTCGAGATATCGCTCGACGAATAGGTGCCGTTGGTCTTCTGCACTTCCAGCTCGCGCATCCGCTGCAGGTTGTTCGTCACCTCGTCGAGCGCGCCCTCTGCGGTCTGCGCCATCGAGATGCCGTCGTTGGCGTTGCGGATGCCCTGGTTCATGCCCTTGATCTGCGACGTCATCGACGACGAGATGGCGAGGCCGGCGGCGTCGTCCTTGGCCGAATTGATGCGCTTGCCGGTCGACAGGCGCTCCATCGAGGTCGCGAGCAGGCCCGATGCCTTGGTCGAAGCGTTGGTCGCGCGCAGCGCCGAGATGTTGGTACCGATGACAGTCATTGCGAAATCTCCGTGATCTTCGACGATCCGCGCCGCCCCCATGGCGAAGTGCCGATCCGTCAATGTGGGTAACGGCCGGTTCGGGACGGACTTAAGCGAAAAAATGCAGCCGGGGCCGGGCCTCGCACGCGCCCGTACGAGAGCCCGTGCGCGCGTTCGTGTGCGCAAACGCGCGCCAGTGTGCCCGCGGAGACGCGCCCGGAAATAATCTGCCGGGGGCGGCAGGGTTTAACCGCGCGTTTACCACCAATGCTGCATTCCCCGAATCGTTCAGGGGGAACTCCATGCGTTCAATTTTTCCATCGGCTGCAGTCACTTCGCGGAAATACGCGCTTGTTTCGTCATTGCGTGCGCAGGGCTTCGGCGTGGGCTCGTTCGAGACTGCACAGCCCGGCGCGAACGACCTGTTCCTGGTCGCGGATGGCGAGGGCATCACCGCCCCTGCCCGCACCGTGGTGATCGGTTGCGAAGGTCGCGAAGTGACGCCATCGCGTGACGGTGCGCCGGCGCGGATCAGCTTTGCCGCGGAGGACACCGCGGTCGGCAACGGCTTCGCCCGCGCCCTGATCGGTGGCGCCGACATGCCGACCGCCGCCGATCCCGAATCGCTCGCGCTGCTCGCCCTCGCGGAGCGCGTTGCCGCCGCCGACATCACGGTGCTGATCAACGGCCCGACCGGCACCGGCAAGGAAGTTCTCGCCCGCGCCATCCACAATGGCTCGGCGCGCAAGGACAAGCCGTTCATCGCGATCAACTGCGCCGCGCTCCCCGAATCGATGCTTGAGGCGCTGCTGTTTGGTCACCAGAAGGGTGCGTTCACCGGCGCATCCTCGGGTGGCGACGGATTTTTCCGCGCAGCGAACGGCGGAACGATCCTGCTGGACGAGATCGCCGAGATGCCGCTGCAGTTGCAGGCAAAACTGCTCCGCGTGTTGCAGGAGCGCGAGGTCGTGCCGCTGGGCGCCTCGGTGCCGCAGCCGATCGACGTCCGCGTGATCGCGTGTGCCAACCGCGATCTCCACGCCGAAGTCGCCGCCGGCCGGTTCCGCGCCGATCTCTATTACCGCCTCGCCGTGTTCCCGCTCGCGACCAAGTCGCTGGCTGAGCGCCCGCAGGATATCCCCGCGCTCGCCGCGACGCTGATCCTGCGTCATGCCGGCAACCGCAACGTCATTCCCTGGCCGAGCCACGCAGCGATCGAGCAGCTGATGCTGCACGACTGGCCGGGCAACGTCCGCGAGCTGGAGAACGTGATCCAGCGCGCGCTGCTGTTCTGCGGCGGCGATACGATCGAGACGAACCACATCGTGTTCGACCGCCCGGTGACGATGACGTTTCAGCGCACGGCTTCCGTTACACCGATCGCGCCCGTCGCGGTGCCTTCCGAGCCGGAGACGCTCGGCAACATCGTCCAGATGAGCGAGTTCGCCGCAATCCGCGAGACGCTCAAGGCGTGCAACGGCAGCCGGATCGAGACCGCGAAACGCCTTGGCATTTCCGAGCGCACGCTGCGCTACCGCCTCGCCAAGGCGCGCGAGCAGGGCGACGACATCGGCAGCGTCCATAACTGGGCGGCCTCGGCATGAGTGGCATCTCAAGCATCGGTGGCGGCGCGATGAGCGTCGACCGCGTCATGGCGCTTCGCTCGCAGATACTCGAACGCAATCAGGCGCTCTCGCGCGCCGGTGCCACCGGGAACGTCGCGCCGACCGAGACGGTCAAGCCGACCAGCTTTGCGGACACGATGGAAACCGCGCTGAAGGGCGTCAACGAGGGCCAGACCCAGGCCGCCAAGCTCAGCGAAAGCTATGAGCGCGGCGAGACGGTCGACATCGCGAAAGTGATGCTCGCCCGCCAGCAGGCGTCGGTCGGGTTCGAGGCGACGTTGCAGGTCCGCAACAAGCTGCTGTCCGCTTACAAGGATATCATGAGCATGCCGGTCTGACATGAGCACCGCACTCATCCCTTCGCCCGGCGGCACCGAACGGTTCGCCAATCCCCTCCAGCAGATCAAGGGCGCGTTCGCGCAGCCTGCGGTCCGTCGCTCGTTGCCGATGGCGCTGATGGTCGGCCTGATCGCCGCAGCCGCGCTTGCGTGGATGAGCCTGTCGACGCCGACGCAGAAGACGCTGTTCAGCGGCCTGCCCGATTCGGACAAGGCTGCGGTCACGTCCGCGCTGACCACTGCCAACATCAAGAGCCATATCGACGAGGGCACCGGCGCGCTGACCGTCGGCGAGGACGATTACAGTCGCGCCAAGATGCTGCTCGCGGGTCAGGGCCTGCCGAAAGCGGCGCCCGGCGGCTATGCGATCCTCGACCAGTTGCCGATGGGCGTTTCGCGCGCTGTCGAAGGCGAACGCCTCCGCCAGGCACGTGAATCTGAGATGGCGAAGTCGATCGAGGAGATCGACGCGGTCGCGGAGGCACGCGTGCATCTCGCCATGCCGGAAGCGTCGGTGTTCGTCCGCGACAATGCTGCGCCATCGGCGTCGGTGATTCTGAAATTGCAGGGCGGCCGCTCGCTGAGCGACGCGCAGGTCAGCTCGATCATCAACCTCGTCGCCTCGTCGGTGCCGGGGATGAAGCCCGAGGCAGTGACGATCGTCGACCAGATGGGCGCGCTGCTCACCAAGGCCGGCGGCAACGAAGGCGCTGGGGCGGCCAGCGATGCGCGGATCGATATCCAGCGCCGCGTCGAGGACAAGTATCGCACGCAACTGATTGCGTTGCTGACGCCGCTGGTCGGCGCGGGCAATTTCACCGCGGAGGTCCAGGCCGACGTCAATCTCGACGAGAGCCAGGCGACGCGCGAAAGCTATGAGAAGCAGGGCGTGCTCCGCGCCGAGACGGGCAACTGGACCGGCAACCAGAAGGACGGCACGGCTGGTGCTCCGGGCGGTATTCCGGGTGCGCTGAGCAACACGCCGCCCGCCGCGAGCACCTTGTCGACGCCGCAAGCCGCTAACGGCGCGTCGGGCAGTGCGCAGCCGGTCGCTGGCGGCGCGGCACCCAATGCGATGAAGCAGTCCGACCAGTATCAGCGTGCCTACGACCTCGGCCGCGAAGTGTCGGTCACGCGCGCTACGCCGGGTGGGGTCAAGCGTCTCTCGGTCGCCGTCCTCCTGCGCGATCCTGAAAAGGGCCGCCGCACCGCGATGGAGATCAACCAGATCAGCGATCTCGTGAAGAGCGCGGTCGGCTTCGATCAGGCGCGCAACGACAACGTAACGGTCATCAGCCGCAAGTTCGCGGGCGCCGATGCAACCGCGACGAGCGGCCCGGCCTGGTACGACAACGCCTGGCTGCCGGTACTTGCGCGCAACGGCACCGCGATCCTGATCGCGCTGCTCGTGCTGCTGCTCGGCGTCCGCCCGATCGCCAAGGCGCTGATGAAGAAGCGCGAGGATGCCGGCACGCGTCCTGCGCTCGGCCAGCCGATCGGCGTCGCGAACGGCGACGGCATGGCGGTCGCGGCACCGGTGAGCCTCGACCAGCTCGAGAACACGCGCGGCTATGACGACCGGATTGGCGCGGTCCGCGGCTTCACGCGCGACAATCCGACGCGTGCAGCCCTTGCCGTGCGCGACATGATCAAGGCCGACGCCAAGTGAGCGAAGTCGCCATCCGAACCTACACCGGCGTCGAGCGTGCCGCGGTGCTGATGATGCTCGTCGGCGAGGAGGAGGCCGCGGCCATCCTCCAGAAGCTGGAGCCCGAAGAAGTGCGCCAGCTCGGCGCGGCGATGTTCAAGGTCGCCGACGTCAGCGAGCAGGAGGTCGAGGACGTGCTCGACGATTTCGTTGGCCGCGCGCGAGAGCGGACCGCGATCGGTTTCGACCCGCGCCCGCAGATCGAGGCGGTGATGAACCGCGCGCTCGGGCCTGAGAAAGCGGAAAGCGTGCTCGCGCGCATCACGCCGCCCGAGGCCGCCTGCGAACTCGAACTGCTCGACTGGCTCGACGCACCCGAAATCGCCGCGATGATCGAAAAGGAGCATCCGCAGATCGCCGCGGTGCTGATCGCCAATCTCGACGCGTCGATCGGCGGCCAAGTGCTCGAACTGCTGCCCGATGCGGTGCAACCCGACATCCTCCACCGCATCGCGCGGCTGGGACCGATTACGCCCGAGGCAGTCGAGACGTTGAAGATCGTACTCGCCAACCGCACTACCGCGGCGCCCGGCTCGGTCGGCGTCACGCTCGGCGGCACGCGCGAGGCGGCCAAGATCCTGTCGGGCGCGCGCAAGGCAACCGAACAGCGCGTCATGCCGAAACTGTTCAAGATCGACCGCGAAGTGGCGAAGGCGATCGAGGAGGCGATGTTCGTCTTCGACAATCTGCTCGCGCTCGACGACAAGAATCTGGGCACGCTGATCCGCAACGTCGATAGCGAGATCCTGACCAAATCGTTGAAGGGCGTCGACGAGACGATCCGCAACCGCTTCCTCGGCTGCATGTCGGCGCGCGCCGCCGACGGCATCCGCGACGAGATGGAAGCCCGCGGGCCGATGAAGCTGGCCGAAGTGCTCGAAGCGCAGAAGGCGATGATCGCGATCGCGCGCGGCCTTGCGAAGGACGGCACGATCCAGATGGGCGGGGGGGAAGACGATTATGTCTAACGGCTTCACCGCGGGCTTCGCGTCGCGCCACACGACGACGGCCAACATTCTGGCGAGCGCATTCGCCCCGCCCTCGGGGTTCGCGGCTGCGGATATTCGCGAGCGTGCGACGGTGCGGCCCGCGAACTTCGCGTCGCCGAACTTCTCGTCGGAGCCGAGCACGCCACGCCACTTCAGCCCGGCGGACAAGGACGTGAACCCGACCGCCGGCTGGGATCCGCTCGATCCGGTCAGCGAATCGTCGTTCATCGACCCGCTCGCCGACCCGCTCGCCGACGCGCATGCCGCCGGCTATGCGGAGGGTCTCGCCGCTGCGGCCGCCGCGGCACAGGAAACGGCCACACGCGACGGCGCGCTGCTCGGCGACCTTGCCAGCGCGCTCGGCAACGATCGGATCGACCGCGACCGCGTCGCCGCCCAGCTCCGCCAGACGGTGTTGTTCCTCGTCTCGAAACTCGTCGGCGAAGTCGGCATCGCGCCTGACGTCCTTGCCGGTCGCATCGAGACGGCTGCCGAGCTGCTATCCGACTCCGCCGAATCCGCGCTGCTCCGCGTCCACCCCGACGACGTCGCGCTGCTCGAAGGCCGACTGCCGAAGACGATCTTCGCAGCAGGCGATCCGGGCGTCGCGCGCGGCAGCTTCGTGCTCGAAAGCGCATCGACGATCGTCGAGGACGGTCCGGAACTCTGGCTCGATCAACTCGCGCAGGCGATCGACCGCGTGCCGGTGCCCAAATGCTGAACCGCTTTACCGCCGATTATCTCGAAACCCTCTCCAACGCAGATTTCGTCGCCAAGCCAAAGGTCTCTGGCCGCCTTGCCTCGTTCGACGGCCTGCTCATGGAAGCGGTCGGCCTGACGCTACCCGTCGGCACCGTCTGCCAGGTCGGCGAAGGCGTGGCGAGCGTCGAGGCGGAAGTCATCGGCTTCCGCAACGGCCGCACGTTGATGATGAACCTCGGCGGCGCCGCGGCCCTTCTTCCGCGCGCACCGGTCAAGCCGATCGGTGCGCCGGGAGAGGCCGAAGTCGGGGCAGCCATGCTCGGTCGCGTCGTCGACGGTGCCGGCAAGCCGATCGACGGGCTCGGCCCAATCCGTGGCGCCGGGCGCTGGCCGCTCGCGGGGAAACTCCAGTCGCCGCTCGATCGCGGCCGTGTGCTCGAACCGCTCGACGTCGGCGTCCGCGCGATCAACGGCCTGCTGACGATCGGTCAGGGCCAGCGTGTCGGCATCATGGCGGGCTCGGGCGTCGGCAAGTCGGTGCTGCTCGGCATGATCGTCCGCGCCGCGCAGGCCGACGTGATCGTCATCGGCCTGATCGGCGAGCGTAGCCGCGAAGTCGCCGACTTCCTCGAAACCAAGGTCGCCGGCGCAGCGCGCAAGCGCTCGGTCGTCGTCGCGGTCCCCGCCAACCACTCCCCGGTCCTCCGCATCCGCGGCGCACTCCGGGCCCACGCGATCGCCGAATCTTTCCGCGACGAAGGCAAGAAGGTCCTGCTCATCATGGATTCGCTCACCCGTGTCGCGCACGCCGGTCGCGAGATCGGTCTCGCACTCGGCGAGCCTGCATCCGCGCGCGGCTATCCACCCAGCGCCATCGCGATGCTGCCGAACCTGATCGAGCGCGCTGGCGTCGACGTCCACACCGGCGGCTCGATCACCGCGATCTACACGGTGCTGGCGGATGGCGACGACGGCAACGACCCGGTGGTCGACTCCGCCCGCTCGATCCTCGACGGCCACATCGTCCTCAACCGCCATCTTGCCGAGCGCGGTGTTTATCCGGCGATCGACATCGGCCCGTCGGTCAGCCGCGTGATGACCGACATCGTGCCCGCGCACCACGCCAAGGCTGCGCGGACGCTCCGCCGCCACCTCGCCACCTACGAGGAAAACCGCGATCTCGTGCTGATGGGCGCCTACCGCCACGGCGCCGATCCCGCGATCGACGCGGCGATCGCCTGCCACCCCGCGGTCATGGAATATATCCGCCAGGACGCCGATGAGAACGTGTCGTTGAACGATGCGGTCGCCGAGCTGACCGGCGTGTTCGGCGGCTGAGATGGCGGATGCCCGCAGCAAGACGCTGGCGCGCATCCACCGCGTCCGCACGCTCCAGCTCGGCCTGACCCGCGCCGACGAGGCGCGCGCGCATGACAAGTTCGCCAGCGAACAGGCGTTGTCGGGCCGTATCGCGCTGCTCGCCGAAGCCGTCGCGCCGGTCCACGAAACGCAGGTCGCCGTCTCGCTCGGCGCCGCCGCGCACTACCGCGACCGCCTTCAACAATCCGCCAACGCCGCCGTAGAACGCGTGCAGGCCGCCGAATATCACGTCGAGCGCGCCGCCGAGGCAACCCGGTCCGCTAAGCGCGACCAGAGCGCGGTCGAGAAGCTGCTCGCCCGCGCCGACGCCGATGCGGTGCTCAAAGCGATCCGCGCGATGGAGGAGGCACCCGCCTTCCGGAAGGTTCGGCACGATCCTTGCTGAGTGCGGGGCAGACGCCCGAACGCGAGTGCCCGAATGATCCAGACCGCGACCCTTTCCCGTACCGTTCCCCTCCATCCTCGCGCCTCTGCCGCGAAGAATGGCAGCGATTCGGGCGATTTCACGGGCGCCTTCGAACAGGTCCGTGACGACGCGAAACCCGAACCTTCCGCCGCAGCGCCGGAAGATAAGCCCCGGCAGGACGACGCCGCGACCGGCAACGCCTTGCCGCTGCCGGTCATCGTGCCCGACCCCGCGTTCGTATGGCAGCCGATCGTCGCGACGACTGCGCCAGCTCTGCCAGTTGCACGCATCATTGATGCAACCAGCATGCAACCAACTAGCGTGCAGCGACCGACCTTCGCGCAATCGCAACCGCAGGCCGCCACTCCCGCTCCGATAGAGCCTCAACCACACCTGCCCTCCGCGCCCACCCAAGCTGGCGGCACGCCCGCAACGCAGCTCGCCGCCGCGATCATGGCTGCGATGCCCCCGGCAAAGACGGCCGTGCAGACGCCGGTGGACACGACCGACGCGCCGCGTTGGGCGACGCCCGATACGGCGCCCGTCACCCTCGCCGTCGCGCAACCCGATGTCGTCCAGCCGCAACCCGGCACGGTCGCGTCGGCCGCGATGGTATTCGGCGCAGCGATCCAGGCGGCAACCAAGAGGCGTGAAGAGCCGGATACCCTCGCAGCGCCTTCCGACACGCCGCTGACCCCGATCGGCGCGACCACAACGCATGAGATTAAGGTCGCCGACGCGCAGCAGGCGCCGCTCGACATGCGGCAGGAGCGCTGGCCGCACGCGATGATCGAGCGGATCGAGATGCTCCGCGACGCCGCCGACGCGGTCGACACGCGCATCCGCCTCGTCCCCGATGCACTTGGCGCGATCGACGTTTCGGTGAAGACCGACGGCGATACGGTGCGCGTTCACTTCAATGCCGAGCAGGCCGCGACGCGGACGTTGCTGGCGGACGCGCAGCCACGGCTCGCCGAACTCGCCGAGGCGCGCGGGTTGAAGCTTTCGCAAGGATCGCTCGGCGACAGCGGCGCAGACCAGCAGCAGCGCGCACCCGCGGCGCCACAAACCCCGAATCGCCCCGCGCCGGTCTCGACCGTGATCGCGAACACGCCCGACGACATCCGAATCGCTTGAACCGAAGGACCCTGAAATCATGAGCGACACAAAAGAAACGCCCGACGCCGCCCCGAAGAAAAAGGGCAAGATGAAGACGATCCTGATCGGCGGCGTCGCGCTGCTGGTGCTGGTCGGCGGTGGTGTCGGCGCAGGCGTCTATGCCTCCAGTGCCGGGCTGATCGGCGGCGGCGGTCACGCAGCCGAAGCCGAGGATGGCAAGCCCAAGCTCGTCCCCAAGAGCGAGCAGAAGCATGCGTCCGAAGGCGGCGAAGGCGGCGGTCACGGCGGCGAGGAAGCCGCGCCCGAAAACCACGGGATGAAGCCCCCCGCAGGGCAGGGCGGCGACAAATACGCCTCCACCTACTACCCGCTGGAGAAGGATTTCACCTCGAATCTCCAGGACTCGGTGCACTTCGTCCAGGTCGGCGTCGCGGTCTCCACGCCGTACGACGACACCGTCATCACCAACCTGAAAACCAACGATATCGCGGTCCGCTCGGCGATCCTGATGGCGCTCGGCGACACCACCGAGGAGCAGGTGATGAGCAGCGACGGCAAGCGCCAGCTGCAGGTCCGCCTCGCCAAAGCGATCAACGATACGCTCAAGCAGAAGGAAGGATTCGGCGGCATCGGTAACGTTTACTTTACCAGTTTCGTCGTTCAGTGAGTCATGGTTAACGAGGCCTCAGCAAAGACGCGCGAGCGACGCGACCGGGACCGCTCCGGCGCGCCCAAGGAGGGCGTGCTGCATCAGGGCGTGCTCGGCGGGGCCAAGCTCAATCCGTTCGGCGACCTGCACTCGCTCCAGCATTTGTCGGCGCGGTTCGCGCGCGGTTTGCGCGGCGTGTTCGAGCCGTTGCTGCGCCAGGAAGTGCGCTGCTGGGCCGAGCCGCTGGTGGTCCAGCGCTTCACCGATTACCGGGCGGAACGCAGCGATGCGCTGACCGCGTGGTTGCCGCTGATCATGACGCCGGGGATGGCGCAGGCGCTGTGCATCATGGACGGCAAGTTCGTACTCGAGATGCTCGACATGTTCTTCGGCGGCACCGGTGCCGCGCCGCACACGCTGCCAACGGAGTTCTCGCCGGCCGCCGAGGCGATGGTCGCGCGGATCGGCCAGATGATCGCCGCGCCGCTGAAGACCGCATGGGAGCCGATGGCGCGGTTCGACTTCCTGCCGACCCGCGTCGAGGTGAACCCGGCGATGATCGCCGATCTCGACGGTGAGGACGCGATGATCGTCACGCGCTTCGGCATCGCTGCGGGCGCCGCGAAACCCGTGTTTCTTGACCTCGTCTACCCCGTCTCCGCGCTGAAACCGCATGCGCCGTCGCTGACCGCCAAGGTCGTCGGCAAGTCGGCCGAGCCCGATCCGGCCTGGCGCACCGAGCTGACGCGGGCCGCGATGAACGTGCGCTTCCCAATCCGCTCGGTGCTCGCCGAGCCGGTCGTCAAGCTGACGATGCTGATGGACCTGAAACCGGGCGACGTGATCCCGATCACCATCTCGGGCGACGTGCCGGTGATGGTCGGCAACAACCGGCTCGGCTGCGGCACGGTCGGCACGTCTAACGGCTTCGCCGCCATCCAGCTCACCTCGATTACAAGTTTCGACGAAGGATTTGCAGCATGAACGACATGACCGGAGGCTTCCCCGTAGATGCTGCCGTCGCCGCCAATTTCCGGCTGCTCCAGGATGTCGACGTCAAGCTGACCGTCGAGATCGGCTCGACCAGCCTGACGTTGCGCGAGTTATTGGCGCTCGGCGAGTCGAGCGTGATAGAACTTGATCGCCAGGCCAACGAATTGCTCGACGTCTTCGTCAACGGCACCCTGATCGGCCGCGGCGAAGTCGTCACGGTCGGCGAACGCTTCGGCGTGCGGATGACCGAGCTCGTGTCGCCCGACAAGCGCGGCTGATCCGATGCTCTGGACCTATATCCTCAAGCTCGTGATCCTGCTGCCACTCGTGTGCGGCCTGATGTTCGGCTGCCTGTACCTGTGGCGCAAGTTCGAGAGCCGGATCCCGGGCAAGCCCTCCACGCGGCTGATCGGCGTCAAGGAAACGATGATGATCTCGCCGGGCCTGCGCCTCGCGGTGATCGATTTCGAGGGCCGCCGGCTGCTCGTCTCGGTCGGCCGTGGCGGCGTGCACCTGATCGACAAGGTCGACGCATGAGCGCGGTCGCTCGTCCGACGGTGACGCGGAAGGGCTCGGGCCCTGCCCTGTTCGCCGCATCCTCCGCCAAGCCGTTTTCCCGCGTACGCGGGGATCCAGGAGCCAGGCGCGCGAACGCGTGGCTGTGGATAGGCCTCGCCATTCTACTAGCCCTCTTCCTCGCGATGCCCGCCTTCGCGCAAGGCGTCCCCGCCCCGACCAACCCCGCCGTCGGCGACGCGGTCGATCGCGCGCTCGGCCAGCTTGGCGGCCAGGCGGCGGGCAATACCGGGCAGAGCGGCTCGCTGTCGCTGTCGCTGCAAGTCCTCATCATCATGGGGCTGCTCACGATCCTGCCGGGGATCGTGCTGATGATGACCAGCTTCACGCGGATCATCATCGTGCTCGCGATCCTGCGCCAGGCGCTCGGGCTTCAGCAGACGCCGCCGAACCAGGTGCTGCTCGGGCTGTCGCTGTTCCTCAGTTTCTTCATCATGGCGCCGACGATCAGCCAGATCAACACGACCGCGATCCAGCCCTATGCTGCCGGACAGCTCGCCGGCACGCAGATGATCACGACCGCCGGCGTCCCGCTGCACGCGTTCATGGTCAAGCAGACCCGGATCAAGGACGTCACGATGTTCGCGCAGATCGCCAAGTCCGGCCCGTACGCGACCCCTACCGATATCCCGTTCTCGGTGCTGCTTCCCGCGTTCGTCACGTCCGAGCTTAAGACCGCTTTCCAGATCGGTTTCCTGATCTTCCTGCCGTTCATCGTCATCGATCTCGTCGTTGCGACTGTGCTGATGTCGCTCGGCATGGCGATGCTCAGTCCAACGATCATCTCGATGCCGTTCAAGCTGTTGCTGTTCGTACTGGTCGATGGCTGGGCGCTGACGATGGGCAGCCTCGCCAACTCGTTCGCGACTTGAGAGCATGGACGCGCAATATTTCCTGACCGTCGCCAACCAGACGATGTGGGTGCTGGCGCTCGCCAGCGCGCCGATCCTGATCCCGGCGCTTCTGGCGGGGCTGATCCTGGGGATGATTCAGGCGGCGACATCGATCAACGAGCAGACGCTGTCGTTCGTGCCCAAGCTGGTGGTGGTCGCTGTGTCGATCCTGATCTTCGGGAGCCTGATTCTGGGCTTGCTGAGCGATTTCACGATCGGGATCTTCGAGCGCATTCCGGATCTCGTAAAATGAGCGCACTTGTTGCTCCCCTCCCGCTTGCGGGAGGGGTCGGGGGAGGGGTGTGCCCCACCGACCGGACGCCGGTACGTACGTCGCGCCCTCCCCTGACCCCTCCCGCAAGCGGGAGGGGGATTTTACAGTGCTAGGCTTCGGGCTCAGCATCGAGCCACAGCTCTGGGCGCTCGTGTTCGTGATGATCCGCATTGGTGCGACGTTCATCGCGGCGCCGGTGTTCGGCTCCGTCTCGGTCCCGCTCACCGTGCGCGTCACGCTGTCGGGCGCGATCGGGTTCCTCGTGCTTGCCGCGCATCCGATCGTCCCGCCGCAGAACATCTTTGCGGTCTCCACGATCCTTTCCGCCGCCGCGGAAGCGCTGGTCGGCCTCGCGCTAGGCTTCGTCCTTCAGATCGCGTTCGCCGCACCGATGATCGCGGCCGAAGTGATCGGCGGCGCGATGGGGCTCGGATTCGCCTCCTCGATCGACCCGCAGAACGGCAAGACGTCCCCTGCCCTCGGCCAGTTCTTCTCGATCATGCTGACGCTGCTGTTCCTGTCGGTCGACGGGCACCTGATCCTGATCGACCTGCTGGTGAAGAGCTACGACGTGCTCCCCCCCGGCGCCGCGTGGATCGGCGTCGAACGGCTTAAGGCGATCGCGTTCTTTGGCGGCTATGCGTTCCTCGCCGGGCTGCTGCTCGCGTTGCCAGTGGGTTTCCTGCTGCTCTGCCTCAACATCGTCGTCGGCATGCTGAGCCGCGCTGCGCCATCGCTCAACCTGTTCGCGGTCGGCCTCCCCGCCAGCCTCGCGGTCGGCGTCGTCACGCTCGCGATCGCGTTCCCGACGATGGGCGACTACATGCTCGTCATCGTCCGCGAAGGCCTCGCCGCCACCGAAAACCTGGCACTCGGCTGATGTCGGAGGATTCGGGCGAAAAAACCGAAGCACCAACCGCCAAGCGCAAGAAGGATGCGGTCGAGAAGGGCGACATCCTTAAATCGCGCGATTTCGCGACCGCGCTGAGCATGCTCGCCGGGGTCGCCTGGCTAATCTACGCCGGCCCGACGCTGATCTCGGCGTGCAAGGCGATCATGAGTTCGAGCTTCCAGTTCACGCACGCCGATGTCGAGGACTTCTCCCCCTGGCGTCCGCTGATGAAAGCCGGCGGCAAGCTCGCGCCATCGCTCATAACCCTGTTCATCGTCAGCATCGGCGCCGCGATCTTGAGCCAGGCAGGGCTCGGTTCGCTGGGCTTCAACGGCGGTCTGCTCGCACCCAAATACAGCCGCGTCGATCCAGCGGCTGGACTCAAGCGCATCTTCGGCGCGAACGGCTGGATCGAACTCGGCAAGTCGCTGCTGAAGGTGATCCTGCTCGGCACGATCGGCGGCTGGATGCTGTGGAACGCGGCGCATTCGACGATGGGCCTCGCCTCGTCGGCCGATCTCAACCAGGCGCTGTCGACGCTCGGTGGGATCTTCAAGGGCATCCTGATCGCGATGGCGTTCGGGCTGTGCGCGATCGCCGGGATCGACCTGCCGATCCAGATCATCCGGCGTCTCGGCAAGATGCGGATGTCGAAGCAGGAGGTGAAGGACGAGCACAAGTCGACCGAGGGCAATGGCGAGGCGAAGGGCCAGATGCGCGCGAAGATGCGCGCGATGGCCAGCGGTGGCCTGCGGAAATCGGTCGCGGAGGCGCATGTCGTGCTGACCAACCCGACGCACTTCGCCGTGGCGCTGCGCTACGATCGCGGCAGGGATCAGGTGCCGGTGGTGGTCGCCAAGGGTCGCGGCGCGACCGCGCTGGCGATCCGCGAACTGGCTGGCGAAGACCGCGTGCCGATCCTCGAATATCCGACGCTCGCCCGTGCCGTTTATTACACCAGCAAGGAGGGGCAGGAGGTCCGCGACGACCTCTACACCGCGATCGCGACCGTGCTGGCGTTCGTGTTCGGGCTCAACGCGGCGGCAGGTGGGACCACGCCGGGAGTCCAGCCGTTCGTGACCGTGCCGAAGGATGCGCGGTTCGACGAAAACGGCATGAAACAGGCCTAAACATTCGCGCCGCATGGCCGTTCTAACAGACGAGCGCGCACGTGCAGGGATTTCACGATGGTAACTTCGACCACCAGCACGACCGCCACGCCGACTCCCACACCCACACCAACCGCGCAAAGTGCCGTCAACGACGCGACGCAGGCACTGCTGAAGGGGCTGAGCGCGGGCTCCGGCGTCGATACCGGCACATTGGTCACCTCGCTCGTCTCCGCGCAGTTCGCCGCACGCACTGCCGCATTGAAGACCAAATCCGACACGATCACCGCGCAGATTTCAGGCGTGAGCACGCTCAAGAGCACGATGACCGGCTTTTCGACCGCGCTCGCCAATCTGGTGAAGGGCGGCAGCTTGCAGACTCAGCCGGCCAGTTCGAATGCCGCCGTCCTGACTGCCACCGCAGCGTCGGGCGCAAAATTGTCGGGGCTGTCGTCGAGCATCACGGTGACGCGCCTCGCCACCGGGCAGGTCGCGCGGACGACGACCGCCGTCGCCGCCAAGGATCGCGCGACATCGCTTGGCACCGGCGCGCTGACGCTGACCATCGGCGGCAAAGACACCAAGATCGACGTCGGCGACGGCAGCATCGACGCGGTCGCCGCAGGTATCAACGCGTCTAAGACCGGCGTCACCGCCTCGGTCGTGACCGACGCGAACGGCGGCGCGTATCTCTCGGTCAAGGGCGCGACCGGCAGCGCCAACGCCTTCACGCTTAAGGGAGAGAAGGGCGACGCGCTCGACATCGGCGGCAGCACGGCGACGAAGACCAGCCTCGTCTCCACCGCGCAGAACGCGCAGCTGACCGTCGACGGGATCGCCGTCGAGCGCCCGAGCAACACCGTCAGCGACCTGGTGACCGGCGTGACGCTCCAGCTCAACGGCATATCCACCGTCCCCGTTTCTCTCACCAGCACGCCCCCGACCGACGCGCTGACGCAAGCGGTCAACGATGTCGTCACGACCTATAACGAGGTCCTGAAGACGATCACCGAACAGACCGATCCGATCACCGGCAACCTTCGTGCGGATCCCGCCGCGAAATCGCTGCTGCGGTCGCTGCAGGCCCTGGTATCAAAGCCACTGGTCGGTGGCGCGATCGCCGGGCTTCCGCGATCGCTGTCGGAGATCGGCGTCGCCACCAACACCGACGGGACGCTGCGGGTCGATTCCGCGCTGCTCGCCAAGCAGCTTGCGGCGAACCCCGACACGATCGAGGCGATGTTCGCTCCGTCCGGCACCAATGCGCTCGGCCTGTCCGCGACGCTGACGGCGTTGACCACCAGCGCGACCAGCACGGTGACCGGTCTCGGCGCATCGACCGTGCGCTACACCGCGGCGGAGGCCGATGTCGCCAAGCAGCAGGACAAGGTCACCGACCAGTCCGCGCAGTTGACCACGCGCCTGACGCAGCAATATGCCAGCATGAATTCGCGCGTGTCGGCGTATAAATCGACGCAGACCTTCCTCACCAACCAGATTGCCGCGTGGAACAAGGATTCGTGACCTACGCCAGCACGTTGATGCGCGACCCGTTCGCGACCTATCGCCAGATCGACGCGGTCGGCCAGACCGCTACCGCCGACGGCCCTGCGCTCGTCCAATTGCTCTACAAGGAACTGGTCGCCGCATTGCGCGCCGCCGCCTGGGCCTGCGAAAAGCGCAAGTTCGCGATCAAGAGCGAGCGGATCACGCGCGCCACCGCGATCCTGTTCGCGCTCGAAGCCGGGCTCGACTTCGAGAAAGGCGGGCAAGTCTCGGAAACGCTCGCGCGACTATATGGCGGCGCGCGGAAAACCGTGATCAACGCCTCGCTCGGCCACGACCCACAGCCATTCCGCGACTCTGCCGACATGCTCGACGAGATCGCGCAGGCGTGGCGGACCGCCAGCGCCGCATAAACGCTACCGCTTGAACCAGTGTCGCATGGCGAAATAGGCCACGACACCAACCGCGATCAGCACGCACGCTCCGGCGATCGCATCGAATGCCCACGGCTCCTCGGCATAGGGCAGACCCTTGACGTTCATGCCGTACAGACCGGTCAGGAACGTCAGCGGCAGGAACACCATCGCGGCGATCGAAATGATCAGCGAGCGGTTGTCGATCTGTTCGGCGCGCAGATCCGTCAGCGTCTCGTGGATCAGCGCCGAGCGTTCGCGGATCGATTCCAGCTCCTCCGCCATCCGCGCGGCGCGGTCCGCCGCCGCCGCCAGATGCAGCCGATCGTCGTCAGCGAGCCAGTCGCCGGGTAGCGCGGCGAGCTTCTCGAGCGCGGCGCGTTGCGGACTGAGGAAGCGTTTGTAGCCGATCGCCGCGACGCGCACCTTGCTGACCGCGCGGCGCAGTTCGAACACGCGGTTGGCGTCGAGCTGTTCCTCGCAATCGTCGAGTTCGTCGCCGAGCGTGGCCACGTCGGGATCGAGATCGGTGGTGATCGCGGTGGCGAACGCGGCGATCAGGTCGCCTGGATCGCGCACCTCGTGGCGTTCGACCATCTTCTCTACCTCGGCGACCGCGATCAGCGGCTTCCGCGTGACCGAATAGACGCGGCCCTTCACCGCCCAGATCCGCACCGACGCGAGCAAATCGGACGTGTCGAGCTCCTCCTTCGATCGCCCGCGCAAATTGAGGAACGCGCCATCGCCAACTGCCTCGCAGCGCGGCCGGGTCTCGGTCGCGGTAAGCGCATCGACGACATAGTCGAGCAGCTTGGCCTCGTCGCGCAGCCATGTCTGTGCATGTTCGGCGGTGGTCGACAAATGCACCCAGACGAGGTCGGCGGTGCAGGTGAGCGCTTCCTTGACGTCGACGCGGGTCGCTTTCCCATCGACGATCCGGAATGCGAAACCGCTCATCGTGCCATCTCGACTTCGACCGACAGGCCGGTGCCGGGATTGACGGGCATCGCCTCGCACAGTCGTGCAGCATCAGCGCGGGCGCGGTCGAGGATCGCCGCAGGGGCATCAGCGCCGTGATAGACCCGGTCGGCGCTGGCGAGCGCGCGCGCCTGGCGGAGCGTCAGGTCCTCGGGATCGTCGGACAGCAGAACGAGCGTTATAGCCACGTCGCGCTTTGCAGCGGGCTCGGCTGTCGGGGCCAGCCATGCCTCCACATCGTGTGTCGGCGACAGCGGATCGAGCAGACCGCCCGCCCCCATCGCCGTGGCGAGTGCCCGGCGACGCTCCCCCATATCGGGCCAGCGCTTTCGCAAGGCCCCCCGCGCGGCCTGCAACGCCAGCGCGAGCTTGCCGAGATCGGCGGGGATCAGTGCCTCCAGTCGCTGCCGCAACGCCGCCGCCAAGCCGGCCGACACGCCGCTGGTGCCGATCGCGATGAGCACCGGCGCGCGATCGACGATGGCGGGCAGCGTGAAGTCACACAGCGCCGAACGATCGACCGCGTTGACCAGGATGCCGCGCGCCTTAAGCCGCGCGACCGCGGCCAGCGCTTCCTCCTCGTCGTCGATCGCGACGATCGCGAGCGAAGCGCTAGCATCCTCGCCGACGACGTCCGCCCCCGCACGATCGAGCAACCGCCGCTTCGCATCCGCCGCCTCGCCCTCGCCCAGCAGAATGACCGGGCGCCCTGCCAGCCTCACGAACAGCGGCAGGCTCTGGAGTATCACCGCTTGAGCCATTCCGGCACGCGCTCGGCGGCCAGGATCGTCTCGGGGTGGATGCGGTCGGCGACCACCGCGAACCGGTCGCCGTCGACCAGCACCTCGGGCACCAAAGCGCGGCTGTTGTAGGTCGAGGCCATCGTCGCCCCGTACGCGCCGGCGGTGCGGAAGATGCCGAGATCGCCCGACTTCACCGCGTCGATATCGCGGCCCATCGCGAAGGTGTCGCCGGTCTCGCACACCGGTCCGGCGATGTTGGCGGTCATCCGATCGCCGCTCGGCTCGACCGCGACAAAGTCGTGATACGCGTCGTACATCGCGACGCGCGCGAGGTCGTTCATCGCCGCATCGACGATCACGTACGGGTTCACGACGCCCGGCTTTACCCAGATTACTTCGGTCAGAAGCACACCGGCATTGCCTGCGATCACGCGACCGGGTTCGAACATGAGTTCGACGTCCCAGTCGGCGGTCGCGCGGGCGACCATCGCGCCATAGTCGGCGGGGCTCGGCAGCACGTCGTCGGGCTTGTACGGTACGCCGAGACCCCCGCCGAGATCGACGCGGCTGATCGTGTGCCCCGCCGCGCGCAGTTCCGCGACCAGCTCGCCGATCCGTGCATAGGCGGCCTCGAGCGGCGCGAGGTCGGCGAGCTGGCTGCCGATGTGGATCGCGACGCCGCGCAGGTCGAGGCCGTCATGCTTCGACAGGCGGTCGAACATCGCCACAGCCTGGTCGATCGCGACGCCGAACTTGTTCTCCTTGCGCCCGGTTGAGATTTTCGCGTGCGTGCCGGCATCGACGTCGGGGTTCACGCGCAGCACCGCCGGCGCGCGTTCGCCGCGCGCATGGGCGAGCGCGGCAAGGACTTCGCCCTCCTCCTCCAGCTCCAGATTGAACTGGCCGATCCCGGCGTCGAGCGCCTGCGCCAGTTCGCGCCGCGTCTTGCCGACGCCCGAGAACACGATGTCCGACGCCGGAATACCCGCCGCCAGCGCGCGCTGCATCTCGCCCGCGGAGACGACGTCGGCGCCGTATCCCTCGTCGGCGAGAACGCGCAGCACAGCGACGTTGGGGTTCGCCTTGATCGCATAGGCCAGATGGACGCGCCCGGCGCCCTTCAGCGCGTCGCGAAACACTTGTGCGTGACGGCGGAAGGTGGCGGTCGAATAGACGTAGACGGGCGTGCCGACGGCCTCGGCGATCGCCGGCAGGGCGACGTCCTCGGCGTGCATGACACCGTCACGATAGGCGAAGTGATCCATGATTCAGGTCTTCAATTCGGCGGCGGCAGGTCGAACTCGTCGCTGCGGCGCGGCTGGGACGTGGTGAGCAGCTCGTCGCTGCGCTGCGGGCGTTGCTGCGTGGTGGGGGTCAGCAACTGCTCGGGAGTCGGCGGCGTTTTCGCGCCGTAAGGCGCGATCGGGAGCGTCTTACCCTCCGCCGGAACAAGCCCGTCCGCGGCGCCGCAGCCCGATAGGGCGAGTGCCAAACCCACGATGCCAAAAAGCCGTTTCATGCCGTTTCCCCCCGAGCTGCACGGATCGCAGCGCGCACATTGTCGGGCGCAGTGCCGCCGAAGCTGGTCCGGCTGGCGACCGACGCATCGACCGAGAGCACGCCGTACACGCGTTCGTCGATCCGCGCATCGATTGCCTTCAGGTCCTCGATCGGCAGCGCATCGAGCGCGACTTTGCGCTCCTCGGCCAGTTTGACCGCGCGACCCGTCACATGATGCGCCTCACGGAACGGCAACCCAGCCTCGCGCACTAGCCAGTCGGCCAGATCGGTCGCGGTCGCAAAGCCGCTCTCGGCCAGCCCGCGCATCCGATCGGTGCGGAACGTCGCGCTCTCGACCATCCCGGTCATCGCCGCGATCGACAGCGCGAGCAGGTCGTGTGCCTCGAACACCGGCGGCTTGTCGTCCTGCATGTCCTTCGAATAGGCGAGCGGCAGCCCCTTCATCGTCACCATCAGCGCGGTCATGCACCCGAGGATGCGCCCGGCATGCCCGCGCACCAGCTCGGCCGCATCGGGATTGCGCTTCTGTGGCATGATCGAGCTGCCCGTTGACCATTGATCGCTAAGCGCGACGAAGCCGAACGGCTGCGACGCCCACAGCACGAACTCCTCGGCGAGTCGCGAGAGGTGGAGCGAGGTCTGCGTCGCGGCGGTGAGATACTCGATCGCGAAATCGCGGTCGCTGACGCCGTCGAGCGAATTGGTCATCGGCCCGTCGAACCCGAGCGCCTCGGCGGTCATCGCGCGGTCGATCGGGAAGCCCGTCCCGGCAAGCGCGGCCGACCCGAGCGGCGACCGGTTCATCCTTGCTCGCGCATCCGCAAACCGGCCGACGTCGCGCGAGATCATCGCGTGATACGCCATCAGGTGATGCCCCAGCGTCACCGGCTGCGCCGACTGCAAGTGCGTAAAGCCCGGCATAACGCTCGCCGCATGCTCTTCAGCCCGCGCGAGAAGCGCCGCCTGGAACCCGGCGAGCGCCGCCAGCGCCTGGTCGATCGCATCGCGCACCCACAGCCGAAAATCGGTCGCGACCTGATCGTTGCGCGAGCGCGCGGTGTGCAGCCGCCCCGCAACCGGCCCGATCGCATCGGCCAGCCGCGCCTCGGTCTGCATGTGGATATCCTCAAGGACCAGATCCTCCGCGACGCCGTGCTCGGCATAATGCGCCGCCACCGTGTCAAGGCCTGCCGAGATCGTCGCCGCGTCCTCGGCCGAAACGATGCCCTGCTTGCCGAGCATCGCGACATGCGCCTTCGATCCGGCAATATCCTGCTGCCAGAGCCGCTTGTCGAAGGGAATGGAGGCGTTTATCTCGCGCATGACCGCTGCCGGCCCTTCGGCGAACCGCCCACCCCACATCGAATTGGAACCGTCCATGGTCTTGCGTCCTGTGTTCACTTCGCGCCCAATCGTCTGTCTTGTGGGAATGGGCCTGCTGGTCGCCGGCTGCGATAGGAAATCGCCCGCGCCGGAGCAAGCAAACGTCGTCGCCGCGAACACCGTGTCCGCCGACGAGGTCGCGTCCGGCCCCACGCCGGACGAAGCCACCGGCCCTGCCGCCAGCACCGAAAAGCTCGACCGCAGCCACAAGGGCGAGACCGGCCCGACGGTCGCCTTCACCGCGCCAGACGGCAAGTCGGTCACGCTCGCCTCGTTCAAGGGCAAGCCGTTGCTGCTCAACATGTGGGCGACCTGGTGCGCGCCGTGCGTTGCCGAGATGCCGACACTCGACGCCGCCGCCAAGTCGATGGAGGGCAAGGTTCAGGTGATCGCGGTCAGCCAGGACATGCAGGGCGCGGAGAAGGTGACGCCGTTCTTCGCCGAGAAGAAGTTCACGACGCTCAAGCCGTATCTCGATCCGAAACTCGGTCTCAGCCTCGCCTACCAGGCGAACCTTCCGACCACGATCCTGTACGATTCGGCGGGCAAGGAAGTGTGGCGGATGACCGGC
The DNA here is from genome assembly GCF_049887795.1 of Sphingomonas sp. NFX23. Classification (NCBI taxonomy): domain Bacteria; kingdom Pseudomonadati; phylum Pseudomonadota; class Alphaproteobacteria; order Sphingomonadales; family Sphingomonadaceae; genus Sphingomonas; species Sphingomonas sp. NFX23. The sequence continues at coordinate 489,981 of NZ_JAGEKH010000005.1, forward strand.
GGGTATGAATGGAACACGCCCGCCGCCGCAAAGCTGATCGCGGAAGCTTCGTAACGCGTTGATCCGGCTCGGGGATCTTGAACAGGGTGTGCCGACCCGCCTTGGTGACGAGCCAAAGGTTGATGGCGAGCCGGCACACCCCTCTAACGCGTCCGGCTGTGCCAAAGGTGTAAACAACATCGAAATGCGATGAACTGAGTACGCCCATATTGGCGGCCGAGCGCATAAGAGTCGTCGTGCGCCGACCTACCAGTAGCGGCTACCGGGCACGCCCTTGAACGGTCCGGCGAGATCGGCGGTGATCCAGCCGCCGTAAAACTCGCCGGGCTGTGGAATGACGCGGTTGCCATCGACGAAGCACCCGTCGAACGGGCCTGCATAGAACGCTATGTGGTCGCGCAGGGCGGCAAACGCGGGCGTCGGCGACGGATAGTTCCAGGCAACATCGCGCAGGACATTGCCCGCAATCTCGACATCGTAATAGGCCGCGTTGCCCTTCCATTCGCAGAAGGATTGCCGCGTGGAACGCCGGAGCGCCGACATCGGGATATCGGAGGGCGGGATGTAATAGCTCGGCGGATGGCTCGTCTCGATCGTGCGGACGCTGTGCCGCGTGTCGGCGAGCGTCACCCCGCGGTGCTCGATCAGGACATGACGATCGCTGCGCTGCGCGATCGCCGGACGCGGATAATCCCAGACGCTTTCCTGGCCCGGTCGCGCGGTATCGGGAACGACCGGCCTCATGCGGTGCGATCCACCTTCCGGGCGAAAGACTGGAGGCGAGGCCGGACGCGGAGGAACGCCCGATACACCCGTTCGAGGCCAGCCAGGACGACCGGGTTGCGCGCTGCCAACCCCAACGGTCGCAGCAGCGGGATGGCGCGCCACATCGCTGCGAAGGCCGCGGCGCCGGACAGCATCCGGTCCTCTTCGCGCGCATGGAACCGTGCCAGCATCGCAGCTCGATCGATCGGACAGCTCGTTTCGCCGTTGCTGGCATCGACGAAATCGATCGCGCCGCGGCGATCGAGGCGGCGCATCAGCGCGATCTCGCGTCGGCATAGCGGACATCCGCCATCGTGCCAGACCGTCAGCCGGGTCATGCCTTGCCCGGGCCGTCGGACCGGTTCCGCTCCCAGATGCGCTCGGCAAGCAGAGTCGCGAAACCCAGCCAGGCTACGAACGGGACCGCAGTGGCCGCCGCGGTACGATCGACCTTGGCCGCGGCCGCGACATAGCCGGCACCGCTGGCGATCATGGCGCCCGATGCGACCGCGCTGGGGCCGAGCGCCTTGCGACGGAAGAACAACTCGGTCCAGCCGCCGACCATCCCCGTATTTAGCAACCAAAGTCCGACCGCGAGGTTGCGCGGCGCGTCGGCGGGGCGGCGCAACAACCGATAGCCGCCGACCGCGAGGCCGGTTTCGAGCACCGGCCATACCGCGCCGAACGCCGCATCGGGCGGCGTATAGGCAGGTTTGTCGAGCCGTTTGTACCAGCGGCGAATACCGGGATGCGACGGGTCGGGCGCGTTGCGGCGCCCGAGCACCGCGCTCGCGCCGAGCACCGCCACGACCACCGCCAGCGCAGCCGGACGGGACAGGCCACCGCGACGTTCGTCCGTGATCGCATCGCTCGGTTTCTGGGTCATGCTCGCCGTCCTCATCCCCGGGCACGCCGCCCGCTGACATCACAGCGAAGCAGCAGCCACGACGTTCCGTGGCCAGCGCGGCGATCGTTACCGTCGCAGCGTCACGGTGCCGCAGCTTGCCCTCTTCCCGTTCGGACTCAATGCGATCTACGCTGCGAACTCTTCCGGCAGGAAGCGGTCGGCGACGATCTCGAAATGGTCGCCGTCGACCAGGACCTGTGGGCTGAGCGGGCGGCAATTGTAGCTCGACGCCATCGCCGCCCCGTACGCGCCGGTCGCATGGAAGACAGCGAGATCGCCGCGGCGAACCCGGTCGATATCGCGGGCGAGCGCGAACACGTCGCCGCTTTCGCAGATCGGTCCGGCAATGTTCGCGACCATGCGTTCGCCGTCCGGCGCGACGGCTTCGAAGCGGTGGAAGGCATCGTACAGCGCTGGTCGAGCCAGGTCGTTCATCGCGGCATCGACGATGACGAAGGGGCGGTCCGCCCCGGGCTTTACCCAGATCACCCGCGTCATCAGGACGCCGGCAAGTCCTGCGACGACCCGCCCAGGCTCGAAGATAAGGTCGACATCCCAGTCGCGCGTCACCCTAGCGACCATGGCGGCATAGGCGTCGAGCGTCGGGACCACGTCGTCGACACGGTAGGGAATGCCGAGGCCGCCGCCGAGATCGACTCGGGTTATGCCGTGGCCCCGCGCGCGCAGGTCGATCACGAGCGAACCGATGCGCTCGTACGCGGCCTCCAGCGGAGCAAGATCGTGGAGCTGGCTGCCGATGTGGAGCGCGACCCCGACCAGATCGAGGCCACCGAGTCGTGACAGGCGATCGTACATTGCGGGCGCATCGGCGATCGCCACGCCGAACTTGTTCTCGCGCCGGCCGGTAGAGATCTTGGCATGCGTGCCGCCATCGACGTCGGGATTGACGCGCAAAACCGCGACCGCCCGCTTGCCACGCGCCTGGGCAAGCGCGGCGAGCACCCGCCCCTCCTCCTCGAGCTCGAGGTTGAACTGCCCTATGCCGGCGTCGAGTGCGTCGGCGAGTTCCCGATCGGTCTTGCCGACGCCGGAGAAGACGATGTCCGATGCGGCGATACCGGCTCCGAGTGCGCGGCGCATCTCTCCGCCCGAGACGATGTCGGCACCGAAGCCGCAGCCGGCCAGCAGATGCAGCACCGCGCTGTTCGGGTTTGCCTTGACCGCGAACGCCGTCCGCGTCCGCGGCAGGATCGACAGCGCGGCTGTGAAACGCCGGGCCGCGTCGCGCAGTGCAGCCGCCGAATAGACGTGGACGGGCGTACCGACGGCTTCGGCTATGGCCGACAACGGCACGCCTTCGGCACACAGGACACCGTCCCGCCGATCGAAATACATCATGATGATCCTGGAGGCTCGAGGTCAGAGATGCGGTTGGTCGAGTCGGCGGCGATAGCGACGGACGCGGACGGCATGGATCACTTCGGCGGTTCGTGCATGACCGCAGCGTTCGGCGCGAAGTGCGATGATGACCCGCTTGCCGTTGATCGCCAGTGTCAGGCCCAGCAATGCGAAGGGGAATACGAACATCGCGCGTGCCGAGCCGTCCATTGCAACCGCGACGCTGCACGCGCCCACGCACAATGCCAAGCCGATCCCCCGCCATAGGATGTCACGCTTCGTCATGCTTCGGTACCGACGGCATGCCACGTCGCGTAGTTGCCGATGACGATCCGCGCTGCATTCCCCAACGCCGACGCCACCTCCGGCCGCCGGCCTTTCGCCATGCCGTGACAGATCACGAGATCGGCTGGCAGGTCGTGCTCCTCCAGCAAGGCGGTGACCATGTCCGCCACCTCGAACGTCGTGCCGATCGCAAGGTTGGTGCAACGGCTCGCCGCAGCTCGAGCGCGACCGATCAGCGCAGGCGATCCGTCGATCCCGCGCCCTTCAATCGCCGTGAAACCGAGCGACCGGGCATGATGCACCGCTTGCAGGAGGAGCGAGCCCGCGCCGCAATCCGCATCGACGATGCGGACCGCGTGGCGACCGTCTTCGCGCAACGTTGCAAGGGCGGCAGCGACGACCGGCCAACGCGGATCGTGGGTCGCGGCTTTCGACCCTGGCGTCGTGGTTTTGGTCGCGATCTTCGGGCTTGGGCCGGGGTGAAGACGGTTCAGGCGAGTTTCTGTGTTCATTGCCATCGCGTCCGTCATGCCGCCCGCGGCAGTGCGCGCTCGTCGCGCCCGACGGGGGCGAACGAAATGACCGGGACCAGCGGCGCGTTGGCGATCTCGACGCTCGCATGATAGATGTCGCGCTCGGCCTGGGCGTAGCTCATCGCCGCGCCGTAGGAGATGAAACGCCCTTCGAGATTGCGCCTGCTGTCCTGCACGAGCCAATGCCCTGCGCGATCCTGGCCGACATAGATGACGAGCCCGGCAGGATCGGGTTCCGATATGGTTTCAGACGACATGTCGCCTCATTGCCTTTCGTATCGCGAGCGTCGTGCCCGCGCTCATGATCTACGAGCCGCGACATAGCGCTGCGAGATCGATCCCCGCGGATCGCATAGCGCGGGCATAGTGTTGCCCTCGCTTCACCGCGTTTCGGATGTATCGAGGTACTTGAGCCTGATAGCTGGGCAGTGGCCTGCTGGTCCTGACGAGGGTTGGCTCAAACCGCCGCGCGTCTCTTGGCGATCGACGCGATAGAGCCTGCCGACTGCGCGTTGCCGAGGGATCGCTACGCCATTGCACGCGCTACGTTTTCCGGCAGGCAATGCCGAAAAGCCAACTTCCAGCGACCTCATTAATGCGCGTCGCCCCGTCGATAGCGAACGCCCATGCCGTACGTGAACTGTCGTCTACGTCGGATTTCAGCTGCGCCCGCGATTGCCGTTGCCGGGTAGCTAAATCAGCAATTCAACCAGATCCTGCTCCAGTCGCCCGGCGTCGCGCAGGACGGTTGCGGCAAGTTCCACGTCCGCCACGACCATAACGTCCCGCAATACCGCATCAACGGCAAGGACGATCGCCGGCCCCAGCCCCGACTGGATCATAGTCGGCCCACCTGTCCAGTTCAGTCGTGATTGGATTCGCGACGTCATGGTTTCTCACGACGGAGTCCACTCCAGATCTTCTCGCCACGAAAACACCTGCTCAGCCGTCGGGCTTCGCAGCGTCACTTGGCGACATACAAACGGGACCGTTCGGACACGTTACCAGCTCGAGCCGGCGCCTATAGGCCGCGCCATGCGAGTGGGTGTGGCAGGACGTCAGCGGAATAGTCGACCTGGAGCACGCGGCGTCGCCGCGGCTGGTCGGCAGGGAGCGATGCGCGGACGATAGGCGTAGCGTAGAACCAGGGCGTGTCGATCGGAAGCGCGGCCAACGCAGTCTCAAGGCGAACGAGCGCAGGTTCGTCCAGCGCCTGCGGGAAGAATTCGGCGCTGTATTGGTCGAGATTAAGATCGAAGGGTTGATCGAGCCTTTCAAACATGTCGATGCGGGTAGCCGAGGCCGCCGCCGCGGTCGACCTGACACCGCTTCTCGACAGCTGCTGCCCGAAAGTTCGCGTTTACTACACGTCCAGACGGTGCACTCTTGAGCGTACCCGAACAGATGATTTTGGAAAACGGGTTGATGGAGGGCGACATAGACATGCCAAGATCTAGCCAAATGATATCGATGGCTCGGTAAAGCCCAGTAGCAGGGTACTTGCGACGGCGCGTGCGTCAGGGCCGAGCGCCTCGTCAGGCAGTTCGCCGGCGCTCCAGAACGACAGGGCGCCGCGAAACCCTAGGGCGAGTTGCCTCGGCAGGCAGTCTAGCGCGTAGGTCCGGCAATTCTCCGGGATGCCCTCGCCCGCTCCCAGCGCGAGCGTCCACAATGCGGTCGAGCGCGCCCAGGCCTGACCCGCCGAACCACCGGTCGTGCCGATCCAGCTCATCACGGCGCGGTTCACACCGGGTTCCTCCAGCATCACCGCGACGGCCGTGTCGACAGCGAGCAGCACGCGGGATGCTGCGTCAGTCGGAAGCCGCGCCTCGGCGAAGCGCCTTGCCATCGTGTCCGTCCGACGTTCGGACAAGGCGTGCATGATCGCCCCCTTGCTTCCGAAATGATTGAACGGCGTGGCGAAGCTGACGCCGGCTTCGGCGGCGAGGTCGCGCATGGAGAAGTCGGCCTTGCCACTCCGCAGCAGTCGTTCCGCCGCGTCGATCACCCGTTGGCGCACGGGCTCACCCCGGATCGCGATGTTCTCCCGTGTCTTGTCCCGTGCCATATCGCTATCTATATCATGATATACAAACCTAGTATAATGGAGTTAGCCCGTGGCAACCATCACCGCCAAGACCTTCCTCATCACCGGCGTGAGTTCCGGCCTCGGCCGCGCGTTTGCCGAGGGTGCGTTGGGCGCCGGCCACCGCGTGATCGGCACCGTGCGGAACGAGGGCGACGCCAATACGTTCGCTGCGCTCGCAGCGCGCCGTGCATATCCCCTGATCCTCGACGTGACCGACTTCGCAGCGATCCCAGCCGCCGTGGCCGAAGCGGAGCGGCACGCCGGTGCGGTCGAAGTGTTGGTGAACAATGCCGGATACGGTCAAGAAGGTGCGTTGGAGGAATCGTCGATGGACGATCTTCAGCGTCAATTTGCGGCCAACGTGTACGGGCCGGTAGCGATGATAAAAGCCGTGCTTCCCGGCATGCGCAAGCGTCGTAGCGGCCACATCGTCAACGTGACCTCGATGGGCGGCTTAATCACGATGCCGGGGATCAGCTTCTACTGCGGTAGCAAGTTCGCGTTGGAAGGCATCTCCGAGGCGCTTGGCAAGGAGGTGGCGGATTTCGGCATTCGGGTGACGGCCTTGGCACCCGGCCAGTTCCGGACGGATTGGGCAGGACGCTCGATGGATCGCACCCCGCGCAGTATTTCCGACTACGACGCCGTGATGGACCCGATCCGGGCCGCGCGCCAGGCCAAGAGCGGCAATCAACCCGGCGATCCGGCCAAGGCCGCACAGGCTTTGCTCGCGATAGTCGATGCCGCGACCCCACCGGTACGCCTGTTCCTGGGCGAGGACGCGCTGGGCGTGGTCCATCAGAAGCTTGATGCGATGAAGGCCGAGATCGCCGCATGGGATGCGCTCTCCCGTTCAACCAGCTTCGCATCGTGACCGCCTGAGCGCCGGTGGGTTAGTCGGAGGCGCTGTTTGAGGATGGAACTTCGGCAGAGCCACCCGCCTCAGCTGTCCGGCACCGTCTTCCGGCAAATGTCGATCACGGTCTCTCGCAGCCAGCGGTGAGCGGGATCGGCGTCCATCCGTGGATGCCAGATCGCCGACACGGCAATCTCGGGGGTAGGAACGGGAAGCGGGAACGTGCAAATTCCTTCCGCACCCGGTGCTTTGCGACGAAAACCCAAACCGGGCACGAGCGCGATCAGGTCCGACTGCCTGGCGATCCGCAAGGCGTCGGAAAAGCCCGGCACGACCACCATCGTGTCGCGGCTCAGCCCCAGGTCGGCCAGCGCGGCATCGACCGGGCCGGTGAACGCGCCACGGCGGGACGCGGCGACATGCCGGCAGGCTGCGTAGCGCTCTGGCGTGATCGCGCCCGAGAGCAGCGGATGCCCCGTTCTCGCCGCCCCGACAAACCGGTCGCGGAAGATGAGCCGCGTGCGCATTTCGGGCGCGGAAACGCCGATTACGCCGACTTCTAGGTCGATCTGCCCCGCGCGTAGCGGCTCTGCGTTCTTATCGGGCTTCGGCGCGAAGCGCAGGCGGACACGGGGCGCCGCCGATGCGATGCCGGCCACCAACGGACCGCAGAACATCTCGACGAAACCCTCGCTCGCGCGGATGGTGAAGACGCGGTCGAGTTCCGCCATGTCGATCTCGCCAGTTGACGGCTTGAGGACCGTTCGAACGTCGCGCACGAGTGCGTGAACGACATCGCGCAGCTCGATCGCCCGCGGCGTTGGCACCAGGCCACGTCCTGCTCTAACGAGGAGCTGATCGCCAGTAGCGTTGCGAAGCCGCGTCAAGGTCCGGCTCATCGCCGACGCGCTCAGTCCCAGCTTTCGCGCGGCCCCGGTCACGCTCCCCTCGGACAGAAGTGCGTCGAGTGCATCAAGCAGGTTCAAATCGAGGTCGGTCATGCTGCAACCATGCGTGATCCATCTGCGCCACGATAGGCGCCTGGTGCAATTATACTGTGCATCCACTGCGTCTGGCGCATTCATCGTGGCCGAGTAGATATCGCGCCGACACACTTCGGAGCATCCCATGACCCAAGACATCTCCAATCCCGGCACAATCCTGCTGATCGGCGCATCGCGCGGCCTGGGTCTCGGTTTGGCCGGTGAGTTCGCGAAGCGCGGATGGCATGTCGTGGCAACCGTGCGCGCGGGCGCCCGAACCGAACTGCACGATCTGGCCGAGGCACATCCCGATCGTATCGAGATCGAGACCGTCGATATCGCGCAACCGCAACAGATCACTGCGCTGCGCGACCGTCTCGCCAGCAGGGTGTTCGACCTGCTGTTCGTCAACGCCGGCACTGCGAACATGGAGGACGAAATCGCCGGCGAGATCGCGACCGAGGAATATACGCGCGTGCTCGTGACAAATGCGCTCGGTCCCATGCGCGTGATCGAAGCCTGCCGGAATCTGGTCGCAGCCGACGGGCTGATCGGGGTCATGTCCTCGGGCCAGGGCAGCATCACCAATAACACCAACGGCCGTCACGAGGTCTATCGCAGCAGCAAGGCGGCGCTCAATCAACTCGTACGGAGCTACGCCGCGCGCCATGCAGAAGATCGCCACGCGCTGGTGCTGATGGCACCCGGTTGGATACGAACCCGGCTCGGCGGGCCGAAGGCGCCGTTTGGCGTAGACGATAGCATGCCCCTGATCGTGGACGTGCTGCTCGGCCGTCAGGGCAAGCCGGGTCTCGCCTTCCTCGATCGCGACGGGAACACGGTGCCATGGTGACCGAGCCAACAACGACGCTGATCGGCATCGAGGAACACTTCCTGACGCCGGCGATCGAACACGCATGGCATGCAATCGGGCTGGAGGCGGCCGATCCGAGCGTCGGCTACCATCAAGGCGCGTTCGGACGGCGTCTCGTCGACCTCGCAGACGAAAGACTCGCGCTGATGGACGAAACCGGCCTCGACGTTCAGGTGCTGTCGTTGACCACCCCCGCGCTGCACGATCTGGGCTCGGAAAGCATGGAGTTGGCACGGCGCACCAACGACGCCTTGGCCGATGCGGTCGCACAGCACCCGACCAGGTTCCAGGCGATGGCGACCCTGCCGGTGTCCATGCCTGACGAAGCCGCGATCGAGCTTGAGCGCTGCGTTTCGACGCTAGGCTTCAAGGGCACGATGTTGTGCGGCCGGGTTGGCATGCGCCACCTCGACGACCAGGCATTCGCGCCCGTTCTCGATTGTGCAGCAGCACTGGGCGTGCCCGTGCTGCTGCACCCCCGCACACCACCAGCGCCGGTACGCGAGGCCTATTACTCCGGCTTCTCGCCGATCGTGGACGCCGCCTTCGCGACCGTGGGACTGGGCTGGCACTATGATGCCGGCATCCAGTTCCTACGCCTCGTCCTGGCGGGCACATTCGATCGCTTGCCGAACCTTCAGGTGATCCTCGGCCATTGGGGTGAACTTGTCCTCTTCTATGCGGAGCGGCTGGCGGTCATGGACCGCGTCGCGGACCTGTCCAACCCGATCGCGCACTACCTGCGACACAACCTGTACGTGACCGCCAGCGGCATGTTCCTGCCCCACTATCTGGAGCGAGCGATGGCGGTCGTCGGCTCGGACCGGCTGCTGTTCTCGACGGACTATCCTTACCAATACCGCGAAGGCGGCGACGCACGTCGCTTCCTTGCAGGCTGCGGTCTGACCGATGCTGACAAGGCGGCGTTCGCGCATGGCAACTGGCTCCGGCTGACGGGCGATGCGGCTGCATTACGTTCCTGATGCCACCCATCGCGCAGACCAAGGATCACGACCCTGTGGCCGATTTCTAGGTGCCCTGAGCCGGGTGTTCGCCCGCATGATCGCCCATCGCGCAACGGTCGTCTCGACAGAGAAGCTTGCAGATGATCTCTTATCGATAACGGTCGAGGCAACCGGATTTAAGCGTGACGTGGATACCCGGCGAGAAAGTAGCAATCGCGACGCACTTGGTATTCGAAACGCACGCGTACACACCATTCGAAAGAGATGGGGACCTGGACCGACTCCGAACCTAAGGCTTCCTGCGTAGTTCCGGGCCAGGATGCGCCTGACCGCGCTCAGTAAGGGCCAGTGACACCTGCGACGTTCTTGGTGCCTTTCAGCGGTTCTGATTGCTTGCCGGGGTATCGAGGTCTGGGCGCTAGCCGACCGACAACGGTCTGGTTACGAATACCCATAAGCGGGCGCTCGCAAGCTATCTACTGAACCTGTCCGGCAGTCCTTGTTCTTACGCTCTGACCGTCTGCGATCATCGTTTAGATATCCGCTCAAACGAACAAAAGGTGTCGAGGGGGCGCTTAGCCACCCTTGCGCCGGAGCAGGCATTCGACCCCTCTCGTGAGGCTACATCATAGCTTCATTATAGTGGCGTCACGCGTCCGAAACAAAGGTGACGCTCAGCCGTCATCGAGGATGCGCATAACGCCCCGGACAAATCGGTTACAATCCGATCCACTACAGGGGTTCATGTTCATGCGTACCATCACCATGCTGCGGGCGACCGCGGCATCGCTGGTCATTCTGGCCCCTGCATCCGTCGCTCATGCCCAGTCGACGCCCCTGACGGAATCGACGCTCAGAGAAACCGACGATGCCACGAACGCAGGCGATGAGATCCTGGTCACCGGACGCCTGGGCACGGTAGCGCAGAAGAAGGTCGATGCGAGCTATTCGATCACCACGATCAGCGAGAAGGACCTGCGCGAGCGCGCAATCGGCAACCTGGCGGAGGCGATGCAGCAGATTCCGGGCGTCTGGGCGGATTCCTCGGGCGGCGTCGGGGCGAACAACACCCGCGTCCGCGGCATCCCGCGCGGCGGCTACGAATCGCTTGCGGTGTACGAGGACGGCCTGCCGATCCAGCACGATCCCGGCATCAACTGGATCAACGTCGACCAGTTCCTGCGCATCGACGAGACCTATTCGGGGATCGAGGCGGTTCGCGGTGGCCCCTCCTCGATCTTCGCCGCCAACGCACCCGGTGGCCTCGTCAATTTCATCCCGCGCAGGGGTACGCCGCAACTGAGCGGCCTGCTCAAGCTGACGACGTCCGATTACGGCCAGATCCGCGGCGACGCGTGGCTCGGCGGGCCGATCGCGGACGGCTGGCGCTTCTCGGTCGGCGGCTATTACAACAAGGACCAGGGCATCCGCGATCCGGGGCCGGCCGCGAACAACGGCGGCCAGGGTCGCGTGCTGATCTCGAAGGACTTTGCGCGAGGGAGCATCTCGTTCGGCGTGAAGTACATGGAGGATAATAACTTCTTCTTCGACGCCATCCCGCTGGTGCGCAACGGCGACGACCTGAAGCCGCTCGCGCCGTTCAACGGCCATGACGACACGCTGACCGGACCGCAGGACGGTCGCGTCCAGATCAAGACGCCCGACGGCATCCGCAAGGCGCAGTTCAACCTGTTCAACCAGACCAGCGACCTGCAGTTCACGCTAAAGGGCAATACCGAGTTCGACGATGGAACGACGATCAGCGGCGGGTTCCGCTATCGCGACTCCACCACCGATCGCAATGCGCGCGGATTGAACAGCCTCAACACGCAGGCTGCGCAATTGTCCTCGGTCCGCGCCAACGCGGTCAAGGCGTTCGCAGGCCGCGGCGCTACCGACGTGCGGCTGGTCTATAACGACGACGGCAGCGCGTACGGCGCCAATGCGAACGGCAACGGCCTGGTCGGGGTCAACACCTTCCAGTCGATCCAGAACCCGATCAAGGAGACGATGGGCCTGATCGAACTCGGTCACGTGTACGAGACCGGGATCGGTCGCCACGACGTGAAGCTCGGGCTGTACGGCACCACCGCCGACTGGGCGCACGATCGGAACGACGGCGTCGGCCTGACCGAGGTCGCGCCGAATGCGCGCCTGCTCGATATCGTCGCAGTCAACGCGGGCGGTCAGGTCGTCGGGCGCGTCACCGACACGGGCATCCAGCGGTACGAGGCCCGGTTCGCGCATTCCTATGGCGGGTATGAGGACGTCGCGTTCTACATCTCCGACGAATGGCAGATCACGCCGAAACTGCGCGTCGATGGCGGCTTTCGCTACGAGACGATCTGGATCCACGGCTATTCGGAAGGCGTGAAGAGCTTCAATCTCGGCAATCCCGATACGCTGGCCGACGACAACGTCCTCTACGGCTCAGACGTGTTCAACCGCTTCGACCCGAAGTTCAGCGACCACAGCTACACGATCGGTGCCAACTGGCAATTCATGCCCGAAGCCGGCATCTTCGGCCGCTACACCAGCACCTACCGCCTGCCGCAGATCGGCCAGTACCGCGACAACGTGCTGCCGACCGGCATCCGCAGCCAGTCGATCGAACAGGCCGAGGCGGGCGTGAAATTCCAGATGCCCTGGGGCAGTCTGTACGCCACGCTGTTCTACAATTCGTTCAAGGACGTGCAGTTCACCAACACGTATATCGACCCGGCATCGCTGCGGATCGTCCAGGAGATCAACTATGGCGACGTCAGCACGACCGGCGTCGAGCTTGAGGCGAACCTGAAGCCGGTGCGCTGGTTCGACGTCTCGGCGACCGCGACGTACCAGGAGGCGAAGTTCAAGAACTATACCTACAACACGATCGTCGCCGGGGCGCCCGTCACGACGTCGTTCGACGGCAACCGCCCGTCGAGCATGCCGAAGGTAATGGCGAGCATCCGGCCGCGCGTATCGTTGATCGGCGGACGTCTGCGCGTGCTGGGCGAATGGCGGTATGAGGGCGACAAGTTCAACGACGATTCCAACCTCGTGAAGCTGCCGGCGTTCTCGGTGTTCAATGCCTCCGCGGAGCTGGACGTGACTCAGAACGTCACCGTGCAGGTGAAGGGCACCAACTTGTCGAACGCGCTTGGGTTGGGCCAGGGCGGCGGGCAGCAGTTGGTGCCGGGCGCGGCGGACGGTGCGGTGATTCTGGCGCGACCGATCTTCGGCCGCGCGGTGCAGGGTTCGGTGTTGTTCAAATTCTGATCGGGAGAGTAGCTGTGAAGCGATCGATCGTGGCGGGGCTGAGCCTTGGCCTTCTCACCCAAACGGCAGTGGCGCGCGATACCGCGCCGCCGCTGCGGATCAACGACGTGGCGGTGATCGGCACGCATAACAGCTACAAGCAGCCGATGTCGGCCGCGACGATGGCGAAGGTGCGTGCGGTCGATCCGGCGATGGCGGATGCGCTCGATTACGCGCACCGCAGCCTGACCGAGCAGCTCGACGCCGGTGCGCGGCAACTCGAGATCGACGTGAACTACGATCCGCAGGGCGGCCATTACGCGCGCGGTTCGAACGATCCGAAGCTCAAGCGGGCGGGCTTCAAGGTGCTGCACATCCCCGGCATCGACAACGCATCGAGCTGCGTCCTGCTGACCGAATGCCTGACGATCATCCGCGACTGGTCGGCGAAGCATCCGCGGCATGTGCCGATCCTGCTGATGTTCAACGCGAAGGACGAGCAGAACGCGGCGCGTGGCGGGATCGATGCGCTGCCGTTCGACGCGGCGGCGTATGATGCGCTCGATGCGGAGATCCGGTCTGTGATGGCAGCCAGCAAGGTGATCGTGCCTGACGACGTGCAGGGCCGCTATCCGACGCTGCGGGAGGCGGTGCTCGCGGACAACTGGCCGTTGCTGGAACGCTCGCGTGGGAAATTCCTGTTCGCGCTGGACGAGCCCCCCGCCAAGGTCGCGGTATATCGTGGCAAGCGGCGCTCGCTCGAAGGCCGCGTGTTCTTCATCAACACCGACGAAGCCTCGCCCGCCGCCGCGTATCTGACGCTCAACGACCCGGTCCGCGATGCCGATCGCATCCGCCACGATGTCGCCGCCGGGTTCATCGTTCGCACGCGTGCCGATGCCAACACACGCGAAGCCCGTGCGAACGATACCGTCCCTCGCGACACAGCGCTCGCGGGCGGCGCGCAGTTCGTATCGACCGATTATCTCTGGCCCGATCCGCGGCTACCCGGCGGCTATCACGTCGCTCTGCCCGGTGGCGTGGTCGCTCGCTGCAACCCCGTGCGCCGTCGGAAGGGCTGCGGCGATCTCGACAAGGGTGGCAAGTGATGCGGACGCTCGCCCTCATCGCCGTGCTGGCTCTGGCGACCGGCGCGACCGCGTCGACGGATTATCTGCGGAACCAGCCGATGCCGGACCTGATGAAGGTTCTCCCCGCGCCGCCTAAACCCGGATCGCCGCAGGATCTCGACGATCGCGCGACGTTCCGCGAAACCAGGGCGCTGCTCGGCACCCCGCGTGGCGACATGGCGACGCGCGACGTGACCGACGATCGCTTCACCGTTTTCGCGTGCGCGATCGGCCGCAAGCTTGACGCGAAATCGTCCCCCGCCCTCACCCGCATCTTCGCGCGGATGGGCGACCAAAGCATGGTCGGCCGCGCCAAGGATGGCTTTGCCGTCAAGCGTCCGTATCTGAAGGACGATCTGCCGATCTGCGAACCGAAGACCGAGCATCTCGCAAGCAATGGCGATTACCCCTCAGGCCACACGACTTCGGGCTGGTCCGCCGCGCTGATCCTCGCCGAACTGATGCCCGACCGCGCTACGCAGATCCTGCGGCGCGGACGTCAATATGGGGAAAGCCGCTACATCTGTGGATCGCACAGTCGAAGTGCGGTCGAGGCGGGGTACATGGCGGGATCGGTGCTAGTCGCGATGCTGCATGGCTCTGCCGAGTTCCGACGCGACATGGAGGCGGCACGAGCCGAACTCCTGCATGGGGAGAGCTCGGCGCCCGACACGGCGCAATGCACCATCGAGGCTGACGCCGCGTAGCAGAGACATACCGCCCCTCCTCGTACGTATGGCAGCACGCCGTCCGCGCCGTTGCCGGCGCGGACGTGGAGTTCAGAAACTGGTCGTCACGCCGAAGGTGAAGATGCGGCCGCTCCGGGTGTAGACGAGCGTCCGGTCGGTCGAGAGATCGGTGAACTGCTCGATCGGCCGGTTGGTGACGTTGATCCCCTCGACGACGAAGCGCAGGTTCTTGACCGGGCTGTAGCGGACCTGGAAATCGACGTTGTTGGTCGGGCGGATGCCGTCGCCGACATTGGCATTGCCGCCTGCCCCGGTCAGATACCGGCTGCGATAGGCAGTCGAGACCCGCGCACCGAAGCGTTCGGTCTCGAAGTACAGCGTCGCGTTGGCCGCCCATTTCGACAGATTGTAGAGCGGGATGCTCTTGACGACACCGTTGTAGACCGCGGTCTGGTCGCCATCGATCCAGGTGCCGTTCGCGACGATGCCGAACCCGTCGAACGGCGCAGGCAGGAAGGTGAAGTCGTGCTGGAACGCCGCCTCGATACCCTTGATGCTGGCCCCGTCCCCGTTGATCGGACGCGTGTAATTGTACGGCGTCGTACCATCCTGGCCAGGCAGCAGCAGCGAGACCGGAAAGCCCGTCGCGCTGTAAGGAACCTGCGACGTCTCCGACGTGATGAAGCTGTTGAGGTCCTTCCAGAAGAACCCGACCGACGCGAAGCCGTTGCGATCCATATAATATTCGAGACCGGCCTCCGCCGAAGTCGACCGGAACGGCTGGAGATTGGGGTTGCCGACGGAGACGGACCCGCCGAACGGCGCCACGGTCAGCGTCCCCGCCGCGGCAAGTTGAGGGAGGCCGGGGCGATTGACGTTGCGGCTGGCGGATGCACGCGCGATCAGCTTCGGCGTGATGTCGAGTGCGACGTTGAGCGCGGGCAACCAATCGTCGTTGCTGGTCCCGACCGTCACCGGTTGAAGCGTGGTCACGCCGTTGGTCGCAGTGGCCAGCGACCCGCTCGAGACCAGGTCGGTGTGATAGTAGCGGACGCCTGCATTACCGCGCAGCCGCATCGACCCGATATCGGTGTCGAGATCGAGCTGCGTGAAGCCCGCCCAGGTCTTTTCCCGAATGCGAAAGTCGCTGCCCGCGGTCAGGTTGGCGGCGGTCAAATCCCGGTTGTTGCCGAGCAGCGCGTAGATCCCGGCAATGTCGCCGCCGATATACGGGAGCAGACTATCGCGGTTGATGACGTATTTCAGCGCGTCGGGTATCGCGCGATCGCTGGTCGCCGCGGTGCCGTAGAAGATGTTGGTGAGATACTGATACCCGCTGTTGGTGAAGCGCTTATACTCGCCGCCGACCTCCAGCTTCAGGATCGGCGTGAGATCGTAGACCGCCTGGAGCTGACCGTTGAGATAGTCGCTCTTGATCATGTTCTCCTGCGTGACCAGCCGCTGGACGTTCCAGTTTGCGGGGTTGGTGAGGTCGAAGCCATAGGTGTTCACCGGGATCGTCGGCTGCATGTCGAAACTGAACGCGGTGTTGCGCGCCTGCAGGAAGATCTTGTCGAACGTCGGCTGGACGAAATTCGACTTCTGGTAACCGCCCAGCGCGGTCAGCTTCAGCCGATCGCCGACGTCCCAGCTCACATTCGCCACCGCCTGATAGAAGTCGGTCTGGTTCTCGACGCGGTGATGCTCGCTGCGCTGATCGATGCCGGTATAGCTGGCGGCGACGAGCGAATTGCCCTGGATCGTCGCTGACCGGATCACCTGCGTACCACTGACGTTGCCGGTCAGCGCGTTGTATCCGCCCGCCGCGATCGCCCAGTCGTCGCGCTTGTCGGCGAGGTGTCCGTAGAGCAGGTCGACATCGATCTTGAAATTATCACCGGGATGATATTGCAGCGCGCTGGTGACGCCGATCCGTTCGCGATCGGTGTACCATGTCGACGGCGATTGCGCCTGAGGGGCGAAGATCGTGCCGCCGCGCAGCAGCGCCCGCGTCGGCGCGTCGATCTCTGGGCCGATGTTGTTCGCGCCGTAGGTGACTTTGCCCCAGTTCCAGTTGCGATAGCCATATTCGTTGTTGCGAACCTTCGAATAGGCGACCGAGACGAGCGCACCGAAATCGCCCTGGCGCTGCGAGAACAGGCCGACGAGCCGCGGGGTGACGCCGCTGGTCTGGTCGTTGGTCTGGGCCTTCGCAGACAGCACGATCTTTTGGCCGGCATAGTCGAACGGCTTGGCGGTGAAGAGCTGCACCGTGCCGGCGATGCCGCCCTCGTCCTGGTTGGCGGCATAGCTCTTCTGGACGCTCACGCGGTTGAAGAGCTCGGAGGCGAACAGGCTGAAATCGAAGCCGCGGCTGCGGCTGACGTTGCCGCGATTGTCCATGCCGGAGGCGGTGTTGCCGAGCACCTCCATGCCGTTGAGCTGCGTGCGCGTGAAATCGGGGCCCAGACCGCGCAGGGCGATCTGGCGGCCCTCGCCCGTGTCGCGCGTGATCGCGACACCGGGCACGCGTTGCAGCGCCTCGGCGAGGTTCATGTCTGGAAATGCGGCGATGTCGGACGCGACGATATTGTCCTCGGTCCCGACCGCGCGACGCTTCAGGTCTTGGGCGGCCAGCAAGCTACTACGATAGCCGTTGACGACGATGTCGTCAGTGGCCTCCGGCGTTTCGCGCGCGATCGTGGTCGCCTGAACCGCAGCCGCCGCGACGACTGGTACGCGTGTGCCGAGCGTGATCGGCACCGGCTGTGCCTGGTCGCGGCGGAGGATCGTCACGCCGTTGCTCTCGACTGGACGTAGCCCCGTCCCGCGTAGCAGCATGGCGAGTGCTGCCGATGTGGTAAGCCGGCCGCTGGCCCCCCTGGTCCGCTGCCCCCGAATAAGTGCGGGCGCGGCGATGACTTGCATGCCGGTGACGCTCGAATAGGCCGAGAGCGCCCGAGCGAGATCGCCCGCAGGAATGGTGAATATCCGTACGCCCGTCGATTGCGCATCCGCAACCGTCGGTGCGGATAGAGCGAACGCTACCAAGGCCAGTGCCGACGTTCCGTGAAACCGCGTCATCATATTCCCCCGTCTTGGCGCCATCAGACGCCACCCGTTGGGAAGACGGTAAAGGCCGCCAAATCCGGACAGTGTTTTTCGTCAGTCCGCAGTTTTAAGCGTCAACGCCCCCTGCCGCTCGACAACCGTGAAGCCGAACCCGCTGCCGATGGCCTTCAACAGCTGGTGCGGATGATCCGTGCGGAACCGACCGAACACAGTCGTCGACGCCAGCGGTTCCGTCGGACGTGCGATCCGGCCCCCCCCCTGGCGGTCGAGGATCTCGACCAGATCGTCGAGGCGCATGCCCGCCGTGTCGATCCAACCTTTACGCCAGTCCGGCAACACCGTATCGAACTTCGTCGGCGCTGCCGCAACGCCGCCGCGTACGGCGCTGCGGTACCCGGCCCGGACCACGACGCCGCGCGGCGTCCCGACCGGATCGAAGCCGACCGCGCCGCGATAGACCGCCAGCGCAACCTGTGTCCGGGTCAGGTCGAGGTCGAACGCGGTGCCGAGGACGCGTGTCTCGCTGGCGCCGGCGCGCACGACGAAGGGGCGCGCCACGTCGTGCCGCACGTCGAAGAACGCCTGTCCCGCGAGTAGCTCGGCACTGCGCTGCCCGTCGCCATAGACAATTCGAAGCCGCGTCGCGCCATTGAGTGCGACAGTCGAGCCGTCCGCCAGTGTTACGTTCGAGCGTTCCCCGGCACGGGTGGCGAACATGCGCGTCGCAACCCGCGGCGCGG
The DNA here is from genome assembly GCF_049887795.1 of Sphingomonas sp. NFX23. Classification (NCBI taxonomy): domain Bacteria; kingdom Pseudomonadati; phylum Pseudomonadota; class Alphaproteobacteria; order Sphingomonadales; family Sphingomonadaceae; genus Sphingomonas; species Sphingomonas sp. NFX23. Next base: position 508,468 of record NZ_JAGEKH010000005.1, read on the forward strand.
TCGGTGTCCCGACGAACCCGTCACTGGCCATGAACAGCAGGACGATGGCGACCGGGGCGGTCGCGACGGCCGCGGTGGCCGATCGCCGCCGACGCCTGAGGGACCGGACCTGCTCGTCCGACAGTCGGCCGCATCGCGTCGCCGCAGTTTGCAGTGCATCGGCAAGCGCGGCTTCGCTCACCGGTGTTGCACCACCCGCTGCGGTCATGCACCCGCCTCCATCGTGAAGCCGCGCTTGGCCAGCGCGCCGCGGAGGTCCTGAAAGGCGCGGACGACGTGCTTCTCCACCGCCGCCATGCTCATGTCCAAACTCTTGGCGATCGTGTCTGTCCTAAGTCCGTCGAGCCGTTTGCGCAGGAAAATCTCGCGCCGTAGTGGCGGCATACGCTCGAGCGCGTCCGCCATGATCACCACGGCACGACGGAAGGCCAGCACTCTGTCGGCCGTCGGTTGCTGGCAGACGATCGCGTCATCCAACTCGACATGTGCGGAGCGCCGCGCGGCGCGGTGATGATCGAGCAGCAGGTTGCGCGCGATCGCAAAACACAGCGCCTTCATGTCGTTGACCCGCGCGGTCGCCTGGTACGCGAACAGCCGCAGATAGGTCTCCTGCACCACGTCGTCGCCATCGGCATGGTGATCCAATCGGCTTTGCACGAACCGACGCAACGCCCCCGCCAGCGCCGCGTCCGGATATTCCAGCGTCAGGGCATGCGCAGGCGACGGCTCTTCGCCGAGAGATCCTCTGCTGCTCACCAAGCCCCCATGTGCCGTTCTGGAGCGTCTTATGAGGCGATCGTGAAGGCAGCATGACAGCACCGGGATGGTTCCGCATGATCGGACTTGGCGTCCAGATCGTCAGGCTGGTTGCGGACCAGGCTGCTTGGGATCCACGACGAATTTGGCGATCGTCGCAATCGTGCCACCCGGCCGATCGACCTGATCCACGGCCTTCACTTCGGCGAGCCAGCGATCCGGCGTCACGGTGAAGAGCTGATAGCCACGCTGGTTGTTGAGCAGGCTGACGTTCGGATTATTGTCCAGCGCGCGGCTTTCTCCCGCATAATGCGCACCGCCCGTGCCGCCCGACGAAATCGACGTCGCCAGGAATTCCGTCGCGATCGCTGGCCCGCCGACGTCTTCCATCTTTCGCGGCACGTATCCGACGACATGCTGATGCAAGTCGCCGCTGCCGATCACGACGTTGGTCAGGCCCCGGTGGGCGATGCCGTCGACGAGCCGTTGGCGTGACAGCGGATAGCCGTTCCAATTGTCCTTGCCGATGACGGGCGTGGAGGCGCCGTCCTTGCGGGCGTCGTACGGCATGAACAGCACTTGTTGCGCGATGAAGTTCCAGCGCGCGTCGTTGGCAAGTCCGCGATCCAGCCAGCTCTCCTGCGCGGCCCCCATCATCGTGCGCTCTGGCCGATCGACGGGAATACAGGCGTCGAGTTCCGCGCGACCTATACCGGGACGTTCGCAAAGCTGATCGCTGCGGAACGAGCGCGTGTCGAGCACGTGCATGCGAACGAGATTGCCATAATCGAGCCGGCGATAGGCAACCCCCGCCCCGGGGCGTTGCGCGCGGCGAACGGGGACGTGTTCGTACCAGGCCTGCATCGCGGCCGCCTTGCGCAGCGCGAACACATCGGGCCGGTTGCCGTCCTTGTCGAATTCGCCCGCCCAATTGTCGTCGATCTCGTGATCGTCGAACGACATGATGAACGCGACCGCGGCGTGCGCCGCCTGGAGGTCAGGATCCGCCTTGTACTGAGCGTAACGGCGGCGATACTGATCCAGCGTATAGGTCTCGGCGCCGAGGTGCTTACGCGGGCTGGGTTCGGTCCGCGGGGCCATCTCGTAAATATAGTCGCCATAGTGGAACACCGCATCGAGATCGGGCTCGCGCGCGACATGCGCATAGGCGGTGAAGAACCCCGTCTCGAAATCCTGGCAGCCCAGCATCGCCAGCCGCAGCCGGTCGAGCGATGCGCCCGCCGCAGGGGCGGTGCGCGCGGTGCCGACCGGGCTTGATCCGGCGCCCGCGACAAGGAAGCGATACCAATAGGGGCGATGCGGCCGCAGCCCGTCGATCTCGACATGGACCGAGTGTGCGAGCTTGGCTTCGGCCATCGCCGGACCTGTACGAACGATTTTCTGAAAACCGGGATCTTCGGCGACTTCCCAGCGGACCGCGACATCGTGCGGTGGCATGCCGCCATCGGGCGTCTGCGGCTCGGGCGCCAGCCGCGTCCAGATCACGAACCCGTCGGGCAAGGGATCCCCCGAGGCGACGCCGAGCGTGAACGGATCACGCGTGAACGTCGCGCGCGCGCGCAGGCGGGGGGCGCTTCCCAGCAACGCGAGCGAGAAGCCAGCCTTGACCAGATTGCGGCGATCGAACTGAGGCACAAGGACACTCCCTCACGGCAGGCGCGGGTCGCGACCACGTATGCCGGGAAGACGGAGCAGCCGGGCGAAACCCGACAGGCAAAATGACGGGACTATCGGTTTTCCACGTTGCCCGCGGGACGGATGGCGATCGTCTTTGCCCCATAAGCGATATCGACGTGATAGGCGGTCTCCACCGCCTTCAGCACGCGGTCGGTATCCGAAATATGGAAGCGGCCGCTGATCGGGAGCGCCTGTAGGGCGGCATCCTGCAACAGGATCGGCCGCGCCGAATACCGCTGCACCTTGCCGATCAACACGCCGAGCGGAATATCGGACGCCTCGAACCATCCGGACTTCCAGTCGGGCGCGCTGACCGCGATACGCGGTTGCGCCGTGACATGGCCGTCGACGACGCGCGCGCCGTCGCCCTTGCGCAGCACGAGGTCGGCTTCATCGGCCACGCCGACCTCCACCGCGCCGCGATACACTGCGACGGCGGTCCGCGTCGGCCCCTGGCGATCGACGTTGAACGCCGTGCCCAGGACGCGCACCGTGGTGGAGCCGCTCTCGACCCGGAACGCTCGGGCACTTTCATGGCGAACGTCGAAATACACTTCGCCTCGCACGAGCTCGGCGTTGCGTTTCCACGGCAAGATCTGCACGCGAAGTTCGGTATCGCCGCTCATGTCGACGCGAGATCCGTCCGCCAGAACAACGGATCTGCTCTTGCCGGCCAGGGTACGATAAGTCGTCGTCGACAAGGCTGGCAAGATCAGTACGATCGCGAGCACCATCACGCAGGCCGCGGCCGCGAACTGCGGGAGGGTGCGCCACGCCCGGGGTCGCGCGCCCGATGCCGGCGGCGCGAGCCCTGCGACGGGTGCGCTCTCAGCGTGGTCTAGCGCCTCGACTAGCGCTTCGGACTGCCACAATGCCTGCAGATCGGCAAAGACCTCCCGATGACGCGCCGACGCTGCCATCCAGACATCGAAGGCTGGCCCCGCAGCGGCGTCGAATACCGGCTGGTTGATACGGTCGATCCAGGCGGCTGCTTCCTCCGCGATCTGGCTATCGCGGTTCATCGCACATTTCCAGAAGCGCGCGCCTCTCCCGGCATCGCCTTGTGGAGGTCTGCCAAGCCACGCGTTATGTGCTTCTCTACCGCCTTCGGGCTCAACCCCAGTTCCCTCGCTATCGCGGCACAACTCTGCCCCTGCAATCGCCGACGGACAAGCACGTCGCGGCGCAGCGGCGGCATCGCCGCCAGTGCTTGCCGCAAGATCGCGACCTCCTGCCGACCGACCAGCACCCGATCGGGCAACGGCGCATGGCTGACGGGCTCTTCCTCGCGTTCGGCGACATAGCGGCTGTCGCGGCGATGATGGTCGATCAGCAAGTTCGCAGCGATCCGGAAGCCCAACGCATAGACGCTCACCAGTGTTTGCACGCGACTCTGGTGCACCAGCCGCGACAGTGTCTCCTGCACGACGTCCTCGACCACGTCGGTGCGGTTGGTGCGCGCCCTCACGTACCGGCTCAACGTCGCAGCGATTGCGCGCCAATCCTCAGAAGGAGCTCCCTTACAGCTCTTAATCTGGTGCAGTATGGCGGGCATGGAGTATCCGGGTTGCTGGTCCCGCCGACCTAGACCGCGTTTGTGACAATCTCGGTGAGATCGGAAGAAGTGCGACAAGTACACCGTCGCGTTTGCAGACCCGTGAGTAAGCAACTGGATTGCAACATCCATGTAACATAAATGAAATTAAATAGATTATCGGGTTTATCGCCCGAGGCTCGTCTTTCTCGCAAACCATCTGGGGGAAGACATGTTCCACAAAATTCGATGCTCGCATCTTTTGCTTAGTTCCGTCGCGCTGTCCGTCTTCGTCAGCACCCCTGCTGTCGCGCAGGCGGCGTCGGCGCCGCGCCAGTTCACGTTCGATATGCCGGCTCAGGACCTCGGCAATGCGCTGTTGGCCTTTTCGCGCCGAACTGGTCTGCAGCTCGCCTCGTCGCCGTCGCTGCTGAAGGGCGTCCGTGGCCAGCGCCTGCGCGGGCGGATGACCGCCGAGGAAGCCCTCGCGCAGCTCACAGCGGGTAGCGACCTGGACGGCCGGATCGTCGACGGTACGGTAACGGTGGTCCGTCACATGCGCTTCGCCACGGCGGGGGCGTCCGTCCCTGCCGTGGCACTTGGCGGCGTGGCCCCACAGGTAACGAGCGCGTCGGACGTGCAGCTCGAGAACAGCACCGATATCGTCGTCACGGGCTATCGCGAGAGCATCGCCAAGGCGCAGCAGATCAAGAAAGCGGCGACCGGATCGCAGGACGTCATCCTGGCGCAGGACATCTCCGCCTTTCCCGACCAGAACCTCGCGGAAGCGCTGCAGCGCATTCCCGGCGTCGCGATCACGCGAGACAGCGGCGAAGGCCGGCAAATCTCGCTGCGCGGGCTCGGCGCGGATTTCACGCGTACCCAACTCAACGGCATGGAGGTGCTCACCAACACCTCGTCGGGGCTCGACAGCCGATCGTCGGTCAGTCGTTCGCGGTCGTTCGACTATAGCATCTTCGCGTCCGAACTCTTCAACAAGGTCGTGGTCGAGAAATCCTACGCGGCCGAGCAGGATGAGGGCGGCATCGGCGGTACCGTCGGGCTGCACACGGCCAAGCCGTTCGACTATGCCGGGCTTACCGTCGTCGCGTCCGCCAAGGGGCAGACGAACCAATATACCAAGGATGTCACGCCGCGGCTGGTAGGGCTGATATCGGACCGCTGGGGAGATTTCGGCTTCTTGGCATCGGTCGCGTACAGCACTGCGGACACGGTCGAATTCGGCTATCGCAACTGGAACTGGTCGCAGATCAATTTCGGCGCCCGCAATGTCGGGCCGACCGTCTCGGCGGCGGACCGCGCGTTGCTGGTCGGTGCGACCGGCGCCAACCGGGTCTGGAACAGCCGCGCGCAGACCTATGCGACCTTTTTCAACAAGCGCGAGCGACTGGGCCTGACCACCGCACTGCAATATCATCCCGACGACCGCACCGATGTGTCGCTCGATGTGCTGTACGGTAAGCTCAACAACGATCGTACCTCGGGCGTGATCGGCGCGGCGGGTACCAACGGCATCGCCGCCAACAACGTGACCGGCACGCAGGTGCTGACCGGTGTGACCTTCGACGATTACAACGACATCGTCGGCACATCGTTCGATCATGTCGACATGCGGACCGAATCGAAGGTCACGCATGACCAGACGACCTTCTGGCAGGCGGCGCTGAACGGCCACACCGATCTCAGCAGCAACCTGACGGTCAATTTCCTCGGCGGCTGGTCGAAATCGACGTTCGATTCAGACTATGCCCAGGTGTTGCTGGAGTCCGTCGACAAGAGCTACTCCTTCTCAGGCCTGAACACGGGGTCGCCACGGACCAGCTACGGCTTCGACACGACCGACGCGTCGCAATGGGACCTGCAGGGCCTCGAAACCCGCGCCGATCGCATCACGAGCGAATTCTACAACAGCAAGGCGGAACTCGCTTGGACCGTCGGCTCGGGCTCGACGATCAAGGCGGGAGCCGGGTTCAAGCGTTTCACGAACAGCGGCTGGCAGCGCAAGGTCAACCCGAACTACGAGGACAGGCCGGGCAACCCCGACGTACCGACCAGCATCCTGTCGAACAGCACCCTCGCCCCTTACATTATCGGCGACGTGGCGGAGACCTACGCGCTGCTCGGCCAGAGCACGACCGTGGATGCGACCCGCACCGTCACCGGCACCGCCTACGACCTGCTCGAGAAAACCTATGGCGCCTATCTGCAATACGACCTCAAGACCCAGCTCGGCAGCATCGGTCTGCGCGCCAATTTCGGCGTGCGCTATTATCATACGGACCTTGGTTCGTCGGGAACTGCGCTGGTCGGCGGCGTGCTCGTGCCCGTAGACGTGACCAACAGCTATGACGGCTTCCTGCCTGCGGCGAACCTAGCGTTCGACATCAGCCGGTCGCTGGTCTTCCGCCTGAGCGGCAACCGCAATTTGAGCCGCCCCGCGTTGAACGACATGCGCGCGGCGGGCACGCTCAACCTCGCCACGTTCGGCGGCACGGTCGCTGCCGGCAACCCCAACCTCGCGCCCTTCAAGGCGGATTCGGTCGAGACCTCGCTGGAATATTATGACGGCCAGCGCGGCTCGCTCGCGATCGGCGCGTTTTACAAAAAAATGGACTCGTACATCACCTCGGAGACGCGGCTCGTCGCCTACGACACCACGGGCTACCCCGCCGCGCTGCTGCCCCCCGGCATCAGCCCCTCCGTACTGGTGAACTACACCCGTCCGATCAACGGGCCAGGCGCGTCGATCAAGGGCATCGAGATCGCGGCGAAGCGCGACTTCGACTTCCTGCCCGCGCCGTTCGACAAGCTCGGCGTGCTCGGCAACGTGACCCTCGCCAGAGGATCGAGCGACGTGTTTTACTCGGGAGTCGCGGTCCGCCTGCCCTTGCCGACGCTGTCGAAATTCTCGTCCAACGCGACGCTCTATTACGATACCGATCACTGGGGAGTGCGCGGCTCCCTGGCGACGCGGTCGCGCTATCGCTGGGGCGATGGCGGCAACGGCAATATCGGCGAATACATCAAGGGTACGACGAACCTGGACGCGTCCGCCTATGTCAATTTGACGCGGCAGTTCAAGCTGTCGCTGGACGTGATCAACATCACCGACGAGCCCATCGTCCAATATGCCGACGGCACCGCCAAACGCGTGATGACCAATACGGTGAGCGGCCGCACGTTCGCGTTCGGCGGGACCATGCGGTTCTAGCGGAATACGGGAGGGGGCGAGCGCCGCCGCGCGCCGGCTTGCCCCCTCCAGCTGGCAGTTCGTCCATCACTCCTCGGTGACGCTATCGCCTGGCGAGCCTTTCCGCTGCGGACATCCCGTTCCTTCTCGTCAAAGGTTTCGCATCGTTTGATGGGCAGCAATCGTTCGGGGCGAGTTCGACGAAGAAAATGTGATCCTACGCCTGCAAATCACTAAGAGTTTCATGACCCGGTCAGCAGCCCTTACAACATTCGATGAAGAACATCGGTGTCGCGCTCACGATCGAAAAAGCGATGTTTGACGACGCCCAATATATGCAGCGTGATGAGCGCGAGCATCGTGTAAGCCAGGGTCTTGTGTACCCACTCAAATATTGCAAAGGCATCGTCGCTCTTAGCTAAAATCTCCGGCAAATTGATGCCGAAAAACGGAACGCCGTCGCTCTGACTGAACGAACTGGACATTGCGTAACCCATCAGCGGAACGACCACCGCCAGCGTCAACATTGCATATTGGACAATGGTCGACAGCATATTCTCCCAGCAGCTCAATTCGGCGGGATGCGGGGGCAGCGTCGAACGCGTTCGCACTACCAGCGCTGTGAGGCCAATGATGAACGCGAGGACCCCGAATTCCTTGTGAACGGGATACATCCAGTCGAATTTGACGGCGGTGCTGTCGGGTAGCGAGGTCATCAGCCATCCGAGCGCGATCAGCCCGATGATCAAGCCAGCGCGGGTCCAGTGCAATGCCCGCATCGGCACGGTATAGCGATCGCGACCATTCATTGCTCAATCCTTGCAGCTTGGGGCCGATCGTCGTGCTGGACGAAGAGTGTCCCCTGTCGCACTGTTTTTTCCATCAGCGAGGCGGCACGTTCGACATCGATCGGTAATTCGTTTTGCCGCGCGCCTAACACGCACGATCCGTAATCCTATACCCGCAATCTGGAGCCAGGATATATGATGATAGAAACGGAGCGCTTGATCATCAGACCGTTTAGGATCTGAGCCGCGGATGATCTGCTTGCCTATCTTCACTAGCCATCCGCACGATGTTTTTCTGTCACTAGGCCTTTCTGACAGGATCGCAGCGAACGCCGAGGCGTAAAAGAGATCTTACAGCGACGACTAGTCGGTAGCGCACCGTAGCCAGCCCCGACACGGCACGCGTGCGGTCCAGCGACGGCCGAGGCTATGGCCGGGCATTGTTTAGTCCGTGGTTTGGACGCCGACCACGCCATCCTCATCGGATATCGGCACTCCCGTAACGGTTTCCGCTAAGGGGACCAAGCCGACGAACCGGATTGGCGCAACGAACGATAAAGTCTGTCCAGGTTTGCCGAGCGTAATCCGCTGCTCGACTTCAACCCCGGTCACCTTATGATCGGTGCCCGTCTCTGGCCGCAGTATCACCGTTAGTGAAGACAGGGATCCAGACCCGCCCTTGCTATTGTCGCAAGCGATTAAAACCGGTGCCGGTAAAGCTGTCAGCAATCGCCAACCGCGGCAATGGAATCAGTCCCAGTTTCGCGCGGCAGATCGTCCTGTTGAACGTTTCAGTGCGGTTGCCGCGCTCCAGCCTTTCGTTTCCGGGACAACCAAGGCAAAGCGGCCGCATGGAGACGATCGGCAAACCGGTTCGCGAATGGCACGGCGTCACGCGGCAGATTTTCGAGACTGAGGTCGTACCGATGGGTGAACCAGCGGTACTCCGCGGTCTCGTGGCGGATTGGCCGGCAACCATCGCTGGCAGCCGTACGGGCCGTGAACTGGTCGCATATTTGGCGTCCCATGACTCGGGCGCGCCGCTGTCGACCTATGTCGGCGCACCCGCCATCGCCGGCAGGTTCTTTTACCGGGAGGACATGAACGGCTTCAACTTCGACCGCGGGACAGCGCCGTTTCGCGCCGTAGCCGATATGTTGCTCGGCGATCTTGCTACGGGTGCGGGTCCGGCGATCTACAGTGGCGCTGCATCCGCGGTGGAACACTTCCCGACATTCGCCGCCGACAACCCCATGCCGTTGCTCGATCCGACGGCGACACCCCGGTTGTGGATCGGGAATGCGGTGACGGTATCGACGCATTACGACACCGCCGACAACATCGCCTGCGTGGCTGCAGGCCATCGCCACTTTACCCTGTTCCCCCCCGCACAGGTCGCCAACCTGTATGTCGGGCCTTTGGAAAACACGATTTCCGGTCAACCCGTCAGCATGGTCGACCCGTTGGCGCCCGACCTGGAGCGCTTTCCACGCTATGCCCTGGCGGCGGAGACTGCGCGGTCGGCGGTGCTTGCGCCCGGCGACGCGATCTATGTGCCGACGATGTGGTGGCATCACGTTCGCTCGACCGAACGCCTCAACCTGCTCGTCAATTACTGGTGGAGCCCGCCGAACGATGCGTCCGCGTTCGAAGCGCTGATCTATGCGATGTTGGCCGTTCGCAACCGGCCGGCAGTGGAACGCCAAAACTGGCGGGCGTTTTTCGATCACTATGTGTTCGATGCTGACGCTGCCGACGCGGAACATCTGCCCGAACATGCACGCGGTATCCTTGGCCCCAGCAGTCCTGCAAGAACGGCGCTCATGCGCGAGTTTCTCCAGCGTGGATTGGGACGAAGGTCTTGAACGACCGGCGACACGCTAGGCTGACGGTCAGTCTGTCAGGTACGAACCTCGAACGGGCAGCGGACTATAACCAGCGCGTGGTATTGCAGGCGATCCGCTTGCGAGAGGTGACCACACGGCAGGAGCTCGTCGCGGTGACGGGTCTGACGCCGCCGACCATCGCAACGATCACGCGGCGCCTGATCGCCGCTGGCCTGGTCCAGATCGTCGGACGGCTGCAACAGGGACGCGGGCAGCCTGCCGTGCAATTAGGGATAGATCCCGACGGTGCGTTCGGCATCGGGGTCAACATCGATCGCGACCATTTAACCTTGGTCATTCTCGATCTGGCCGGAAATGTCCGCGCGCGCGTTTCCCAGGACATTGCCTATGCCCTTCCCGAACACGTGCGCACATTCGTCGCCGGGGCGGTGAAGACCTGCTGCGAAAACCCTCGCGTCATGGTCGATCGGATAGTTGGCGCGGGCATCGCGGTGCCCGAACCGTTCAGCAAGGCCGGCTTTCACGATCAACCGGCCGGCTATTCGGTATGGAATGATCTCGACGTCGCAGGCTTGCTGTCGGACCTGATGCCTTGGCCGCTGCATGTCGACAACGATGCCGCAACGGCCGCGCTGGGCGAGCTGGAGTTTGGGTCGGGCCGCAATTGCCACAATTTCTTCTACCTGCTGATCGGTGCGGGTCTTGGCGGCGGCCTAGTGATCGATGGAAGCTATTATAGAGGCGCGTCTGCTAGAAGCGGAGAAGTCGGGTACATTTTGAGCCGGGTTCCTGCATCGAGCGGAAAGTCCATCGAAAGCCGCGTTTCGCTTTCCGCTCTGTACGATCGCCTGTCGGACGCTGGGTGCGCAAGTGGGACACTCGCCGCACTCGGCCTGGACGACGGTCGTACCAAAAGCGTCATCGACGCCTGGATTGCCGAAGCTGCCGAAATGCTGGTCGATCCGATGATCGCGATCAATTGCCTGATCAATCCGCAGGCTGTGCTGGTGGGAGGCCGGTTGCCCGAACCGCTGATCGATGCCCTGGTCGTGGCCTTGACGAATGCGCTCGCCGAGCACGCCGCAGATATGCCTTCGGTTGCGCCGATCAGGCGTGCGGCCATGGCCGCCGATGCACCAGCGGTTGGTGCGGCGCTGTTACCGTTCAGCGATCTCATGCTGCCCTCGGACGCTATCCTGATGAACGTCGGACGCGACTGAGCGCATTTTGTGAAAATCAAAATCAATATTGATTGACGAGACCTCCCGAGTGGTTTGAAACGCTGCCAATCCCGCAAGGCGGGAACCGGGGAGAGAATGATGAAGACGAAGCTTTCTGTTGCCAGCGTCCTGGCGTTGCTCGGTGGCGCCACGGCGATGGCGCAGACCGCGCCGACCTCGCTTTCCCCCGTCGCGCATCCCGAGACATGGCCAAAGGTGGCTGCGAAGCCGGCGCTCGATCCAACGCTCGAAGCTAAAATCGGCAAGATCCTTGCTGCCATGTCGATCGAGGACAAGGTCGGGCAAATCATCCAGGCCGATATCGCGACCGTGAAGCCCGAGGACCTCAAGACATACAAGCTTGGCTCGGTACTGAACGGCGGGAATTCGGCGCCCAACAACGATGAACTGGCACCGCCGGCGGAATGGCTGAAGCTGGCCGACGCGTTCTACGACGCCTCGATGCAGCGCAACGATGGTCGGCCGAAGATCCCGACGATCTGGGGCACCGACGCGGTCCATGGCAACAACAACATCGTCGGTGCCACCCTGTTTCCGCACAATATCGGGCTGGGTGCGGCACGGGACCCCGCGCTGATGGAGAAGATCGGCCGCATCACGGCACGCGAGACGGCCGCTGCCGGACTCGACTGGAGCTTCGCGCCGACACTGGCGGTCGTGCAGGACGATCGGTGGGGGCGCACGTACGAGAGTTATTCGGAAGAGCCCTCCGTGGTGGCCAGCTATGCAGGTCCGGTCGTCACCGGAATCCAGGGCAAGGTGGGTTCGCGCGATTTCATGACGCCCGGCCACGTCATCGCCACCACCAAGCATTTCGTCGGGGACGGCGGCACGGGTGGACGAGATCAGGGCGATACCAAGGTGTCGGAGGTCGTGCTGCGCGACGTTCACGCGGCGGGATACCCGCCCGCGATCGAAGCTGGCACCCTGACCGTGATGGCCAGCTTTTCGAGCTGGAACGGCGAGAAGATGCACGGCAACAAGACATTGCTGACCGACGTGCTGAAGGGCCGGATGGGCTTCAACGGCTTCGTGGTCGGCGACTGGAACGCACACGGCCAGATTGCCGGATGCACCAACGAAAGCTGCGCTGCGGCGATCAACGCCGGTCTCGACATGTTCATGATGTCGGGCGATTGGAAGGCGTTATACCGCAACACGCTGGCGCAGGCCAAGTCGGGCGAAATCGTGCCGGCGCGTCTAGACGACGCGGTTCGTCGTATCCTGCGCGTAAAGATGCTCGCCGGTACCTTCACGGCGGGCAAGCCCTCGGCGCGACGCTATGCCGGGCAGTTCGGCCTGATCGGATCGCCGGAAGGCCATGCCATCGGACGTCAGGCGGTTCAGGAATCGCTCGTGCTGCTCAAGAATAACGGGGGTGTTCTGCCGCTCAAGCCCAAGGCGAATATCCTCGTCGCGGGTATCGCTGCCGACGATGTGGCGCAGCAGGCCGGCGGCTGGTCGATCACCTGGCAGGGGACGGACGTGCCGAAGCGCGGCTTTCCCAATGCGACATCGATCTGGAGCGGCATCGACCAGGCCGTTCGCGCTGGCGGCGGAACTGCCACCTACTCGCCGACGGGCGCGTATTCCGCGAAACCCGACGCTGCCATCGTCGTGTTCGGCGAGACCCCTTATGCCGAGTTCATGGGCGACCGACCGACGCTGGAATACTCACCGGGCGACAAGAACGATGTCGCGCTGCTCCGCAAACTGAAAGCGGCGGGCATCCCCGTCGTCGCCGTTTTCCTGTCGGGCCGTCCGATGTGGGTAAACGCCGAACTCAACGCTTCGGATGCTTTCGTCGCGGCGTTTCTGCCGGGGAGCGAAGGCGCGGGCGTCGCCGACGTGCTGTTTGCCGGCAAGGATGGCAAACCCGTTCATGACTTTCGGGGCAAGCTGTCCTTCTCTTGGCCTAAGCGTCCCGACCAGTATGTCTTGAATGCGCGTGATCCGAATTACGACCCGCTGTTCAAGTTCGGTTACGGCCTCACCTATGCGGATCGCACCTTGGTCGGCACGCTGGACGAGACCCGTCCCGCGGGGATGGCGGTAGACGCAGGCGGCGTCTTCTTCACGAAGGGGCGCGTACCCGAAGCGTGGAGCCTGTCGCTCGGCGAAGGCGACCGGGGATCGACCCGCATCGTCGGCAACAGTGGCCGGAGCCCGGGTGGCGCGCTGACGATCGCCGGTATCGATCGCAATGCCCAGGAAGACGCCCGACGCTTTACCTGGACCGGCACGCGCGAGGCGGACGTCAGGATCGAGGCCAATGCGCCGCTCGACATCGCCCGCGAGGCCAATGGCGAGCTGAGCATGATCGTCCAGTTCCGGATGGACGCGAAGCCCGTGTCCGCCGTTGCTCTCTCGATGGCCAGCCCCGGCAAAACCGCTGCGGTGCCGATCACCGGCATTTTACAGGCGGCACCGATCGGCGAGTGGAAGTCGATGGCGATCCCACTCAAGTGCTTCGTTGTCGCCGGGGTCGATCCGCACAAGGTCACCGAGCCGCTCGTCATCTCGACTCCGGGGAAACTGACGCTCTCGATCTCCGATGTTCGTCTGGCGCATGCCGACGGACCGGTCGCGGCGTGCCCGAGCCGCTGAGGTGACGATCGCCGCGATCCTCCTCGTCCTGCCGATGCAGACTTTGGCGGCGACCAATTATCAAGTCGCCGCCCCCATGCCTGCGCCGTCGACCAGGCCGAGTTGGGCGGACGAGTTCACAACGAAAGCCATCGACCAGACGAAGTGGCGGTTCGATACGGCCAATAACAAGACCGGCTGGTTCAATCACGAACGGCAATATTATGCTGCCGATCGCCCTGAAAATGCTCGTATCGAAGACGGCGCGCTCGTGATCGAAGCACGGCGTGAAAGCCTGCCGGACAAGCCCGACTGGGGCGGTCAGACCTACACCTCCGCCAAGCTCGTGAGCCGCGTATCGCACGATTATGGCTTCTACGAAATTCACGCGATGCTTCCGTGTGCGCGGGGTACATGGCCCGCACTATGGCTGTTGCCGCGGACCGGAAAATGGCCGGACGCCGGCGAGATCGACGTCATGGAGATGGTGGGCTGGCAACCGAACATCGTCCACGCCACGCTCCACACCGCTGCATTCAATCACGCCAAGGGTACCCAGCGCGGCGGCCAGATCGATGTCCCGACGGCCTGCACCGCCTATCACCGCTATCAACTCGACTGGCGCCAGGACTCGATCACCATCGGCGTCGACGACAAGGCATACATGCGCGTCGCGAACGATCGGCGGGGTGGAGCCGATGCCTGGCCCTTCACCCGCCCCTATGACCTGATCCTCAACCTCGCCATCGGCGGCGATTGGGGCGGCGTGAAAGGTATCGACGACGCGGCCCTGCCCCAGCGAATGCGGATCGACTATGTCCGCTACTGGAAACCGGATCGGCGCATCAGATAGCGGCGCAGTGTGCGCGGATATAGTCCGATTGCGACGGCATCTGCGCGATCGTCTGGCGGATACCCAGCCGCATCCGCTCCACCGCCTCCACGAGTTTTCGCTCGTCGAGCCCGTCGACGATCGGGTCGTACCCTTCGGGCGTAACGCCCTGCCCCAACATCACCGCGACCCAGCTCGCCAGCGAGAACAGTTCGTCGTCATAGCGGAAGAAGCGGCCCTTCGCCTGAAACAGTTCGGTCTTCCGGCGCAGGCTGTCCGGCACGGTCATCGTCCGCACATGGTTCCAGAACGGCGAATCGTCCCTCGTCGTCGCATGATAATGCAGGATGATGAAGTCGCGCACGCCATCATAGGCGCTACCCATCAGGCGGTCATATTCGCCGGCCTCCACCTCGAGAAACCGTCGATCCGGGAACAGGGCGAGAAGCTTGGCGATCCCGGTCTGGATCAGGTGGATCGAGGTCGATTCGAGCGGTTCCAGAAAGCCGCCGGAAAGGCCAAGCGCGACCACGTTGCGGTTCCAGAACCGCTTTCGCCGCCCCGTCGCGAACGCCAGACGTCGCGGATCGGCGATCGGCGGCCCCTCGACGGCCGCGAGCAGCGTCGCCTGCGCGTCCTCGTCGGAGATATGCGCGCTCGAATAGACATAGCCGTTGCCGGTGCGGTGTTGCAGCGGGATGCGCCACTGCCAGCCGGCGCTTCGGGCGGTCGCGCGGGTGAACGGTACGGGGTCGCCGATGTTCGCCGTGGGCACCGCGACGGCGCGGTCGCACGGCAGCCAGTGGCGCCAATCCTCATACCCCGTCTTCAGCGCGCCTTCGATCAGGAGACCGCGGAATCCCGAGCAATCGACGAACAGCTCACCTTCGATGCGACGTCCGTCCTCCAGCGTCAGCGCCTCGACGAATCCGTCTTCGCCGCGCAATCCGACATCGACGATCCGCCCCTCGATACGCTCGACGCCGCGCGCTTCGGCATAGGAGCGCAAATATCTCGCGTAGAGCCCGGCGTCGAAATGGAACGCGTAGGGCAATGATCCGAATGGCGATCGGGGATCGGGCGATTGCCTAGCAAACCGCCCCGCCGCCGCCGCCACTGCGCACGGCGCGTAATGCCAGATGTCGGCGCACCGGCCCTGCTGGGCGAGCTTGAGGAAGAACTGATGGAAGTTCAGCCCTTCGATATCGTGCCCGAACTGGCCGAAGGGGTGAAAATAGCGTTCGCCGATTTTGCGCCAGTCGACGAACTCGATGCCGAGCTTGAACGTGCCTTGCGTCTGCGCGACGAAATCATCCTCGTCGATGCCCAGCATCTGATTGAACGTCGCGATCGTCGGGATCGTCGCCTCGCCGACCCCGACTGTGCCGATCTCCTCGCTCTCGATCAGGCGGATACGCGGCTGCCCCTGCTCCTTGCCACCGCCAAGGAATTTGGACAGCGCCGCCGCCGCCATCCAGCCGGCGGTGCCGCCGCCGACGATGACGACCTCGCGGATGGTGTGTTCGCTCATGCGTTGGTCCTCAGACTTGCCAAATACGCGCGGTGTGTCGGGGCAGCGGCGACCGCCTTCGACAACCGCGCTCGAAAATCCGCCATCGCGGCGCGCGCCCGCTTCGGATCGATAGCTGCGGTAAGCACGTCGCCACGTTGTGGCAGGATACCCTGCCCGAGCAGCACCGCGTACCAGCTGTCCCGATCGAAGCTCTCCCCATCGCGGATCGGCAAACGTCCCCGTTCGCGAAACAGCGTCAGCGTCTCTGCCAGCAACGGCGGCAGAGTTGCGTTACGTGCCGCCTGCCAGAACGGCTCGGGACGATCGGACGTCGCGTAGTGCAGGATCAGGAAATCACGGAGCCGGTCCGCCTCCTGTCCCGTCTCGCGGTTATAATAAGCGAGTTCGACCTCGTCGAAATCTCGATCGGGCAGCGACGCGACCAGTCGATCGATCTGCGTATGCAACACGTGCAGCGGTGCGGCTTCCAGCGGTTCGACGACGCAATCAGCCTCGCCGATCGCCACGACGTTGCCGATCCAGGCGCGCGATCGCCTTCCGCTCCGGAACCGCCGAACGTCACCCGGCTCGGCGCGCACGCCGCTTGCATAGACGATGGTCGTATCGGTTCTGCCGGGCAGGCACGACGTCAGGCGCCACCCGCCATCGATCGCCTCGACACGCTCGAGAGGTGACAGGAACGGATCGGGAAGCGCGGCATCCGATGGCCTACGCATCTGGACGACGCTGTCGCATGGCAACCACGGCGACCAATCCTGCCAATCGTCGCCGAACTGGGTGATAAGGTGCGCATCGGCGTTGGTCGCGTCGATGTAGAGGTCCGCCTCCAGACGCCCTCCATCGTCCAGGTGAAGTGCCGTTACGCGATCACCGTCCGTCTCGGCTTTTCGCAGCCCGCTGGCAGTCACCACGACGCCCAGATGTCGGGCATAGGCTTCGATGAACCGGCGATAGACGGGCTGATCGAGCTGTAGCCCGTTGGCATAGCCACCGAGTATGTCCGCGCGCGGCGGTACGAACCGACCCGCTGCCGCCAACGCGGCCGCCGGTGCAAAGCTATCGAAGGCCTCGGTGCCGCCCAGGCCTGCCCACAGAGTGGCGAATGGTACACCATCGATCGGCATCCCAGCGGGGCCATAGGCGTGGGTATAGTCGCCCCCGCTCCACCTCACGAACCGGGCGCCGAGCCGGATGCTCGCGCCGGTCCGCGTCAGGACATCGCGCTCGTCCAACCCGATGTCCGTGTGGAACTCCCCGATCGACGGCGATGCACCGCCGAACAGGTCGACGAAGCCGGGACGCAGTTCCGCGACCGGGATCAATGCGACCGAGATACCGGGGACACGCGCCTTCAACGCAGCCGCGGCGCTCCAGCCCGCAACGCCGTCGCCGACCACTGCGATCGTCCTGATGCGCATATCGCTCATGCAGCCGCCGCCCCCGATTGCGCGATATAGGCGGCGTGGTCGGGCATGGTCATGACAGCGTCCCGCGTTTCGGTGCGCAGCCGTGCCAGCGCCTGGACCAGCGCGGCATCGGACGGCCGGTCCGCACGCTGGTCATATCCTTTCGGCACCACGCCCTGCCCGAGATACACGGCGATCCAGCTCGGCTCGAGGAATACGCCTTCGCGGTAGGTCATCACGCGCCCCCGCTGGCGGAACAACGTCATTTTCTCCGCGAGCGTGTCGGGTACGTCCATCGTCCTAACATGATCCCAGAACGGTGAATCGTCGCGCGTCGTCGCATGGTAATGCAGGATCAGGAAGTCGCGGATACGGTCGTACTCCAGATCAACCACCCGGTTGAACGCATCACGATCGATCGGCGAGATCGGCGTGGCGGGGAACAGTTCCAGCAGCTGCGTGATCGCCAGCTGGATCAGATATATGCTCGTCGATTCCAGCGGCTCGAGGAAGCCACCGGCAAGCCCTACGGCGATGACGTTCCCGACCCAGCTGCGCGCTCTCCGGCCAGCCTTGAAACGCAGCATGCGCGGGTCCGCCAGCGGCGTGCTTTCGATCGACCGCAACAAAGCGTCCTGCGCCGCGCCGTCGTCGAGATGCGCGGACGAGTAGACATAGCCGTTGCCGACCCGGTGCTGGAGCGGAATACGCCATCGCCAGCCGGCAGGCATCGCGGTTGCCGTGGTGTAGGGCTTCAGCGTTCCCGCGTCGGCGCAGGGCACCGCGACTGCACGGTCGCACGGCAGCCAATGCGACCAGTCTTCGAACGGCTCGCCCATCGCCTGTCCGAGCAGCAGCGAGCGGAACCCCGAGCAGTCGATGAACAGGTCGCCCGTAATTCGTTGGCCGTCGTCGAGCATGACCGCCACGACATCACCCGTGGCGCTCTGTTCGACATCGACCACGCGTCCTTCGGTTCGCGCCACCCCCTGCCGCTCGGCCCGCGCACGGAGAAACGGAGCGTAGCGCGTCGCGTCGAACTGATACGCGTAGCCAAACGTCGACAACAACGAGCGCGGATCCTCCAGGGGCGGCGCGAACTTCGCGTGGCGGGCGGCGACGACCGGCAGCGAATAATCCGGAAGCGTGGCAATCTGTCCGGCACGGCTGAGATAATGGTGGAATCCTACCCCGTCGACATCGTGTCCGAAGGCGCCGAACGGATGGATATAGCTGTCGCCGATCCGCGCCCAGTCGCAGAACTCGATGCCGAGCTTGAACGTCGCGCCGGTCGCTCGCATGAACTCCGCCTCGCCGATGCCCAGACGCGTGTTGAACGCGCGGATATGGGGCAGCGTAGCCTCGCCGACACCGACGATGCCGATCTCTTCGGACTCGACGAGGTGGACCTCCGCAACCGATCGACCAGCAACGGCCGCAAGCGCAGCGGCAGTCATCCAGCCTGCGGTACCTCCGCCCACGACGACAACCTTGGTAGGAGTGCGCGAAGCCGAATTGATAGCGATATCCTCTCCAGTTTGGCCGGTACGGTTATGCCGATCTCAGCGACTGTGACCTGTAGGCAACATATGAATGAAAATCAAAACAGTTATACCTCAAGACCACACGTCAACCATTGTCCCGCCGCCGGAACGCGAGCTACCGAGCACCATCACTCGCGTCTTTGCGAGAAAGAGAGTCGGCGCACATTCGTAGCTCGACCTCGGGGGAGAAACTGAATGCACGTCATTGCCTCGCGTAGCGCGCACCTATCTTTCGTCCGCTCGCTGGGTATCGGTGTGTCCGCATTGGCACTCACGTCCGGTGTGCAAGCCTTCGCGCAGACGGTGACGCAGCCGACCGCGCCCACGACCAATTCCCAGGACGGCGGCATATCGCGGTCGACCGATCCCGTAGTGTCCGGCGCCGCCGCACCCGACGCGCAGACGGGGACGCCGGCTACGGGGCAGGATCCCGTTGCAGCCCAGACCGACGCAGCAACCGGTGACGAAATTGTCGTTACCGGCATCCGCGCCAGCCTGGCGAACTCGCAGGGTATCAAGCGCGATGCCGACACCGTCGTGGACGCGATCACTGCCGAAGATATCGGCGCCCTGCCGGACCGCTCGGTAACGGAGGCGCTCCAGCGCGTTCCCGGCGTCTCGATCAGCCGCTTCGCAGCCGGCAACGACTCCGATCACTTCTCGGTCGAGGGTTCCGGGATCGTCATTCGCGGACTGAACTACGTCCGCTCCGAATTCAACGGTCGCGACAGCTTCTCGGTCAATGGCGGCCGCGCGCTCAACTTCCAGGACGTCTCGCCCGAATTGCTCGGCTCGGTCGAAGTCTACAAGAACATGACCGCCGACCAGATCGAGGGCGGGATCGCCGGAACGGTCGTCCTCAACACGCGCAAGCCTTTCGATAGCAAGGAACCGGTCGTCTACGTGTCCGCGGACATGAACTACGGCGATTTCTCCAAGAAGGGCTCACCCTCCATCTCAGGCCTTGCGTCGAAGAACTTCGACACGAGCATTGGTCGTTTTGGCGTGCTCGTCGGCGGGTCGTATTCGCAGCTCTTCAGCCGCGCAGACGGCCTGCAGGTCACGAACTACCAGGCCCGCTTCAACGGTTCGCAGGACATCAACGGCGACGGGGTAAACGAAACCGACACCCTGGCAGGGCTTGCCCCGGGCCAGGTCGCGTACGCGCCAGTGGGCGCCGGCGTACGGACGCAGGAGTTCAACCGCGAGCGCATCGGTGCGGCAGGCGCGCTGCAGTTCGAATCGAACGACAAGTCGCTGCTCGCTACGCTGCAATTCGTGCGCAGCGACGCGCGCCAGACCTGGGGCGAGCGCACCGTGGAAACCGTGTCCGACGGCATCGACCGCGCCACCGCGCCGCGGCCGGGGACCAACTATACCTTTGGCGACGACGGCCTTTTCGAAACTGGTACGATTTCGCTCGACCGCGGTTACGTACCGGCCGGTGGGCAGCAACGCGGCATGGTGACGCAGCTTTCGAATCGCGGCGTGAAGACGCGTGCAGTGACCAATGATTTTGGCGGCAACGTGAAGTGGCAGGCAACCGAAAAGCTCTCCTTCAACTTCGATGGCCAGTACGTAAAATCGACCACGAAGCAGACGGATCTTTCGGTCTATGGATCGACGTTCTCGGACGTCGCGCTCGACCTCACCGGCAACACGCCCGACATCAGCTTCCTCGCCCCTAACGGCGCCAACAGCCAGGCGTATTTTGCGGATCCGGCGAACAGCTATTATCGCGCTGCGATGGACCATTTCGAGGACAACAAGGGCCATGAATGGGCGTTCAAGGCGGACGCGACGTATGATTTCGGCGACGACAGCTTCCTGAAGAAGGCCAAGGTTGGTGCCCGCTATGCTGACCGCGACCAGACGGTGCGGTATTCGCTGTATAACTGGGGCGTGCTGAGCGAAGTCTGGGATGGGTCCGGCCCGGTTACGTTCGCGGAAACCAACTCCAACAGCTATGGCCTTTTCAGTTTCGACAACGTGTTCCGCGGTGACGGTCCATCCGGACTCGGCGCGAATTACATCAACGGCAACCCTGCCTCCAGCTACGATGCCGTCACCGCACAGGCGCAGGCCGTCAATGCGATCTGGCGTAACCAAAAGGGCTCGACATCCGGCGGATGGACGCCTGCCGGCCAGCGCGCCGGCGTGGTCGCCGGCACCAGCTTCCTGCCGAGCGAGGTTTACACCAATTCCGAAGAGACCAAAGCGGCGTACGCCCGGCTCGACTTCGGTACGCAGGGCAACGACCTGTTCGGAGGCCTGAAGGTCTCGGGTAACGTCGGCCTCCGCTACATCCAGACGACGGACAAGGCGAACGGCTTCTTCACGTTCCCGACGCGCAACCAGATCATCGGCAGCGCTGCCAGCGTCGCGACCTTCTGTGGCCAGCCCGCACAGACGAGCCCGTTCTGCGGCCTTACATCGGCGCAGCAGCAGGACGTTCTGACGTTTTCCAATGGAACCGCGATCAACCAGACGACGCGCAACCGCTTCGATCACTTCCTGCCGAGCTTCAACCTCAAGGTTGGCATTACGCCGAACCTGATCTCGCGCTTCGCCTATTCGAAGGCGATCTCGCGGCCGGGCTTCGAGCAGTTGCAGAGCACCACCCTGATCGCACCGACCAGCGGGCTTTCGGTGTTCCAGCTCGAAGGCGGCAGCCGGAATTCCAATCCGTTCCTGAAACCCGTCGAGGCGAACCAGTTCGATCTCACCGCGGAATGGTATTTCGCAAAGGTCGGGTCGTTGACCGCGGCGGCGTTTTACAAGGATCTGTCGAACGTCATCGTCGCGAACGTGGCGCAAACCCGCTCGATCACGAACAACGGCATCACCCAGAACGTGTTGTTCGTGGCGCCACAGAACGCGGACAGCCACAGCAACGTGAGGGGCTTCGAACTCGCCTATCAGCAGACCTATGATTTCCTTCCGGGGCTGCTGTCTGGGCTCGGCGTGCAGGCCAACTATACCTTTGTCGACCCGTCCAACATCCCGCAGGGCCGTGGCGCACAGGCCACTTCGCCGACCACGACGATCGACGTCTCTCGCCTGCCGCTCGAAGGGCTTTCGCGCCATACGATCAACGGCACGCTATTCTATGAAAAGGGACCATTGTCGTTGCGCGCTGCGTACAACTGGCGATCGAGGTATTTGCTGACGATCCGTGACGAGATCGCGCCATTCCTGCCGATCTATGCCAGTGCGTTCGGACAGCTCGACGGGACGATCCTGTACTCGGTCAACGACAACTTCAAGATCGGCTTCCAGGGGGTAAATCTCCTCGACAGCACGACGAAGACGGAATCGGTCGTCAATGCCGAGGGGCTGCGCGCGCCGCGCAGTTACTTCAAGAACGATCGTCGATTCTCGCTGACCACACGGCTGAAGTTCTAACCCAGGCGCAGGCCTGACACCGTCGTCAATGCTGCAGCTTCCTGTCATTGCCTTCGCAACAGGGCGCTGCAGTTTGCGATACGTTATCGAAAGGAAGACATCCGTGCTCTTCAGATATATGTTGGGTGCGGCTGTAGCCCTCGCCGCTCCGACGGTCGCTTATTCGCATGACGGCGTCGCAAAAGCATCGATACGGACATCCGACAGTCCGGCGACGGCGACCGGGCCGGCATGGCGCACCGCGTCGCGCCTGCACCGCGGCGTCAACATCATCGGATACGATCCGCTGTGGGACGATCCCCAGAAGGCACGGTTCAAGCCGCGTCATTTCCGGATCATCAAGCAGGGCGGGTTCGATTTCGTCCGTGTCGTGCTCCAGTCCTTCAAGCATATGGATGCCGGAAACCGCCTCGATCCGAAGTGGCTCGCAACGCTCGATGGTGTCGTCAAGGACGCGACCGCCGCCGGTTTGAGCGTCATTCTCGACGAGCACGACTTCAACCTGTGCTCGGAAGCGCCGGACGCGTGCGAACCCAGGCTGATCGCGTTCTGGCAGCAGATCGGGGCACGCTATCGCGACGCGCCGGACAGCGTTCTGTTCGAATTGCTGAACGAGCCGCACGCGCCTCTGGATGGTCCCCGGTGGAACGCGATGCTGAGCAGGCTCATCCCTGCTGTACGCGCGACCAACCCGGGTCGGACGTTGGTAGTGGGGCCGACCCGCTGGAACAATCTGGAAGAACTGCCCGGACTCGAACTGCCCAAATCCGACCGGAACATTCTCGTCACCTTCCACTCGTACGAGCCTTTCCGATTCACCCACCAGGGGGCACCTTGGTCGTCAGAAACCGCCGGACTGAAGGACGTGCCCTTCACAGCCGCCGACGAGGCCAGGATCAAGGCCGATTACGACAAGGTCGGTGCATGGTCGCGCGCGAACGACCGTCCCGTACTGATGGGCGAGTTCGGCGCGTATGAGAAAAGCGGCACGCCGATCGAGGCTCGCGCCCGGTACACGGCGACCGTCCGCCGCGAGGCCGAGGCGCATGGCTTCCCATGGGCGTATTGGCAGTTCGACAGCGACTTCATCCTGTACGACATCGACAAGGGTCGTTGGGTAGAGCCGATACGCAAGGCGCTTATACCCGAGCGACGGTAAAGCATTCGTCCGGAGCGGTATCAAGCCGACATGGGTCTGGCCGGGAGCATGATCGTCCCGTTGCAGGCGCATGACGTAAGAATTATCGCGACACACGGCTCTGGCAGGCGTGGGCGGCGCGGCCCGCATCTGCACGGTCAGCCTTTGCATGGCCCGCCTCTGCACGACAGCGCAGGGCTAGCATCTTTCTGCTCAGCGACTTCATCGACTAGGATGAGGGCCGCGATGGGTTAAATCTCGCGCGGAGCGATGACGACTATGTATTTACGCCGCTTGAGAGCGGGCGGGGCTTCGCAAAATCCGAGGTCGGGCAGGACAAGCTGATGCGGGATCCGCAACGGTTGCAGGGCACGGACAGCGATTGGGGCAAAGATGTCGCGGTGCCAGGAAAAATGCATCGCACCTGATCGTGTCTATTGCCGCGCGTTGCAGTGATGTTACCGGTTGGTGACGCATCCGGGTCACACGGATCGACACAGGAGGATGTTCGAAGCCCAAGGGGGGACCATCCATGATTCGCTTGCCCGTTCGTACGTCTGCCATCGCCCGCCTGCTCGCCGCCAGCGCGCCGCTGCTCGTTTTCGCGGTGCCCGCCATCGCACAGGAACACGTGCCGGCTGCACAAGCCGTGAGCGATCCGGCGAGCGACCAAGGCGTCGGTGAGATCGTCGTCACCGCGACCCGCCGCCGGGAATCGTCGAAAGACGTGCCGCTCGCGGTCACCGCGATCAGCGGCGAGAAGCTCGACGTGCTCAATTCGAGCGGCCTCGACATCCGCTTCCTTGCTGGCCGCACGCCGAGCCTCCAGGTCGAATCCTCGTTCGGCCGGACCTTCCCGCGTTTCTACATCCGCGGCCTCGGCAACACCGATTTCGACCCCAATGCCGCGCAGCCGGTGTCGGTGGTATATGATGACGTCGCGCTCGAAAACCCGATGCTGAAGTCGTTCCCGGTCTTCGATCTGCAGAGCGTCGAAGTGCTGCGCGGGCCGCAGGGCACGTTGTTCGGGCGCAACACGCCGGCGGGCGTCGTGAAGATCGATTCCGCCAAGCCGAACCCGGACAAGGTCACGGGCTATGCGACCGGATCCTGGGCGACCTACAACACGATCAACGGCGAGGCGGCGCTCAACCTGCCGATCGGCAACGGCTTCGCGTTCCGCGCGTCGGGCATCATCCAGTCGCGCGACGATTGGGTTAAGAACGATTCCACGACGGGCAATGCGGATCGCAAGCTCGAAGGCTATCGCGACGTCGCCGGCCGCTTCCAGCTCGGCTATACCAGCAGCGACTTCAACGCGTTGCTGAACGTCCACGTCCGCGACCTGACGGGCTCGCCGCGTATCTTCCGCGCCGGTTTGTTCAAGCCGGGCACCAACGACTTCAACACCGGGTTCGACCCCAAGCACGTCACGCTCGACGGCTATACCAGCCAGAGCCTGACGCAGTGGGGCACCAACCTGCGGCTCGACTATCACCTCGACGGCATCGGCACCTTCTATTCGGTGACCGGCTACGAGCAGGCCAAGGTCGAGAGCACCGGCGATGTCGACGGCGGCAACAACTACACGTTCCTCGGCGGTACGATCGGCGCGATCGGCGTCGGGCTGTTCCCGTCGAACACCGGCGGCCTGACCAAGCCCAAGGAGTTCAGCCAGGAACTGCGCTACGCCAGCGAGGACATGAACGGCATCCGCCTGCAGGGCGGGCTGTATTATTTCCACCAGACGTTGCGCTATCACCAGTACGACTATGCGTTCGGCGGCACCGGTTCGCGCGCGACCGATCTCGACCAGGATATCTACCACGACAACCGCAACGAGAATTACGGCGCGTTCGCCTCGATCGAGGCCAAGCCCGTCGACTTGCTGACGCTCCGCGCGGGCGTCCGCTATTCGCACGACTATCGCAACGACCTCGTGACCGCACCGATTCCCGGTACCGGGATCAGCGACACGCTGCCCGCGCGCGCGGTCGTCCGCGGCTCGAACGTGACCTGGGACGCGAGCGCTACCTACGAACTGACGCCCGCGATCAACGTCTATACGCGGCTCGCGACCGGCTATCAGGGCCCGGCGATCCAGGACCGCGTGACCTTCGGCAGCGTCCAGAGCACTGCGCCCAAGCAGACGACGTTCTCGGGCGAGAGCGGGTTCAAGGGCACGTTGCTCGATCGGAAAGTGAACTTCTCGCTCGACGCCTATTGGTACAGCACCAAGGACCTGCAGATCACCGCGGTCGGCGGCAGCAGCAATTCGGCACGCCTGATCAGCGCGAACAAGGCGATCGGCTACGGCGTCGAGGGCGAGTTCGAGGCGCGGCCGCTTCCCGAACTGACACTGACCGCGAGCGGCAGCTATAACTTCACCGAGATCCGCGACCGGGGCATCGGCGTCGGGGTTTGTGCGACCTGCACCGTGCTCGACCCGATCGTGAACGGGTTCGCGGTGATCGACGGCAACGATCTTCCCCAGGCGCCGCGCTGGATCGCCAACTGGACCGCACGCTATGGCATCCCGCTCGCGAACGGCGGGGAAGTCTATGCCTATACCGACTGGGTCTATCGCAGCCGCATTAACTTCTTCCTGTATGAAGCGGTCGAGTTCACCGGCAAGTCGTCGCTCGAAGGCGGGCTCAAGGTCGGCTACAAGTCGCCGCAGGGATATGAGGTCAGCGCGTTCGTCCGCAACATCACCAACCAGTATCGCAGCATCAGCGCGATCGACTTCAACAACCTGACGGGCATGATCAATGAACCGCGGATCATCGGTGGCCAGTTCAAGGTCGCATTTTAAGATGAGACGCCGAATTGGGCGTCTTACGGTTAATCTTGGTTCGCAAGCGAGCCAAAGGCGCTGTCGTCTGACGTAATACCATGGTGGCCGGTGCTTCGGCACTGGCCCTAACCTTGGATCCACTGTCGACAAGGGCGTCCCTAGAAAAAAGCTTCCAGTCGGACTTGATCACGGACATCTGACAAAGATTTCCGGCGTTCTGACTTCTGCCATTCGTTCATTTGGTGAATTGCGCTTCGCAGCCCCCGCCCAGCACTGGCTCCAACTCACCAAAATGCGGTAAAAATGCAACATTGTTGCAGATGCGTGACGACGTACGAAGTTTTCGATTGCTAGAACACGTCCGTTGTGGCCGTTTGGTGCACGATGACGATGCAGTGAAATGACACCGTCACGACATTCGCAGGGCTGGTCAAAAAGCGTTTCGATACGCCGAACACAATCGACGATCGAGAACGGGAACATCTGGAGAAGACTTTTGAAGAGCTAGGTTTTCCAAGGGGGTTTTAGATGATCAGATACACGACTTCGACCGTCGCACTGGCGGTTGCACTACTATCGTGCCCCGCCGCCTTCGCAGCCGAACGAGATACCATACAGGACGCGGCTACAGGCTCCCCTCAGGACACCACTCCCCAAGGGGTTGCGCCCGTGGAGACCGAACCAACGAGCGAGATCCTCGTACTCGGTACGCGCCGTACCGATCGTACGCTGGCCAACTCGCCCTCGCCCGTCGACATCATCAGTGCGGATGACCTGACCACGCAGCCTGCCGCCAACATGATCGATGCGCTCAAGAACATCGTACCGTCCTTCTATGCCGGCCAGAACTCGATCTCGGATGCATCGACCTTCGTTCGCTCGCCATCGCTTCGTGGCCTGTCGGGTGACCAGGTCCTCGTGATGCTGAACGGCAAACGCTACAACCGGTCGGCACTGGTGCAGGTCTACGGCGGCAGCGATACCGGGCTTGGTCGCGGCGCTCAGGGCCCCGACATCTCGGCAATTCCGTCGCTGGCGATCGGCAATCTCCAGGTGCTGCGCGAAGGCGCCACCGCGCAATATGGCTCGGACGCGATCGCCGGCGTTCTGAACTACGGCCTGCGCCAGGATCAGGGCATCGAACTGGTCGGTCGCACCGGGCAATATTATGCGGGAGACGGCGAAAGTTACCAGATCGCGGGCAATGCGGGCCTGAAGGGCGACTGGGGCTTCATCAACGCGACCGGCGAATATGTCGACGAGGGGCAGACCAGCCGTGGTCGAACCCGCCCATCCGCGGCGAACTTCGCGCAGAACTTCCCGGCGCTCGCGACGCAGCTACCCAATTTCCCCGGCCCCGTGCAGATCTGGGGCAATTCGCCCTCGCATGGCTTCAAGTCGGTGCTCAACGCGGCGATCAACGTCACCCCCGACAGCAAACTCTATTTCTTCGGCAACTTCGCGCAGAGCAAGGGCAACCAGAGCTTCAACTATCGTGCGCCCGTGAGCAGCACCGCAGTCGATTCAGCCGGGGTGGTCCGCAATCAGGGTGCGAACGGCGCGTTCAACAACACGTTCTTCCTCACCCCCTGCCCGACCGGCAGCGCGACCTGCAAGGCGGGTGGCTTCGTGCGCGACGGCAACACCTTCAAGTTCAACCAGCTCTATCCGGCCGGCTTC
The DNA here is from genome assembly GCF_049887795.1 of Sphingomonas sp. NFX23. Lineage (NCBI taxonomy): Bacteria > Pseudomonadati > Pseudomonadota > Alphaproteobacteria > Sphingomonadales > Sphingomonadaceae > Sphingomonas > Sphingomonas sp. NFX23. The sequence continues at coordinate 536,465 of NZ_JAGEKH010000005.1, forward strand.
ACCCCGCGCTTCGTCGGCAAGAGCCAGGAACTCTACGGCGTGCTCGGCTACAAGGGTACCAGCGGCGAGTTCAGCTATGACCTGTCAGGCACGCTGGCGCGCAACAAGCTGTCGTTGTCGATGTATAATTCGGCCAACTTCTCCTACGGTCCGGCGACGCAGACGAGCTTCGATTTCGGCGACCTGATCCAGAAGGAAGTCAATTTCAACGCCGACTTCACCTATGCGGCGGATCTCGGCCTCGCCGCGCCGCTGACCATCTCGGCCGGCGGCGAGTTCCGCAAGGAAACCTACGAACAGACCGCGGGCGATACGCAATCCTATGCAGCCGGTCCCTACGCCATCGCGCAGCAGCTCTACACGCAGACCGCGCCCGGCGTGTACGTCGATTCCGGCACGACCGCGGCGCAGGGCGTCGGCGCCAGCGGCTATGCAGGAACCAGCCCAGCCACAGCAGGCAAGTTCGACCAGAAGGCCTATGCCGCTTATGTCGGCCTCGAAACCGATCTTACCGAAGCGCTGACGGTCGGGGCGGCCGGCCGATACGAGCACTACAACACGTTCGGCGATGCCTGGGTCGGCAAGGTCAACGCACTCTACAAGTTCGTCGAAGGCTTCTCGGTCCGCGGCAGCTTCGGCACCGGCTTCCACGCGCCGTCGCCAGGTCAGTCGAACGTCTCGATCGTCACGACCTCGTTCAACAACGGCAACGCGTTCCAGGCCGGCACTTATCCCGTCAACAGCGCACCCGCGCAATATTACGGCGCCGAGCCGCTGACCCCGGAAAAGTCGACCAACTACGGCGTCGGCGTCATCCTGGAGCCGGTCCGCGGCCTGACGGTCACGGTCGACGGGTATCAGATCGATTTGCGCAATCGCATCGGCCTGACCTCGCCATTCATCGTCAATGCCATCGCGATCGCGGCGCAACCGGCACTGCAAGCCGTTGGACTCGACGGCCAAGTGCAGTATTTCACTAATGGCTTCAAAACGCGCACCCGTGGTATCGACGTGGTCGGCACCTACCGCACGAAGCTCAGCGATGCGCAGTTGAACTTCTCGTTGGCGTACAACTACAACAAGACCAAGGTTACCGACTACGACTCCCGTGTCATCAATCTTCCCATCCTCATCGATGCGGAAAACCTGGCGCCGAAGCACCGTATCGTCTTCAACGCCAATTGGTCGCTGGATAATCTGAGCTTCAATGTCCGCGAGAATTACTACAGCTCGTTCACCGCGGCGCAGGATTACGGCGTCACCAACATCCTGACCAACGGCATCGTGACCGGGGCGACGCCTAACCAGGTCTTCGGCGGCAAGTTCGTCACCGATCTCGAAGTAAGCTATGTCTTCGCCGAGCATTTCACCCTGTCGATCGGTGCGCAGAACTTTACCGACGAACATCCCGATCGCCTCGCGGCGAACGGAACGGTGCAGATCTATCCCCTGACCGGCGGCACGTCCGACGGCCAGGTCTACCCGCGCGGTGGTGGCCCATTCGGCTTCAACGGCGGCTTCTACTACACGCGTCTTCGTGTAAAATATTGAAATGGACATGGGGGCGCGAGTGCGTCCCCACGTTTGCGTTCAGCGACGTAACGAACAGACAAGACCATGACTTTAAGTCGTTACATCCATTCCACATCAAGCTTTCGGCGCTCATGCCTACGAACTGCTGTTTCAAGACGAGAAGCCGCGAACATCCCTTTATAGACACCAGCTTTCATCGCTGACTGAGCCTCACGATACGAAATCTGCGACCGCAATGTCTTTGCCGACTACACGACGTGCCGGTGGAAAAACCCCGTCCTACCTTCGCGCTTGACGCCAACGTGGGCGGCTCAGAAAGTTGGCATAATGGCAGCCACCCCGAACCATCGTTGGCCGAGCGACCTGATGCAGGCCGCGCTCGCGCTCCACGACAACCAGCTTCACGTCGCCGAACCGCTGCTGAAGGCGTATCTCAAGCGCGATCCGTTCGATGCGCGGGCGATCCGGATGCTGGCCGAACTGGCGGGGCGGATCGGGCGGTACGGCGATGCGGAGGCATTGCTGCGCCGCGCGGTCGAACTGGCGCCGGGCTTTACCGCAGCGCGCGCGAACCTCGCGCTCGTTCTGTACCGCCAGAACCGCGCGCCCGAAGCACTGACCTTGCTCGACGCGGTGATCGCCGACGAGCCGGACAATCCCGGGCATGCGAACCTGAAAGCAGCGGCGCTCGGGCGGCTTGGCGGGTTCGAGGATGCGATCGCGCTGTATGAAAAAGTGTTGCACGATGCGCCGGGCCAGCCGCGCGTGTGGCTGAGCTACGGTCACATGCTCAAGACGGTGGGGCGTCGCGACGACGGTATTGCTGCCTATCGCCGCGCGTTGGCGCTGTTACCGACCCTCGGCGACGCGTGGTGGAGCCTCGCCAACCTCAAGACGGTACGGTTCGACGATGCCGATATCGCATCGATGGAGGCTGGCCTCGCTCGGGATGATCTGGATGACGAGGACCGCTTCCATCTCGATTTCGCGCTCGGCAAGGCATTCGAGGATCGCCGAGAACCGGTGCAGTCGTTCGCGCATTACGCGGCGGGTAACGCACTCCGCCGGACCCGGATCGTGTACGACGCCGACGAAACGCGCATATTCGTCGACCGCAGCATCGCGCTGCTTACGCCCGATTTCCTGGACGCGCGCCGCGGCCAGGGATGCGAGGCACCCGACCCGATCTTCGTCCTTGGCATGCCGCGTGCGGGTTCGACGTTGATCGAGCAGATTCTCGCCAGCCATAGCCGCGTCGAGGGCACCACCGAACTCCCCGACATGCCCGCGCTCGCCCGCCGCATCGCCGACTATCCGCAGGGCATCGCCACCCTCTCTGCGGATGCACTGCGCGAAATCGGCGAGGAGTATCTGCGTCGTGCCGCGATCCAGCGGCGCACCGATCGCCCGTTCTTCATCGACAAGCTGCCCAACAACTGGGCGCATACCGCGCTGATCCACCTCGCCTTGCCCAATGCGCGGATCATCGACGCGCGGCGCGACCCGCTCGACTGCTGCTTCTCGAACTTCAAGCAGCATTACGCGCGGGGGCAGACGTTCAGCTATTCGCTCGACGATCTCGGCCGCTATTACCGCGACTATGTCCGGCTGATGACGCATGTCGACGCGGTGCTGCCGGGCCGCGTCCACCGCGTCGATCACGAAGCCCTGCTCGAAAACACCGAGGTCGAGGTCCGTGCGCTGCTCGCAGCGTGTGGCCTCGACTACGAACCCGCATGCCTCGCCTTCCACGAGACCGAGCGCGCGGTCCGCACCGCCAGTTCCGAACAGGTGCGTCGGCCGATCAACCGTGACGGCGTCGATGCCTGGCGGCCGTACGAAATGTGGCTCGACCCGCTGAAAACCGCACTTGGCGACCTGCCACGCGCATGATCCGTGGCAAAAACGTCACGCTCACGTAATAAAGCTGCAAAATAGGCCAGCTTCGTTTGACGTTCGCTGCACTGCACCACAGTCTCTGCGCATAATCGCTTGGGGGCTCGCGCATGCACATATTCGATCGTCGGTTGTTGATCGGCACGCTTTTGGCCTCTTCGGCGATAGTGTCTTCCGCTCACGCTCAGACCGGCCCTGCCGCGGCACCAGCACCTGCCGAGCAAACCGCCCCTGCCGCGCAGACCGCTGGCGAGTATGAAGGCGACATCGTCGTCACCGCGCAGAAGCGCGATCAGAACATCCAGAACGTCCCGATCAGCATCCAGGCGATCGGCACCAAGCGGCTCGACGATCTCAACATCTCGAACTTTAACCAATATACGCAGCTACTGCCGTCGGTATCGTTCCAGACGACGCAGCCAGGATCGACCGTCGTCTACATGCGCGGCGTCGCATCGGGTGGCGATGGCAACCATTCGGGCCCCCTGCCCTCGGTCGGCACTTACCTGGATGAGCAGCCGGTGACGACGATCGGCGGCACGCTCGACGTCCACATCTACGACATCGCCCGGATCGAGAGCCTTGCCGGGCCACAGGGCACGCTGTACGGCGCGTCGTCCGAAGCAGGCACGATCCGGATCATCACCAACAAGCCCGATACGAGCGACTTTTACGGCCGCGTAGATGGCGAGGTGAACAGCGTCAGATCCGGCGGCATCGGCAGCAAGGTCGAAGGCATGCTCAACATGCCGCTGTCGCAGTCCGCAGCGCTACGCGTGGTCGGCTTCTATCAGCGCGATGCCGGCTACATCGACAACGTCGCCGGGTGCCGCAGCTACCTCCCAGAGCCGACCCCGACCTCGTGCACGTCGGCGAATGGCGGGGTCGTCGTCGACAACGCCGCGTTCGTGAAGAAGAACTACAACCATACCGAGACCTATGGCGGCCGCGCGGCGCTGAAGGTCGATCTCGACAGCAACTGGACCGTGACGCCGACCGTCCTGTACCAGGAACAGCGCAACCACGGCACCTATGGCTACGACCCCAAGGTCGGCGATCTCCAGGTCCAGCATTTCTTCCCCGAGTTCCGCCGCGACCGGTTCATCCAGGGCGCGCTGACGATCGAGGGCAAGGTCGGCAACTGGGACGTCACCTATGCCGGCGCGTATCTCGACCGGAAGACGTACACGTCGAGCGACTATACCGATTACGCCGAAGCCTATGACTCGGCCTATTCCTCGGTCGGGGGGCTTGCCGGCTATTTCTACTACCAGGACAATGCCGGCCGGACGATCGACCCGCGGCAGAAGATCATCGGCACCGACCATTTCAAGAAGACCAGCCAGGAACTGCGCGTCGCGTCGCCGGTCGAGGACCGGTTCCGGATCGTCGCCGGCGCCTTCTATCAGCGCCAGACCAACGCGATCTTCCAGGATTACCAGATCGCCAATCTCGGCACCGCGGTATCCGTCAACGGATCGCCCGGCACGCTGTGGCTGACCAAGCAGGAGCGCGTCGACAAGGATTACGCGATGTTCGGCGAGGCGAGCTTCGACATCCTGCCGAACCTGACCGCGACGGCGGGTGGCCGCGCGTACATCTACGACAATTCGCTAATCGGCTTCTACGGGTTCGGGCGCAATCCCGCGGTCGATCCGGACGATGGCCGGCCCTACACCGCCACGCCGTTCAATGCCGCGGGCAGCAGCCAGACCGGCGTCGCGGGCTGTTATCTGGCGAACGGCCAGACCTTGCGGGAAGCCTATCTGAGCGGTGGCGACACCTCGACGTTGTTGCCCGCAGCCGTGTCGGGCTCGCCGTGTACCAATCTGGCGACCTACACGACCACCGGCCTGATCCCCAAGAAAACGCAGGGGCAAGGCGCGACCTACCGCTTCAACCTGACGTTCAAGCCCACCGACAAGGTCATGGGCTATGCCACCTTCTCGCGCGGTTTCCGACCGGGCGGGATCAACCGCCGCGGCGACGTCGCGCCCTATGATGCCGATTTCCTGACCAACTACGAGCTCGGCTTCAAGACGACGCTGTTCGATCGTCTCCGGTTCAACGCCGCGATCTATCAGCAGGCCTGGGACGAGTTCCAGTTCTCGTTCCTCGGGCTCAACAGCTTCACGATCATCCAGAACGGCCCGAACGCGCGGATCAGGGGCGCGGAGGCGGACGCGAACTTCTCCACGGGCGGCCTGTCGCTCACTGCGGCGGCGTCCTACACCGATGCGAAGACGCGCAACGACTTGTGCGCGACGCAGACCTGTAGCGGCACTGGCCTCGACGTACTTGCGCCGAAGGGCACGCGCCTGCCGATCACGCCACGCTTCAAGGCAAGCGGGACCGCGAGATATAGCGTCCCGGTCGGCACAGCGAAGGCGTATATCCAGGGGCTCGTCGCGCATCAGAGTTCGGCGTCCGCGGACATCCGGACGTATCAGGCTGGAACGCTCGGGCGACTCAAGGCCTATACGACGGCGAACGCGTCGATCGGCGCGGACCTGTCCGGCTACACGCTCGAATTGTTCGTCCAGAACCTGTGGGACGAACGCGCGCAATTGTCGCGGTTCCAGCAGTGCGGGACGTGTTCGCAACGCACCTACATCGTCAGCAGTACGCCGCGGACGATCGGCTTGCGCGCGGGAGCGAAGTTCTAGGGATTGGTTCGTCGCGATCCTCCCCCGCAATGGGAAGGATAAGAATTCTCCGAGGAAAGATGATGATGACGTCCAAGCTCAAACTTCTACTAGCCTGCACAGCCATAATGGTCGGCATCCCGGCCTCCTCGCAGACGCCAGCCGCCACCAACGGTCTCGAAATCGCGAAGAAGATGATCGCCTTCCGCAGCGTGCGCGGCCCCGGCAACCAGACCCCGCAGCTTGCCGCCTATCTGAAGCAGACGCTGGTCGCGGGCGGCTTTGCGGCTGCAGACGTGACGATCACGCCGGTCGACGATACCGCCTATCTGATCGCGACATGGCGCGGCAGCGATCCGGCGCTGAAGCCGATCGTCGTCTCCGGACATATCGACGTCGTCGAGGCCAAGCCCGCCGACTGGCAGCGCGATCCGTTCACTGCGGTGGTCGAGAACGGCTATCTCTACGGCCGTGGCGCGACCGACATGAAGCTCGACGCGGCGCTCGCGATCGCCACGCTGCTCGACATGAAGAAAGCGGGCTACACGCCAAAGCGCGGCATCGTCCTCGCGCTGTCCGGCGACGAGGAAACGGTGATGAAGACCTCGTCGCTCATCGCCGAAAAGCTCAAGGCCAGCGAGATGGCCCTCAACATCGACGGCGGCGGCGGACTGTACGACGAGGCCGGCAAACCCGAGTATTTTACGATCGGCGCGGCCGAGAAGACCTATGCCGACTTCCAGCTCGAGGTGACCAACGCCGGCGGTCATTCGTCCGCGCCACGCAAGGTCAACGCGATCAACGAGCTGTCCGCCGCACTGGTCAAGATCGGCGCGTATCGCTTCACGCCGCAACTGTCGCCGATCACCAAAGGCTATTTCGAGGGCGTCGCCCCGCGTCAGACCCCCGAACTCGGCGCCGCCATGCGCGCATTCGTCGCCAACCCGGCCGACCAGAAGGCGATTGAAACGCTCGCTGCCAACACCGGCTATGTCGGCCAGATCGGCACGACCTGCGTCGCGACGATGGTCAGTGGTGGCCACGCCCTAAACGCGCTGCCGCAGCGTGCGACCGCCAACATCAACTGCCGCATCTTTCCCGGCGTGAAACCCGCGACGGTGATGGCCGAACTCGCCAGGGTCGCCGCCGATCCGGGTGTGAAGTTCAGCGACGTCACCGAAGGATCGAACCCGACAGACGCCTCGCCGCTGCGCGCTGACCTGACCGGCGCAGTCAAGGCGGCGATGGGCAAGATCCGTCCAGGCGTGCCGGTCTTCCCGAGCATGTCGGCGGGTGCGAGCGATTCGATGTGGTATCGCTCGGTCGGCGTGCCGAGCTACGGCGTCAGCCCGATCTTCATCAAGCAATCGGACGACTTCAGCCACGGCCTCAACGAGCGCACCCCGATCGACAACATCCCGCTGGCGATCACCTATTACCGCTCACTTTTCACAGATCTGACGAAATAGCGCACAGGGCACCGGGATCGGCCGTTGCGCTGCACGACCGATCCCATTTTTTAGCTTCGCATGTTTGGCATGAGTATTCTTGAGAAGACTCGCCTGATCTTACGGGTTTCGACTTCCCAATCCGATCCTAATGGCATCGTTCGGCTGTCGGTTTTCGGCTGATTTCATCCGGTTCTGGTCTTTGCAGGACGCTGCCGCTCTGGAGTTTTAATTTATTGGTCGGCTTCTGCTGAGGGCTGTGTTGAAATCTCCATGAGTGCGGAGTTTCTAGTTGGCGCCCCGGACACGCGGTAAGGTTGCTTCGAGCGTCACCTAGCTGTTTGCAGCGGAGCCAGGTGTGAAACTAGCAGCCGGGAAAATGTAGTCGCGGGACACAATGGGCTCGCGCAACCTGGGATCTTGAGCGCGACGAGCGAAGCGGATTGCCCAAGCCCACGGAGGGTCTCGGGCGACTGGGTGCGGTACGACACCCGCACGAACCGGGCATCGGTGCTTGCGTCACGCAGGCGTTCGATCAGCAGCGCCCCGCCCGGCGGAACGTCGTTGGTAGCATAGCCCGGCGCTTTCAAATCGACCCGAAGCGCGGCGGCCAACGCCGTGATGTTGGTGTCATGCCCCATGAATACCGTCAGCCGCGGTCCCGTCGAGGACAAGGACGCCAGCACCTCGCGGCCGAGCACGGCGGCTTGATGCGCGGCCATATAGGGCGGGTGCGTGTACACGGCGAACAGGGCGGCATGCAGCGCGCCGACTTGCTCGATAGTCGCAGGATTCGCGCGGCCCCAGCCAATGCTCTCGCGTGGCAGACCCTCGACCTCCTGCAGCAGCAGTACCTGCGCAATACCGGAGGCGGCGCGGATCGGCCCCGCCAGCACGAGATCGTGGCCATCGGCGCTTGCGCTGACCGCCGGCGTGCTATCAGGGACGCATCCCCGCTCCACCGACGTGCAGCCAAGCACTTGATCGAGGCGCGCGAGCGCAGCGCCGTGACGTCGGACGAGTGCCGCCATGCCGCCCGTCTCATGGTTGATAGATGCAATTGCTGCGCGCGCGTCGAAAGCCGTCGCTCGTGCACGCAACGGCTCGAAGATCGAGTCCGTGGTACCGAGCGGTTTGTGCTCGATGGCGAGATCGCAGCCGGGCGCAAGACCCTCCGCATAGGCCTGCCCGCTCGCGATCGTCCGATCGGAACTGTTCGATCTGATCCGTGATGAGTAAAGCGCTGAGGATGCTTAGGAGCAGATCGCCTGCCTGCCGTGGCGATATAGGTCGTTTGAGGTCTGCGGTTGGAGGCGCACTAAACGCAGAACGATGATGCGGCCGCTCCTTGACGCTTGATGTGTTGTCGGCAACCTACAGCAAAAGGTGTAAAGTGATGCGGATCGTCGGTAGTTTGATTTTCCTCCTCTCAGCGGCGGGCTACGCTCAGGCGGCTCCGATGCAGGCGGAGGCTTCAAGAGGAGCCGCCGAGGGCGCGGTTGGCGCATCTGCGATCACCGCCATTAAGGTTTCGAACGTTCCTGAAGAGTACAAGATTGCACGAAAGATGAAACTTCGCGTGCTGTCTCAGTCGTTGGTGACTCAGGATCGATCTTACGATGTACTGAATTGCTTGGACAAATCGGGAAAGCCGCGCGAGCTCTGGTTTGACATTAGTAGTTTTTACCCCGGATCGTTGGGGGCGCAGTGAATCGCGAGGGGCTGACGGTATGACACCGCGACTGACGATGTAATCAATGAAACTTAATTCATTGCAACAGTTATAAACTAGTAAATATCTCGCCGGCGGATCTAGTTGCGGCATATGCTAGGGCCCTAGTGTGCCGATGCCGCCGCCCGGACGCTGCCATTAAAACTATAGTTGAGCCGGCATCGCAGTTTCAAGGCAAGATATGCTAACAGAGGGCGGTGCAGCACCGCTGAGATTTTTGCCACCACCGATTTGCTTTATGATTGCAGTGGCTACTTCAACGCCATGACTGAAGCAAAGACCTAAGTGTGCACATTCGTCGGATACAAGGCTTTTTCGATCTCTGCCGCTTGGTCATCGGCATCGTCACCAACGATAAATAGAAACGGCCGTGTTACCTTCTTTGATGTACGCCGTAGCATCAACTCTACACCGTGGAGATAATCGATGAGTTACTCGTCGTTAGATCCAGCTATCCATGAACTCCGCCCCCGGAAAAGGGCCGTGTGCAGGTCGCAAAGCGCTCCCTCACACCACAGCAGGTTTGAGACATTCGCTCTGGCTTGACCAACACAGGCGCTTCCAGAACCGGGCGCTCTTTGACGTCGCGATCGACAGCAAACTGTACGGCTGCGATGTCGTCAAGGTTCGCATCGGCGACATCGTTACCGGCAGCAGCGTCCGGGATCGTGCCGTCTTAGTCGGCAGAAAACCAAACGACCCGTGCAATTTGAAATCGTCGAGCAAGCCCGCAAAACCTCGCCCGCTGGCTAGAGCGTCGCGGCGGCACGTTAAACGACTTCATCTTCCCCCACCCGCAACGATAATATGGCACTCCCTCGCTTCGACGCACGATGGCATCAATCATTTACAAGCTGACAAGAAATCTACGCGGAATGCAGATTTTCCTTGGTCATGCGAAAGAGAGCACGGGCCACTACCTTGGCGTCGATGTCGAAGACGCGTTGGGGCTTTGAAAGCGGACGGAGGTCTGAACCATTAGCGGCCATCCCGAACGGCCTGCCCACCTCCCAACTTCCGCCATTCGTTCATGGGATTCTGAACATATCCACGACGCTGGTCGGCGCGTCCGATCCGAAGAAGCGGGACAGGTTTCTCGCACTGAGCTGTGCAATCGGTTGGCTGCGTACGAACAGGTCATGCTCGTAAATGCCTAGGGCCCTTTCGTTATCGCCGTGATGGTCGATCAACGCACGCGCGAGCTCCGCTCCATCGAGCATTGCCAGATTTGCGCCTTCCCCCGCGAACGGCGACATGAGGTGCGCGGCGTCGCCCAGCAGCGTCGCGCCTTTTACGCGCGGCCAGGTCAGCAAAGGCGGCAGCGCGTAAATGGGGCGCACAACCGGGACCTTCTCCCCGTCGGTGATCAGGGCACGTAGCGATCGCGACCAGCCGTCGAACAAGGCCTCGATTCGGGCGGCCGTGATCGGCAGGGCTGCGGCCAGCCACTCCTCGGGCCGATTGACAGCCACATAGATATGGATGCTGCCATCGGCGTTCCGGTGCGCGAGGATGCCTTGGCCAGGGGCGACCGCCATCAACGTGCCCGAGCCGATAACCGCCGCGGCGGGGGCCGCGCGCGGATCGTCCGCGTCGCAGTGAAGCTCGAGAAAGCAGGTGCCGGTATAGGCAGGCTGGGCGTCGGTCACGAGTGGGCGTACGCGCGACCAGGCACCATCCGCCCCGATCAGCAGTGTCGTTTCGACCACGGAGCCGTCGGTGAATGCGACCGCGTGGCGACCACGTCCCGCACCTTGAACCGACGCGACCTTGCGGCCCCACTGCACAATCTCTGGCGGCAAGGCATCCAGCAGCAACCGGCGCAAGTCACCACGGTCCACCTCGGGGCGGGCGGTGGCGGCATCGCCCGGTCGATCGAGCAACACCGTGCCATGCCGGTCGACGACCCGCTTGGCATCCTCGCCCGGCCGGACCAGCTTCAGGAATGCATGGTACAGTCCGAGCGTATGCAGTGCCTGCTGACCGCTATGCTCATGCAGGTCGAGCAAGCCGCCCTGGGCCCGCGCGTCCGGCGACGGCTCGCCTTCATAGACGACGACCCCGATGCCGCTGCGATGCAAGGCGCCGGCGAGCACCAAGCCGCCCAGGCCCGCGCCAATGATGGTAACGTCTTCTCGCATTTGTTCGCGCTCCTAGCCGGCGCAGGTCAAGCCTGCGCTGCCATTGATGGAGCCGCTAACCAGCTATCAGCCGGCGTGCGCGCGATGGGGGTGTTGACCACACCATCGTTTTTCGCAGCACGGGCTGTCTAAGATAAGATCGTTTGTCACGCAACATCGAGGCCGCATGACGCCCTGCCCACTTCCCGACGTTCGGCTGCCCTACCCGACGTTTCTACGTCGACGCTCCTTCACTTCGTAATATGATCGCTTTGCCTCGGTATGTCGGAGATCTGACGCGAACACCCCGGTTGAAGTGTGGGCCTTTTGATTGAGGTCATCATAAGATTCACATTTTCCTCGGCGTTGTCACATGAATCGTACACTGTATGCCTACGCGATGTTTGTCGGCCTTATACGGGACGCATCGCGATGGCTTTGGGGTAGCAGAATGGCGATTGGTCGAAGAGCCTTCCTAATCGGTGCATCGAGCGCGGCCGCCGCACCACCAGGGGCAGCCAGCACTTTACGGCGTTCGGTTGCGCGTGGCTCGATCATGGACGTCGAGCACGTCGTGATCCTGATGCAGGAAAACCGGTCGTTCGATCATTATTTCGGTACGTTGCGCGGCGTCCGCGGCTTTGCCGATCCACGGCCTGTGACGTTGCCCGGCGGCCGATCCGTCTGGGCGCAACGCGGCGCCGACCGCGATGGCGGGCGGATCACCTGGCCGTTCCGGCTCGACTACAACAGCAGCAACGCGCGCTGTTTCACCGGGCTCGACCATAGCTGGAAGGACAGCCAGGCGCGCTGGCGCAACTGGGACGTATGGGCGGAGCAGAAGGGCCCGCTGACCATGGCGCACCTGACCCGCGCCGACATTCCGTACTACCATGCGCTGGCGGACCAGTTCACGATCTGCGACGGCTATCACTGCTCGTTGCAAGGCCCGACCGGCCCCAACCGGCTCTATCACTTCAGCGGCACGAACGGCCTGAGCGTCGGGCAGGAAGGCGCCTATTGCGTCACCAACGGCGGCACGGATGCCAACCCCGGCGCGGACATGGCCAAGGATGACGCGACTGGGGGCCTGCCATGGCGCACCTATGCCGGCCGGCTCGAGGAGGCGGGTATTCCCTGGCGCGTGTACCAGGAGCTCGCCAATTATTCGGACAATCCGCTCGGCTATTTCAGCGAGTTCCGAAAGCTGGACCGGTCGTCGCCGCATTACCGGCGTGGACGGGCCTATGTCGACTGGATCGACGGCGTGGCACCAGAAGATCCCGAGAAGACGCAGGCCAGGCACCTCATCGCCGCGTTCACCGCCGACGTCGCCGCCGACCGGCTTCCCGCGGTGTCGTGGATCGTGCCGATGATGCAGATGAGCGAGCATCCCGACGCGCCCGTGCCGTTCGGCGAGGTGCTGATCAGCAGCGTGATCGCGGCGCTCGCGTCCAATCCAAAGGTCTGGGCGAAGACCGCGCTGATCCTCAACTACGACGAGAATGACGGCTTCTTCGATCACGTTCCCGCCCCCGTTCCCGGAATCGCACCGCGCTACGGTGCGAGCAACGTCGACGTCCGCAGCGAGACCTATCGGGGCGAGCCGGTCGGCCTGGGCCCGCGCGTGCCGATGACCGTGATCTCGCCGTGGACGCGCGGTGGATGGGTCAATTCGCAGCTGTTCGATCATACGTCGGTGTTGCGATTTCTGGAGAGGCGCTTCGGCGTTGCCGAGCCGAACATCTCGCCGTGGCGGCGCGCGGTGTGTGGCGACCTCACTTCGATCTTCGACTTCGACGTGCCGCACAGCGCACGGCTCGACACACGCTGGGCGGCGGCGCTTCCGTCGGTCGCCGGCTATGTCGAGGAAACCGAGCGACTGTGCGCGACCGCACCTGCCCCGATCATTGCCAAGGGGGACGGCGTACCCGTGCAGGAACCGGGGACCCGGCCTGCGCGAGCGCTGCCGTACCGTTTCGCCGTCCAGCCGGTTTGGTCGGACGCGGCGCTTACGCTGAATTTCGTCAACCAGGGTCCGGTCGGGATCGTCTTCTGCGTCCAGGACGAAGTGAATTTTCCGGGTTGGCGCTACTTCACCGTGGCGGCGAACTCCCGTCTGAGCGAGACTTGGCCGATCCGTGCGGACCAGCCGCACGCGCTGGTCGTTCGGGGACCAAACGGGTTCCAGCGCGACTATTGCGGCCAGGCGGGGAGCGCAGGGATCGAGGCAGTGGCACTATGGCGTGAAGACGGCACGGCCGGCACGGTACAGCTTCGCAACAGCGGCCATGCGCCAGTGACGATGGCGCTGCATTGCGCGCATAGCGGCGAGCGACGCGAGATCGCGCTCGCCGCCGACGCCACGGCAAAGGTTCCGATCATCTTGGCCGACCATCGCTGGTACGACCTGTTGCTGACTTCCGCGAATGGCGTTCAGCTGCGCCTGGCGGGGCATGTCGAGACTGGGCGGCCCGGCATCAGCGAGCCCGCCGCGGCGTTTCCGCACCCCGCCTGAGCCGCTCTTACTGTCATGGCCGTGTCGCGAAGCCCGCCTAGTTGCGGCGCTTGGCGAGGGCGGACGCAATGCGAAGAGACGGCGCGGTAGAAGGCGAGCGCTTGCTGAGCGCGGGCTTTCTGTCGCTCGCGACGATGGAGTTTCTCGAACGCTTCGCCGTCTCAGGCGTGAAGTCGGTCCTGGTGCTGATCTTCCTGGACCGGGTGCTCGTCGGCGACGTGTCGCGCGTCGTCGGCGTGACTGCCTTCAGCGAGACCAGCGCGGCGATGTTCGGGCCCTTGTCCGCCACCGGACTTGCCTCGCAGCTTTACGGCTATGCCAATGCGCTGATCTATTTGGCGATACCAATTGGTGGCTTGATCGGCGACGTGATTGGAAGCCGGCGGACGATGGTCGCGGCAGGTAGTGTCGGGATGCTGCTCGGCCTGACACTGATGCTTAGAGATCCGACATTCCTTATCGGCCTAGTCCCGTTCGCGATCGGCGCGGGGGTGCTGAAGGGCAATCTGTCCGCACAGCTCGGCGCGCTGTTCCAGGACGAAGCCCAACGGCGACGGGGCTACGCGGTCTATCTCGGCTTTCTCAATGCGGGCGTGATCTGCGGACCGCTGGTCTGCGGAGCGCTCGCCGCGTTTGCCGGTCAGGACTATGCGATTGGCGCAGCGGCCGCTGCCGTCGCACTGGGGCTGGCGATCTACGCGATGACCGGCCGCGCGGCACCAACGGCGACCTCCGCGACATCGGCGGTATCGGCGCACGTCCCCGCTAGCTCGACTGCGCTGCTCGTCGTTGCCCTGGCCGCCGTGTACCTCTGCTATTCGGCCTATGATCAGCTCGGCAACATCTTCCTGGTGTGGGCGCGGACGCGCGCCGACCGGCATGTCTTCGGCTTGACCATGCCGGTGGCGTGGTTCCTGTCGCTAGACGGAGTCTTCACGCTGGCGTTGATCACGGTGTCGCAGGTCGCATCGCGGGCGCTGCAACGGCGGGGCATTCGGATCGGCGCCGTGACCCAAATATTCCTCGGCGGAATGCTATGTTCGGCGGGCTATCTCGTCCTTGCGCTTGGCGACGCGACCAGTGGCGGCGCACCGCTCGCGCTACCCTGGACGCTGGCCTATCTGGTCCTCATCGATGGGGCGATCGTGCTGATCTGGCCGTCCGCGCTAAGCCTGATCGCGGGCAGCGCGCCGCGCCATCTCGTCGGCTTCTGGATGGGGCTGTTCTACCTCCACGGAGTCTTCGCGAGCTTGTGGGCCGGGTTCAGCGGCGTCTTCTACGAGCGGATCGCGAGCCCGGAATTCTGGTTGCTCCACGCCGCCGTCGCAGGCGCCGGCGCGCTCCTGATCCTCGTCGTCGCGCCACCGCTGATCCGCGCGGCGCGGCGGCGTCAGGCGATCACCACTTCTGCGTGAGCGAAGGCGCGGGCGTAGTCCTCTTCGAGCGGCTTGTCGGTCACCAATATGCCGACATCGCTCAGTGCCGCCGTCTGGATCAAGGCGTACCGTCCGAACTTCGAAGCATCCGCCGCGAGCAGCACCTGCTTCGACGTCGCATAGGCGATCCGGCTCATCGCCGCCTCTCCGGGATGAAAGTCCATCAGCCCGCGCTCGAGGCTGATGCCGCCGACCGACAGGATCGCCAGATGCGGCGTGAAACCGCGGACATAGTCCTGCGCGACATGATCGGAGAATGCGCGGTAGTCATAGTCCATCTGCCCGCCGGCGAGGAACAGGCGGTTGTTGTTGATCCCGCCCAGATCGCTCGCGACGCGCAGCGAGTTGGTGATGACGGTGAGCGAGCGCCGGTCCGCCAGATGCCGCGCGATGAAGCAGCTCGTCGTACCGGAGTCGATGAACACGATCGCGCCGTCCTGCACGAACTCGGCCGCCGCGCGTGCGACGCGGATCTTCGCATCGGCATTCTCCTCCATACGCTGGTGGAGTGGTCCCTCGTGCACGGGCGTCGTCATCCGCGCGCCGCCATGCTCGCGAATGATGACGCCGTGATCCTCGAGCGCGCGCAACTCGCGGCGGATCGTCTCGTCCGAGACCGCTAGATCGGTGGCCAGTGCGGTTACCGACAGGGTTCGGCCGCCGCGCAACCGCGCCATGATCTCGCTCTGCCGCTGTGATCGTTTCTCTATCGTGCCCTCCATCATAGGCTTCGTCGGTGAACCCGCGTGGGCGAGACATGCTCCATGCCTCGCTCCACGCGCAAGCGATGCCTAGAAGCCCACCACTGCCGTCAACCGCACCGAGCGCGGCGTCTGGTAATTCACTGGTGCGCGGTAGTCCGAATTGGCCGATCCGTCGCTCAACTCGCCGAAATTGTTGTACGACGTGACCGCCGAACTCGCGAACAGGTTGAACACGTCGAGCCGGAGCGACGCCTTGAGATGCGGGATCGGCAGGTGGACGACAGCGCTGACATCGACCTGTGCCAGCCAGTCGCCAGTGAACGCCGTACCGCGCGGGATCAGCTGACCTTGGCAGTAATAGCCATAGCCGTGATAGGTGTTGGCATAGGCGTCGACCGCGAGCGGCACCGCGCCGATGCAGCTGTAATGCGGCGCCGATTGCACGAGCATGTTGGCGCCGAGGTCGAGGGCTTCGAACAGGCGATAGCTGCCGTAAGCCTTAAAGCTGTGGCGGCGATCGTTGGGCAAATAGCCGTATGCGCCGTTGACGAAGCCGGGTGAATCGAAGTCCGCGGTGCGGTTGATCGCGAGCTGGCCGTTCTCCGACCGCACGCCGCCTTCGTAATTCCCCTTGTCGAACGCGAGCGTGTAGGAGGCGGACAGGCTCCACTTCTCGTCGAAGCTGCGATCGAAGGTGAGCGTCAGCGCGTTGTAGTTGCGGCTCGGTGCGGGATAGCCGAGATCGTCCTTCTTCAGCGTCACGGTCGGGGTCGAGCCGTCGGGCAGCTTGTTGATCTGCGTCGTGATGTCCTTGCCCGGGTTACCGATAACGAACTGGCTGCCACCCGGATACGCCGATAGACACGCCGCCGCGGTGAAGCCCTTGCCGACGCAATAGGCGCGCGCGCCGGCATCGATCGAGACGTCCTCGATCACGTTGGTCAGTTCGCGGTGCGTGAAATAGGCACCGATCCGGATGCGGTCGCTGAACTGGTGCTCCGCGCCGATGATGAACTCCCGATCCGACTGGGGCTTGATGTTGCTCGCGATCGCGCCCGCCGGGTTGAACGCCGAGCCGTCCGCTGAGACCTCGCAATTCTTGATGCCGGTGTCCGGGCAGTTCGTGGTGTTGACGACCGACAGAAGCGGCGTGCCCGCGACAGGGACGCTGCCCGCGCCGCTGACGCCGTTGAAAAGGTTATAGCGGGTGTACGTGACCAGGCTGCCTGCGACGTTCAGGTTGATGTCCCCCGCCATCGGCAGGAAATATTTCGAATAGGATCCGAAGATCTTTGTACGCCCGTCGCCCACCGGATCGAACGCGGCACCGAGGCGCGGCGCCCATTGGTTGCCCGATTTGAAGAACGATTTACCGTTCACGCCCTGGTTGCTGAAGCGATCGTTGCGCACGCCGAGATCGAGGCGGAGGCGGTTGTCGAGCAGCGACCACTGGTCCTGCACGTAGAAGGCTTCGTTGCGGACGTGCGCGACGCCGCTCTGCTCATAGACACGCGTCGTGTAATATTGCGTGCCGACCGGCGCACCGATCCTTGCGGCGGACTGCGCCGTGACGTTGAAGATCTTGTAGGCGCCGCCGCCGATCGTCTCGAACGTCTGCGACTGGGTGTTCTTCTCGTGATCATAGCCGAAGCGGACATGGTGCGCGCCGAGCAACTGGAACTGGAGATCGGCGTCGACGCGGTAGAATTCGCGCTCGTTGTCGGTGCTGCTGAACGCGTCCGTCACCTTGTTGGCGCCGATCTGGATACCCGCCGGATCGGTACGGTAATCGATTACCTGAGGGTTGGTGACGTCGAGCGGGACATTGCCCGAGCGCAGCTTGTTCACGCCGTACGCACCCGACAGCGTCAGCCACGGGGTAAAGGTACCGGTGTAGCGACCGACATAGTTGATCCCGCCCGCCCGCGCATTGGTGCCGCCGGTCTTGTCACCGAGTTTGTGGTCGGTACGATCCCAATTGTAGCTGCGGTTGCGCGTCTCGTTCGTGGTGTCGAAATAGGTGAATTCGAAATGGTGGTCGCCATTGATGTAGCCATCGACCTTCCCGCCCCAGAACGGGCTGGTGTTCGCCACGCCCGTCGCGTTGTTCTGGTTGGCCTGCGGCGTCAACGTACGGATTTCACGCATGTTGTAGAGGCCGTAGACGAACAGATGGTCCCTGATGATCGGGCCGCTTGCCTGGAACACCAGTTCCTTGCGGCTCGCGGTCGCGTGGCGATAATCGACGGTACGGGTGGACGGCGCGCTGCCGCGAAGGTCGTCGGACTCGAAGATGCCGGTGACGCTCGCGTGATAGTCGTTGGTGCCGGACTTGGTGGTGGCGACGACGTAGCCGCCGGTCGCGCGACCGAATTCCGCGGGGGCGCCGCCGGTCTTCACTTCGACCGTCTGGTAGAAGTCGAACGGCACTTCGGCCGGCTGTCCGCCCGACACGAAATCGGTCACGTTCAGGCCGTTGATATAGAACGCGTTCTCGGTGAACGCCGCGCCGCCGATCGACACCTGATTGGAGAAGCCGCCATTCGACGGCGATGAGCCCTGGACCGCGCCGGGAGTCAGCAGCATCACGTCGCGCAAGGTGCGCCCGATCGGCACGCGCGTCGTCAGCGAACCGAGATTGATCGTGCTGCCGACCGTGGTGTCCTGGAAGTCGGCCGTGCGCTGGCGGGTGCCGACGACGACGATGTCGCCGCTTTGCTCGGCGGAAACCAGGCGGAAGCTGTTGGCACCGCCGGATTCGCGCGTGAGCGGAATGCCCCGCTCGCCATAGGTTGTGAAACCCGGTGCGGTGATGGCAACGTCGTAATTGCCGGGCGGAAGCTGCGGGATGGTATAGCTGCCCGTCGAGTCCGTCGCGGCGACGCGGCTGACGCCTCGGTCCGATGAGGTGATCTTGACCTGCGCTCCGGCGATCGGGGTCCCGTCCTGCCCTGTCACGCGACCGGACGCGGCGATGTTCGTATAGTCCTGGGCTTCGACCGATGTCACACCGATCATCAAGGCCGGGGCGGTGGAGCCGAGCATCAACAGCGCGCGCAGAACTGCGCGCGACGAAAGTCGCATGGAACGAAGCATCGAAACCCCTTTTAAGAGCGCGGCATGCACAACCGCGTCGCTAAAGACCTCCTATCTCCATCATGTGGATGTTCTGTGACACATCCACAGAATATCAACTTTCATCGAAGCCGAATTTGAGTGCGAAGCCGCAGGTCGCGTCTGCTATCTGGCCAACCTTGAGACACATTCCCGGTCGCCCGGGGGCCCTTCCCCGCTTCTCAACTTCAGACACTCATGCACAATCCGTTTCGACAGTCATCGCTAACGCTCGAATTGCCCTCCGACGTGTACCATTAAACAGGCCGCCACGCATGAGGTGACCCGCGGCACCTCAACGCCACCCAAGCGCTGGCGCGACGTGGGTCAGGATGGATTCGAGCACATGCGCGTTGTAGTCGACACCGAGTTGGTTCGGCACCGTCAGCAACACCGTGTCGGCTTCGGCAATGCCCTCGTCGGTGCGGAGCTGCTCGATCAGCTGGTCTGGCTCAGCCGCATAGGAACGGCCGAACACGGCACGCATGTTGTCGATCACCCCGATCTGGTCGCTGCTCTCGCCGCGCCCAAAATAGGCACGGTCGCGATCGTTCATCAGCGCGAAGATCGAGCGCGATACCGACACGCGCGGCTCCCAATCATGCCCCGCATCCTTCCAGGCCTGGCGATATAGCCGGATCTGCTTGGCTTGCTGGACGTGGAGCGGTTCGCCGCTCTCGTCCGCCTTCAGCGTCGAGCTTTGCAGGTTCATGCCGTTTTGCGCTGCCCAGACCGCGGTGGCGTTCGACGACGAACCCCACCAGATGCGCCGCCGCAAGCCTGGCGCATGCGGTTCGAGGCGCAACAACCCTGGTGGATTGGGAAACATCGGGTTCGGGCTCGGCTGCGCGAACCCCTCGCCCTTGAGCAGATCGAGCAGCACCTCGGCATGCTGGCGGCCCATGTCGGCGTCGGTCTCACCTTCGGCGGGCGCGTAGCCGAAGTGACGCCACCCTTCGATCACCTGCTCGGGGGAGCCGCGGCTGATCCCGAGCTGCAAGCGGCCACCGCTGATCAGGTCGGCCGAACCCGCATCCTCCGCCATGTAGAACGGATTCTCGTAGCGCATGTCGATTACGCCGGTGCCTATCTCGATCCGGCTGGTCCTGGCGCCAACCGCGGCCAGCAACGGGAATGGCGATGCGAGTTGCTGGGCAAAATGATGCACGCGGAAGTACGCGCCGTCGGCGCCCAATTCCTCGGCAGCGACGGCTAGGTCGATCGACTGCAGCAACACGTCCGAGGCGGACCGCGTCGCGGATTGGGCCGATGATGACCAATGACCGAACGAAAGGAACCCGATCTTCTTCATGGCGCAATCCTGATGTTCATCGCCGTCGAGGCTGGTCGCGGCGAGCTGGCTTCGTACCGTCTAGATAGGGTCTCGATGACGCCACGTCGCGGCAACGGCGAGAAACGGAGCTATTCTGGTTTGGCGGCGACGAGCGACCACGCTGCGTGACCATCTCCGCTCATTTGCCGTACGCGCGGTCCATCACGGCAGACACACCCGCGCCGCCATCGGCAGGTTACCGCGAGCCGTGCAAGGCCAGCCCCGCCGCCCGCATCGAACAGAGACGATCGGGCGAGGACATCGACAAGCTGTTCCAGGCGAACGCGGAACGGGATGCCGCGCCATCGGACCAGATATGCTGCGCGACGATCATCATCTCCTCATGCGTAGGCGCCCTCCCCTCGCCCATGCAATCGATCACGGCATCCACGAACAAGGGACTGGTCGATCGCGACATGCTGAGGCACCTCAATGAGACTGGTATCCGATGTAGGCCTCGCGGGCTTCACCAACATGGCCGGCCGCCCGATACGCGGCAGACGGAACATGGCGCGCGCCAGACAGCGCGACCGCTGTATCTCCCCACGCCGCATCGGCGTATACTGCGACGTCGCCATCACCCTTGCCGCGAGCACGGTGACGATAGAGAGCTGGATCAGCTTCCGCCCGCAGTGCCGAGTGCCTGCCATGCCAAACGTTCAAGATTACGACATCGCCTATAGCAAGAAGCGCGAACAAGCCGAGCGACAGGCGTCGGCTCTGGCGAACGACAGGTGCGCCAAAGCCGTCCATCGATCCTTGGCGCTGCTCTATGGCGATCGTGTCATCTCTGCCCGGCGCGCGATCAATGCCAGCGGTTTAAAGTCATAGCGTAAGCGTTTGGCACGCGCGGAGGCTCGAAGCGCCATCGCCGAGGCCTTGGCGGATCACGGTGTTGCCGACGTCGACGTAACGAGCGTCACGCTTCACTTGCAGACCGTGCTGCAGAGCGGCTTCGTCGTTGCCGAGGCTGCCGGCGACCCGCAACCGCTCACGATAGTCGGCGGCGCCTCAAGCGTTATGTGATCCTGATTTGCCGAGGAGACAAACAATGAGCAATAGCCGCGAACTCAGCGTCGAGCGACGCATCGCCGCCCCCGTGGAGGCGGTCTGGCGGACTATGACGAACCGCTTCGAGGAGTGGTTCTGTCCGCGACCTTGGCGCGCAGAAGCACGCGATATCGACTGGCGCCCTGGTGGTCGCAGTCTGGTGGTTATGCACGGACCCAATGGCGAGGAAATGCCTAACGAAGGCGTGGTCCTAGAATATGAGCCGAACCGCCGCTTCGTGTTCACCGACGCCTTCACGGCCGGCTGGAAGCCCAGCGGACCGTTCATGGTCGGCCTGTTCGAGATCGCGCCGGACGGCGGCGACACCCTCTTCACCGCCACGGCGCGCCACTGGACCGACGAGGCGCTGGAGCAGCATCGCTCGATGGGCTTTGAAGGCGGCTGGGGCGCGATGGCCGATCAACTCAAGACGCTTGCCGAGGGAGGCACACTGTAACCGCCGCCTCTATGGAATTGCTTGCTCCGGCCTGAGGACCGTCGGGCATCAATCGCCCGATACTGACATTCCCGCCAGGAGCGGCGCGTAGGCGGCTAGCCTGCGGGAGACGTGGTCCGTGAACAGCCGGACGCGCTTTGTTTTGCGCGTGTCCCCCTGCGTCAGGACCCAGAGCGTTCCGTACGGGTGCAGGTCGGTGCCCGGCACTCTTTCGAGCAGCGGGTCGGCATCGCCGACGAAGCATGGCAGCGTCGTGATGCCGAGCCCTTGCCGGACGGCGGCGATCTCCGCGCCTGCGTCGGTGACCCTGAAGGGAACCGCGGTGGTGCGGACATCGCCCTCACTCGCCCAATCGGGAATACCGTGCGTGCTGATGACGATCCAGCGAAGGGGGTCGGACGCGCCCCCGCGCCATGCAACCAGCCGATCGCGGGCGATGTAGACGCCGCCGAACAGCTCCGGTCCCTTCAATCCGTGCAGATTGAGCGGCAGGGTCTTGCGATCGTAGACGACGCGGACCGCGACGTCGGCCTCCCGGTTGGTCAAATTTGCGAGGTCGCCGGAGGACTGGATTTCCATTTCGATGTCCGGATGCCGGCGCGCGAAATCGGCGAAATCCGGCAGCAGAAGGTGCGTTGCAAGGATCGGGGTCAGCGTCACTCGCAAGAGCCCGCGTACGCTCTGGTCGCGTCCGAAGACCCTCGTCTCCAACTGGTGTGACGAGGATTCCATTTGCAGCGCGAATTCGAGAACCTCCTCGCCCGCCGTCGTCAGGCGGTAGCCCGAAGGCAGCTTTTCGAACATCTGCGTGCCAAGCCGCTGCTCTAGCTGCGCGATGCGTCGCAGCACGGTCGCGTGGTTCACCGCGAGGCGCTTGGCCGCCGCGCGCACCGACCCCTCGCGCGCAGCGGCCAGAAAGTAGCGAACGTCGTCCCAGTCGATCATGGTGCATTCCCGCGCCGCAAGCTGCACGCTCCTCATAGCACGAGGGGCCGGGATCTGCGCATGACGTGTTCGGCGGATCGTTTCCGCACCACCGAAGTGCGGAATTCCACAGTCCCTGACTGACTTTGCCGAGCCCATGTTGAGGCTCGCGGGGGGAACATCCCCGGACGGCCGGACACCCGGTCGGCGAACAAGGATGCACGACATGACCAGATTAGACGGAAAGACCGCCGTGATCACCGGCGGCGCGACCGGTATCGGCCTCGCCTCGGCAAAGCGGTTCATCGCGGAAGGCGCCTTCGTCTTCATCTATGGGAGGCGACAGGATGCGCTCGATGCCGCGATGGCGGAGCTCGGGTCGCATGCCCGCGCGGTGAAGGGCTCGGTCGCCGACGAGTCCGACCTCGACCGGCTCTACGCCGCGGTGAAGGCCGAGCGCGGAACGCTCGACATCGTCTTTGCCAATGCAGGCGCGGGAAGTCCGCTTCCGCTCGGCCAGATCACCGCCGAACACATCGACGAGACCTTCGACACCAATGTGAAGGGGACGATCTTCACCGTCCAGAAGGCGTTGCCGCTGATGCGCGAGGGCGGTTCGATCATCCTGACCGGATCGAGCGCGGGCACCACGGGTGCCCCGGGGTTCACCGCCTACAGCGCCAGCAAGGCGGCCGTGCGCAACCTCGCGCGAAGCTGGGCCGAAGACCTGAAGGGTACCGGGGTCCGCGTGAACGTCCTGTCCCCCGGCGCGACGGCGACGGAACTCGCCAAGGCGGCGCTCGGCGAGGAGGGCCAGAAGGCCTACGGCGCGATGACCCCGCTGCTGCGCATGGCCGACCCGGCCGAGATCGCGGCAGCGGCCGCCTTTCTCGCATCGTCAGACAGCAGCTTCATGACGGCCAGCGAACTCGCCGTCGACGGTGGCCTCGCACAGCTCTGACGCATCCCACCCGCCGATCGCTCGCGTGATCGGCACCTGCACCCAAGCACGAAGGAACATCCTGTGGACCATCCTCTCAAAGAAAAGACCGCCCTCGTTACCGGGGCATCGCGTGGCATCGGCCGCGCGATCGCCGAACGTCTCGCACGCGACGGCGCGACGGTCGCGCTGACCTACAACGCCAGCAAATCCGGTGTCGACGAAGCGGTCGCAGCCATCGAGAAAGCCGGTGGCACTGCGTTTGCGATCCAAGCGGACCTGGTGGATCCGGCAACCGTGCCAGTCTTGTTCGACACGCTCGACCACGAGTTTACCAAGCGTAACGGCAGCAAAACACTCGACATCCTGGTCAACAACGCGGGCAATGCCGGCTGGATCGGCTTCAAGGACGCGACGCCCGCAAGCTGGGACACGCTGATGGCGGTCTACCTGCGCGCACCGTTCTTCATCGTCCAGGCAGCGATGGATCGCCTCGCCGATGGCGGGCGGATCATCAACATCTCGTCCGCCGCCGCGACGAAGCCGGTAACGACGGCGCCGATCTACTCGATGGCCAAGGCCGCGATCAACACGCTGACGCATGCGCTCGCGTCCGAACTGGGGCCGCGCGGGATCACCGCGAACGCCGTCGCGCCAGGCTTCACGCGGACCGACGCGAACGCGGCCTTCCGGGAGAATCCGGCACTCGTGAAGGCGGTCGAGGCCGACATCGCGCTGGGACGCTTTGGCGAGCCTTCGGAAATCGCCGCCGTCGTGGCGTTCCTGGCATCCGACGATGGCCACTGGGTGACCGGCCAGACGATCGAAGCAAGCGGCGGCTACAAGCTGTGACCGTCCGAAACCCCAAGGAGACTATCATGACCTATGCAATCATCGGGTTCGGCGAGATCGGCCAGACCCTCGCCAAGACGTTCGCCCGCAAGGGGATCGCGGTATCCGTCGCAACGACGCGCGATCCGGAAAGCTTCGCATCGACCGCGGTAGCGATCGGTCCCGGCATCACGCCCACGACGCTCGCCGAGGCGGTCGAGGCGGACGTCATCTTCCTGGCCGTCCGTTTCCAATCGCACCCGGATGTCGCGAAGGTGCTGCCGGACTGGCAGGGCAAGATCATCGTCGACGTAACCAATGCGTACGGCGTGTCCACGGAGGACATGGACGGACGGCCCTCGGCCAAAATCGTCGCGGACGCGTTCGCCGGCGGCAGGGTGGTCAAGGGCTTCAACCATCTGGTCGCTGCCGTGCTCGACCAGGATCCGGCCCTACAGGGTGGCAGGCGCGTCGTGTTCCTGTCGAGCGACAACGAGGATGCTGCAGCACAGGTCGGCGCACTGGCGGAAGATCTCGGCTTTGCGCCGATCCAGCTCGGCGGACTTTCGGAAGGTGGGCTGCTCGTTCAGGCGCACAACAAGAGCTGGGGCCGGCTGATCTTCAAGGACCTGGTCAGGTTCGGCTGACGGACGCTGCAACCGTGAAGGACTTCTTCGCCGCGATCGGTCGCGGCGACAAGAAGAGCCTGCTGACACTGGTCGCCGAGAAAATCGATTGGATCATCCCGGGAAAGGACTGGCCGCTGGCCGGCACCTACCGGGGAATCCGGGATTGGCATATCTGCTCGAGACGGCAGCAAGGTCGATCGAAACGTCCACGGAACCGCGCGAGTTCATCGCGCAGGGCGACCGGGTCCTGGCCGTCGGCTTTGCGACGGGAAGGATCAAGGCCACGAACAAGACGTTCGAGGAAGACTCGGTTTTCGCAATTACTGTCCGGTGTGCCAAACCGACCAGCATCCGGAAGTATGCAAGTTCCGCCTTGCCGATTTCGGCCCTGCGTGTCGGCACAATGTCACGCAATATGTTACAAACCTGCTTTAGTTTTTGAAAACCGCGTCCCAATCACGTCACTATTGCTGATGTCCGCGATCGATAATGCTGGACGAAGACTGGAGCGATAACGTCAGTCACCCACAATCCATAGCCGACGAAATCCCGGTAAGACCCATCGCCGGACATCCGGAACCAGATCGCCACTTCCCGATCTCGCCCATCTTTCTCAGCACCCGCCGACCGCTGAATAGTTATTCGCTCGATTCTGACAACTATTGTACAGAATTGATGATGACCTGCTCTTACTAAAAGCTCCAAAATGTCGCTTATTTCCGAATCCGAGTCCGCAGATTGATTGCCGCCTAAGCGATAGCCTTCATACAGGCGTTAATACTGAAAGAGATCAAACCACGATGGATCATGTTTTTCTCGGAGTTACTCCTGAGATGATATCATCCACCTCAAGTCTTGAAAGTATTCTACTGGGGAAAAGATCATGGGCAGCGCCAAAATATATCTCCAAAATAATACTGACTCTTACGCCGTTCTTTCGCTCTATCACTATAGTACGAGCCATGGCTCGACGGGAATCACCCAGGGTAACGTGCCGCCCGGGGGCAAGATTGGACCAGTCACGGTCGACTGGAATACCGCGACGCCGGCCGATTTTTGGTATGCGTCGGTCGCACCTTCAGGCGGCAGCCGTCCCGGTGTCTATGTCAGCAACGTTCCCGATGATGTGTTGCTGCCCTATTGGAAGGAATG
Organism: Sphingomonas sp. NFX23; assembly: GCF_049887795.1. NCBI lineage: Bacteria > Pseudomonadati > Pseudomonadota > Alphaproteobacteria > Sphingomonadales > Sphingomonadaceae > Sphingomonas > Sphingomonas sp. NFX23. The sequence continues at coordinate 562,927 of NZ_JAGEKH010000005.1, forward strand.
CATGCTGATCGGCGAATGGGGGCTCAAGGACGACGGATCATCACCAACCTTCACCGTCGATTGGGACAATTTCGCGATCAACCTCAAATCCGGGCATTGCGGTGCGAGCATGATTCACACCGGCGATTACTCGGCCATACAACATGTATTCGTGCTGATGTTAGAGAATCACTCCTATGACAACATGTTCGCCGCGCTCGGTAGGGCACCGGCGGCGAACAGCAATAGCTACAACGGGCAGACCTACACCGTCAGTGACACCTCGACCCCGACCGGCATGCCGACCGATCCCGGCCACGAGTTCGCTGATGTCCTTGAACAGCTTGCCGGTCAGGGGGCGACCTACACCGCGCCCAATTATCCGAAACCGCAGATGTCGGGATTTGCAGCGAATTACGCTTACAGCACTTCGGAGAAGACAGGCACGCCAACCGCCGACGAGATCGGCGACATCATGAAGTGCCTTGCCCCGGCACAGGTTCCCGTCATCACGCAGCTAGCCAATCGCTATGCGCTGTGCACCAATTGGTTCTCGTCGTTGCCCGGTCCGACTTGGCCCAACCGCTTCTACGTCCACGGCGCCTCCTCGGCGTATCAGGACGGCGGCGGCTATACGAGCCTAGACAGTAGCCCATCGAATTTGCAGATTGCCCAATGGGAGACGGTGAGCGGCTTTACCTATCGCAACGGATCGATCTTCGACGCACTCGACGCCAACGGCATCCCCTGGCGAATCTATCACGACGACACCCTCGACGTCGGGGGTTCGATTCCCCAAGTCACCGCGCTCAAGGGCATCTCGCTCGCGCAGCCCTTGGCGGTGAAGAGCATTACCGCGTTCGCCAGCGACGTAGCCAGCGGCTATCCCTACCGGTATACCTTCATCGAGCCGAATTACGGCGACATCGCCGGCAACACCTACAAAGGCGGCTCCTCACAACATCCTGAGGACGACGTGTCGGGCGGCGAGAACCTGATCGCTAGGGCCTTTAACGCGATCGCGTCGTCGCCGCTCTGGCCCTATAGCATGTTGGTTATCACTTATGACGAGCATGGCGGCTTCTATGATTCCGTCGCCCCCGGCGGCACGGTCGAACCCGACACGCAGGACAGCCCGGGAGACAACGGCTTCGTCTTCAACCAGTTGGGCGTGCGCGTGCCGGCGGTTATCGTGTCCCCGATGGTGAAGTTCGGGGTCGACCCGACGCCATACGACCATAGTTCGGTTCTCGCGACGCTCGAGCGGTTGCTGGGATTCGGCGCGTTAACTGCGCGCGACGCGGCGGCGAACGATTTCATGCATCTATCGACGGCGGCGACGCCGAGGCCGGCGCCGAGGCGCGCCCGGCGCCCACGCTTGCAACCGGACGCACTCCCTTACCAGTGTCGCCATCCGCCGTCGCCAAGCGCGCCGCGCTGATGAAGACACCGATCCAGGAAAAGGGTAATCTACCCGGTTTCCTGCACTGCGCGCGCAAGACCGACATAGAATTGTCCGCCGCGGCTCCGATCACGACGATCGCCCCCGAGGAACTCATCACACCCCTCCCCGCGCCTTCCGTGAGTGCGCCAATGCCTTCCTACGGCGAGGTGGATAGCTATTTCCGCAACGTCATGGCCCGGGTTCAGCAGCGCCGCGCCGGGCATGAGGCGGCTCTTCGCATGCGGCTAGCGACGCCGGGCGCGAAGAGTCGCGACGCCGAGGCCTGAATGTTTGGTCTCGACATCTAGTGGATCGATTTGCCGCCCCGGCTAGCGTCCAGATCCGGGCGGAAAGGGATGGCGGGGATTGGGGCACGAATGTACTCCGCCCCCGCTTCCGGTGCGATCCACAACCAGACACTGGCGGTCGGCTTGTCGCCCCCCCCAACTCCGACCGTTGGTGATGTAGGTAAATCGTCGCTAACGGCGCCGCATGGATGTCGAGAAGTGGGACGAAACCACCTTCCAGAGAGACGGCCGTGACTGTCCGGCTTCTGATGAACGGACGTTCGCAACACTTTGATATCGGCTCAGCAAGCTCAAGAAAGCAATTGCGCTGGTTTAAAACCAAGGACATGCCCAATTTTAAGCCATCAACATGGCTAAGGGGCTCAGTGTCTGCGTCAGTCCTTTACATGGTCGACCATCGTCCGCAGCTTGATGCGAGATGACGCCGTTTTGGGTAGAACAGAAAAGTCCGGGGAGTGACGGACATAACAGGTCGAATCCCGTTCGCAACCGACTATTCTCTTACCGCGGCGCGAACGTCTCTTCCATACCGGCCGTCAGGCATGCGCCAGCAAGGGCCATCCCGGCCATCAAATCTATGCCGTCGGTGGTTACTTCCCGGTCGACAGCGACGGCGAGTCCAAGCACTCCCTTCGAGAGTTCCCAGCGGTAAGGCGCAACATCGGCGGAGGATCGCCAGCCGATACACAGGTGCTGCGTTAAATCGCGCGAGTGAAGCGGCGTTTCCGCTGCCGCCATATAGGCCCGCGCGGCGACGACGATCTGGCGTTGATCAAAGCCGACCTCAACCGCGATTATGTCCGTGCTCAACCACTTCGCCCAGGCGGGCCCCAGCGTCTCAGGCGCCTGCGACGATATCGAAGTCTTCATCGGTCACGAGAATGTCAAGCTGGAGACACGGGTGTGCTGTACGGAACGATGCAAGCAGTTCGCCTGACAGAAGATTTTCAGCGATGGAAGACACTGCTAGGTGCAGCACACCAGTCGGTGGGCACTGACTATGCGACGCCGCTTCTGTTTCCGCGTGTATCTCGGCAAGCGCAGGTCGAGCCGCTCCAGGAACGCGTCGCCTCCCTCGTTCTTGGCTTCGTACATCAGCCGGTCGGCAAGGCTGACATGGTCCTTGTGGATGGCATTGTTCGACCGTCTCAGGTTTCGCGGCGTCCTCCTGGCGACGCGCAAGGAGGGCATAGTCACGCCGCTGCACATCGGCATGATCGGTACGATCAACGCCGAGCAGTTGAGCGCCAACAGCGACAAGATGCGCGATGCGCTGGTGGGTCATCACGCGATGGGAAAGAACCCCGGCGGCTCTGCGTACGGCTATGAAAAGCGCATCGAGTCCCCGGCGCTCGGCATCGTGCCTCTAGAGCTGTGGGACCGGGTCAAATTCCGCCAGGCTACGCTCGCCCGCACAGCGAAACCGCGTACCGAGATGGCTGGCCTGCCCTTGTTCGCGCAGCAGCGCCCGCGGTATCTGCTGACTGACAAGATAACCTGCGGGAGCTGCGGCGCGAGCTATGCCAAATCGGGCAAGACCAGGTTCGGCTGCCAGGGCGCCGCCAAGAAAGGACCGACTTGGTGCGGCAACCGCCTGACGATCCGCCAGGACGAACTCGACGCACGCGTGCTGGCAGGCCTGGCGAGCGAGATGCTGCGTGACGACGTCGTCGCAGCGTTCCTTGAGGAATACGAGGCAGAGACCCTTCGTCTGACCGCGGAAACGGTCAGTGCCCGCCCCGAGCGCGAAGCCGAACTGGCCAATCTCGATCACCAGCTTGCGCGCGCCAAGGCGGCTATTCTCAAAGGCGTGGATGCGACGGTATTTGTTGACGAGATGAAGATCTGGACCGAGCGGCGCAAAGTCCTGCTCGTCGAACTGGAACTTGCCGACCAGGAAGCCACAGAGACGGTTTCCCCGGAGCCCGAGCTGCTTACCCCGGATCTGGGCCGCGTGTACGGTGAGAAGATCGAACAACTTACCGCGGCGTTCGAGGACGACGCGCTAAAGGCGCAGGCGTTCGAACGGTTGCGCGCGCTCATCGTGGCTGTGGTGCTGACGCCGAAAGGCGACGATCTGTCCATCGATCTGCGCGGCGAGCTTGCCTCGATGCTGTCGCAATGTGCTGGAGCGGAAACGCAAAAAGCCCCCGCGGGTGTTCCCTCGGAGGCATTGCAAGTAAAGTGGTTGCGGGGACAGGATTTGAACCTGTGACCTTCAGGTTATGAGCCTGACGAGCTACCGGGCTGCTCCACCCCGCGACACTTCGCTGATGCGAAGGGGGTATGGGACGTTGTGAATGGGTTTTGGA